>NZ_CP119572.1:0-1248504 GCF_029278605.1 Cupriavidus sp. WKF15
GTGCACGAGCGCTCGCGCCTGAACCCGATCCTGACGTTCGACAACTTCGTCACCGGTAAGGCCAACCAGCTCGCGCGTGCTGCTGCTATTCAAGTGGCCAACAACCCGGGCAAGTCCTACAACCCGCTGTATCTCTATGGCGGCGTGGGCCTGGGTAAGACGCACTTGATCCACGCCATCGGCAATTTCATGCTGCTGGAGAACCCGCGCGCGCGCATCCGCTACATCCACGCCGAACAGTACGTGTCCGACGTGGTGAAGGCTTACCAGCGCAAGGCGTTCGACGAGTTCAAGCGCTATTACCACTCGCTCGACCTGCTGCTGATCGACGATATCCAGTTCTTCTCCGGCAAGAACCGCACGCAGGAAGAATTTTTCTACGCGTTCGAGGCACTGATCGCCAACCGGGCGCAGGTGATCATCACCAGCGATACGTACCCGAAGGAGATCACCGGCATCGACGATCGCCTGATCTCGCGTTTCGACTCCGGCCTGACCGTGGCCATCGAGCCGCCCGAGCTGGAAATGCGCGTGGCGATTCTGATGAAGAAGGCCGCCGCCGAGAACGTGGCCGTGCCAGAGGAAGTCGCGTTCTTCGTCGCCAAGCACCTGCGCTCCAACGTGCGCGAGCTCGAAGGCGCGCTGCGCAAGATCCTGGCGTTCTCGAACTTCCACGGCCGCGACATCACCATCGAGGTGACGCGCGAGGCGCTGAAGGACCTGCTGACGGTGCAGAACCGCCAGATCTCGGTGGAGAACATCCAGAAGACCTGCGCGGACTTCTACAACATCAAGGTCGCCGACATGTACTCGAAGAAGCGGCCTGCGAACATTGCAAGGCCGCGCCAGATCGCGATGTACCTGGCCAAGGAGCTCACGCAGAAGAGCCTGCCCGAGATCGGCGAGCTCTTCGGCGGGCGCGATCACACCACCGTGCTGCACGCGGTGCGCAAGATCGCCGACGAGCGCAGCAAGGACGCGCAGCTCAACCACGAACTGCACGTGCTGGAACAGACGCTGAAGGGTTGAGTTTGGTTGGACGCCGGCCCGGAAAACCGGGGCGGCTGGATTTTCAAAGGCCGGCCTTTCGAGGCTGGCATACTGTAGGTCAGGCGTCACAGGGATGGCCTTGGGGCGCCTGTTAAACAACATCGGCTCCGCCGCAAGTCGTGTGCAGTAATGGCCACAGATAAGGCTTTGCGGTGAGTCGGGACGAAACGCGGAAAGTCCGGCGAAAAAGTGCCGGGCGGGCATCGTGGCTTTTTTGCACAGTCCCTACTTCCGACGGTTTCGCCCCGCTTCACCGCAGCGGCTTATCCTTGGTACAATGGCACATTAACTCCTTGATTTCTAAGTGAATTGGAGTTGCCTGGAGTTTGCGGTCGCCGACGACAAACGACGAAGGATAAATTCAATGCAATTGGTCAAAACCTCGCGAGACAATCTGCTGCGTCCGCTGCAAATCGTGAGCGGCATCGTGGAGCGCCGCCACACCCTCCCGATCCTGGCCAACCTGCTGATTCGCAAGTCCGGCTCGAACGTATCCTTCCTCTCGACCGACATCGAGATCCAGATCACCACGCACGCCGAATGCGGCGTGGGCAATGACAGCGTGGCCACCACCGTGGCCGCACGCAAGCTGCTCGACATCCTGCGCGCCATGCCCGACGGCGACGTCGCCCTGTCGCTCAACGATAAGCGCATGACCGTGCAATCCGGCAAGAGCCGCTTCGCACTGCAGACGCTGGCCGCCGAAGAATTCCCGACGGTTGCCGAAGCCACCGAATACAACGCCAGCGTCTCGCTGCCGCAGAAGACCTTCAAGCACCTGCTGGCGATGGTCCACTTCGCCATGGCGCAGCAAGACATCCGTTACTACCTGAACGGCATGCTGCTTGTCGTCGACGGCAAGAAGGTCATGGCAGTCGCCACGGACGGCCACCGCCTGGCCTACTGCGGCGTGGAGCTGGAAAACGAAGCCGCCGGTGTGGGCTCGCGCCAGGAAGTCATCATCCCGCGCAAGACCATCCTGGAACTGCAACGCCTGCTCGAAGACAACGACGACCCCGTGCAGGTGCAGCTGGCCGCCAACCAGGTCAAGTTCAGCTTCGCCAATATCGAGCTGATCTCCAAGCTGGTGGAAGGCAAGTTCCCCGACTTCCAGCGCGTCATTCCCAAGGGCTACAAGAACGCCTTCGCGATTGACCGCGTCAGGCTGCAGCAGGCGCTGCAACGCACCGCCATCCTGACGACCGACAAGTTCAAGGGTGTGCGCTGCATCCTGGACACGCACATGATGAAGATCAGCTCCACCAACGCCGACCAGGAAGAGGCGCAGGAAGAGCTGGAACTCGATTACTCGGGCGACGCGCTCGACATCGGCTTCAACGTGACCTACCTGCTCGACGTACTCGCCAACCTGAAGAGCGAGCAAGTGCAGGTCAGCCTCGGCGACTCGAATTCGAGCGCGCTGATCACCGTGCCGGATGACGACAACTTCAAGTACGTCGTCATGCCGATGCGCATCTGATGTTCCGGTAACAGGACACGCAGACAACGACATACCGGAGCAGCAAACGGCACGCACCGACACCCGAATCATTACGGGCAGTCTTCTCGCAGCGGGGGCAGGATCGAAAGTGGTCCGCCCCTTTTGCCGTTTTTAGTAACCGCCTTGCGGAAGCCCCAGGCCTGGCAAATTTGCCGACATGGCCGGTTTCCGTATTTGCCGTGAGTAGGAAAACATGACCCAAGCGCAAGCACCACAACAGGAAAACACCTACGGAGCCTCGTCGATCCAGATCCTGGAAGGCCTGGAGGCGGTACGCAAGCGCCCGGGCATGTACATCGGCGACACCTCCGACGGCACCGGCCTGCACCACCTGGTGTTCGAGGTGCTGGACAACTCCATCGACGAAGCGCTGGCCGGCTACTGCACCGAGATCCAGGTCACCATCCACAGCGACAACTCGATCTCCATCGTCGACAACGGCCGCGGCATCCCGCCCCTGGTCAAGTTCGACGACAAGCACGAACCCAAGCGCAGCGCGGCGGAAATCGCCATGACCGAGCTGCACGCCGGCGGCAAGTTCAACCAGAACAGCTACAAGGTGTCCGGCGGCCTGCACGGCGTGGGCGTGTCTTGCGTGAACGCGCTGTCCAAGTGGCTGCGCCTGACCGTGCGCCGTGACGGCCAGGTCCACCTGATCGAATTCGCCAAGGGCGATGTGCAGAACCGCATCGTCGAGACCGTGACCGGCCCGGACGGCCAGCCCGTGGAAGTCTCGCCGATGAAGATCATCGGTGCCACCGACAAGCGCGGCACCGAAGTCCACTTCCTGGCGGACGAGGAAATCTTCACCAACGTCGAGTTCCACTACGAGATCCTCTCCAAGCGGATCCGCGAACTCTCGTTCCTGAACAACGGCGTCCACATCAAGCTGGTCGACCAGCGCACCGGCAAGGAAGAAGACTTCGCTTTCTCCGGCGGCGTGAAGGGCTTTGTCGAATACATCAACCGCTCCAAGACCGTCCTGCACCCGAACATCTTCTACGCCAACACCGAGAAAGACGGCATCGGCGTGGAAGTGGCCATGCAGTGGAACGACGGCTACAACGAGCAGGTGCTCTGCTTCACCAACAACATTCCGCAGCGTGACGGCGGCACCCACCTGACCGGCCTGCGCGCCGCGATGACGCGCGTCATCAACAAGTACATCGAAGAAAACGAAGTCGCCAAGAAAGCCAAGGTGGAAACCACCGGCGACGACATGCGCGAAGGCCTGGCCTGCGTGCTGTCCGTCAAGGTGCCCGAGCCCAAGTTCAGCTCGCAGACCAAGGACAAGCTGGTCTCGTCCGAAGTGCGCCTGCCCGTGGAAGAGCTGGTCAGCAAGGCGCTGACCGACTTCCTGCTGGAAACGCCCAACGACGCCAAGACCATCTGCGGCAAGATCGTCGACGCGGCCCGCGCGCGCGAAGCCGCCCGCAAGGCCCGCGAAATGACCCGCCGCAAGGGCGTCATGGACGGCATGGGCCTGCCCGGCAAGCTGGCCGACTGCCAGGAAAAAGACCCGGCCCAGTCCGAACTCTTCCTGGTGGAGGGTGACTCCGCAGGCGGCTCCGCCAAGCAGGGCCGCGACCGTAAGTTCCAGGCCATCCTGCCGCTCAAGGGCAAGATCCTGAACGTCGAGCGCGCGCGCTTCGACAAGATGCTCTCCAGCCAGGAAGTGCTCACGCTCATCACCGCGCTGGGCACCGGCATCGGCAAGGACGACTACAACCTGGAAAAGCTGCGCTACCACCGCATCATCATCATGACTGACGCGGACGTGGACGGCTCGCACATCCGCACGCTGCTGCTGACGTTCTTCTACCGCCAGATGCCCGACATCATCGAGCGCGGCTACGTGTACATCGCCCAGCCGCCGCTCTACAAGATCAAGCACGGCAAGGAAGAGCGCTACATCAAGGACGACGTCGAGCTCAACGCCTACCTGCTCAAGCTGGCCATGGAAAAGGCCGTGCTGGTGCGCCCGGATGGCACGGAGATCAATGGCGATGCGCTGACCGAGCTGGCGCGGCAGTACCAGCTGACGGAAGGCGTGATCGGCCGTCTGTCACGCATCGTGGATCAGGATGCGCTGCGCGCGATTGCTGATGGCGTGACGCTGGACCTGGACAGCGCGCCGGCGGCTGAGGCTTCGGCCGTGGCGCTGAAGACCAAGCTGGCGGAGATGCATGCCAAGACGTTGATTGGCGCCGCGGTCAATGACGATGGCACGGCGGATGTGTATGCCCAGTTTGATGAGAAGACGGACAAGCATCGGCTGATGATTGCGCGTCGTCATCATGGCAACGTGCGGCTGTCGCACCTGGATGCGGACTTTGTCCACGGGGCGGATTACGCGGCGCTGGCCAATGCGGCCAAGACGTTCCAGGGGCTGACGCCTGAGGGAACCAAGGTGCAGCGCGGGGAAGGGGACAAGCTGAGGGATCAGACTGTCAATGACTTCCATGGGGCGATGCAGTGGTTGCTGTCTGAAGCCGAACGTGGGGTGTCGCGTCAGCGCTATAAGGGTCTTGGGGAGATGAACCCTGAGCAGTTGTTTGAGACGACGCTGGACGTTACGCAGCGGCGACTGCTGAAGGTGCAGATTGAGGATGCTATTGCGGCGGATCAGATTTTCACCACGCTGATGGGGGATGAGGTGGAGCCGCGGAGGAACTTTATTGAGTCCAATGCGTTGGTGGCGCGGAATATTGACGTTTGATACCGGTTGTAGATAGACGCATAACCTGAGAATCTGGGACCCATAAGTTGAGAAATTTATGGGTCCTTTGCGTTGATAGCTCATATTTATGAGTGGTTGGCATGCGGACAAAACAAAACGGGGCGGTCGGGAACCAAAAGATTTAGCGCTGGGATTCGGCTACGGGAGACATCGCTGCGCTCCCGCACTCACCCATCTTTTTACAAATTGAACCAATTGCTGAGACGATGCGTCGAGTCGTTGGCTGCAACGACTCGACGTGGCTCCGCGCGTTCACTCAATAGAGCGAGACCTCTATATGCAAATGCTGCTGACATCTCCCGACTCTGTTTTGGTCTCGGGGGCGCCCCACCCGGCTATTGTCAAAGTGCTGGCTGACTTCGCGGCGGCGGGAAACCCGGTCGCACTTTTGTCGAACCACACGGAGCCGGTTTGGTTCAAGCAAGCGTTTGCGGACACTGCGGTTCAATTCCTTCGCAGCCCCAGGAGACAAGATGGAGGGGTGGTCTCGCATAATGCTAAGCACTTCAATTTGCAAAATCACGACGTGCTGGTTCTCGCCTCGAAGCTGGAAGACATCCAGATGGCGAAGAACGGTCATGCGGTGGTGATTGGCGCTGGGTGGTCAAACAATAAGTACGTTGCAGATTTGGGCATTCGAGCCGCGAATCCTACTGAGCTTGCACAAGTCATCGCGTTGACTGCGGGATGGCAGGGGCAATGGTGGTACCAAGGCAACACACCGGGCTACAGCGTGCACGTCCTGGCGGACCTGTCGCAGATGGGCAAGGGAATCGACCAGCAGGTTTTTGCAGGAAAAATCAAACAGACTGTCAAAAACGGAGGCGTTCACCTGAATGCGCTGCTCGCAGTGACCGCACGGTCTATGTTGTTTATGGGGGCCGGTGGCGTCCCAGACCTCCTCTGGGGCGTCTATCCATCATCCAGCAGCGACAACTCTGACAACGAGACGCTTAGCGACTTCACCCATCGACTGCGCACGACGGCTTCGCGCGTTCGAAATGCGGAGCGCGGTCAGCCTCTGTTCATTCGACATACTCCTTCGGCCAAACGGTCCAGTGGCAGCTTCAGTGGAGATAGGCGGGACCCGACGGGGCAGGTCACAACCATTCACTTGAATCCGTTCTACGCTAGTAAGCTTCGCGGGAAGAACGTGGTGGTGGTCGATGACTGCACAACGTATGGCGTTTCCTTCGGTGTGGCCGCAGCCTTCCTGCGTAAGGCGGGAGCCGCGTCGGTTACCGGTATCGCTTTGGGCAAGTTTGGAAACCAGCTTAGTGCCTATCAAATTGAGCTGAAGACTGACCCATTCGCTCCAGTGCAAGCCTCGGACTTCATCGGGTCGTCCAGTCCGTTTCCCGGTGCCACCAATTTCGTAAGCCAAGCCGCGTTGACATCGCTGTTGACATAAGGCCGTGCAGACGGCGTGCCGTTCAATTCAGAAATTCGAGAACTACACCACGCGTGGAGACCAAGATGGCCAACGTTGTTTTGTTCGATTTCGACAGTACTTTGGTGAAAACGCGGTCGGTCCGGGAGATACGGGAGTCTATCGAATACGATTTGCTCACACCGGAGACGATGGCCCAGGTCGCGCCGTATCGTCCCGTTCCGGAGCTTATTAGGGAGCTGAAGGAGCGAGGTGTCCTGCTCGGGATTGTGTCCAATGCAGGACGAGGCTACATCGACCGCATTCTTGCCCATTTGGAGATGCGGAACGACTTTGACGTGGTTGTTACTTACTCCGACGTTAAGCGCGCTGGCAAGGAGCCAAAGCCGGCGCCTGATGGAATCTTGCTTGCGCTCGAGCAGCTTGGTGAGGAGTCGGGCCCCCACGTTCTTTATGTCGGTGACGAGTACATCGACATCATCGCCGCGTACAACGCTGGGGTTACGCCCATCGTTCCAACCTGGGCGTCGCGCGAAACCGTCTCGACGGCGCCAGCGGCAGCCTTGTCGTCGCGAGACCTGATTGACTACTTTGATGACCCAAGCGACTTCCGATTATTTGCGGAGCGCGCTGCGGAGCATCAGTCTATTAATTTCCACCGTGGTGCGACCTATTTCCTGCCTCTCGACCTCTCCGGCAATGTGGTAACCGTTGGCGAACAACTGCGGATTCTGTGTCTCGGCCGCTACTACAGCCAGAAGGCAGTGGTTACGGCCTCGCTCCACGAGGCGCATGCGCTATCACAAGACATCGTGCGCAAAGAGAGTATCCCGCAGTTTGAGCTTCAGCCGTATTGGGTCGACGTTGTGTTGCACGTCCTCCGACGAGGACCTGAATATCTGTTCCACAACGAGCATCCTTTTGACCTAATCACTGTCGTACCGGGAAAGGCCGGTGGCCACCCGCGCTTGGAGAATTTCCTTCGCCGCGTTCAGCAAGCTGCCGGGCCAGAGTTCGCCGGGGTGAGCTTTGATGCATCGCTGCTGCGGTATGTCGACGATGCGCTGAAGCAGAAGACTCTCTCAGCCGACCAGCGGGCGGCAGAAGCTAAACGGGCGCTCCAGCTCGCAGGTGGTGCGGCCGAGCGCATTCGCGGCCGGCATGTTCTCGTAATCGACGACGTAGTAACGACCGGGTCAACTATCGCGCGCTCAATCGACCTGCTGGAAACAGCCGGGGCCGCCTCGGTGACCGGGTTGGCTTTTGCGAAAACGGTGAGCGTTCAGCAGGATGACAAAAACTGCCCGCGATGCACTCGACCGATGCGGCTTCGGCGCAATCAGGCCGATGGCAGTCATTTCTGGGGCTGCTCCGGGTACTTTGCGGACGAGGAAGACGAGCGATGCACCTACACGGAGGACATGCATCCGAAATTCTGCGGAGTCTGCAACAGACCCATGGTCCGCCGTACCAACAGGCAGAATGGCAACCGGTTTTGGGGCTGCACCGGATACAATCAGACACCGTCCTGCAACTACACTGAAGACATCCAATAGTGGCTGTATCTGACTACACAATTCGTGTACTGATTGCGAGCAAGGTGAAGGGAGTGGGCCGGAAAACCCTCCAAGCTTTAACCATGGAACCGCTGTTTTTCCAGGTTAAGCTAGAGGAGTTGGCTGAAACCTTCCCTGAACTCGCGCTGCTGCAGCCTGCAAGCCTGACCTATGAGACGGCAGTTAAGGCGGCGGAGGATGACCTTCGGCAAGCGTCAGAACGTGGTCACACCATCTTGAGTCCGTTGGACTCGGGCTATCCGCGACTTCTAGCCGCAACGGAAGACAGACCTGCGCTCCTATATGTCGCAGGGGACCCGGCGCGATTCTCCACGAAGGCTATTGCGGTCATCGGCACACGAGAGCCATCGAAGCATGGAATTGAAACTGCTCGGCGAATCACTCAGTACTTTGGGAACGCCGGATGGCAAATAGTTAGTGGGCTTGCGCTCGGTCTTGATTCGGTTGCCCACAAAGAGGCTCTGAACCACGATGGCTCGACGGTGGCTGCTATGGCTCACGGACTAGACTCAGTCTATCCGAAATCGAATGCTGCTCTTGCTGACGCCATCGTGGAGAAGGGCGGCCTTTTAGTATCAGAGTATGGCTACGGGACACCCGCGTTCTCTGGCCAGTTTGTAGAAAGAGATAGGATTCAAGCGGCTCTTTCGAAGGCCGTGGTGATGGCGCAGTCTGACAGGGGCGGTGGTAGCCTGCATGCAAGCCGCGCCGCACTCCGATACCGGCGATTCCTGATAGTTCCAGTCGCAACGCGTGCAGACATTGCAAGTGGATATGAGAAAGCGCGCGGCAACATTGCATTGACCACCGGCAGTGTCACCGAGAAGCTCTCAATACTCAAATGCCAAGAGTCAGATTTGGAGCGCCTTATTGTTCTTCGGTCAAAAAACGACTACGAAGCGATTGAGGCCGCACTTCTGATGTAGTACTCGAGTTGGCAAATTAATCCAGCAATTCACCAAGGGCTGGGTTGTTTGCATACATTGTGCGTACGCGCTATCGATAGCACCTCACATAGCTGCCGTGCTCGTTGTATCGCCACTCGAATGCATTTGGGTCGAATCCAACATCAAACATTTTCACATCGAGATAAACAAGAACGAGGACCTCGCCGGGGCGTGAGGTAGTGGCGTGTTCGTAGACTTCATATCGGCTGGCGTCGTCGTTTGAAAACCAGACTTCCACCGGCTACAGTCCCGAGCATCGCTGTTGCCTGGCACCCGCGACGAGGTCATGCGCAAAGCTGTCGTCATCAAGTTTTTCTCTAAGATGCCATTACCAATACCAACTGAAAGACCGGGGAGTATCACTGTCACCGCGGCGGTGGTGGGCGAGCCCCCGCGCCTTCATAGAGCCAAGGCCTGGCCGGCACATCGTCAGGTAAGCCATCCGACTCCTTAGCTGCCCTACCGCGTGCCGCCAGGGTGAGGGGCCATCCCACTCACCGTCCTCTCACCCCAGCCAAGATGATAAAGCGCCCTAAACAACACTTTGTGTCCTTCGTATAAGAATAAAGCGACATTGAACAACGATTTTTTCTTGCTGGATAACGTTATCCGTTGGTACCATTCGACGATGGTTTGTTGGCAGGAAACCCCGCGTATGTCGGCCACCGTAAAGGAAACAACGCTGCGCGAACTGGTCATGTCCGGAACCGTCGCTGGTGCCTGCGCTGTCGGGCATCAGGGCGGGTATGCGATTGAAGTTCAGTGTGGCTCATCAGTCAGAACGCTCGCGACGAGCCGCGGCGACGTTCGCCTGTTCACTCTCGAGCGTGCTAGCGCATTTCTGACGACGCTGGGAATAACCCGATTCGAAGTCGACGCTACCCAATATCAGCCCGGGCGGCTCCGTAAGCCCAGGCCGGACCGCGCTGAAGCATTGCGAAGAACCCGTACACGTCCAATACAAGAACCTTTGCTCTGAGAAAACTATGGCGAAGAAACCTGCAAAGTCACGTCTAACCCTACTCGAAGGAGGCGCCGGCGCTCCTCCCGCCGGACCGGCTCTTACCTCCATTGACCTTTTCTGCGGCGCGGGCGGGATTGCCGAGGGGTTTCGTCAGGCCGGGTATCACTGTCTCTATGGTAACGACGTTATGCCGGAGGCGATTGAAACCTTTGGAGCCAACCATCCTCAGGCCATTGCCGATTGCCGCTCGGTAGAGAACGTAGACCCGGCAGAAATCCGCGCCAAGCTGGGCCTTGCAAAAGGCGAACTTGACGTGCTCGTGGGAGGCCCGCCGTGCCAAGGTTTCTCAATCAACGCACCTGAACGGTTCCTCAGCGACCCCCGGAACAAGCTCTTCAGGCACTACGAGCGTTTTTTGGAGGAATTTGAGCCGAAGACCTTTGTATTCGAGAATGTGCCAGGCCTTCTTTCGCTCGCCGACGGAAAAGTATTCCGCCAGATTGTTCGCGTTTTTTCCCAGCTCGGCTACAACGTTTCCGCCAAGATTCTTTTTGCTGCGCACTATGGTGTTCCACAGGAGCGTTGGCGGCTAATCCTGCTAGGCTCAAAGTTTTCGGAAGTCGAGCACCCTCTCCCGACTCACTTTGCCACAGGCCGCGCGAACTTTCGTGGCGGGAACACAATGACGTTCCAGCTTGGCGACTCTGATAGGGAGAAACTGCTGCCGGCCGTTACTGTTTCGGAAGCAATTGGAGACCTGCCGCGGATTGGGATGGGCGAGGGGTCTGAAGAGGTCGGGTATACGGTGCCCTCGCATAGTGACTACTCGCGCATGATGCGAAACCCGGAGGCGCTTACTTTCAATCACTATGCGGCGAAGCTATCCAAGCAAAACGCCGAGCGTATGAAGTATGTTAAGCCAGGTGGTTCGTGGCGGGACATCCCACATGATTTGCTGCCCAAGGGTATGCAGCGAGCCCGCAAGTCTGACCATACAAAGCGATATGGCAGGCTGAAGCCGGATGGCTTATCTGGTACCGTACTGACAAAGTGTGACCCGCATTGGGGCACCGTCTTTTTGCCCGACCAAGACCGTGCACTGACCGTACGTGAAGCAGCAAGATTCCAGTCGTTCCCAGACTCGTACAAGTTCTTGGGCTCGCGCGTGTCTCAATACGAACAGGTGGGTAATGCCGTACCAGTGCTGATGGCCCGCGCAATCGCGCAGGTGCTACGCGAACATTTGGTCTTGCAGGCATCTGCCGATGAATCGCAAATGAAGGAAGTTGCTCATGGCTAGCCGTATCATTGAGTTCTTCGGATATGCACCTGGAGACCGCTCCCTCGCGGCGCAGCAGGCGCGAGCCACTCGCTCCTGCCCGTTCATCGGGGGAACTTGCCAAAAGACCCTGAGCGACCGGGAGTTGAGCGGTGCATGTACCCTTCAGCCGGTCCGCGGAGCGCCAGTCATCTGCTGCCCAATCCGTCTTTACGCGAATCAATATCAAATCCTGCACGACGTAGCTGCGTACGCTTTTGACGGACCAGTCGTTCTCTATCCTGGCGCACAGGCTCGGAACGCACCTTTACAGCTCGGCACCTCACGTGTTGCCGTGTTCGGCAAGGCATGGGGAGGAGAGCTTCGACTGCCGAATCGCAGTGGCGTTGGTGGTTACTATGTTGACTGGGTACTCGCGAAACTTACGGATGATGGAGCGACTCAGGAGTTCGTCGCGGTGGAGGTTCAGTCCATTGACACTACTGGCAACTATCGCGAGGAGAGGGCTGCGTATCTACGCGAGGAGCCTTATGGGTCGAACAGTACTGCAGGGTTCAACTGGGAAAATGTCAGCAAGCGAATTTTGCCTCAGCTTATTTACAAAGGGAACGTCCTGCAGCGCGAACGCCTGTGCCGCAAGGGATTATTCTTTGTCTCGCCCACGCCAGTCTACGAGAAGATTGCTCAGCGGCTTGGTCAAGGACTGCTTGAATACCATCTGCAAACCGGCTCCATTAGTTTTATGTGGTACAACGTCGGCGATTTTGCAGGAGATGGACAATTGCGCAACTTGAATCGAGAGGGGGTATTTACTACATCAGTAGTTCAAGTAGCGAACGCATTTAGCTCTCCGACGAATTTGCCTGATGCGAACGTCTATGAACGAGCAATCCACTCCGCTCTCTAGCCGTGTTCCACCTCTAGCCATGCCGAACCCAGTCAGCGAGCTCATCGTAGAAGGCTTCCAACCTGTCTGCTGACTGGCCTCTGATACTGCATTCCCACACGACGCGTACACGCCAACCCATTTCGTCAAGCTGGGTTGACGAGCGGTAGTCGTTAGCCTTGTTTCGGGCGATTTTGGTGGTCCAATAATCGACGTTTGAAGACGGCGGTTTATAAAGTTTGCATTGCTCGTGACCGTGCCAGAAACAGCCGTGCACCTGAATAATGGCGCGATGTTTGGGGAAAACCAAGTCCGGCGTCCCAGGAAGCCGGCTATCGTGTAACCGATACCGCAAGCCCCTTGCAAACAAGCCCTTTCGAACTGAGAGCTCAGGCTTCGTATTCTTGCCTCTAATCCGACTCATCAGGGCGCTGCGGGTCTTCGCATCAATCCTGTCCATCCGCCGGACTCCAAGGTATCTCTTTCGTTTCAGACTTCGGGCGCGAGCGCCCCTACTTGCAAATTTTAGTTTACTGCTGGTCAGCCGCCCGTTTGTTTGCCAGGTCCATCTTGGGTGTCTAGCCGCCCTTGAGTCATGCGGCGTTCTCCAAAAAATCGTGCTGCAGCGCGGCCAACCAAGCTCGAAGCTCTTGCACGTAATCCGCCCACTGCGGCGAAAGGGAGGCAACCCCGACTATCTTTGACAAGCCTACCGCTCGGTCAATATTAAGCGTATCGATGATTTTCCCAACGAAGCTGTGCGTGTCATCGACGACTTGAATCGTGTTCGCTATCTGGGCGATTTCATTGACACTTTCATCTTCCTGCTTGGCTAGGTCTCTCACCATCCTGTGAATTTGCGCTTCAGGAGTCGCGGACAGTCCTGGTTGCGGGCAAAGTTTTCGTATCGCTCCGAGAATTTGCAGTCTCCGCGCCTGAGCGTCTGCTTCTGTTCCCGACAAAGCCTTATTCGCGCGCTCCAATTGCTCTTCGCGCGTAACGTACAAGTCGCCGTCCAACAAAAAAAGCTGATGTTCGAAATTGTGGTTGCCGCGCAATATAAGACCCGCTGCTAGGGTGAAGCAATTTGTCGCTGCACCATACGTGGTGACTGTTGTGATGCGCTTCATTTGCAACGCAAGGAGCTCATGCTCGACAATGGCGCGAGCCATTTCATCCTCGACAAATATCTCCAAAGGTCGGTGTTGATTTCCCGTCAGACGCTGCATGGCGTCAGGTTTTGTGTTGGAGAAACAGTACGTTTTACCGCCAACAGTATGAATATGTTTAACACTGATTAAATTGACGAGCTCCAGGACAGCTTCACGGTGCGTTGTAAAAACCACCTGCAGAAGTTTCTCTGATGCCCTCTCGAAGATGATATTCAACAGCACCTTCAATGCCGCAGTGTGAAGGAGCAAATCAATCTCGTCTATTATGATTAGCGCATATTTTGGCGCATTGAATATGACGGAAAGTATTTCAAGGACGCGCTGCTCTCCAGCGCCCATCGACAGGGACGAGTAACGGGTGCCAGCAAGTGCCAGGCCGTTATATCTCCGTCCGGAGTTTGCGCGATGGATATTCAGCTCTTCGTATGCGCGGTTGAATACCACGCCCATCTTAGCCATGATGAGCTTGGCGTCCTGATGAGGTGCGGTAGCGTAGCTGATTAACGATGTGGACGTTTCCTCTTCAATTTTTGGAACACAGGATTTAATTCCGATGAATGCTATGTGTCTTCGAGGCCTAGTCTCGTATCGAGGCACCCATCGGTCCGCAGCCTTCCGATAGAGGGTTCTCAGATTCTCGAAAACCACTTCCCCCTCTCTATAGGAATGCGTGAGAGTCAATGAACTACCCGCCCACGTCGAGTCAGTGGTCGGCGTAAAGAAGTCCCTAAATCTCCAATTTACCTGTGTGCTTTCTTCTAGCGGTTGATAGCAACAAGCCAAAGCATGCAGAATCGTTGATTTTCCGCAACCGTTCGGCCCGAGTATGGCGGTGAGGGGCTTTTCGTCGAAACGAATTTCTTCGAGCCCGGATATTCCTTTTAGCTTCCCTATTTCGAGCGAATGAGCGATATGCTGACTGGAGGGCATACGATTTCTTGACTAAAAATACACGTTCCGTACTCGTCGGGCCACCGACCTTTGAATGGTGTCCGCTTCTCGGGCTATGCGCGTTATTATGCCCGACTTGCATCGACCGGTCGGTGCGTTCACCGAGAGCAAAGGACTCTAGTTGACGCAACACCCATCCGCGGAGGGGGTAGACCGCAAGTGAGCATAAGGTAGTGACTATGCTCGCTTTTCTGTAGGCATACGTATATCACTCATCGCGCAAACTGCAAATCAGCGAGGTCAGACGGATTTTCCCTGTGGCCGCGACGGACAGCGAGTACTGCAGATGGAATCCCGCAAGCGCAACGGGAAAATCCAAGCGGTTGCCCATCCAGCTTGAAAATTCCTCCCACATTGACTACGGTAATTCGGCGTCGGTGCAATGCCGTCGTGCTGTTTCGAGAATGAACCTGTCTTCGCAGTTATGACCCGCCCGCGCGGTCAAGCCCCCTTTTTGTGAGAGGGTATGACGCGGGAGGGGCGATGAGACGGGTCATCTTTTCCAGGATGCGGCCGGCTGGAGGCCGGTGGAACGTGGGCGGGAGTGGCTGTGCCTGCCGTCCGGTAATAGGCGCGAGCCCTGGTTGCTATGAGCAGTGGGGTGCTCCCGGCGACACGTCGCGGCAATCTGGCCGGCGTGCCGAGTTCCCCCCTGTCCGTCATCATCGTAAGCCTCGTTTCCCCAGCCTTGCAGACCCGGTGGCCTGCGACGCCATCCCCCAGTTCGACGCGTATCGTCTCGAGCGCCCCTTGGCCTTGTTGCGCCTGCCTGCGCCGCCACGCCACGGTGTAACGCTGGCGTTACACGCGCGTAACGCGAAAATAAATTTCAGTCGAACAAGGCCCCTCGAATCAAGCATTATTCGCAATTTTGCCCGTAACACCAGCGAAAACAACCCTATTTTTTCTGAAAATGCGTCCGTAAGCTATGCGGTTGATAGTTCGTTTGACCGCATGATGCTGAACCGGAACCGCACGACAGATTTCCCGCACTGGCCCACCTTTTTTGGAGTCCTTACCCTCGTCCGAACGCGCAGCCAGAGCGCTTTGCAACCGCGCGGTGGACAGGTGAGTGCATTATGAGCCGTACGCCCGCACCTTATGGTCGTCGCGGCCGCCAGAGCGCAGGCAACACCGGCATCCGTCCCACAGCGTCGACGTATGGGAAGGCAAAGGTCGGTACGTACAGCGAGAAGGCGAGCGGTCATCTCAACGTCGAGTCCGATGCCGAGCGATTCGTTGCGCATCTGCTGGCGATTGACCCACGCGTCAGGGCGTTCCAGCCGCAGCCGTTTTGTGTCGACCTAATTGACCAGCGCATGCTGTTCACGAAAGACGCTATGCGCGAAGCCTGGCACAAGCATCACGATGTCCAAGGCCCGAAGTTCTACACGGCCGACTTCAAAATCGATTGGCTCGACGGGCTACGTCACGCCGTCGAGGTCAAAGCTGAAGGCTTCGAGGGAGACGACGTCTATTGGGACAAGGTCGCGCGCGCCCGGCCAATTCTGGATGCCAATGGCTATCCCCTGCGCACCCTGGTCCTCCCGGCGAACACCGCTCATCCTATCCGGATGAATGCGCGGGCGCTCAAGCAGGCGACGCATCAAGTCCCCACCTACCTGACGGACGAACTCGCCGAACGCGTTACGCGCCGCTGTGCAGACGGGCCTGTCACGGTGCGCACGTTGTGCTCGGACCTTGAGCTTCTGCCTGGTGTGATTCCGGTCTTGCTGGTCAGCGGCGTCCTCGGGGGCAACCTTGCTCATCACACCATCTGCGGCACGCTCGAACTGTCTCTCGCGTATGGGGACCTGAGCCATCTCTGTCTACTTGAAGGAGTGGAGAAATGAACCGCAGCCTGCTTCTCCACGACCGGCTTGCTCCGCCCAGGAATCACGATGCCTACCTGGAGGTGCTAGACCCTCACCCGCACGCTGGATGCATCAAGGTATTCGATGCCGAGAAGCGCGCGGACAGGTACATCGAGATAGCGAGCATTCTTGCCGACATCCACGCTGGCAAGCTGACTGTGCTTCGCGCGGGCAAACCTCGCTTCAGTCATGCAGCGCAACCTGACGACCAGGAACTGCATGAGCGCAGTCGCTTCGTCCGTACGGTCATGAGGCGCATTCGGGAAATGCAGAAGCGGCAAGGCGTCAGCTTTCTGGAGGCGTATCGCCGCGTTGCAGACGAGTACCGCCAGGAGGCAACGCCGGAGTCGCCGCCATTCCCCCCTCAGTCGACGATGTACCGGTATCGAAAGTGCGAGATGGCCGGTCTGCCGGCTCTCCGCGGGAACAAAAACAAGGGTAATCGCTCACCACGGTATCCGCAGGAGGTCATCAATATCATTTGCATGATTGCCGACCAGCATTACCTGGTGCCCCACTCGCGGTGGTCATTGAAGATGGTCATCGAGGAAGTGAATCGCCAGGTGCGCGGCACCTTCCTCCCGTTGACCTGCCGGCCAATAAGCAAAAAGTACGTCAAGAACACCATCTTGCGCTATGAAAGCGCCGACCCCGAACACGACCGCATGCTTCCGACGGACGCCGTGGCCGGGAAGTCGCTCGCGAAGAAGCGCATTCGCGTCGAGGCACCATTCGAGCGCGTCGAACAGGATGCTCTGCATCTGCCGTTTGTTGTCCAGACACCAAGCGGCGTGACCAGCCTGGTCTACCTGGTGCATGCCATCGACTGCTGCACAAGCTATCCACTTGGCTGGCGCCTGGTTGTAGGAGCTCCCACCGATACCGATTCGCTCGCATGCGTGGAGATGTACATGGCCCCCCTCAAGAAGAAGCGCTTCGAGGAACTGGGCATCGACCATGCCATGAACATCTGTGGAACACCTGGGCAGCTTATCTTCGATAACGGTGCCGAAGCCAAAGGCGGACGCATCCAGAACCTGGAGCGGCTCGGCGTTGACGTCAAGCACTGTCGGGCCAGGGCCGGACAGGAAAAGCCCTTCATCGAACGTCTGAATCGCTCACTCAAGGAGGCCTTGGAGGGGCTAGCAGGCTGCACGCGTGTGGACGGCAAAGACGGGCAGCGCGACCCGATTGCGCTGGGCGACAAGCTCCCGACACTGGAGGAGCTTGAGCGTTGGATTGTCCGTTGGTACTACGAAAAGTGGATTCACAAGCCGCTCGAGCGTTTGCAGTGGGATGTGGTCCTCACGGATTCACTCAAGGGGGACACTCCGGTCGAGCGCTGGCAGCACTTCGAGGCGTCCTGTTTCGCGATTTCTCTTCCGCCATCACGGGCGGAATGGCTAGCGGCGCTTTACGAGAGCACGGAGCGCAGCGTGAGCCGAAAGACCGGCGTCACCGTAGACGGGCTGCACTACAAGAACGACGAGATTGAGGCTCTGATTAAGAAATATGGCGAACAGAGGCAGCTACGTGTGTTGTTCAACCCAGATGATTTCAGACATGTCTATGTCCATGAGGGCGATGATTTTCCGCTCGTCACGCTGCCGCACGAGCACCTGAGGCCCGAGACGCCAGCGTGGTCGTTCAACGAGGCGAAGGAACGGCTCAAGAATCAGAAGTCCAGCGCCAAACGAGCACCCCAAGCCGAGAAATTTGACCAGGACATGCACGAGCAAGTTGTCGCGGACTCTCTTGCACCGAAGCGCAAGAAGCCGAGCAAGTATGAGCGAAACCGCGAAACCGCGCGTCGAGACAGGGAGACACGAGCCGTCACGCGCGCATCCAGGCAACCGGGCCCACTGCCTCCGCCACCGGCGTGCAGACCAAAAAAGGTTTCAGAAGAAGCGTCTGCCGCTGCGCAACCCTTTGGCTCGATATTCGACGATGCGGCGCTACTCCCTGTCCTGGACCGTGCCACTGGTGATGAACTGATATGACGCCGGCGAAGCAACTACGCAAAGCGATTGAAAGCTGCGAACTTCCTCATCCGCAGTTCCTCCAGCAGTTCAACCCGCTCAGACAGCGCATCGAGGACGCCTTGGACGGAGCCGCAAGCCGCATTGAGCGCGTAGTGGGTCCATCGCGAGTCGGGAAGTCGATGCTTATCAATGCGCTCAAGCGCACCTTTCCGGAAACGAAGATTAACGGGCGTCGCCATGTGCCAGTCCTCGTCGTGCCGGTGCCTACGCCCGTGTCGCCACTGCTGCTGCCCTCGAGCGTTCTCGCCGCGCTTGGCTTGCCAGTGCAACGCAATATCACGAAGGGGGCCATGGACACGCGTATGCTGGACCAGCTGAATCTTGCCGGTACGCGCGCCGTGCTATTTGAGGAAGCCAGCCACCTGGTTGAACTGGGCGCGCGCGTGCCGCCACGTTCGGCCGGCGACTGGTTCAAGACGCTGGCGGATTCGCACAACCTGACGGTGATTCTGTTCGGCGTGCCACGTCTGCAGCGTTTGTTCGACAGCAATGAGCAATTGCGCCTGCGGTCGTCAGCGGCTCGCCATCTTTTGCCATACGACTCCCGTATTCCAGAAGACATGAAGGCTTTTTATCACTGCGTGGCAACCTACGCGAATCGCTTTCGCGACCGCGGGTACCCGATTGACCTGCCAGCGCCAGCGCTCACCTTCCAGTGCTACCTCTTGACCGGGGGATTGATTGGCGTACTGAGCCGATTCATGCAAGAGCTGGCCAGTCAGCTGGCGTATGACGCACCGCGTACCGTCACTTTTGCGGACTGCCAGGCAGCGGCGAATGCCATCGAGGCCGCTGGTTCTCGCCACTTCCCCGCGTTTGGGTCCGCCGAAGCACTGCATGCAGAAGTCGCACCAGCAGCGCTTCATCAGGCCTTCGTGCAAGTAATGAATGACAACGACCTCCCGGTTCCTGTCATCCGTGAGCAAGCTGGAGGCGTGGCATGAGCCTGGTCCTGACGTATGCCCCGCAGGATGACGAATCCGGGCTAGGCTATTACCGCCGGCTCGCCGCCGACAATATCCTGTCCAACTGGCGTGAAGTGGCGGGGCTAGCAGGCGTACAGCGCAATCGCAGTGCGCTGCTTGGCCACGCGGATTTTGTCGCGGGGCAGCTGGGTCTCGAGATTTCGTGGGCGCAATTTGCGAGCCACCAGGATACCGCATGCCGAAGTTGGGGCCGATTGCATCGAGCCCAGACCGATGCCGTCTGCCCAGCCTGTCTAGCTGAATTTGGGTACTTACGCCACTACTGGGAGCACACCTATGTCACCGCATGTCCCCACCACCGCATCAGGCTCGTTGACCGATGCAATGACTGCGGTGAGCTGCTGTCGCCGTATCGCTACCACGTGGACAGATGCGAATGCGGTCATGACCTCCACATGCTGCCTCGAATTGCCTCGACGGGCGCTCAGCACTGGCTGTCGGCACTCATTGCCAGTAGCGGCAAACACTCGGGGAGCATAGAGCCAGCCTTGCGTGGGGTGGACATCATTACCTTGGGCAAGGTTGTCCGCACGCTTTGCCTGTTCGCTGACCCCAGAGTGCCATCTCCCCGTCAAAGCGCTGCATTGCCAAAATCCATTGCTGAAGCTGTCGATTTGCTCGCGCCACTCGAGACGCTGCTGGCCGACTGGCCAGCGGGCTTCCGGTCGCATGTCGAGGGACGTATTGACGCAGGTAAGGCCGATGCGCGAACACTGAACACGTTGCTCGGCCCCTGGTACATCGGATTGCGCAAACTTTGTCAGGGAACCGCGCTGGAGCCGTTTCTAAAAGTCATCATCGAAGTTGCTGCCGTACGGTTCGATGGGGCGCTCGGGCTGGATTCGGCGAAGGCGATGGTGGAGGAGGCGACCGAGTACGTGCGCGCGTCGGACGCAGCGCAAGCTATCGGCGTCAGCGTTTCCCGTATGCATAAAGCCATCCAGACCGGGGAGTGCGATTCCCGCACGCGTCGCGTGGGTACGCGTGGGCAAGTCTATGAAGTCCCGCGCGCCGAGGTCACGCGCATCCAGGAGCGGCGCAGTGAATGGGTGAACGCCGCACAGGCCTGCGAATTGGCCGGCGTGCCGGCGTCGGTGCTGGAACACATGATGTCCGCCGGGGTGATTCGGTCCGATGTGAACTGGCGCCAGGACATTCTGAAGGGCGGATTGGTCGAGCACCGTTCCATACTGGAACTGGTCCAGCACATCGGGGAAGCGGCTGAGCCCTCGGCAGCCACGGACGATGAAAAGCTCACGTGGGCAGGGCTGACCAGCCGGCGCATGGGTGACAGACAGGCCATTCAGTCTGCGATGCAGGCCATTTCTGAAGGCCGGGTGAAGGCTATCGCGCGCGGTCGTCGACTAGGTGACATGGTCTTCCGCCGCGCGGACGTGGCCTCATACTTTGGCACGCCTTTGCTCGAAGCGGGCATGTCGATTCACCAGCTGTCGAAGTTCACCGGTTGGAAATGGGAGAGCATTTCTCACTGGATAAACGAGGGCTTGCTGGATTCTCAATCGATTGTGCTGCGCGGCCAGGCGTGCCGGGTCGTGATGCCGCATCAGCTGCTTGCGTTCCGGCAGACCTACGTTCCCCTTGCGGACCTGGCACGTGGCATGGGCACCAAGTCATCTGCACTGTCGAGACTGTTGTCCGGCATCGAGCTGGTTGGTGCGCAGCAGCTCCCCGGTGGGGTTGCCCGCGGCGGACTGATTCGCATTGCAGAGTTGGGCCGGCTCGCCGTTCTCGGTGCGAGGGCTGGCCAGGACCTGTTCGTATCCGCATCGCCGGTGCAATGGGCCGGCATATGAGAGGTGGATAAGGCATGCACGTGGCGAGCAGAGATTTCGGCAAGCCAATGGGCCAATCGCGGGCGTTGCACGTGGCGGCCTATTCCGCATTTCAAACTGGATGTGCGGAGGTCCTTGTTGCAGGTGCTGGCTGAGAGGCGCACGCAAAAAAACGCGCGACGTACAGGCAAACACTTGGGAGTAATTGATGACTGACCGCGTGATTCCTGGTGATTTTCCGAGAGAGCAAGGCCCTGCGGTAGTCTCAGGTGCGCAACCCAAGCTTGCGCTGCGCAGGGTTGACGGAACCTACTACGCAGGTCTCACTGAGGAAGAACTGTGGGAGCGCTACGACATATGCGAGGACCTTGCTCGCCAGCTTGCGGGTTACGCCGCGCGCAAAATGGCTGAGCACGGCTGGCTGTTGGACGACGCGATGAGCCGAGTTGAAAAGAGCGTGACCAAGAAAGTCAGTATGAGGACTTGGGAATTTTCTCCTACCGAAATAACATGGACGATGAAGCGGACACGTGAGCTACTGTCAGGTCCAGGTCCGGCGAGCAGCGACGGGAGCCAATGATGACAGAGACCGGTGCCGTGAAGGAAAGGCTTGATGCTAACGGTGGCGATGACCACAAGTAGTCTGTGCCGCTGCCGAGAGCGACTTTTGCGAGAGACGACGTGCCACAGCGACTCCAGGACATTATCGGAAAGTTGTACAAGCCGTCATTGGATGGGGCGCGCCAGGTCATTGCGCTATCGCGTTCGGATGCGGAAAAGCTGCCGCAACTGCCATCGATTGCGGTCATTTCAATCGTTGCGCCGGAGCGCCCCCCAGCAAACCTCGGAGGCTTCACCCACGTGTTGCGTCTGAGTTTCGCTGATGTAGATTTCCTGAATCCGAATCTATCGGCCCGGGCAAAGGCGAAACTTGTCCATGCGTTCACGGAGGAGCAAGCTCTGGCCATTCGCTCGTTCGTAGAAGCCCTGCCCGACGAAATCACATCCGTCGTTGTCCACTGCGAAGGTGGATACTCGCGTTCATGCGCGATTGCCGTCGCGCTGCATCGGCTATATGGTTACCACGCGGAACTACGACAGCTCTCGCAGGCGAACCCGTCAGTCGTTCGCGTGATGACGGGAGATGCCTGCGGACATCATAAGCTGAGAAAAGTCCGCCATTGATGCGCAATCCACCAGACCTATCCTTTTGGCAAAGTATCGCCCCCCAGCTGCATCGGACAGCTGGTGAAATCTTCCTGGGAGCCTGCTGTTTAGTTGTTGCCGTCATCGTGGTTCTCCTCAGGCATACACTGAACAGGAAGATGCTTTGTTGTCCTCTCGCTTACCTAAATGGCTCAGCCAAAAAAGCAGGTGTACACCTGCACCTCCTTGCTACGGGTGGTGAGGCTGAGCCTAGCCCTCCCTGGCAGGTTTGCCCGGGATGCGCCTTCACTCAGCCGCCACCCAAACCACTACGGTATGGAGCCGGCCTCGCCCGACAGACTTTTCGCCTCGCGCCTCTATCTTCGCCAGCGCGCCGAGCTTCTCAAGGCAACCCCCCAGTGCTCGATTTCCCTCGCGCCCTGGCGGTTGGTACCCCGTCAGCGCGAGCGGCAACTACGACATCACCGAAGCCCGTCATCCGTGACGGGGCGGCCCTCACCACCCGGCGGCATTGCGCGCGGCGGATGACATGTGCGTCCTTGCATCAGAGTATATGCATCGCCGATGGGCATGAAACGAGAACCAGAGAAATCTGTTCAGAAGGGATTCGTGCTTCTAGGGATGCTCTGCACAAACGCGAATCGAGTGTGCTTGGCCGTTTAACAGGAAGCTGAATGCGCCACGACGCCAACCTGTCAGCCCGGGGCGAAGCTGTCTGGCACGCGCGGAGCAGCACTCGCGGGCTACGCGCGAGGCATCGGCATGAGCCTGAAACGCGCTCATGCCTCAGCAGCCAGCAGTTTGCCGCGCGCCATCCACAAGTTGGACAGCGCGAACAAGGTCATGACTTGCGCGGTGTTCTTCCTCAGCCCTCGATAGCGGACCTTGGTGTAGCCGAACTGCCGCTTGATGACCCGGAACGGATGCTCGACCTTGGCCCGGATGCCCGCCTTGATTCGCTCGACTTGATCGACGAGCGCGCCAAGCGGTTTGCTTTGGTCCAGAACGCGACGTTTGCCTGGCTTCATCGCCACGTGCCAGTTCACGTCCGCCCGCGCGTCAGGACGCTTCTCCACGCCCTGATAACCCGCATCGCCAAACGCGTCGGTTTCCTCGCCATGCAGCAGGCTGTTGGCCTCAACCACGTCGTTGATGTTGCCAGCCGTGCCCCGCACCGTGTGCACCAGCCCGCTTTCGGCGTCCACGCCAATGTGCGCTTTCATGCCGAAATACCACTGGTTTCCTTTCTTACTCTGGTGCATCTCCGGGTCGCGTTCGCCCGACGCATTCTTGGTCGAACTCGGTGCGCTGATCAGCGTCGCGTCCACCACCGTGCCCGCGCGCAGCATCAATCCCTTGTCGCGAAGGATGTCGTTTACCAGCGCGAGAATCTGAGCGGCCAGCTTGTGCCTCTCCAGCAGGTGACGGAACCGCAGGATGGTGCTCTCGTCGGGCAGCCTCACCGTCCAGTTGTCCAGCCCGGCGAACTCCCGATACAGCGGCACGTCGTGCAGCGCTTCTTCCATCGCCGGGTCCGACAGGCCGAACCATTGTTGAAGAAAGTGGATGCGCAGCATTGCCTCGACCGCGAACGGGGGACGGCCGCGCTTGCCCTCCGGGGCGTACGGAGCGATCAGCATCACCAGATCGGCCCACGGCACCACGCGGTTCATCTCGTCCAGAAATTCGCGCTTGCGGGTGCGCTTGGTCGACAAGTTCAGTCCAAGGTCAGTTTGCTTCATGCGCTACATGCTCGCTGGCTCGACGATTCATTGCAAGCACATCCGCCGGCTAATTGTGCAGAGCATCCCTAGGCGAGCGATGGCATGAGCAGCGAGTCTTCATTGCTCGCAACAACCGGCAACATTCGACCTCTTATGGGCGATTTGTGGCGTTAAGGGGAGCAATGTTGCCGGTTGTTGCGGATGGGGGTGGAAGATGTCGGGAGGAAGATGTGGGGACGACGAGCAATACTCAAAGGCATAGGACTCCGGCAGAGATTGAGGCGGAGCTAGGGGAACGATTGAAGACGCTACGGGTACACCGGAACCTGGACCAGGCCACACTGTCAGCGAGGGCGGGTATCAGCGTTCGCACTTTGCGAAATCTCGAGAGTGGCACTGGCTCGTCGCTGCGTACTCTTATCCAAGTTATTCGCGCCCTTGGGCGCGAGCAGTGGTTGGAAACAATTGCTCCAGTTCCGACCATCAATCCACTCATGTTGACTCGGACTGCGTCTCCGCGTCAGCGCGCTAGCAAGCCAAGACTCAAGAAGCAAGCGTGAAAATCTGACCTTACGCTTTCGAGTTCCCTAGCGAACGCGCCTGGTACCGCTATCTCGTACAGTATCGGCTTCACGCGGGGCCGAGCGTGTCGGCGGGCTTGCTACGATAGAGCGTGATGGGCTCCGCAGTCTCGTGCGGACGGTATTCGACGATGTCAAAGGCCCCTGACAGTATAAGGATGCGTTTGAGCTTGCTGACGCCATACGCCTGTGGAGTTAGCCCAGCGTCGAGCGAGCGGAGGAAGACCCCGGCAAGGGTCAATGATGTCATGCCGTTCACGGGCTCGGTTTGAGATTCGGCCTCCTGGAGAGCCCGAACGATGCGAGTGGTGGGCCAATTCGTCTCGCACGGGTCGGACAGGTCGATATACTCGACATGGGCAGGGAGCTGCTGCTTTAGCGCCATGTAGACGGTCGCCAGCTCAGGGTAGTCCTTGGCCATCGATGCGGCCAGGCTAACACCTAGTGCATGGAGCATGTCCAGGAACGGTTCCGCTTCGCGATGCTGCTCGTCGAGAACTTGTAGCGCGGCACGGCAGCCGGCCACGGTCCCCAGCGACACGCCAGGCATCTCATGGAAATGATGAACGAGCTGATTGCGCTGCTCCACCATTCGCTTGAGATACTGCTTCAGGGCGTCAGCGTCCGTCCTCATCGACTCCTGGAAGTTTTCCACCAGTTGCCCCAGCGTTTGGCCCTTGGTCATGTCCCGAAACTTGGCGAAGGCACCGTCGCCACTAGCGCTCCCTTTCGGGTGCATAAACGGCAGCATGAACTTCAATCCCGATTCAATTTGCTGGAATAGCAGGATATTGCGGCCGAGCCGATGGAGAACCGAGTTCAGTAGCGCTGCGTGGTCGTTTGCCATGAAGGAGTCTGAGAAAATGGAGTACCTATCTTCGCACAGGCATGGACTGAGGCGCCCGTGGTTGCTTCCTTTACGCCTGACGGAGCCATACGATGTCGAAGCCATCTTTCAGGACGGCATTGAGCTCCTTGCCAAGGGACGCAGCGGTGGAAATAGAACGAAGCCGCATCTCGTATCGAAAAGTCAACGATGACTGACCTTCTTGGTGTTGCCGCGGCCATTGGAACCTCGGTCATTTTCGACGTGGACTTGAAAGCGAGCGAGTGCTCGAAAGCTTGGCGACGCGAGTCGAAAGGAAGATAGGACAAAAAAATGTCCCTTTATGCAGGCACAATCACGTAAATGGTTGTACCCGCAAACCTCATGAAGATGAGGGACCAATTGGCCACAGCACACGAAATGATGACCTGCCTCAGCGACCGCTTTCCGGTGGGCAGCTTGGAATATCGACTTAGCCGATTCAATGCCAAGGAGCGATTCGCACTCATACAGCGAGTGCTTGGCGTTGCGATTGCGCCGCATGCTGACTTCATGACTGAGGTACTAGCGAAGTGCGCAATCACCAACAGACCGGAGAACGTTTTCTGCGCAATGGATTTCCATCTGGACTGGCTTTACGCTGCCTTGATGAATGAGAGCCTGGTGGAAGACGAACCGATGCCTCTGGTAGCCGGTGAGAACGACCACTTTCCCGTCACTGGAAAGCAGCAGGACGCAGATTTCATCATGTGTTTCACCGATAATTCCGGCAACGGGGCTCTGCCGGTTACGCATCTTCTGCTTATCGAGGCAAAGGGCGTTGGGAGCTGGGACACGCTGCAGATTGCCAGCAAATTCAACCAGTACCGGGCCATGCGGCCTGCATTCGCCCGCAATCCGAACGTCAGGACGCGGCTCATCCTTATGTCGCAGAAGGACCCTGAAGAAAACAGGACTCGTCAGAATAGTGAATTTCTGGCCGAGCTACAGGGCTTCAGGGATTTCGGTGTGCCAGTCTGGGTTCATCTTCCGATGGAAAATACGCTGAGCGTCGTTCGGTGCAACGCTGACCGTACGCCGAATGGAAAGACGCCGACGCACTGGAAGCTGGAGAGTCGGTGAACACGGGCGTGCTGCACTTGGTGGCATTAATGAGTACGGCAGCATATGCGGCTGGTCGACCTGCTCACGTATGCGCGTCGAGGCTACTACCATTCGGAGTTGAGGGGCTCCTGGTCCATCAAGCAGGTCCTGCCAACCGTGTGCTCCGACCTCAGCTACGCCGACCTGCATGAGGCCGTCAATGGCCAGGCCGCGCAACGCGCATGGCGGGAGGCGACGCCTGAGACCCGGCGAGACGAGTTGCGCGGCGAGATGTGCGGTACTGCCGCCCCCCGTTTACTGCTAGGTGCTCCCTCCGGACGCTTACTTTAGGCGCTGCGCCGTTTTTGGAAAAACATTGCCAGTCACGGGGCCGTTCTGTTTCGGGATAGTGGTGGTGCCGGTGATGACCGGTCAACCTTCTAGGAGAACTGTAATGCGCGTCTCGAAAACCCATACCCCGAATCCCTCGACCCCCGCGAAGCCGTCGAACCCCGTGAATCCCAACTATCCCAGCACGACCGGCAAGCCGTCTGGCGGCGGCCGCGGCAACACGCCGAAGCAGCGCTAGCGCCAGCCGCGAGAGAGTCTAGCTCTCGCGTGCAGACAGGATGGCGCGGCCCGCCGCGCCATCCTCGCTACGGCACCGGTGAAAGTCCAGCCAGAACGGATACCTGTGGGCGGCCCAGGATTCGAAGTCAGGAAACTCGAACGCGTATGCTGGCCACGGCCATAACCGGTGCGGCTGCGCAGCTTCGCGCGCCCTTACCTGCAAGCGCTGGGCGAGGTGTCCCAGCATATGGACATGCCGTGAACACGCCAGTTGCGAATAGAGCAGCTCGTCTGGCTGGTCCAGTCCGTACGCTCGGAGTATAACCTGCAGCGTCGTGTTATCAGGCAGACGCGTTCCGGCGCTCCATCGGTCCAGCGTAGCCTGGTCAAGGCCGGACCGCGGTGCCGGCACCCGCTTGAGGACCTGGACCGCGCTGCGTGCGCCCAGGCGCCGTTTCAGTTCGTCGAAGAAAAGGCTGGTGGGATTGCGACCTGGCTGCTGAGCGCTCGGAAGCAAGCAGCCGAGACTGGACCACGGACTACCCTGTTCACGTGCGCGGTCGGTGTCCCACGCCGCCATCCAGCCCAAGTGCACGTCCAACGCCATTGCGGCAAAGAGGGGTATCAACTCGTCGACGTGTGAAGCCTCGCGTATCACAGCTTCCGCCGCGGGCCACAGCAGATGGCGAAGAACCGGGTGGGCGGTCATATGCGCAAGAGCGCCCGCCATGTCTCCGCCCTTGAGCTGCCGGACCAGCTCAAGGTCCGCCGCCCCGACCTCCTCGAGATAGGCCTGGTGCGGCTTGAGGTCCGCGTGCTGGCGGCCCCGTCCCCGGTTTACCAGCTCGAAGTCTGTCATCTGGTTGAGGCGTTCTTGCGCGTCGCCATCTCCGTTGCGCGCCAGCTGCATATCAGGAAAGACATCGAACACCCCCGGCCGTAGCGTTGCCAGCTCGTCAATCCACTTCTGCGCACGGCGCTCACGGTTGGGAGCCGTGCTCTCCTGGAGCCGGAGACCTCTGCGATACCACGGCAGCAGCCCCTCCTCGGCGAAGACGGTCGACAGCGGCGCGCCGCTGAGCTTAAAGTGCACCTCAGGGCTGAACGTCAGCACACCCGCAAGCCGAAGGGGCACGGGCGGGCCTTCAAACGGGTTCAGGAACGTGAGCGTCGACGAGGCAGTCATAACCGCCAGTGTTGACGCACTGGGGCTGCGCTGGCAAGCCGGATGTGCCGGCAGCAGGTGACGTTGTTGCCAAGGGTGTGGAGGGGGCGGTTAGCTCGCCCCATTACCGGTACCCGGGGTCCCTACAATTGTTGCCGTCGGAGAATGTGCTTGGCGTGCGCTCGCAGCCCCGGATTCGATTTCCGGCGCGCTTTGGATGGCTCAGGAAATAGGCATTTCGTTCGCGAAAGTAAAGGTTGATGGCAGTCATGAAAGGCTCAGCCAGACAAGCAGATGCACACTTTTCAGCCTACCTACGGGTGGTGAAGGCTGAGCCCAGCCCTCCCTGGTGGGTTTGCCTGGGATGCGCCTTCACTCAGCCGCCACCCATGCACTACGGTATGGAGCCGGCCTCGCTCGGCAGACTTTTCGTCCCACGCCTCTGCCTTCGCCAGCGTGCCGATTTCTCAGAACTTCCCCCCAGAATCGGTTTTCCTGGTGGTTAGCACCTCGTCCGCGCCGGCGGCAATCGCCACATGACCGAAGCCATCAACTGGATGGGGCGGCCCTTCTCCTCGGCGGCGTTGCGCGCGGCGGGGAGCATGTAGGTTCTTGCATCAAAGCATATGCATCCTCGGGGGGGCATGAAATGTGAATCCATGAACGCCGTGTGGAAGACATTGGTGCGCTAGGGAAGTTGCCATGAGACAGTGATTGTGCAATAACGGACTGGCACCGAAATTTGGCGTATTCGCACAGGCGCTGACGCGCGTCTGGTCAGTTGCCCCTGAACTTTGGCTGCCACTTCTTGCTGGCAAGCCCAAGTTCTTCCGTCAACGACTTCACCAATGCCTCGTCGCGTCCGACGACGAACCGCTGACAGCGCCTGGCAAAGTGCAGGTTGGCCATCCGCAGGTAGTCGCGACCTGCTGGCTTGTGTTCAAGGATGCCAACTGTCGCCGAACATCTCGAGGGTGCAGGACTGGTGAAGTGGGAACGAGATGAAGGCGTCTGGACTGCCGAATCCGACCCCGTACACGGACGTGGGCCGCGGGACCACCGTGTTGAGGTAGACGGGCGAGTCCGACGTGATGAACGACAGCTTCTCGTTGTTCCGATGAACCACGCGCCAGTGACGTCCAGCGAAGTAGGGGGCAGCGGAAAGTGCCATCTCGATGGCTCGACCGACCGCCCACTTCTCGTCAGTCTCTACGATGAATCCGTCGGTTTTGGCCATCTTCACCATCCACTCCGCCTGCTTGTACAGCTCGTCATCGGACTCTTGCGCAAACTTTTCGTCGACACGCAGGCGCGCGAAGGTCTGGTCAACGTCGGCAAAGAGAACCTTGGCTGTGTGCTTGACCATCTCCCCGTTCAGAGCTTGCACGGAATGCACCATGTCCGGGGTCCGTGTCGCGGCCAACGCGATAAAGATTGACAGGTCGCTCCGTTCGTCAGCCGAAAGGTCAGGCGCGGCAGCCACCAGCTTGTCGATGACCGGCTTGGCCTTCCCCTCGTACTCCGACAGCAGTGCCTCAAGTTCGAAGCGTCGCCGGCCCTCGGCATCTTCCATCGTGTAGAAGTGCCCGATGACCGCAGTGTTCACCGGCTGCTGGTTTCGAATCTCATTCTTCTCGCGGTCGAATACCGCGACCAGACCGCCACGGCTGAAGCCATCCAGGTAGAAGCGCGGGAGAAAGTGCTGGCGCTTTGGACCGGTGAGCATCGGCGGTAGTGGATTCGCTTCCGCATCAGTGGCTGCCGCTTGCGCGCGCGCCAGCGCCTCGAGGTCTTCTGGCCGTATTGGCGATGCGCCTTCGAAGTCGTCAGTCATGCCCAATGTGTTTGGTTGGTTCTATAGAGGGCTCAATGCTCGTGATGGTGGTCAGCCACCGCCCACCCCGAACTCTCCGACAAAGTCCCTGGCGTTTGAAAGCGCTAGTTGGTACTCAGGCGGTGTCTGTCTGGCCAGCTCGGTGGCAATGCGTAGGTCTTGGACCGTGTACCCAACCAAGCATCGGCGTACTCGCAATGTTCTGCTTTCCTCGCCGCCTAGGTACTCGTCCCGAAGAAGCCGGGCTTGCCCGTCCGGTAGACCTGGGTGAGCTTGCACGATTAGTTTGACGAACTCGGACCAGTCCTTGTCCGTTTGCGCGGCGGCGGGCGCTGGCTCAGCATCGAGAGCAGCTTGCAGGATGCGTCCTAGCGCGAAGTCTCGAAAGGCTTGCCGTTGTACACACCATGCACGAGCGTGCCACCGGCGCGCAGCTCGAACGAGCACATGCGGGTAGACAAGGCGGTCCTGGCCTTCCGGGGCTGCCAGTGACCGATAGCGGATGCGTAGCCCTACGCGTCTACGGCAGGCCTGGGTAATGACGGCAAAGAGGGCTGGGCGGACCGGTGCCAAATCAAGTCGTAGGTCTTCGACCGTGGAGTCGATGTGTGAGGCGCCAAGCTTTTGAACCAGCTGCAGGTACTCGTCAGGGCTGTTGCCGGCCAGTCTTGGTCGGAACGCCTTTGTGGCGGTGATGGGCGCGTACGGCGTGGCTCGCGTGACCGTGTCGGTGAACTCCGCCAAGAACGCTGCCAGCAGGCGGCTGGCCTGTACGGACTGGATGCCGAACACCTCGCGCAGGCGACTGTTATCAATTTCGCCCTCCCAACGAAGCAGCACTTCCATGTCCCGCAGGCGCAGCTGCGCCGGGGTGAGTGGCGTGTTCATATTTTATCTTGTAAGATAAGTTATCCTTGAAGATAATACTTCAAAAGTGCATGGACCAGGCAAGGTCCAATGGGAGCAATCAGCCTTGATACCGTCTGACCTGTTGCCGGAACCCATGACTCCACCAGCGGGTCATCCTGTGTTCTTTGAGGCTGAGCGTCAGCGGTTCTTCCGTCCCCTGAATAACTCCCGCCGGGAGCTTGTGGCTGCTTGCCTGCGGGCACTCTATGACCGACTGCACGGCCCCATGGCTGACTATGCCCACAACCTCACGCGGGATGCGCTGCGCGAGCTCCTGCTGCCGGTCGTTCGGCAGTATCAAGACGTCAAGGCGCAAGAGGGTGGCGACGATGAGCTGAGCGGTGCGGAAGCCGATGACCCGCAGGCGCTCGTCGGCATGGTCATCCGGGCACTGCTGACCGACGCCTGGCTGGAGCAGTTCGCCGACCGCACCGGCCTCGTCACGGCCTTCCGATTCTCTCGGCCAGGGAAGCTGTTCGCGGAGGCTCTCTGGTCGTTGGACCGCCCGAGCCGCAGCCGGCAACGGAACATGCGGGGCTGTCGCAATGCACTGGAAGCGGCGCTGTCCGACCGAGGTGACGCGCACGACCTAGTCGACGCCTACGAGTACGCCGAGAAAGTCATAGAGGACTTGACCGATGGCATCGACTATTTCCAAGAGCTGGTCCGGCACCTGATGCAGACCGCCTCGGTGCAAACGCAATGGAGCGAGTTCGTCGAGTTCCTGGACCGCTTCCAGCGTGACTATTCCAAGCAGCTTACTGCCGATAACGCAACGCTTAATCGGCAGGCCATCTTGCAGAAGCTGGAGCGGCTTCGCCTCGTCCCCGAGGCCAAGTTCAAGCGGATGGACGAACAGCTGCGAGACGTCGCCCATTGGGCCGTGAAGGAACACGTGGGCACGTCCGTCTATGACTGGCTCCTAACCCGCATCGAAGACATCGTTGATGCTGCGTGCCAGTCGAAGCAGCCTGGCTTCCTGAAGGCCATGGAGACTTACCTCAAGCGGGTCAATGGCTTGGCGCTGCAGTCGATGATGCTGCGCGCAGGCCAGACCCGGCATGCCTACCTCGCTGCGATTCAGCAGGTCGCCGAGGTCCCCAAGGAACAACAGGACCTGCTGCTCGCGCACATGGGGCAGTTCCTGGCGCCGGCGGAGGTGCGGTTGCTGGACCCTGCAAGCTTCAAGCTCCGGACGGCCGCCCAGCGCCGCAAGGCGGTCACGATTTCCGTTCGGCCGCGACCGTCGCGCGAAGAGCGCCTATCCGCAGCCATGGCCCGCGCCGAGGCGGAGGCCTTCTCCATCCCCAACGAAGATGTTGCTCAGCTGCTTCGGCGCGACCTGCGCATCTTTCGGCATCCCATTCGGGTCTCAGCGCTCCCAACGGCCACCGCCCGCGACACCCTCCGTGCCATGCAGGCCGTGGAGGCGGTTCGAAGCGAGGTCGGCGCAGACCTGTCTATCAAGAAGCTGCCCACCCGCTTGGAGAACGAGCTCTACAGCGGCAACGACTACGAGATTGACCTCAAAAAATGAGCCTCCTGTCGCACGTCAACGAACAACTCGCGCTTGCCAACATCAAGCCAGACCGGTTCCGGGAAATCATCAACCGCCTGATGGCTTACGGTGCCATCGTGCGTGAGGAGGACCGGGTTGAGCAGCTGCTATATGACGACGCAAGGCGCGTCGAGGGCTTGCTGGAGGACTACTTCGACATTGCTGGCTTCCGTTTGCACCACGACAGCAATAACCAGTTCTATCGCCTCTACGTGGCGGGCGCCGTAGTCGATGGGCTGCCTGAGGACATCCTGGAGCCGACGCCATCGCTGCGGGCTCGGGTGTCTCCCGACTTCGTTGCGATGGCCCTTGCTCTGCGCTTCCTGTACCAGAACAAGCTCAACACGGGCGACATCCAGCCGCAGGGTGAAGCGCTGGTGAGCTTCGAGGAAATCGCGGCCACCATGCAGACGCAATTGAAGCGTCCTCTGCCGAACGGCATGGGCGACAAGATGGCCTTGCTGGCCGAGTTGAAGCGGCATCGCCTGCTCAGCTACACGGCCGAGTTTTCGATTTCGGATGAAGACGCGCTGCTCGCAATCCGGCCAACCATCCTGGGCATCGTGTCCAACGACGCGCTGAGTGCAGCTCTGGAAGCAGAAGGCGTGGTTGACCAAGAAACGTCCGTCGAGGAAACCGACCAATGAAGCTCGACCGCTTGGTTCTTGTGAACTGGGGACAGCTGCAGCCCGGCAACTACGAGCTAGGAAACATGACGCTGCTCACTGGCCCAACGGGTGCGGGCAAGTCGACGATGCTCGATGGTCTTCAGACCATCATGACGGCAGCCTACCAGGGCATCGTGGCCTACAACCCTGGCCAAGAGGAAGTCCAGCAAAACCATCGCCGTGGCAAGTCCAAGCGCACCCTTGAATCCTTCGTGGTCGGCGCCGAGTACAGCCTCTTCTCTCGGCCGGCAGGTGCTCAGGGCTACCTCGCGGCGGTCTTTCGTCCAGGGCCCGAGGACGGCTCGGCCAAGATGTTCACTGCGCTCATAGCAGCCTCGGCGCGCGTGGACGGCTCAGGAGAGCGGCGAGACGCGAAGCTGGAGCGTCTCGTTCTGGTTATCGTCGAAGACGCTGCGCTGTCGGTCGAACAGTTCTTTGAGGACATGGACCAAGGTATCTGTGTGCCGGTCGAAGACATCGTCAAGCGACTGAAGGCCAAGTACCCGAAGGTCATCACCTACGACGACCACAAGCGCGACTACCTCAGCGGGCTTTATGGCAGGTTCCGCGGGCGCATGTCCATTCCCTGGGACGAGGCTCAGAACGCGGCTCGGGCATGGTCGCAGTCGATTGCCTACAAGCCCATCGGCTCGGTTCATGACCTGGTTCGGGACGACATCCTTGAGTTCGATGGAAAGCTGCTGCAGGAGAGCATCACCCGCATCAGTGACCTGATGCGCCAGGTGACGAGCTTGAAGGTTGAAGGCAAGCGCATTGAAGCGACCGTCACTCGACTTCGCGAGCTGAAGGAGGTCATCGGCAAGACGACCGCCACCTTCGAAGAGCAGGTCCAACATGACTTGCTCTTGGCGAAGATGCAGCTGGCAGCGGACGAAGAGCGCGTCGCTTTCGAGCGGAAGAAAATCAAGGACGACAGCGCGCTGGCCGACCAACACGAGCTCAAGGCCAAGACCGAAGCGCAGTTGAAGCGCAACGTTGATAGCAGCCGCATTAATATTGCAGCGAAGTTGAGCGGCATTCCGGCCCACACCGAGAAGAATATGCTTGACGAGCGCCTAGAGCGGGCGACGTCCGCCGCGCGCGCCAAGCTCGCTGAGCTGCATGCAGGTCTCCTCGCTGCAGCACACATCAAGAACACCGGTGACTCTATCGTCAAGCGGCCAGTGCCGGAACAGTTCCCGAAGCTGCGCGCGTCTGTAGACGTCGTGGCCAAGGCCCTTGCATCCACCAATGTGGACCGGCTGGCCGGGCTGCTCAATTCCGTGGCGGACGCAAACGGTGATGACGTCCTGTCAGTAGAGAAGCTGTTTCAGTTGGCCGCCGCATTTGACGGCATCGACGTCGGCCTGGGCCAGCTGCATAACTCGTTGGTCGGTACCGACGACAGCGTGCTCATGGCGGTTGCTGCTGAATCGACATCCCTCGGCCAGCGCGTGGAGGCCGCTAAGAAGGAGCGCGGCGAGCTGGCTGACCGCAAGCAACGTCTTGCGGCAGGTGCTGGCAACTACAACCGGGACACCGTCCTCGCGCTGGAGCGCATTCGAGAGAGGCTTCCCGACGCGGGTGTCCAGGTGTTGTGCGACCTCGTCGAGCCGGTGTCCGAAGCGTGGCAGGGCGCCATCGAGGGCTACATGGACGGCGCGCGCTTCAATCTCATCGTCAAGCCGGACTGGGAAGCCCGCACGATTGACTTCCTGCAGTCCTGGGGTTCGCGCTCGAAGGTCGTTCAAGGCAAGCGATGCTTGGAGCGTGCCGACCAGTCTCGTGTGCCGGGCACTTCCATCATCCACGAGTTGCGCACCGACCACCCTATCGCGCGGGCCTACCTCATCGAGCAGTTCGGGTCTGTCGTAAAGGTGGCAGACTCCGAGGAGCTGCGGCGGACCCCGCGCGGCCTCACCAAGGACGGCAAGGGTAGTGGCGCGATGACGATGTTCATCTGCGAACGACGCGACTTTGTACTTGGTCGCAAGGCTCGTGAGCGGGCGCTGCAGACCACCACCGAGAAGCTGGAAACCGTTGACCGTGACATCCAGGCGCTAGAACAATCCCAAGGCACGTTAGATGGCTTCCGGAGAGTGCTCACATCGCTGAAGGAACCGTCCTTTGATGCGGCGCCCTTGGCTCAGCATGCCGGCGACCTGGACGCCACACGTCGGACGCTGTCGCAGCTCGACTTGACCGAAGTCGAACAGTTGAGGGTGGAGCTGGCTCGACTGGAAGAACTCATCCGAGTACATGATTTGGAAATTGAGGCGGCCAAGAAGGCAGTCACGCTGGCCGAGCAGCGCATCATGGCTGCGGAGGGCGTCATCAAGCGCATCAACGAGGGCCGGGACGCTCGTTTCCAAGAGCGCGAAAACCAGATTCGCCGCCTGAAGCACCTCTGCGAAGCGAACTCAGAGAAGACGTACACGGTGATGGCCCAAGAGGTGGACGACCTCATTGCGTCTCACACGTACGACGTCCCTGCCGTCCAAGCACGGCTTGGCCATCTGCGTACGCAACCCGAAAAGCTCTTGGGCGACCTGCGCGAGATGCTGGCGGAGTACAACGCTGCTGTTCGTACCGACGAACGCTTTCAGGCCGCGCTGCCGCACCTGACGGATGCGCTATCCTTCGACCCCTACTACGGTCCCCTGGTCCTCCTCGGGCGCTCGGTCAGCACGCTTCACAACGAGCTGGAGAGTATCGGGCTGTACAACAACCGCTCGAAGATTGAGGAAGCGGAACGCTCTTTCCACGACGTCTTCACCAAGCAGTTCTGCGTTGAAATCAAGAGCAAGGTCGACGATGGCGTGCGGATGCTGCGCCAGTTGAACGTCGAGCTCGAGAAGCTGAAGTTTGGCACCGACCGCTTCAACATCGACTGGTCAAAGTGGGAGCCCGAGTTCCAGGAGTATTACGGCTTCTTCTCAGCCGTTGCGGAACTGGCCGATTCTCCCGAAGCGGTGGACCTGTTTGGTGAGACGGAGTTGTCGCCTAAGCACATCGAGGTCCGTGACCGCCTGGTCAAGCTACTCCTGGACCAAGACCAGGACAGGGCAGGGCGCGAGCTGCTGCGCATCGCAGACTACCGCAACTATCGACGCTACGAAATCTGGAATGACTCGGACAGCGGCGGCCGCATCGCCCTGTCGACGTGGGGCACGGGCTCGGGTGGTCAGTTGGAGACGCCGGCGTACATTGTCCGCGCCGCCGTTGTGACTAACCGCCTGCGCCTGTTCGAGAAGGGCGCCAGCTTGAAGTTGCTTGTTAGCGACGAGTCCTTCTCTCGGATGGACGAGCCGCGTGCACGTGCCGTCCTGCGGTATCTGCGAGACAGCATGGGCCTGCAGCTCGTCAGCGCCATGCCGACCAAGCACGCCGGCGCGCTGCGCCCTGAGTTCGACCGCGAGTTCAGCTTCAGCCGGATGAACGTGCCAGACAACGGTGAAATTGACTTCGTCTCTGAGTGCGATGAGCGCATCTTCAAGAAGGACCGCATGCGCGAGGTCTGGGAAGCGCAGCGTCAAGAGGTTCGCGAACAAGCTAAGCTGCTCTTTGATGCGGCAGAGGCTGAAGAAGTCACGGGAGCTGCGAAGTGATGGAGCAACCGCTTTGGCTTCAGTCTTCGCCTGTTCAGCAGCTGCTGAACCTGCTCGTGGACCGAATGGATTCTGCCGAGCAAAGGGGAAGCGCTCGTACGCAGTCGGTCGCTCTCGGGGAGCGGACTTGGCCGGCTCTCTACAAAGCTCAGCGCGAGTCGGAGAAGGAGGAGCTTTGGGGCCATGCCGTCGAGTTAGTACGTTGGGGGTGGCTCACGGTCAAGCCAGCCGGCGCTATCCGCTCCCGCTCCGGCTATGCCGACTCGCCGCGCGTCACGGTTGCCAACGAGGTCGAGGTGAGAAGGACGGTTGGTCGCGCACAGCGCGTCAAGTCCGCAGCTGAGCGCTGGCGCGAGGCTGTCCGCGACGGGTTCCAGGGGGCCGCCGAGGTCAAGGCCGCTGTCTCCGAGTTCTGCATCGATATGCCGGACCACACTATGACAGAGGTTGTCGAACGGCTGAACGAGCTCCCCGCTCTTGCCGGCAAGCCCATGCTGCTCCGCGAAGTCTCCTCTCAGCTATTCTGGGGCATGTCGAAGGTCCTGGACAAGCGGCAGGGCCTCGTCGCCGCAGTCTTAGGTGTCGATGAATGCCCGTTTCCGGAGTCTCCGATTCAGCTGCAGGTGTTCCTGCCGCCGGCGGGCTGCCGGGGCGTGCTCTTCATCGAGAACCTCATGAGCTTCGAGCGCGCCATTCGCTCGATGAGCTCGGCGTTCGACGGGCTGGCGCTGGTCTACGCGTCAGGCTTCAAGGGAAGTGCTCAGCGGCTGCGCACGCCGGATGGTTGCTCTCTCTTCTACGCGGCGCGTGGTGACATCAGTCAGAACCTTCGAGATGGCTTCGAGGCCTGGCTCTTTGGCAAGGATGTCATTCCGGCCTTCTTCTGGGGGGACCTGGATTGGTCTGGCATGCGCATCCTGTCTGCTATGCGCACAAGTTTCCTCGGCCTCACGGCTTGGGAACCAGGCTACTCCAAAATGCTGGCCGCTCTCATAGAAGGCAAGGGGCACTCACCAGAAGCCGCCGATAAGCAAGGACAGAAGGCGCTAGGCAACTCCGGTTGTGCCTACGCGGACGCCCACCTGATACCCGCGCTGCTGTCCCACGGAAGGTTTGTTGACCAGGAGCAAATCAACCCGTAGCACCCCTCTATGGGGCGGCGACCTTGAAAGAACAATGGAAACCTAGGAACAACATGACCGAAACTGCCTTCTACGTCCTCGTTGCGCTGAGCATTGTTTCGCTGGTGCTGCTGTTGGCGCTGTTGCTGCGCAAAACAAAGTTTGAGACGCCCGCGGACCTCAATGCGAGGCTGGGACTGCTCGAACAGTCCTCCCAGAGCTTGGTGCAAGCAGTCTCTCGCAACGAGGGCGGCATGCAGCGCATCGAGCAGCAGCTGCGCGGATTCACAGAGGCAACCGCCGGTGCGATGGCCGCCTCCAAGAAGGCAATGGATGAGCAGCTCGAGCGCACCGTGGCTGAGGCTCGGAACGGTCGCGCGGAGCTCAACCAAGCCTTCCAAGCCTTCGAGACGCGTTTTGGGCAGCAGATAGGTGCGCTTTCGAGCAGCGTTGGCGAGCGCGTGACCGAACTGCAGAGAACGACGGCGGAAAGCCTGGAGGCGAGCCGGAAGGTCGTCGACGAGAAGTTGGGGCAGACGCTTGAGGAAGCGAGAAGCGGCCGCACCGAGCTGACCAACGCATTCAGTGCCTTTGAGACAAAGCTCGAGCAGCGGTTCGGGTCGTTTGACACATCGCTGGCGGCGCGATTCGAGGCGCTGCAAATCGCGCTCACCGGCCGGCTTGATGCTTCCAGCAAGGCGTTGATGGATTTGCTCACCCAGGCACAGACCGACGCAGCGAATGCTCGAACTGAGACGTCCCAAGCGCTGGCGAAGTTTCGGACTGAAATGACCGAGCACTTGGGTACTGTGGCGCAGGAGACCGGGAAGTCTCGTCAGGCTCTGTCCGAAAGTGCTACGGCGTTCGAGACACGCATCCAGGAGCGCTTCGAGGCCCTCACCGCGTCCACTCGGGGCACCCTTGACTCTCTCAAGGCAGACATCACCAACCAGCTTGGGGTGATGGCCACTGCCTTGAAGGAGCAGCTGGAGGGCAATGGCAATCAGATTCGGAATCAATTCACGACGTTGCAAGAGGCTGTTGCGCAGCAACTCGGCGTTATGGCACATGGAACGCAGACCAGTTCAGAGCAGCTTCGCACGGCATTGAATGAACGCCTAGCTGCCATCCAGCAAGACAACACGACCAAGCTTGAAGAGATGCGGCGGACCGTCGACGAGAAGCTCCACGCGACGCTTGAGCAGCGGCTGGGCGACTCCTTCAAGTTGGTCAGCGAGAAGCTTGAACAGGTTCATGCCGGCTTGGGTGAAATGAAGAATCTTGCCGGAAGCGTGGGAGACCTCAAGCGAGTCATGACCAATGTCCGTACCCGCGGCACGTGGGGCGAGGTGCAGTTGGGCGCCATCATGGAGAGCCTGCTAACGGCCGAGCAGTTCGACCGCAACGTCAAGACGGTTCCCGGGAGCAACGACCTCGTCGAGTTCGCCGTCAGGATGCCGGGGAAGGGCGATGACGCGCCGGTGTGGCTGCCCGTTGATTCGAAGTATCCGATAGAGCACTACCAACGGTTGCAGGACGCACACGACGCCCTGGACAAGGCCGTTATCCAGCAAGCGTCGGCCGCGTTCGAGTCGTCAATCCGAGCCGAAGCCAAGAAAATCTCGACCAAGTACGTCAGCCCTCCTCACACGACAGACTTCGCCATCCTCTTCTTGCCTACCGAGGGACTGTTCGCGGAGGTTGCTCGCATCCCGGGCCTAGTCGAGGCTCTTCAGAACGAGCACCGCATCGTAGTGGCCGGGCCGACGACGCTTGCGGCAATGCTGAACAGCTTGCGGCTGGGCTTCCGCACGCTGGCAATCGAGAAGCGCTCGTCGGAAGTGTGGGGGATTCTGGGTAGCGTGAAGACCGAGTTTCAGAAGTTCGGCGACATCGTTGATGCCACCAAGAAATCGATTGACGCCGCTGCCAAAAAGTTTGATGAGGTGGGCCGGAGAACTAGGGCAGTTCAGCGCAAGCTGCGGGACGTTGAGGCGCTGCCAGTTGCAGCCCAGCCTGCGGCCTTGGCGACGGAGGAGTTGCTGGGACTGGACGAGGATGATGACGCTGCCCTGGCTGGTGGCGCCTCCGCGCTCGGCTAAGGGACCACGCCGCATTGCTGCTGGTCGAGAGAAATGGTCGCGACGATGGACTCGAACTCCACCATCAAATCCGGATGTCGCTGGGCAACGTATTGCCGAGCAGGTTCGTTTTCGAGGAGCTTGGCGAGGTATCCCTTCGCAAGCACCAAGTTTAGTACGTCCTGGCCGTAAGTCTGCTCCACGAGCTTGTACTGTCCCTGCAGATTGCTCATTTCCCGCTCCATTTTCGCCATCTGCTCCGGGCTAACGCCGGTCAGTTTGCGAGGCTTCTTTCCCTTCACAAGACTCGCTGCAGGCGTAGCCACCAACAAGGCCTCGGCGTAGGAGACGGACACATTGTTCGCGGCCACCATCAACTCAACGCACTCGACCTGCCGCGTCGGTTTCATTTTGCGAATGGCGCGAACAAGCTCTGCCGAGAACTGCCGGTCTCCGAGAAGCTCGGCCGCCTCCGGGCAAATGCCATCGAGCAGTGACATCTTTTTTATAATCTGAGACACGTCCACGGAAAGAGCTTTCGCCAATCGTTCAGGCGACACGCCTCTGTCAATTACTCGCCGTATCATGTAGTGTTCCTGAATTGTAGAGAGGCGATTGACGCGATTGTTATACGTGTAGCTCTCGTCATCGGTCGCGACAAGGCAGGCAGCCCGCTCGTACCCCAAGTCCTGGATGGCAAGTAAGCGTAGATGCCCATCTAGCAGAACATGTTGCCCAGAAGACCGGTCCGCAGCCGTTACAGATAGCGGCTCGATGAGGCCCACCTCCTCAATGGAGGTTCTTATCTGCTTAAATTTGCGCGATTCCACCACGGGTGCCGGTATTCTGCGCGACGGCAAGATGCTAGTGACCGGTACCGACAACGGCTCGGGGATGAATCCAAGAGTTACCCCAGTCATGTAGCCCTCCCGATTGGCCAAACGCGTTCGGCAAGATACTTTGGCAGGCTGGCCAGTCCCTCTGCACGCAGGAGGTTGATGAAGTTCTCATCGGCAAACAGTTGCCTCAATGCGCCCACTACAAATAGCAACCGCTGTTGCGTAAATTCGGCCTTTCTCACCATGGACTTCTGACGTTCTACCTCGTGCTCATACGTCCTCACGAGACTCGACGTCGTGACAGCGGCGGCGGACTTGCTCGTCATGTTGTGTGCCGTGCTTCGCCCGAGTACTTTTCTGCGCTCGATGACACGGCGCGCGTTCATTAGTTGCTTTCCCCGCAATTTTCCCGACTCATAGGCCTCCTGAAGTGCCGCTTGTATTTCGGTGTCGTCGTCGCCTGCGCCAACAATCGTAAGGGCCGCATTCAGGGGGACAAGGCCCTTCTCGACTGCAACGACAAGTCGCTCTTCTCCCTGGTGCAGCAGCGTGAGGATGCCGTGAACGTAAGCCGGCGTAAGACCTGTCTTTTCAGCAATGACCTTCGGTGTATATCCCTGCTCCTGCAATTGCCGAATGCCGGCAAGCCGTTCGAGTGGGCGACATTGTCTGCGTGCGATGTTTTCCGCCAAACTCATGACGAACGCGTCCTCGTCGCTAACGCTTACAACGAGGGCGGGAATAGTCGCTTCCCCGAGCGAGCGGAATGCCTTCAATCGCCCCTCGCCGCACACGAGCAGGTATTTTTCTACGCCACCGGCTGTTGCTCGCGGCGTGACCACGATTGGCTTCTTGAGACCGATGGTCTTGATGTTGTCGACGATTTCCTTGAAAACGCGACCATTGCGTTCTCGCGGATTGATGACTTCAATCTGAGCGACGGGGACCATCCGGATTTCTCCGAGCTGCTGCCGCGAGTTCACACTACTCTCCTCAGACGTGCACGCTCGGCCATGCCGTAGAGGTAGTCCAGCGTATCGAAGCGATAACTCTCAAACTCGATTGGATTTTGGTCTGCGAGCTGAATACGAGCTTGTCCAAAGTCCAGGCGTGGCAGCAGATAGTAGTCCAGCGCCGAGGCATTCATTTGGTCGAGCCGTACCGCAACAGTAATATCTGGAAGGAGGCTCGTATCGAAGCGCACCTTCCAATGATTTCGGCCATTTCCATGAGCCTGGCAACGCGCCAGCACGATGCAGGCCGTGAACTCGTCATTGACCGTCAGCAGGTCGGTAGCCGGGTCGCGTACCACCGCCCCGCCCAAATCCGCGATTTTGCTCTCCGTCTGCGCGACGATTTCCGGATGCAGTTGTCGCAGAAAGCGGTTAGTTTCAATGTATCGATAGTCTCGTCCAGGCGTAAAGCCGACTGCCTGGTAGGCGCGAATTAAACTGCCGAATCGGTACACATAGACCGACGTAGAAGGCATGCCATCTGTTTCATCAATCACTACGCCGGACAGAAACCCGCGACTGCGGTACAGGTTGCGCAATCGCTCGATAAGCTCCTCATTCGAGTAGTGACGCGCTCTGGCTCTCATGATGCCCTGAGCCGTGTAGAAGGTTTCGCTCGGAACAATCCCCTGAAATGCCCCTTCCTTTCGAATCCACATGTCCGGTGTGTTGGTCACGCGCATCTTTTTCAGCTTAAACGACACTCGGTTGTATACGTTGTTGCCGATGTATTTCTCGTTGGTTAATACTTCTCGTACCGTAGCTCGTGTCCACTCTCGGTTCAGGTCAGTCCGCACATGCATGCCATTCAGGCGAGCTGCAATTTCGTATTCGTCGAGCGACTCGTCGATAAACCAGTTGTAGATTAGGTTGACAATTCGCACCTCGCTTTCCGGCCCCGGCATGAGAATTACCCGGTCTGTCTGTAGACTTTTACGTTCGCCACGGCACAGTTCCGCCTTCATGAGACCGTGTTCATCGACCAATACGCGGCGCAGCCCATAGCCGGCTGGCCCCCCTTGTCGGAAGCCCATCTCAATCAAACGACACTGGCCGGCGAATACCTTCGCGGATAGTTCTCGGCTGTACTCGCCCGCCATTGCTCGCTTTACCCCTTTTACGATGGTCGAGACAGGCGAACCGTCGTTCTCGAACTGCTCCGCACAGTACGCAACCTGGATGCCAGCACGGCGGCAAATGTACTCGTAATACGCGCTCTCGTCGGCATCCTGGAATCGTCCCCATCGACTCACGTCATAGACGAGGATTACGCGGAAATCAACGTTGCCATTGACCACATCGGAAATGAGACTTTGAAGTGCCTGGCGACCGTCGATTCGAAGACCACTTTTACCCTCATCCGCATATGTGCGGACGATTTCGAACCCGCGACGGGTTGCGTATTCTCGAATTTTGTCGCGCTGATTCTCGGTCGAATACTGCTGATGCTCGGTCGACATGCGGACATACTCCGCTGCCCGTCCTGCCAGGGAGTCGGCTACGACTGCTGCACCCGCGTTATTGGATGACATTTTTCACTCCGCAACTCAGACATAGACCGCGGAAGGCACCGAGCACAAGGGAGCGCCTCAAATGCGAGCACCACAGCTTCACATCAGGTGGTGGCGTTTGAAAGCGAACCTTGGTGAGGCAAGGTTAGCAGGCACGACGCCAGGGTGAATCACGTCATCTCTTTGCAATCATATGGGTGGCGCTGTGGGTGCAGACAGCACGGCGATGTGGACGGTCCACGCGTCCATTTTTGCAACGCCCGCCTCATCTGCATGGCGCAGCACGTAGAAGCCCGAACCCAGCTGGCGATGGCGCACGAAGACGTTCGTATTTGCAATAGGCTTGAAAGTCCGCCTTGCATTGCGTAGCCGCTGCATGCTCCGGTTGCGCTCGCAATACACTGGATGTGCAGCTCGATATTCGCGCCAATAGCCTGAGTGGGTCGAGCGCCACTTCGCCTGGGCCCGCGCCTGGTTATCGCGATAATCGTTGTCGGTACGAAGCCGGCGGTTTTGCCAGTCACGTCGACGAGCGCGCTGGCAGGCTTTCGAGGAGCAATAACGCTGGTGGGGAACATGCAGCAGCGGCACGAACGCGTTGCCACAGGCGAGACATAGGCGGGTCGATTTCATGAATGCCCTCCAAGTCGGTTGCGACAGGCGCACGCAGACGTCTCGACCTGTCACGACGGACCCTGGAGCGCCAGAAACATACAATTTTCGGACAGTCTTCCAGACGAATCGCACATTTTTCGGACGAGTCACGACCGTCGATGCCCGAAGTCGCACATGTTTCGGTCAACCCGAAAGTCACTGGTCGATTTCATGGGCTCTCACCAGCTCGGTTGTTACGGGCGCGCGGCCGTCTCGCCCCGCCACCGAAATCACCGGCCTGAGACTGGATAGAGGGTTTTTCGGTGCGCACGCAGCAGATTCCCATCACCCGCGAAAATCGCTAGAATTTGCTTATTTCAAGCGGACTTTTTGAAAAACTGCGTGCGAGCGCGAACGTCGTCCGCTGATGGGACAGGTTCAATCAGCCGCTCGCCCGGCACCAGGCTCGAGAAGGCCACAGGCGGAATTTCTCATTTTACGGGTTCCGTTTTCTCGCCTTATGGGTGCGCCCTCCCCGCAAATCCTTGCCCAGCAAGGCTCTCTTTCTTAGCTTTTGTATCCGTCTACACCGGTTGTAGGTGTACCGCCATTCGCGCGCGATCACCGCGCAGTGGCTCCATTTCCAGTCAGCGTCGAGCTCGGACAGACGCTGCAGCTCGGTGATCGCAGCGAGTGCCTGGTGAGTTGGGGACTCACACGCAGGCAGTACCTGGACGCGGCCCCGCGCGACCGGATCGCGCACTTCCCAAGCGTCGCCCGCCGGCAGCCGGCGCCTGGCACGGTCGATGGTGATCGACTGTTCGGCCTTCATGCGTTCGGAGGCCGGTTGGATGATGGCGTTTGCTACATCAATGATGTTGCCGCTCGAACGGTAGTTCTCGACCAAAAACTGCGGTTTGGCATTGTAGTCTTCTGTGAAGTGGCGGATGAATTCCACCGATGCGCCATCGAAGCTGTAGATGTTCTGGTCGTCATCGCCTACCGCGAAGAGGGTATTCTACGTTCCGTCTCTGTGACAATCTCCGGATGGAGGCGGCGTAGGAAACGATTGGTTTCTACGTACCGGTAATCGCGGTCGGGCGTGAAGCCAACCGTTTGATAAGCACGGATGAGGCTTCCGAAGTGATAGACGTAGACTGACGTCGATGGCATCCCCTCCGTTTCATCGATGACCAGGCCAGATAGATAGCCGCGGCTTTTGTAAAGGGCACGAAGTCTGTCGATCAGCTCGCTATCCGAGTAGCGGCGAGCTCGTGCGCGCATGATGCCTTGCGCGGTGTAGAAGATATCGCTTGGGACTATTGGTTCAAAGGCATGCTCCTTCCGAATCCACATATCGGGGGTGTTCGCGACCCGAATCTTCTTCAGCTTGAACGAGACGCGGTTGTAGACGTTGTGGCCAATGTATTTTTCGTTCGTCAGAACCTCCCTCACCGTAGATCGACCCCAAGGCCGACCGAGCTCTGTCTCGATTCGCATTGCGTTCATACGCAGGGTGAAGCTCGCGGTACTCATGCCAATACTCCGGGTGCGCCGCAGCCCAGCTGCGTTGGGCCTGTGCTTGGTTCTCGCGGTAGTCGGCGTCCGTCGCTAAGCGCTGGCGCTGCCATTCGCGGCGCCGACGTCGCTGGCACTCGGGCGCTGGGCAAAAGCGCTGCCCAGGCGTTTGGGGGCGAACCTCGAACGGCAGTCCGCACGCCTGGCACTGCCTGACGATTTTCATACGTCACTCCCCGCCGGCGGCAAACGGAGAGGGGACGGCAGGCATCGCGAGCGTTCGCCGTGGCACAGCCCAATTAGTTAGCCAGATACTTCAGTCATCCGGCGCAGGCTACTTTGAGATTCTCCCAGACAGTTGGGACGGGTTCTCCGCAACAGTCGGGGTAGGGGCAGACGAGGGATTTCGAGACAGGTGGGGCGGAAGGCGAAAAAATGTGCGCAAAAAGACTCATGCGGGGCAGTCCAGCTAATTCGCGCTTCTTTTCACTGCAGTCCAGCTAATTCCGGTTCTAAGACGTCCGAGCGACGACGGAATTAGATGTTAAGTCTTTGATTTCTTGGAAAACGCAGTCCAGCGAATTCCGATTCCTCACAGTAGGTTCTCAGAATAGTTGAGAGAATTTACAAATAAGTGACTCGTATTTCCTGATCCAAGGGATTCGTGAGCTCGGATTTTCACCTGTGGCAGTTGTTTGTAAGCCTCCAGGTGAGGAAGTCCTGCAGTCAGCATCATTAGGCCAAGGGGTTGCGCGGATTTCGCGCAACCCCTTGTTGCTTTTTGGCTTCCATGTAAGTTCAGTCAACGTCAACGCCGGGTTCTGGTGCGTTGCTGCTCTCGATTGCGCTCGACATATGCCGGATGCGCCGCCCGATAGTGGGACCAGTAATCCCTGTGGCGCGTAAGCCAGGCGGAGCGCGCCCGCCCTTGGTTGTCGCGATAGTCGGCATCGGTATGAAGGCGCTGCTTTTGCCATCGGCGCCGGCGTTCACGCTGGCAGGCGGCACCCGAGCAATAGCACTGCCGTGGTACCTGGGGACGTGGGAGGAAGGGTTGGCCGCACGCGGCGCACCGTCGCATTGCTTTCATGGCTCGCTCCAATCAACGAACCGAGTATGCGGCTGGCGGGCGGTGAGCTATTAAGCAACGGTAGAAGACGTGGTCGCGGTGAAACGCCCTAGTGAGTTCGTCAGGAACTCTTCCGACGGGTGATGTCATCTATTTTGTGACTTCGGTAGGAAATTTCCATCTTTTTTGAAAGTAGTGAAGATTTGACTCACAGAAAAGGTGGATAGGTCTTTGATTTGTAAGACCCCTCTTGCCGACTATTTTGTGGGCCGACAACGTGAGCGCGGGCGATGTGGTCAACCGGGGCACGCTGGGCGGCCAGACCATCGACGTCAATGCGGCCAACAGCCTGGACAACGCGGGCGGCCTGCTGGCCGGCGTGCAGAGATTGAATGTCACCACCGGGGCGTTGGCCAGTAACACAGGCGGCACGCTTTTCGCGGGCGATCTGTCGGGCCTGAACCCGACCGTGGGCGACCTGACGCTGACGGTCAACGGTGGCGCGGGCAGTTTCAATAACGCGTTGGGCCAGATTCAGGCGGGCAACAACCTGACGGTCAACGCGCCCAACCAGGTATTCGACCCGTCAGCGGCCACCACGGGAACGCTGAATGCCAACGGGACGCTGACGCTCTCGGCCCAGGCCATCCGGAACACCGGCACCTGGGATGTGCTGCCGGGTAACGTGGTCCTCAACGGCGCGCAAGGTGTCAGCAACACCGGCACCATCCAGAAGGCTGGCGACCTGACCTTGAGCACCGCCGGCACGTTGGATAACAGCGGGCAGATTGTGGGCGGCGGCAACCTGAGCCTGTCGGCGGGGGCGCTCACGAACGCCGGGACCATCCACGCCAACGGCGACCTGGCACTGGCCGGCAACACGACCAATACCGGCACGGTGGAGGCGCTGGGCAACATCGCCATCACGGGTGAGCGTGCGACTAATAGCGACGCCAAGGTCACGACCACACCCGGGGACTACGGCGACCTGAACCCGCCTTACGCGGGCGGTTGCAACGGCGGCGGCAGCTACAAGGGCAGCAACTGCTCGGCCAGCGAGACCGTGGCGGCGGGACCAGGCGCGCAATCGGAAGGACCGCGGCAGGCTGATGGCCAGTTGGCAGGATTCCTGAATCCCACATATTCTTCTGACGGACCAGGAGATCCCAGCTAAGGTGAGGCCTGAAGCCGACCCAGCCGCCGCAAGTTGCGCGGTGGATTTGCAGTGGGTGCCACACAGATACCAAATCCATCGTTCTGTACTCCAAATTTCCAACTTTCAATGACTCAGGAACTGGAACTCCGCAACGCCAAACACAAGGCGCTGGCCCTGCTACTCGCGGCGACGCTCGTCTTTGCGATCACCATCTTCCTCCCCCACGGCTTTGCCACCGATTGGGTGCGCTCCGCAGCCGAGGCCGCCATGGTTGGCGGCATGGCCGACTGGTTCGCGGTAGCCGCGTTGTTCCGCCGCATTCCGGTGCCGGGGCTCGCGGGCCACACCAATATCATCATCCGCAAGCGCGACGACATCGCCGATGGGCTTGCTGTCTTCGTCAAGGAAAAATTCCTCGATGTGAACTCGGTAGTCGCGCTGATCGACAAGCACAACCCTGCACAGGTCGTCGCCGATTGGCTCGATTCGGCATCCAATACGCGCCGCATGGGCGATGCCGTGGCCCGCTTCGCACGAAGTGCGCTCGACCTGATGGACGAGAAGACAGTCCAGGCGTTTGCCAAGGACGCCGTCGATGCCATGATCGATCAGGTGGACCTCACGCAGTCAGCGGCGGGAATCCTGGAAACGCTGACGCGAGACAATCGGCACCAGGCGCTGCTGCGGGAATCGATCACGCATCTGGTGGAGCTGCTCAAGCGTCCGGACACGCGCGACATGATTGCCGGGCGAATCGCGGAATGGCTCAAGCTGGAGCATCCGTACAAGGAGAAAGTGCTACCGACTGAATGGATCAGCGGTCATGGCGCCGAAATGATCTCGGCGGGATTGTCGCGCGTTCTGACACAAGTCGAGAAGGACGATGGTCATGAGCTGCGCAGGAAGTTCGATGAGGTGACAAAAAGCTTGATCAAGCGCCTGAAGGAAGACGCATCGTTTCGCGCGAAGGCCGACGATATCAAGCGTTATCTGCGGGAGCATCCGGCATTCAATGCCTACATCGGGGAACTCTGGACGGAATGGAAAGAACGTCTCAAGACAGACCTGGCGCGTGAAGACTCCGCCATCTATCGCAAGGTGGCAGGCGCCGGCCAGTGGATTGGCGAGGAGCTGGCCCGCAACGAATCCTTGCGGCAGGCGCTGAACCAGCACCTGAGGGATGCCGCGCGCGCGATGGCCCCCGACTTTGCGGACTTCATCACGCGCCATATCAGCAATACAGTGCGCAGCTGGGACGCGAAGGACATGTCACGGCAGATCGAGCTCAACGTCGGCAGGGACCTGCAGTACATTCGCATGAACGGGACCATCGTTGGCGGGCTGATCGGAGCGACGCTCTATCTGCTTGCCCAGGCGCCAGCGCTGATTCGATGATACGTGCCGGTGGTGGCCAGTCCTCGATGTCAGCCGCCAATGCCCGCACGCTGTAACCGCTCAGCCGCCACCGGCCGCGCCAGCAAGAACCCCTGCCCCCGATCACACCCGATCTCCTGCAGAAACCTTAACTGCTCCTCGTTCTCCACCCCTTCCGCCACCACCGTCAACCCAAGCGAATGCGCCATGGCAACAATCGCGCGCAGGATCGCACTCTCACGCCGGTGCGCATCGATAACAGCAAGAAAGGACCGATCCACCTTCAGCGTATCCACCGGCAACGTCTGCAAATACGTGAACGACGAATACCCCGTCCCAAAATCATCAATCGCAAGACTCACTCCACGCCGCGCGAGTTCACCCAGCAGCGATTCCGTCACCCCGTTACCGGTCATTGCCATGCTCTCGACCAATTCCAGCTGCAGCCTGGCCGGCGGCAGACCGGTATCGCTCAGGATGTCGGTGAGGTCATGCAGGAACTGCTCGTGGCGACATTGCCGCGCGGACAGGTTGACGGCAATCCGGCCGAACGCGAAACCCTCTTCGATCCAGAGGCGCGCCTGCCTGCAGGCTTCGCGCAACACCCAGGCGCCGATCGGCACGATCATTGCCGAATCCTCGGCGGTGGTGATGAACGCACCGGGTCCCAGCAGGCCACGCGTCGGATGCTGCCAGCGCAGCAGCGCTTCCACGCTGACGATGGCGCCGCTGCGCAAGTCGAAGACAGGCTGGTAGTGCAGGCGGAATTCGTTGGCATTGAGGGCGTTGCGCAATTCGCTTTCGAGCGTGATCCGCTCCATCGAGGATGAGGTCATCTGCGCGGCGAAGAAGCGGAAATTGTTCTTGCCTTCGTCCTTGGCCTCGTACATGGCGCGATCGGCCTGCATCAGCAACTGCTTCTGGTCAGTGCCGTCGTCGGGGTAGATGCTGATGCCGATGCTCGGCGTCACGAACACGGTTTGTCCGTTGGTGACAATCGGCTGCCCGACCACGTTCAGCAATGACTGGGCAATCTGCGCGACGTGGCGGATGTCTTCGATGTCCTCGATGATCACGGTGAACTCGTCCCCGCCCAGGCGCGCCACCGTGTCGCTTTCGCGAATGGCCTCCTTGAGCCGCCGGGCGATGACCTTGAGGGCCTGGTCGCCCACGCCGTGCCCCATGGTGTCGTTGATCAGCTTGAAGCGGTCGAGGTCGATGAACATCACGGCCACCCGCCTGGCGGCACGCTTGGCGCGCGCGATGGCCTGCTTCAGGCGCTCGCTGAACAGGGTACGGTTCGGCAGGGCCGTGAGGGCATCGTGCATCGCCAGGTGGTTCAGGCGCTCTTCGTCCATACGCCGCTGGGTGATGTCCGAAAAGATGGCGGCGTAGTGCGTGCAGCTGCCGTCGTGGCTGTAGATGCCTGAGATCGACAGGTACTCCAGGTACAGTTCACCGCTCTTGCGCCGGTTCCAGATCTCGCCCTGCCAGTTGCCGTTCTCGCGCAGCTCGCGCCACAGCGACTCATAGAACGCGGCGTCCTGTTTGCCCGAGCTAAGCATGCGCGGAGTCTGGCCGATGGCCTCGGCCTGGGAAAAGCCGGTCAGTTGCGTAAAGGCCGGATTCACCCGTTCGATCACGCCGTTCAGGTCCGTCACCATGACGCCGTCGAGCGTGGCTTCGAACACGCGGTCGGCCAGCTTCAGGTGGTAGGCGGATTTCAGCAGCGCCTCATCGCGCTCGCGCAGCGCGAGTTGAAGCTCGTGCACATACTCGTACTCGATATTGCTCAGGATGTCGGCCAGGCTCAGCACACCCGCCAGTTTGCCGTGATCGTCGAGTACGCCCACATGGCGGATGCGGTTCTCGATCAGCATCCGGCGGGCCGCGTAGAGGCTTTGCGATCGCCGCAGCGCCCGCAGCGGGCGCGTCGCGTGTTCGCCCACCGTGCCGCAAAGCGCATTGGCGGCGGCCAGCCGGACAATATCGCGCTCGGTCAGGATGCCGTACTCGTCCAGTGGGTAGCGCACGACGATGGCGCTCAGCCCGCCTGTGCGCATGGCATGCATGGCGTCGAGCAGGCTGGTGTGGGGGGCCACCACGCCCGGCAGGGACAACTTGACCGAATCGATGGGCCGGGTGCGCAAGAAAAATTCTGCGCCCTGGCTCATGACGAGATCGGTCTGCGTGAGCATGCCCAGCGGGCGTTCGGCGTCGTCGACCACCAGGCAATGACGGATGCCCTTGTTCTTGAAGTGGACCACCGCGTCACCAAGACGCGTGCGGCCGGACAGGGACTGCACAGGGTGGCTCATCAGCGCGCTGATCGGACTGGACAGCGCATCGGCCGCGTCGCCGAGCGCCAGCGCATCGCGTTCGGTCCAGATGCCGACTGCCCGCCCCTGGTCCATGACGACAATCGAACTGCAGCGGCGCTTTGCCATTTTGGCGACGACTTCACTGACGGGTGTCAGAAGCTCGCATTCCAGTGTTGATTTCGATACCAGACGTTCGATTTCGATATCCAAGGTGTGATGCGGCATGTCGCTCCCTAGCCCCTGCGTCTTGTTGTTGTTTGGCTTGCCCGTCAGCGCTCGCAAGGATAGTTTGGGGATTGGTCACCATTGTTGATGCAGATCAAGGTGGCATTTTCGTGGTGTCAATCGGACACAGCGGTTCGGAATTGGAAAGAACAATGCCCGCCGTGCCGTCCGCAGTGGTTGCGGGCGGCGCGGCGGGCAAACGGATCAAGGCTGACTAAGGCCGGAGTAAAGCCGCAGTAAGCCGGTTACGCTCGGCTGGCGTGCCTCGTGAATCCTACCTGGCCAGGCTTGCGGTTCGGCGCGAACCCGTTCTCGGCCAGCGTCTCGTCGGCGCTGTCGTAGAACGTGCCGATCTTGTAGATCTCGCGCGCTTCCTTCGCGTTAGCCACGTCGCGGCCGAACTCGCGCGACATGCGCACCAGTTGCTCGATCTGTTCCACGGTGCCCATCTTGCGGTCGCGCCGCTGGGTCCAGATGTTGTCCTCGATGCCGCAACGCACATGCAGGCCCAGGGCAATGGCCATCATGTTCAGCGGCAGTACGTTGAGCATGGAGGTTTCCAGCGTCAGCACCGAACCATTGGGGCAGGCACGCACGAAGTTCGCCAGGTTGTAGAGGTTTGGCGCTTCAAAGCCGCCGCCGATCGCCACCCAGGTCAGGATCAGGGGCACGTTGCAGCTGCCCTTGCGCATCATCCGCTCCACCGTTTCCAGCTGCGCGATGGTGGCAAGCTGGAAGTGGGTCTGGATGCCATTGCTGCTGAGGCGGCGGATGTGCTCTTCCACCCATTCCGGTCCCGCGGGAATGGTCATCTCGCGATAGGCGCGATAGTTCGCCGGCTCGGCCAGCGAGGTGCCGGCCACGTCGGCCGCGCACATCTGCTCGACCACGTTCATCTGGTTGGTGTTGATGGCGATCGTCACCTGGTCCGGCGTGGGCTTCAGCTCCGCGAGCATGTGGCGCGTATCGTCCGACAGCCACTTGGCCACATCACCGTCGTTCTCGGGCGCAAAGGAAATCGAGCCCCCCACCTGCAGGATCATGTCCGGCACGCGGGCACGGATGCCGGCCAGCAGTTCGTTGAACTTGGACAGGCGCTTGGAGCCCTTGCCATCCGCTTCACGCACATGCACGTGCAGTACGGTGGCGCCGGCGTTGTAGCAGTCCACGGCTTTCTGGATCTGCGCTTCCATGGACACCGGAATGTCTTCCGGGAAATCGGAAGGCATCCATTCCGGACCATAAGGGGCTGCGGTAATCACGAGCTTTTGCTGGTTCTCGGGGAACAGCGAACCGTCGATGAAATCCATGTCTCTCTCCTGGTGGTGGCTGGCTCAGGCAGCCAGTGCGGGTTCGGGGGTACGGGTGTCGGTGGCGCGCTCGCCGATGCCAAAAGGCTTGTCGCCGATGATGCCGGCGCGTTCCATCTTGCGGTGGCAGGGCGCGTAGTCCATCACCGCGTAGTGCTGGGTGCTGCGGTTGTCCCAGATCGCCATGCTGTTGGCCTTCCAGCGCCAGCGCACCTGGTACTCGGGAATGAGGGCCTGCGACACCAGGTAACGCAGCAGCTCGAGCGCGCCCGGGTTGTAGTCCTGGCCGTAACGCACGTTTGCCGGCGCGTGGAAGTTGGTGAAGTGGGTGGTGAAGGCGTTAACGAAGAGGATCTTTTCACTGGTCTCGGGGTGGATGCGCACCACCGGGTGCTCCGGATCGGGATACTGCTCCTTAAGTGCCAGACGCCGCTCGATCGGCATGGCGGCGCCAAAGCTGGCCTCGATGCTGTGCCGGGCGCGCAGGCCGGCGATCTGCGTCTTCACGTGCTCGGGCAGGTTCTCGTAGGCGAGCGCCATGTTGGCCCACATCGTGTCGCCCCCCACGGCAGGGCCTTCTACGCAGCGCAGCACGCATCCCATGGGCGGCGCTTCACGCCAGGTCGCATCGGTGTGCCAGGCGTTTTCGTAGCGGTCCATCGGCTGGTCCGGCTGCTTGTAGATCTGCACCAGGCCCGGGTACTGCGGGTGGCTGCCGGCTACCGGGTGATTTTCCAGGCTGCCGAATCGCTCCGCGAACGCGACATGCTCGGCGCGGGAAATGTGCTGGTCGCGCAGGAACAGCACCTTGTGCCGCAGCAGGGCGGCCCGGATCTCTCCGAACAGTCCGTCGTCGTGGATGGCATCGGCCAGGCTCACGCCCGTCAGCTCGGCGCCAATGGTGGCGGTCAGTTGTTCTACGCGCATCATGCGGCCTCCGTGCGGGTAATGACGGAAGCCGGGAATGCGATACCGCGCCCTGCCGGGCGATGGGAAATGCTGGTTGTGGTCACTCTTTGTCTCCTGCCGTTTTGGTGGGGTCAGTCAACGCGTCTGGCGTCAGGTGAAAATTACTGTTCGGGGAGAGGGGGGACTTTTCATTGCGCGACACGCTCATTGCGTTTGATGCCAGGGGTGGGGGCTGGGCCTCGGCGATTTGATCGCCGTCAAATTTTTGACCTGCTGCCCACACCATCCTTGCTGAAAGAGCAGAGGGAGGGAGCGATGACGACACAGGTTCGCGCGGCGGCGTTGACGGGTTACTTCGACGTAGCGTCGCAACTGGAGCTGGATACGGAACCGATCTTGCGCGCGGCGGGCGTCTCGCGCGCCTTGCTCGATGACCCGGACCAGCGCATTCCGGTGACCTCGGTCATGAGCTTGCTGGACGAGGCGGCGCGCGCAAGCGGATGCGAGTCATTCGGCCTGCGCATGGCCGCGACGCGCCAGCTCGCGGACCTGGGTGCCATCAGTCTGTTGCTGATGCACCAGGCCACCCTGCGTGACGCGTTACGCACGCTGATCCGCTATCGCAGCCTGATGAATGAATCGCTGGCGATGCTGGTGGAGGATGCCGGCACGACCGTGATCGTGCGCGAGGAAATCGTATTGGAGGATGCGCCGGTATCCCGTCAGGCCATCGAGCTTGCCACCGGTACGTTGCATCGCGCGTGCAGTGTCCTGCTCGGCCCGCAGTGGAACCCGCACAGCGTTCATTTCACGCATGACGCGCCGGCCGATCTGCAGCTGCATCAGCGGATCTTTGGCTGCAAGCTGAAGTTTCACAGCGAGTTCAACGGGATCGCCTGCGCGACCGCGGATCTTGACCATCCCAACCCGATCGCGGACCCGATGATGGCGGAGTATGCGCGCCGCTGTCTGGAGGCGCAGTCAGTGGCCTGCGCGACATCCTGTGTCCTGGAGGTCCGCAAGGCCATCTATCTGCTGCTGCCAATGGGCCACGCTTCGATCGAACAGGTGGCACGGGGGCTGGAGATGGAAGTACGAACGCTGCAGCGCAGGCTCAAATCGGCGGGGACCGTCTTCTCCCAACAGGTCAATGACGTGCGGCGCGAACTGGTGGTCCGCTACCTCGTCAGCGGCGGCCATCTGCTAGCCGAGGTGGCGGAGCTGCTCGGCTTCTCGATGCCGAGTTCCTTTACGCGCTGGTTCTCGGCGGAGTTCGGTGTCGCGCCGTCGCAGTGGCGCCAGCGGCTGGTACAGGCCGATGCAACGGCAGAAGGCCGCCGGCCGGTGTGCCTGCGGCATGGCTAGGCGTCGCTCCGGGCGCCGGATGCTCCGCTTGCGTGCGTGTCGGCCTTTGACTTTGAAGGCCCATGCACCATGCTTACCAGGGTCCGCATGCCGCCAGGCAATCCAGCAGGTGGCCCGCATGCCCCGTAACGTCTTCCGGAGACCCGAACATGAAAGTCCTGATTGTCCTGACGTCTCACGACCAGCTCGGCAATACCGGTGAAAAGACCGGCTTCTGGCTCGAGGAGCTGGCCGCGCCTTATTACGTGCTCAAGGATGCCGGCGTTGAAGTCACGCTTGCCTCCGTGAAGGGCGGTCAGCCGCCGCTCGACCCTAAGAGCAATGATCCCTCGTTCCAGACCGCGGCGACGCGCCGCTTCGATGCCGATGCCGAGGCAAAGGCCACGCTCGCGTCTACGCAGAAGCTGTCCGATGTCTCGGCTGGCGACTACGACGCGGTGTTCTATCCGGGCGGACACGGACCAATGTGGGACCTCGCCGAGGATGCAAACTCCAAAGCCTTGATCGAAACCACTCTTGCAAGCGGCAAACCGGTCGCGCTGGTCTGCCATGCGCCGGGCGTGCTGCGTCATGTAAAGGCGAAGGATGGGAGCCCGATGGTCAAGGGCAAGAACGTCACGGGCTTCACGAACGGCGAGGAGGCCGCGGTCGGCCTGACGGAAGTCGTGCCATTCCTGGTCGAGGACATGCTGAAGGCGAACGGCGCCAACTATTCCAAGGCAGGGGACTGGCAACCGTACGTCGTGACGGATGGCCTGCTGATCACGGGCCAGAATCCGGCGTCGTCGGATCCTGTCGCCCATGCGCTGCTGACGATGCTGAAGCATCGCTGACAGGGAAAGCGGGCAGGGCAGAAGGTGCCTGGTCGCGGATGCCGCGGTTCCAGGCCAAGCCGTGGCGATCCTTGGTTGCCCGCCGGGCGTTCCGCCGTTCCGCCGTCGTCAGCGGTCAGGCGACCGCTGAGACAGTACCCAAAGCATGGCGCCCACGGCTTCGGCCTGGGACCGCGTGCGGGTCTTGTCGTAGATCGCACGCAGTTGGGTGCGCACGGTGTTGACAGAGACTCCTGCACTGGTGGCGTACTGGTCGGGTGTCTTGCCACTGACCAGTGCCTCGGCCACCGAGGATTCGGCTGCCGACAAGCCGAAGGCTTGCTGCAGTTGCCGCGCCGTCACCAGTGGCGTGGATCCGCGACGCCTGGCGGTGACCAGCATGGTGGCGTCGCCAAACACGGCTCTTGTGTCCTGGCCCGGCAGCAAGGTAATGCTGAGGAATACCTCGGGTGCCACGCCGGAGGCGACACCCAGCGCAAGGCTGGCGCCCTTGCGGGTTCTTGCCACATGCCGGAGCGTTGTTTGCAGGCTGTCCTGCTGCTCTGCCAGCGTTGCCGCCAGCCGCCCGTGCTGCAGTTTCAGGCAGGCGGCTTCGCGCAGCATGCTTTCGGCCGCCTTGTTGGCAAAGACGACGCGTGACTGCCTGTCCAGGGCAAAGACGGCAAGGCCCAGTTGCTCCATCAGTTCCGTGCCAAGCGCCGCGTCGCGATGCAGGACCCTGGTGTCCTGCCAGAGATTGATGGCCCGCTGCAGGTGACCGGCCATGCCGGCCGCGGTGGCGCGTTCTTCGAGCGTGTAGGGCGGCCGGTCGGGCGCGCGAAGCAGGCCGAGGAGAATATTGTCGCTGCCCGCGCGGGCCAGACGCGCACCCATCAGATAGCGTATGCCTGACGGAATCTGGTAATCCTGGAAGAACTCGCTTCGGGCGATATCCTGTTCGGTCAGGTAATCATCGCAACAGACGAATTTACCGATGGCGGCTTGTTCGACGAAGCTGCGTCGGGGATCAAGCGCACCATAGTATTGGTCGTAGCGCTCGATTATCTCGTCCCATCGTACGTCGGGGGTATAGATGGAGAGATGTGGCGCATTGCGCACTGCATCCCAGCTGAACATGTGGAATACATTGGCGCCCATTTTTTCCGAGACGATCTGAAATACCGCCAGAAATCCGTCCCGCCGGGCCGCGGCCTCATAGAGGTCCCCGATCAGATGATCACCGATTAGCAAGGCGCCCTTCTCCCCAGGCGTGGCTGTCCGGGGGAGTCTTCCGAATCCGCGCCGCGCCGCCATTATTCACTGCGTTGTTTTCCGCAGGCTATCACAGGCATTCCGGGTGGACAGTTGGTTTTTTGAGATTTTCATCAGAATGAATGATGCCGGCCATTTGGAGTTCTTGCAGAATTCCCCCAACTCCGTGGCTGCACCGCCTGAATTGATAAAAATGCCGCGGCAGAGGGGTCAGTAAATGATCGAGAATGCACTCGACGTCATTTATATGACGGGTTTCCAGAGGGGTCCTGGTTTGTCCATGCCAGAGGGGGATTGACTATCCGGCAGGAGCGGATGGTCATTATTTTTTGTCGTTTTTTAAATAACGGTACGGGGAAGAAATAATGAGGTTTACACCCATTGCATTTAGTGTTGCGGTGCTGGCGTTATCGGCTTGTGGAGGGGGCGGGGATTCGTCGGTAGGAACCGCGCCCACTACCACGCAACCTGGGACTAACGCCCCCAAGCAAACGGTCACCGGCGTAGCGGCAACCGGCGCGGCAATGCAGGGCGCTACGGTGACGCTGACGGACGCGGGCGGCAAGTCGGTCAACTGCCCGGCCGACGCCACCACGGGCTCATTCCAGTGCGATGTGACCGGCCTGGCCGCCCCGTTCGTGCTGGTCGCCACCGGCAACGTGGCGGACTCGCAGGCAACGCTGATCAGCCTGAGTGCGACTGCGGGCACGCAGACCATCAATATCACGCCGCTGACCAACGCCATTGCGGCGACGATCATCGGTGACAACCCGACCAAGCTGCTGAGCGACACGAGCCTGCTGCAGTCCAAGGTCACGACGTCGTCGATCAGCACCACGGTGAAGGCCTACTCGGACGCGCTGGCCGATCTGCTGGCCGCCACAGGCAATGCCGGCGTGGACCTGATCTCCGGCCCGCTGACCGCTGGCGCACCGGGGCTGGACCGTTTGCTGGACCAGGTGAAGGTCAACGTGCTGCCCAATGGGGGCGTGCAGCTTTCATCCGTGGCGGGCGCTTCGAGCGATACGCCCGCCGTGCTCCAGCTGGCGCCGGGCGTGGCGCCGACGGCCAGTGACTCGGCCAGCCTGCCAAGCGTGGCCACGATTGGTGGTGCGCCTGTGTCCAACCTGCCGGTTGCCAGCGACCTCGCCGGGCTGCAAGCTGCGTTCAACCAGTGCTTTGGCGGTTCGTCGACGGCATCGGCACGGCAGAGCGGCAGCATCGCCGCCTGCAGTCAGATCGTCGTTGACGACGTGGCGCCCGGCGTGCGGCAGGCAGGTGTTCCCGCCACTTACCTTAGTAATGGCGCAAACGTCGACCAGGATCTGGGTGCCGGCATCGTTGCCGACGATGCCATGAACGGCGCCGTCTTCAGCTTGCCGGAAATCATCCGCGTGCAGGCAGCCGACAAGGTCTGGATCAAGGTGTCCTGGACGCGTGCCGATGGTATTCGCGATGGCATGCAGCAGATCGCGCAGATCGCCCTGCAGCCATCCGCGCGCACCAGCAGCGACAATGGCTGGCGCCTGATTGGCAACCAACGGGCGATTCTGAGCAAGGTCAATGGCAATGCACAGCGCTGGGACTGGTTGAATCCGGCCAAACCGTTCACCGGGACCAATGCCTATGTCAGCTCGTTGACCCTGCAGGTGGCGACGGTCGACAAGGATGGGGTAGCGGTGGACTTCGCCATCGTGTCGGGTCCGGGGCTGCACAATGGGGTTCTGCTCAAGCCCAGCTCGGGCGTCTGCGACACGCTCAATATTCAGGCCCAGCTCAAGGCGGGAGAAACCGCCAGCGACGTACTGTCCAAATACCCTGGTGTACAGCCCGGCTGCCGGAATAACTACCGCCTGGCGGGAGTTGCCCAGGATGTGTCTGCGCAGGGCTCGTTCACATGGCCGAACAACTCCGCCTGGTCAAATCCACAACTGAGCGCCGCGGACCTGGGGGCCATTACCCCGTTCAGCGTCTACACTTTTGACATCTACCGCTACGACAAGACCACCACTCCGTGGACGCCGAAGCAAGTCTATTCCTACCCGGTCCGTCTGCGCACCCCGCCGCCGGCTCCGGATACGCTGCGCCAGTATGCATGGCAGGATGTCAGCAAGGAGGCGCGTGACCTGCTGACGCCGGGTTCCAGCACGACGTTCACTGGCGGCGCGACTTTCCCGATGAGCTGGACCTCGGCTTCGGGTGTACCGTTCGTAAAGAAGACCAACGTGCAGATCCGGTCGACCATTGGCGCGCCGCAGGTGTTTGTCAGCGGCACGGCGCGTGCCAAGCCGGCGGCGGCCAACACGGTGGTCAGGCTGGCTGTGCCGGGCGACCAGGGGGCCTCCTTCCCGTCGGTTGCGGCGGCGACTGGCGCGACCGACATGTCGTTTGCCAACCTGAACTGGTCGGACGCGTTCGACCTGAACTTCAGCACCAGCGTGGAATACGACCACTGAAACAGTGACGTCATTCTCCTCGCGCTGAGCGGTGGCCTGTTACGCTGCCGCGCAGCAAGGGATCGGCAATCGAAGGCCAGGGCTACCCGCCCTGGCCTTTTTGCGTGCGCCCAGCATGGGCGCACTCTTGTGGGTGCAAGTCCCACCGTAAGTTGATCACAGCGAACGAAGCGAAGCGCAACTGCGTGAGGGTGACCGAGCGTGGGGAGGAAGCGTGGAGCGAAGCTGCGAGCCGAGGGACACGAACCGGATAGAAGGCGGTGCCGACCAGGACGAGCGGGCGCAATTCCGCGAAGTTCTTGTGATCAAGGGGAGGCGGCGTAAATCCGGCGGTTGTGCAGCGAAGGAGTGCGTTCTTACCTGGGGACGCCCCGCCTTGCGCCTGAAAGGGCGACGGCGTCGAGCCGGAGCGGGGTCTCAGCAGAGGTCATATTAGTTGGGGGTAGCGCCGGGAAGGCTCGAGTCCACCGACGAAGGACCGAACGAGAGGGAGTGTTCGAAGCCGTGTCGATGCAACAGGCATTGCGTCAGAAGCCCGCGCGAGCGGGGCGAGCGAGGGAAACGGACGGTGAAGCCGGCCGGGAACTCGCTCGTGACGAAGCCGGCGGCCCGCGACGCGAACCGGAGGACACAGGGTCGGCGCTGCTGGCAGCGGCGCTGACGCGAGAGAACCTGAAGCAGGCGTTCAGGCGGGTCCGACGCAACAAGGGTGCCGCTGGCGTAGACGGTCTGGATATTGATCAGACCGCTCGCCATCTGGTGTCGGCGTGGCCGGAGATTCGCCAGCAACTGCTCAAGGGGACGTACCGGCCCAGTCCGGTACGGCGGGTAACGATTCCGAAGCCGGACGGAGGCGAGCGTGAGCTTGGTATCGCGACGGTGACGGATCGGTTGATCCAGCAGGCGCTGTTGCAGGTATTGCAGCCGATTCTGGACCCTACCTTCAGCGAGCATAGCTATGGCTTCCGTCCCGGCAGGCGTGCGCACGACGCGGTGCTAGCCGCACAGTCGTACGTGCAATCGGGTCGGCGAATAGTGGTGGACGTGGACTTGGAAAAATTTTTTGACCGAGTCAACCACGACATCCTGATTGATCGCCTACAGAAGCGCATCGAGGACCCCGGAGTCATCCGGCTGGTCCGGGCGTATCTGAACAGCGGGCTGATGGATGGCGGGGTGGTGCTGCAACGGTACGAGGGCACGCCGCAGGGCGGTCCCCTGTCGCCGTTGCTGGCCAACGTGCTGCTCGATGAGGTGGACAAGGAGTTGGAGTGCCGAGGCCATTGCTTCGTGCGCTACGCCGACGATGCGAACGTGTACGTTCGCAGTCGGAGGGCGGGCGAGCGGGTGATGGCGCTGTTGCGGCGGCTGTACGGCAAGTTGCGCCTGAAGGTCAACGAGGCAAAGAGCGCGGTGGCGAGCGCGTTTGGCCGCAAATTCCTCGGCTACAGCTTCTGGGTAGCCGCAGGAGTGGTCAAGCGCAAGGTGGCCGTTAAGCCGCTGCTGACGTTCAAACAACGCATCCGCGAACTGACCGGTCGCTCAGGCGGCCGGAGTCTACGTGCGGTCGTGGAGCGGCTGCAGCCATATGTACGGGGTTGGAAGGCCTACTTCCGGCTGGCGCAAACACCTCATGTCTGGCGAAAGCTGGACGAATGGATGCGTCATCGGTTGCGCGCGATCCAACTCAAGCATTGGCGCTACGGCACTACGATCTACCGGGAATTGCGGGCGCTGGGGGCTGCGCATGCGACAGCCCAGCGGGTGGCGGCCAACAGCCGCTGCTGGTGGCGCAACAGCGATGGCGAGCTAAACCGCGTGCTGAATATCGCCTTCTTCGACCTACTGGGGATGCCTCGCCTTGCTTAACCTCAACCTCTCGAACCGCCCGGTGCGGACCCGCATGCCGGGTGGTGTGGCAGGGGCGCAGCCCGGATGGCTGCCTCCTATGCCGATTGGGGCCCCGTGCCGGGCGCGCCTAGTAGACCCCCGGCACCATCCTCCACGTCCTCGCGCAATACGCCTCGTACTCCGCCCCAAACTCCGACCGCAACATCGCTTCCTCTGCACGGATGCGCGCCACCAGAGGCGGGATCATCAGCAATGTCAGGATCACGCCTACGCCTGAGCGAAACGCCAGTACCCATCCCAGCGAGCTGATGACGAAGCCGAGGTAGCTCGGGTGCCGGATTACGCCGTACAGGCCAGTTGTCACCAGCTTGTGCCCGGGCTGGATCGCAACCAGCCCGCTGAATCGCTTGCCGAGGATGAACACGGGCACCAGCCTCAGTACGCCGCCCCCTGCGAACAGCGCCACGCCGATCCAGCGCAGGGTGTCGCCGTCGAGGATCCAGAAGCCAATCCGGTCATTCCAGGCAGGCACATAGCCGGAAAGCAGGCCGAGCACGCCAAACGCGGCGAGCACCCAGCGATTGCCGCGGTCTTCACGTTCGCCGCTGCTGATGTTGCCCTGGGAGAAGACGGCCACCACGGCCAGTGCCATGGTCGCTTCGGCCAGTACGATGCGCGCCGGATGGGCAAAGAAAGGGGCGAAGCCGCCCCAGCCGATCACCGGAAGGGCCAGGTAGGCAAGGGTGCCTGCCAGGGTGAAGACAGCCATGCCAAGGGAAGAACGCATGCCGGGCTCCGCCATGAGGAGAGTTCATATCCTCCAGCGTATGCCGTTTGGCCGCCGGTTGCAGGCACAGACCAGCGGCCGGGCCGGCACTGCCGCGCAGGCAGTGCCGGCAGGCCTTTGCGCTAGCGGTCAGGCACCGATTGCCTGCCGGATCGCATTCACGACCTGGTCGAACACCGACTGCCTGAACAGCGGAATGGTCCGCTCCATCGACGCCGGCTCGATCTCCGCATACTGCAGGCGGCCGTTGCGCAGCGCGATGGCAAGGCGGCCACCTTCCTCCACGAACGAGCTGCCGCGCACGCCAGAACCGGCAGGCAGGTCATCCGGGTTCAGCTTGATGACGAGGATGTCGCGGTTGCCCGCGTAGCGCTCCCAGCCGATCTTGTCACTGTCGAGCAGCACCTGGTTGCCCTGCACGCTGATCAACTGCGCCTTGCCGTTCGCGTTGAGCGTCAGCGTGGCCGTGCCGAACGGGATTGGGAGGCCGAGCACGTCATCCACGGACTGGTAGGTCCGGTTGGCGTCGCCGATGTAGTTGCAGTGCGGCACGCCGTCGTCGGTCACCGGAGTGCCGATCGCGCACGAATAGAGCGTCACCGACACCAGGTCACGCTCGTGCGAGACAACGCCGAGATACGCGTTGCTGTCCGCGGCGAAGGTGCCCGGGACGCGCAGCGCGAGCGTGTCGTCGATCCAGCCGGCGAGCGTGGCGCCGATGCCCTTGCCGCCCAGTTCCGCGCGGCGCACGACCAGCTTTTCGACAAGGCCGCTGTTCTGGTCCTGCACGGTTGCCTGGTTGCCGCCGATGCTCTGCACCAGGACAGGCCTGTTCTGGTCGGCTTCGCTCAGCACACCTGTCCACGTGCCGTCGGCACGCAACTGGTACTCGCTGGACCACGGGCCCGAAGGAATCCCATCGACCCAAACGTTCGAGGTGGCGTTGTAGTACTGATCCTTACCGGTCAGTTCGTTGCCGACCAGCGTGTAGCGGATTCGCAGCAGGGTCGGCGGGTTCGTGTAGGTGACGCCGTCAACGGTATACAGCGGCTCGGCCATCAGCGCCTTCAGGTCCACGTCGTCGGTGAACACCGGACGCGCGGCAAGCCTGTCCACATCGGCCTGCGTCACGGAGGCGAAGTCGCCGCCCTTTTCCGCGATGGCGTTCAGGACGCCGCGCACGGTGTCGCGGTCGGCGCTGCCGGACTTGGCGAACGACGTCACCTTGTCCACGACCTTGCTGGCGAATGCGCTGGCAGTGTTGTTGCCGCTGGCGATGTAGTCATCCTTGAGGTCGACCGATCCGCCCAGCAGCGCGATCACGCTGCGCTGGGCGGCCGCACGGCTCTGGCCGGCATCGACCAGCGCCTGCACCATGGTCGTCAGCGGGGTGACGTGCTGGCTGGTGGCGCCGTCGATCTCCGTGCTCAGCGTGAAGCTGGCCGGGAACGTGTAGTTCGGCCGCGACAGGTCCTTGGTGTTGGCATCGACCATGACGAGCAGTCGCTTGCCGATGACGTTGCCGTTGGTCACCAGGCCGAAGTTGCCGCTGCCGTCGGTCTTGGCGCTCGGTTCGCCGGCATCGCAGGCACCGTTGCCGTTCACGTCGACGCAGACGGTGGCGCCGACCAGGTAGCCGTCAATCGCCTTGCCGGTCAGGTTGGGCGTTGCCTGCGGAGTTGCCGCCGGCGTGGACGAATCACCGCCGCCGCAGGCGGCAAGCATCGCGGCGCTTGCCAGGGTGGCAAGCAGGGTTCTTGCGTGGAGAGTGGCCAATTGCTTTTTTCCTATGAAGTTGGTCAGGAGGACCGGCGCGGGGCAGCAGCCCGCGCAGGCGTGCGATCGCCCATTGGTTTTAGTTTTGGGTAAGGGGCAGCGGGCGAACCGTGGCTTTATCGGCGCTTCCGACGCGATCGGGCACCCCACATCGGAAGGGCCTAGCCATCACATTGATGGCGCGGGCAGAGGTGCGCGCGCGGCGGCACACGCAGGCAAGCCGGTCATGCCGTGGTTCAATACGGCTTTGCCGGAAAGACACGGAATGCCGCAGACCATGCACCTCATCGATATCAGGAACCTCCAGCAAGCCGCCATCGCGTTCGGTGAGGCGCGCGGCTGGGGCAAGTATCACAGCCCCAAGAACCTGGCCATGGCACTTAGCGTCGAGGTAGCCGAACTGGTGGAGATCTTCCAGTGGCAGACCGAAGAGGAGTCGCGCGGGATCATGTCGACGGACGAGCGCGCGCACGTGGAGCAGGAACTGGCGGATATCACCATCTACCTGACGCAGCTCGTGACGGCGCTGGGCGTGGACCTGGACGCCGCAGTGCGGGCGAAGATGGAGATGAATGCGAAGAAGTATCCGGCACCGCGGTAAGCCGACGGATAGCGGCTGACGCACATTCACTTCCCAGTGCGGCGATAATTGCCGCCATTCACCGCAATTCTTGCGGAGTTTGATTCCGTAGTGACAGAAGTCTCGCCACACGGTGGCCGTCGAAATGGGAAAACGCAATGGCAAGAAGAAAAAACGCAAGCGTCTTCGAAGATCTGTTCGGGCTGGCAGCGTTGCTGCCATGGTGGGTTGGCACTGTACTGGCCGTGGTTGCCTATGGCGTTTTGCATCGCTACGCCGTCGCGGAGATCCATGTCCAGGTACAGCCAGGTCAGATCGGGCAAATGGTTGTGGGGCAGATGACCAAGGCCTTGGCGACCTATGGGCAGTACATCGTGCCCTTCATCTTGCTGGCGGGGGCTGCCGCATCCTTTCTGAAGCGTCGCAAGCGCCGGGGGCTAGTCCAGGATGCGGCGTCGGATCGCTCCGGCGCCACGCTATGTGGATTGAACTGGCGCGATTTCGAGCTGCTGGTGGGAGAGGCCTTCAGGCTGCGCGGCTACGCCGTCGAAGAAACGGGCGGCGGCGGGGCGGATGGCGGCGTTGACCTCAGACTGCGCAAGGGCAATGAAGTGTTCCTGGTGCAGTGCAAGCAGTGGCGTGCCTACAAGGTATCGGTCACCGTGGTTCGGGAGCTGCTGGGCGCAATGGCGGCGGAAGGCGCGGCAGGCGGCTACGTTGTCACATCGGGTATTTTCACCACGGATGCGCAGTCGTTTGCGGAGGGTAGAAATATTCGTCTGATCGATGGAGCGACGCTGGCGAAATGGATCGAACACGCTCGCGCAGGCGGAGCCGTTAAGCGGCCTGGCGCCCCGGACGAACAAAGGCCTCCGGTAACGGCCCCGCCAGCCCCTTCGACTCAGTCGTCGGACCCGGCTTGTCCGCGCTGTGGGGGCTCTATGGTCCGGCGTATTGCAAAGCAGGGGGCAAATGCCGGCAATTCGTTCTGGGGTTGCGCGACATTCCCCAAGTGTCGGGGTGTGCGGGGACTCTAGGTGAGCGACGGGCCTGCCTCCCCACCGTCGCCTGCCTCCCTTCCATTCACAGCCTGCACCGGAGCGCGACCACGCGGATCTCGTGACGCCGGTTTGAATCAGGTGCCACAAACAAAAACGGGCGGACTCGACGAGCCGCCCAAGCGCAGAACCGCGCAGTAACACCACGAAATCCTAACTACCCCGATACGTCCCGAAGCTCCACGGCGAGCACAGCAACGGCACGTGATAGTGCTGCGCGGCATCGCCAATGGTGAAGCGCACGGGCACGATGTCGGCGAACACGTCCGGCGTCTTGAAGTAATCCGCGACCCAGAAGCGCAGTTCGAAGTCTCCGGTGCGCGCCTGCGCGGCGGGCAGCATCGGGGTGTCGGTGCGGCCGTCGCTGTTGGTGCGCGCGCGCGCAATGAGTTTGGGGGGCTGTGTGCCCAGGTCGAACAGTTCGATCTGCATGCCGGCGATGGGCTTGCCGAGCGATACGTCGAGCACGTGGGTGCTGATGCCTGCCATGATCGGTCTCCTTGTCAGCGGGCGGGCTGCATCAGCTGCCGCGATAGTAGTTGTAGCTCCACGGCCCGAACAGCACGGGCAGGTGGATGCGCTGGCTGGCGTCCGTCACGCGGAAGCGCACAGGGATCTTCGACAGGAACAGCGGCTGCGGCAGGTTGGCCTTGCGCGCGGCAAAGTATTCGTCGGCGTGCAGCAGCAGTTCGTAGGTGCCCGTACGGTAGGTGTCGCCGATCAGCAGTGGCGGTTCGCTGCGGCCATTGGCGGCCAGCGTGACGGTCTGCATATGGCGCGGCTGCCCGTTGTCGATCCGGTACATGTCCACGCGCATGCCGGCGGCGGGCGTGCCGTGCCAGGTGTCGAGGGCGTGCATGGTCAGGCGCGGGCTCAGGCCGCCTTGCTGCACCGGGCCGGTGGTCTGGTTGGGCGCGGTCTCGGCCAGCGCGCTGCCGGCCAGCAGGGCGCCGCCGCCCAGCGTGAGGGATTGCAGCGCAAAGCGGCGACGGCTGGCGTCGAAATTGGAATCATGCTGGTCGCGCATATCAGGCTCCACGCTTGCTGCCGAGCTGGCGGATGCCGACCACCACCAGCACCGCTGCCAGGATTTCGATCACGGCCACCAGGTACAGCCCGGAGGTGACCTTGCCGGTGGCGTTCTTGATCAGGCCCATCGCATACGGCGCGCCAAAGCCGGCCAGGTTCGAGACGGAGTTGATCAGCGCCACGCCCACCGCGGCGGCGCTGCCGGCCAGGTAGCGGTTGGGCAGCTGCCAGAACACGGGAATCGCGCTCATGGTGCCGACCAGCGAGGCGGTCATGGCCAGCAGGGCGATCACCGGCGACAGCGCATTCATGCCAAGCAGCACGGCCAGTACGGCCATGGCCACGCCACCGATCAGCGCCGCGCCGCTGAAGTGCCAGCGCACTTCATTGCGGCGGTCGGAATGCGCGCCGTTGGCGATCATGCCGATGGCACCGCACAGATAGGCCACCGCGGCAATCCAGCCAACCGCCATCGGGGTGGTGAAGCCGGTGTCCTTGATGATGGTCGGGATCCAGAACGTCAGCGTGGAGTTGGCGCACAGCAGGCAGAAGTAGATCGCGATCAGCAGCCACACCTTGGGGTTGGTGAAGACGCCGCGCCAGTCATGGCCGCGTTCGCCCATGGCCGCGTTGTCGCGCTTGAGGGCATCGAGCACCACGCGCTTTTCACTGTCGGTGAGCCAGCTGGCCTGCTCGGGCTTGTCGGTCATGTAGAACCAGGCAAAGATGCCGGCCAGCACGGACGGAATGCCTTCGATGATGAACAGCCACTGCCAGCCGTGCATGCCCTGCACGCCGCCCATCGAGGTCATGATCCAGCCGGCCAGCGGGCCGCCGAGCACGCCGGCGATGGCCGAGGCCGACATGAACGTGCCGAACGCCCGGGCGCGTCGCTCCGACGGGTACCAGTAGGTAAGGTAGAGGATCACGCCCGGATAGAAGCCGGCCTCGAACGCGCCGAGCAGGAAGCGCAGCGTGTAGAACTGCAGGGGCGTGGTGACATGGGTCTGCAGCATGCAGATCACGCCCCAGCAGATGGTGATGCGCATGATGGTCTTCTTGGCGCCGATCTTCTGCAGCAGCATGTTCGACGGCACTTCGAACAGGAAGTAGCCGATGAAGAAGATGCCGGCGCCGAGCCCGTACACCGCTTCGCTGAACTGCAGCGAATCGAGCATCTGCAGCTTGGCGAAGCCGATGTTCACGCGGTCCAGCCAGGCCAGCACCCACAGCACGCCAAGGAAGGGCAGCAGGCGCCAGGAGACCTTGCGGTAGACGCTGGCTTCGGCGTCTTCAGTCGCGCCGGCAAAGATCGGCACGCCTTGCTTCGTAATGGACATGGTGTCTCCTGTCTCGTCAGTTTGCGTCGTGCGGCCCGGCTGCCCGGAGGCGGGGCGGCGGGCGCCGTCCGTTTGGTTGGAAGCAAGTATAGGAACGGCCCGGCAAGGGGGAACGGGAGTGCTGGTATAGGCCCTATATCAGCATCGATATGGGGCGGAAAGCCTTATGTGGCGCGGGTTTGCGGGTGTTGGCGGGGCGCGTTCGCGGACCTATGGATTACCCTAGTCGGCGGGTTCATGGCCCGCGGACGGACATCGGTTCCGGGAAGCCCGGAGCGCCTGCGGGTTCGACCGCGTTGCCGTGCGGTGCGCGACACGCTACAAAGTGGCCATTGATGGACCGGGATAATGCGGTGATTGCATCGCCAGCCGCACCCGGCCGCCATCCTCGCCCAGGACCCGACCATGATCCGCGCCGACGACCCCTTCGATACCTACCTGCTGCGCGTGCTGTGCATCCTCATTGCCGAGCAGAGCGTCTCGCGCACGGCCATCCGCCTGAACCAGTCGCAGCCGGCGATCAGCTCGGCGCTCAAGCGGCTGCGCGCGATCTTCAACGACCCGCTGCTCACGCGAGAAAAGAATGTGATGGTGCCGACCGAGCGCGCCTTGCAGATCGCGCGCAATGCGCAGGCCGCGCTCAGCGCGCTGGACAACCTGCTGGTGTCGGACGACCGCTTTGATCCCGCCACCACGGAGCAGACCTTTACCGTGGCGATGCCCGATTACCTGGCGCCGCCGTTCTTCGCCCACGTGGTGCGCGAATTCCGCCGCGCGGCGCCGCACGCGCGCCTGGTGGCCATGCCGTTGAGCGCATCGTTCGACTACGAACAGGCCTTGTCGGAAGGTGCGGCGGACATTGTCATCGGCAACTGGCCCAACCCGCCGGAACACCTGCATTTGTCGGTGCTGCTGGAAGACGAGGTGGTCTGCATGGTGGCGCAGGACAGCGCGCACAACCAGCCCGGCAAGTTCACCGCGCAGGCTTACCTGGGTGCGGCGCACATCGTGCCCACGCCCTATTCGCGCGACCAGCGCGGCCTGGTCGATTCGGGACTGAGCACCATGCGCGTACACCGCGACAACCGCGTGAGCTGCCCCTACTTCAACCTCGCGCCGAGCCTGATACCCGGCACCGACCTGATCCTGACCACTGGTCGTCACTTTGCCAACTATCACGCACAGCATGTGCCGGTGGCGGTGCTCAGGCCGCCGATCGAGTTCCCGTTCATGCGCTTCTACCAGCTATGGCATCCGTCGCGCCATCGCTCGGCCGCCCATATGTGGCTGCGCGGCATGCTGACGGCTGCCTCGCAGGAGCTGCGCAATCTGCGCGACATGCAGCAGGCCTAGCCCTATCGGATTCTGTTATGCGACCTATAGGGCAGCGGGCCTCGCCGCTGCCCGGTGCGCTTCCTATACTCGCCCCGTATTCAACGCCATGCCTTGCCAAGCGGCGGGCTCTACGGGAGAGCAGTCCATGTCACAGTCAATCGATCTCGCGCCGGTCAACGCGCTGGACCAGGCGGGCTTCGCGCGCGTGTTCGGCAGCGTGTTCGAGCACTTTCCGCAGGCGGCGGCAGGGGCCTGGGCGCAGCGCCCGTTTGCGTCGGTGGCCGCGCTGCATGACGCGATGATGGACGTGGTGCGCAAGCTCGACGACCAGGGCCAGCGCGATTTCCTGAACCTGCACCCGCTGCTGTCCGGCGCCAACATCCGCGCGGGCACGATGACGGCGGATTCGAACGCGGAACAGAAGAGCGCGGGCCTCGATGCGATGTCGGCGCAGCAGGAAGCGTCGCTGGACCGCATGAACGCGGCCTACCTTGCGCGCCATGGCTTCCCGTTCATCATCTGCGTGCGGCACTACACGCGTGAAGGCATCTTCGCCGCGCTGGAGCGCCGCGTCGACCGCAGCACGGCAGTGGAGCTGGATGAGGCGCTGGCGCAGATCGCGGCGATTACGCGAGGGCGGCTCAACGCGCGCCTGAACGCGCTGGCGTCATGATTGCCGGGCACGCAGCCAGTGCCGGCTGACTCAACCGAGCCTGAACTGTCCCACCGCCCCCGCCAGGCTCGCCGCCTGCGACTGCAGCGCCGAAGCCGCGGCCGTGGATTGCTCCACCAGCGCCGCGTTCTGCTGCACCATCTCATCGAGCTGGGTCACGGCCTTGTTCACTTCCTGGATGCCGCGTGTCTGCTCGATAGCCGCATGCGTGATCTCGGAGATGATGCTGGTCACCTTCGAGACATTGCTGACGATCTCATTCATGGTCTCGCCGGCTCGCTGCACCTGACCCGAGCCGGTGGTCACGCTGCCCACGGTCGTTTCGATCAGCGTCTTGATTTCCTTGGCGGCCTGCGCGCTGCGTTGCGCCAGTGCGCGCACCTCACCCGCCACCACGGCAAAGCCGCGTCCCTGGTCGCCGGCACGCGCGGCTTCAACGGCGGCGTTCAGCGCGAGGATGTTGGTCTGGAAGGCAATGCCTTCGATCACGTTGATGATGTCCGCCACGCGCACCGAGGCGCTTTCGATTTCACCCATGGTGGTGATCACTTCGCCGATCACCACGCCACCGTCCTGTGCCACGCGCGATGCCGTGCCGACAGAATCCCTGGCCTGCTGAGCCGAGTTCGAGGACTGCGATACCGTTGCCGTGATCTCTTCCATCGAAGCTGCAGTCTGCTCGAGACTGGCCGCCGCGCTTTCGGTGCGGCGCGACAGGTCGATGTTGCCGGCGGCGATTTCCTCCGACGCCGCGCGTACGGATTCGCTCGCGTCGCGGATCTCGCGCATGACGGTACAGAGCTTGTCGGCAAAGGTGTTGAATGCCACGGCGATCTGCGCAACTTCATCGCGGCCGTCGGCGGGCAGGCGCTGCGTGAGGTCGCCATCGCCGGAGCCGATCGCGCGCATGGCATCGCGGATCTGCGACAGGCGCCGGAACGACACCGCCGTCACGGCGCCGGCGACAATCGCCGCCACGCAGGCGATGATGATGAGCGCCAGCACCGCGGCAACCAGCGCGGAGCGCATGCCGGCGGTGGCCTCCGACTTGTCCAGCGCGACGATCACCATCCAGTCGGAGTTCGGGATCTCACGCGCGCGCAGCAGCTTGGCGACGCCGGCGACTTTCACCTCAAGCGGCTGCGTCGCGCCGGGCAGCGAAGCGAGCTTGTCGGCGCCCAGTGCCGGCACCAGTTCCGACACCGGCTTGAGCGTGAGCTTGTCGTCGGGGTGCGCGACGATCAGCCCGTTCTTCGACACCAGCATGCCGAAGCTTGCCGGCGTCGGGCGGATCGCCTTGACGTTGGCGATCACGGTGTCCATGGCCACGTCGCCCGAGACAACGCCTTTCACGCCGCCGTCGCGCACCACGGGCGCCGCGAACGCGACCACCAGCTTGCCGGTGCCCGCATCGACATAGGGCGGCGTCACTACCGGCTTGCCGGCGCCGACGGCCTGCTTGTACCAGGGGCGGCCGGTGGGATCGTAGCCGGGCGGAATGCCGGCCGGGTTCGAGAACCTGGCGGTCTTGTCCGCGTAGCCGACGTAGACGTTGGTGAAGCCGCCGGCATCGGCGATCTGCCTGAGCGCGGCGTCGGGTTCAGGCTGCAGCACGGCGTCCTGCAGCGAGTTGATCATCTGGCTGTGGGAAGCGACCCAGTCGGTGATGGCGGCGGCGTGGCCGTTCTGCACGGCCGTGAGGCTGCTGTCGATCGCTTCGTTGTTGTAGCGGTTGGCGACGATCTGGCTGAGCGCAGCGTTGAGGGCCAGTGCGGCGACGACAATGGCCACGCATAGGGCCATGATCCGCGCGCGGATGGTGGTGAACATCGGGACAGTTCCTTCGTAGGGAATCGTTGGGGGCGTTTGAGCGTGGGGTCTCCACACCGGCAGGTAAACGGAGTCCGTTCCGCTGACTTGAGGCTGCCCGGCCGGTCATCGTGAAAATCGGCGCATGTTGCGGATTCAACACGCCAACCTGGTGCGCGATCCGGCACTTGATGCTGTCGTGAATGCGTGCATTCGCGAATGCAAGTCTCCCTTCACTGCATGATGTCGCAGGGCGCAATGCGTGACGATGCATTGCGTGCAACTGGCATTGCGCTGCAGCGCGATATCGCGGCGAGCGGCCATTGCACGGTCGATGGCGGCGCAGCAATTGCGTCGCCGCGCTGTGCTGCGCGCGCCGACGCATAAATCCTGCCAGCGGTAAAGTCTGGCTGAGCGGTCATGCAGGCAATAGACCACATTCCCTTACGGCTCATTACAAACACTTACAACGCTTATGCCGTCTGGCGCATATTCTGCGGTCACCCCACAACCAAACAGGTGGAGAGACACCGTGTCAGCTCTTTCTTTTTCTTATTCTTCCAGCGCATTGCGCATCGTCGCACTGGCCGGCGCCCTTGGGCTGGCAGCATGCGGCGGCGGCGGTGATGGTGGTGGCAGCGGTGGTGGCCAGGGAACGCTGAACGTTTCCATGACCGACGCGCCGTCTTGCGGCTTCGACCACGTCTTCGTGACCGTCAACAGGGTGCGCGTGCATACCGACGCCAATGCCGATCCCAACGGTAGCGGCTGGGTCAATATCGATGTGTCGCCCGCGCGCAAGATCGATCTGCTGTCGCTGACCAACGGCGTGCTCACCACGCTGGGCCAGACCGCGCTGTCGGCTGGGAACTACCAGCAGATCCGGCTGGTGCTCGACGCGAACACCGGTGGAGGTGCGGCTGCGCTGGCCAATTCCGTCGTACCTACCGGTGGAAGCGAGCAGACGCTGGATACGCCGAGCGCGGTGCAATCGGGCATCAAGATCAACCGGCCATTCACGGTATCGTCCGGCACGCTGACCGACCTGGTGCTGGATTTCGATGCCTGCAAGTCGGTGGTGAAGCGTGGCAATGGCAGCTTTGGCCTGAAGCCGGTGGTGACGGCGGTACCGACCGTGGTCAGCGGCGCCGTGACCGGCGTGGTGGCTTCGGCCCCGGGCGCAAGCGTCTATGCCGAGCGCAATGGCGTGGTCGTGAAGGCCACGGTGGCGGACGCCAACGGCAACTTCACGCTGTCGCCGATCGAGCAGAGCAGCACTGCAGGTCCGGTGGATGTGGTGGTGGTGCCGGGCTCCGCCAATGGTCGCGCCACGGGTATCGTGCGCAGCGTGCCGGTGGTGGCAGGCGGCAGCACCGCGATCTCGACCTCTGCGTCACCGATGTCGCTGCCGACTTCGACGTACCGCCGGGTCTCGGGGACGGTGTCGCCGGCATCTGCCGAAGCGACGTTGCGCGCGCTGCAGCTGGTCAGCGGCGGTACCTTCGAGATCGCCGCGACGGCTGCCGCTTCCGATACCGGTGCCTACAGCTTCTTCCTGGCCGCGCCGGCGCTGCCGGTTGCCGCGCCGGTGATCGGCACGTACCAGGCAGCGCTGCCGATTCCGCTGCAGCCTGACGCTGCCGCAGGCGGCAAGTACGGCGTGCAGGCCACCAGCTCCACAGGCGTGGTGAAAACGCAGCAGGTGGATGTGAACGCCGCCGACGTGGTTCAGAACTTCTCGTTCTGAGCGAAGCCAGCAGCGGTCTGAAGAGCCGGAAGGGGCGCAAGCCTGCTTCCGGCTTTCTTGTTGTTGGCCTCTCTTTTGCAGCTTCGTGTTTTCGTTTCCGCTGGCCGTGGATTCCCGCTAGACTTTGAGTCTCGCGTCCCCGGAGTATCGCGCCATGGCAGCACGTACCGCGGGCAGGTCCGCCGCCAAGCCAGATGAGTCGCCAGCCTCTGCACGGCAGCCCGCTTCGCGGCGCAAGGCCGGTGCGTCAGGCACGGCCGATACCTTGATACGCGTCGGCATCGGCGGATGGAGCTACGCGCCGTGGCGCGACAACTTCTATCCCGAAGGGCTCGCGCAGTCGCGCGAGCTTGAATACGCGAGCCGCCACCTGACGGCCATCGAGATCAACAGCACCTATCACGGCACCCAGAAGCGCACGTCCTTCGCCAAGTGGCGCGACGAGACGCCCGATGATTTCGTGTTCTCGGTGAAGGCCTCGCGCTTTGCCACCAACCGCCGCGTGCTGGCGGAATCCGGCGACTCGATTGCGCGCTTCATCGACAGCGGCATTGCGGAACTTGGCCCGAAGCTCGGGCCGCTGGTCTGGCAGTTCGCCCCGACCAAGCAATTCGACGCCGAGGATTTCGAGGCCTTCCTGCAGTTGCTGCCCGATTCGGTGGAAGGCGTGAAGCTGCGCCACGTGCTCGAAGTGCGGCATGACAGTTTCATGTCGTCTGAGTACCTGAAGCTCGCGCGCAAGCACAAGGCCGCGACGGTCTACACGGATTCGCCGAAGTTTCCGTCGATCGCGGACCTGACCACGGACTTTGTCTATGCGCGCCTGATGGACAGCAGCGAGAAGCTGAAGACCGGCTACGGGCCCAAGGCGCTGGATGCGTGGGCCGGGCACGCGCATACCTGGGCCGCGGGCAAGGCACCGGCGGAGCTGGAGCAAGTGGAAGACAAACAGCCGGCGGCCACGCGGCGCGAAGTCTTCATCTTCTTCATCAACGGCGCCAAGGAACGCGCCCCGGCGGCCGCGCAGGCATTGCTGTCGCGCCTGGGGTGGGAGCCGCGGGAGCCGGTGCCGGTGAAAAAGCGCGCCTGAGGGCGGTTGTCCGAAACCCCGTTGCTACAATCCGGCATGAACGAAAACTCCCAATCGCCGCAAGCCGGCGCCCCCGCCGCGGATTTTTCCGCCCTGTCCCTGTCGCCGGCCATGCTGGCCACGCTGGCCCAGCTCGGCTATGACGAGATGACGCCGATCCAGGCCGCCAGCCTGCCCCTGACGCTTGCCGGCCACGACCTGATCGCCCAGGCCAAGACCGGCAGCGGCAAGACCGCCGCGTTTGCGCTGGCCCTGCTCCACCGGCTGGACTCGCGCCGCTTCGACGTGCAGGCCATGGTGCTGTGCCCCACGCGCGAGCTGGCCGACCAGGTCACGCAGGAAATCCGCCGCCTGGCGCGCGCCGAAGAGAACGTCAAGGTGCTGACGCTGTGCGGCGGTTCGCCGATGCGCCCGCAGGTCGACAGCCTGGTCCATGGCGCGCATGTCGTGGTGGGCACGCCGGGCCGCATCCTGGACCATATCGACCGTGGCAGCCTGGAGCTGTCCGCTATCAGTACGCTGGTGCTCGACGAAGCGGACCGCATGCTCGACATGGGCTTCTTCGACGACATTGCCTACGTCGCCAGCCGCTGCCCGCGCGAGCGCCAGACGCTGCTGTTCTCGGCCACCTACCCGCCCGGCATCGACAAGCTGACCCAGAAGTTCCTGCGCAAGCCGCAGGAGGTCAAGCTGGCCGAGCGGCACGACAGCACCAGCATCCGCCAGTATTTCTATGAGGTCGACGAAGGCGAGCGGCTGGGCGCCGTGGGCCGCCTGCTGGACCATTTCCGTCCGGCGAGCACGCTGGCGTTCTGCAATACCAAGGCGCGCTGCCGCGACCTGGTGGACCTGCTGCGCGCGCAGGGCTTCCAGGCGCTGGCCCTGCACGGCGACCTGGAGCAGCGCGACCGCGACCAGGTGCTGGTGCAGTTCGCCAATGGCAGCTGCTCGGTGCTGGTGGCCACCGACGTGGCCGCGCGCGGACTCGATATCGCGCAGCTCGAAGCGGTGATCAACGTGGAAGTCACGCCCGACCCCGAAGTCCACATCCACCGCATCGGCCGCACCGGCCGTGCCGGCGAGGAGGGCTGGGCCTTCAGCCTGGTCAGCATGGACGAGATGGGGCGCGTGGGCAACCTGGAGCAGCACCACGGCGGCGAGTTCGAATGGCATGCGCTGGCGGAACTGCGGCCGGCCAGCAACGAGCGGTTGCTACCGGCCATGGTCACGCTGCAGATGCTGGGCGGGCGCAAGGAAAAGATACGTCCGGGCGACATCCTCGGCGCACTGACGGGCGAGGCCGGCTTCACCAAGGAACAGATCGGCAAGATCAACGTGATGGAGATGTCGACCTACATCGCGGTGGATCGCGCCATCGGCCGGGAAGCGGTGCGCCGGCTCAATGCCGGGAAGGTCAAAGGGAAGAAAGTGAAGGTGAGGATGCTGACGGAGTGAGCAGTCCACGGGCCACCGCATAGTTTCGCTCAGATCTGACTTCACGAAGATTCGTGTAAGTCACCCTGTAACGGCGCCCGATCCTTTGCTAATCTGGATGGACATGGCATTTCTGCCGCAGCGCATGATCGACAGAAGAGGAGTGGGTGATGACAACCGCACGCCAGGTCGTAGAGTCCAAGCCGAGCCAGGCCATCTTCAGCATTCCGCCCACGGCGACGGTGTATGCCGCGCTGCAGCTGATGGCGGAAAAAGGCATCGGTGCCGTGCTGGTGATGGAGCATGGCAAGATCGTTGGCATCCTGAGCGAGCGCGACTATGCGCGCAAGGTGATCCTGATGCAGCGCTCGTCACGAGATACGCTGGTGCGCGACATCATGACCTCGTCGGTCATCTATGTCAGCGGTGACCAGACCACCAACGAGTGCATGGCGCTGATGACCAAGCATCGCATGCGCCACCTGCCGGTAATGGACGGCGAAGAACTGATCGGCATGCTGTCGATCGGGGACCTCGTCAAGGACATCATCTCCGAGCAGCAGTTCATCATCGAGCAGCTCGAGCACTATATCCACGGCGGCCGCTAGCTGGCCCAAAAAGCGGTGCGCACCTCGCGCACCGCTCTTCCGCTCATCTGCCTTCACGTGCCTGATCTGACACATTCGGTCGGACGCAAGCGCGTTCCGGACCTGTCGTGTTGATGCACTGACGCACGCGCGCCATATGCGATACCGGCATATAATTATGCGGTTACTGAATTCGTGATTCCGGCCGTCTGCCGCGGCAGACGCCGCGCGCCTGGACTTCCGGCCGGCCAGTCCCCTGCTTTGTTGCCCGCTTGCGGCCGTCTGGCTGCGTGCCTGCTGTTGTCTCCCCATGTCCTCGCTTACCCCGGCCAGCAAGGCCAACGCTTCAAGTCCCATCGCCCCCGCCCACGACCACCACGCCATCATGCGCGTCATTGGCGGCATCGTGCTGTGCATCCTGCTCGCGGCGCTGGACCAGACCGTGGTGATCCCGGCCGTGCCGGCCATTGCCAATGACCTGAACGGCTTCGGGCACCTGTCGTGGATCGTGACCGCGTACCTGATCACCTCGACCGTCGCCACGCCGCTGTATGGCAAGCTGTCCGACAGTTTCGGGCGGCGCCGGCTGCTGATGGTGGCGATCACCTTGTTCATCCTGGCATCGGTCGCGTGTGCGATGGCGCAGTCGCTGGGGCAGCTGATCCTGTTCCGCGCGCTGCAGGGCATTGGCGGCGGCGGGCTGATGTCGCTGGCGCAGGCCGCCATTGCCGACGTGGTCGCACCGCGCCAGCGCGGGCGCTACCAGGGCTATATGGCCACGGTGTGGGCGGTGGCGTCGATCGCCGGGCCGCTGCTGGGCGGCTGGGTGTCCGACAACCTGTCCTGGCGCTGGCTGTTCTGGATCAATCTGCCGCTGGGCGGGCTGGCCATGCTGATGTGCTACCGCGGCCTGGCCATGCTGCCCGCGCGCGGCGGCCGCGCGCGCGTGGACTGGCTGGGCGCCTTGCTGCTGGCCGTGGCCATCGTCGCGTTCCTGCTGGCGATGAGCTGGGGCGGCGATGTGTTCGACTGGCTGTCGCCGCAGCTTGGCCTGCTGGCATTGCTGACGGTGGCCGCCGTGGCCGCGCTGGCCTGGCAGGAGCGCCGCGCCGCCGACCCGATGCTGCCGCCGCGGCTTTTTGCCAACCGCGCCTATGTGATGGGCGTGGCGGCTTCGGCGCTGGCCGCGCTGAACATCTTCCTGTGCATCTTCGCCCTACCGCTGCATTTCCAGCTCGTGCGCGGCGCCGATGCATCGATGTCGGGCCTGCTGGTGATGCCCTTCCTGCTGGCCACCGTGGCGGGCAATTTCATCGTGGCGTGGCTGGCGCCGCGCGTGGGCCGCATGCGCGGCATCCTGACGGCTGGATTCGTGGCTGGGGTGCTGGGCCTCGCGGTGCTGGCGCTGTCCACGCCCGCCGTGCCGCTGGCGGTGGTGCTGCTGGCGATGACTGTGGGCGGCACCGGCCTGGGCATGACCATGGTCGGCACGCTGATGAGCGTGCAGAACGTGCTCGAGCGCCGCGACACGGGCGCCGGCACGGGCGCGCTGCTGGTGCTGCGCTCGCTCGGCAGCGCGCTCGGCGGCGCACTGGCCGGCACGCTGCTGACGGTGGAATTCCGTCACGCCACGGCTGCGGCCGGTGTCACGCAGGCGCTGGACCTGGGCGCGCTGCGGCATGGCAGCGAAGCGCTCGCGCAGTTGTCGCCGATGGTGCGGCAGGTGCTTGCCGCGGGCGTTGAATCGGGCTTTCAGCTGATCTTTGCCGTAGGGGCTGTGGCGGCCCTCCTGGCACTGGGCATCGTGCGCTGCATGCCGGACCTGGAACTGCGCGGCAGCGTCACCGAACACGCCGCCACGCTGGCCATGGACTGAGCGGCCGGCCGGCGGCAAGCCCGGCATCGGCGTAAACTATCGCGTACCCGATACAGCGAGCCGTCCCGATTCCCGAGACAGGAGACTCCGCATGACCCGCCGTCACACCGCCCTCGCCGCTTCCGTTCGCCCTGCCATGCTTGCCGCGGTGCTTGCGCTTGCCGCTGCCAGCGCTGCCCTGCTGCCGCACCCCGCCCGTGCCGCCGACAAGCCAGCCGCCATCCCGGCCGCCGCACCGGCCGGCAACTGCCCGGCCTCGCTCAATTTCCAGTTCCCGCGCCTGCAGGACGAAGCGCCGCAGGACCTCTGCCAGTACACCGGCAAGGTCGTGCTGGTAGTCAATACCGCGAGCTATTGCGGCTTCACGCCGCAGTACGAAGGGCTCGAAGCGCTCTACGCCAAGTATCGCGATCGCGGACTGGTGGTGCTGGGGTTCCCGTCCAATGACTTCGCGCAGGAGCCGGGGTCGTCCAAGGAAATCGCCGATTTCTGCTACAACACCTACGGCGTCAAGTTTCCGATGCTCGGCAAGTCGCACGTGCGCGGCGGCGAAGTCAATCCGATGTACGCGCTGCTGGCCAGGGAAACCGGTACTGCGCCGAAATGGAATTTCTACAAGTACCTGATCGACCGCAGCGGCAAGGTCGTGGCCAGCTACAACAGCATGACCAAGCCCGATGACAAGCAGTTCGTGGCGAAGATCGAACAGTTGCTGTCCAGCCCGCGTTGAGCGGTCCGTACCTGTCTTTCGCTTGCGACAGCCCGGCCATGGCCGGGCTGTTTTGCTTACGGAAATTGACCTGCATCAAGCTCCCATTGTTGCCCGCTGATTAACGTCGCCGCTTTCAGATGGCGGAGCGCGACGATGGGCATCACCTTGTACGACGCAGACGGACACACCTGCCTGATGTTTGCCGACCTGGTCGAGGAAGCGCATGGCGAGGTGGTGCAGACCAACCAGTTCCTGGTGGTGGACCATGGCCACGGCGCGCTGATCGATCCCGGCGGGAACATGACCTACAGCGAGCTGTACCTGGCCATCAGCCGCTACTTTCCGCCCAAGCAGCTTGACTACGTCCTGGCCTCGCACGCGGATCCGGATATCGTCGCCTCGGTCGGGCGCTGGCTGACGGGGTCGGATTGCCAGGTGCTCATCTCCAAGGTCTGGGCACGCTTTCTTCCGCATTTCTGCCAGGCGGGCAAGACCGCCGGCCGCATCGTCACGATTCCCGATGCCGGCGCGCATATCCCGCTGGGCCGCGGTTCGCTGCTTGCCCTGCCGGCGCACTTCCTGCACTCGGAGGGGAATTTCCAGTTCTACGACCCCGTCAGCAAGATCCTGTTCTCGGGCGACCTGGGTGCTGCCATGACGAGCGCCGGCGAAGCCGGCACCACGGTCACGGATTTCGATGCCCATGCACCGCGCATGCTGCCGTTCCATCAGCGCTACATGAGCGGCAACCGCGCCTGCCGGTTGTGGGCGGCCATGGCGCGAACGCTCGACATTGACTGGATCGTGCCGCAGCACGGGCCGTCGTTTCGTGGCAAGGCCATGGCGGCGCGCTTTATCGACTGGGTCGAGAACCTGCAATGCGGGCTGGACCTGCTCACGCCTAACCACTACCGCGTGCCGCCAGCCCGCGCCGCGATGGCCTGATCAGTCGCGGACCAGGCCTTCCGCGCGCATGGCTTCCTGCACGGCAGGGCGCGCGGCAACGCGCGAGAGGTATTGCTGCAGCGACGGGTAGGCCGACAGCGGCATCATCAGCATGCGTGCCCAGCCCATGATCGTGAAGCAGTAGGCATCGGCCACGGTGAAGGTGCTGCCGGTCAGGTACTCGCGGGACTGCAGGTGGCGGTCGAGTTCGGCGAAGCGCAGCTGCAGCTTGGCCTTGCACGCCTGCGCCGTGCTGTCGGCGGTTTCCTTGTGCCACAGCCACGGGCTGAACACCTTGTGCAGCTCGGTGGAGACCAGCGTGAGCCAGCCGTTTGCTTCGAGCCGCTCGCGCGTGCCGGCAGCCGGCAGCAGCTTGCGCTCGGGCACCAGGTCGGCGATGTACTGCAGAAGTGCCGAGACTTCGCTGTGGCGCGAGCCATCGTCAAGCTGCAGCAGTGGCACGTAGCCGCGCGGATTGATCGTGTAGTAGTCGTCGGTGCCGTGCTCGGCTTCCACCAGCTTGTGGTGGATCAGGTCGACCTTGGCGAGCGTGACGGGCAGGCCCGCTTCACGCAGGGCGATGTGGACCGCCATCGAGCAGGCGCCGGGGGAATAGTAGAGCTTCATCAGGGTGTCCTATGTCGCGTTGGGCGGCCACTGCATCATGCAGTGGCCGTGCAGGCAGTCTAGGACTCGCCCCGGTGAGAGGCAATGCGCAGGGGCGCGGAGCGGCCCTGCAAATTTGCACAGGGGCGTGCGCTCAGGCGAGCAGTTGCGCGAGCGCTGCCGGCAGGCCCGCATTGGGCTTGCGCGGCGGGCGCGCGAAGCTGCCTTCGCGCGTGGTGCCGGCCTGCAGCGCGACCAGCGATTCGCAATGGCGCACGGCGCTGCTGACGCCATCGACGACCGGCACCGGAATGCGGCCCTTGAGCGAACGCGCCAGTCCCGCGAGCGGCGCGCCGGCGACGATGATCACGTCGGCGCCGTCTTCGCGCACGGCCTGCAGGCTCAGTTCTTCCAGGCGCGCGGCATGGTCTTCCTGCACGCTGCCGATATCGCGCAGCGGCTCCTGCAGCGAACGGATGCTGGCCAGGCGCGAGGCGAGCCCGTTGCTGGCCACGCATTCGCGATACCACGCCTCGATCCGATGCGAGATCGCAATGATCGAGAAGCGCTGGCCCAGCAGGCAGGCGCTGGCGAGCGCGGCTTCGGTCATGCCGACCACGGGCACGTCGAACAGCTCCTTGAGGCCGGCCAGGCCCGGGTCGCCGAACGCGGCGACCACGAGGCCGTCGAACTTGCCGGCATGTTCGGCGGCCGCGCACGCGGTGGCGTAGCCGCCGACCAGCGCTTCAAAGCGCGTTTCGATATAGGCCACGCCGAACTGCGCGGTGGCCATGGTGATCTGCGTTTCGGGCGCGGCGGTGCGCAGGGCTTCCGCGTGGATCAGGTCGGTGACCGACTCGCTGATGTTGGGGTTGACGATCAGGAGATTCATGTTGGGTTTGCGATGGATTCTGGTTCAGACCTCGGGTTGCCCCGCTTCGAGGAACCTGCCGCGTCCGGCCGCGGGCTCCAGATACTCGCCATTGCGCACGAGCATGTCGCCGCGCGAGAAGGCGGTCACGGGCCAGCCCGTCACTTCGATGCCTTCGTACGGCGTGTAGTCGACCGCGTGATGCAGCGCACTGTTGGTGATGCGCACCTTGCGTGCGGGATCCCACAGCACGATGTCGGCATCGGCGCCGACCGCGATGGTGCCCTTGCGCGGATACAGGCCATAGATCTTGGCCGGGCGGTACGAGGTCAGCTCGACGAACTGGTGCAGCGACAGCTTGCCGCGCGCCACGCCGTCGAACAACAGCGGCAGGCGGGTTTCGATGCCCGGCACGCCATTGGGAATGTGGTCGAAAGAATGCTCGGTGCTGCCGCCGAGCTTCTTGCCCTGCGGATCGTCGTAGTTGAACGGTGCATGGTCCGACGAGAACACGCTGAACACGCCGTTGACCAGCGCGCGCCACACGGCGGCCTGGTTCTCGGGGTCGCGCGGCGGCGGGCTGCAGACGCACTTGGCGCCTTCGTAGCCGTCATCGCCGGGCAGGCCCATGTCCTCGGCGGTGAGGTACAGGTACTGCGGGCAGGTCTCGGCGAGGATCTTCAGCCCCCGGCCCTGTGCCCAGCGGATCTGCTCGATCGCTTCCTTGCCCGAGACATGCACGATCAGGATCGGCACATCGACGAGTTCCGCGAACGTGATGGCGCGGTGCGTGGCCTCGCGCTCGACCGGCGCGGGACGCGCGAGCCCGTGGAAGCGCGGGGCGATGCGCCCTTCGCCGGTCAGCTTGTCGGTGAGCCACGAGATGCAGTCCGAATTCTCCGCGTGGACCATCACGAGCGCCTTGTGTTCGCGCGCGACGTCGAGCACCTCCAGCATTTCGCGGTCCGACAGCTTGAGGTCGTCATAGGTCATGTAGACCTTGAACGAGGTGTAGCCCTTGCGGATCAGCGCCGGCAGTTCGTCCTGCAGCACCGCGGGCGTCGGGTCGGCCACGATCAGGTGGAACGCGTAGTCGATCACGGCGCGGCCTTCGGCACGGCTGTGGTAATCGGCGACCGCGGCCTTGAGCGAAGCGCCCTTTTCCTGCGCGGCGAACGGGATCACCGTGGTGGTGCCGCCGCAGACGGCCGCGCGCGTGCCGGTGAAGAAGTCGTCGGCCATGCGCATGCCGTCGGGCATGGGCTGGTCCAGGTGGCAGTGGCCATCGACGCCGCCGGGCAGCGCGAGCAGTCCGGTGGCATCGATTTCGCGATTGCCTTGCGGCAGGCCCTGGCCGAGCGCGACGATGCGGCCGTCGCGCACGCCGATATCGCACTGGAAGCGGTCGGAAGCGGTGACCACGTCGGCATTGCGGATCACCAGGTCGAGGTTGTTGTCTGCGGGCATGGTCATCACTCCGGTTCGTTGATGTCGCTGCCTTACTGGACTTCGCGGAACAGCCGGCCCCAGCCGGTCAGCGCGCGCGTGTCGACGCCGGCCAGGCGCAGCGACTTCCACACCACGGTGGAGATGGTGTCGTACACGGGAATGCCGGTCTCGGCTTCCAGCGCTTCCACCAGGTGCGCCGCGCGCAGGTTGGTGCAGAACGTGGTGATGGCCTGCGGCGCATCCTTGGCGAGTTCGCGCACCATGGTGCGGATGATGTCCTCTTCGACCTCGGCGAAGCTGTAGTTCACGTGCAGGTCAAGGTGGCGCTCGGCCGAACAGTCGAAGCCGCTGCGCTGGTAGTTGGCGACGATGCGCTGCTGCACGTCATCGAGATACGGCGTGGCCAGGCCGAAGCGGCGCGCACCGGTCTTCTCCAGGATCTCGTTGAGCGCCAGCACCGAGGTGGTGGCGGGGATGCCCGTGGCTTCGGTGATCTGCTTGCACAGCGCCTCGTCCTTGTCGAAGCCGAGCCAGCCCGACGACGTGCCGTTCCACGCGATCACGTCGACGCGCGCGTCGGCGAGCAGGCGCGCGGCGGCCAGGATCTTCTCCAGGTCGAACTGGCCCAGCGCCTGGTCGCGCAGCGAGATCTCGGTGACGGTGAAGCGCGAGAAATGCGCGCTCACATTGGGCAGGCCGCTGACCATCGCGCTGGTGATCGGTTCGAGCGCGGTGTTGGAGGACGGCGTCAGCATGCCGAGGCGGATTTGCTTGGTCATTGCAATGGTTCTCAGGAGTGGTGCGGGCGCCGTCATGCGCGGCGCTCCGTTGTTTGTTTTTGGGCTTACTGTTCGGGCTTGTCGTTGAAGGCGAGGGCGGTGCCGGGCACGCGCTGGCTGGTGCGTGCCAGCTCGAGCTCCTTGCGCAGCGCCGCCTGTCGCGCGGCGTCCGGGTGCACGGCCTTGCCTGCCTGCAGCGCGGGCAGCACGTAGTCGTTCACCATGCGCCGGTACAGGTCGAGGTAGGCCGCGTCGCGCAGGCCGCCTTGCGTGGACATGATGCTGTTCATTACGATGACCGCGTTCTGCTTCGGCAGCACGGTGATGAACTGGCCCTTGTAGCCCATGGCGCTGAATTCGCGCTCGCTCTTCACGATGTTATTGACCCAGCAGTAGAAGCCATAGTCCGGCGCCGGTCCGGACGGCGTGGTCATGCGTGCGACCCATGATGCCGGCACGACCTGCTCGCCGTTCCAGCGGCCCTGGTTCAGCATCAGCATGCCGAGCCGCGCCATATCGATGGAGCGCAGGCGCAGGCCCCAGCCGCCCGAGACCGCGCCCTTGCCATCGGCGCCGTCCCAGCGGTAGTGCTGCATGCCGAGCGGCTTGAACAGGCGTTGCTCGGCATATTGCTGCTCGGGCAGTCCGGTGACCTGGCTGATGGTGGCGCCGACCAGCACGGGATTGACGTCGATGTAATCGAACTCGGTGCCAGGCGCGACGCGCACGCTGGCGGAGGCCGCGACCTTGAGCCGGTCGGGCACGCCGTAGTAGAGCGTGTCGGTGCCTTCCACGAGCTTGTACGACAGCCCGCTCGACATCGACATCAGGTGACGCAACTGGATCGCCTGCTTGTTGGCAAGCGCCGGCGCAAGGTCGGGGCGCGCGGCGGCAAGGCGTGCGGCCGGCGCGTCCTCGGCGTTGAGCTTGCCGTCTCCGACCAGCGTGCCTACCAGCAGGGCGCTGATGAACTTGGTGACGGAATACAGCTCATGGTTGTAGTCGCGCGAGAGGCCGTCGCCGTAGCGCTCGAACACGAGCTTGCCGTCCTTGATGACGAGCAGGCTGCGCACGTCGAGCTTGTCGCGGCGGATCCATTCGGACAAAGCCACGAGCTTGGCCGAGTCGACGCCGACAGCTTCGGGTTGCGCGCTCGGAATGCCGTCGGCGCTTGCACGGGCGGGTGCCGCCGGGGCGGCGTGTGCCTGCAGGGCGCCGACGGCAAGCACGGCGGCGGCCAGCATGCGGGGGATGCGAGTCATGATGTGTCTCCTCCATCGCGCGCCGTCCGTTGGACGGACGCCTGCGCGACGGGTGCGGATATGGCTTTTTTTGGGGACCGGTGCCGGTCAGACCGGAAGCTTGGTTTCGTAGTCGATCGAGGTGGAAGCCAGCAGCAGACCCACGCCGGCGGCCGCGAAGAACATCAGCGCCAGGAAGTAGGAGCCCGTGGCCTGCACGATCAGGCCGACGATGATCGGCACGCTGATGCCGGCGATATTGCCGCCCAGGTTCATCAGACCGCCGAGGAAGCCGATCTTGTTGCGGGTGCCCAGCATCGACGGCACGGACCAGAACAGGCCGCACCAGCGCAGGAAGAACATGGTGGAGGAGAGCAGCGCCACCACGGCTACCGCGTTGGCGACATAAGCCACCGAGAAGATCGATACGGTGGCGACCACGGCCGCGATGCCGAACAGCGTGCGCATGACCACGTTGGGGCGGCCGCCGGCTTCCTTCCACTTGTCGGCGATCCAGCCGCCGACGAGTTCACCGACGAAGCCGCTCATGAAGATGAGGAAGCTCGCGCCGCCCATCGTCTTCAGGTCAAAGCCGCGCGCCTTGCTCAGGTAGGTCGGCATCCAGGTCAGCAGGCCATAGAACACGGCGTTGAAGCACATCCAGCTGATGGCCATGCACCACACCGAGCGGTACTTGAAGAAATCGAGCGAACGACCGGACAGGTTGGTCGGCTCGGTGCTGTGCTCGCGTGCGTGGGCTTCCTCGATGTGGCGCGCTTCGAGTTCATTGACGCCGCTGTGTTCGCGCGGGGAATTGCGGATGTACCACCAGGCCACGAAGCCGGCCAGCACGGTGCCGACGCCGGCGACGACGAACGACATGCGCCACGAGCCGAGTTCGCTGATCAGCCCGGCGATGATGAGCGAACCGAGCGCCGCTCCCAGCGGTGCGCCGCCGTCAAGCAGCGTGGCACCGCGGCCGCGTTCGTTCTGCGTCATCCAGATGGCGTTGAGCTTGCCGCCGGCCGGGTAGATCGGCGCCTCCGAGGCGCCCAGCCCGAGCCGTGTGAGCAGCAGCGAGGTGGCGTTGGTGCAGACCGCCGCAATCGCCTGGAAGAAGCCCCAGCACACGGTGGCGCAGGCGATCACAATGCGCGGCTTGTACTTGTCGGCCAGCATGCCGCCCGGGATCTGCATGAATGCGTAGGTCCAGAAGAACGAACTGAGGATCAGCCCCTGCATGGCGGGACTGAGGTCGAACTCCTTGGCGATCAGCGGCATGGCCACCGACAGCGACGCGCGGTCGATGTAGTTGATCGCGACGAGCATCAGCATCATCAGGAAAATCTTCCAGCGCACGCTGCTGCGCGTGGCCGTGAGGGTGCCGGCTTGGCTTGTCGTTTGCATGACGAGGTGTCTCCTTACTCCTTGGGTCCTTCGATTGAGGCGCTTGTAGTGGGTGTCGCGCAACTGGTTCGGAGTATAGGATACGTAATCTGTAATTACAACTCTCGTAAGTCATTGATTTTGCGAGATTGCGGTAGCACAATTCTGGGTGTGATAGCCTTCGTTTGGTGCAAATTCCCCATGCTGGTGACGTCCGTGACACAAACGCTTCCGAAAACCGCCCGTCTGCGCACGCTGGGCATGTCCGCCGAAATCGCCGCGCGGCTGCGCACGATGATCGAAGAGGGCGAATTGCCACCCGGCGAGCGAATCGACGAGCGGGCCTTCTGCGAGGCGTTCGATGTCTCGAAGACGCCGCTGCGCGAGGCCCTCAAGGTGCTGGTGGCCGAAGGGCTGGTGCTGCACCGGCAGTACATCGGCTACCGCGTCGCGCCGCTGGACCTGGACGAACTGCGCGCCACCTTCGAGACGCTGCACGGCCTGGAGGCGACCGCCGGCGAACTGGCCGCACAGCGCCTGAATGAAGCGGCGCAGGCGAAGCTGGAGCGCCGTCACGTGGCCATGATCGAAGCGCATGCGGCGGGGCGGCGTACCGACTATTTCCGCATCAACCAGGAAATCCACCAGCTCATCATCGACGGGGCCGCCAACCCAGTGCTGGCCGCCGTCTATGCCGCGCTGATGAGCAAGGTGCACCGCGCGCGCGGCGCCGCCAATGCGGATACGCTGCGCTGGCAGGAGTCGCATGAGGAACATGAGGAGATCATGGCGGCCCTGCGCGAGCCCGGTCGTCCGCGCCTGGCGCAGGTACTGCGCCGGCATTCCGAGAACACCGCCAATGAAGTGCTGACGGTGGTCGCGCGCTCGCTCGCAGGGGCGGCCGACCGTCAGGCCCATCCATCCAAGGGAAGACAATGAAACTGGTAAGAACTGGCCAGCCCGGCGCCGAGCGCCCGGGCCTGATCGACGCGCAGGGCAAGGTGCGCGACCTGTCCGGCGTGGTGGCGGACATTTCCGCATCGCAGCTGTCGCCGGAGGCGCTCGCGCGCCTGGCGCAGGTGGACGCCGGCACGCTGCCGGTGGTGGAGGGTGCGCGCTTCGGCGTGCCCTGGACCGGTATCGGCAAGATCATCGCGATCGGCCTGAACTATGCGGACCACGCGGCCGAGGCCGGCATGCCGATTCCCGCCGAGCCGATCGTCTTCCTGAAGGCCAACAGCTCGCTCAATGGTCCGGACGATGACGTGATGCTGCCGTACAGGTCGCAGAAGTCCGACTGGGAGGTGGAGCTGGGCGTCGTGATCGGCACCACGGCGCGCAATGTCTCGCGCGAGGACGCGCTGAGCCATGTGGCGGGCTATTGCGTGGTCAACGATGTCTCCGAGCGCGAGTTCCAGATCGAACGCGGCGGCACCTGGGACAAGGGCAAGGGCTGCGATACCTTCTGCCCGGTCGGCCCGTGGCTGGTGACGCGCGACGAAGTGCCGGATCCGCAGGCGCTCGGCCTGTGGCTGGAGGTCAATGGCGAACGCGTGCAGAAGGGCAGCACCGCGACCATGGTCTTTGACGTGGCCACGCTGGTCAGCTACGTCAGCCGCTTCATGACGCTGCAACCCGGCGACCTGATCGCCACGGGCACGCCGCCGGGCGTAGGCATGGGCTTCAAGCCGCCGCGCTTCCTGAAGGCGGGCGACACCATGCGTCTGGGCATCGAGGGCCTGGGCGTGCAGGCGCAGAAGGTGGTGCCTTACGCCTGAGTGATCCGCCCGGGCGGCACAGCGCACGACATGCGTCGCGCAGGGCGGGCGTGCAAGGCGCCCGCCAGGTTCCCCGTCGAAACGCTTTCATACAAAGCGTTGGGTTCCCATACAAAGCGTGCCATGAGAGCAACAGTTCCGGTGTCGAAAACGGCCGGGTTACATCGATTTACATCAAATCCCGCCTTTGACGTTTCCGTTGCGATTTCTGCGTGAAATACTGATTGTAAGGACGGCGTCCTGACCGTCCCGCAGTCTCTGCCAGAAGAGCAATGCCATGTCCGAGCACGCCCCCGAGATCGAGACCTACCTCGGTACCACGCTGAAGCGCCGTTTCTGCGCGCTGGCCGACACCCTGGACAGCCGCGCCGAACTGGAAGCCATACGGCGCAACATCCACCAGAACCCTGAACTAGCCTTCGATGAAGTCCGGACCTCCGGGCTGGTCGCCAGCCTGCTGGAAAGCTGGGGCTACGCGGTCACGCGCGGCGTGGGCGGCACCGGCCTGGTCGGCACGCTGAAGGCGGGCACCGGTGGGCGCAGCATCGGCATCCGCGCCGACATGGACGCATTGCCCATCCACGAGCGCACCGGCCTGCCATACGCGAGTGCGCACGAGGGGCGCATGCACGCATGCGGGCATGACGGCCACACCGCCATTCTGCTTGGTGCCGCGAAGCAGCTCGCGCGTACGTGCAACTTCAATGGCACTGTCCAACTGATCTTCCAGCCGGCCGAGGAAATCGGCGCCGGCGGCGGGGCCGAGCGCATGCTGGCCGACGGCCTGTTCGAACGCTTCCCGTGCGACGCCATCTTCGGCCTGCATAACCATCCCGGCGTGGAGCAGGGCCACTTCCTGTTCCGCGCGGGCCCGTTCATGGCGGCCTGCGACACCGTCACCATCACCATCCGCGGCAAGGGCGGCCATGCCGCGCGCCCGCACCAGTCGGTCGATCCGATCCTGGTGGCCGGCAGCCTGGTGCTGGCGCTGCAGTCGGTGGTGTCGCGCTATGTCGACCCGAACGAAACCGCCGTGGTCACCATCGGCACGCTGCACGCGGGCCATGCTCCCAATGTGATCCCGGACAGCGCGCGCATGGAAATCAGCGTGCGCTCGTTCAGCCCGGAAGTGCGGGCGTCGCTGGAGACCCGCATCCGCCAGCTTGCGATCTCGCACGCCGAGGGCTACGGCGCGGTGGCCGAGGTGAACTATGTGCATGGCTACCCGGTGCTGATCAACAGCGAACGGGAAACCGATTTCGCGCGGCAGATCGCCGAGGAACTGGTCGGCGCCGACAAGGTGGTGACGCAGGCGGCGCGCATTACCGGCAGCGAGGACTTCGCCTACTTCCTGCAGCAGCGGCCCGGATGCTTCGTGCGGCTGGGCAATGGCGCCAACCAGCCATTGCTGCACAACCCGGGTTACGACTTCAATGACGAGAACCTGACGGTTGGCGCGGCGTACTGGACCAGGCTGGTGGAGCGCTATCTGGCCCGGTAGGCCGGTGGCCCGGTACACATCGATCAGCGGCTTCAGCGAAAAAACGCACTCGGCGGCACCCCGAACTGCCGCTTGAACATCGTCGCAAACGCGCTCGGACTCTCGTAGCCGAGATCGAGCGCCACATCCACCACCTTGCTGCCTGCGGCCAGTTTCTCCAGCGCCGCCAGCAACCGCGCCTGCTGCCGCCACTGTCCGAACGTCATCCCGGTTTCCCGCGCGAAGCGGCGCTGGATGGTCTTGGGATCGACGCCAAGCCGTGCGCCCCAATCGGCCAGCGTCAGGGGGATATCTGGCGCGGCGACGATGGCGTCGCAGATCTGCCGCAGTCCCGCATCGACGGGATGCGGCAGGTGCAAGGGCAGCGTCGGCACCAGGACCACCTCATCGAGCAGCAAGCGCGCCAGCCGGCCGTCGCGCGAATCGGCGGAGTAGGGCAGCGGCATGTCGATCGCGGCCAGGATCAGTTCGCGCAGCAGCGGCGAGATGCCCAGCACCGTGCAGCGCTGGGGCAGGTCCGGCGCCGCGTCGGGCCGGATATAGGCGGTGCGCATCTGCACCGGTCCCACCATGCGGATCCAGTGCAGCGTGCCGCCGGGCATCCACATGCCGCGCGTGGGCGGCACGATCCACTGGCCCTCGTCGGTCGATACGACCATCACACCGCGGACGGCGTGGATCAGCTGGGCATGCGGATGCTGGTGCCGGGCCGTGACGTCGCCGGAATGGTAGTCGGCCGCCATGGCCGTGACCGGCATTGGGCCCCGATCAAAGTGCACATAGCGCGGCGGGTGGGTGTGCGTGTCTCCCAGGGCCTGGGTTTGCGCCGGTGCGGGCTTCCACACACGTGAGGCAGGCATGTCCTTTTCTCCAGAGTTGCGGACCCATTCTCGCAGGACAGGCGATTTAGGGCCAGATAGCATCGCATTTCTACTGTCCCGACGAGCGCCCCCAGCGGTTCGTCATCCGTCCTGTCGAGACCGCCAATGAGCACAACCATCGACTCCAACGCTGCAGCGTCCGGCGTTCACTTTGAGCAAGCCGCCGAGCGCACCGGCTTCCGCGTCCTGTCCGCGATCAGTTTCGCGCACTTCCTCAACGACATGATCCAGTCGTTGATCCTGGCGATCTATCCGATGCTCAAGAGCGGCTTCAACCTGAACTTCGTGCAGATCGGCCTGCTGACCATGACTTACCAGGTCACGGCATCGCTGCTGCAGCCGGTGGTGGGCCTGTACACCGACAAGCATCCCAAGCCTCACTCGCTGGCCATCGGCATGGGCTTTACGCTGGCCGGGCTGCTGCTGCTGTCGGTCGCGCCGACCTATGGCGTGCTGCTGGTGGCAGCGGCGCTGGTCGGCACCGGGTCGTCGATCTTCCATCCGGAGTCGTCGCGCGTGGCGCGCATGGCGTCGGGTGGCCAGCACGGGCTGGCGCAGTCGATCTTCCAGGTCGGCGGCAATGGCGGCAGCGCCATGGGGCCGCTGCTGGCGGCGGGCATTGTCCACAAGCAGGCCAGCGTGGCGTGGTTCTCGCTGGCGGCGCTGCTGGCCATCGGGGTGCTGTGGAAAATCGGCGGCTGGTACGCGCAGCAGCTCGCGCACCGCGCGCGCAAGGGCAAGGCGGCCGGCGCCACGGCCAGCCCGGTGCCGACGCGCGTGGTGGTGCGGGCCATGCTGGTGCTGCTGGTGCTGGTGTTCTCCAAGTATTTCTATATGGCGAGCCTCACCACCTACTACACCTTCTACCTGATGGAGAAGTTCGGCCTGGCGCGCCAGACCGCGCAGGTCTACCTGTTCGTGTTCCTGTTCGCGGTGGCGGCGGGCACCATCCTGGGCGGGCCGATCGGCGACCGCATCGGGCGCAAACGGGTGATCTGGGCCTCGATCCTTGGCGTGGCGCCGTTCACGCTGGTGCTGCCGCACGCGGGCCTGTTCTGGACCGGCGTGCTGACCTTCATCATCGGCTTCATCCTGGCGTCGGCCTTCTCCGCGATCCTGGTGTTCGCGCAGGAGCTGATTCCCGGCAAGGTGGGCATGGTGTCGGGCCTGTTCTTTGGCCTGGCCTTCGGCATGGGTGGCATCGGCGCCGCGGTGCTGGGCGGACTGGCCGACACGCACGGCATCCAGACTGTCTACCGGCTGTGCGCGTTCCTGCCGCTGCTGGGTCTGCTGGCGGTGTTCCTGCCCGACCTGGGCGGCAAGCGCAAGACCGCCTGACGCGCGCCGGCGCACCAAGCGCCATCGCGCCCCACCCGGACGGGGCTTTTTCACTGGGGCCGGTGTCTTCTACACTGGCATGACCATGCCTGCACGCCGGTCATCCCCACCCATGCCAGTGCCAGCCGCGCCATCCTCGGCGCTGGCGGCGCTGCGCGCGGATGGCCACGCCGCAGTGCTTGAACGCCGTGTATCGGTGATCGCGGCGACGCGCGACGCCGCCATGGTGCCGCACCTGATGCGCGCGGTCGGCTTCCGCATCGATGACGACGATGCCATCGTGACCGTATTCCTGTGCCGCCAGCAGTCGCGGCAGGTGCTGGCCGATATCGCGGCCAACCGGTCGATCGCCGTGGTGTTCAGTGAACCGACCACGCACCGCACGCTGCAGCTCAAGGGCTTCGACGCGCGCGAAACGCCTCTGCAGCCTGGCGATTGCGCGCGCGTGGCCGCCTACCGCCTGGCGCTTGGCGAGGAGATCAGCCTGATCGGACTGGAAGCGGCGCTTGCCAACGCCTTCCTGGCGTGCCCGGACGATGACCTCGTCGCCGTCAGCTTCACCCCCGCCCAGGCATTCCAGCAGACGCCCGGTGCCCAGGCCGGGCAGGCACTCAGCCCGGCAACAACGTGACACCGAAGCCGCGCGCGCAACCATGACGGCCCCGTTGAACGCCGCCGATATCCGCGATTGCCTGGAAGGCGTGATTCCCGCCGTGATGGCCACCTGCGCGGCGGACGGCACGCCCAACGTCGCGTATCTCTCGCACGTGCAGTACGTCGATCCCGAGCATGTCGCGCTGTCGTTCCAGTTCTTCAACAAGACGCGCGAGAACGTGCTGGGCAATCCCGTGGGTACGGTGCTGATGATTGATCCGGACACGGCGGCCATGTACCGCCTGACCGTGCATTACCTGCGCACCGAGACCGCCGGCCCGCTGTTCGAGCACATGAGGGCCAGGCTCGCCGGCATTGCTTCGCATTCGGGCATGGAGAATGTCTTCAGGCTGCAGGGCGCGGACGTGTACCGGGTCTCGGCCATCGAAGCCGTGCCGGGCGGCGGGCGCCTGGCTGTGCCGTCGGGCCAGGCTCGCCGGCAACGGCTCGGCGCACTGCGCTGCATGACGGAAAGGCTGGCGGCCTGCACCGAGACCGGCCAGCTCTTTGACGTGGCGATGGGCGGCCTGGCGGCAGACTTCGGCGTCGACCATGCCATGCTGCTCATGCACGACGCACTTGCCGGACGTCTCTACACCGTCGCCAGCCACGGCTACGCAGTGTCTGGCGTCGGTTCCGAGATCGCGCTGGGGGAGGGCGTCATCGGCGTGGCCGCGCGCGAGCGTACGCCGATCCGCATCATGCACATGACTTCCGACCGCAGCTACAGCCGCGCCATGCGCGACAGCGTGATCGACACGGGTTTGTCGGCGCGGCTCGAAACCGAGATCCCGCTGCCGGGGCTGCGCGCGCCGGGCAGCCAGCTCGCCGTGCCGGTTTGTGCCGGTCACACGCTGCTGGGCGTGCTGTTCGTCGAAAGCGAGCGGGAACAGCGCTTTACCTATGAGGACGAGGACGCCCTGGTGATCCTTGCCGCGCAGCTCGGCCACGCCATGCGCGGGCTGCAGGCCAGCGCCGACGCCGCGGCCGACGAATCCGCCGTGGCCGCGATGCCCGGCGATGTGCCGCCGCCCGCGCCGCAGCCGGTGCTGGTGCGCTACTTCGAGGCCGACGGCAGCGTCTTCCTCGACGATGACTACCTCATCAAGGGCGTGGCCGGCGCCATCTTCCGGCGCCTGGTCTGCGACTACCTCCACGCCGGGCGCGAAGCCTTCACCAATCGCGAACTGCGGCTCGATCCCGCGCTTGGCCTGCCGGACATCAGCGACAACCTCGAGGCGCGGCTGGTGCTGCTGGCGCGCCGGCTGGTGGAGCGCGACGCCAGCGTGCGCATCGAGCGCACCGGCCGCGGCCGCTTCGCCTTGCGCGTGGCGCGGCCGCTGCGGATCGAGCACGTTGAGCGCGGCGGCTGATCAGCCCGCCGCCCAGATGGCCTGCGTCGACCCGGACGGCAGACCGAGCGCGCGCGTGAGCTTCATCCAGTCCGGCATCGGCAGCAGCGTGCGGCAGACCTCGAGCAGGCCGGTGAAGGCCTCCGCCGGCGCGTTCTCGCGGATGCCGGCGAGCATCAGCGCGCGCTCGGCGGGCGTGACGTTGGGCAGCATCCAGCGGGCGATCACGCCGACCGTCTCCTGCGGCAGCGAGGCCACGATGCGGTTCTCCACATCGAGCAGCTCGGCATCGGTATGGCTGGCCCACAGCACGGCGTTATGCCGGGTCTCCTCGAAATGCATGTGTTCGTAGTTCTCGGCAACGAACAGCGAGAGCTGGCGGTACAGCTCGCGGATGGCGTCGGGGCGTGCCGCCGGCATGGTGGCGGCCACGCGGTCGGTCAGCGCCAGCAGCGCCCGGATCTCGGCCATATGGGTCACATGCTCGTGGGCGATGCGCGCCGTGGAACCCGGCACGCGCGCTTCCATGGCGGCGTGCACGTAGTCGTCTTCCTTATGTAGGTGCTGCTCGCAAGCCGACAGCAGATCGCGTACCTGACTCAGCGTGCCGCGCAGCTCGGCCTCGTCGTCGGTGTCGGTGCGGCCGACGCGCAACAGCGTGTCGGCCATAAAGGCGCGCAGCGCCTTGTGGATGCGCCCATAGATATCGAAGCGCGGCGCTGCTTGTGCATGTTGGTGTGATTGCGTGAAGCCGTGGGTGTTGCCTGTGACTGCCATGATGAACCTGTCTCCTTCAGGGGCACCATCGGTGCCCGGGCGGCCTGCGATTGGCAAGTCCGGCGCCAGTGGCGATCCGGATCGCGGCGCCATCAGGCCGGTGCTGGCCGCCGCATGCAAGGCAGTCTAGGAAGCGGCACGAGCGCGGGTTCGTAAAAGTTCGCTCAGGAAATCTTAACTGTTCCTTAAAGCGCGAATATGAGCGAATGGGCGCGAATGGCATCAGGGACCGCGCGTGCCGCGTGTGTGCATGCGCGCGAATTGGATTGGCTGCGATATATGTAGTGAATACGACGCACGACGGCGCGAATTGCCGCTGCATGCTGCGAGGCGCGCAGCAAGCGCGTGTTTTGCGGCATCATGGCGGGCATGACGTCCGCCGTACCTTCGCTTCCCGCTTCCCCTTCCACCGCTGTTCCCGCCTGTGAGCGCTGCCTGGCGCTGGCGGCGGATCCGCGGCGCCGCGAGCCGCCGTCCTGCCTGGCGCTGCGCAGTACCGCGCCGCTGGTCAGCCAGAGCGTGGCTGGCGTTCCGTACAGCATGCTGACCTTCTGTTGCCGCGACTGCGGCACGGTCTGGCGCCTGTATGACCGCGCCAACGAGCTCTTTGTCTCATGGGTGCCGGAACACCCGCTGGTGCGCTAAGGCGGCAAGCCGCGCCAGTCGATCGGCTAAGATACGCGACGCGGCTACGTGCCACGCCCCGCGCCCTTCTATCTCCCGCACCTGTCATGGCTTTTCATTCCCGCTTGCCCGTACTGGCCGCGCTTGGCGCTGCCGGCCTGATGGCCACAGCGTTGCCCGCTGCAGCCGCCGACAACTACCCGAGCCGCCCGATCCGCATGATCGTCGCCTATCCCACCGGCGGGATCAGCGATACCGTGGCGCGCGCGCTAGGCGAGCGGCTCTCGGCCCAGATGGGCACCTCCGTGGTGGTCGAGAACAAGGCCGGTGCCGGCGGCAGCATCGGCATCGATGCGGTGGCCAAGGCCGCGCCGGACGGTTACACGCTCGGCTTTGCCTCGACCAGCCCGCTCACGCTGAACCCGCATGTGGGCCATGTCAACTACGACCCGCAGCGCGATGTGGCGCCCGTCATGAGCGTGATGTACTCGCCGGTGCTGATCGTCGCCACGCCGAGCTTTGCCGGCAAGACGTTCCAGGACCTCGTCGCACTAGCCAGGGCCAAGCCGGGCTCGGTGCGCTGGGCCACTTCGGGCCTCGGCACGGTTGGCCATGTCGTGCTCGAGCAGGTGAAGGCGAAGTCGAAGGCCGAGCTGACGCTGATCCCATACAAGGGCGCAGGCCAGCAGATGAACGACGCGCTCGGCGGCCAGTTCGAGGTGATGAGCACCAATGCCAGTCCCGCTTTGACGCAGCACATGGAGGCTGGCCGGTTGCGCCCGCTCGCCGTGGGCGCACCGAAGCGCATCGAGAGCCTGGCCGGCGTGCCGACGCTCGCGGAACTCGGTTACCCGCAGGCGAACCTGACCTCGACCTTTGGCATTTTTGCCCCGGGCAAGACGCCGGCGGCGATCGTCAACAAACTCAACGCCGAACTCAACAAGGCGCTGGCCGAGCCCGGGGTGCGCGAGCGCCTGCTCAAGGGCGGTGAAGTGCCGACCGGCGGCACGGCCGCGCAGTTCGCCAAGGCCATCCATGACGAATCCGTGGAGAACGCCCGCATCGTCAAGGAAGCCGGCATCAAGGCCGACTGACGCTCTCCACCGGGTCCAGCCGGTTCCCGAGGCCGTAGACGGCGGACAGCCGTACGCCGTTGTGCGGCCATAGCGCGAGCTTGGTACGGACCCGGGACAGATGGCTGTCGACCGTGCGCGAAGCCGCATCGACGTGATAGCGCCAGACCTCGTTGACCATGGTCTGGCGCAGCACCAGCGAGCCGAGGTTGCGGAACAGCAGCACGGCCAGGTCGAATTCCTTTGGCGCCAGCGCCACCGGCCGGCCGTGGACCCATGCGCGGCGGTCGGCCGTGGCGAAGCGGAAGGCGCCGTGGCTGAGATCGCAGGCGTGCGCACCGGCCGGACATGCGCGGCGCAGCAGCGCCATCACCCGCGCGGCAAGTTCCGCCATGCCGACGGGTTTGCGCAGATAGGCGTCGGCACCTTCGCCAAGGCAGGCGGCGATATGCAATTCGTCGTCGCTGTCCCCGAGCAGCATCACCGGCAACTCGTGCCCGAGCGTGCGGCGCACCCATGACAGCACGTCCAGCGCCGAAATGCCCGGCGCATCGCCGTCCAGCAATAGCATCTCGAAGGTGCCGGCGCGCAGTGCCTGGATCAGGGACCTGCCGTGGATGTAGCGCGAGCACTGGTGCCCGTTGAGGCGAAGGGTCTGGTCGATGCTGACGGCCCGGGTCGGGTCGGCCTCCAAAACGGCAATTCTCACGTCGAGTCTCCTGGCGCTTCTGAATGCAGGAAGCCGGCGCAAAGGCCGGCATGGCAGTGCCCATGGTAGGGACCCGCGTTGCGGCACGGAGTAAACGATTGTTGAAATCCAGTTTTGAGGCACCTCCTATTCTGATGTCCCGGTTCCCGGTTTCTAATTTCCTCACGCGCAAACGCTGAGGAAGACAGACTATGGGAAAGACGATTGCCTCGCTGGAAGCCGATCCGGTCCATGCGGCACTGGTCCGCAGGATCGTCAATGAAGCCGGCTATGAATGCGTGAGCTTCAGCCAGAGCCGGCGCCTGCTGCTGGCCTTGCATGACACCGCGTTCGACTTGCTACTGCTCGACTGGCAGATGCCAGGCATGTCCGGCCGCGAGGTGCTGAGCTGGGTGCGGGGCAATCTCGACCGGCGCATCCCCGTCATCTTCCTTTCCGCTCACAGTGCCGAGGCCGATATCGTCAGCGCACTGGTCGCCGGCGCAGACGATTACATGGCCAAGCCCGTCCGTGCCGCCGAGTTGGCGGCGCGCATCGGCGCCGTGCTGCGCCGCACCTGTCCCGGGGACTTTGCGCGCAACGCGCCATTGCGCCTGGCCGGCTATGTATTCGACTGCTCGGCGCGGCAGGCGACGTTCCATGGGCATCCGGTCTGCCTGACACCAAAGGAGTTCGACCTGGCGGTACTGCTGTTCCGCAACGAGGGCCGCATCGTCACACGCGACCACATCATTGCCACGGTCTGGGGCCGCGAGATCTCGCCGCTGTCACGCACCATCGACACGCATGTGTCGCGTGTGCGCAGCAAGCTGGGACTGCATGCCGAGAATGGACTCCGGCTGACGCCCGTCTATACGCATGGGTACCGGCTGGAGCTGGCGGAGAGCGAAGCTGCGTGAGCTAGTGCCTTGCTGCGCCACCTGCCAAGCATGGTAAACGGCCCGACAATAAAAAAAGGCACCCGAAGGTGCCTTTCTGCCAAACAGTCAACTGATCGGGAAACGATCAGAAAATGTGGCGGATACCAGCGGCCACGCCGAACTGGTTGTTGGAGCTCGGCAGTTCGGTGATCGACTGACCCGAAACGTGGTTGTAGTCGGCAGCGCCGTAGACTTGCGTGCGCTTCGACAGCGAGTACTCGGCGATCAGCGCGCCAGTGTAACGCTTGCCGCTGGCGGTCGTGCCGTTCACGTTCTGAGCCCAGTCATAGTAGAACGCGCCCGTCACAGCCAGGGCCGGGCTGGCTTGCCAGGTCGTGCCAGCGTAGGCGATGTTGTCCTTGCGCGGGTTGTTGGCTGCGCCGGCGATAATTGCCGTAGCCGCCGGGGAGCTGATGCTCTGGTTCAGGTTGATGTCAGCTGCGCCGGTGCGGTCCTTGCCACCCTGGTAGCCCAGGAACAGCTTGAATGCCTGGACCGTGTACTTGCCGCCAACGCCCCAGAACTGCTGCTTGTTGCCAACCTGGTCGCGCGATTCCTGGAACACGCCGCCGAAGCCGAACGGGCCGTACTCATACGCGGCGTGAACGCCCCAGTACGGAACCGACGAGCCATTGGAAGTCGGGGCGCCCGAAGCCTTGGTGAAGCTGCCCGGGGTTTCGCCGAAGGCGTAGCTGGCGCCGACGTCCAGGCCACCGAACTTGCCGCTGTAGTTGACGACATTGTTGTTGCGCAGGCGGGCCAGGGTGCCGTACATCCAGGAGTTCTGGAAGTAGTTACCGACGGTCAGAGGATCGTAGTCGCCGAAGAACGCAAATGCTTCGGAGTTCTGGCGGCCCAGCTTGATCGCACCGAAGTTGCCGCTCAGGCCGACATAGGCTTGACGATTGAACAGCTGGCCGGTCGAGGCGCCGTTCATCTTGCCGGTGTCGAGGCTGTAACCGTTTTCCAGTTGGAAGATCGCCTTCAGGCCGTTGCCGAGGTCTTCGGCGCCCTTCAGGCCCCAGCGGCTCTGGGTGATGGCGCCGTCCGTCAGTTCGGTCAGGCCGTGACCCGCAGCGTCGGCGTGGTTGGTATAGCGCAGGCTGACGTCGGCGATGCCGTACAGCGTGACGGAGGTTTGTGCAAAAGCGGAACCTGCCAGCAGGCTGCCGGCGGCGAGGACGATGGCCGATTTCTTCATGGTGCTCCTTTTCTGTTCTGTTCTGGTCTCCGCCGGATCACGGCGGGGCACGGGGTCTACGTTTCCTGTAAACGCCGCGAAAATTTAACAAAACGTCAGAGCGAAGGACACAAATACGCGTGGGAGGCCGGATTCGAGCAGGATTTTGGTGCAAATCCGTTGTCTGGCCGCTACACAATACCGTGTTGGTGCGTTGCACCAGCATCGGACACTAGTTGGTCGTGTGGGGAGGGAGGAAGCGACACCGGCGCCCCCTTGCTGCAAGGGGGCGCCGGTGGGGGCAGGACTGGCGAATCAGCCCTGGGGGATCTCGATCTTGACTTCGAGCACTTCCAGGTTGTCCTGGCGCTCGAGGCTCACGCGCAGGTCCTGGTCACTGATCTTGACGTACTTCGAGATCACGGCGACCAGCTCGCGCTGCAGGGCCGGCAGGTAGTCGGCCGGGGCCGAATGGCCCGTGCGTTCATGGGCCAGGATGATCTGCAGCCGCTCCTTGGCGACCGAGGCCGATTTCTTCTTTTCCCCCAGCAGGAAGGACAGGATCGACATGGGGATGAGTCCTCCGTACTTGTTTTACTTGTTGCCGAAGATGCGCGACAGCAGGCCAGGCTTCTGGTAGTCCGTGAAGCGCATCGGCTTGTCCTTGCCCAGGAAGCGGTCCACCACGTCGCCGTAGGCGTCCGCCACGTCGCTACCTTCCAGGTGGATGGCGGGCGTGCCCTGGTTGGACGCGTGCAGCACGGCCTCGGATTCGGGAACCACGCCGATCAGCTTGATGCGCAGGATTTCCTGGATGTCGGTCAGCGACAGCATCTCGCCGCCGTGCACGCGCTTGGGGTTGTAGCGCGTGATCAGCAGGTGTTCCTTGATCGGCTCGCCGCCTTCGCTGGCGCGCTTGGTCTTGGAGGCCAGGATGCCCAGGATGCGGTCCGAGTCACGCACCGAGGACACTTCCGGGTTGGTCACGATCAGCGCCTCGTCGGCGAAATACATGGCCATCAGCGCGCCCGACTCGATGCCCGCCGGCGAGTCGCAGACGATGTACTCGAAGTTCATGTCGACGAGGCCCTTGATGACCTTCTCGACGCCGTCCTTGGTCAGCGCGTCCTTGTCGCGCGTCTGCGAGGCCGGCAGGATGAACAGGTTCTCGCACTTCTTGTCCTTGATCAGGGCCTGGTTCAGGTTGGCTTCGCCCTGCACCACGTTGATCAGGTCATACACCACGCGGCGCTCGCAACCCATGATCAGGTCGAGGTTGCGCAGGCCGACGTCGAAGTCGATCACGGCCGTCTTGTGGCCGCGCAGGGCCAGGCCCGCGGCAAAGCTGGCGCTGGTGGTGGTCTTGCCGACGCCTCCCTTGCCGGAGGTCACAACGATGATTTTTGCCATGGCTCTTTGGTCCGTAATTAGGTTGAAGCTTGCGCTGCAGTAATTCAGGTGGTGACTGGTCGCCGGATCATTTGAACCGGATGGCTTCCAGAATCAGTTTTTCATCGGCCAGGCGAACCTGGGCGGTCTTGCCGAGCACGTCGGCCGGCAGCGTCTGCTCGGCCGTGCGATAGATGCCGGCAATGGAAATCAGTTCGGGTTCCATGCACGTGCTGAAGATGCGCGCGCTGGTGTTGCCCTTCACGCCCGCCAGCGCGCGGCCGCGCAGCGGGGCATAGACATGGATGTTGCCTTCGGCGATCACCTCGGCGCCGTAGCTGACCACGTCCATGATGACCACGTCGCCCTGCGCGTAGACCTGCTGGCCCGAGCGCAGCGGCTTGTCGATCAGGATGGTCTGGGTCTGCTGGATGGCGGCCTTGACGGCGGCTTCGGTGGCGGACTGGGCAGCGGTGCGGGCCGCTTCCTCGCGCGCGGCCTGTTCGGCGGCGGCTTTTGCCAGGGCGCGTTCGGCAGCCTCGACGGCTTCTGCCGATTCCCGCAGGCCGCGGCGGCTCTGGCTGTCAAGCAACGGCAGGCCGAAGCGCTGCGCCCACTCGTGCTGGCCAGGGCGCGCGACCACGCCGATCGCACGGGCCTTGAGCGTCGCCAGCGTGCCGATCACCGTGTCGAGAGAGATCTCATCGTCACTTTCAAGCGCGCGCAGGTCCAGCGCAATCACGTCATTGGAGAAGAAATCGGGGGTGGCTTCGAACCGGGAGAGCAGGTCGTCTCGCAGTGCAGCCATGTCGGCGGTCTGGAGGGCGAGAAGGAGGGCGTCTACATTGCCACTGCGCAGCTCGAAGCGTGGCGATTTCTTCTGTGACATAGCCGGGTGACCGTGGAAATGCCACATTCTAACTGCGTCTTCGGTGCGAACTGTAACAAATAGGCCGACTTTATCCCCAGGTGCCGCACGCAATCCATTGGACGCGCAGAAGTGGTGCCGGCGGCAGCGCGATCAGGCCGTCCAGACGCTCGTCACGTCACCTTGTTACGATTGCGCCATCTGCAGAGGGGAGCCGTCATGGGTGCGATCGTCAATTGTGTGGCTTACCGGGCAGGCAAGCGGCTCGGCACCGTTGGCATTGAAGAGATTCCGCAGGCGCTCAGCGTGCCAGGCACCTTTGTCTGGCTGGGCCTGCACGAACCGGACCTGTCTCTGCTGCGCCAGGTGCAGCAGTCATTCGGATTGCACGACCTGGCGGTGGAAGATGCGCTTGACGCACACCAGCGGCCCAAGCTGGAGGCCTATGGCGACTCGGTGTTTGTGGTGCTGAACACTGCCCAGCTCGTTGGGGACGAGGTCGTGGTAGGCGAAACCCACTTGTTTGTCGGCCCCAACTATGTGGTCTCGGTGCGACATGGCGCCAGCAGCACTTACGCGCCGGTGCGCGAGCGCTGCGAGCATGACCCGCAGGGTCTGGCCAATGGCCCGGGCTATGTGCTGTATGCATTGATGGATTTCGTGGTCGACCACTACCTGCCGATCGTAACGCGGCTCGAGGACACTTTCGCTGAACTGGAGCAGGGCATCTTCCGCGACGAATTCGACCGCGCGGCGATCGAGCGCCTCTATCAGATCAAGCGGCAAGTGCTGCGCCTGCGCAATGCGGTGAATCCGGTCGAGGATATCTGCAGCCAGCTCATCCGCCTGCACGAAGAGCTTGTGCCGAAGGAACTGCGCGCCTATTTCCGCGATATCGAGGACCACGCGAGCCGTCTGGTGCGCACGCTCGACGTCGTGCGCGAAATGCTGACCACCGCCGTCCAGGTCAACCTGGCCCTGGTCACGGTCAGGCAGAACGAGGTGGTCAAGCGTCTCGCCGGCTGGGGCGCCATCCTGGCGATCCCGACGGTGGTGTTCAGCCTCTACGGCATGAATTTCTCGTTCATGCCAGAGCTCAAGTTCCACTACGCGTACCCGGTTGTGATCGGCGTAACAGTCGTCGCGTGCGGCGGACTATGGCGGCGTTTGCATCGCGCCGGATGGATCTGAGGGGGCTTATTAGTTGTATGGATTTCCTTCTGTGATTTTTTTGGTTGTTGATTATTCGCTTGAATAATTGCGCCATCGTCATTGGCTTCCGGGCCGCATCGCCGCCTCCTACACTGGATTCAAGAAGGCCCAGCGCATCCGGAGTCCGCCATGCCACTAGCCCGCCCCTCGCTCTGGCCCGCCGCAACAGCCGGCCCGGCCCCTCGTCGTGCGCTGGCCATTGCCCTCTTGGCAATCGTGCTGGCTATCTGCCCCAGCGTCCTGGTCCAGGCCACGCCCGCGCCTGCCCAGCCGGCCCAGGCGCAGACCCGCGAAGCGCTCGCCGCCTATGAGGCCGGGGCGTTCGATACCGCGCTCCGTGGCTTTGCCGCCGCGGCGCGGGGGGGCAACCGGCTAGCCCAGTTCAACTACGCCATGATGCTGCTGCGCGGCGAGGGTACGGCGCCCAAGCCGCAGGAGGCACTGGTCTGGTTGCGCAAGGCTGCCGACAACCAGATGACACACGCGCAGTTCACGCTTGGTGACCTGTACGAGCGCGGCGAGCTGGTGCCACGTTCGCTGGAAGAGGCCAATCGCTGGTATGAGCGCGCCGCGCAGGGCGGCCATGTGCAGGCGCAGATGGCGCTGGCCACCAACTACTTCACCGGCCGCGGCATGTCCCGCGACTATGCCAAGGCGTTCGAGTGGTACAGCCGCGCCGCCAGCGCGGGAGACGGCGGGGCCCAGTACATTGTCGGCAGCTACTACGAGCGCGGCGAACCCGGCGTGGTGGGCAAGGACATCGAACAGGCCAAGATCTGGTATGCACGCTCGGCGGCCCATGGCGATCCGGGCGCGCTGGCCAAGCTGCGCTCGCTGCTGGAGGAGTCCGTGCGCGCGAAGGCCGGCGGCTCGATGTGAGCGGCCGGAGAGGGAACAAGTCTTGCTTGAGGCAGGGCGACACCAATCGCAGCAACCGCCTGGGAGGGCGCCGTGGCCATACATGTCGCACTGAATCACGTCACGCACTATCGCTATGACCGTCCGGTAAAGCTGTCGCCGCAGGTGGTGCGCTTGCGGCCCGCACCGCACTGCCGCACGCCGATCCTGTCGTACGCGCTGCGCATCGAGCCGGCGCAGCACTTCATCAACTGGCAGCAGGATCCGTTCTCCAATTACCTGGCGCGCCTGGTCTTCCCGGAAGCGACGACGGAGTTCAAGGTCACGGTCGACCTGGTGGCCGAGATGTCGGTCTACAACCCGTTCGACTTCTTCCTGGAGCCTTCGGCGGAGCGCTTTCCCTTCGCGTATGACGCCGGCCTCGCACATGACCTGGCGCCCTACCTGGTGCGCGAAGAACTGACACCGCGCTTCGCGGCCTTTGTCGACAGCATCGATCGCGCCGAATGCCGCACGCTCGATTTCCTGGTGGCGCTGAACCAGCGCCTGCAACGAGAAATCCGCTACCTGATCCGCATGGAGCCGGGCGTGCAGAGCCCGGAAACCACGCTCGCCAATGCCTCGGGATCGTGCCGCGATTCGGGCTGGCTGCTGGTGCAGACGCTGCGCCACCTCGGCCTGGCGGCGCGCTTCGTTTCAGGCTACCTGCTGCAACTGGCGCCTGACGTGAAGGCCATCGACGGCCCGAGCGGCGCCGAGCGCGACTTCACCGACCTGCATGCCTGGTGCGAGGTCTACCTGCCTGGCGCAGGATGGATCGGGCTGGATCCCACCTCCGGCCTGCTTGCGGGAGAGGGGCATATCCCGCTCGCGTGCACGCCCGAGCCCGGCAGCGCCGCGCCAGTGACCGGCGAGGTCGAGGAATGCGAAGCCGAGTTCAGCCATGCGATGACCATCACGCGCGTCCATGAGTCGCCGCGCGTGACGCTGCCCTATACCGAGGACCAGTGGCAGGCTGTGAGCGCCGCCGGCGCCGCGGTGGACCGCGAACTGCAGGCGATGGACGTGCGCCTGACGATGGGAGGAGAGCCGACCTTCGTCTCGGCGCGCGACCGTGACGGCGCCGAGTGGAATACCGATGCGCTCGGGCCGACCAAGCGCGGCCTGGCCGCCGAACTGGTGCATCGCCTGCGCGAGCGCTACGGAGCGGGTGGCTTCCTGCATTTCGGGCAGGGCAAGTGGTATCCGGGCGAGCAATTGCCGCGCTGGGCGCTGACGATTGCGTGGCGCGCCGACGGCGCGCCCTGCTGGCAGGACCCGGCGCTTTTTGCCGACGAGCGCCATCCCGGCGACTATACCGACGCCGATGCGCGCCGCTTCATGATGGCCCTGTGCGACCGGCTCGGGCTCGACACCTCCTATGCGCTGCCAGGCTATGAGGATGCCTGGTACTACCTGTGGCGCGAGCGGCGGCTGCCCGTCAACGTCGATCCGCATGCTTCGCGCCTGGATGACGAAATGGAGCGCATGCGCCTGCGCCGCGTGTTCGATGCGGGCTTGGCGAGCGTGACTGGCTATGTGCTGCCGCTGGCACGGGACGAAAGCCAGGCGGAGCAGGCTGGCGAAGCGGGCGGCTGGACCAGCGGCCGCTGGTACCTGCGCGACGAGCGGCTGTATCTGCTGCCCGGCGATTCGCCGATGGGCTACCGGCTGCCGCTCGATGCCCTCCCGTGGTCGAGTCCGGCCGACCGGGAGCAGCAGTTCGAGCAGGATCCCTTCGCGCCGCGCGCGCCGCTGCCGGCAGCAGCGGGTCTGCGCCGACAGTCACCAGCACCTTTGTCCGCGACATCGGCGGCGCCGGCGCGGCACGCCGCCACCACTACCGCTGCAATGGGTACGGGCAGCGGCACCAGTGGCACAGCGCAGGTCGAGCCCGCACGCGGGCAATCCGCGACCGGCGTCGTGCGCACGGCACTGTGCGTCGAGGTCCGCCATCCGGCGCGCGCGGCAGGCCCGCGTGTCGAGGCCGAACAGGCGGACGACAAGCGCGGCGTCATCTACGTCTTCATGCCACCGCTACCCCGGCTCGAAGACTACCTCGCTCTGCTGCAGGCAGTGGAAGCCACTGCCGCCTCCCTTGGCGTGCAGATCGTGCTGGAAGGCTATCCGCCGCCGCGCGATGCGCGGCTCAAGGTGCTGCAGGTCACGCCCGATCCCGGCGTGATCGAGGTGAACATCCATCCCGCCGCCAACTGGGAACAACTGGTCGACCACACCGAGTTCCTCTACCAGGCCACGCACGAGTGCTTCCTGTCGACCGAGAAGTTCATGCTCGACGGCCGGCATACCGGCACCGGCGGTGGCAACCACTTCGTGCTGGGCGGGGCCACGCCGGCCGACAGCCCGTTCCTGCGCAGGCCGGACCTGCTGGCCAGCCTGATTGCGTACTGGCACAACCATCCGTCGCTGTCCTACCTGTTCTCCGGGCTCTTCATCGGGCCGACCAGCCAGGCCCCGCGTGTGGACGAGGCACGCAACGACCAGCTCTACGAGCTGGAAATCGCATTCGCCGAACTGCGCCGCCAGCTTGCCGGGCGCGAACTGGACGGCACGAACGGCTACGTGCCGCCGTGGCTGGTCGATCGCGTGCTGCGCAACCTGCTGATCGACGTCACCGGCAACACGCACCGCGCCGAGTTCTGCATCGACAAGCTCTACTCTCCGGACGGCCCGACCGGCAGGCTCGGCCTGCTGGAACTGCGCGCCTTCGAGATGCCGCCGCATGCGCGCATGAGCCTGGTGCAGCAGTTGCTGCTGCGCGCGCTGGTGGCACGCTTCTGGCGCGAGCCGTACCAGGCGCCGCTCACGCGCTGGGGTACGGCGCTGCACGACCGCTTCATGCTGGGCACCTTCGTGCAGATGGATTTCGACGACGTGCTGGCCGACATGCGCGCTGCCGGCTTTGCCTTCGATGCCGGCTGGTTTGCCCCGCATTTCGAATTCCGCTTCCCGCGCATTGGCGAACTTGCCGCCGGTGGCCTGGCACTCACGCTGCGCGGCGCGCTGGAGCCGTGGCATGTAATGGGCGAGGAAGGCGCGGCCGGCACCACGGTGCGCTTCGTGGATTCGTCGGTGGAACGCCTCGAGGTGCACGTGCTCGGCATGAATGACAGCCGCCATGTGGTCACCGTGAATGGCCAGGCCGTGCCGCTGCAACCCACCGGGCGCACGGGCGAGTTCGTCGCGGGCGTGCGTTACCGCGCATGGGCGCCGGCGTCGTCGCTGCACCCGACCATTGCGCCGCATGCGCCGCTGACCATTGACGTGGTCGATACCTGGAGCGAGCGCAGTATCGGTGGCTGCCAGTATCATGTGGCGCATCCGGGTGGGCGCAATTACCAGACCTTCCCCGTCAACGCCTATGAGGCGGAAAGCCGGCGCCTGGCACGCTTTTCGGCCTACGGGCACACGCCGGGGCGCACCGTTGCGCAGGCGCCGCGGCGCAGCCTCGAGTTTCCCTTCACGCTGGACCTGCGCCAGGGGTAGACATGCAGCAGCGCGGCTGCGCCGGGACCGGCGCAGCCGCCAACAGGAGACCAGACCTTGGCCCAGCCCCTGTCGCGGCCCGCCGACGACACCGACGCCCCTCACGCCACGGCGGCCATTGCCGCCGCTGCCCGCCTCGCGCAGCCGGTGCCTGCCGGACACCTGGATGAATTGCGTTTGCCGGCCGGCACGCTGCGCGAGGCGTGGGCGCGCTTCTTCGCCGTGGTAGGCGAGCCCGGCGCCGTGGAGCTGGCCCCGCGCGCGGCGGCCATGGCGCGGCAGATCCGCGACAACGGCGTGACCTACAACGTCTATGCCGACCAGGGCGCGGCGCGCGCGTGGCCACTGGAGCTGTTTCCGTTCCTGGTCACCGAACAGGACTGGCAGGTCATCGAGCGCGGCGCCGCGCAGCGCGCGACGCTGGCCAATGCGATCCTGGCCGACATCTATGGCGAACAGACGCTGCTCGCGCGCGGGCTGCTGCCGCCCGGGCTGGTGTATGGGCATCCGGGCTACCTGCATCCGCTGCGGGGCTACCAGCCGCCGGGCGGCAGCTTCCTGCAGATCGTCGCGGTGGACCTGGTGCACACCGAAGACGGCTGGACCGTCATGGCGCACCGTACCGATACGCCTTCGGGCATGGGCTACGCGCTCGAGAACCGGCTGATCATCTCCAGCCTGTTCACCGATGCTTTCCGCGACCTGCATGTGCGCCGCCTGCCGCCGGCGTTCGCGCAACTGGTGTCCACGCTCGCGCATGCGCCACTGGCCGCCGCGACCGAGGCTGGCAGCGGGCGCGACGGGACGGCTGCGTCCGCTACCGGCCACCACATCGTGCTGCTCACGCCTGGTCCTTACAACGAGACCTACTTCGAGCACACGTTTCTCGCACGCTACCTTGGCATCACGCTGGTCGAGGGCAAGGACCTGACCGTGCGCAATGACGTGGTCTACCTCAAGACCTTCGGCGGACTCGAACGCGTGGACGTGGTGCTGCGGCGCCTGGACGATGTCTTCTGCGACCCGCTCGAGCTGCGCCACGACTCCACGCTGGGCGTGCCCGGGCTGCTGGAGGCGATGCGCGCGGGCAATGTCATGGTGTCCAACGTGCCCGGCGCCGGCTTCCTGGAATCCCCGGCCATGCACGGCTTCCTGCCCGGCATTGCCGAAGCGCTGCTGGGCGAGCCGCTGCTGCTGCCAGGCGTGCCCAGCTGGTGGTGCGGGGAGGACGCCGCGCGCGAGCAGGCGCTGGCCACGCTGCCCGAAGCCTTCGTGATGCCGACCTACCCGCGCCGCGCCGACCTGAGCGACGAGCCCGCGGTGGGCATGGAGCTGGGCCTGCAGGCGCTAGACGGCTGGCGCGAGCGCATCGCCCGCATGCCCGACCGCTACACGCTGCAGCCGCCCCTGCCGCTGTCGCACACGCCATGCTGGGAAGGGGACCGGATCGGTTCGCGCGCGGCCATGCTGCGCGTATTCGCGGTGGCGGATGGCAATGGCGGCTGGCAGGTCATGGCGGGCGGCTTCAGCCGGCTCGCGGCGCCGCAGCTCGAGTCGGTATCGATGCAGCTCGGCGGCACCAGCGCGGATACCTGGGTGATGTCCAGCCAGCCGGTGCCGGCCGCGCCGCTGGCCGGGCGCGCGGGGCTCGCGGCGCCGACACCGGCGCGGGCGCTGGTGGTGTCGAGCCGCGCTGCCGAGAACCTGTTCTGGGCCGGGCGCTATGCCGAGCGCGCCGAGAACAATGTGAGGCTGTGCCGGCAGATCCTCGGTTCCATCGAAAGCAGCGACGATACCGATGACGGCACGCTATCGATGCTCGGCCAGCTCGCGCAGATGGCGGGCCTGGTGCCCGCCGAGGCGCCGTCGCCAAAAATGTCGCTGCGCCTGTTCGAGCGCAGCCTGGTTGCCACGCTGGCCGACGTTCGAGGCAGCACTGGCCTTGTGCAGAACCTTGCCGCGCATGCCGCCGCGGCCAATGAGATCCGCAACCGCCTGTCCAACGACCACTGGCGCACCATCCTCGCCGCGCGCAACGATTTCGGCGACGCCATGATGGAGGCCACGCTGTCTCTCGACGACGGCGGTACCGCCAGCTACGACCGCGCGCGCGTGCTGGCCGCGCTCGAGCACCTGGCCATGCAGCTTGGCGCCATCAACGGCGCGCAGGGCGACCGCATGTCGCGCGACGAAGCGTGGCGCCTGGTATTCATCGGGCGCCATATCGAGCGCCTGGCTACCATGAGCAGCTTCCTGCTGACCGCGATCGACACGGGCGCGTTGCGCTCGCGCAGTGGCTTCGAGCTGCTGCTGCACCTGTTCGACTGCACCCTGACCTATCGCTCGCTCTATCCGGGCCGCAGCGACCTGGCCGCGCTGGTCGACCTGCTCGTGCTGGAGCCGACCAACCCGCGCTGCCTCTATGGGTTGCTGGAACGGCTGCGCAGCAAGCTCGAGCAGCTTGCGCCCGGAGGCAGCGCGCAGGCACGTGTGCCGCTCGCGGAACTGCTGCCCGCGGCCAGCGCCCTGCCAACGCGCGCGGCGCTGTGCGAGGCGCTAAACGCTGCGGGCGGCGATGCGGGCGCGCTGTCGGCGCTGTGCGGCCAGTTCCTCGAGCGCATGGCACGCATCTCCGACGAGATCAGCGCACGCTATTTCAGCCATGCCGGCGCCAACCCGGAAGCCGACCAGCCGTGACCGACGCCGTGATATCTCCCGCCGGCGGCAGCACGCTCCACGTGCTGCATACCACCGCCTACCGCTATTCGCAGCCGGTCGAACATGCCCAACAGCGTGCCGTGGCCACGCCGCCGGACCTGCCGTGGCAGGCCGTGACCGAGCACGACACCCGCATCGAGCCCGCGCCCACGCACCAGCATGTGCGTACCGATGCGTTCGGCAACCGCGTACTGCACTTCATGCTCGACGTACCGCATACGCAGATGCAGCTGACCTGTACCAGCACCGTGGTGCTCACGCCGCGCTGGCAGGCGCTGGACCCGGCCGCGTCCGCGCCGTGGGAGACGGTGGCGCAATCGCTGCGCTTCCACGCGGGCCAGCCGTTCGAGCCGGCCACGCAGTTCGTCTTTGCCTCGCCCAACATTGCCCTGCATCCGAGCCTGCGCGAGTACGCGCTGCCCAGTTTTGGCGCAGGCGTGCCTGTCGTGGCCGGCGCGATGGATTTGATGGGGCGCATCCATGCCGAGTTCGAATATCACAGCGAATCCACCGAAGTGGACACGCCGGCCATGCAGGCATTCGCGCAGCGCAGCGGCGTGTGCCAGGACTTTGCGCAGGTGATGATCGGTTGCCTGCGTTCCGTGGGGCTGGCGGCCCGCTACGTCAGCGGCTACCTGTGCACCGAGCCGCCGCCCGGCGAGCCGCGCCTGGTCGGCGCCGACGCCTCGCACGCGTGGGTGTCGGTGTATTGCCCGGTCGCAGGCTGGGTCGACCTCGACCCGACCAACAATGTGCTGGCGGATACGCGCCACGTGACGCTGGCGCTGGGCCGCGACTACAGCGACGTGCCGCTGCTGCATGGCGTGATCGTAGGCGGTGGCGCGCACGGCGTGGACGTCGGCGTGACGGTGGTGCCGGTGGACTGAGCGATCCCGCAGGCTGGCAAGGCAATTGCTTGACCGATGATGGGCAATACCACGGGAGCCGCCATGCTGAGCCGCACCGCCGACCACCTGTACTGGATGGCCCGCTACACCGAACGCGCGGAAAACACCGCGCGCATGCTGGACGTCAACTACCAGACCGCGCTGCTGCCGCAAGGCGCGGACGCGGCCGAGCAGGGCTGGCGCGCCATGCTCGACATCACCGAACTCACGCCCTGCTATGCCGCGCGCCATGGCGGTCTCGGGCATGAGGCCATGATCGCCTTCATGTCGGGCGATCAGAGCCATCCCGCATCGATCCTCTCCTGCCTGCGCGCCGCGCGCGAGAACGCGCGTGCGGTGCGGGGCGCGCTCACCACGCCATTGTGGGAAACCATCAACGCCACGTGGCTCGAAGCGAACCAACGGGTCGGCGACGGCATGCCGGTGCACGATCCTTCCGGATTCTTCGAATGGGTCAAATTCCGCTCGCACCTCGCGCGCGGCGTCGAAGTCGGCACGATGCTCAAGGACGAAGCCTTCTGTTTCCTGCGGCTAGGGACATTCCTGGAGCGTGCCGACAACACCGCGCGGCTGCTCGACGTGAAATTCCACACCGCCGGCGGTGTGCCGCAGGAGGAGGATTCCTACTACTGGGCGGCGGTGCTGCGCGCGCTGTCGGGGCTGGAAACGTATCGCAAGGTCTATCGTTCCGCCATTACGCCGGAGCGGGTGGCGCAACTGCTGATCGTGAATCCGGCCATGCCGCGCTCACTGGCGGCGAGCATGCAGGAGGTGGTGGCGATCCTCGCGCAGATTCGGAACCGGCATTCGACCAACACCGAGAGGCGGGCGGGACGGCTCCATGCTGAACTGAAGTTCGCGCGTATCGATGACATCCTTGCCGTGGGAATCCACGGGTGGCTTGGGGACTTTCTTGGGAAGGTCAGGGAGGTGGGGGAGGGGATCCGGGGGGACTTTTTGTTGGCTTGATTTGTCGGATGGGGGAGGTGTGCTTCCAGATGCTGCTGTTCCGCCGGAACAGCAGCATCTGCCAAAGCACGAGGCGGCAATCAAACCACGGGGATCACCCCAACTTCTTCTTCAACAACTCATTCACCTGCGCCGGATTAGCCTTCCCCTTGGTCGCCTTCATAGCCTGCCCGACCAGCGCATTAAAGGCCTTCTCCTTCCCGGCCCGGAACTCTTCCACCGACTTGGCGTTGGCCGCCAGCACATCGTCGATGATCTTTTCAAGTTCACCGGTGTCGGACATCTGCTTCAGCCCCTTGGCGGCGATGATCGCATCGGCGTCACCGTCGGATTCGCCAGCCCACATCGCCGGGAAGACATCCTTCTTGGCGGTGTTGTTCGACACCGTGCCGTCGGCAATGCGTGCAAGCAGCCTGGCGAGCTGCGCCGGCCTGACCGGTGCGGCATCGATGCTGATGCCTTCGCGGTTCAGCTGCGAGGCGACATCCCCCATCAGCCAGTTGGCCGCGGGCTTGGCGTTGGCCGCGCCGGCGTCGGTGACGACGGCTTCGTAGTAGCCGGCCAGCGCCTTGGTGGCGGTCAGCATGCTGGCGTCATAGGCCGACAGGCCGTATTGCGAAACAAAACGCGCCTGCATGGCGGCCGGCAGTTCCGGCAGCTCGCCGCGCACGCGCTCGACCCAGGCTGCGTCAATCTCCAGCGGCATCAGGTCGGGATCGGGGAAGTAGCGGTAGTCGTGCGCGTCTTCCTTGGTGCGCATGGCGCGCGTTTCGCCGGTGTCCGGGTCGAACAGCACCGTGGCCTGCTGGATCTTGCGGCCATCTTCGATCTCGTTGATCTGCCACTGCACTTCGTAGTCGATGGCCTGCTGCAGGAAGCGGAACGAGTTCAGGTTCTTGATCTCGCGGCGCGTGCCGAATTCCTTCTGGCCGACCGGGCGCACCGAGACGTTGGCGTCGCAGCGGAAGCTGCCTTCCTGCATGTTGCCGTCGCAGATGCCCAGCCACACCACGAGCGAGTGCAGCGCCTTGGCGTAGGCCACGGCTTCGGCCGAGCTGCGCATGTCGGGCTCGGTCACGATTTCGAGCAGCGGCGTGCCGGCGCGGTTCAGGTCGATGCCGGTCATGCCGGCAAAGTCCTCGTGCAGCGACTTGCCCGCATCTTCTTCCAGGTGGGCGCGCGTCAGTTGCACGGTCTTCTCGTACACCTCGCCCTTCTTGCCTTCGACCTGGATCGTGATGCTGCCGCCCTGCACCACGGGGATCTCGTACTGGCTGATCTGGTAGCCCTTGGGCAGGTCGGGGTAGAAGTAGTTCTTGCGCGCGAAGATGCTGCGCGGCGCGATAGTGGCGCCGATCGCCAGCCCGAACTGGATGGCGCGTTCCACCGCGCCCTTGTTGAGCACGGGCAACACGCCCGGCAGCGCGAGGTCAACCGGCGAGGCCTGTGTATTGGGCTCGGCGCCGAAGGCGGTGGAGGTCCCGGAGAAAATCTTGGAGGCCGTCGAGAGCTGCGTGTGCGTTTCGAGGCCGATCACCACTTCCCATTGCATGGCGGTATTCCTGTTCGGTTCTTGGGTTCTGTCTGTTGCAAAGGGCCGGCGCAGGCGCCGGGCCCATGTATCTGTGTTGGCGCGCGCTCAGGGGTCGGGACTGGCGAGCCAGGAGTCTAGCTGGGCCATGGCGGCCACGCGGGCCACGGCATCGCCGCCGATCGTCACGCCGCGGCCGGCGCGCGATCCGCCCGGCCCGTCGCGGCGCACCTGCAATTCGCTGGTGCCGTCAAAGCCGTGATATGCGCCAGGGTAGATCTCCAGCCGGAAACGTGCGTTCGGCTGGCGCGCCAGCACCGCGCTCTGCAGCATGGCGCAGCGCGTGGCGGGGGTCCAGTCGTCGGCGCCGCCGATCATCAGCAGCACCGGTGCGCGCAAGCGGAAATTGTGCTGCTGCACGGCCCGCTTGCAGGCGGGATAGAACGCCACGGCGCGTTCCACTTGCGGCGTGTTGGCCGGCCACGGCCGGCTCGCATCGACGGTGGCCAGCACCGCCTGCGCACCGTTGGACCAGCCGAGCAGCACGATGCGCGCGGCATCGATGCCGGGCTGACGCGCCACCCAGCGCAGCGCCGCCAGCGCATCGGCGCGGCGCAGGCGATCGTCCAGGCCACGCGCCTCGGGCGAATCGCCGCAGCCTTGCAGCCTGTCATGCGCGGACAGGCTGTCGGGCATCAGCACGGCGTAGCCGCGCTCGGCCAGCCACTGGGCGTACTCGCGATAACGCGGCTGCAGCGCGGACGCGGCATCGCCGTCGCCGGCGTGGCCGGCTTCCACCCGCGTGGCCTCGGGGCGCGAGGCCGTCAGGCCGTTGCAGCCGTGCAGTGCGATCACCACGGGCAGAGCCTGGGTACGCGGCGTGCTGGCTTCGCGCGGCACGAACCAGTAGGCATTCAGCGCCGGCGCGCCCTGTTCGCCGGGGAGCTGCACGCGCAGTGCCGGCGTAGCCGGTCGCACGGCCGGCGCCGTGCGCGTGGTGGCGCCGGGGGCGAGCGCGGTGAGCGGGGCGGTATTGGCCGGCTGTACGAGTGCCGGTGTCGGCGGCGCGGGCGTGTGCGCGAGCACGGTCCCAGCCAGCAGCATGCCGGCCGCGCCGGCAACGCGCGTGGCGAGCCGGTGCAGACAATGCGGGCAGTTGCTGGCGGGCCTGGCGGTCATCGCGGGTGGCCTCAGCGGGTTTGCGCGCAGGCGCCGCTGCCCGGCTCGAACATCACCGGCCAGGCCTGTTCGTAGATCCCCGGCGTGCAGCGTTGCGCGCAGTTGGCGTGCGCGAGCGTGATGCGGCGCGGATCCTGCCAGACCATCAGCTTGCAGCCGCTGCCGTCATTGGCGCGCAGCTCGATGTGCGGCTTCTTCTGGACCTGGCGGAAATCGGCCAGGTTGAAGGTGCACGAGCCGCGCTTGCCGACCCACAGCTTCCACGAGAGCTGCTGCACGCTGTTGTCCGACACGCGCAGCTGGGCGTCCTCGCGGAAGCCGTCTTCCTCGGTGCGGCGGCAGTCGCCGACGACGTCGATATCGCGGCTGGCGATGGGCGTCGGCTTGCCGATGATCGGCAACTGGATGCAGCCGGCCACCACCGCGGCCAGTGCCGCGGCGAGGATCAGGCGGAAGCCTTGCGCAAGCCGATTCATGCTCACCCCTTGGCGGGACGGCGCAGGTGCCAGTCAGTGGCCTGCTGGAACGCGTGCGCGGTCTGCAGCAGCTGCGCTTCGTCGAAGTAGTTGCCGATCAGCTGCAGGCCGACCGGCATATTGCCCTCGCCAAAGCCGCACGGCACGCTCATGCCAGGCAGGCCGGCCAGGCTGGTCGACAGCGTGAAGATGTCGGCCAGGTACATCTGCACCGGGTCGGAGCTCTTCTCGCCGAGCTTCCATGCCACCGTCGGTGCCACCGGGCCCATGATCACGTCGCACTGGGCGAAGGCACGCTGGAAGTCGTCGGCAATGATGCGGCGGATCTTCTGGGCCTGCAGGTAGTAGGCGTCGTAGTAGCCATGCGACAGCACGTAGGTGCCCACCATGATGCGGCGCTTGACCTCGGCGCCGAAGCCTTCGGCGCGGGACTTCTTGTACATGTCGAGCAGGTCGCGGTACTCGGCCGCGCGGTGGCCGTAGCGCACGCCGTCAAAGCGCGACAGGTTCGACGAAGCCTCGGCTGGTGCAATCACGTAATAAACGGGGATCGACAGCTCGGTCTTGGGCAGCGACACCTCCACCAGCGTGGCGCCGAGCTGCTCGTACTGGCGCAGCGCGGCGCGCACGGTCTCTTCCACGTCGGGCGACAGGCCCTTGCCGAAGTATTCGCGCGGCAGGCCGATGCGCAGGCCGGCCAGGGGCTGGCTTTCGGTGGCGCCGGCGCGGGCACGGCCCAGGTGGCGCGTGAAGTCCTCGTCCACGCCGCCCTGCTCGGGCGGGATGCTGGTCGAATCCTTCGGGTCGAAGCCGGCCATGGCGTTGAGCAGCAGGGCGCAGTCCTCGGCGGTGTGAGCCATCGGGCCAGCCTGGTCCAGCGACGACGCGAACGCGATCATGCCGTAGCGCGACACGCGGCCATAGGTCGGCTTGATGCCGGTGATGCCCGAGAACGACGACGGCTGGCGGATCGAGCCGCCAGTGTCGGTGCCGGTGGCGGCCGGCGCCAGGCCCGCGGCCACGGCGGCGGCCGAGCCGCCCGACGAGCCGCCCGGCACGCGGTCGGTGTCCCACGGGTTGCGCACCGCGCCGAAGAAGGAGTTCTCGTTGGACGAGCCCATCGCAAACTCGTCCATATTGGTCTTGCCCAGCGTGACCATGCCGGCGGCGGCCATGCGCTCGACCACGGTGGCATCGAACGGGCTTTCATAGTTGGCCAGCATCTTCGAGCCGGCCGTCGAGCGCCAGCCGCGCGTGACGAACACGTCCTTGTGGGCCACGGGCACGCCCGTGAGCAGCGTCGCCTCGCCGCGCGCGCGGCGCGCGTCGGCTTCACGTGCCTGGGCCAGCGTGCGTTCGGCGTCGACATGGGTGAAGGCGTTCAGGGCGCCGGCCTGCTCGATGCGGGCCAGGTAGGTGCGGGCGAGTTCCTCGGCGGAGACGGTGCGCGCGGCCAGGGCATCGGCAAGCTGGCGCAGGGAGGTCACGGAATCAGCGGAAAAGGGCATGACAGTCGGTTGGCATCAGGGGTGGCGTGCTTGGGTGCGGGCGCAGCGGGGCAGGGCGCCGGTCATTCAATGACCTTGGGCACCAGGTACAGGCCATTCTGGGTGGCCGGCGCGGGACGCTGGTAGTCGTCGCGGCGGTCGCTTTCGGTCACGGCGTCCTCACGCAGGCGCTGGGCCATCTCGCGCACGGTGGCCAGCGGGTGGGCCAGGGGCTCGATGCCGGTGGTGTCGACCGCCTGCATCTGCTCGACCAGCGAAAAGAAGTTATTGAGCTGCGCAAGCGTCTGGGAGGCCTCTTCATCGCTGGTTTCGATGCGGGCCAGATGGGCGATGCGCTTGACGTCGGAAAGGTCGAGGGCCATGGCGAGGTGAAATGTCGGGTGCAAAAAGGCGCTTGCGGCACAGGCGCCCGAGGCATGCGGCGGGTGCGTCGCGCCGCCGGGGCAGGGTGCCGGAGGGGCGCCCCGGGTCATCGGATTAGCTGTGGTTTTCAGGTCGTAACCGCCCGAATCAGCAGGAATTATAAGGTATCATTCCGTGCTCCCGACCTTTGGCAGCGTCCTCGCCACATCTCCGCCGGCACGGCTGCATGAGTGAACGATTTGTCACTTTTGCGGCGGTGGGCTTCGCTGTCATGAAACGTGCTTCGGGCTGCACTGGCCGCCACACTGTGGGGGTGGTGTCCAAAGCACGATGGTCTGGGTTCCTCTGATTAGCCCTCCGTTGCTTTGCTGATCTTCCGCAAAGTGGCACCGACGTAGTCTTTTCGCGAACTTTTTCGTGAGGTCTAATCAAAGGTTCCCGTAGAGCGGTGCGCGGGAGTGCACTGCGGCGGTCTGCCGGCGTCATCCTCCCCAGGGGGCGGATGACGGACTTCCGGCGCCCGGGAAGCCTCGACCTTACCCGCATGAACCTATTTTGTGGCCGGCCCGCAGGCGGTGCCGGCCACTTCGCCTACCCGCGAACCCAACAGAAACAGGATTCCTGATGTTCGGATTTCTCCGCAGCTATTTTTCCAACGACCTGGCCATCGACCTCGGCACCGCCAACACGCTGATCTATATGCGCGACAAGGGCATCGTCCTGGACGAGCCTTCGGTCGTGGCCATCCGCCAGGAAGGCGGCCCCAACGCCAAGAAGACCATCCAGGCGGTGGGCAAGGAAGCCAAGCAGATGCTGGGCAAGGTGCCCGGGAATATAGAAGCCATCCGCCCGATGAAGGACGGCGTGATCGCCGACTTCACCGTCACCGAGCAGATGCTCAAGCAGTTCATCAAGATGGTGCATGACTCGAAGCTGCTGCGTCCGAGCCCGCGTATCATCATCTGCGTGCCGTGCGGTTCGACCCAGGTCGAGCGCCGCGCCATCCGCGAATCGGCGCTGGGTGCCGGTGCCAGCCAGGTGTACCTGATCGAGGAGCCGATGTCGGCCGCGATCGGCGCCGGCCTGCCGGTGTCGGAGCCGTCGGGCTCGATGGTGGTGGACATCGGCGGCGGCACCACCGAGGTGGGCATCATCTCGCTGGGCGGCATGGTCTATAAGGGTTCGGTGCGCGTCGGCGGCGACAAGTTCGACGAGGCCATCGTCAACTACATCCGCCGCAACTACGGCATGCTGATCGGCGAACAGACCGCCGAGGCCATCAAGAAGGAAATCGGCTCGGCCTTCCCGGGTTCCGAGGTCCGCGAGATGGAAGTCAAGGGCCGCAACCTGTCCGAAGGCATTCCGCGTGCCTTCACGGTATCGTCCAACGAAATCCTGGAAGCGCTGACCGATCCGCTCAACCAGATCGTGTCGGCCGTCAAGATCGCGCTGGAACAGACGCCGCCGGAACTGGGCGCCGACATTGCCGAGCGCGGCATGATGCTGACCGGCGGCGGCGCGCTGCTGCGCGACCTGGACCGCCTGCTGGCCGAGGAAACCGGCCTGCCGGTGCTGGTCGCCGAAGACCCGCTGACCTGCGTGGTGCGCGGCTCCGGCATGGCGCTGGAACGCATGGACAAGCTGGGCAGCATTTTCTCGTACGAGTAAGCGCACAGGACTGCACGCGACGATGCGCCGCCTGCCGGATCTCGCGATCAGGGCTGCGGGGCAACGCCGCGCCCGCGGGAGCGCTCCCGCGGCACCGATTGCCGCCCCGGCACGCCGGGGCGGCAATGTCTTTGCGTCATCGCTTCCGTCTTCCCTCCCGTCAACGCCCGCGCCCGGCTAAATGGATTACTCTCCACCGCCGCTTTTCAAGCAAGGGACTTCGGCCGTCGCACGCCTGGTCCTGTACGTGGCCATCGCGCTGGCGCTGCTGATCGTCGATGCGCGCTTCAATGCGCTCAGCATCGTGCGCCAGGTGGCCGCCACAGTCCTGATGCCCGTCGAGCGCGTCGTGCTGGTGCCGCGCGACGCGCTGCGCGCGGTGTTCGACTACGCACAGTCGTCCGCTTCGCTGGCCAGCGAGAACCGCGAACTGCGCCTGAGCGCCGTGCAGCAGGCCGAGGCCTCGGTGCGCCAGGCGCAGCTCGAGGCGGAGAACAACCAGTTGCGCAAGCTGCTGAGCCTGCAACAGGAGTCGGCCACGCCGGTCACGGCGGCGGAAATCCTCTATGACGCGCGCGATCCGTACTCGCAGCGCATCGTTATCGACAAGGGTAGCCAGCACGGACTGCGCGCAGGCTATCCGGTGATCGACGAGCGCGGCGTGGTGGGGCAGGTGACGCGTGTCTCGCCGTTCCAGTCCGAAGTCACGCTGCTGACCGACAAGGACCAGGCGATTCCCGTGCAGGTGGTACGCAACGGCTTGCGCAGCGTTGCCTTCGGCGGCGCGCGCGCGGGCCAGCTCGACCTGCGCTTCATGGCCGCGGCGGCCGACCTGCAGCAGGGCGACCTGCTGGTGACGTCGGGGCTCGACGGCACGTATCCGCCCGGCCTGCCGGTGGCGAAGATCTCGCATATCGAGCGCAAGGCCGATACCGCATTCTCGCGCGTGTGGTGCGAACCCGTGGCGGGCGTGCGGGCGCACCGGCAATTGCTGGTGGTGCGCTACGACTCGGCCATGCCGCCGCGCGAGGCGGTCGAGGACAAGCCCGAGGCGCCCCTCAAGGGGGCCAGGTCAGCCGCTGCGCGTGCCGCGGCGGCCAGCGCAGCGGCGGCCAAGGCTGGCTCCGCCCCGGCTGCCAAGGAGGCTCAACAGTGACCAATCCTCAGTACCTGCTGCGCCCGGTGAACCCCGCGTTCATCGCGTTCAGCTTTGTCATCGCCTTCCTGTTCAACCTGATGCCGTGGGGCACCATCCTGTGGATTCCCGACATGGTGGCGCTGGTGCTGGTGTTCTGGAACATCCACCAGCCGCGCAAGGTCGGCATGGGCGTGGCGTTCGCACTGGGCCTGCTGATGGACGTGCATGACGCGCGCCTGCTCGGCGAGCACGCGGTGGCCTATACGCTGCTGGCCTATTTCGCCATTACGATCCACCGCCGCGTGCTGTGGTTCACGGTCTATACGCAGGCGCTGCACGTGCTGCCGCTGCTGTTCATCGCGCATGCGGTGCCCGTGGTGATCCGCCTGGCCATGGGCGCACCGCTGCCGGGCTGGCCGCTGCTGCTGGCGCCCGGCATCGAAGCCCTGCTCTGGCCGATGGCTACCGCCGTGCTGCTCGCACCGCAGCGCCGTTCGGTCGACGTGGACGAAACGCGTCCGATCTGACCGCGACCAACGTATCCAACCCGGCAGTACCATGACCGAAATCCGCAACGTCGAACTGGAAATCGGCCGCTTCCGCCTCCGCGTGGCGGCCGCGGCGCTGTTCACGGTGATCTGCTTCGGCCTGCTGTTCACGCGCTTCCTGTGGCTGCAGTGGTACAAGCACGACCAGTACTCGGCCAAGGCCGAGGACAACCGCATCTCGGTGGCGCCGATCGAGCCCAACCGCGGCATCATCATGGACCGCAACGGCATCGTGCTGGCGCGCAACTACTCCGCCTACACGCTCGAGATCACGCCGTCCAAGCTGACCGATACGCTGGACAACACCATCGAGGCGCTGTCGTCGCTGGTCGATATCCAGCCGCGCGACCGGCGCCGCTTCAAGCGCCTGATGGAGGAATCGCGCAGCTTCGAGAGCCTGCCGATCCGCAGCCAGCTCAGCGACGCGGAAGTGGCGCGCTTTTCCGCGCAGCGCTTCCGCTTCCCGGGCGTGGACGTGCGCGCGCGCCTGTTCCGGCAATATCCGCTGGGCGAGTCGGCCTCGCACGTGATCGGCTATCTCGGGCGCATCTCGCAGCGCGACCAGGAGCGCATCGAGGCCATGGACGAGGCCAATGATGCGGACGGCGCGAAGTACGACCCGCGCAAGGACGCCGACAACTACAAGGGCTCCAACTACATCGGCAAGATTGGCCTGGAGCAGAGCTACGAAACCGAACTGCACGGGCTCACCGGCTTCGAGGAGGTCGAGGTGAGCGCGGGCGGCCGGCCCATCCGCACGCTGTCGACCTCGCCCGCCACGCCGGGCAACAACCTGATCCTGTCGCTCGATATCCGGCTGCAGCAACTGGCCGAAGAGTTGTTCGGCGACCGCCGCGGTGCGCTGGTGGCGATCGAGCCTTCCACGGGCGATATCCTGGCCTTCGTGTCCAAGCCGACCTTCGACCCGAACCTGTTCGTCGAGGGCATCGACAGCAACACCTGGAACGAGCTCAACAATTCGCCGGACAAGCCGCTGCTGAACCGCCCGCTTCGGGGTACGTATCCGCCCGGATCGACCTACAAGCCTTTCATGGCGCTGGCGGCGCTCACCACCGGCAAGCGCACCGCCGCCTGGGGCATGCATGACCCGGGCTCGTTCACGCTGGGCAACCATACCTTCCGCGACGACAAGCCGGGCGGCCACGGCTGGGTGGACATGCAGGCCTCGATCGTGCAGTCGTGCGACACCTACTACTATTCGCTGGCGCGCGACATGGGCGTCAATGCCATCCATGACTTCATGAAGCCGCTGGGCTTCGGCCAGATCACGGGCATCGACATCGAGGGCGAAAGCCGCGGCATCCTGCCGTCCCCCGAGTGGAAGCGCAAGACCTACCGCAAGCCCGAGCAGCAGAAGTGGTATGACGGCGAGACCATTTCGCTGGGCATCGGCCAGGGCTACAACAGCTTCACGATCCTGCAGCTCGCCAATGCGATCTCGATCATCGTCAACAACGGCGCGGCGATGAAGCCGCACCTGGTCAAGGCCGTGGAGGACTCGGTCACGCGCAAGCGCACGCTGACCGTGCCCAAGGAAAGCTACCGCCTGGACTTCAAGCAGGCCGATATCGACGTGATCAAGCGCGCGATGGTCGCGGTGACGCACTCCGGCACGGCCGCGCGGGCATTTGCCGGCGCCGCCTACGAGTCCGCCGGCAAGACCGGCACGGCCCAGACCTACACGCTCGGCAAGAACGAGAAGTACAACCACCACGCGCTGGATGAACGCAAGCGCGACCACTCGCTCTATACCGCGTTTGCGCCCGCAGACAACCCCAAGATCGCGCTTGCGCTGATCGTCGAGAACGCGGGCTTCGGCGCCGCGGTGGCGGCGCCGATCGCGCGCAAGGTGATGGACTATTACCTGCTCGGCAAGTGGCCCGCCGAACTCGAGGCCTCGGCACCGCCGCCGGCCGAGCGCGCGCCGGTCGACACGGCCAGCGTCTTTACCACCGGCCAGACGGCAAGCATTGCGAGCGCAACGGTCATGTCCGGCGGCGCCAGCGCCGTGGCGGCCAGCGCGGTGGGTGCGTCATCCGTGGCGTCGGCTTCGTCCGCGGTGGCGAGCGCTTCCGCGGTGGCGAGCGCCTCCGCGGCGGCCCCGACGCTTGACCCGGCCGCGATCCCGCCGGCTTCGGCGGTGCAGACGCTCGACGAGCGCATGCTGCAGGCGCTGGGCCACAGCAAGCCGCGGCCCGCGGCACCCGCCTCCGTGCCGGCCGCCGCCAAGGCGCCCGCGCCCAAACCACGCGTCAAGCCCGTTGCCGCCACGGCGGCGACGGGCGCCGACGTCACCCGCTGAAGGAGACGCGCATGGACAAGCGTCGCGTCCTGTCGCTCATCAAGACGGCGTTCACCGGCTTCGACAAGCCGCTCGCGCTGATCGTGTTCCTGTTGTTCGCCACCGGTATCGTGGCCGTGTACTCGGCCGCCATCGACATGCCAGGCAAGGTCGAGGACCAGCTGCGCAACATCCTGTTGTCCTACGTGATCATGCTGGTGATCGCCTACCTGCCCACGCAGACGCTGATGCGGGTAGCGGTGCCGATCTATACCGTGGGCGTGGCGCTGCTGATCGCGGTGGCCATGTTCGGCCTGATCCGCAAGGGCGCGCGCCGCTGGCTCAACGTCGGCATGGTGATCCAGCCGTCCGAGATCATGAAGATCTCGATGCCGCTGATGCTGGCGTGGTATTTCCAGAAACGCGAGGGCGTGGTGCGATGGTACGACTTCGTGGTGGCGCTGGTGCTACTGCTGATCCCGGTCGGCCTGATCGCCAAGCAGCCTGACCTGGGCACCGCGCTGCTGGTGATGGCGGCTGGCATCTACGTGATCTACTTTGCCGGGCTGTCGTGGCGCATCATCCTGCCGTTGCTGGGTGTGCTGGTGGTGGCGGTCTCGCTGCTGATTACGTTCCAGAACGATATCTGCGCGCCCGGCGTGAACTGGCCGATCCTGCATGACTACCAGCAGCACCGCGTGTGTACGCTGCTCGATCCGACCACCGACCCGCTGGGCAAGGGCTTCCACACGATCCAGTCGATCATCGCGATCGGCTCGGGCGGGGTCGAAGGCAAGGGCTGGCTCAAGGGCACCCAGACCCACCTGGAGTTCATCCCGGAAAAGCACACCGACTTCATCTTCGCGGTGTATTCCGAGGAATTCGGCCTGATCGGCAATGCCGTGCTGCTGGTGCTGTACCTGCTGCTGATCTTCCGCGGGCTGTTCATCGCGGCCAATGCGCCGACGCTGTTCTCGCGGCTGCTGGCCGGTTCGATCACGCTGATCTTCTTCACCTATGCCTTCGTCAACATGGGCATGGTGAGCGGCATCCTGCCCGTGGTGGGCGTGCCGCTGCCGCTGATGAGCTACGGCGGCACGGCGCTGGTGACGCTGGGCGCGGGCATCGGCATCCTGATGGCGATTTCCCGACAGAAACGGCTGATCCAGACGTAATTGAGAGGGCGGATGGCAAGGGGCGGCGCGCATGCGCCCCGCTTTGCTAAACTGCCATGCAAAATTCTCTCGGTTCGAAGCCCATGAACGCCCAAGACGTTGCCGCCTACCTGCAGAGCCATCCCGACTTCTTCGAAGACCATGCCGAGCTGCTGGCCACCGTGCAGCTGACCAGCCCGCACAGCCACCGCGCGGTGTCGCTGCAGGAACGGCAGATGGAAATCCTGCGTGAAAAGAACAAGGTGCTGGAACTGCGCCTGGCCGACCTGATGCGCCACGGGCACGACAACGACCGCACCCAGCAGCGCATGCACGCCTGGCAACTGCGCCTGATGGGCGAGCCGGACTCTCACGCGCTGCCCTATGCCGTACAGGATGGCCTGCAGCAGGTGTTCGACGTGCCCGCCGTGGCGCTCAAGCTGTGGAACGTGGCCGAACAGTATGCCCATATGGAAGTGGCGCAGGGTGGCAGCGATGACTTGCGGCTGTTCTCCGAAGGCCTGCGCGCACCATACTGCGGCGCCAACGCGGGTTTCGAGGCAGCCGGCCTGCTGGAACTCGACGAAGTTGCCTCTATCGCTATGGTGGCCTTGCGTCCGCCCGTGCGTACCGCCGGCGAGGTGCCGGGCGCGGCCTTCGGCCTGCTGGTGCTGGGCTCGCCCGACCCGCGTCGTTTCCTCGAAGGCATGGGCACGGCCTACCTGGCACAGATCGGCGAAGTGGCCGGCGCCGCGCTGAACCGCCTGCGCGACTGATAGCCCGGTCCGGAGCCTGGCAGCCATGACCACCGATCCGACCAACGCCTCCGGGGCGGATGCGGATACGCCGGCGGCCGACCCGGCCATCGCGCGCTACCTCGCGTGGCTGCAAGGCAGCCGCAAGCTTGCTGAACACACCATCCGCAGTTATCGCCGCGACCTGACCACGTTGCAGGCGCACGCCGCCAGGCACGCGCCGGGGGTTGCGTTGCTGACGCTGGAGACCCGCCATATCCGCGCCTTTGCCGCGCGCCTGCATGGCGAAGGACTGGCCGGCACCAGCATTGCCCGCACCTTGTCGGCCTGGCGTGGCCTTTATCTGTGGGCGGCGCAGCACGGTCTTGGCGTCCAGGCCAATCCCGTGGAGGGCGTGCGCGCACCGCGCTCCGGACACCGGCTGCCCAAGGCGCTTTCCGTCGAACATGCCGTGGCGCTGGTATCGCATCCCGCGGGGACGGATGCCGCGGCACTGCGCGACCAGGCCGTGTGGGAGCTGTTCTACTCCAGCGGATTGCGCTTGTCGGAGCTGGTGCAGCTCGACCTGCGCTATGAAAGGCTGGACGGCTACGAGTCGGCCGGCTGGCTGGACCTGGCCAGTGCGGAACTGACCGTGACCGGAAAGGGCTCCAGGCGGCGTACCGTTCCGGTTGGAAGCAAGGCGATGGAGGCGTTGCGCGCATGGCTTGCCGTGCGCGATCAGCTACTGAAGCCGAGGGCCGCTCCCGAGGAAGCGTGTGCACTGTTCCTTGGCGCGCGCGGACAACGGCTGTCGACGCGCGTGGTGCAGTTGCGGCTCAAGGAGCAGGCCATTCGCGCAGGCGTGCCCGCCGACGTGCATCCGCATATGCTGAGGCATTCGTTCGCCACGCATATGCTGCAGTCGTCCGGCGATCTGCGGGCGGTGCAGGAGCTGCTCGGACATGCCAGCATTGCCACCACGCAGATCTACACGTCGCTGGATTTCCAGCATCTGGCGAAGGTTTATGACAAGGCCCATCCAAGGGCCGGGCGCGCTGCGGCGAAGAACGATGCCGGCGACGACGAGGCGTCGCCGTTGAAGGATTGAGCCCTCAGTCCGCCCACTGCGCCAGCACTTCCCGGAAGCGGTCTATCTCTGGCAACAGCCATCCCCGGAACGCCTGCACCTTGGGTGTATCCAGTGCCCCGGGTGCGCATACGAAGTAAAGCAGCCACGGGCACGGAATGCCGACATCGAACAGCCGCACCACCCGCCCGGACAGCAGGTCGTTGTAGGCGAGCGAGGAGCGGATCAGCGCAATGCCCTGGCCTTCGGCCGCTGCCTGCAGCAGCAGGGACGAATCTTCGAGCAGCAGCCCCTTGCGCGGCTCGGGCCAGTCCAGCCCCGCGGCTTCGAACCACGGCTTCCATGGGTCGCCTTCGCCGCGCAGCAGGTTCAGGCCGGCCAGGTCACTTGGCTGTTCCGGCAGGCGCCCGCCGTTGAAACCCGGGCTGCAGACCGGAAAAAACACATCATCGAGCAGCTTTTCCACATACAGTCCCGGGTAGTCGCCCGTTCCCATGCGCAGCGCGATATCGACCTCTTCCTGGCCGAAATCCACGAGCGTGTTCGATGACAGCAACTCGACGTCGAGTTCCGGATGCCGTTCGATAAAGCTGCCGATGCGCGGCGTGAGCCAGCGCGCGGCAAAGGACGGCATGGTGCTGATGGTCAGCCGCTTGTCGCGGTTGCCGGATTGCAGCACGCGCGTGGCGTCGGCAATCTGCAACAGGGCATCGCGGATGCGCTCGGCGTACAGCCGCCCGGACGGCGTCAGCGCCACCCGCTTGCCGTGGCGCTCGAACAGCGGCATGCCCAGCTCGTCTTCCAGTGCGCGGATCTGGTGGCTGACCGCGCCGTGCGTGACGAACAGCTCGGTCGCCGCGCGCGAAAAGCTCTCGTGCCGTGCCGCCGCTTCGAACGCGCGCAGCGCCGTCAGGGCCGGCAGGCGTGGCAGTTCACGGTGCCAGCCGCGCGGCATGTCCCTTTCCCATGCACCCTTCCATGCCATGACAGCCTCCGCTTTGTGAATTTGCCTAACAAGAACTTCAAAAATATATCGTTTTGCCAGTGCGCGGGCAATCACTAGAATTCAGATCACCGGCGCCCCATTGCCTCTGCGAAGTGAAGTGGCCTGGCGGGAAAACCAGGCCAGTACCGGTCAGATGGCAAGACTCGGCAAACCTGCCGAGGCCGGCGGATAGGAGATCCAACATGCAAGCCCTGCTCACAACGACAGTATTCACCCTCAGCCCCGGCGAAGTCACCGCGCTGTCGATTCACGCGGCACAGCGCCTTCATGTGGAGGACGCCGCCGGCGTCGACCTGTGGATCACGCGCGAAGGCGATTCCGAGGACTACTGGCTGCGTTGTGGCGCGAGCCTGCTGCTGCGGCGTGGCGATGAAGTGGTGCTGAGCATCGATCCGCGCGCGCGCCGCGCCGTGCGCCTGGCGCTGATTGCCGAGGCGCGCCGCCCGGTGCCGACGCTGGCCGATGTCCCGCACCTCGTGTACCGCGCACTGCGGCGCCTGGTTCGAGGCACGGAATGGACGCCAGGCGACGATCACGTCACGGCCGCCTGAGCCAATGAACAGGCTATCCTCGCCAAGCGCGGCACAGCTGCGCCTGGTCTGGTCGAAGCCAGGTGATGAACCAGGCAGCCCGGACGCGCGGCGGGCCTGACGGATACCCGCGTGAACGTGGCAGGGGCCGGCGCAAGCCGGCCCTTTTCGTTACACTCTCGCCATGCATCCGATTCAAGTCATCGAGCGGGGCCGCGAGGATTACCAGCCCTGCTTCGACGCCATGCGCGCCTTCACCGCCGCGCGCACGCCCGAGACGCCCGACCAGCTCTGGCTGGTCGAGCATCCGCCGGTCTACACGTTGGGCCAGGCGGGCGATCCCGCGCACCTGCTGGCACCGGACGAGCGCATTCCGATGGTGCAGATCGATCGTGGTGGACAGATCACTTATCACGGCCCCGGTCAGGTGGTAGCTTATCTGCTGCTCGATCTCAAGCGCCGCAAGTTGATGGTGCGGGAGCTGGTTTCCGACATAGAGCAGGCCGTGCTGGACACGCTCGCGGCGTATAATCTCGCGGCTGAGCGCAAGCCCGGCGCCCCCGGCATCTACCTGTCGGACGGGCCGCACCGGGGCGCCAAGATTGCCGCGCTCGGGCTCAAGATCCGCAATGGCTGCAGCTACCACGGCGTCAGCCTGAACGTGCAGATGGACCTGGCGCCGTTCCTGCGCATCAATCCTTGTGGCTATGCCGGCCTGGAAACAGTCGACATGGCCACCGCAGGTGGACACTGGCAGGACCAGCCCGTGACCGCCGCACAACAACCTGACATCGCGCGACGCCTGGCGGCGGCATTGTGCGAGGTGCTGGCAGCGCGCGAAGCCCGTGCGCTGGCGGCAGACAAAACTGCCGCCACGCCGGCCCTGGCCTCTTAGTGACAAGCTGACAAGCGAATTGCACGCCCTGGCGTGCGGAGATATTTATGAGCGACGCCCTGATCGCCTCCTCCAGCGACACCCCGCAATCCCCCGCGGAGCAGTACGATCCGACCCGCAAGCAGAAATCTGCCGACAAGACCGCGCGCATTCCCATCAAGATCGTGCCGGCCGAGAAGCTCAAGAAGCCGGACTGGATCCGCGTGAAGGCCGCAACCGGCAACTCGCGCTTCTATGAGATCAAGGACATCCTGCGCGCGAACAACCTGGTGACGGTGTGCGAGGAAGCGAGCTGCCCGAACATCGGCGAATGCTTCGGCAAGGGCACCGCCACCTTCATGATCATGGGCGACAAGTGCACGCGCCGCTGCCCGTTCTGCGATGTCGGCCACGGCCGTCCCGATCCGCTCGACGTGAACGAGCCGGGCAACCTGGCCCGCACCATCGCCCAGCTCAAGCTGAACTACGTGGTGATCACCAGCGTCGACCGCGATGACCTGCGCGACGGCGGCGCCCAGCACTACGTGGACTGCATCAGCCAGACCCGCGAGCTGTCGCCGGCAACCCGCATCGAAGTGCTGGTGCCGGACTTCCGCGGCCGCCTGGACAAGGCCCTGGACATCCTGCAGGCCTGCCCGCCCGATGTGATGAACCACAACATGGAAACCGTGCCGCGCCTGTACAAGCAGGCCCGCCCGGGCGCCGACTACGCGCACTCGCTCAAGCTGCTGCAGGAGTTCAAGCGCCGCAACCCGAACGTGCCGACCAAGTCCGGCCTGATGGTCGGCCTGGGCGAGACCGACGAGGAAATCCTCGAAGTCATGCGCGACATGCGCGCGCACGACATCGACATGCTGACCATCGGCCAGTACCTCGCGCCGTCGAACCACCACCTGCCGGTGCTGCGCTACGTCCATCCCGACACCTTCAAGATGTTCGAGGAAGAGGCCTACAAGATGGGCTTCACGCACGCCGCCGTGGGCGCGATGGTGCGCAGCTCGTACCACGCCGACCAGCAGGCGCACCAGGCGGGGTTTGCCTGATCGGCACCATCGCATCGGAATGAGCAAAACGGCCGGGGAAACCCGGCCGTTTTGCTTTTGTTCGTCCCTATTAGGGTCAATCCTTAGTGCCGGGCCCTTCCATGTTTCGTTATGATGAATTCATCGATAAATTGTCGATGAATTGCTGGTGGGTCACATCTGGTGCCATACGGGCCTACACTGATCAGCAGGGTTCCTGCCGGTGTTGCCCATGACTTCCTGTACCGTCCACCGTCTTGCCGAACAGGCGCTGCTCTGCAGCGTGCCGCCGCCGGCCTCGCTCGAGGTCCAGCGGCGCATCTGGGCCATGGCGGCACGTGCGGGCGACTGGCGTGGCGTGGTCGACGTCGTGCCCGGCATGAATAACCTGACAGTGATCTTCGACGAGACGGCCGATATCGCGGCGCTCCAGCGCAACCTGAAGCTCGCGTGGGCGTCGGGCGAGGCGAGCCAGGCCGCCGGCCGGCTCGTGGAGATCCCCGTGCGCTACGGCGGCGAGCACGGGCCCGACCTGCCCGATGTGGCCGCGCATACGGGCCTGAGCCCGCAGGAAGTGGTGCGCCGCCACAGCGCAGGCGAGTACGTGGTGTACTTCCTGGGCTTCCAGCCCGGCTTTGCCTACATGGGCGGACTGGCGCCGGAACTGGCCACGCCGCGCCGGCGCGAGCCACGGCTGGCGGTGCCGGCCGGCTCGGTCGGCATTGGCGGCGAGCAGACCGGCATCTATCCGGCGTCCGCCCCGGGCGGCTGGCAATTGATCGGGCGTACCGATGCCGCGCTGTTCGTGGCCGATCGCGATCCGCCTTCGCTGTTCGCCCCCGGCGATACCGTGCGTTTTGTTGTCGAGGAGGTCATCGCGTGATCGAGATCATCCGGCCCGGAGCGCTGGCCTCGGTGCAGGACCTTGGCCGCACCGGCTTTCGCCGCTTCGGCGTGGGGCGCGCCGGCGCCATGGATCCGCTGGCGCTGACCCTCGGCAACCGGCTGCTCGGCAATGCGCCTGGCTGCGCCGCCATCGAATTCACGCTCGGTCGTGCGGCCGTGCGCTTCCATGACGATCTGCGCGTGGCACTGGCCGGCGCCGAGTGCAGCGCCAACCTGGACGGCGTGCCGGTCTGGTCCTGGCATGCCTTCGACGTCCGCCGCGGCAGCACGCTGACACTGCCCGCCACGCGCGGCGGCACGCGTGCCTACCTGTGCGTCGCGGGCGGCATCGACGTGGAACCGGTGATGGGCTCGCGCAGCACCGACCTCAAGGCCGGCTTCGGCGGCTATGCCGGCCGTGCGCTGCGTGAGGGCGATCGCCTGCCTGCGGCACGCCCCGGTGTGACGGGGGACCCGGGCTGGCTCGGCGTACAGGCGCCGTCGTGGGCGCTGCCTGTTGCCGACGCCGGCGGCGCCATGCCGATCCGCCTGCTGCCCGGCCCCGAGTATGACGATTTCGAGCCCGCCGCGCAGGCCGCGCTGTGGGAGTCCGACTGGACCATCACGCCGAACAGCAACCGCATGGGCCTGCGCCTGCAAGGTCCGGCGCTCGCGCGCAAGGCAGAGCGCAGTGCCGACCTGCTCTCGCATGGCGTGGTGCCCGGCGTGATCCAGGTGCCACCGGCCGGCCAGCCGATCGCGTTGATGGCCGATGCGCAGACCACCGGCGGCTACCCGAAGATCGGCGTCGTGATTGGCGCCGACCTGTGGCGCCTGGCGCAGGTGCCGCTGGGCGCGCCGGTACGCTTTGTGCGCGTCACGCTCGAAGAGGCCGCTGCCGCGCAGGCGGCAGTGGATCGCTACCTGCGCCAGATAGACCAGGCCCTGCAATGGCAGGGCGATGGCATGACCATAGCCGCGCGCCGCCGCACCCGTACGCGCGCCGCAGCCTAAGGAGAAACGCAATGCAGATCGATTTGAACGCCGACCTTGGCGAAGGTTGTGGCAATGACCAGGCGCTGCTCGCGCTGATCAGTTCCGCCAACGTGGCGTGCGGCTGGCATGCGGGCGATGCCGCCACCATGCTGCAGACCGTGAAGTGGGCCATCGAACGGGGCGTCGCCATCGGCGCGCACCCGAGCTTCCCGGACCGCGACAACTTCGGCCGCACCGAGATGCAGCGCGACCCGGAAGCCGTATACGCCGACGTGCTGTACCAGATCGGCGCGCTCGCCGCCATGGTGCGCGCGCAGGGCGGGCAGCTGCATCACGTCAAGCCGCATGGCGCGCTGTACAACCAGGCCGCGCGCGATCCGGCGCTGGCCGGGGCAATCGTCCGTGCCGTGCGCGATTTCGATTCCGACCTCGTTTTCTTCGGCCTTGCCGGCAGCAAGATGATCGAGGTGGCGCGCCAGGCCGGCCTGCGCGTCAAGGAAGAAGTCTTTGCCGACCGCGGCTACAACCCTGACGGCTCGCTCGTCAAACGCGGCACGCCCGGCGCGCTGCACGAAGACGAGGAAGTCGCCCTGAACCAGACCCTGACCATGGTGCGCGAGCAGCGCGTGCGCGCCATCGACGGCAGCTGGGTACCGATCCGTGCCGAAACCGTGTGCCTGCACGGCGACGGCGCCCACGCGCTCGACTTCGCGCGCCGCATCCGCGAGCGGCTCGGCGCCGAAGGCATCGCGGTCCGCGCCGGAGCCTGAGGCGGCAAGCCCGGCTACCGGTATTTCCCACGGCCTTCCCCGTCATTCCGTCCGACGGCTGAAGGCCGCTCGTTTCCATCACGCTCTCAGGGGTCTCTTATGGAACAGGCAGTCAACCTTTGGCCCCTGATCGGGGTCGGCGTCATCATCATCGGCTTCGTGCTGCGCTTCAATCCCATGCTGGTGGTGGCGCTCGCCGCCATTGCCACGGGCCTTGCGGCATCGATGCCGGTCATGCAGATCTTCACCGCGATCGGCACCGCCTTCGTCAAGGCGCGCAACTTGCCGCTGATCATCCTGTTGCCGCTGGCCGTGATCGGCCTGCTGGAGCGGCACGGGCTGCGCGAACATGCGCAGGCATGGATCGCGCGCATCGCATCGGCCACGGTGGGCCGCCTGCTGATCGTCTACCTCGGCGTGCGCGAGCTGACCGCGGCGGTGGGCCTCACCAGCCTCGGCGGCCATCCGCAGATGGTGCGCCCGCTGCTGGCGCCGATGGCGGAAGGCGCGGCGGAGAACCGCTTCGGCCACCTGCCGGAACCGATCCGCCAGCGCGTGCTGGCGTTCTGCGCGGCCACCGACAACGTCGGCCTGTTCTTCGGCGAGGATATCTTCGTGGCCTTCGGCGCGATTGCGCTGATGCATACCTTCCTGCTGTCGTCGAACATCGACGTGGAGCCGCTGCATATCGCCGCATGGGGCATCCCGACCGCGATCTGCGCGTTCCTGATCCACGCGGTGCGCCTGAAGCGCCTGGATGGGTGGCTGGAGCGCGAGCTTGGGGGCAAGGCTCCCGCCGTCAATGTCGCTGCCAAGAGCGGGGAGTAAGCCATGATCATCTCCATCGAATACCTGTACTGGCTCGCGGGGCTGGTTCTTGCCATTACCGCGCTGCTGACCTTCGCCGACCGCGAGCATCCGCGCCGCTTCAGCACGGGCCTGTTCTGGCTGCTGTATGCCATCGTCTTCCTGATCGGTGACCGCCTGCCGCCCGCGGCAGTGGGCATCGGCGCCGTGGTGATGGCGCTGATTGCCGGCTTTGGCGGCGTCGGCCACGGCAAGCACGACACGCTGCCCGAAGAAGAGCGCCGCGCCAGCGCGCGCCGCCTTGGCAATAAGCTGTTCGTGCCCGCGCTGCTGATTCCGCTGGTGACGGTGATCGGCACCGTGCTGTTCAAGGATGTGAAGATCGCAGGTATCCCCCTGCTTGATCCGAAGAACGTGACCTTCGTTTCGCTCGGCATCGGCTGCCTGATCTCGCTGGGCGTGGTGTGCTGGCTCACGCGCGACTCGGTTGTGCAGGGCGTGCGCGAATCGCGCCGGCTGACGGAGTCGCTCGGCTGGGCGCTGGTGCTGCCGCAGATGCTGGCGATGCTTGGGCTCGTGTTTGCTGACGCCGGCGTGGGCAAGGCCGTGGCGTACCTGACCACCGCGTACATCAACATGGACTACAAGCTGGTCGCGGTGGTGGTGTACTGCGTCGGCATGGCGCTGTTCACGGTGATCATGGGCAACGGCTTTGCCGCGTTCCCGGTCATGACCGGCGGCGTCGGCGTGCCGATCCTGGTCGGCATGTTCCACGGCAACCCGGCGGTGATGGCGGCCATCGGCATGTTCTCGGGCTATTGCGGTACGCTGATGACGCCGATGGCGGCGAACTTCAACATCGTGCCGGCCGCGCTGCTGGAACTCGAAGACAAGAACGCCGTGATTCGCGCGCAGGTGCCTACCGCGCTGGCCATCCTGACCGCCAATATCGCACTGCTGTACTTCCTCATGTAATCCGGAGACCCGACATGCGCACCGTATTGCTCACAGGCTTCGAGCCGTTCGAAAACGAGCCGGTCAATCCGTCATGGGAAGCGGTGCGCGCGCTCGATGGCGAGCGTATTGGCGATGCCATCGTCATTGCGCGCCAGTTGCCGTGCGTGTTTGGCGCGGCGATCGACGCCATGGGCGCGCTGCTGCGCGAACAGAAGCCCGCCGTGGCCATCGCGGTTGGACAGGCAGGCGGACGCGCCGAGATGTCGGTCGAGCGCGTGGCAATCAACGTCGACGATGCCCGCATCGCCGACAACGCCGGTGCGCAACCCATCGATACCGAGATCGCCGCGCACGGTCCGGCTGCGTATTTCTCGACGCTGCCGATCAAGGCTATCGTGCGTGACATGCGCGAGGCCGGTGTCCCTGCCGCTGTCTCGCAAACGGCAGGAACGTTCGTCTGCAATCACGTGTTCTACGGACTGATGCACGCCCTCGCGACGCCTGCCGGCGCAGGCGTGCGTGGCGGCTTTATCCATATACCTTACCTGCCCGAGCAGGCAGCGCGTCATCCGGGCCAGCCCAGCATGTCCCTGGAGATGATGATCCGCGGTATCCGCCAGGCTGTTGCCACAACGCTGGCAACGGAGGTCGATGTACGTGAACAGGGTGGGCAGTTGCACTGAGCCCATCCACTACTGTAGCCGGCCGGTCTCCAGACCGGCGGCCACTTCTCCGCGAACTCCCTTCTGCAAGCGCCGAATCCGGTGGCAATCGCCATCGTTGCCTCGCGCGCCGCTATGTCACCTTCTCCCTCTTCACCGCCGCCCTGCGCGCCGCCGCCGCCTTGCGCCGCTCATGCCGCCCCAGGCTCACCTGTTCAAAGCGCCACATCACATAGCAGAACGCCAGGAACGGCCACAGCCATCCGAGCCATTGCGCCAGGCTGTTGAAATGGACGAAGCGCCCCATGCGCCAGCCCTGTTCGGAGATCCACGCATACGGATTGGACGGCAGCACATTGGTCAGCACCACCAGCGTGAGCAGCGCGGCCAGGGCAAGCACCGCGCGGAGCCAGCGCGGCACATACAGCAGCAGGGCCAGGGCCAGCGAGCTGGTCAGCAGCGCAAAGCGGCCGCCTTCCGACAACCAGATGAAGGCGTTGCCATCGGGGAATTGCAGTTCCGCCACGGCGGCCTTGATCAGCAGCGCCGTGGCCAGCAGACCGGCCAGGATGCGCAGCATCGGCGCGTGCCGGCGCATCGCGATCGATGCGAACAGCCCGGTGCCCAGCCAGCTGCTGGCCGTCACCAGCGTTTCGAGCAACTGCTGGCTCTGCATGTCCTCCGGGCGCAGGCCGATGCTTTCCTGCCACGCCGGCAGCGACGGCACCAGCATCTGCAGCACCTGCATGGGCCACGAGTCAGGGTCGGTCAGCCATTCGCGCACGATGCCGCCCATGCCGAACAGGTGCTCCTGCGGAAAGAGCTGCGCGAACGGCCACAGCAGCAGCAGGATGATGGCGAAGCTCGCATGCGGTTCGAACCACGCGGTGCGCAGTTGCGTGAGCGTGCCGCGGTCGATCAGCGCGGAGGTGAACGGCGCCACGACGGCACCGCCAAGCAGCGCGCCCAGCGCATTGGTGATGAGGTCGATGTTCGAGGAGATGCGGCTCGGCAGCCAGGTCTGCAACGCCTCCATGCAGCAGGAGAGCAGGGCCCCCGCGACGAACGCGATCAGCGTGGCGCGCGCGCCCGATACGCGCGGGTGCAAGGCAAGCACCACCAGCGCGCCGAACGGACAGTAGCCGAGCACATTGGTCAGCAGGTCGAACTCGGTGATGTAGCGCGGCTTGGGCGCGCTCAGGAACGCAAACGGCGAGATGCCGTTATCGGTCCAGCCGCTGAACGGGTACAGGCTGGCGTAGACCACCAGCAGCGTGAAGCACACGAGACCCACCCGCGCCAGTGGCGAGTGCCTGGGCTCGTTCGCCTCCGGCGGCGGTGCCTGCGGTGGCATGGGAGGCGGCGTGGGGGCCGGCACCATGATGCTGTTGTCCTACTTGCCCTGCAAGGGCAGCGTGGCGGCCCACGCCAGCATGTCGGCGATCACCTTGTCGGTGCTGTCCGCCAGCGCCTTGACGCCACCCGCGCCGTCGGCGCTGGGCGCCGGCTCGCGCGCGGTAAAGGTCTGCTGGCCAATCATGCCTTGGTGGTACACGGTGGCGCGCACGCGCACCACGCCGCGGCTTTCAGTGGCGCTGTCGAAGACCTGCTCGAACTCGAGCATGTCGACCTTGAGCGCGGGCACGGAGGTGTCGCCAAACCATGTGAGCGCGCCGCGCGCGGCCACGGCTTCGCGCAGGCGGCCGTCGAACAGTTGCGTGGGGGGGACCACCCAGCGCTGCGTGGCATAGGACTGCATCCGCTGCGCCTGCGCGTACTGCAGGCGGTAAAACAGCGCATTGCCTTCCATCCAGGTCGGACCGTCGGTCTGGGCGATTCTCAGTTTCGGCAGCGTGCCGGCCGAATTCTCCACGGATAGCGGCGGCCCCAGGTCGTAGGTGGTGACGGGCGGCGACGAGCGGGTCAGCGCGCAGCCGGCAAGGGCGGACACAATGGCCAGCGCGGCGAACAGGGTCCTGGCGGCGCGGCGGGCAGTGGGCAGGTCTGGTGTCGATGTCACGGTTGGCCTCGGTGGGTCATCAGGGCTGGCCTGCCGGTCACGGGGCGCTGAAGCCGGGCTCGCCCGGACCCGGCACCGGCGTTGGCGAGCCGAACAGAAGGCTGTTCGGGCTGTCACTGAACTGTCCGGCCGCGCGTTCGAAGGTGCGCGCGGTCTGACGTGCGTCGCGCGCCAGGCCGTTGACCTGCGGCAGCGTTTCCTGGCTGAGCGTACCGGCGGCGGACTGGATCGACTCGGCCGCGCCCTGCAGGTCGTGTCCGACCGTATCGACCGTGCGCAGCACCGTGCCGTTCGGGTTGGCCAGTTCATGCGTGAGCCGGCGTGTCGATTGCAGCGTCGCATTGAGGTTGTCGGTCACCTGCGGGAACTGCGCCGCCGCGGGCGCGAGCGAAGCCGACAGCCTCGAGTAGTCGTCAGCGGTCTTGTGGATCGAGCGGATCGCCGCCATCAGCTCGGCACGGTTGTTGGCCTGGAACATGTCGTTGAGCGAGGTCATGATCGTCTCGACCTGCGTGAGCAGCGAGTCGCCGCGCTTTTCCAGCTCCTCGAAGAAGCCAGGACGCATGGCGATGCGCGCCACGGCCTTGGGCGAGGTTTGCAGCGGCGGCGACGTGACAGCGCCTTCCTCCGCAGCGGTGTCGTCGAGCTGCACGTAGGCGATGCCGGTCACGCCCTGGAAGCCCAGCGTGGCGTACGTGGTGCGCGTGATCGGCGTGTCCTTGTTCACATTGACGCGCACGATGATCTGGCCGGGCACCTGCGGGTCGAAGCGGATCGACACCACCTTGCCCACTTCGAGGCCGCGGTACTTTACGTCTGCCTGAGGCCCCAGGCCGTTCACCGTCGAGCGCGTGATCAGGTCGTACGGCACGCGCACGGCGTGGTCGCTGCTGAACCAGAAGATCGCGAACAGCACCAGCACGGCCAGGCCGATCGTAAACAGTCCGGCAAGGAATGCGTGTGACTTGTTTTCCATCATGCTTCTCCAGGTTGCGCGCCGCCGGAGGCCGGCTGCAGGGCCTGCATCGCGCGCTGCGCCCGTTCGCCGAGGAAGTAGTCGTGGATGAACGGGTGGTCCACCTTGACGACTTCCTCGATCGGCGCCGCGGCCAGCACCTTGTGGTCGGCCAGCACGGCCACGCGGTCGGACAGCGCCACCAGCGTGTCGAGGTCGTGCGTGATCATCACCACGGTCAGTCCCAGTTCGCGGCGCAACTCGCGGATCAATGCCACGTAACCGTCGGAGGCCATCGGGTCCAGGCCGGCGGTGGGCTCGTCCAGGAACAGCAGTTCCGGCTCCAGCGCCAGCGCGCGCGCCAGCGCCACGCGCTTGGTCATGCCGCCGGAAAGGTCCGAGGGCATCTTGTCGGCATCGCGCGCCGACAGGCCCACCATCTGCAGCTTGAGCAGGGCCGCCTGGCAGATCAGATTGTCGGGCAGGGCCCGGAGTTCACGCAGCGGCAGCGCAATGTTGTCGATGACCGACAATGCCGAGAACAGCGCCCCGCCCTGGAACTGCAGGCCCCAGCGATTGCGCAGTGCCTGCAGCTGTGCGGGCTTCAGGCGGGTCGGATCTTCGCCAAAGACACGGATCGACCCCGAGGTGGGCCGCTCCAGCCCGACGATCTGTCGCAGCAGCACCGTCTTGCCACTGCCCGAGCCGCCTACGATGGACAGGACTTCGCCGCGGTACACGTCCAGGTTCACCCCGTCGTGCACGACGGCCTTGCCGTAGCGCTTGACCAGGTCGTGCACCTCGATGACGGCATCGCCGCGGGCGGGGGCCGGGGTCGGGGATACGGCGGGCAGGGCGGGCAGGGTGGTCGTTGTGGCTGCGGTGGTCATAGTCTCAGGCCTACGTCCTTGAACATCACGGCGAAGATGGCATCGGCAATGATCACGATGGTGATCGACACCACCACCGAAGCCGTGGTGCCTTCGCCCAGGCTCTGGGTATTGGGCCTGATGCGCAGCCCGAAGTGGCAGGCGGCCAGTCCGATCAGCATGCCGAAGGCCACCCCCTTGCCCAGGCCCAGCCACAGATTGGCCACGGGCACGGCGTCGGGCAGTGCGCGCAGGAAGAACGTCGGGCTGATGCCGAGCTGCATGCGTGCGGCGAGGATCCCGCCCGTCAGGGCCAGCACGTCCGTCCACGCCACCAGCAGCGGCATGCACACAGCCAGCGCGACCACGCGCGGCATGATCAGGCGGAAGCCGTGGGAAATGCCCATGACGCGCATGGCGTCGAGCTCCTCGGTCACGCGCATCACGCCGATCTGCGCGGTGATGGCCGAACCCGAACGCCCGGCGACCAGGATCGCGGCCAGGACCGGGCCAAGCTCGCGGATCACGGCCATGCCGAGGATGTTGACGATGAAGGTGCTTGCACCGAACGTGCGCAACTGGTTGGCCGACAGGTACGACAGCACGATTCCGATCAGGAAGCCGACCAGTGCCGTGATGCCGAGCGCCTTGTAGCCAATGTTGTAGATATTGGCCGAAATCTCGCGCCACGGTCCGCGCTGCGGCATGCGCGCGAAGCGGATCAGGTCGAAGGCGAGCTGCCCCAGCATGCTGACGCCGTTGGCAGCCTGCGCGCCGAACGACAGCACCGAGCCACCGAATACCGTGATTGGATTGAACCGGTCGACAATATGTTTCTTCCAGCCGTCGCTGTGCAGGTTGGCAATGCGCTCGAACACGCGGCGCTGGCCGTCGCTTGCGTCGAGCTGCTCCGGCAGCTTGCCGTTCCAGGCCTGCCACAGCAGTTGCGCGCCGACATGGTCGAGCTTGTCCACGCCGGCCAGCGACCAGTGGGCGTCCTCGGGCGTTTCCGTCAACGCGTGCAGCCGCGAGCGCATGGTGCGCGCCTGGTGGCAACCGGCCAGGGCGAGCGCGGTCCAGTCGCCACACAGCTGCACGCTGACGGTTCCGTCCTGGCGCGTGATGTTGAAGGCAGGCGTCGTCTGGCTTTCCAAGGGCTGGGCAATGTGATGGCTTAGTCCCGATTCTAAGCCACCGGCCGGGGTGGCGCGAGCAAAGGGCGCCCGCGGCTACAATGCGGCCTTGGAACCGGCGCTTGCATCACGGCGGTTACCGAACCCGGCCAGACCGGCGCCGCTTACCGGTTTTCCACGTCCTTGCCACGTCCTTTCCACGCTTTCCCATGACCGCCGCCCCCGATCCGCAGCCCGCCAACGCGCAACCCTGGCGCATCGACGCCGTCGCCCTGCGCGCCGCGCTGCCCCAGGCACTGCAAGGGTGGGCGCTCGAACTGGTCGAAGAGACCGGTTCCACCAACGCCGACCTGACGCTGGCCTGCCGCCAGGCGCCCTGGTCGGATGCCGCCATCCTGCGCCTGGCCTACCGACAGACCGCCGGCCGCGGCCGGCAAGGCCGTCCCTGGCAGGGGCAGGCCGGGCTGACGTTCTCGGTGGCGCTGCCGCTGGCGCTGGCGCCGTCGCAGCTGAGCGGCCTGAGCCTGGCCGTGGGGCTGGCGCTCGCGCAGGCGCTGGGCGATGTCGACGCGGGCCTGGGCGCGCGCGTCGGCCTGAAATGGCCGAACGACCTGCAGATCGACGGGCGCAAGCTCGCCGGCATCCTGATCGAGGCCGTGCCGGCCGGTCCGCAGCGCGTATGGGCCGTGGTCGGCATCGGCCTGAACCTGGTGCGCGATCCGCAGATGGAGGTAGCGCTCGGGCGCAAACTGGCCGGCGTGGCCGAGGCCGTGCCGGGCTTCGACGCCCAGCGCGACGCGACCGGGCTGCTGGCCGCCGTGCTCGCGCGGCTGGGTGCGATGCGCGAGTTGTTCCTGGCGCAGGGCTTCGCGCCCATGGCGGCTCAGTGGTCCGCCCTGGACGCCTATCGCGACCAGCCCGTGCGCCTACTACACGACGGCCAGGTGCTGGCCGAAGGCATGGCGCGCGGCGTCGACGGCGACGGTCACCTGCTGCTGGAAACGCCAGCCGGGCTGGAGCGCATCACCAGCGGCGAACTGTCGCTGCGGCCCGCCGGAGGCGCGGCATGAGCGCGCCGGTGCTGCTGATCGACATCGGCAATACCCGCCTGAAATGGGCCTGGTGCGAGGCTGGGCCCGCGGCGGAACCCGGGCACCTGCCCACGCCATGGCAGCACGGCGGCGCCGTGGCGCACACGGAAGAAGGCGCCATGAGCGCGCTGGCCGGTGCGTTGCGCGACCTGCGCGGCAAGGGGCCGATACCGTCGGTATGGATCGCCAATGTCGCGGGACCGGTGATTGCCACCCAGGTCGACGCGACGCTCGTGACAGCGTTCGGCGCATGCCCTGCGGTGCAATGGGTGCGTAGCACCGCCACGCACGGCGATCTCGTCAATGGCTATCGCGAACCCACGCAGCTCGGCGTGGACCGCTGGGTCGGCAGCATCGGCGCGCACCGCTGGCTGCCCGGCGAGACCCTGCTGATCGTCACGGCGGGCACGGCCACCACGCTCGATATCGTCACGGCGCAGCCGGGCGGCCCGGCGCGCTTTGAAGGCGGGCTGATCCTGCCGGGCCTGGCGCTGATGCTCGGCGCGCTGGCGCGCAACACGGCGCAACTGCCGGCGCTGGATGTGGCAGACACCGGCACGGCCGCCGCCACGCGCCTGCCGTGGGCCGACAACACGCATGACGCCATTGCCGCGGGCTGCCTGGCCGCGCAGGCCGGCGCGGTGGAGCGGACCTGGCGTACGCTGAGCGCGCGCGGCCACACGCGCTGCCTGCTGTCGGGCGGCGCGCGGCACGCGCTGGCAGGCGCGCTCGCCGTGCCGTTCGAGATGCACGATAATCTCGTGCTGCTCGGGCTGCACGCGATGGCAACGCCCTGAGCGACACGCCGGACACACCGCCGCCCACATCCCGGCGACCCCGCAATCGTCAACGCGTCGACTTTTCACACCGCACCGCCCCCATGTTCCGCCTAGGCCCGCCCGACCAGCCGCATTGGTTGTCGATCCTGCTGCCGTTGCTCCTGCTGGCAAACGTTGTCTTGCTCGCGACAGTGCTGGGCGTGTTCGGGCCGGACCCGTTGTCGGACTGGCTCGGCACGCCACAAGAACCGGCGCGGCTGCGCCAGCAGGTACGCACCGAGCGCATGGAGCTTCAGCCCGCGCCTCCGGCGTCCGGCGCGGCCCCCGCAGCGGCGCCGCGCGGCGCCGGTCCGGCCGGCAAGGTCCTGGCGGTAGCGGGCGCGGGCAGCGACAGCCAGTGCGTGGAAATCGGCGGGTTCAGCGCGCAGGGCGTGCGCCGCGCCGCCGAAGACCTTGCCGGCGGTTCCTGGCAGGTAGAGCAATTCGAGCGCCGCGAACAGGTGCGCTGGTGGATCCACCTGCCGGCGCAGCCCACTCGCGAGAACCTCGAACGCAAGCTGGCCGAACTGCGCCGCCGCAACGTGACCGACTATTCGGTGGTGACCAGCGGCGCAGCGGAAGCAGAGTCGTTCACCGTGTCACTGGGCCTGTTCCGCGAACGCGAACACGCCGAACACTACCTGGAGACCCTGCGCGGACAAGGCGTGCGCACCGCCGTGCTGGCCGACGCGCCGCGCCCGTTTATGCGCCCGTGGCTGCGCGTGCGCGGCGCCGACGAAGCGGCGCGCGCGCGGCTGGACGCCATGCGCCAGCGCTACGGCGCGGAAACGCTGCTGAACTGCGGGGGCGCCTGAGGACCCGGCTTCGGTAAAAGAAGCGGATAACGGGCCGGGATCAGGGCCCCGGCCCCGGCGCGTTGCCTTAACGATGCTGCCTGACCTTGGTCAGCAGCTTGGTGGTGGAGCGGTCGTGGAGGAAGGGGATGGCGATGGCCTGCCCGCCCCAGCTGCGCACCAGGCGCGTTTCCTCGAGCGTCTCGATGTCGTAGTCGCCGCCCTTCACATAGATATCCGGACGCACCTGGCGGATCAGCTCCACCGGGGTCTGCTCGCGGAACATGGCCACCAGGTCCACCGAAGCCAGCGCAGCCAGCAGCGCCATGCGGTCCGATTCATGGTTGAGCGGGCGATCGTCGCCCTTGCCCAGCATCCTGACCGAGGCGTCGCTGTTGACGCCCACGACCAGGCTGCCGCCCAGCGCCCGCGCCTGGGCCAGGTAGGTCGCGTGGCCACGGTGCAGGATGTCGAAGACGCCGTTGGTGAATACCAGCGGGCGCGGCAGCGCCGCGATGCGCGCGGCCAGCGCGGCGGCATCGTCGGGCAGGGTCAGTTTGGATTCGAAATCGGGTACGGACATGTCTGGGGCCAGGTTTTTCATCCCCGGAATGGTACCCCGGCTTGACCCCTGGCAGCCGATTCAGCCTGCACGCCGCCAGGGCAAGGCCTCGCCGGAGTGGGAGGCGAGATTATCTTATCGTATATTTCGGTGCTTATAAAATGGACTGGATTAAATCGTCCAATGTTTGCGGGAGTGGGCATGGATAATCGATATTGATTACCACGTTATTGAAGGGGGGTGATTTAGTTTTTATTTCAATGATTTCGTGGTGAATGGGGGATGGGGAATGACTAACCCCACCCCAACCCCTCCCCGATTCCCGCAATCCAGCGAAGAACCCCAAAAAAAAAGCCCCATCGATCCGATGGAGCTTTTCGTCAGCAGCAGAAAATCCCGCAACTCAAGCCGGCTGCGCGCCGCCACTGGCCTGCAGGCGCGAATTCAGTTCCTTGCGATAGCGATTCAGGTCCTGCACGGTTTCGAACGTGCGCTCGAACAGCAGCGACATATTGTGCAGGATCCGTTCGATCACCTTCTTTTCCCAGCCTTCGTCGAAACGGATCTGCTCGTCCAGCCACTTCTCCAGCCAGTCCGGATCGGGCAGGCGCGACTGCACGGTGTCGTTCGGGAACAGCGCCTTGTTCACGTGCAGGTTGGTCGGGTGCAGCGGCTTTTCGGTGCGGCGCGCCGACGCCATCAGCACGCCGATCTTGGCGAACGCGGCGCGCGCGTTGTCGCCGAACTGCGCCAGGTACTTCTTCATGTAGCGCAGGTAGGCGCCGCCGTGGCGGGCTTCGTCCTGCGACAGCGTGCGGTAGATATGCTTGATGACCGGTTCCGAGTGCCATTCGGCGGCGCGGCGGTACCAGTGGTTCAGGCGGATTTCGCCGCAGAAATGCAGCATCAGCGTTTCCAGCGGCGGGGCCGGGTCGAACTCGAAGCGCACGGCGTGCAGTTCTTCCTCGGTCGGTACGAGGTCCGGACGGAAGCGACGCAGGTACTCCATCAGCACCAGCGAGTGCTTCTGCTCCTCGAAGAACCAGATGCTCATGAAGGCCGAAAAGTCGGAGTCGTGGCGGTTGTCGCGCAGGAACATCTCCGTCGCCGGCAGGGCCGACCATTCCGTGATGGCGTTCATGCGGATGGTCTTGGCCTGGTCGTCGGTTAGCAGGCTGGCGTCGAAGCTATCCCAGGGGATGTCCTTGTCCATGTGCCAGCGGACCGCTTCCAACGATTTGAACAGTTCGGGGTAGAGCATGGTAAGCCTTTGAAATTACGGGCGGATTCTACCAGATGCGAATTATTCTCTATTTCCTTTTTTTAGGGCGGATCGCCGCAAATGCAACGACTATCACCGTGGTTCGAGCGGATTCGGCGCCATTTTGGGCGATTAGCGGTACAAGTGCGCAGCAATGTGCCAATGGCGGCGCTTGCCGGCGCGCTGACCGGTCTTTATGCAACAGGTGCCTGGGTGACCTGGGCGGCGCCTGTGTGGTCGGCACCACGCGTCGACGGCGTGCCCGGGATGACGCCGTACAGGAAGGCCGCCAGTTCATCCGCCTGGGTTGCCGCGTCGCGTTCGCCGAGCGCGATCAGGGCCTGGGTGAACTCGGGCTCGAACAGCAGGTAGCTCGCAAACGCGGCGCCGCGCGCTTCCGTGCCGCCCAGCGGGGTCAGCAGCGCGCGCACGGTGCGCGGCAATTGCTGCAGGTGCTCGGCGGCAATGGCCTCGATGGGCTCGCTCGGCGAGATCGTCATGACCTGCACGGGCCGCCAGCCTTCGGTATCGCCCGCCAGTTCCGGCATGCGTGCCAGCAGGCGGTTGATGTGCAGCAGGCGCTCCAGGTCGGCCGAAAGCCCGTCCAGGAAGATGCTTGCCAGCGCCTGTCCGCCGACCTGGGCCAGCGACGGATAGCCGCCGGCCGGCACGGTGTCGAACCAGCCCGGACGCTGCCGCGACGCGGAGCCAATGGCAAGCACGCGTGCAGCCCCCAGGTGGATGGCCGGTGAAAGTGGCGACATCTGGCGCATGGTCCCGTCGCCGAACCACTCGTGATGGCCTTCAAGTTCAAGCGCCAAGGCGGGGAACAGGAACGGGATCGAGGACGAGGCCAGCAGGTGGTCCACCGTGATCTGCGCGGGCACCGCAATGCGCTGGCTGCGGTGCCATGGGTGGATGCGCCGGTGCGACTGGTAGAACGTCACGTGCCGTCCGGTGCTGTAGGACAGCGCCGTGACCGCGAACGCCTGCAGCACGCCGGCATCGAGGCTGGCCTGCACGCGCTGGCCTTCGAAGAGCTCGCCCAGCATGCTGCCAAGCGGCGCGTTGTCGAGCAGCGCGCGCGGCGCGCGGCGGTGCGTGACCCAGCCGAACGCCAGTGCCGACAACCAGCGCGCGCCTGACACGCCCGCGCGCAGCACGTCGGTGCGATAGACGTCGTCGGTGTGGATGCCATGCCACAGTGCCGACAGGCTATCCGCGGCGGCCTGGAAGTCCGCCGCCTGGATCGCCAGTCCGGCGCCGTTGATGGCGCCTGCCGAGGTGCCGGCGATGATGCCGAACGGTATCGGCTCGTGGCCATGCCCATGCCGAGCCGCGATGCGCGCCACGCCGCTGAGCACGCCGGCCTGGTAGGCCGCGCGCGCGCCGCCGCCCATCATGATCAGCGCGGTGGCATTGCGTTGCACGCCGCCATGGTGCCCGTGGCGTGGCGGCGTGGCCTCATGGTGGAGGAGGCTGTCTCGATGCATGCGGTGGGCTGAGAGCGGCCGGGCGCCGGACGTCGGCGCGCTTATTCGTTGCCGTTATCGGGTTTGGCTGCCTTGCCAGCGCCCGATGGCTTCTTGCGCGCGGCAGTGCTCTTGGCTGCGTCCTTCGTGGCCCCCTTCGGCGCGGTGCCACTCTTGCGCGCGGGGCCGGACGCGGACTTGTCCGTGCCAGCGGGATTGGCGGCGGGCTTTTCGTCCGGCTTCGCCGCCGCGGCGGGCGTACCGGTAGCAAAGCCGCTCATGCCGAACGGGGCAATGCTGGCCGCCGCCGCGCCGCTCGCGATCTGGTTAAACTGCTGCTGCAGCATGTCCCACCATAGCGATGCGTTGGGCGGCGGGGCCGTGTCCGCGCTCTTGCCTGACCCCGCCTGCGCGCCGGGTTCCGCCGCTTCCTGCGCAGAGGCCGCCGCTGCATCTGCCGGCTTGTCGCTGGCGGCAGGGCGCTGCGCAGAGGGCGAGGGCGAGGCACTCGGCGCATTGGCAGCGCGCGCGACGCTTTCCATTGCGTTCTGCATGGCCTCGGGCGACAGTGCATTGCCGAAGGTCTGCAGCGCGACCAGCGTGGCGCGCTGCACCTCCAGGCCCTGGATCGTGGTGTGCAGCAGGTTGGTGTTGAGCTGCAGCCAGCTTTCCACGGCCTTCAGGTCGTGGATGCGCTTGTCGAGGTCTTCGAGATCCATGGGGGGCGTCATGGCTGCCTGCAGGCCGGGCATCAGGCTGCCGGACAAGCCCGCGCCGCTGCCCCACAGCTTGCGCATGAATTCGAAGCCGTTGGTGAAATCAGGAATCTGTCCGAACATGTCATGCGCTCCGTGGATGGAGCAGCCGGGCAGGCAGGGGCGCCGCGGTCTGTCTCCGTCCTGTCTGGTTGGACTACTTGAACTCAGGCGGCCGCTTCTGGCGCAGGCTCGCCATGCCTTCGTGCACGTCGGGGCCGGCAAAGCCCATGAATTCGAGCGCCAGCGAGGAATCGAAGGCGGGGCCGGCCATGCGCAGCCAGTTGTTGAGAGCGTACTTGGTCCAGCGGATCGCCGTCTGCGAACCGGCCGCCAGCCGGTTTGCCACGTCGAACGCGCGCGCGACCAGTTCGTCCTCTTCCACCGCCAGCGAGACCAGGCCGATCCGCTCGGCTTCCTCGCCGCTGACCGACTCGCACAGCATCAGATAGTACTTGGCCTTGGCCATTCCGCACAGCAGGGGCCACACGATCGCGGCATGGTCGCCGGCCGCCACGCCCAGGCGCGTGTGCCCGTCGACGATGCGCGCGGTCTTCGCCGCGATCGAGATATCGGCCAGCAGCCCGGCCACCAGGCCCGCGCCCACGGCCGGGCCGTGCATGGCCGAGACCACCGGCTTGTCGCAGTTGATGACGTTGTAGACGAGGTCGCGCGCCTCGTGCCAGACGCGCGTGCGGGTCTCGAAGTCATTGGCCATGTCCTCCACCAGCGACAGGTCGCCGCCGGCGGAAAAGCCCTTGCCCTCGCCGCGGATCAGCGCCACGCGCACCTCGGGGTCGGCCGACACGTCGCGCCAGATCTCGGCCAGCTCGCGGTGCATATTGGCGTCCGCGGTGGCCAGTTTCTGGTTGGCCGATTGGGCCGCGCCCATGATGATTTCAAGGATCGGGCCATGCTGGCGCAGCGTGAGTGCGCGATAGCGTTCGTAGCGGGAAGAGAGCGGCGTGGGAGCTGGGGTCGGTATCGTCATGGCAGGGCTGCGCAATCGAAAAAGGGCCGTGCCGGGTGCATGGATCCAATTGGATCAATTCACAAACCGGTCGGTCGGTAAATTATATGCACATCCGGCATGACCCTGTCCGGCCTGCGGTCTTGCCGTCAGGGCTGCGCCACGAGCTGGTCGATGGCGCCGAACACGGAATGGCCCTGTGCGTCGAACATCTCGATCTTCACCGCGTCGCCGAATTTCATGAACTCGGTGGAAGGCTTGCCGTCCTCGATGGTCTCGAGCATGCGCTTTTCGGCGATGCAGGCGTAGCCCTTCTTGCGGTCTACGTTGGAGATGGTGCCCGAGCCGACGATGCTGCCGGCGCGCACGTTGCGCGTCTTGCAGATATGCGCGATGAGCTGGCCGAAGTCGAACACCATGTCGGTGCCGCAGTCGGGATGGCCCACTTTCTTGCTGTTCCAGTGCACGGTCATCGGCAGGTGCACCTTGCGCTCGCGCCAGGCCTCGCCAAGTTCATCGGGCGTGACCGCCACCGGCGAAAACGCCGTGGCCGGCTTGCTCTGGAAGAAGCCGAAGCCCTTGCCGAGTTCCGCCGGGATCAGGTTGCGCAGCGACACATCGTTGGCCAGCATCACCAGGCGGATGGCCTCGGCGGCCTGCTCGGCCGTGGCACCCATCTTCACATCGCCGGTGATGACGGCGACCTCGGCCTCGAAGTCGATGCCGAAGGCTTCGCTGGCGCACACGATGTCGTCGTACGGGCCCAGGAAATCGTCGGAGCCGCCCTGGTACATCAGGGGGTCGGTCCAGAACTCGGGCGGCATCTCGGCGCCGCGGGCCTTGCGCACGAGCTCCACGTGGTTGACATAGGCCGAGCCGTCGGCCCACTGGTAGGCGCGCGGCAGCGGCGCCATGCAGTGCTTCGGATCGAACGGGAACGGGTGACGCGCGCGGCCCGCATTGAGGGCGTCGTACAGGTCCTGCAGTTGCGGCGCGTAGAAGGCCCAGTCGTCCAGCACGGTCTGCAGGCGGCCGGCGATATCGGCGGCGTAGTGGGCGGTCTTCAGGTCGCGCGAGACGACCGCCAGCTGGCCGTCGCGCGAGCCATCCTTGAGGGTGGCGAGTTTCATGGTCGGTAGAGCCTTGGCTTGATCAGGTCGGTGCTTGCGGTGCGGGAACATCGGGCGCACCGCATGCGGCGGCCGTTAGTCTACCGTGATGCCCTTGGCCTTGATGAGCTTGCCCCAGCGCTCGGCTTCGGCGTGCGCATATTGCGCGAACTCTTCCGGCGTGCTCGAGACCGGCTCCACGCCGACGCCTTCCATCCGTTTCTGCACCTCGGGACTCTTCAGCGCCTTGACCAGTTCGGCATTGAGACGGGTCACAACTGGCTTGGGCGTGCCGGCCGGCGCCACGACCCCTTGCCAGGCGTAGGCCTCGAAGCCGGCGACGCCGCCTTCGGCCACGGTCGGCACATTGGGCAGCACGGCCAGGCGCCTGGGCGTGGCCACGCCGATGGCGCGCAGCTTGCCGGCGGTGACGTTCTGCTGGCCCGACGCCAGGTCCACGAACATCAGGTCCACCTGTCCGGCCAGCAGGTCCTGCACGGCCGGTGCGGCGCCCTTGTAGGGCACGTGGGTCATCTTGATGTGGGCCTGGTCCATGAACAGTTCCATAGCCAGGTGGTGCGGGCTGCCGGCGCCCGGCGAGGCAAAGTTGACCTTGCCGGGGTTCTTCTGCGCGTAGTCGATGACTTCCTTGAGCGTCTTGGCCGGGAAGTTGGGCGCGGCCACCAGCACCAGCGGGAAGCGCGCCACCATGCCAACGTGCACGAAGTCCTTCTCGGCGTTGTAGGGCAGCTTCTTGTACAGGGACGGATTGGCAGCCAGCGTCGCGGTGTCGGCGGTCAGTACCGTGTAGCCGTCCGGCTTGGCGTGGGCGACGGCGTCAGCGCCGACGATGGTCGCCGCGCCCGGCCGGTTGTCGACCACCACCTGCTTGCCCAGCGCCGGGGAAATGGCCTGGCCCAGTGTGCGCGCCACCACGTCGGTGCCGCCGCCGGCCGGGTAAGGCACCACCCAGCGGATCGGCTGCGATGGCCATGCGTCTGTGGCACTGGCGGGTGCGGCGGCGCCGAGCGAAAGCACAGCGGTGGCGGCGAAGGCGGCAAAGGTACAGGTGGCGCGCAGCGCGGCGCGCGCGGGGCGGAAAGGCGTCATCGGGTGTCTCCGTCTGGTGTTCTCAGCCCGGCGTGGCTTGCGGCACCGTGGTCCATACCGGACCGGCCGGCGCACCGGGTCTGTCGGCAAAGTCTACTCACCGTTTAAAAATTGGTAAATCGATTTCGCTATAGTAAATTTACGTAGGGATTTCGCCGGAACCCCTGTGCTGGCGGCGGCGAATACCCCACAATCCTGCTGTGCTTCCCGCCTGCCCCCTCTCACGCTGCCCCAACGCTCGCCCTGCATGACCGAACCAGACGAAGACGACGCCAAGCTGCGCTCCGGTATCCAGTCCATCGAGGTGGGTTTCAAGCTGCTGCAGGCGCTGGCCGCCTCGCCGCGCGCGATGATGCTGCGCGACCTTGCCGCCGCCGCCGAGATGAACCCGGCCAAGGCGCACCGCTACCTGGTCAGCTTCCTGCGGCTGGGGGCCGTGGCGCAGGACCCGGTAAGCGGGCGCTACGACCTGGGGCCGTTCGCCCTGCAACTCGGGCTGGCGGGCCTGAACCGGCTCGATCCGGTCAAGAAGGCGCGGCCGATCCTGTCGCAGTTGCGCGACGAGATCGACCTGACCGCGGGCATCGCCGTGTGGGGCAATCACGGGCCCACCATCGTGCACTGGGAGGAGTCGAGCCACCCGGTCACCGTCAGCCTGCGGCTCGGCGACGTGATGCCCATGCTGAACTCCGCCACTGGCCGCCTGTACGGCGCCTACCTGTCGCGCAAGCAGACCCAGCCGCTGATCGAGCGCGAACTGGCCGCGCGCGGGCAGGACGATGTGCCCGACATTCCGGCCAGCGCTGCCGACTACGATGCCATCTGTGCCGACGTGCGCGCGCATGGCGCGGCGCGTACGCGCGGCGGCGTGCTGCCCGGCATCAACGCCTTCTCGATGCCCGTGTTCGATGCCAATGGCCATCTGGCCATGGGTTTGATCGTGCTGGGCGCACAGAGCATATTCGATGCAGAATGGGGTGGTACGGTCGATCGCCGCGTGCGTGAGATCGCCCAACAGCTCTCATCGGAACTCGGCTACCTTGGCGCCGCCCAAACGGCCGGACGGACCGGCAACTCCTGATTCCCGCGCCGGATCCGGCGCCGACCCGCGCGCGTGGCGGCGCCGGCGCTGGATCCTCGTCATCTTGCTGGTGCTGCTCGTGCACATGCTGGCCGTGATCGGCTTCCTGCGCATGCCTGGCCCGCTGATTCCGCTCGATGTCAGCGAAACACCGGCGCTCGAGGCGGTACTGCTGCCGCCGCCGAAGCCGGTGCGCCCGCCCCCCGCCGAGCCAAAGCCCGCGCCAAAGCCACGCCCGGCGGCGCCGCAGCCCGCGCCCAAGCCGGTTGAAACGCCCCCAGAGCCGCCGGCGCCCGCCGTGGCGACATCCGAACGTGGCACCACGGAAACCGTTACCGGCTCCGGCGGCAGCGGTACCGCGCCGAACGCCACGCCTGCGCCTTCCCCGCCGGCCCCCCCGGGCCCACCCGCGCAGGACGGCGAGAAATACGTGGCGCCGCCTTCGGCCACCATGCACTACGCCAGCTTCGTCAACGGCGTGCAGAACCCGGATGGGCTGATCCGCTGGGAGCAGGATGGCAAGCGCTACCGCCTGTCGGTCGAGACGCGCGTGCTGTGGTTTCGCTTCGCATTCCAGAGCAGCGGCGCCATGACCGAGAACGGCCTGCTGCCGGAGCGTTATGAGGAAAACCGGCGTGGCAAGTCCGAAGCCGCGCGCTTCGACCAGGCCGCCGGCACGGTGGCGTTCTCGCCAGGCACGCAGGCGGCGCTGGCCCCGGGCGCGCAGGACCGGTTCAGCGTCTTCCTGCAACTGGTCGGGCGGGTACGCGGCAATCCGCAACGCTATGCGTCGCCGGGCGTCACCGAAACCTTCCAGGTGGCCGATACGCGCGACATGCAACCGATGCAGGTGCAGTATGTTGGAGAGGAGGAGATCGATATCGGCCGCGGCATGGTACGCGCCAAGCATTTCGTGCGGCTGCAACGGCACGCCGGCGACCGGCGGCGCGTCGAGATCTGGCTCGCGCAGGCGCTTGGCTGGATGCCGGTGAGGCTGCGCCAGACCGAGCCGGACGGTACGCAGATCGACCTCGTCTATCGCAGTACCGAGGGCCAGTAACCGGACCTGCGGGGGCCTGCCCGCGTTCACCCGCCACCCCTTCAAGGAGTTTCGCCATGACCGCCAGCACCGTAGCCACCGCACCGAGCGAGACGCATCGCATCCACGTCGATGGCGTCGACCTGCACGTCCGCGTGGACGGCGCCGACGGGCCCTGGGTGGTCCTTGCGCACGCGCTCGGCGCCAACCACACGCTCTGGGACGCCACCGCCCGCCACCTGTGCGCGCGCTATCGCGTCGTGCGTCCGGACATGCGCGGCCACGGCAGTAGCAGTGCCCCGGTAGGGCCCTACGCGATGATGCGGCTGGCCGACGACGTGGCGGCCATCATGGACGCGCTGCAGATCCCGCAGGCGCATTTCTGCGGCATTTCGGTGGGCGGCATGATCGGCCAGACGCTGGGCGTGCGCCATGCCGAGCGCCTGCTGTCGCTGACGCTGGTGGCGACCATCAGCCATACACCGCTCGACGCACACCCGATGTGGCACAACCGGATCGGGCAGGTCGAAGCGCATGGCATGTCGGGCCTGGCCGATGCCACGCTGGAGCGCTGGCTGACCGAACCTTTTCGCCATGCGCATGCTGACGAAGTCGCGCGCATCCGCGCCATGTTGCTGGCCACGCCGGTGCGCGGCTATGTCGGCGTGGGGCAGGCCATCATGGCGTTCGATGCAGCCAGTGCGCTGCATCGCATCCATTGCCCCACGCTGGTCGTGGCGGGCGAGCACGACCAGGGTGCGACGGTGGCCATGGCGCAGTCCATCGCCGCGGCGATTCCCGGTGCGCGGCTCGAAGTCTTGCCCGCGGCGCATCTGGTGCCGGTGGAGCAGCCAGACCGCTTCCACGCCGCCCTGGACAGCTTCCTTGGCCACGCCGCATGCGGCGGCCAATGCGACGTTCCATAACGCACAACGCAGTGATGTCCTATTCTCAAGAAACTTGTTGATGTTGCCGTTGCCCAATTTACTGAGATAGGTAACGTCGTATCCGTACGGCGGCCCGCACGCAAAACTTGAAATTGCCGGGGCCGCCCCTAGCTTGGAGGTAACGACCCGGCGCCCCCCTCTCAACGCAACAATGAAAAGGCCGGCCGCCCAACCATGACGCCAGGAGGTGTGCCATGCAAATGATCTACAACAGCGACAACTACTGCATCGTCGAATTCGGTGCGGATGTCGAGCAAGCGCCTCTCGAATTCGGCGGTTACGAAATCGTCGACAAGAACATGAAGCGCGAGATTTTCCTCGGCGGCAAGCTGGCCGAGAATTTCCGCGCCGACGTGCAACGGTTGATTGAAAGCGAGCCGTCGGTGGAAGAGGTTGATGATTTCCTCGGGAAGTTCGATACGGTGATGACGCATCCGCTGGTGATGCATTGAGTGTCTGCTCTTTCCGCTCTTCCTGGCATCTGGCAACGCCCGCGGTGACGCGGGCGTTGTTGTTTTAGCCGTGGGATCAATATTGCTCCCACGGCAATCCCTCGAATCTCCAGCCGTTCACCGTATTCCGATGCCGCTCGGAATCGAGATCGCCTTCGAATCCGTGCAGCACGTTGTACACGTTCGCGAACCCGGCGCCTTCCAGGGCCCGCGCCGCGGCCGTGGAGCGGTTGCCGCTGCGGCAGATCAGCAGCACGGGCCGCGCCGAGACGTGCCCCGCCAGCTTTTTCACGACCTGCACGAAATGGGGATTCACCTCCCAGTCCGGGCCGTCATTCCACGGCACGTTGTGCGCGCTCTTGGGGTGGCCGACGAACAGGTACTCCATTTCGCTGCGGCAATCGATGAACAGTGTGTCGGGTGACTCCAGCAGCAGCTTCTGGGCGTCGGCGGGGCTGAGGTGTTCCATGGCAGGGCGGCGGAGCCGGCGGGAAGGTCGGCGATGGTGATCGTTACGCCTCTCAGTGTAGGCCCACCGCCCATGCGCAGGCAACCTCGGGCACCCGCAAGGCCTTGATGCACCTGATAAAATCGGCCTCTTGACGATTTGTCCCGCCTATTCACCGTCCCCGCCATGAGTGCCCCTGACCAACCCACCTTGCGTCCCTATACCCGGGCTGCCAACCTGCCCCGGCTGCTGCGCGAGCGCATCCTGATCCTGGACGGCGCCATGGGCACCATGATCCAGCGCTACAAGCTCACCGAAGCCGACTATCGCGGCGAGCGGTTCGCGGAACACAAGGTGGACGTGAAGGGCAACAACGAACTGCTGCTGCTCACGCGCCCGCAGGTCATCAGCGAGATCCACGAGCAGTATCTCGCCGCCGGCGCGGACATCATCGAGACCAATACCTTCGGTGCCACCAGCGTGGCGCAGGAAGACTACAAGATGGCCGACCTCGCGTACGAAATGAACGTCGTGGCGGCCAGGCTCGCACGCGCGGCCTGCGACAAGTACAGCACGCCCGACAAGCCGCGCTTCGTCGCCGGCGCGTTCGGCCCGACGCCGAAGACCGCCAGCATCTCGCCCGACGTGAACGACCCGGGCGCGCGCAATATCACGTTCGAGGAGCTGCGCGCGTCGTACTACGAACAGGGCAAGGGGCTGCTCGAGGGCGGTGCCGATGTGTTCCTGGTCGAGACGATCTTCGATACGCTCAACGCCAAGGCCGCGCTGTTCGCGATCGACCAGCTGTTCGAGGACACCGGCGAGCGCCTGCCCGTGATGATCTCGGGCACCGTGACCGATGCCTCGGGCCGCATTCTCTCGGGCCAGACCGTGGAAGCATTCTGGAACAGCCTGCGCCACGTGAAGCCTGTGACCTTCGGCCTGAACTGCGCGCTGGGCGCGACGCTGATGCGTCCGTACATCGCCGAACTGGCGAAGGTGTGCGACGTGGCGATTTCCTGCTACCCGAACGCCGGCTTGCCCAATCCGATGAGCGAGACCGGCTTCGATGAAACGCCGGAAGTCACCTCGTCGCTGGTGGAGGAATTCGCCGCGTCCGGCCTGGTGAACCTGGTGGGCGGCTGCTGCGGCACCACGCCCGAACATATTGCCGCGATCGCCCAGCGCGTGGCCAACAAGAGCCCGCGCACCTGGCCGGGCCAGTACAGCGAAGCCGCCTGAGCCAGCGAGACAAGAACATGAGCACGAACCAACTGCCCCCGCGCCCGATGCGCCTGTCCGGCCTGGAGCCGTTCACGATCGACGACGACACGCTCTTCGTCAACGTCGGCGAACGTACCAACGTCACGGGCTCGAAGGCCTTCGCCCGCATGATCCTGAACGGCCAGTTCGACGAGGCGCTGGCCGTGGCCCGCCAGCAAGTCGAGAATGGCGCGCAGATCATCGACATCAACATGGACGAGGCGATGCTGGATTCGAAAGCGGCGATGGTCCGCTTCCTGAACCTTATCGCCTCCGAGCCCGACATCGCGCGCGTGCCGATCATGATCGACTCCTCCAAGTGGGAAGTGATCGAGGCCGGCCTGCAGTGCGTGCAGGGCAAGCCCGTGGTGAACTCGATCTCGCTGAAGGAAGGCGAGGAGCAGTTCCGCCACCACGCCGAGCTAATCCGCCGCTACGGCGCGGCTTCCGTGGTGATGGCCTTCGACGAGAAAGGCCAGGCCGACACGTTCGCGCGCAAGACCGAGATCTGCAAGCGCAGCTATGACTTCCTGGTGAACGAGGTCGGCTTCCCGCCCGAGGACATCATCTTCGACCCGAACATCTTCGCGGTGGCGACGGGTATCGAGGAACACAACAACTACGCGGTGGACTTCATCGAAGCCACGCGCTGGATCAAGCAGAACCTGCCGTACGCCAAGGTGAGCGGCGGCGTGTCGAACGTGTCGTTCTCGTTCCGCGGCAACGACGTGGTGCGCGAGGCGATCCACACCGTGTTCCTGTATCACGCCATCGAGGCGGGCATGGACATGGGCATCGTCAACGCGGGCCAGCTCGGCGTGTATGACCAGCTCGACCCCGAACTGCGCGAGCGCGTGGAAGACGTGGTGCTCAATCGCCGCGAAGACGCTACCGACCGGCTCCTGGAAATCGCCGACCGCTTCAAGGGCGGTGGTGCGAAGAAGGAAGAGAACCTCGCCTGGCGCGGCACGCCGGAGCAGCCGGTGCCGGTCGCGAAGCGCCTCGCGCATGCACTGGTGCATGGCATCACCAACTTCATCGTCGACGATACCGAAGAGGCGCGCCAGGAAATCGCCGCGCGCGGCGGACGTCCGATCGAGGTGATCGAAGGCCCGCTGATGGACGGCATGAACATCGTCGGCGACCTGTTCGGCGCCGGCAAGATGTTCCTGCCGCAGGTGGTCAAGAGCGCACGCGTGATGAAGCAGGCGGTAGCGCACCTGCTGCCCTTCATCGAGGAAGAGAAGCGCCAGCTGGCCGAGGCCGGCGGCGATGTCCGCTCGCGCGGCAAGATCGTCATCGCCACCGTCAAGGGCGACGTGCACGACATCGGCAAGAACATCGTGTCGGTGGTGCTCCAGTGCAATAACTTCGAAGTGGTCAACATGGGCGTGATGGTCCCGTGCAACGAGATCCTGGCCAAGGCCAAGGTCGAGGGCGCGGACATCGTCGGCCTGTCGGGGCTGATCACGCCGTCGCTCGAAGAGATGGCCTACGTGGCCTCGGAAATGCAGCGCGACGACTATTTCCGCGTGAAGAAGATCCCGCTGCTGATCGGCGGTGCCACGACTTCGCGCGTGCATACGGCGGTGAAGATCGCGCCGAACTATGAAGGCCCGGTGGTGTACGTGCCGGACGCTTCGCGCTCGGTCAGCGTGGCGTCGAGCCTGCTGTCGGACGAAGGCGCGGCGAAGTATCTCGACGAGCTGAAGACCGACTACGAGCGCATCCGCGCGCAGCACGCCGGCAAGAAGGCCACGCCGATGGTGACGCTGGCCGAGGCGCGCGCCAACAAGACGCCGATCGACTGGAGCGCCTATGTGCCGCCGAAGCCCAAGTTCATCGGCCGGCGCGTGTTCCGCAACTATGACCTGGCGGAACTGGCCAACTTCATCGACTGGGGCCCGTTCTTCCAGACCTGGGACCTGGCCGGCAAATTCCCGGACATCCTCAACGACGAGATCGTCGGCGAGTCCGCGCGCCGCGTGTTCTCGGACGGCAAGAGCATGCTGTCGCGCCTGATCCAGGGCCGCTGGCTGACCGCCAACGGCGTCATGGCGCTGCTGCCGGCCAATACCGTCAATGACGACGATATCGAGATCTATACCGACGAAACCCGCAGCAAGGTCGCGCTGACCTGGCACAACGTGCGCCAGCAGAGCGAGCGCCCGGTGGTCGACGGCGTGCGCCGTCCGAACCGCTGCCTGGCCGACTTCATCGCGCCGAAGTCGTCTGGCGTGGCGGACTATATCGGCCTGTTCGCGGTCACCGCCGGCATCGGCGTCGACAAGAAGGAAGCGCAGTTCGAGGCCGACCACGACGACTACAGCGCCATCATGCTCAAGGCGCTGGCCGACCGCCTCGCCGAGGCCTTCGCCGAGTGCCTGCACGAGCGCGTGCGCAAGGACCTGTGGGGCTATGACGCGGCGGAGCAGCTTTCCAACGACGAACTGATCGCCGAGAAGTATCGCGGCATCCGTCCGGCGCCCGGCTACCCGGCTTGCCCGGAGCACACCGTCAAGGGCCCGATGTTCAGCTTCCTCGACGCGGCCGAGATCGGCATGGGCATCACCGAATCGCTGGCGATGACGCCGGCCGCGTCGGTCAGCGGCTTCTACCTGTCGCATCCGGACTCGACCTACTTCACGATCGGCAAGATCGGCCAGGACCAGCTCGACGACATGGCGGCCCGCCGCCACGAGGACCGCAACGCCGTCGCGCGGGCGCTGGCACCCAACCTGTAACTGCATGCGTCGCCAGGGCGCCGCGATCGCGCGGCGCCCGCGTGGCGCAGGTCCTTGATGCGGCAGGAAATCCGCCTTGCATCGCAGCATGGAGGGGGCGCAAGCGCTGTTCGCGTCGCTTCACAACTCCTTACACTGCATTGCAATCGCTCACAGACCGGGGGCGGACGCGCCCCTAGACTGGCTCCAAGTTCACGTGAACAACAGCGTGGATGCCGCAGCGAATGTTTCGCCGCGGATCACCCTGAAAGGAGCCTTTCCATGAAGAAACTGCTGATCTCCCTGTCCGCCCTGTCGATCGCTGCTGCTTCGTCGCTGGCCATGGCGCAAGGCACTGGCACCACCACGGGCAACCCCGGGGTCAGGGCCGACGTCGGCGCCGCAGTGAACACGCCGGCTCCGGCTGCAGGCGGCGCGCAAGCAGGTGTGGGCGCATCGACTTCGCTGGACAAGGGCGCGGCGGCCACCTCGGCCACCTCGGCCGACATGGGTGGTGCCGCCAGTGCCGATGCCGGCACCAAGGCCAAGAGCAAGCACAGCGCGAAGTCGCACAAGAAGGACAAGGCCGACGCCAGCCTGGGCGCCAGCGCGGGTGCCGAAGCGGGCGCCAAGGCCCAGTAAGCCGGGCCGGCCGCATCTGGCCCGACGGGGCCGATGCGGCCTGATGCAATGCAGCAAAGCGGGACGGACCTCCAGCCGTCCCGCTTTGCTTTTGTGCTATCGGCTGTCCATGCGGCGCGGCAGTAGCGCTATCTGTGCCGCACTTGTCCCTTCCTCTCTCTCGTGCCGGTGTCTTTTGCGCCGGCGCATCAATGTCAGCCTGACACCGACAGTCCGCGGCCGCTTGCGGCACTACAATGCAAACACAGCAAGCGGTTCCGCCTGCACCCGAGTTGACTGGGCGAAAGCCCTACCAGTGGAGCCCATGATGATCCGCGTCCTGATCGCCGATGATCACGAGATTGTTCGCGCAGGGCTGCGCCAGTTTCTTGCTGATGAGCCTGATATCCAGGTCACCGGCGAGGCCGGCAGTGGCGACGAAGTCATGGCGCAATTGCGCGACGGCGAGTTCGACGTGCTGGTCCTCGACATTTCGATGCCCGAACGCAACGGCATCGATGTGCTCAAGCTGATCCGCCAGCGCAAGCCGGACCTGCCTGTGCTGATCCTCTCGACCTATCCCGAAGACCAGTACGCAATCAACCTGATTCGCGCGGGGGCTTCGGGCTACCTCACCAAGGAAAGCGATCCGGACGACCTGGTCAAGGCCATCCGCACCGTGGCCCAGGGCCGCCGCTATGTCAGCGCGGCCGTGGCGGACTTGCTGATCGGCGGGCTCGACAAGCCGACCGAGCAGCCGGTGCACCAGATGCTGTCGGAGCGTGAATTCCAGATCTTCTGCAAGTTGTCGCGCGGCCAGTCGGTCTCGGTGATCGCGGATGAGCTTTTCCTGAGCGTGAAGACCGTCAGCACCTACCGTTCGCGCATTCTGGAGAAAATGGGCATGAAGACCAATGCCGACCTGACCTACTACGCCATCAAGAACGGCCTGGTCGAATGACGGACAGGCGAACCCGCTGCGCAGACCGCATGGCGGGCCGGCTGCAACCACCCCACTGAACGTAGAAGAATGTCGGAGCAGGCTTCGAACTCCCCCCACCGGGCACTGCGCGTTCTGCTGATCGAGGATTCGGCAGTGCTGCGGGGCATGCTCCTCGAATACCTGAGCGACTTCCCGTATGTGCGCAGCGTCGACTGGGCCGATACCGAGGCCATGGCGCTGCGCATGGTGAGCGGCGACATGCCCTATGACGTGGTGATCGTCGACCTGCAGCTGCGCCAGGGCAACGGCATCAACGTGCTGCGCGCGATGCAGCGCGAAGGCTTGCCGGGCCTGCGCATCGTTTATACCAACCACGCGCAGGTGTCGATGTACCGCAGCCAGTGCGCCGACGCCGGGGCCGACTACTTCTTCGACAAGTCGCTGGAGCTCGAACAGGTGTTCCGCGTCATCGAGGAACGCGCGGCCGCCGGTTCCTGACCCTTTTCCTCTATTCTGCCTTTTCCTCTATTCCGGCTGGACTTCGGCCGGTTCTTCCGCAGATGCCAGGATCGACGCGGCGAGCGGCACCTCGACGCGGATGCTCACCCCGGTGTTGGGCGAGGACACGATCTCCATGCTGCCGCCAAGCGCCGTCACGCGCTGTTCCATGCCCAGCAGGCCATGGTGGCCGGCGGTGCTGCCGGCATCGAAATCAGGCGGCAGGCCCTTGCCGTCGTCGTGGATCGTCAGCGTGAGCTGCTCGTCCGTGCAGCCCAGCGACAGGCGGATATGGGTCGCCTGCGAATACTTGCTGGCGTTGGTGAGGGATTCCTGGGCGATGCGATAGAGCGCAATCGCGGCGGCGTCGCTCAGGCGCGGCAGGTCTTCCGGCACGTCGACTTCGGACTCCCAGTGATTGCGCCCCGCGACGTCCTCGACGAGCTGGCACAACGCGGCCCGCAGGCCGAGATTGAGCAGCACGGTGGGGCGCAGGTCTTCGATCAGGCGGCGCTTGATCTGGATGCCCTGGTCCACGTGGAGCATGACCCGCGTCAGCTTGTCCGCGGCTTCCGGCTGGCTTTCCTGCACGCGCCGGCGGACCCAGTGCAGGTCCAGCTTGATCGCGGTGAGGATGGCGCCGAGCTCGTCGTGCAGTTCGCGCGCGAGGCGGGTCTTCTCGTCTTCCGTCACGCGTTGCAGGTGGCCCGCGAGCGCCGATAGCTGGCGCGTGCGCGCGCGCACCTTGCGGTCCAGCCGGACGCCTTCCTCCTCGGCCTGCGCGCGTCCTGCTTCGGACAAGGTCAGGCGTTTGGCATGGCCCAGGCCAACGGCGATCAGTAACACGATATTGATGGCGGTCAGCAGGGCGATGCCGTAACGCGACAATTGCACATCGCGCTCGGCGCCCTCCAGCCGATGCGCGACGGTTTCGGCTTCGCGCGCCTGCAGCGCGTCCAGGCCGCGGCGCGCGTTGTCCATGGTCTGCTTGCCATAGTCGGTGCGCACCAGGTCCAGCGCCACCGCCAGGTCGCGCTTGCCGTATAGCAGCGTCAGCGCCATTTCATTGAGCTTGCTGCTGATCTGCTTGGAGGTCTCGCCGAACAGCTTGAGACCTTCGGCATCGTTGGCGTAGTCCGCGCGGATGCGCGCCATCAAGTCGTTGATGCGCGGCAGCGCCTGGTAGTAGGGCTCCAGATAGCTGTCCTTGCCGGTCAGCAGGAAGCCGCGTTCGCCGGCCTCGGCATTGACCAGCTCGCCGTTGAGCGCGGCCAGCTGCGTCTGCACGCGCTGTGAGCGGATGACATCGTTGTAGCTCTCGCGCAGGCGGATATTGCCGGTCTCGGAGGCGACCAGTACCGCCAGGGTCAGCAGGATGCCGCCAGCGAGCAGCAGGGTATGGGGCAGGAAAGACTGCTTGAACTGCTTGAACATGAGGCAATTCCTCGGTGAGGCGCTTGCCGCCGGGGTGTGGTCATGGGATCACATCCCAGGGGTGGGGTCAACCAGCAATTGTGACCACGGCCACGTCGCGCAGGGCGGTCGTGATGCGCGCGTGCCGCCGCCGGACGGCACTGTAGGACTCGGCTGACAGCGGAATCGGCCCGCTGTCGGTGTCTGTGCCGGGGACGGCTTCCTACGATGAGGCTATGAGCTTGTCCGTCACCGCGCAAGCCCTAACCGGCGACCTGTCCGTCAGGCGGGCAGGCGCCACCATCGGGAGTTCCAGTCATGCTGCAATATGCACTCGTCTTTTTCGTTATTGCGCTGATCGCCGCGGTTTTCGGTTTTGGCGGTATTGCTGCCGGCGCCGTAGAGATTGCAAAGATCCTGTTCTTCATCTTCCTGATCGTGGCACTGGTCGCGGCCGTCATGGGTCTGGTCCGCAGACGGTGACGCGCATCCGCGCCCCCTAACTGTGCCCTGAGGAGTAGTCCTATGCTGACGCAGAACCCGAATGTCCGGAAGGAAATCAACCACCTTGCCGACAGCGCAGACAGCACCATTCGCCGGATCCGGCACGCGGCGCGCGACACGCGCGAAGCGGCAGGACCGATCTCGGACGAGGTGAGATCCCTGATCGCCCAGCTTCAGCACACCATCGAGGTGCTGGCGAGCGAAGGATCGGAGCAGAGCCTGAACGCCGGGCGCCGCCTGCGCGAACGTGCCGCCGAGATGACCGACCGCCTGCGTGCGCAGGCCGGAGACAGCGTCACCCACGTGCGCGAACGCATGGACGGAGCGGTGGTGCAGGCGCAGCAGCGGGTGGCCGAATCCCCGCTCAAGTCAGTGGGGCTGGCGGCCGCGATCGGTGCGCTGATCGGCTTGTTGCTGGCGACTCGTCACCGGGAGTAGCACGCTGCGGCCGTCCGCGGGCAGGTGCGACGGCCACGGTAACATTCCCCCCTTGTCCGGATGGCATTCACGTTCCGGAAGCCTGGCTCCGCTGTGGCGGTGTCGGGCATTTTTTTTTGGTTGTTTGGTGGAATGGGTAATGATGAGGTTGTCATTACCCCTTCCCCGCATTCAGCGAAGAACCTTTTTTTGGCCTTTTGCCGAGAAAAGAAGATTGCCTAGAAGCCCGCTCAGGCGCGTCCTCGGTCGCCAGAATCCGATCACACGCCCCATAACACATCGACCCCTTCACGCTGCGAGGCCCGCAGCATGTCAAGGAACGGATAGGCGCGCTGCCCGAGGTGCAGCGGTTCCTCCTCGTCGTCTTCATGCTTGCCGTCGCTGACCGAGGTTTCGGCGGGGTGGTTGCGCTTGGCATCGCTGACGGCGGCTTCGAGCTTGTGGATCGCGCGAGGCAGCTCTTCCACGGTGATCACCCCCCGCTCTCCGAGATGCTTGCCGATGATGCCCAGAAGCGTCACGGCCAGATCTCTCATCATGATCAGGTCCTGCGCGGCGTGGGATTTGAAGGTGATCAGCATGATGTTGTTTCCTTTTACGGACATGCGGAACGCGGGCCCCCGGGGGCGGGAGCGGCCGCGCGGATTGTGGCTCTTGCGAGCCGCGCGCATGATGTCAGCATAGCACCTGATAAAATTCCGCGTTTCCGAATTCCATTGCCGGTCACGCGGCGCGGCGTTCACATGCGCGCCACTTCGCGGCGCCTTGCCCGTGGCTTTCCGCCGGCATTGCCGGCTGTCACCCGGGCGCGCCGCGCCGCCTGCCGGACTACTGCCCACCAGGGCTTCGACATCCATGCTGCCTGTTCAGACCTCCAATCTTGCCGCTGCGTTCACTGATGCGGTACGCGCGCTTGCTCCGGCCGACGCGACCCTGCCGGCCGTGACCTTCGAGCGGCCCAAGGCCGCAGCCCACGGCGACCTGGCCTGCAACATCGCCATGCAGGTGGCGCGCGCGCTCAAGAGCAATCCGCGCGAGCTGGCCCAGCGCATCGTGGCGGCGGTCCAGGCCGATCCGCGCGCGGCCGGCCTGGTCGCGGCCATGGAGATCGCCGGCCCGGGCTTCATCAACCTGCGCCTGACGCCGGCGGCCAAGGCCGATGTGCTGCGCGCGGTGCTGACCGAGGGCGACCACTACGGCGCGCAGGAGCGCGGCATGCACGGCCATGTGCTGGTCGAGTTCGTCTCGGCCAACCCGACCGGCCCGCTGCACGTCGGCCACGGCCGCCAGGCCGCGCTCGGCGACGCGCTCGCCAACCTGCTGTCGTGGCAGGGCTACGACGTGCACCGCGAGTTCTACTACAACGACGCCGGCGTGCAGATCCAGAACCTGGCCGTGTCGGTCCAGGCCCGCGCGCGCGGCTTCAAGCCGGGCGACGCCAACTGGCCGGAAGCCGCCTACAACGGCGACTACATCGCCGATATCGCCGCCGACTTCCTGGCCGGCAAGACCGTGAGCGCCTCGGACGGCGAGCCGGTGACCGCATCGGGCAACCCCGAGGATGTCGACTCGATCCGCAAGTTCGCGGTGACCTACCTTCGCAACGAGCAGGACATCGACTTGCAGGCCTTCGGCGTCAAGTTCGACCACTACTACCTGGAGTCGTCGCTGTACACCGACGGCCGCGTCGAAGCCGCGGTGCAGGCGCTGGTCGCCAAGGGCAAGACCTACGAGAGCGAAGGGGCGCTGTGGCTGCGCACCACCGACGACGGCGACGACAAGGACCGGGTCATGAAGAAGACCGACGGTACCTACACCTACTTCGTGCCGGACGTGGCCTACCACACCACCAAGTGGGAGCGCGGCTTCACCAAGGTCATCAACGTGCAGGGCAGCGACCACCACGGCACCATCGCGCGCGTGCGCGCCGGCCTGCAGGGCCTGGACATCGGCATCCCGAAGGGCTACCCCGACTACGTGCTGCACAAGATGGTCACCGTGATGAAGAACGGCGAGGAGGTGAAGATCTCCAAGCGCGCCGGCTCCTATGTGACCGTGCGCGACCTGATCGAATGGTCCAACGGCCAGGATGACACCTGCGAAACCATCCGCGCCTGCCTTGACGCCGGCGTGGCCGACTGGCCCGCGCACTTCACGCGCGGGCGCGACGCCGTGCGCTTCTTCCTGCTGTCGCGCAAGGCCGACACCGAGTTCGTGTTCGACGTGGACCTGGCGCTCAAGCAGAACGACGAGAACCCGGTGTACTACGTGCAGTACGCCCATGCGCGCATCTGCTCGATCTTCGAGTCGTGGGGCGGCGCCGACTGGGAGAGCCGCCTGCCCGAACTGGCCGGCTCCGACCTGGCGGCCGTCACCGGCGCCGACGCCAGTCCGCAGGCGCTCGCGCTGGGCCAGCGCCTGGCCGAGTTCCCCGAGATGCTGGCCGCCGCCGCCGGCGAGCTGGCGCCGCATGCGGTCGCGTTCTACCTGCGCGACCTGGCGGGAGATTTCCACGCGTTCTACAACGCCGACCGCGTGCTGGTCGACGACGAGACGGTCAAGCGCGCGCGCCTGGCGCTGCTGGCGGCAACGCGCCAGGTGCTGCGCAACGGCCTGGCGGTGATCGGCGTTTCGGCGCCGCGCCGCATGTAAGCCACGGCTGTCATTCACGGCACACGCGTGCGATCGGGCCGGTCGCATCGCGGGGCAATGCTGCCCCGCGATGTTGCCGGTGCCGCCGCGGGCGGCGCTGGCACTATAATCTCCCGGCAACACCTAAGAGGACTTATGCAACAGCAACGCAAGCGCGAGGCGCGCAGTGCCCGCCGCAGCCAGCAGCGCGGTGGAACGTTCCTGGGCCTGGTGCTCGGGCTGATCGTCGGGCTGGCCATTGCCGTGGTGGTCGCCTTGTATATCACCAAGTCGCCGGCGCCGTTCCAGCAAAAGAACGCGCCGCGGCCGTCCGAGCCGGGCAACGTGGCCAGCACGCTGCCCAGTCCCACGCAATCCCAGTCCCAGCCGGAAGCCCCGACCGACCCGAACAAGCCGCTGTGGAGCAAGACCCCGGCCAAGCCGGTCGGCCAGCCCGCGCCCGCGCCCGCACCCGAGGCGCAGCCGCAGGCGCCGGTCGCCGCCGCGCCGGAGAACCATAACGGGGAGCGGCAGGCCGAGCGGCAGCCGCCGGTGGCCGTGTCGCGCCCGGCGGAAAAGCCTGCCGAAAAGCCTGCCGAAAAGCCGGCGGATAAGCCCGCCGAGAAGCCTCTCGCCATGAACAAGCCGGCCGAGAAGCCGGTGGTCGACCCGATTGCCGAGATCGCCCAGGCGGATGCCAACAAGGTCGGCTACCTGCTGCAGGTGGGTGCGTTCCGCTCGTCCGACGACGCCGACCGCCAGAAGGCCAACCTGGCCATGCAGGGCTTCGAGGCCAAGATTACCGACCGCGACGTCAACGGCGTGAAGATGTACCGGGTCCGGATCGGGCCGTACAACCGCATCGAGGACATGAACAAGGCGCGCGACCGGCTGCAGTCGGCCGGCTTCGATGCCTCGGTGATCCGCTTCACCAAGCAGTAACGCGCTGTAACCCCCAGGCTGGCGGCCCGCTGAACCGGATGCCGCCGCCGCTGTCATACGCTCATCGCCCCAAAACCGGAAGGCCGCTCCAAGATGAAGAAACTCGCCGCACTGATCGCCACGTTCGCCGCTGTCGGCGGCCTGCTGATGACCGCTCCCGCCCAGGCGGCACCCGCCGAAGGCAAGGAATACCAGGTGCTCAAGGCGCCGCAGCCCGTGCCGGCCGGCAAGATCGAGGTCACCGAATTCTTCTGGTACGGCTGCCCCCACTGCTTCGACTTCGAGCCCGAGCTCGAGGCGTGGGTCAAGAAGCAGGGCAAGGACGTGGTCTTCAAGCGCGTGCCGGTGGCCTTCCGCGACGACCTGCTGCCGCACACCAAGATCTTCTATGCGCTGGAGTCCATCGGCAAGCTGGACGCCATGCACGCCAAGGTCTTCAATGCGATCCACGTCGACCGCAAGCGCATGCTGGACCCGAACGAGATCGCCGACTTCATGGCCAAGAACGGCATCGACCGCAAGGCCTTCCTGGACGCGTACAACTCGTTCTCGGTGACCACCAATGCGCAGCGCGCGAACAAGATCGCCGACGCCTACAAGGTCGATGGCGTGCCGACCGTGGTGGTCCAGGGCAAGTACGTGACCTCGCCGTCCGTCGCCGGTACCAAGGCCAGCGCGATCCAGGCCATGGATTACCTCGTGACCCAGGTCCGCGACAAGAAGCTCTGAGCGGCATTCCCGAAGGCCGGTACGTTGCCGTACCGGCCTTTTTTCATTTGAGCCTCAGGTAAGCCGATGCGCCCCCTGAAAGTCTTCCTCACCGGCGCTTCCAGCGGCCTCGGCCAGGCGCTGGCGCGCGAGTATGCGAGGCAAGGCGCCATCCTCGGCCTGGTGGCGCGGCGCGAGGACGCCTTGCGTGATCTTGCGCAGAGCCTGCCCAATCCGGGCGCTGTCCACGTCTATGCCGCCGATGTGCGCGATGCCGACGCGATGGCGGGTGCCGCGCACGACTTCCTGGACCGTATCGGCGTGCCCGACGTGGTCATCGCCAACGCCGGCGTGTCGGTCGGCACGGTGGCCAGCGAGCGCGAGGATCTCGAGGCCTTCCGCATGGTGATGGACACCAACTGGTTCGGCGTGCTCACCACGTTCCAGCCCTTCCTGCAGCCGATGCATGAGCGCGAACCCGGCGCCGGCGGCTGGCGCGGTACGCTGGTGGGCATTGCCAGCGTGGCGGGCGTGCGCGGGCTGCCGGGCGGCGGCGCCTACAGCGCGTCCAAGTCGGCGGTGATCAAGCTTCTGGAAAGCCTGCGGCTGGAGCAGCGGCGCCATGGCATCCGCGTGGTGACCATTGCGCCGGGCTATATCCGCACGCCGATGACGGCGCATAACCCTTACCGCATGCCGTTCCTGACGGATGCCGACGTGTTCGCCCGCAAGGCCGTGCGCGCGATTGCGGCGGGGAGCCGCTTCAAGGTGATTCCGTGGCAGATGGGCGTGGTCGCGGCGCTGATGCACGTGATGCCGCGCTGGCTCTACGACGCGCTGGCCGCAAAGGCTCCGCGCAAGCCCCGCCGCGGCTCGGGAGACTGACATGTGGCGCGACGCCATCGGCCTGCAGCACGCCGCGGCCAGCGGCGATGTCCGCATTGCCTCGCTGGTGCCGTCGGTGACCGAACTGCTGTTCGCGCTGGAACTGGGCGGGTCGATGGTGGCGCGCACGGGCTTCTGCATCCATCCCGAGCCGGCAGTGCGCGCGGTGGCCAAGGTCGGCGGCACGAAGGACGTGAAGCTGGACCGTCTGCGTGCGCTGGCGCCCACGCATGTCGTGGTCAATGTCGACGAGAACCGGCGCGAAACCGTCGACGAGATCCGCCGCTTCGTGCCGAACGTGATCGTCACGCATCCGTGCGCGCCGGAAGACAATCTCGAACTTTACCGGCTGCTGGGCGGCATCTTCGGGCGGCAGACGCAGGCGGAAACGCTCTGCGCCGCGCTGCAGGCGGAGCTGGGTGCCATCCGCGCCCGCGTCTGGCCGGCGCGCAAGGTGCTCTATGCAATCTGGCAAGACCCGTGGATGACGGTGTCGCGCGACACCTATATCAGCCGCATGCTGGCGCTGGTGAACTGGCAGACCTGGCCGGAAGCGGCACCGCAGGCCTGCGCGGACGGCGACTGCAGCCGCCCCAACACGGCGGGCGAACGCTATCCGAGCTTCCGCTGGAATGATGCGCTGGTACGCGGGCTCGACGAGGTGCTGCTGTCCACCGAGCCCTATCGCTTCACCGAAGACCACGCCGACGCGCTGGAGCGCCAGCTAGGCAAGCCGGTGCAGCTTGTCGATGGCGAGATGCTGTCGTGGTACGGCAGCCGCGCCATCGAGGGGGTGCGCTATCTGGCCGCGCTGGCCGAGCGCGGCTGAGCCATCGCAGGGATCAGGCCGCCCGGAAGCGGATCACCCCGTCATCCCCCGTTTCCCGCACGAGTTCCCCGCGGTGCCACAGCGCGTGCAGATGCGCGAGCGATTCGCCCATGGCAAACGTCATCTGGTGGATGTCGAACTGGCGCCTGAAGATCACGCTGACGATGTCATGCGCGCAGCACGGCTTCTCGCGGCACGCTTCCAATGTCTCGGCCAGGCGCTCGACATGGTGCTCGCGCAGCTGCGCAATGCGCGTGTGCAGGTTGCGGAAGGGGCGGCCGTGCGAGGGCAGGATCAGTACGTCCTCTGGCAGGCCTTCGTACTTGCCGAGCGAATCCAGATAGAGCTGCAGCGAGTTGGCCTCGGGCTCCATGTCGAACACGCTGACATTGGTCGAGATGCGCGGCAGCACCATGTCGCCGGAGATCAGCACGTTGGCGGCGGCGTTGTACAGCGCCACGTGCTCGGGCGAATGGCCGAAGCCGGTGATCACGCGCCAGCCGGCGGTGGCCGGATCGGCGCCGATGGCGACGGTATCGCCGTCCATCAGGCGGCGGTACTGCGTGGGCAGGTCCGGCACCAGCGACGGGTAGTAGGTCTTGCGGGCGCGCAGCTTTTCCTGGCTGTCGGGGTCGGTCAGGCCGTGGCGCGCGAAGTGCTCGGCCGCCAGTTCGCCGCCGGCGCTGGAGCCCGCGCCGGTGCCGCTGCCCATCACGCGCGCGCTCATGTAGTCGCCCAGGCTCATCCACAGCCGCGCGTCGAAGCGCTTGCACAGCCAGTGCGCCAGGCCGACGTGGTCGGGGTGGCTGTGCGTGACCAGCACGCGCAGCACCGGCAGGCCTTCGAGCTCGTTGGCGAAGATGGTTTCCCAGTGCGCCTTGATGGTGTCGTTGGTGATGCCGCAGTCGATGATGGTCCAGCCGTCCGTGCCGTCGCGCCGGTCGCGCAGCAGCCACAGGTTGATGTGGTCCAGCGCGAAGGGCAGGGGCATGCGCAGCCAGTAGACGCCGGGCGCCACTTCCTGCTTGCTGCCGGGCTCGGGCATGGTGTCCGCGAACGGGTATTGGAGCTGGTGTTCGAGTGCGTTCATGAGGAGTCTCGTCATCGAAGCCCTGCGCCGTGTCACGCCGGGGCAGGCGGGGGCTTTCTCGTCTTTGCCGTGATGCCAGGCCTTGCCGACCAGGCACGAGGGCGCCGGTTGCCAGTCGCGTGAGTTGACGCTAACGTAAACGTCAATTCGTGCGAGTCGTCTCCATCTTAAGCCAAAAGTTGACTTCGCAACGAACGACCGTTCACTTTCTTTGGGCGCACCATGGCAGCCACCAATGTTTCCGGATCATCCTCCGGCCCGGCCACCTATACCATCACCGACCTCGCGCGCGAGTTCGACGTCACGCCGCGCGCCATCCGATTCTATGAGGACCAGGGCCTGTTGTCGCCCGAGCGCGCAGGCCCCGGCGGACGCACGCGCGTCTACAACGGGCGCGAGCGTACCCGCCTGAAGCTCACGCTGCGCGGGAAAAGGTTGGGGCTTACTCTCAACGAAATCCGCGAAATCCTTGATCTTTACGAGTCGCCGCGCGACAGCGCGCCGCAGCTCGAGCGTTTTCTGGATGCGCTGGCTGGCCACCGCGCCGCACTCGAGCGCCAGCTTGAAGACCTGCAGGCGCAACTGGCGGAGATCGACCAGCATGAAAAGCAATGCAAAGCGTTGCTGGATGCACAACAGGCGCGTACCGGTGGCCCGGCCAAACGTGAAACCGCCTGACGTTGCACTTTCCGTGCATCTTCGTGTCTCTGTGGATTGACGTTTACGTAAACGTAAATAGAATAGCTCGAACCATCTCACCAGGGAGCCGCCATGACGCAGGACCTTGATGCTGCTGCCAGCCCAGTCCAACCCGAACTGCTGTCGGCGGCGCGGACTGACACCATTGCCAGCAGCTTTGCGCGCCAGGGACTGATGACGACCTTTGGCGCCGCGCTGGCCCGCGTCGAGCGTGGCGAAGTGGAAATCGCCATGCCGTGGTCCGAAGGCGTGACCCAGCAGCATGGTTTCTTCCATGGCGGCGTCGTCGGTGCGCTGGCCGACAGCGCGTGCGGGTACGCAGCGCTGACCATGGTGGGTGAGGGCGAGGCGGGTCTGACCGCCGAGTACAAGATCAATCTGCTGTCCCCGGCGCAGGGCGAACGCCTGATTGCCGTGGGGCGCGTGCTCAAGCCCGGCCGCACGCTGATCGTGGTCCAGGGCGATGTCTTCGTCGAGCAGCAGGGCCGCCGCAAGCTCGTGGCGACCATGCTGATGACCCTTTGCGTGGTACGCACGCTCGAACACGTCTGACGCGCGTTGTTCCCGCGCCAACAAGATTCCAACAGGAGACCATCATGACCGAACTCCCTGGCCTGAAATTCGACCTGGGCGAAGACATCGAGATGCTGCGCGGCGCCGTGCGCGACTGGGCCCAGGCGGAGCTGGCCCCGCGTGCCGGTGAAATCGACCGCACCGACCAGTTCCCCATGGACGCCTGGAAGAAGATGGGCGACCTCGGCGTGCTCGGCATCACCGTGGCGGAGGAGTACGGCGGCGCCAACATGGGCTACCTCGCGCACATGGTGGCAATGGAGGAAATCAGCCGCGCCTCGGCCTCGGTCGGCCTGTCCTACGGCGCGCATTCGAATCTGTGCGTGAACCAGATCCACCGCAACGGCAGCGCTGCGCAGAAGGCCAGGTACCTGCCGAAGCTGGTATCGGGCGAGTGGATCGGCGCACTGGCCATGAGCGAACCGAACGCCGGCTCCGATGTGGTCAGCATGAAGCTGCGCGCCGATTTCAAGGGCGATCGCTTTGTGCTCAACGGCACCAAGATGTGGATCACCAACGGCCCGGACTGCGACGTGCTGGTGGTCTATGCGAAGACCGAGCCGGAGCTGGGCGCACGCGGCATGACAGCCTTCATCGTCGAGAAAGGCATGAAGGGCTTCTCGGTCGCGCAGAAGCTGGACAAGCTCGGCATGCGCGGCTCGCACACCGGCGAGCTGGTGTTCGAGGACGTGGAGGTGCCGGTCGAGAACATCCTCGGCGCCGAAAACGGCGGCGCCAAGGTGCTGATGAGCGGCCTCGACTACGAGCGCGCCGTGCTGTCGGGCGGCCCGGTCGGCATCATGCAGGCGTGCATGGACGTGGTCACGCCGTACATCCACGACCGCAAGCAATTCGGCCAGAGCATCGGCGAGTTCCAGCTGATCCAGGGCAAGGTGGCCGACATGTACACCACGCTGCAAGCCGCGCGCAGCTACCTGTACACGGTCGGCAAGAACCTTGACTCGCTCGGCGCCGACCACGTGCGCCAGGTGCGCAAGGACTGCGCCGCCGTGATCCTGTACACGGCCGAGAAGGCCACGTGGATGGCTGGTGAAACCGTGCAGATCCTGGGTGGCAACGGCTATATCAACGAATACCCGGCCGGCCGCCTGTGGCGCGACGCCAAGCTGTATGAAATCGGCGCGGGGACTTCGGAGATCCGGAGAATGCTGATCGGGCGAGAGTTGTTTGCAGAAACGATGTGATTTTTATGGCACCTTTCGCAGCCACGACGGTTTTCCTCCTCTCCCACCCACGCCGTGGGAGAGGGGGAGAAAGCCGAAGCCATTCAAGGGAGGCTGCACACCAAATCGAGCCCTGAAACCCATTTACAATCTCAGTACCCCCGCCAGACCGTCCACCCCGTCCATGTCCCACTTCCCTAAACTGCTCTCTTCGCAGATTGCCTTCGACGTGGCGCGGACCATGCTGGACGGGTTCGACAAGCACTACCGGCTGTTCCGCGAGGTCAGCCACCAGGCCAAGATGAAGTTCGAGGCCGGCGACTGGCTCGGCCTGCAGCAGATCCAGCGCGACCGCATTGCGTTCTATAACGAGCGCGTGCGCGAGACCAGCGTGATCCTCGAAGACGAGTACGACGCCGAGAACATCGAGGACGAGATCTGGCAGCAGATCAAGCTGCACTACATCGGGCTGCTGACCAACCACCACCAGCCCGAGCTGGCCGAGACCTTCTTCAATTCGGTCTGCACGCGCCTGCTGCACCGCTCGTACTTCAACAACGACTTCATCTTCGTGCGCCCGGCCGTCTCGACCGAGTACATCGAGAACGAGGAGTCGCCGATCAAGCCGACGTTCCGCGCCTACTACCCGGGCAGCCGTCACGGCATGGCGGACTGCTTCGAGCGCATCGTGCACAACTTCCAGCTCGAGCGGCCGTTCGAGGACCTGCGCCGCGACGTCGGCTATGTGGTGAGCACCGTCGAGGCGCATTTCGGCGATTTCCGCATTGCGCCGAATTTCCAGATCCACGTGCTGTCGTCGCTGTTCTTCCGCAACAAGTCGGCCTTCATCATCGGGCGCATCCTGAACGGCGACCGCACCTATCCGCTGGCGATCCCGATCGTGCACGGGCCGTCGGGCAAGCTCGTTCTGGACGCAGTGCTGCTGAAGAAGTTGCAGGTGCTGATCCTGTTCTCGTTCACGCACTCGTATTTCATGGTCGACATGGAAATCCCGTCGGCCTACGTGACGTTCCTGCGCGACATCATGCCGCGCAAGCCGCGCGCGGAAATCTATACCTCGCTCGGTTTGCAGAAACAGGGCAAGAACCTGTTCTACCGGGACTTCCTGCACCATCTGCAGCATTCGTCGGACAAGTTCATCAGCGCGCCCGGCATCAAGGGGCTGGTGATGCTGGTATTCACGCTGCCGTCGTACCCGTACGTATTCAAGGTGATCAAGGACTTCTACCCGGCGCCCAAGGAAACCACGCGCGAGCTGGTCAAGTCCAAGTACCAGCTCGTCAAGCAGCACGACCGCGTCGGACGCATGGCCGATACGCTGGAGTATTCCAACGTGGCGTTTCCGCTGTCGCGTTTCGATGACGAGCTGGTGCGCGAACTGGAACAGCATGCGCCGTCGATGATCGAGTACCAGCGCGGCAAGGACGGCGGCGAGGAGATCGTGGTGCGGCACGTCTATATCGAACGCCGCATGACGCCGCTGAACATCTGGCTGCAGGAAGGCACCGAGGAGCAGGTGGAGCACGGCATCGTCGAGTACGGCAATGCCATCAAGGAACTGATCGCCGCGAACATTTTCCCCGGCGACATGCTGTACAAGAACTTCGGTGTGACGCGCCATGGCCGCGTGGTGTTCTACGACTACGACGAGATCGAGTACTTCACCGACTGCAATGTGCGCCGCGTGCCCGAGCCGCGCAACGAAGAAGAGGAAATGTCGGGCGAAGTCTGGTACACCGTGCGTCCGCACGACATCTTCCCGGAGACGTTCCGTACCTTCCTGCTTGGCAACCCGCGCGTGCACGACGCATTCCTGCGTCATCACGAGGACTTATTCGACCCTGCCATGTGGCAGGGCCACAAGGACCGGCTGCTGGCCGGACAAGTTCATGACTTCTTTGCCTATCCCACTTCCGAACGTTTCATCAACCGCTACGACCCGACCGGGCACAGCGCGCCTGTCGCCGGCTTTACAAGGAGAGTCGCATGAATGACGCCATCGCCCAGCTGTTCCGCAACAACCGCGACTGGGTCGACCGCGTCAACGCGGAAGATCCGACCTTCTTCATGCGCCTGGCCAACCAGCAGGCGCCCGAGTACCTGTGGATCGGCTGCTCCGACTCGCGCGTGCCCGCGAACCAGATCCTGGGCCTGGCGCCGGGCGAGGTGTTCGTCCACCGCAACATCGCGAACGTGATCGCGCACAGCGACCTCAATGCGCTGTCGGTGATCCAGTTCGCCGTGGAAGTGCTCAAGGTGCGCCACATCACGGTGGTTGGCCACTACGGCTGCGGCGGCGTGAAGGTGGCGCTCAAGCGCGAGCGCATCGGCCTGGCCGACAACTGGCTGCGCCATGTGCGCGACGTGGCCGACAAGCATGAGGCCTACCTCGGCACCATCCTGCGCGAGGACGACGCCCACACGCGCCTGTGCGAGCTCAACGTGATCGAGCAGGTCAACAACGTGTGCCAGACCACGGTGCTGCAGGACGCGTGGGCACGCGGGCAGGACGTGACCGTGCACGGCTGGGTCTATGGCGTTTCCGACGGCCTGCTGCGCGACCTGGGCATGGCTGCCAGCAACAACGACGAGCTGCATGCGCAACTCGCCGCGGCCTACCGCCAGTTCGGCGACCCGCCGCAGGCTTCGATCCGCTGACGCGCCGTCCGCATCGACGCAGCACTGTACGCGCCGTACGCACCAGACACATACCAACACCAGGAGAACAGACATGCAAGACCCCATCGTCATCGTTTCCGCCGCCCGCACTCCCATGGCGGCCTTCCAGAGTGAATTCGCGACGCTGACCGCGCCGCAGCTCGGCGCCGTTGCCATCCGTGCGGCGGTCGAGCGTGCCGGCATCCAGCCGGAGCAGGTCGAGGAAGTGGTGTTCGGCTGCGTGCTGCCGGCCGGCCAGGGCCAGGCGCCGGCGCGCCAGGCGGCGCTCGGCGCGGGCTTGCCGCTGGGCGTGGGCTGCACCACGGTCAACAAGATGTGCGGCTCGGGCATGCGCGCGGCCATGAACGTCTATGACGGCCTGGTGGCCGGCTCGTTCGAGATCGCCATTGCCGGCGGGATGGAGAGCATGACCAACGCGCCGTACCTGATCCCGAAGGGCCGCGGCGGCTACCGCATCGGCCACGGCATGATCTACGACCACATGATGCTCGACGGCCTGGAAGACGCGTACGACAAGGGCCGCGCCATGGGCACCTTCGGCGAGGACTGCGCCGCCAAGTACGGTTTCACGCGCGAGCAGCAGGATGCCTTCGCGATCGAAAGCGTGCGCCGCGCGCAGCAGGCCACGGCATCGGGCGACTTCCGCTGGGAGATCGCGCCGGTCACCGTGCCGGGCAAGGGCGGCGACACCGTCATCGACACCGACGAAGGCCCGCGCCGCATCAAGCTCGACAAGATCCCCGCGCTGAAACCCGCGTTCGCCAAGGACGGCACCATCACCGCGGCATCGTCGTCCTCGATCAACGACGGCGCCTCGGCGCTGGTGATGATGCGCGAATCCACCGCGAAGAAGCTCGGCCTGCAGCCGGTCGCACGCATGCTGGGCCACACCACGCACGCGCAGGCGCCGGGCTGGTTCACCACCGCGCCCGTGGAGGCCATGACCAAGCTCTACCGCAAGCTGGACTGGACCACCGACAGCATTGACCTGTTCGAGATCAACGAGGCCTTTGCCGTGGTGCCAATGGCGGCCATGCACGACCTGAAGATCCCGCACGAGAAGGTCAACATCCACGGCGGCGCCTGCGCGCTCGGCCACCCGATCGGCGCTTCGGGCGCGCGCATCATGACCACGCTGATCGGCGCGCTGCGCAAGACCGGCGGCAAGCGCGGCGTGGCCAGCCTGTGCATCGGCGGCGGCGAAGCGACGGCGGTGGGGATCGAGATCGTCTGACGCGAAACCCCGACTGCTTGTCTTCTCCCCTCTCCCATGAATGGGAGAGGGGAGGAACCCAAGGCCATCGATCAACCATCGCCAGGAGCCAGCCTTGCCAACCGCACTCATCCTCGGTGCCTCGCGCGGCATCGGCCTTGAATTTGTACGCCAGTACCGTGCCGACGGCTGGCGCGTCATCGCGGCGGCGCGCACGCCCGAAGGCGTGGCCGCGCTGAAGGCGCTTGGCGCCGAAGCCCACCAGGCCGACCTGACCGACCCGGGCGCGGTGGCCGGCCTGGGCTGGAAGCTCGATGGCGAATCGCTCGATGTGGCCATCTACAACGCTGGCGTGATGGGCCCGCGCACCGAAGGCGCGCAGCCGGTCACGCGCGAGGACTTTGACCGCGTCATGCACGTCAACGTGCTCGGCCCGATGATGGCGCTGCCGCTCGTGCTGCCCTATGTCGAGACCGGCCTGGGCGGCCACGGCGGCGTGCTGGCGGTGCTGTCCTCGCGCATGGGCAGCATGGGCTCCATGGACAGCAATGGCAGCTGGCTGTATCGCGTCAGCAAGGCGGGCGTCAATGCGGCGCTCAAGGCGGTGTCGCTGGACGCGCGCCATGCCACCTGCGTGGCGCTGCATCCGGGCTGGGTGCAGACCGACATGGGCGGCAAGGCGGCGGACATCACGCCGCAGCAGAGCGTGAAGGGCATGCGCCAACTGCTGGCCGGGGCCAAACGCCGCGACAACGGCAGCTTCTTCAACTACGACGGCACCTCTATCCCCTGGTAAGCGCGGGCCGGACTTACCTCATACAGAAACGACATGCTGCTGACATCCGAACAGGAAATGATCCGCGACGCCGTGCGCCAGTTCGCGCAGGAGGTGATCGCGCCGCAGGCCGCGCAATGGGACCGCGACAAGACCTTCCCGAAGGACGTGCATCGCGAACTGGCGGCACTGGGCGCCTATGGCGTGGCGGTGCCGGAGCAGTACGGCGGCGCCGGCCTGGACTACCTGTCGCTGGCGCTGATCCTGGAGGAAATCGCCGCGGGCGACGGCGGCACCTCGACCGTCATCAGCGTCAACAACTGCCCCGTGTGCAGCATGCTGATGGCGTTCGCCGATGAAGCGCAGAAGCAGCAGTGGCTGGTGCCGCTGGCGCGTGGCGAAATGCTGGGCGCGTTCTGCCTGACCGAGCCGCACGTGGGCTCCGATGCCGCCGCGCTGCGCACCACCGCCGTGCGCGATGGCGACCACTTCGTGCTCAATGGCGTCAAGCAGTTCATCACCAGCGGCCAGAATGCCGACGTGGCCATCGTCATGGCCGTGACCGACAAGGCGGCTGGCAAGCGTGGCATCAGCGCGTTCCTGGTGCCGACCAGCACGCCGGGCTATGTGGTGGCGCGCCTCGAAGACAAGCTCGGCCAGCATTCGTCGGATACCGCGCAGATCGTGTTCGAGGATTGCCGCGTGCCGGCCGCCAACCTGCTTGGCGACGAAGGCGCCGGCTACAAGATGGCGCTGTCGGGGCTGGAAGGCGGGCGCATTGGCATTGCCTCGCAGAGCATCGGCATGGCGCGCGCGGCGTTCGACGCGGCGCTGGCCTATGCCAAGGAGCGCGAGAGCTTCGGCCAGCCGCTGTTCCAGCACCAGGCCGTGCAGTTCCGCCTGGCCGAGATGGCCACGCGCATCGACGTGGCGCGCCAGATGGTGTGGCACGCCGCCTCGCTCAAGGACGCCGGCCGGCCCTGCCTGAAGGAAGCGGCCATGGCCAAGCTCTTTGCCAGCGAGATGGCCGAGAAGGTCTGTTCGGATGCGATCCAGGTATTCGGCGGCTATGGCTATGTCAGCGACTTCCCGGTCGAGCGCATCTACCGCGACGTGCGCGTCTGCCAGATCTACGAAGGCACCAGCGACATCCAGAAGATCCTGATCGCGCGCGCACTGGCGTAGCCGCGGCGCGCCGACACGCGTACCATGGGGCTTGGGAAGCACGGCCAGGCGTCCTGGAGGCTTCCCCAAGCCATCCAACACTCACGACAGAGGGCCCCCGTTCATGACCGCAGCGATCGACTTCTACTTTGATTTCTCGTCGCCGTATGGCTACTTCGCCAGCACGCGCATCGACGAACTGGCGCAGAAGTACGGCCGCTCCGTGGCCTGGCATCCGATCCTGCTCGGCGTGGTATTCAAGACCACCGGCTCCTCGCCGCTGCCGCAGATCCCGCTCAAGGGCGAATACTGCTGGCGCGACTTCGAGCGCACCGCGCGCTTTCACGACATCGAGTACAAGCGTCCGGCGCACTTCCCGCTGCCGACCACGCATGCCGCGCGCGCCATGCTGTGGCTGCAGAACCACCACGGCGCCGATGTCGCCACGGCGTTTGCCAAGTCGGTCTACCGCGCGCTGTTCGTGGACGATATCAACATCGCCGAGCCGGCGGAGATCTCGAAGCTGGCCGAGCCCCTGGGCGTGGACGTGCATGCCATGGACGCCGGCGCCACCAGCTACCAGATCAAGGACCAGCTCAAGGCCGAGATCGAGGTCGCCATGGCCAAGGGCGTGTTCGGCTCGCCCTTCGTCATCATCGACGGCGAGCCGTTCTGGGGCTTCGACCGTTTCAACCAGATTGAAGACCACCTGAAGCGCGACCGCCAGACCGAACTGCGTGCGGTGACCAGCGTGGACAGCAACAAGGAAAAGAAACCCGCATGACCGTAGCAGACGGGGCCGCGAACGGCCCATCCTCGCGTTTCGACTGTGTGATCTTCGACTGCGACGGCGTGCTCGTCGACAGCGAGCCCATCGTCAACCGCGTGCTCAACGAAATGCTCAACGAGCTTGGCATCGCCATCTCGCTCGAGGATTCGACGAAGTGGTTCCTGGGACGCGCGGTGCGCGAAGAGCTCGACAACATCGAGCGCAGGCGCGGCGCGCCGTTGCCGGAGAACTGGCTGTCGCAGTGGTTTGTGCGGCGCAACCAGGTGCTGGAGGCCGAGGTACAGAGCGTGGCGTACGTGCGCGAGGCGGTGGCCGCCATCGCCGCCACCGGGGTGCCGGTGTGCGTGGCTTCCGGCGCGGACCGCATCAAGGTCAAGCTGCAGCTCACGCGCACGGGCCTGGTGGAACTGTTCCAGCAGGACGGGCGCGAGCACATCTTCTCGGCCACCGAGGTGGAGCGCAGCAAGCCGGCGCCGGATGTGTACCTGCTGGCCGCCCGTACCATGGGCGTGGAACCGTCGCGCTGCGCGGTGATCGAGGACAGCCCTACCGGTGTCACGGCCGGCGTGGCCGCGGGCATGACGGTGTTCGGCTACGCGGCGCGCAATGACGCCGCCATGCTGCGCGACGCAGGGGCCCGCCACTTGTTCACGGACATGCGCGACTTGCCGGAGCTGCTCGGATGAGTGCAAAGCGCCCGCCTCGCGCCACGGCCGCGCCGTGCCCCTGCGGCGTCGGCGCGGACTATGCCGCGTGCTGCGGCCGCTATCACCGCGGCGACGCCGTGCCGCCCAATGCCGAGGCGCTGATGCGCTCGCGCTACACCGCGTATGTCATGGGCAAGATGGACTGGCTGCGGCAGACCTGGCATCCGTCCACATGCCCCGCGGACCTGGCGCCGGACACGGGCACCCGCTGGCTGGGTCTCACCATCAAGGCCCATTCCCAGCAGGACGATACGCATGCCGAAGTGGAATTCGTGGCGCGCTACAAGGTAGGCGGGCGCGCCTGGCGGCTGCATGAGCGCAGCCGGTTCGTGCGCGAGCCGCGCGCGGCCGGCGAGGCGCCGGTGTGGCTGTATGTGGATGGCGACATGATCGGGGAGGCGTCATGAGCGTGGAAGCCCAGGCATCCGGCGGCACGCCGGAGTACCTGCTGTACTGCTTTGCCCAGTCCGGCAATGCCTACAAGGTGGCACTGCTGCTGGAGACCGTCAGCGCGCAGCGCGGCCGGCAGTTGTGGCAGCCGCGCTTTGTCGATTATTTCAATGGCGAGACCCGCACGCCGGAGTACCGCGCCATCAATGTGATGGGCGAAGTCCCGGTGCTGGAGTTCGGCGGCCAGCGGCTGTCACAGTCCGGCGTGATCCTGGAAACGCTGGCATCGCGGCTCGATGCCTACGGTGCCGCGAACGAAGCCGAGCGCGCTGAAGTCATGCGCTGGCTGCTGTTCGACAACCACAAGTTCACTTCGTACACCGCCACTTACCGTTTTCTGCGCACCTTCGCCGCGTCACCGGACCCGACCGTGCTGCAGTTCTTCCGCACGCGCTGCGAAGGCGCATGGAGCGTGCTGAACGCGCAGCTGGCCGGCCGCAGGTTCGTCATCGGCGAGCATGCCACCATCGCCGATTTCTCGCTGGCGGGCTATGTGTTCTTCGACGACGAGATCGGCGTGCACTGGCGCAAGGAGTATCCGCATATCCACGCGTGGGCCGAACGCATGCGCGCGCTGCCGGGATGGAAGCATCCGTATGAGCTGATGCCGGGGCATCCGTTGCCGAAGCGCAGCGGCTGACGCTGGCGGCGGCGATCAAGCGGCGATCAAGGGCGACTCCGAAAGACCAAGCGGCAAGAGACCGGGAAGAGACCTCAACATGCCAACGCTGGAAACCAAACTCAACGCACGCTCCGAAGCGTTCAAGGCCAACGCCGAAGCCATGCAGGCGCTGGTGGCCGACCTCAAGGCCAAGGTGGCGAAGCTGGCCGAAGGCGGCGGCGATGCCGCGCGCGACAAGCACCTGTCGCGCGGCAAGCTGCTGCCGCGTGACCGCGTGCAGCAACTGCTGGACCCGGGCACCCCGTTCCTGGAGCTGTCGCAGCTCGCCGCGTATGACATGTACGACAATGCCGCGCCGGGCGCCGGCATCATCACCGGCATCGGCCGCGTGGCCGGGCAGGAATGCGTGATCGTCTGCAACGACGCGACCGTCAAGGGCGGCACCTACTACCCGATGACGGTCAAGAAGCATGTGCGCGCGCAGGAGATCGCCGAGCAGAACAACCTGCCGTGCATCTACCTGGTCGACTCCGGCGGCGCCAACCTGCCGAACCAGGACGACGTGTTTCCCGACCGCGACCATTTCGGCCGCATCTTCTACAACCAGGCCAACCTGTCCAAGCAGGGCATCCCGCAGATCGCGGTGGTGATGGGCTCGTGCACGGCCGGCGGCGCCTATGTGCCGGCGATGAGCGACGAATCGATCATCGTCAAGAATCAGGGCACCATCTTTCTCGGCGGCCCGCCGCTGGTGAAGGCGGCCACCGGTGAAGAAGTCAGCGCCGAGGACCTCGGCGGCGCCGACGTGCATACGCGGCTGTCTGGCGTGGCGGACTACTTCGCGCAGAACGACCATCACGCGCTGTCGCTGGCCCGGAACATCGTGCAGCACCTGAACCGGCGCAAGCCCGATCAGATCCGCCTGCACGCGCCGGCCGAGCCGCTGTATCCGGTCGAGGAACTGTATGGCGTGATCCCGACCGACACGCGCAAGCCGTTCGATGTGCGCGAGGTGATCTCGCGCATCGTCGACGGCTCCGAGTTCGACGAGTTCAAGGCGCGCTACGGCACCACGCTGGTATGCGGTTTTGCGCGCATCTGGGGTTACCCGGTCGGCATCGTCGCCAACAACGGCATCCTGTTCTCGGAGTCGGCGCTCAAGGGCGCGCACTTCATCGAGCTGTGCTGCCAGCGCAAGATCCCGCTGGTGTTCCTGCAGAACATCACCGGCTTCATGGTGGGCCGCAAGTACGAGAACGAGGGCATCGCGCGCAACGGCGCCAAGATGGTGACTGCCGTGGCGACTGCGCAGGTGCCGAAGTTCACGGTGATCATCGGCGGCTCGTTCGGTGCCGGCAACTACGGCATGTGCGGCCGCGCGTATTCGCCGCGCTTCCTGTGGATGTGGCCGAATGCTCGTATCTCGGTGATGGGTGGCGAACAGGCCGCGAGCGTGCTGGCGACGGTGCGCCGCGACGGCATCGAGGCGAAAGGCGGCAAGTGGAGCGAGGAGGAAGAAGAGGCGTTCAAGCAGCCGATCCGCGACCAGTACGAGCACCAGGGCCACCCGTACTACGCGAGCGCGCGGCTGTGGGACGACGGCGTGATCGACCCGGCGCAGACGCGCACGGTGCTGGGGCTGGGCCTGTCGGCGAGCCTGAACGCGCCGATCGATGACATGAAGTTCGGCGTGTTCCGCATGTAAGGGCATTCGCAACACACGCCTCGCGCCACCGTGATGGGTTGTCCAGTGTCACTGCTTCGACGTCTTGCCACGCTGCCTGTGCTTGGCCTGCTGCTATATGCGCAGGTCGTGGCCCAGGCACAGCCGCCCGCGGCGTCGGCCGCGCAGGCGAGCCGTGTGCGGTTTTCCGAGCAGGTGGTGTTGCTGCCCAAGGCTGCGTCGCCATTCCGCATCGAGCTTGAGGCGACAGTGTTCCGCCCGTCCGGAGAAGGACCGTTTCCGCTGGTCGTGATCAACCACGGCAAGTCACCGGGCAAGCCTGTCTTCCAGGGACGTGCGCGCTTTCCCGCGCAGAGCGTCGAGTTCCTGCGCCGCGGCTACGTCGTGGTGCTGCCGATGCGCCAGGGCTTTGCGCGCTCGGGCGGTCCGTACATTGGCGGCAGCTGCAATATCGAGACCAATGGCCTGCAGCAGGCGGAGGACGTGGTCGCCGCGCTCGACTATATGGTCAGCCAGCCCTATGTGGACAAGGATCGCATCGTGGTCATCGGCCAGTCGCATGGCGGACTGACGACCATGGCGTTCAACACGATCTCGTATCCCGGCGTGCTCGGCGTGGTCAACTTTGCCGGCGGCCTGCGCAACCTGAGTTGTGCAGACTGGGAGGACCGGCTGATCGAGACCTTCGGCGACTATGGCAAGGACGCGCGCTATCCTTCATTGTGGATCTACGGCGACAACGACAGCTACTGGCCCGCACCGCTGCCTGACCGCATGTTCAACGCCTACAAGGCCAATGCCAAGGGGCCGGCGGCCGACGCGCGCATGGTCGACGTAGGCGAGTTCGGCGGCGACTCGCACCGCCTGTTCAGCGCGCGCGAGGGCATTCCGATCTGGCTGCCGGAAGTCGGCGCCTTTTTCCGATCGCTTGGCCTGCCGTTCGAGAACGGCTCCTGATCCGGCGCCGGCTTCTGCCGCGCGGGCCTGCATTTCTCTTCCATCCGGAGCGCAACATGGACTTCACTACCCTTACCGTCAACGTTGCCAGCCACATCGCCAGCGTCACGCTGAACCGGCCTGATGTGCGCAATGCCTTCAATGAAACCGTCATTGCCGAACTGACCGGCGCCTTCCGCGCGCTCGGCGACATGGACGAGGTGCGCGCCATCGTGCTTGCCGGCAACGGGCCGGCGTTCTGTGCCGGCGCCGACCTGAACTGGATGAAGAAGATGGCCGGCTACTCGGAAGACGAGAACCGCGCCGATGCGATGACGCTCGCGCAGATGCTGCACACCATCTGGTCGTGTCCGCGGCCGGTCATTGCGCGAATCCACGGGGATACGTATGCCGGGGGCGTGGGGCTGGCCGCCGCGTGCGATATCGCGGTGGCGGCCGAGCATGCGCATTTCTGCCTCTCCGAGGCACGGCTTGGCCTGCTGCCCGCGACCATTAGCCCGTATGTGATCCGTGCCATGGGGGAGCAGGCGTCGCGTCGTTACTTCATCACCGCCGAGCGGTTTGACGCGGCTGAAGCGCTGCGGCTGGGGTTTGTGCATGCGGTAGTGCCTGCGGAGGCTCTGGATGCCAAGATCGCCGAGATTGCCGCGGCGCTGGTTGGCAACAGTCCCAATGCCGTGCGTGAAAGCAAGCGGCTGGTGCAGGAGGTTTCGGGCCGGATCATCGACAACGACTTGCTGGCTGATACGGCGGACCGGATTGCCGGGATTCGGGCTTCAGGGGAGGGGAGGGAGGGGGTGAGGGCGTTTTTGGAAAAGAGGGTGGCGTCGTGGCGGGTGGGGTGAGGTTGGGGGTGGGGGATGATTGGGTTTTCGTTCTTGGCAGGCGCCGCTGTTTCGCCGGCTACGCCGGCGAAACAGCGGCGCCTGCCAAGCACCCCATCCCATCAAAAAACTTCAAACCGAATTTTCCGTGAAGATCCCATCACGCAACAGCAAGTTAGGGTGCTTTGTGCATAAAAAATGCCATAACGTCGCCTAACTGATGGCAATTTAAAGAAATCCATCCTCCTTGCCAGCCCCGCCAAGACATTCCTAACATGACCCTCCCCAACCCTTAAACGTTCCCATCGCCCGGCCCAGCCGCAGGCGCGCAACGCAGAAGGGTCAACAAAGGAGGACTCCCTTGGAACAACAGTCCCTGCATGCCCCGGCCGGCGATTCGCTTGGCCTGCGCAGCAAGCGCGCGGTCTGGCACCCGTGCACGCGGCTGCGCCCTGACGACGACGCCACGCCGCTGGCCATTGTGCGCGGCGAGGGCCCCTGGCTCCACGATGCCGATGGCCGACGCTATTTCGACGCCACCAGCTCATGGTGGGTCAACCTGTTCGGCCACGCCAACGCGAGGATCAATGCCGCGCTGGCCGACCAGCTCCAGACGCTGGAGCACGTCATGCTGGCCGGCTGCACCCATGCGCCGGCGGTGGAACTGGCCGAACGCCTGTCAGCGCTGACCGGCGGCGCGCTCGGCCACGCGTTCTACGCATCGGACGGTGCGTCAGCCGTGGAGATCGCGCTCAAGATGAGCTTCCACTACTGGCGCAACACCGGCCTGCCGGCCAAGCGCGAGTTCGTCTGCCTGGCCAACGGCTACCACGGCGAAACCGTGGGCGCGCTGGGCGTGACCGACCTGGATGTCTTCCGCGATGCCTACGACCCGCTGATCCGCCGCGCGCATGTGGTGATGTCGCCGGACGCGTGCCAGGCCACCTCGGAAGAGACCGCCGCCGGCGTAGCCACGCGTGCACTGGCCGCGCTGGAGACGCTGCTGCGCGAACGCGCGGGCCAGATCGCCGCGCTGATCGTCGAGCCGCTGGTGCAGGGCGCGGCCGGCATGGCCATGTATGACCCGTCCTACCTCGAAGGCGCGCGCGCCTTGTGCGACCGCTACCGTGTGCACCTGATCGCCGACGAGATCGCGGTCGGCTGCGGACGCACCGGCACCTTCTTCGCGTGGGAACAATGCCGCGACGGGGACCAGCCGCTGCCCGCGCATGCGTGGCCGGATTTCCTGTGCCTGTCCAAGGGCATCAGCGGCGGCTACCTGCCGCTGTCGCTGGTGCTGTCGCGCCCCGAAATCCAGCGTGCCTTCATCGCCGACGAACTCGCGCGCAGCTTCCTGCATTCGCATTCCTACACCGGCAACCCGCTGGCCTGCCGCGCCGCGCTGGCCACGCTCGATGTCTTCGCGCAGGACGACGTGATCGCGCACAACCGTGCCCGCGCGCAATGGCTGGCCGACGCGATGGCACCGTTCGCCAGCGATGCGCGCCTGCACCGCATGCGCCAGCGCGGGCTGATCTGGGCCATCGACGTGCGCGACGAGGTGGCCGGCGAAGGCTTCGCCGGGCGCTTCCACCAGGCTGCGCGTGCGCGCGAGCTGCTGGTGCGGCCGATCGGCAACACGCTGTACGTGATGCCGCCCTATGTCTTCGATGCCGCGCAGGCGCGCTGGCTGGCCGGGCAACTGCTCGCCACCCTGGACGATGTGCTCGGTTCCGCCAATGCCAGCGAGGAGGTTCGCCATGCTGCTTGAACAACTGCGCCGCGCCGCCGATGAACGCCAGGCCCGCGCGCTCACGCGCCGGCGCCGCATCGCGCATACGGCCTGCGCCCCGCACCAGTCCGTCGGAACGGTGGATACGCCCGCTCCGCAGTCCTTGCTGACGTTCTGCAGCAACGACTACATGGGGCTGGCCAGCCATCCCGATGTCGTCGCCGCGCTTGCCGAGGGCGCACGCTTGTACGGCGCCGGCAGTGGCGCCTCGCACCTGGTCAGCGGCCATTCGCTGGCGCACGCACGGCTGGAAGAGGAACTGGCGCGCTGGTTCGCGCCGTACATCCCGCAAGCGCGCACGCTGTACTTCTGCACGGGCTATATGGCCAATATGGCCGTGCTGACGGCACTGGGCACCGCCGGCGCGACGCTGTTCTGCGAATCGCTCAACCATGCCTCGCTGATCGACGGCGCCCGGCTCGCGCGCGCCGACGTGCAGCGCTACCCGCACTGCGATGCCGCCGCGCTGGACGCGCTGCTCGGCGCCAGCACCAGTCCGCTCAAGCTGATCGTGACCGACAGCGTGTTCAGCATGGACGGCAACTTGGCGCCGCTGGCCGAACTGCTCGCGCTGGCCGAACGGCATGACGCGTGGATCATCGTCGACGATGCGCACGGCTTCGGCGTGCTCGGCGACGATGGCCACGGCGTGCTGCAGGCGCTTGGGCTGAACTCGGAGCGCTTCATCTACATCGGCACACTGGGCAAGGCCGCCGGCGTGGCGGGTGCCTTCGTGGCCGCGCACGAGACCATCATCGAACACCTCGTCAATACCGCGCGCCCATACATCTACACCACGGCCGCGCCGCCCGCGGTGGCGCACGCACTGATGGCCAGCCTCGCGATCATCGAGGGCGAGGAGGGCCGGCAGCGCCGCGCCAACCTGAACCGGCTGATCGCTGACCTGCGCGCTGGCCTGGCGCCGCTGGCGGCGGCAGCGGGCTGGCAACTGGGCGACAGTGCGACCGCCGTGCAACCGCTGATCGTCGGCGACAACGCCACCTCGCTCGCGCTGTCGACGCGGCTGGAGGCCGACGGCATCCGCGTCGGCGCGATCCGGCCGCCGACCGTGCCCGAGGGCACCGCGCGGTTGCGCATCACGCTGTCGGCCTCGCATACGGCCGCGGACGTACAGCGGCTGGTCGGCGTGCTGGCCAGCGTCGTGCTGCCCGAAGCGAAGCAGGAGGCCGCATGAGCCGGCCTGCGAAGTTCCAGTGCTTCATCACCGGCACCGATACCGGCGTGGGCAAGACCCACGCGAGCGCCACGCTGCTGCACGCGCTGGGCGCGGCGGGCTATGCCGCGGCCGGCATGAAGCCGGTGGCCAGCGGCAGCGAATGGCGCGGCGACCACTGGCACAACGATGACGTGGCCGCGCTGCGAGCCGCCAGCTCGGTCACGGTGCCGCTGGCGCAGACCTGTCCGTTCCTGCTGCGTACACCATGTTCGCCACACCTGGCTGCGGCGCAGGAAGGCGTGCGCATCACGCGCGCGCCGATCCGCCATGCCTTCGACGCGCTGCGCGAGCAGGCCGATGCCGTGGTCGTCGAAGGCGTCGGCGGTTTCCATGTGCCGCTCGATACCGGCGCGGTGCGCTGGAGCACGGCGGACCTTGCCGTGATGCTGGCGCTGCCGGTGGTGATGGTGGTGGGCATCCGCCTGGGCTGCCTGAACCACGCCGTGCTGACCGCCGAGGCCATCCGCGCGCGCGGGCTCACGCTGGCCGGCTGGATCGCCAACCGCGTCGACCCCGACGTGCTGCTGGCCGAAGAGAACATCGCGACGCTGCACCAGGCGCTCGACGCGCCGTGCCTGGGCGAGCTGCCCTGGCAAGTGGCGCCGGCCGATGCCGCCGCGCGCCTCGACCTTGCGCCGCTGCTGGCCCAGACTGCCCGATCTAGCCAATACCAGTCCGAGGCCCACGACCTCGCTGCATAACATAAAACAGAACCCGATCATGACCCAAGCCACTCAAACCGTCGCCACCATTTCCGCAGAATCGCTGCGCCAGACCGCACGCAGCCACGCGCTGCCCGAAGACGCCCGCTGGCGCGTCGACGACGTCGCCGCGCTGTTCGCGCTGCCGTTCAACGACCTGCTGTTCCGCGCGCAGCAGGTGCACCGCGAGAACTTCGACGCCAACACCGTGCAACTGTCCACGCTGCTGTCGATCAAGACCGGCGGCTGCGAAGAGGATTGCGGCTACTGCCCGCAGAGCGCGCACCATGACGCCGGCGTCAAGGCCGAGAAGCTGATGGCGCTCGATGAAGTGCTGGAAGCCGCCCGCGCCGCCAAGGCCAACGGCGCCACGCGCTTCTGCATGGGCGCCGCCTGGCGCAGCCCGAAGGACCGCCACCTCGAGCCGGTGATGGACATGGTGCGCGAGGTCAAGGCCATGGGCCTGGAGACCTGCGTCACGCTGGGCATGCTGAAGGCCGAGCAGGCGCAGGCGCTCAAGGACGCCGGCCTGGACTACTACAACCATAACCTCGATACGTCGCCGGAGTTCTACGGCAAGATCATCACCACGCGCACCTATCAGGACCGGCTCGATACCATCGGCCATGTGCGCGATGCCGGCATCAACGTCTGCTGCGGCGGCATCGTCGGCATGGGCGAATCGCGCGAGGCGCGTGCCGGGCTGATCGCGCAGCTCGCCAACATGGATCCGTACCCGGAGTCGGTGCCCATCAACAACCTGGTGCAGGTGGAAGGCACGCCGCTGGCCGGCACCGAGGCGCTTGACCCGTTCGAGTTTGTCCGCACCATTGCCGTGGCGCGCATTACCATGCCGGGCGCGATGGTGCGCCTGTCCGCGGGGCGCGAGGCGATGGAAGAAGCGTTGCAGGCACTGTGCTTCATGGCCGGCGCCAACTCCATCTTCTATGGCGACAAGCTGCTCACCACCGGCAACCCGCAGGCCGACCGTGACCGCGCGCTGCTGGCCCGCCTGGACATCCGCGCGGAAGGCTACGCAGGCTGAATAGTTAAGAATTCACCACGCGGAGAGCTCCCCGCCGTAAGATCCCGATAACCGGGTAAAAAGGAGGGAGCTCATGTTCAGCAAGATCCTGATCGCCAACCGCGGCGAAATCGCCTGCCGCGTCGCCGCCACCTGCCGCCGGCTGGGCATCCGCACGGTCGCGGTGTACTCGGACGCCGACGCCGATGCGCGCCACGTCGCCTTCTGCGACGAAGCCGTCCATATCGGCGGCGCCGCCGCGCGCGACAGCTACCTGCGCGCCGACCACATCATCGAGATGGCCAAGGAGACCGGGGCGCAGGCGATCCACCCCGGCTACGGCTTCCTCTCCGAGAACGAGGCCTTTGCCGAGGCCTGCGCCGCGGCGGGACTGGTCTTTATCGGCCCGCCGGCCTCGGCTATCCATGCAATGGGCAGCAAGAGCGCGGCCAAGCAGCTGATGGAAAAGGCCTCGGTGCCGCTGGTGCCCGGTTACCACGGCGAAGACCAGAATCCGGGCCTGCTGCGCAGCGAGGCCGACCGCATCGGCTACCCGGTGCTGCTCAAGGCCAGCGCCGGCGGTGGCGGCAAGGGCATGCGCGTGGTGGAATCGGGCGATGCCTTTGACGCGGCGCTGGCCTCGGTCAAGCGCGAGGCGTCGGCCAGCTTCGGCGACGACAAGGTGCTCGTCGAAAAGTACCTGACCCGGCCACGCCACATCGAAATCCAGGTATTCGCCGATACCCATGGCAACTGCGTCTACCTGTTCGAGCGCGACTGCTCGGTGCAGCGCCGCCACCAGAAGGTGCTGGAAGAAGCGCCCGCGCCGGGCATGACCGGGGAGCGCCGCCGTGCGATGGGCGAGGCCGCGGTGGCTGCGGCCAAGGCCGTGGGCTATGTCGGCGCCGGCACGGTCGAGTTCATCGCCAACCAGGACGGCTCGTTCTATTTCATGGAGATGAACACGCGCCTGCAGGTCGAGCATCCGGTCACCGAGATGATCACCGGGCAGGACCTGGTCGAATGGCAACTGCGCGTGGCGGCCGGCGAGCCGCTGCCACTGAAGCAGGAACAACTGCGCATCGATGGCCACGCGCTCGAAGCGCGCATCTACGCCGAGAACCCCGACAAGCAGTTCCTGCCGTCCACCGGCACGCTGCGCTTCCTGCGCACGCCGCCGGCGGTGCAGTTCATGCGCGGCGGCGATGCCCACGGCCCTGCCGGCGTGCGCATCGACGCCGGCGTGCGCGAGGGCGACACCATCAGCCCGTACTACGATCCGATGATCGCCAAGCTGATCGTGTGGGGCAAGGACCGCGACGAGGCGCTCGCGCGCATGCGCCAGGCGCTGGCGGCATACCACGTGGTGGGCTTGTCCACCAACGTGGCATTCCTGCAGCGGCTGGTGAAATCCGAGGCGTTCCGCACGGCCGATCTCGACACGGGGCTGATCGAACGCAACGAGGCCACGCTGTTCCCGGCGCCCGCGCCGGTCGGCATGGAGATCATCGCGCTGGCGACCGCCGCGCTGCTCGACCGCGAAACGCGCGAGCGCCGCATCGACGCGGCAGACCAGCACTCGCCGTGGACGCATGGCGGCGCGTGGCGGCTCAATAGCGGCGCCACGCGCACGCTGCGCTTCGCTTACGGCAGCCACACGCTGGACGTGATGCTGACCATGAACGAAAGGGGCAGCACGCTGATCTATGCCGACCAGGCGGCGCCGTTCCGGGCATCGTGCCAGGCCGACGATGTCCGCGTGGACCTTGGCACGCGTCGCGCACATGGCCAGGTCCATGTGGAGGGCGATGATTTCCACATCTTCAACGCAGGACGCCACGCGGTGCTCGGCTGGCTCGACCCGCTCGCGCACGCGGGCGAGACCGAGGGCGAGGGCGGCAAGCTGACCGCGCCGATGCCGGGCAAGGTCATTGCCGTCATGGTCGAACCCGGTAGCACGGTCACGCGCGGCACGCCGCTGCTGGTGATGGAAGCAATGAAGATGGAGCACACCATCAGCGCGCCCGCCGACGGGGTCGTCAGCGAGATCCTGTACAGCGTGGGTGAGCAGGTGGCGGAAGGGGCGCAGTTGCTGGCGTTTGCAAGCGGGGAAGCCTGAGCCGGCGGCGGGCGCGGGGCGATTGCCGGCCACTGGCGGGCGCCGTCCCGCAACCTCTGCCAAAATGAACGATCCCGCCACGGAAGACCCGGAGTACCCCATGAAGTTGCAGTTGTACGTGCCAGACGGCCGCTATGAACCCTGGATCGAAGGCTTTGCGCAGGCGCTGCCCGAAGCCGAGTGCATCAAGTGGGAGGACAGCCAGGGGGAATCCGCCGACTACGCTGTGGTCTGGCGCCCGCCCGTGGAAATGCTGCGCGGCCGCACCGACCTGAAGGCGGTATTCAACCTTGGCGCCGGCGTGGACGGCATCCTGCGCCTGCGCGACCAGGACCCGGACGCGCTGCCGGCCGGCATGCCGATCGTGCGGCTCGACGATGCGGGGATGGCCGCGCAGATGGCCGAGTACGTCACCTATGCCGTGCTGCGCTATTTCCGCCGGCTGGACGACTACGCCGCCCAGCAGCAGGCGGGCAACTGGAAGTTTCTCAAGCCGCACCGCCGCGCGGACTTCACCATTGGCGTGATGGGTGTCGGCACGCTGGGCACGCATATCGCGCAAACGCTGGCCGGGTTCGGCTTCCCGGTGCGTGGCTGGAGCCGCACCGCGCGCGCCGTCGAGGGCGTGGTGGGCTTTCATGGCGATGCCGGCCGCGCGCCGTTCCTGAGTGGCCTGCGCGTGCTGGTCAATGTCCTGCCGCTGACGCCGCAGACCGAAAACATCCTGAACGGCGAACTGTTCGGCAAGCTCGCGAAGGGCGCCTACGTGATCAATGTCGCGCGCGGCCAGCACCTGGTCGAAGCGGACCTGCTGGCGGCCGTGCAGGCCGGCCAGCTTGCCGGCGCGACGCTTGATGTCTTCCGTACCGAGCCGCTGCCCGCGGAGCACCCGTTCTGGCAGGAGCCGCGCATCACCCTCACGCCGCATATCTCGGCACTGACGCTGCGCGAGGACAGCATCGCGCAGATCGCTGGCAAGATCCGCGCGCTGCGGGCCGGCCAGCCGATCGCGGGCGTGGTCGACCTGCAGCGCGGCTACTGAAAAACAGACATTGGAGACAGCCATGAACCTGCCCAACTACGTGAAGATCGTCGAGGTCGGGCCGCGCGACGGCCTGCAGAACGAAAAAGCCATGGTGCCGACCGACGTCAAGGTGGCATTGATCAACCAGCTGACCGAGGCCGGTTTCGTCAATATCGAGGCCGCGTCCTTTGTCTCGCCCAAGTGGGTGCCGCAGATGGCCGACGGCGCTGACGTGATGGCGCGTATCCAGCGCCGTCCCGGCACGCTGTATTCGGTGCTTACGCCCAATATGAAGGGCCTGGAGGGCGCGGTGGCGGCGGGGGCCGACGAGGTAGTGATCTTCGGCGCCGCCAGCGAGGCGTTCTCGCAGAAGAACATCAATTGCTCGATCGCTGAATCGATCGCGCGCTTCGAGCCCGTGGCCGCCGCCGCGAAGGACAAGAATATCCGGCTGCGCGGCAGCATCTCGTGCGCGCTCGGCTGCCCGTACCAGGGCGAGGTGCCGGTGAGCGCCGTGGTGGACGTGGTGCGCCGCATGCGCGCACTGGGCTGCGACGAGATCGATATTGCCGACACCATCGGCGTGGGCACGCCCGGCAAGGTGCAGGAGGTGATGCGCGCGGTCTCGGCGGAGTTTGCGCTCGACCGCCTGTCGGGGCATTTCCACGACACCTACGGCCAGGCGCTGTCGAACATCCTGGCCAGCATGGAAGTGGGCATCTCGATCTTCCATGCATCGGTGGCCGGCCTGGGCGGCTGCCCGTACGCCAAGGGCGCGACCGGCAACGTGGCCACCGAGGACGTGCTGTACATGCTGCACGGGCTGGGCATCCATACCGGCATCGACCTGGAGGCCGTGGTGCGGGCGGGCGACTATATCTCGCAGGCGATCGGCCGCGCCAACAGCTCGCGCGTGGGCCGCGCGCTGCTGACCAAGTGGGCCGCTGCCAGCGACGCCGCTCCCATGTGCGCGTGAGCCAACGAAACGAATGACGAAGGAGCAAGAATGAGCCAGTCCGCTGACCAGGACGCCGTATTGCCGGAATCCGCACAGCGTGTCGCCGGCCTGCTGGCCGAACTCGGGCATGATCGCCCGGTGGTAATGCTGCCGGCCACCGGCAAGACATCTGCCGAGGCCGCCGCAGGCCTGGGCTGCAGCGTGGCGGAAATCGCCAAGTCGATCATCTTCCGGCGCGTCGAGGACGATGTGCCGGTGCTGGTGATCGCCAGTGGCAGCAATCGTGTCGATGAAGCCAAGGTGGCGGCGCGCGTTGGCGCGCTGGGCAAGGCCGACGCGAAGTTCGTGCGCGAGAAGACGGGCTATGCCATTGGCGGCGTCTGCCCGATCGGCCATGCGGTGGCGCCGGTCATGCTGCTCGACCAGGACCTGTTCCGCTATGACAGCCTGTGGGCCGCGGCCGGGCATCCGCACGCGGTGTTCAACCTGACGCCGCAGCAGCTGCAGCGGATGACCGGAGCGGAAGTGGCGGATGTCGCCCTGGGGGCGGCGGCATGAGCCCCGAACTGCGGCCCGGTCTTGAATTCTCGTGGCAGTACGTAGTACCGCGCAAGGCCACCGTGCCAAGCCTCTACGACGACATCCCGATGTGTACCGAGATGCCGGACGTGCTGGCCACCGGGTACATGGTCGGCATCATGGAGTGCGCCTGCCTGCAGGCACTGCGCGAGCACCTGGACTGGCCGCGCGAGCAGACGCTCGGCACGCTGGTCAGCTTTACGCACCTCGCCGCCACGCCGCCGGGCATGACCATCACGGTCAAGGGCCGGCTGGTGGAGGTGCACGGGCGCAGGCTGCGCTTTGAAGTCAGCGCCTGGGATGGCGAGGACAAGATCACCGAGGGCGTGCACGAGCGCCACGTGATCGATGCCGCGCGCTTCAACCAGAAGATCGCCGCCAAGGCTGCCCGGGCGGCCGGCTGAAATGATGGAGCTGCCGCCCTCCCTCATCAAGGACATCACGCGCCGGGCGCGTTCGGCGCAGACCATGCAGCCGGTGCCTTCGCCATGCCGCAACGTGTGCCGCATGGACGCGGCCAGCGGCTATTGCGAAGGCTGCCTGCGCACCATCGACGAGATTGCCGGCTGGTCGGCCAGGACTGAGGACGACAAGCGCCGCATCTGGGCGCAGTTGCCTCAGCGCGCCGCCTGGCTGGCCGGATAGGAGACCCTTGTCTTGAGCGACACCACGCCCCCGCCGTTGCCGGCCACCATGCGCGTCTTCGAGCGCGGCTGGCTGTCGGCCAACAACATCCTGTTCATCGATGGCGACGATACCGCGCTCGTGGACAGCGGCTACGTCACGCACGCGCCGCAGACGGTAGCGCTGGTCGAATCGGCGTTGCAGGGGCGCCCGCTGAAGCGGCTCATCAACACCCATCTGCATTCCGATCATTGCGGCGGCAATGCCGCGCTGCAGGCGCGCTGGCAGCCGCGGACGTCGATTCCCGCCGCCGAAGCGGCTGCCGTCGCGGCATGGGATGTCGATGCGCTGACCTACCAGGCCACCGGCCAGCAATGCGACCGCTTCACGTTCGATGCGCCGCTGCATGATGGGGACACGCTGTGTCTCGGCGGCATCGACTGGCAGGTCGTGGCCGCGCCGGGGCACGATCCGCATGCCGTGATGCTGTACGCGCCGCAGCCGCGCATCCTGATTGCCGGCGATGCGTTATGGGAAAACGGGTTCGGGGTGATCTTTCCCGAGCTGGAGGGGGAGAGCGGCTTTGCCGAACAGGCCGCCGTGCTCCAACGCATCGCGGAACTCGATGCGCGCGTGGTCATTCCGGGCCATGGCCGTCCTTTCACCGACGTGGCCGCGGCCGTCGAACGCGCGCGCGGCCGGCTGGCTTATCTCGGCGCCGATCCCCAGCGCAATGCGAGCCATGCGGTCAAGGTGCTGGTGAAGTTCAAGCTGCTCGAGTCGCAGCGTATGCATCGCGATGCCTTGCTGGCCTGGATGGAGGCGGCGCCGCTGATGGTGGCCATTCACCAACGGTTCATGGCGGGGCAGTCGATGGAGGGGATTCTGTCGCAGACGCTGCGGGCGTTGGCGGGGGTGAGGGCTCTGGCGGTTGAAGGGGAGGTTGTCGTGAATCTCGATTGAGAGGGGCGCCGGCGCCCCTCTCGACAGCATCCTCAGAACATCGTCCTGAATCCCACCTTCACACTTCTCCCCGGCAATGGCGCAATATCCCTGAGGATCGACGACGCATTGCGCGCCTCCTGGTTGGTCAGGTTGTCCCCGCGCAGGTAGACCAGCGTCTGCGTGCCGGAAGTCTTGAACTTGTAGGTGAGGGCCAGGCTCAGCAGCGTGTACGCGTCAGTGGGCGTGTCGTTGGCCGGCACGCGGGTCTGCTTCGCTGCATAAGTGACATCCACGCGCGCGCCCCAGGGGCCGGCGCCATAGACCAGCGCGCCGCCAAGGCGCAGCGGCGCCAGTCGCGGTAACGGTTCACCGGTATTGCGATTCTCGCCGCGCACGTAATCGGCCCGCGCCTCGAAATCCAGCGTATCGCTCGACGTCAGCATCTTCTGGAACAGCCGTGCCTTGCCTTCGGCCTCGAAGCCATATAGCGTGGCCGGCACGCCAAGGTACTGGAACTCGGGCAGCGAGCCGGGACTGCCCGGGGCGACGACATCGCCTGCATCGTCGCGCGCGCGGCCCGTGGACATCAGCGCCAGGTAGTTGGCGAAGCGGCTGTAGTAGCCCGATACGCTCGCGCTGTGCGGGCCGTACTTGTAGCGCATGCCTAGGTCGACGGAGGTGGCGCGCTCCTTGTTGGCGTTGGGGTCGCCCAGCTCCCATGCGCCGGTGGCCACGTGCGGCCCGTTGGCGTACAGCTCGTAGAAGGTCGGCGCGCGTTCGGTGTACGAGACATTGCTGGTCAGCGACCACAGCGAATTCAGCTTGTAGAGCAGGCCTGCCGAGGCACTGGTGGCGTTGAAGCTGCGGTTGGCATCGCTGAAGCGGTCATTGCCGTTGGCGCTGGCCCGGATGCCGCTGTGATCGAGCCGGCCACCGAAGTTGAGCTTGAAGTCGCCGGCGCTGTCGAGCGGCAGCTCTTCGAACACGAACAGCGCGACGTTGTCGGTGTCGGTGCTCGGCACGAACGCTTCCTCGCCCAGGGCCGAAAACTGCGTGTGGCCAAACTGCGTGCCGACCACCCCGCTCATCCTCCCGATCTTGCCATGCTTGGCTTCGAAGCGCGCGTCCCAGCCCTGGTTCTTGAAGATGGTGCCGGTCTGGCCATCCTCGATTTCCTTGTGCTCGTAGTCCGTGTAGCTGAACTTGCCTTTGACCGATTCGACGATGCCGGAGGTGTTCGCTTGCAGGTTGCGTGCCTCGCCTTCGAGCGCAAAGCGGTCCTGCCGCATCTTCAGCCTTACGTCGTCCTCGGCCGGCGTGCCGTATTCGTTGCGGTAGGCGCTGTAGTTGGCGCCGATGAAGCCGTCAGCCCAGGTGTAGGAGCCGCCCAGCGAGCCGCCGTCCTGCTGCGCGCTGGTGTTGGGCAGGCGGCCGCTGGCCTCGGTCTCGCCCTCGGGCAGCGGCTGGCTGGCGCGCAGGCGGTCGCTGCGCGCGAAGCCGGGGATATGCAGGTCGCTGGTCTTGCGCGCGAACGCGTCGGCGTGGATCGCGAACTGGCCGTTGCCGGCCTCGACCAGCGCGCTGGCATTGCGCGCCACGTCGCCGCCGGCGGTGGCGCTCGCGTCGACCGCGCCGCCGATGCCTTCGATGGGCTCCTTCGGAATGCGGTTGTCGATCACGTTGACCACGCCGCCAATGGCATTGCCGCCGTACATCAGCGCGGCCGGCCCGCGCACGACTTCGATGCGCTCGGCCACGAGCGGGTCGACCGGCACCGCGTGGTCATAGGACAGCGTCGAGGCATCGACCGTGGAGCCGCCGTTCTGCAGCACCTTGATGCGGTCGCCATCCAGGCCGCGGATCACCGGGCGGCTCGCGTTGGGACCGAAGTAGCTCGATGAAACGCCCGGCAGCTTGTCCAGCGTTTCGCCGAGCGTGCTGTTCTGGCGCAGCGACAGCGCATCGCCACTCAGCGAGGAGACTGGCGCGACCATGTCGTTCAGCTCGCTGCCGAGCGGGTTCGCGGTGACCACCACTTCCTTGAGGGTGGCGGCAGCGGGTGCGGTGCCGGTGGCGGGCTCGCTGGCGGTCTGGGCGAGCGCGGCGGTGGAGACAATCAGGGCAGCAATGGCTGCCAGCGGCGTGCGCCGCTGCATGGGGTGTTGCAGGGTAGAGAACATGGCTCGCGATTCGATGCGATGGCAATCGGGCGGACGGCCGCACCGGTGCCGGTATCGCGCGCGCCCCGCACGGCTGGGTGCGGGACCGGGCGCATGGCCGGCCGGCATGGGCGCACGCGTTCGTACTGCGGGCCGGCGGCATGGCCGCGGCCCGGATCAGGCGAAGGCGGGCGTATGCGCGGGCGGCGCGCGCGAGCGGAAGGGGTGGGCGGAAGGAAGGTCGGGCCAGCGCCAGGCCAGGTTGGCCGGCTTGACCGGTTTGCCGAAGGCCAACGTGAGCACCGGCATATGGCCGCAATGGCTGTCGGCGACAGTGGCCCCGTCGAACAGTACGCACGAGTGGCCAGTCAGTTTCTGCGCGAACGGGCTGGCGTCGCCATGGTCGGCGGCGCTGGATTCGGCTGCCATGACCGACAGCCGCGTGCCCATCAGGCCACCGTGCACGACGCGGTGCGCGAGGCCGGCATGCTGCGCGCCCAGCAGGCACAGCACCAGCCACAGGGCGTGCCACAGCCCCGGGCCACGCGCGCGCAGTCGGTCGAGATGCCTGATGATCTCAGTGATCATGCGGGTGGCCACAGTCGCAGTCGCCATGCGCGTGGTCATGGCCGTGATGATGGCCGTGGTCGTGATCGTGGTCCTTGTCGTCGAAGGCGTCTTCCCAGGCAGGGAACGGGTCGGCGTAAGTGGCCCAGGCATCGGCGCCGGCAGCCATCTCGGCGTCGGTCAGCAGGCAGGCGTCGAGGCACGCTTCCAGCGCGGCGCGGTCCAGGTCCAGGCCGACCAGCGCCAGTTCCTGGCGGCGGTCGCCGTAGGGGGCCGGCTGGCCATCGTCGAGCATGTCGGCCTCGAGCGCGGCGCGGTCCGCCGCGTCGGCTGGCCATTCGGACGGATCGAGCGCGGCCCACCATGCGCCCGCGGCGGCGGGACGGCATACGCCGCCTGACTGGGCCCAGTCACCGGCGATGCCCATGCGGCTGGCCAGCCAGAACAGGCCCTTGGAGCGCAGCACGCTGCCATGCTCGCGCATCCACTCGGTGTGGATCAGATCGGCAAAGCGGCCAGGGTGAAACGGCCGGCGGCGGCGGTAGACGAAGCCGCTGACGCCATGCGATTCGGGCAGCGGCTCGCCACGCTGCAGGGCCAGCCAGCCTGGCGCACCGGCGGTTTGCTCGAAATCGAAGCGGCCGGCGTCGAGCACGGTCGCGGCCGGGATCTTGCCGAAGCTTGCCGGGATAATTTCGGCGCGCGGATTGAACGCGCGCAGGATGGCTCCGAGCTGTGCGAGCGCGTCCGCGCTGACGAGGTCCGCCTTGTTCAGCACGATCACGTCGGCGAATTCGACCTGGGCGATCAGCACGTCGACCACGGTGCGGTCGTCCTCATCGCTGTCATCAGCATGCGGCCCGACGCGGTCACGCAGGAACTCGGCATCGTTGACGTCGCGCAGGAATGCCGACGCATCCACCACGGTGACCAGCGTGTCGAGACGCAGGGCCGTGCCGGCGCCGTGCTCGTCCTCGAACAGCACCGCCTCGGCGATTGCCATGGGATCTTCCGTGCCCGCGGTTTCGAGCAGCAACAAGTCGAAGCTCCCGCTACCCGCCAGCCTGCTGGCCTCCGCCAGGTTGCCGGCCACACCCACGCGCTTGCCGACGTTGGCAGCCAGCAGGTGCTGCAGCAAGGTGGACTTGCCGGCACCAGTGAATCCGGACAGCACGGTAACGGGTAGGCGATCGGCCATGGGAATGAAAGAGGATGCGCGGGGCACGCAGTCAGGCGTGCCGGTTGTTATTGCAACAAAGTTGCGACTGTACCAGAAAGGCCCTGCCGCCGACAGCCGGCAGGCTTCCACCATGGTAGTGCCGTCACCGCGCCGCGACAAAGTAAAACGGCCCGGAGATCCGGGCCGTCAGGGGGGCAGGAGCGGGCGCCCGGCTCAGTCGCCGAACAGCTTCTGGCGCAGTTCGCGGCGCTGCTGGGCTTCAAGCGACAGCGTGGCGGTCGGACGGGCGATCAGGCGCGGCACGCCGATGGGCTCGCCGGTTTCCTCGCACCAGCCGTAGTCGCCGGACTCGATGCGGGCGAGCGACTGCTCGACCTTCTTGAGCAGCTTGCGCTCGCGGTCGCGGGTGCGCAGCTCCAGCGCGTGCTCTTCCTCGATCGTGGCGCGGTCAGCCGGATCCGGCACGATGACCGTTTCGCGCAGGTGTTCCGTGGTCTGATCAGCGTTCTTCAGGATTTCGTCACGCAGCTGCTCAAGGCGATGCTTGAAGAAGGCGAGCTGCGCTTCGTTCATGTAATCCTTGTCGCTCATCTTCAGGATTTCAGCTTCAGTCAGAAGTTTGTTGCTGCTCATGGTTGCTGCTGATTCTCTTGTTGATCCGACCGGCGGCGTCTGGGTCCGCTCGGGTGCTGTGTCCGCGTGCTTGCGCGGGGCGGACGTTTCACTCTGGCTGGCTGCAGTCTTGCTGCTTCGCGGGCCTCCCTTGGCCTCGACCGCGCCGGCGTGAGCCTTACCGTCGCGGCGAGCTGGCGCAGCCTTCACAGACTGCGCCTTGAGCGTCTCTGCCGCGGCACTACCTGTCTTGCTGCGGCTTTCTTTCGTCTTTGTTGCGGCTGTCATGGGGACACCTCTCTCTCGCGTCGGTATGGAACGGCGCGTGCCGGGTACCCCAAGCGGAGGGCGGTCTCCGCACGAAGCCCTGCGACCGCACCTGCCGGCGACCTGCCTCGTGCTGACGACAACCGCCGCCCTGCGGTCCACTGGGCCAGGTGAATCGCGCCCGAGGGGCTGGGCTATAAGGTCGTAGGCTAGGCGCAAAGCGGAGCAATAGCACGGCTATTGCGAGCATTTGCAACGACGCATACGGCCTTATAGCCCAGCCCTGCGGGTGCGATTCCACCTGGTTCAGTGGACCATACTGGTGGCGGGAAAAAGGTGCGCCGCCAGTATCAAATCCGGCCTATTGTACTTGAACAAATTTTTCCAAGATACGGAAAAGGCCTAGCCATAACTTCGGTGTTTCCCCGGTACCCCGAACGGGGGACGTGCCGGAGACGACACGTAGCGAGGGGCCGCCATGGGGCGGCTGCCGCACTCAGGCCAGGCAGTTGGCCAGGCCCTTGAGAATGGCATCCCGGGGCAGGTCCACGCCGATGAACACCATCTTGGTGCCGGGAGTCTCCTCCTCCCACTTGGCGCCGACATCGCTGCCCATCAACTGGTGGACCCCCTGGAACACGACTTTCCGGTCCACACCCTCCATATATAGTACGCCCTTGTAGCGCAAGAGTTTTTCGCCGTAGACGGCCAGGATGCCGGACAGGAATTCCTCGAGCTTGCCATAGTGGAACGGCTTGTCGCTGCGGAAGACGAACGACGCGATGTGGTCGGTGTGGTGGTGGTGATTGTGGTGGTCGTGGCTGTGGTCATGGCCGCAGTCCGTGCCGCAGTGTTCGCCGTGCTCGTGGTCGTGGTCATGGCCATGATCGTGGTCATGGTCGTGGCCATCGGCGCTGAGGAACTCGGGGTCGATCTCCAGCTTGGCGTTCAGGTTGAAGCCGCGCAGGTCGAAGATCGTGTCGATCGGCGTTTCGCCGAAGTTGGCCTGGCGCATCGGCGCGCGCGGGTTCATGTGCAGCAGGCGGTGGCGCAGGTCGGCCACTTCGGCTTCGCTGACCAGGTCCGACTTGGTGATGAAGATGGCGTCGGCAAAGCCGACCTGGCGCTGGGCTTCTTCCTGCTTGTCGAGCTGCAGGTGGCCGTGCTTGGCGTCGACCAGCGTGATCACCGCGTCCAGCAGGTAGCGCGAGGCGATCTCGTCGTCCATGAAGAAGGTCTGCGCCACCGGACCGGGATTGGCCACGCCGGTGGTCTCGATGACGACGCGGTCGAAGTCGATCTCACCCGCGTCGCGCCGCGTCATCAGGTCCGACAGCGCCTGTACCAGGTCGCCCCGGATGGTGCAGCAGATGCAGCCGTTGCTCATCTGCACGATCTGCTCGCGGCCGTCCTGCACCAGGATCTCGTTGTCGATGTTTTCTTCGCCGAATTCGTTCTCGATGACGGCGATCTTCATGCCGTGCTGCTCGGTGAGGATGCGCTTGAGCAGCGTGGTCTTGCCGCTGCCGAGAAAGCCGGTCAGGATCGTGACCGGGATCAGTTTGGACATGGGTGGATTCTCCGGGGGAATAGGTGACGTCTCAGGACGTGCCGCCGGGGCGCCGCGTCATGCGCGCGCCGCAGTCGGCGCACACGCCGTTCACGGTCAGTTCGACATGTTCGATGGCAAAGCCGCTGGGTACGCGCGGTGCCGCGGGCTGGTCCGGCATGCTGGCGTCGTCAAGGCAGAACGTGCGGTCGCAGCGCGTGCAGTGGAAGTGGCTGTGCTGGCGATGCACCTCGGCGCGTGCCGCCTCGTGCTCGACCAGGCTGAAGCGGAACACGCGGTCGTTGCCGGCGCGCTTCTGCGCGACGCCTTGCTCCACCAGCCAGTCAAGGACTCGGTACACCGTTACGCGGTCGATGGCCTCGCCGTGTCCAGGCAGGTGGTCGATCACGGCCTGGTGGGTCAGGGGCTCGTCGCTGCCGATCAGGCAGGCGAGGATGCGCAGCCGCGGCTGCGTCACGCGGGCGCCAAGCCGGCGCAGGCGTTCCTGGGCTGCTTCGAAGACGGCCGGCGCAGGCGGGGCGTCGGGCTGGCTCGGGGTGGGGCGGGTCATGCGGAGGATTTAACCATAGGCCCCGCGCTGTTGCAATTCAGTTGCGTGTGGCGTGCCGGCCCGGCGGCAGCGCATCGCGGGGTGGTCTGTGCCGGATACCCGATGCGGAGTTTGCGCCTATGATCGGCAAGGAGCGTACGGCTGCCACCAGCCCGCACCAGCGGGTACAGACCGGAGACAAGCGATGCTGAACGATGCAAGCGCGCTGCTGTTCCCCAACTTCGAACCCTTCCGGCGCCGGGTGGGTGACATCGAGATCGTCGGCGTAGAGGGCGGTTCGGGGCCGCCGCTGCTGCTGCTGCACGGGCACCCGCAGAGCCACCTGATCTGGCACAAGGTAGCGCCCGCGCTGGCCGATCATTTCACCGTCATCGCCACCGACCTGCGCGGCTACGGCGCCAGCTCGGCGCCGGCCGGAAACGCCGGGCACGAGAATTACAGCAAGCGCGCCATGGCCCAGGACCAGGTCGACATCATGGCCGCGTTCGGCTTCCACCGCTTCGCGCTGTGCGGCCACGACCGCGGCGCGCGCGTGGCGCACCGCCTTGCCGTGGACCATCCGCAGGCGGTCGAGCGGCTGATGCTGCTCGACATCGCTCCGACGCTGGACATGTACGAGCGCACCAGCATGATGTTCGCCGCGGCGTACTGGCACTGGTTCTTCCTGATCCAGCCCGCGCCGTTCCCCGAGACGCTGCTCAACGCGGAACCCGATCTCTATCTGAACAGGCTGCTCGGGTTGCGCCATGCCGGCGTGTCGCCGTTCTCGCCGGATGCCATGGCGGCCTATGCCGCGGCCATGCGCGAGCCGGCGCGCGTGCACGCCATGTGCGAGGACTATCGCGCGGCAGCCACCATCGACCTCGAGCACGACCGCGCCGACCGCGAAGCCGGGCGCAACCTGGAGATGCCGTTGCGCGTGCTGTGGGGCGAACACGGCGTGGTGACGCGCTGCTTCGAGCCGCTGGCGCTGTGGGAAGCGCTCGGCACCCGCGTCAGCGGCAAGGCACTGGACTGCGGCCATTACATTCCGGAGGAATTGCCGCAGCCGCTGCTGGAGGAAATGCTCGCCTTCTTCCGCTAGCGGGACCCCTCTTCTTTCTCCCAGTGGTATAGGGGCGCAGGCGGGTTAGCCCTGATTACGCCTGGATGTCTGCAATTGCTAACATCGACCCCCGGCCCGGGCCGCCATACAGGCGAAAGGGTCGCGCTGCCAACAGCCATGGTCGATCGCGCCACGGGACTACCCCACCTGATTGCGCACGGACCGCGTCACGACACGCGGCATCCGGCACCGGCAGCGCTTTGCAGACGGAAGGAACAGGAGAGCACTATGAAACGAGTTGCAAAGTTGGTCGCCGCGGTCGCGGCAATGGGCGCAATGGCCACACATGCCGGCGCGCAGGCACAGGAGTTTCCGGGCGGCAAGCCGATCTCGGCCGTGGTGCCGTTCTCGGCTGGCGGCCCGACCGACAAGGTAGCGCGCGAGCTGACTGCGATCATGTCCAAGCATCTGGGCACGACCGTCGTGATCGAGAACCTTGGTGGTGCGGGCGGAACCATCGGCGCCAAGAAGGTGGCCCAGTCCAAGAACGACGGCCACACGGTGCTGATCCACCATATCGGCATGGCCACGGCCCCCGCGCTGTACCGCAACCTGGGCTTCGATCCGCTCAAGGACTTCGAGATGATCGGCGAGATCGCCGACGTGCCGATGATCATGGTCGGCAACAAGCAGCTGCCGCCGAACAACTTCAAGGACCTGTTGCCGTACATCAAGGCCAACGCCAGCAAGCTGTCGCTGGCCAATGCCGGCATTGGTTCGGCCTCGCACCTGTGCGGCCTGCTGTTTCAGAGCGCGATCCAGACCGAGCTGACCACCGTACCGTACAAGGGTGCGGCGCCGGCGCTGACCGATATCCTGGGCGGCCAGGTCAACCTGCTGTGCGACCAGACCACCAACCTGGCCGGTCACCTCAAGGCCAACTCGGTCAAGCCGTACGCGGCCATGCAGGCACGCCGCGTGGAAGCGTTCAAGGATGTGCCGACCGCGCAGGAACAAGGCTTGCCGGGCATCGAAGTGAAGGTCTGGCACGCCATGTACGCGCCGAAGGGCACGCCGAAGCCGGTGATCGACAAGCTGTCGGCCGCGCTGCAGAAGTCCGTGACCGACCCGGCGTTCCGCGCCAAGATGGCCGAGCTCGGTGCCGAAGCGGTGCCGGCGCAGCGCGCCACGCCGGATTCGCTGCGCAACTACCTGACCGCCGAGATCAACAAGTGGACCCCGGTGATCAAGAAGGCCGGCGTCTATGCCGACTGAGTGATGCGAGAGCCCCCGGGGCGCCTGTCCGTGCCCCGGTTCTTGCAAGTAAAAGGCCATGCCGCTGCGCATGGCCTTTTTGTTTTCTGCGTGCCGCCGAACGGCGCCGGGCGCGGCGGCGTTCTATATTGGTCTGATCGCGCGTCAGTCGGGCCGGCGATGCGGCGGCCGGCTGGCCCTTGAAACCGGCCCGGTGCGTCGCCACCTACCGTCCTGACATATTCACGGAAGCCACCATGGAACAGTATCACGGCACTACCATCGTCAGCGTCCGTCGCGGCAATCAGGTCGCGCTCGGCGGTGATGGTCAGGTCACACTCGGCAATATCGTGATGAAGGGCACCGCGCGCAAGGTGCGCCGCATCTACAACGGCAAGGTGCTGGTGGGGTTTGCCGGCAGCACGGCCGACGCGTTCTCGCTGCTGGACCGCTTCGAGGCCAAGCTGGAAAAGTACCAGGGCAACCTGACCCGCGCCGCGGTCGACCTCGCCAAGGACTGGCGTTCGGACCGCGCGCTGCGCCGGCTCGAGGCCATGCTGATTACCGCTGACCGCGACACTACGCTGGTCATCACGGGCAACGGCGACGTGCTCGATCCCGAGGGCGGCATCGCCGCGATCGGCTCGGGTGGCGCGTACGCGCAATCGGCCGCCAAGGCGCTGGTGGAAAACACCGAGCTCGCGCCCAAGGACGTGGTCGAGAAGGCGCTCACTATTGCCGGCGAACTCTGCATCTACACCAACACCAACTTCGTCATCGAAACGCTGGAATGAGCGCCGGCCGGCCCGCGCATGGGCCGGCCCGCCCCCACTGAACGGATACCATGTCGCATACCATGACCCCGTCGGAAATCGTTTCCGAACTCGACAAGCACATCATCGGCCAGAACAAGGCCAAGAAGGCCGTGGCCGTGGCGCTGCGCAACCGCTGGCGCCGCCAGCAGGTCGCGGAGCCGCTGCGCCAGGAAATCACGCCCAAGAACATCCTGATGATCGGCCCGACCGGCGTCGGCAAGACCGAGATCGCGCGCCGCCTGGCCAAGCTGGCCGACGCGCCCTTCATCAAGATCGAGGCGACCAAGTTCACGGAAGTCGGTTACGTCGGCCGCGACGTCGACACCATCGTGCGCGACCTGGCCGAGATGGCCATCAAGCAGACGCGCGAGTCCGAGATGAAGAAGGTGCGCACCAAGGCCGAGGACGCGGCCGAGGACCGCCTGCTCGACGTGCTGCTGCCGCCGCCGCGCGACATCGGCTTCTCGCAGCCCGAAGAGAAGGATTCCAACACGCGCCAGGTGTTCCGCAAGAAGCTGCGCGAAGGCCAGCTTGACGACAAGGACATCGAGCTCGAAGTTGCCGCCGGGCTGCCGAGCATGGACATCATGGGCCCGCCGGGCATGGAGGAAATGACCGAGCAGATCCGCTCGATGTTCGCCGGCATGGGGCAGGGCAAGAAGCATCGCCGCAAGATGAAGGTGAAGGAAGCCTTCAAGCTGCTGATCGATGAAGAGGCCGCCAAGCTCGTCAATGACGAAGAGCTCAAGCACAAGGCCATCGCCAACGTCGAGCAGAACGGCATCGTGTTCCTGGACGAGATCGACAAGATCGCCAACCGCAGCGAACTGGGTGGCGGCGAGGTGTCGCGCCAGGGCGTGCAGCGCGACCTGCTGCCGCTGGTGGAAGGCACCACGGTCAGCACGAAGTACGGGATGATCAAGACCGACCACATCCTGTTCATCGCGTCGGGCGCGTTCCACCTGTCCAAGCCGAGCGACCTGATCCCGGAACTGCAGGGCCGCTTCCCGATCCGCGTCGAGCTGGAGTCGCTGTCCGTGCAGGACTTCGAGGCCATCCTGACGCAGACCGACGCGAGCCTGACCAAGCAGTACCAGGCGCTGCTGAAGACCGAAGAGGTCGAGCTGCAGTTCGCGCCGGACGGCATCCGCCGGCTGGCCGAGATCGCGTTCTCGGTCAACGAGAAGGTCGAAAACATCGGCGCGCGCCGTCTGTACACGGTGATGGAGCGGCTGCTGGAAGACCTGTCGTTCCATGCGAGCAAGTCGTCGGGCGAGACTGTGACGATCGATGAAGCTTACGTGAATGATCGGCTGGGCGACCTTGCTGTCAACGAGGATCTGTCTCGATACGTGCTCTAAGCGGGTAGGGGGGTCGTGATCGGAGAGGGGTGTACCGGAGTGCGCCCTTTTTTGATCCTTCGCCGGATTGCGGGAATGGGGAAGGGTGGGGTTGAACGCGCTTTTTGGTTACTTTTTGTCGCTCGGACAAAAAGTGACTCGCCGGCTACGCCGGCGAAACAGCAGCGCCTGCCAAGCACCCACATTACCCATTCCCCAAACCCTTGCCCTCATCCCCCCGCCATGCATTTCCTATCATGAAAAGGCGCCCGATCTCCGACGCAGTGACGGCGCAGGCAATCGGGTCCAGCGGTACACGGTCCATCGGTAGCGTCGGGGTTCACGAACGATGCACCCAGGGTCGGCCACACCGCGTGGCTCCTTTTCTTGCGAAGCCTGGAAAATGACGGAAAGGCCGTTCTCCGGGCGTGTTGGGAGAATTCCATGGACGTCAACCAGAAACAAACCGTGATCGCCCTGAACCAGCTGATCGAGGTCGACAGGGACAGCGAACTGGCCTGCATGGCCGGTGCCCGCGACGTACGCAATGCGGAGCTTCGCGACATCCTGGCCAGTACCGCGGAAACCTGCCGCGCCTCGGCCAAGGAGCTGCAATCGATGGTCAGCGCCATGGGCGGCGAACCATCGGACCGGGGCAGCATGAACGGCATGTTCGCGCGTAGCTGGATGGCCTTGCGCCATATGCTCTCGCCGAACGATGACGATGCGCTGCTGGGGCTGTGCGAGCGTGAGGAAGAAACAGCCAGGCGCCAGTACCAGTCCGTTCTGATGAAGCCGCTTCCGCCGGAGACTACGGCCGCGGTCCAGCGCCAGTATGACGCGCTGCGCCTGCACCACGAGCGGCTTCATGCCATGCGCGGCATGCAGATCCACTAGCACCAGCGCTACCAGCGGATACGGTCGTTCTAGATCCGTATCGGGATGAAGAAGGGGCAGCCGGATGCCGCGGCTGCCCCTTCTTCTTTTCGCCTCGGGCCCAAGCCAGAGGACCCGTTCACAGCGATGAGTCGACCCCTAGTGCGAGTGCCCGTGCTCATGTCCCGCAGGCGCCGCCACCTCCAGCTCCGCCGCCGGTGATTTCAGGTCGCGCGTGGTCTGGCCATCTGCCGGCACCTGGGTCCATTCGGTCGTGCCGTTCTCGCACTCCTGCACCACCGGGAAGTACAGTTTGCCGCCCTGTTCGGGCAGTTTCATCAGCATCACGAACTCGTCGAAATGCGCGTCGGCCAGCGTGCCGCCGAACCAGCGCAGCGTGCGCACGTCCTCAGTCATCAGCTTGCCGTGGGATTGGACGGGTTTGGCCAGCGGCGCGCGCCTGACTTCCAGTTGCCAGCCGGCCTTGGGCTGCGGGTGCGCTCCCTGCACGCCTTCGGGAACGGTGACGGTGATGGCGCGCGTGGCGCTGCCGTTGCAGCCATGGCCGACCATCAGCGCGCCCTTGAAGTAGCTGCCTGCCGCGGCCTGCTTCTGTTCAAAGACGATATGGGCCGATGCCGTGGCGGACAGCGCCATCAGCGTGGCCGGCACCAGCCACAGGCGCGCGTGCCGCCACCGGGAAAGCAGGAAATGCATGGAGTCCTCCTTGTCAGCCCGCCAGTCTAGCGTTGCGCGCGGCGCCGCGCGCCGGCGCCCGATGCGGCGTAGTGCCGCAGCCGGCCAGGCCGGTCCCTATGTCAGCGCCTCATGTCAGGGCGTATCGGCGTGCCACTTGCCGGTAAGGTTGGTAAGCATTGGTAAGCACGCTGGCGCACACCGGCCCGGCGATGCGACCCTTGCGCACCTTGAGCCGAATGGCAAATGCGGTAGCCGCCGCATGCGAACAACCTACTGGCAGGAGGAAACATGGTGAAGACTCAATTCAGCCGCGTGGTGGTGGTAACCACCGGGCTGCTGACCGCACTCGCAGCAGCGACTGCCTTTCTGTGCGTGCGTCCGGCGGACGCAGCCGCAGGCGCGCCGAAGCACGGCACCCTGGGCGCCGCGGCCGTCGCCGCAGCTACGCTGGCACTGCAATCCGGGGAGCTTTTCACGCTGGCGGACCGCCACGCGAGCGACGCCTTGCGCGTCGTTGCGCAGGGCGACGGTCCCGACGGCGCCGGCGATGCGCTCGAGTGGGACTACGTGCAGCTTCGCCTGTAAGGGATCGCCGCGGGCTCAGCGCGACACCGGGCGCTTGCCCAGCTTGCGCTGCAATGTGCGCCGATGCATGTTGAGCGCGCGCGCGGTCGCGGAGATATTGCCGCCGTGTTCGTTCAGGACGCGCTGGATATGCTCCCATTCGAGCCTGGCCACCGACAGCGGCACCGGCTCTTCCAGCGCGGCTTCCGCCGCATCCTCCGAGATGCCTGCCATCAGCGCCGTGAGGATCGAGTCCACATTCGCGGGTTTGGCCAGGTATTCATCCGCCCCTTGCTTGACCGCGGCGACCGCGGTGGCAATGCTCGCGTAGCCGGTCAGGACCAGGATGCGCGCATCCGGCAGCGCCTGGCGCAGCGGCCCCACCAGCTGCAGCCCGGATTCGGCCGCGGCCGTGCTGCCTGCTTCAGGCGGCGGGCCCAGGTGCAGGTCCAGCGTGACATACGCGAACGCCGTGCGCGCGGCCAGCGCCAGCGCCGTGCTGCCGTTGTGCGCGACCTGCACGGCGTAGCCGCGGCGTGTCAGCGCGCGGGCCAGCGTGCCGGAAAAGACGGCGTCATCGTCGATCACCAGAAAGGGCGAGCCTGCCGGCGCGGTCGCTTCGGGAACCGGGTGGTGGGTAACGGTCATGACGGATTGACTGCAAGAGAAGGAGAGGCCGGCACGCGCAGCTCGGCGATGGTGCCGCCGCCGGGGCGGTCCTGCCACGCGAGCCCGCCGCCCATCTGACGCGCACCGCTCTGCGCCAGGTACAGGCCAATGCCCTGGCCGCCATGCGGGCTGGCCACGGGCGCCTCGCCCAATTGCGCGCGCAGCGCGGGCGGAATGCCGTCGCCGTGGTCGCTGACGCGGAACGCGAGGCTGCCCTGCTCGAGGTCAATATCCAGTCGCAGCGGCATCTGTGCATGGCCGGCCGACTGCTGGCTGCGCGCGGCGTTGTCGAGCAGGATGGTCAGGATCTGTCCCACGCGGGCGGGCTCGATGGCGAGTTCGCCAGCCTGCGGCGAGGCACTGGCCTGCAGCGTGGCATTGGGATGGCGCAGCTGCCAGCGCTCGGCGAAGCTGCCCAGCCAGGCATCGATACACTGCGGCTCCAGCGTGGCCGGATCCTCGCGCAGGCGCGCCAGGATCGTGCGGCACAGCTCCAGTTGCTGCTCGACCGTCAGCAGGTCTGGCAGGTAGTCGGCCACTGGCGTGGCGCCGCGCGCGCGGTCCGAGGCATCGCCGCGCAGTTCACCGGCGATGACCGCCAGCGTCGCCAGCGGCGTGCCGATCTCGTGCGCAACGGCTGCCGCCTGGGCGTTGAGGTCTTCCACGCGCGCTTCGCGCAGCAATTGCTCGCGTGCCAGGTGCAGTTGCGCCTCGCGCTGTCGCAGCACGCCGGAAAGCCGTGCCACGAACAGCGCGATCATCACCGCGCTGGCCACGAAGTTCAGCCACATGCCGGCGAGGTGGTAGTTCACCGCCTTGTCCGGGTCGTGCAGGTCCAGCGGCAGGTATTCGAACAGCAGCACTGTGTAGCAGGCCAGCGCGTAGCACGCGAGCGCCACCACCTGCCGCCACGGCAGGATGGCCGCGGCGATGGCCAGCCCCGGCAGGTAGAACGAGACAAAGGGGTTGGTGGCGCCGCCGGTATAGAACAGGATCGCCGACAGCGCGGTCAGGTCTACGAGGAACTGTCCCATCAGCTCGGCTTCGCGGGGCGCCGAGCCGTGGCGGGTGTGCAGCCGCAGGCGCAGGCCGGTCAGCACGTTGAACAGTGCCTGCAGCGCGAAGACCACCAGCAGGGGGCTGGTCGGCAGGGCGACGCCGATAATCGGCTCGCACGACATCAGGCCCAGTGCCTGCCCGGCCAGCAGCGCCCAGCGCAGCCAGAACAGCCGGCGCAGGCTTACCAGGCTGGGGCGCGCGGCCGGGGTCGCCGGAAGCGGCGGCGAGCTGGTCAGGACTGGCGGGTGGGTCGCGGCGGAGACGGCATGCATGCCGCGAGTGTATCAATGCGGCCCCCGGGCACCGCCAAGTGCGACACCTTGCCGCATTGGTTGCCCGGTCCCGGCGCTGCCAGACTATCGGGTTATCCGCGTCGCCGGCACCAGCCGTCGGCGGCATGGTCTAATGTCTGCTTTCGGGAGAGCCTCACATGCAAGCCAAATTCCGCGCGGCCACGCTGGCCGCTTCGTTCGCTCTGCTGGCCTCGGGCACCGCGCTCGCGCAGGTCGACGTCAGCAATGCCTGGGTGCGCGGCACGGTCCCGACCCAGACCGCATCGGGCGCCTTCATGGTGCTGCATGCGCATGAGAATGCAAAGCTGATCGGCGTGTCGTCGCCGGTCGGCGCGGCCGAGCTGCACGAGATGAAGATGGAAGGCAACGTCATGCGCATGCGCCAGGTCCAGTCGCTGGACCTGCCGAAGATGCAGGACGTGGAACTCAAGCCCGGCGGCTACCACGTGATGCTGACGGACCTGAAAGGCCAGCTCAAGAAGGGCGACACCGTGCCCATCACGCTGAAGATCGAGCAAGGCGGCAAGGTGATCGAGCAGAAGGTCAACGCCGAAGTGCGCGACATGGCCGCCAGCACGGCCAGCCAGAGCGGCCACGGCGATCACAAAAACTAAGCACGTCTGGACGGCGAGGTAGCAATGGCCAACAAGCAGCTTGGTACCCGCCAGAAGATGGTGTTCCGCGGCGGCACGGGCGCGCCGCCACCGCTGCGTGACAAGGGCGCCGGCCGCAAGCCGGGTCCGCCGCAAACGGTCAGCGCGGCAGGCAAGGCGCCGGTGCGGCGTCAGCCGCGCAAGCTGATTGGTTCGTCCGATTCCTGACTGGCCGCGGCAGCCTGCACGCGTTCGCGCAGCCAGGTATGGCCCGGATCGGCGTCCGTGCGGTCGTGCCAGATCATGCTGAAGGTGAAGTTCTCGAGCGCGAACGGCGGATCGAACACCGCGTAGCGCGGGTCTGCCTCCAGCGCCGCCAGGCTGCGGCGCGCCGTGGTCAGGACCAGGTTGGTACCCGCGATCAGCGCCGGCGCCACGCTCCAGTGCGGCACTACGCAGGCGATCTTGCGCCGTCCGCCAATTTTGGCCACGGCCGCGTCGATGGCATCGACGCGCTCGCTGTGCGTGGCTACCAGCACATGCGAACGCGCCAGGTAGGCCACCTGGTCCAGCCGGCCTGCGTCGCGCACTGTGGCCGCATCGACCGCGCACGCATAGCTTTCCTCGAACAGCGCGGCCGCGTGCACGTCTTCCGGCTGATGCGTGAAGACGCCCAGCGCCATGTCGATCTCGCCATCGGCCACCTGCGCGGTCATGGCTTCGCGGCTGGCCTGGGTCACCACCAGGTCGATATTCGGCGCCGCCTTGCGCACCGCGCGCAGCAGCCGCGGCAGCACCACCAGCGCGCCATAGTCCGACATGGCCAGGCGGAAGCTGCGGCGCGCCGTGGCCGGCTGGAATCCGCCCGGCCCGAGCAGGATGCGAACCTGCGCGAGCGCTTCGGCCAGTGGCCCGGCGATTTCATGGGCGCGCGCGCTCGGCACCAGGCCGCCTTTGCCGCGTACCAGGATGGGATCGTCGAGCAACTGGCGCAGGCGCCCGAGCGCGTGGCTGACCGCGGGCTGGCTCAGGTGCAGGCGCAGCGCTGCGCGCGAGATATGGCGTTCGGCCAGCAGTGCTTCCAGCACCACCAGCAGGTTCAGGTCGATTCCGCGTAGGCTATTCATTTTGAGAATAATAAACGTATGAAAGCAGAATTGGAAATTCATTCCGCGATATCTCACACTGTCAGGTATCGAATCTTGCCCTACGGAGTGCGCCATGCCTGGCACGACCTTACCCGCAAACCTGCTTCTCCCTCTTACCACCGCCATGCTGGCTGGTGCCGCGATCCCGTTCCAGGCGGGCGCTAACACCACGCTCGGCCGTGGGCTCGGGCATCCGCTCTGGGCCACCGTAGCGTCCCTGCTGGTCAGCCTTGCGGCGATCCTGCCGCTGCTGTGGTTCCTCAAGGTGCCGCTGCCCGCGCTGCCGCAGGCGGTTCGCCAGCCGCCGTGGATGTGGACCGGCGGCGTGCTCGGCGTGTTCTATATCACGACGGCGCTGCTCATGGCACCGCGTCTGGGAGCGGGGGGCTTTATTGCCGCGGTGGTCGCGGGTCAGGTGGCGGCGGCGCTGCTGGCCGATCACTTCGGGCTGGCTGGCTTTGCGGTGCGCGCGCTGACGCCGGCGCGCCTGGCCGGCGCGGCGCTGATCGTCGCCGGCATGGTGGTGATGCAGTGGAGTTCGGCGCACGACGCGCGGCCGCATGCGGCGCCGCCGCTTCAGTCCGGCGCCTGAGTTTCCGCCTGCCGCTTTTTCAGGCAGGCCGGGCACAGGCAATGCTGATCCGGCACGATCCTGCGCGCGGGCAGCAGCGGCTGGCTGGCGCACCAGCACTGGGGCAGTCCGGCCACGTAGCCGCACACGAAGCCCGCGCCGCACTCGCTGCAGTGTTCGACAGGACGAAGCTGGCCGGTGAGGACGGTGGATGGGTCGGTCATGACGGGTTCTGTGGCGGCTCATCGCCGTCCTGGCCCATGCGACGCATGGCCGTGCGCATCAGCCGCATCTGCGCGTCGAAGCGCGTGCAGGCCGCGCAGATCAGCAGATGGCCGCGCATGCGCAGGCGTTCCACCCAGCCTAACGGACGGTCCATGGCCTTCATGGTGAGGTGGTGGACCTCCTCGCAATCGGGCAGCAGGCGGTGAGGGCGTGGCGAGTCGGACATGGGTTCCTTGCGGGCGGGTCAGCGCGCCTTGCCGGCCTTGGGTGGCAGCCCGAACCAGTTCAGTTCCAGGCATTCGCGCAGGCGCATCCGGGCGCGGTACAGGATGACCCATACATTGGTCGCGCTGAGCTGCAGATCCTGACAGATTTCTTCGGTCTCGAGCTCCAGCCACTCGCGCATCATGAAAACGCGCGCTGTCTTCGCTGGCAGGCGATCGACGCAGGCCTGCAGCACCTCGAAGAACTCGCGCCGCTCCAACGTCCGGTCGGGGTCGCCCCAGTCGGACGGCATGTCCTGGTAGTGGCCGTTGCGGGTGAAGAGCGCGTCGAAGGCATCCTGCTCGGAGCGGGCCTCGCCGTCCTCGTCCGTGGCCAGGGCCAGGCGCACCTCGCGCCGGCCGCTGCGCAGCAGGTCGATGAGCTTGTGCTTGAGGATGCCGATCACGTAGGTCTTCAGCGCCGACTGGCCGGCAAAGCGCTCCGGATGTTCCAGCACGGCCAGCAGGGTGTCGGACACCGCATCCTCGGCCAGCGCCTCGTCGCGCAGCTGCAGCCGGGCAAAGCGCAGCAGGTGGGGGCGCAGGGACTCCAGGTCGGCGGTGTCGTGAGGCATCGGGGCGGCGTGGCGCGTGGGATTGGGGAGCTGTTGCGCAAAGATGACGCCGGCGCGCCATGTCGTGCCCCACGCGGCGCATCGGGCCGGCTTGTGCGGGGCCTCCGGGGCCGGCTGTCCGCGCGCCGCGCGGATTCTTGTAAAATCGGCGCCTGCCGTGGTCCTATGGCGCACTTTCGGGCGATCCCCGCGAGTTTCCCACAGGTTTGCGGCAGATTTGCCATCATACCTGTTGAATCTCACGGATGTCCCAAGCCATGAACGCCGACAACCCCGGACCTGCCGCGACTGCGGTGGCCGCCATTGCCCCCGCCCTCAAAGCCGAGATCCTCGCCGAGGCGCTGCCCTATATCCGCAAGTTCCACGGCAAGACCATCGTGGTCAAGTACGGCGGCAATGCCATGACCGAGGAAAAGCTCAAGCACGGCTTCGCGCGCGACGTGATCCTGCTGAAGCTGGTCGGCATGAACCCGGTGGTGGTGCACGGCGGCGGTCCGCAGATCGATGAAGCGCTGAAGAAGGTCGGCAAGGTCGGCACCTTCGTGCAGGGCATGCGCGTCACCGACGAAGAGACCATGGAAGTGGTCGAGTGGGTGCTCGGCGGCGAAGTCCAGCAGGACATCGTGATGCTGATCAACCAGTACGGCGGCCAGGCCGTGGGCCTGACCGGCAAGGACGGCGGCCTGATCCGCGCCAAGCGCCTGCAGATGCCGGACCGCGAAAACCCGGGCGCCTTCATCGACATCGGCTACGTGGGTGACATCGAGGCGATCAACCCGGCCGTGGTCAAGGCGCTGCAGGACGACGCCTTCATCCCGGTGATCTCGCCGATCGGCTTCTCTGACGACGGCCAGGCCTACAACATCAACGCCGACGTGGTCGCCGGCAAGATGGCCGAGATCCTCAAGGCCGAGAAGCTGGTGATGATGACCAACATCCCGGGCGTGATGGACAAGAAGGGCAACCTGCTGACCGACCTGTCCGCGCGCGAGATCGAGGAACTGTTTGCCGACGGCACCATCTCGGGCGGCATGCTGCCGAAGATTTCGTCGGCGCTCGATGCCGCCAAGAGCGGCGTGCATTCGGTGCACATCATCGACGGCCGCATCGAGCATTCGCTGCTGCTGGAAATCCTGACCGAGCAGGCGTTCGGCACGATGATCCGCTCGCACTGAGCGGCATCCACGGGGTGGCGCCTGCCCGGCGCCGCCCGATGTCTTCCCCCTCATTGCAATTCCACCAGTCCGGCGTGTCATCCAGTCTTCCCAATCCGCGCCGCGTCAGGGCGCGCCTGCGCCGGCGACCGGCTGGCGACCAGTCCGGCGGCACGGTGTGGCTGTTCGACCTGGACAACACGCTGCACGATGCCTCGCATGCGATCTTCCCGGCGATCAACCGGCTGATGACCGCCTATGTGGCGCGCGTGCTCGGCTGCGACGAGGCCACCGCCAGCCGCGTGCGCGTCGACTACTGGCAGCGCTACGGGGCGACGCTGCTCGGCATGATCCGCCACCACGGCGTGGACCCGGCGGATTTCCTGCGCGCCGCGCACGAGTTCCCGGAACTGGCCGACATGGTGCGCGTGCGGCCCGGGCTGGCCGCGCACCTGCGCCGGCTGCCGGGGCGCAAGATCCTCGTCACCAACGCGCCGCAGGACTATGCGCGCGCGGTGCTGGACATTGCCGGCATCGGCCATTGCTTCGAGCGCGTGGTGGCCATCGAGCAGATGTGGGTGCACGGGCACCTGCGCCCCAAGCCCGACCGGCGCATGCTGCGCCGCCTGCTGGCGCAGGCCGGCATTGCGCCGCACTGCGCCGTGCTGGTGGAAGACACGTTGTCACACCTCAAGCGCTACGCCGGCATGGGCATCCGCACCGCGTGGGTGACGGGCTACCTGCGCACGATCGCGCCTTCGCGCCCGCACGCGGCGCCCGCGCGCGAGACGGCCGGCAACCGCCGCGACGCCGCGGTGCGCTCGACGCTGGAGGCCGAAGACCGCCAGCACGCCAGCCATGCCGCGCAGGAGCACTCGGTGACGCTGGTCGCGGCCGAATCCCAGGTACCCCCCGCTGCCGGCGGCACGGCGCTGGCCCCGCAGTCACAGCCGGACCATGTCCCGCGCATGCGGGCACGCGTGCCGAACCGGCCAGCCTTTGTGGACATAAAAGTACAATCGATGCACCAACTACAACGCAGATTGCGGAGAACCGGGTCATGATGGAAAGCAACGGAACACCGCCGGAGGCGGTCCTGCCGGACGGGCAGGACGCCGCGCAGGCCGCCGAGACCGCGCCGCCGGCGCGCAAGCGCCCGCGTCCGGGCGAGCGCCGTGTCCAGATCCTGCAGACGCTGGCCGCCATGCTCGAGCATCCGCGCGGGGAAAAGATCACCACCGCCGCGCTGGCCGCGCGCCTGAGCGTGTCGGAGGCGGCGCTGTACCGCCATTTCGCCAGCAAGGCGCAGATGTATGAAGGGCTGATCGCCTTCATCGAGCAGACCGTGTTCGGCCTGATCAACCAGATCACGACCAACGAAGAACACGGCCTGCGCCAGGTGCAGGCGATCGTGCGCATGCTGCTGTCGTTCGCCGAGAAGAACCCCGGCATGACGCGCGTGCTGACGGGCGAGGCGCTGGTGGGCGAGCACGAGCGCCTGCAGGAGCGCATCAACCAGATGGTCGACCGGATCGAGGCGTCGCTGCGCCAGTGCCTGAAGATCGCCGTGACGCAGGGTGCGTTCCCGGCCGATGCCGACATCGCGCTGCGCGCCGCGCTGGTCATGGCCTACGTGCAGGGCCAGTGGCACCGCTATGCCAAGAGCGGCTTCCGAAAGTCGCCCGGCGAGCGCGCGGAAGCGCAGCTGCGCGTGCTGCTTGGGTAGTTCGCGTCACGCCGCGCCGTTTGCTCCGCGGTTTGCTCTATAATCTGCCGGTCGCGCCGATTTGATGACTGGCTTGCGGGCGCGCTGCAGCCGGATGGTCCCGGAAAATCCTGGATTCTCCGTCTGCGAATATAAATGCGGCTAAAGAGGTTGGGTCGGCGCCCCCAGGCAGTATCGGGATTCACGCCGGCACGCGGAATACCGCGAACGCCCGACTTGGCTGCGACGCTTCATACGCACTGCCGGTCGGGTTTTTTTATGCCTGCTCTATGTGGGCCGATTCCATGACTGATGTCGCCTTGCCGCCTGCCGCGCTCACGCTGCCGAATGATTCCGTCGGCGTCGTCACGCCGCAGCGCATGCATTTCCAGGAGCCGCTGAAGCTGCGCAACGGTTCGTCGATCGCCGGCTATGACCTGATGGTCGAGACCTACGGCACGCTCAACGCCGACCGCTCCAATGCCGTGCTGGTCTGCCACGCGCTCAACGCGTCGCACCACGTGGCCGGCGTCTATGCGGACGATCCGCGTGACGTGGGCTGGTGGGACAACATGGTGGGCCCGGGCAAGCCGCTCGACACCAACCGCTTCTTCGTCATCGGCGTGAACAACCTGGGCTCGTGCTTCGGCTCCACGGGGCCGATGAGCACCAACCCCGCCACGGGCGCGCCCTATGGCGCGATGTTCCCGGTGGTGACGGTGGAGGACTGGGTCAACGCGCAGGCGCGCGTGGCCGACGCGTTCGGCATCACGCAGTTCGCCGCGGTCATGGGCGGCAGCCTCGGCGGCATGCAGGCGGTGGCCTGGAGCCTGATGTACCCGCAGCGCCTGCGCCACTGCATCGTGATCGCGTCCACGCCCAAGCTGTCGGCGCAGAACATCGCCTTCAACGAGGTGGCGCGCAGCTCGATCCTGTCGGACCCCGATTTCCACGGCGGCAACTACTACGCGCATGGCGTGAAGCCCAAGCGCGGCCTGCGCGTGGCGCGCATGATCGGCCATATCACCTACCTGTCGGACGAGGACATGGCCGAGAAATTCGGCCGCGAACTGAAGTCCGAAGACATCCGCTTCTCGTTCGACGTCGAGTTCCAGGTGGAAAGCTACCTGCGCTACCAGGGCGACAAGTTCGCCGAGTACTTCGACGCCAACACCTATCTGCTGATCACGCGCGCGCTCGATTATTTCGACCCGGCGCTGGCCTACGGCGGCGACCTGACGCGCGCAATGGCGCAGACGCAGGCGAGCTTCCTCGTGGCGAGCTTCAGCACCGACTGGCGCTTCGCGCCGAACCGCAGCCGCGAGCTGGTCAAGGCGCTGCTCGACAACAAGCGCCCGGTCTCGTACGCCGAGATCGACGCGCCGCATGGCCACGACGCCTTCCTGCTGGACGATCCGCGCTACCACAACCTGATGCGTGCCTACTACGACCGCATCGCAGAGGAGATCGGCGCATGAACGCCCTGGCCAATCCGAACATCCTGGCGCTGCGGCCCGATTTCCGCGCGATTGCCCGCTGGGTCGAACCCAAGTCCACCGTGCTCGACCTCGGCTGCGGCGACGGCAGCCTGCTGCGCGTGCTGCAGGACGAACTCGAAGTGCAGGCCTACGGCATCGAGATCCGCGACGAAGGCGTGCTGTCCTGCGCGCAGAAGGGCGTCCATGTCATCCAGCAGAACCTGGAAGGCGGCCTGGCGCTGTTCGAGGACAAGAGCTTCGACACGGTGATCCTGTCGCAGACGCTGCAGACCATCCACAATACCGCGCAGGTGCTGCGCGACACGCTGCGCGTCGGGCGGGAGTGCATTGTCTCGTTCCCGAACTTTGGCTACTGGCCGCACCGACTGTCGGTGTTCCGCGGGCGCATGCCGGTGTCGGAATCGCTGCCGTACCAGTGGTACAACACGCCGAACGTGCGCGTGCTGACCATCAGCGACTTCGAGGCGCTGGCGCCCAAGGTGGGCCTGCGCGTGCTCGACCGCGTAGTCATGCACGAAGGCATCACCGTGAACTGGGGCGTGAACTGGCGCGGCAGCCTGGCGGTGTACCGGGTCTGCTCGGCCTGAGCGGACTGGCGTCAGGGAGCTGACGCCGTGTCGACCAGGTGGTCGACGAAGGCTCGCACCTTGGGCGGCACGTGCCGCGTGGGGGTGTACACCGCATAGGCGGTGCCGACATAGGGCTCCAGGATGTCCCAATCGTCTAGCACCGTGGCGAGCCGCCCGGCCGCCAGCCCGTCCGCGGCGGAAAAATCGGGCACCAGCCCGATGCCCGCGTCGCGTTCCACCATGGCAACGATCGCCACGCTGTTGTTGAGCGTGAAGCGCGGCGGGATGCGCACGGTGACGTCATCGCCCGAGGCCCTGTGCCGCAGCGACCAGCGCTCGCCGAACGCGCCATAGCCCAGGTACAGGCAGCGCGCGTGCGGCAGGTCTTCGGGCCGCCCCGGCGCCCCGTGCTCGCGCACCCACGCCGGTGACGCCACCAGCCGGTAGCGCACCTCGCGCAATGGCCGCGCCACCAGGCCCGGCGGCAGTTCGCGCGCAATGCGGATCGCCACGTCCAGGCCTTCTTCCACCAGGTCCACCATGCGGTCGGCCAGCGTCACCTGCAGCTCCAGCGCCGGGTAGCGCGCCAGCAGCGCCGGCAGGCGCGGTGCCAGCCAGGTCTGCCCGAACACGACCGGGGCGCTGATGCGCAGCACGCCATGCGGCTCGCCGGCATGGTCGGTGCCAAGCGCGGAGACCTCGCGCGCGGCTGCCGTCATGCGCGCGCAGGCTGCATAGACGGCATGGCCGAGTTCGGTCAGGGCAAAGGCCCGCGTGGTGCGCTGCAGCAGGCTTGCGCCGAGCGTGGCTTCCAGCCGCGAGACATGGCGGCTGACGGCCGACGCAGTCATGCCCAGGTCCCGTGCGGCGGCGGAAAAGCTGCCGCATTCCACCACGCGTGCAAACACCGTCATCGCGTTCAGTGATGCAGCCTGCATAACGGACTCCGCTTCTTGTGACTTGAAGTCAAATACTAATTGAGTTCCGGATGGATTGTTGACTGTCTGGCATGGTGGAACAATGCCGGCACGGATCCACCGGAGCATTTCATGACATCTGAACAAGCGGGCGCCGGCGGTACCTGGCGCATGGTTGCCGCGATGGCGCTGTCCGGCACCATCGGCTGGTTCGTGGTCACCAGCGGCCAGCCAACCATCGACGTGGTGTTCTTCCGCTGCCTGTTCGGCGGCGCGTCGCTGCTCGGCGTGCTGACGCTGCAGCGCGGCTGGGTGCGGCTCGGCAAGACGCGCCTGGGCTGGCTGGCGCTCGGCGGCGTGACGCTGATCCTCAACTGGCTGTGCCTGTTCTCGGCCTATGCCTACAGCGGGATCTCGATCGCCACCGTGGTCTATCACACCCAGCCGTTCTTCCTGTTGATCCTGACGGCCGTATTCCAGCGCGAGCCGTTTCCGTTTGGCCGGCTACCGTGGCTGCTGCTGGCATTCGCGGGCGTGATGCTGATTACCGGTCTGGAGCACGGTGCGCAGGGCCTATCCGTGCTGGCCGGGATCGGGCTGGCCATGCTCGCGGCGCTGCTGTACGCCATCACTACCATGGCGACGCGGCGGCTGCAGGGTATCCCGCCCGGCCAGATCGCCGGATTGCAGATGGTGATCGGCGTGCTTATGCTGGCGCCGCTGGCGCACCCGGCCGTGGCCAGCTTCGACGGGCGCGCATGGGGGGCGCTGCTGGCGCTTGGCCTGGTACATACCGGGTTCATGTACACGCTGCTGTATGGCGCCTTCCAGCGGCTGAACGTGGTGTCGATCGCGACGCTGTCGTTCGTCTACCCGCTGGTGGCCATTGTTATCGACGTGACGGTCTTCCATGTCGTGCTGGGCCCGCTGCAGCTCGCCGGCATGGGCCTGGTGCTGCTCGGCGTGATCGCGAACCAGCTTGGCTGGACGGTGCCGCTGCGGATCCGGGCCCGGGGCTGACGGCGGATTGGCATTGACGCGGACCCTGACTACGGCTAATGTAGGCAGCTATCGAACGACCGTGCTATTTGCCATGACTTCCGCGCCCCAGATTGTTATCGCCGCTGCCGCCGCCACGCTGCTGCATCCCTTTGACGACGCGCTCGTACTCGAGCCGGCCGGCGAGCATCGCTTCCTGGGCCGCACCACGCCGGCCTACTGGAACATGATCGGGCCGTTCGGCGGCATCACGGCGGCGACCTTGCTGCAGGCGGCCCTGCAGCATCCGCAGCGCCTGGGCGATCCGCTCGCGCTGACAGTCAACTTCGCGGGGCCGATCGCCGAAGGGCCGTTCGAGATCGAGGCGCGCCCCACGCGTACCAACCGCTCGACCCAGCACTGGCAGATCGAACTGCGCCAGGGCGACGCGGTGGCCACCACGGCCACCGCGGTGTTCTCGCTGCGGCGCGAGACGTGGTCGTGCGCGGAGGCGGTGCGGCCGGAAGCGCCTGCGGCCGATGAAGTGCCGGCCATGGCCGGGTTTGCGCCCGTGCGCTGGCTCAAGTCCTATGACATGCGCCCGTTCCGCGGCGCCAAGCCGACCACCGAGCCGGGCACGGAACACCCTGACAGCCTGACGCAATTCTGGCTGCGCGACGAGCCGGCCCGCACGCCGGACTTCGCCGCCGTGGCCGCATGGTGCGACAGCTTCTATCCGCGCATCTTTCTCAAGCGCGCCGGTTTCGTGCCGGCGGGCACGGTGTCGCTGACCACCTATTTCCATGCCGATGCGGCCACGCTGGCCGCGCTCGGCGACAGCCACGTGCTGTGCAGCGCGCGGGCCCAGGTATTCCGCCAGGGCTTCTTCGACCAGAGCGCGCAGGTCTGGAGCGCAGGTGGCGAGTTGCTCGCCACGTCGCACCAGATCGTGTACTACAAGGAATAAGTCAGGGCCGGGGTCAGGCGATCGCTTCGCGCGCCTGGGCCTCGTAGCGATGGACGGTGCGGCGCATGGCCCAGAGCAGCAGCACGCCGGGCAGCGCCACCAGCACTGTGCCGAGGTAGAAGGGCGCCCAGCCCCAAGCTTCGACCATGTAGCCGGAGGTCGGCCCGACGTAGACGCGGCCCACCGAAGCCAGCGCCGACAGCAGCGCGTACTGCGTGGCCGAGAACGAGCGGTTGCACAGCGTCATCAGCAGCGCCACGAATGCCGCCGTGCCCATGCCGCCGCACAGGTTCTCGATCGCGATGGTCGCGCCCATCGACCACAGGTGCGGCGGCGTCACGGCCAGGATCCAGTAGCCCAGGTTGGACACCGCCTGCAGCACGCCGAACAGCATCAGCGAGCGGTACAGTCCCAGGCGCACCATCAGCGTACCGCCGAACAGCGCGCCGACGATGGTCGCGGCCAGCCCCAGCGTCTTGTTGACGATGCCGACTTCGCCGGCGGAAAAACCGACGCCGCGGATCAGGAAGGTCGTGGACAGGCTGCCGGCAAACGCATCCCCCAGCTTGTACAACACGATCAGCAGCAACAGCGACCACGCGCCGGGGCGTGAAAAGAAATCGCGCAGCGGGCCCACGATGGCTTCTTCGAGCGAGCGCGGCGCGCGCGCCGGCACGTCGGGCTCGGGCGCCCACAGCAGCGTGACGATGCCGACGCCCATCAGGGCGGCCATCAGCAGGTACATCTGCGGCCAGCCCATCACGCGGTCCGCGAGCCACAGCGCGAGCCCGCCGGAGACCAGCATCGCCAGCCGGTAGCCCAGCACCTTGACGGCGGCGCCGGCGCCGCGCTCGGCCGGGCGCAGCACGTCGGTGCTGTAGGCGTCGAACACGATGTCCTGCGACGCGGACAGGAAGGCCACCAGCGTGGCCAGGGCCGCCAGCGTCCAGAGCGCTTCACGCGGCGGGCGGAACGCCATGGCGGCGATGCCGAGCACCAGGCCGATCTGCGTGACCAGCAGCCAGCCCTTGCGCCGGCCCAGGAGCGGCGGCGTGTAGCGGTCCATCAGCGGTGCCCACAGGAACTTGAAGATATAGGCCTGGCCGACCAGCGAGAAGAAGCCGATGGTCTTGATGTCGAGCCCTTCCACCGTCATCCACGCCTGCAGCGTGCCGGACGTGAGCGCCAGCGGCAGCCCGGAGGCGAAGCCCAGCGCCAGCATGGCGCCGATGCGGCGGTTGCGGAAGATGTCGAGGTAGTCCTGGAAAGTCATGGATGGCATGGGCGGATGGCGCCGCGCGGCTGCGTGGGCGCCGTGTATTATTGCATCACCCGTTTGCCCGCTCCTTGCCCGACTGCTCCCGGCTTTCCCTACTGCCCCCCAGGAACCGAACATGTCCCGCCGCCCGCCAGGTGTTCTGCGCCCTGTCCTGTCCCGCATGGCCTGCGCGCTGTCCGTTGGTGCGGCGATGACGGCGATGACGGTTGCGCCGCTGGCGCTGGCCCAGCAGGACGGACAGGAGGACGGCATTCGCTTGCGGCGCGGCGGCTCCGAGGTGCGCAAGATCGTGCCGGTCGAGGTGATCGAGCAGCAGGCCGCGCAGGAGTACGAGCAGATCAAGCAGGAGGCGATCGCCAAGCATGCGCTGGCCGGCGACAGCAATCCGCAGCTGCAGCGCCTGCGCGCGATCGGCAAGCGATTGCTGCCGGAAACCGCGCGCTGGAACGAGCGCGCGCGCCAGTGGCAGTGGGAGATCAACCTGATCGGCTCGAAGCAGGTCAATGCCTTCTGCATGCCGGGCGGCAAGATCGCGTTCTATACCGGCCTGCTCGACCAGCTCAAGCTGACCGACGACGAGATCGCCATGGCCATGGGCCACGAGATCGCGCACGCGCTGCAGGAACATGCGCGCGAGCGTGCCGCCAAGTCGGAAATCACCAACCTTGGCGCCAATGTCGTCTCGCAGCTGTTCGGCTTCGGCAATCTCGGCAATATGGCGCTCGGCACCGGCGCGCAACTGCTGACGCTGCGCTTCTCGCGCGCGGACGAGAGCGAGGCCGACCTGATCGGCATGGATATCGCGGCGCGGGCGGGCTATGACCCGCGCGCTGCCGTGACGCTGTGGCAGAAGATGGCCAAGGTCACGCAGTCCGGCTCCGAATTCCTGTCGACGCACCCATCCGGGCGCAGCCGCATTGCCGACCTGGAGAAGCACATGCCAGAGGTACTGCCGCTCTACGCGCGGGCCATCAACACCACCGTGGACCGCCTGCCGCCATATCGTGCCAACATGGCCAACCTTGGCGATGCGCCGGTCGATTCCGGCGACGACGACCGCCAGCGTCCGCTGAAACGCTGACCCCTTTCGCAGACAGCAAAAAAGCCGGCAATGCCGGCTTTTTTGATGGAACGGGAAGAGCGGTCAGGCCTGCAGACCGGTCGCCTCGTCGGCGCCCACATGCACGTTCATGCATTGCACCGCCGCGCCGGCCGCGCCCTTGCCCAGGTTGTCCAGGCGCGCGACCAGGTTCAGGCGCTCGGGCGTGCCGAACACGAACAGGTCGACACGGTTGGTGTCGTTGTTGGCCTGCACGTCGAGGAAACCGTCGTCGAGGTTGTCGGCGCCGTTGTACGGCAGCACGCGCACGAACTGCTCGCCTTCATAGTGTTGGCGATAGATGTCGACGATCTGCTCGGGGCTGACCTTGCGCGCCAGGCGGTCGGCATAGACCGGCACCGTCACGGCGAGGCCCTTGAAGAAGTTGCCGACGATCGGGTTGAAGATCGGTTCGGTTGCCAGGCCGCCCTGCACGCGCATCTCGGGCAGGTGCTTGTGCTGCAGGCCGAGCGCGTACGGGCGCGGGCTGTTCAGCTTCGGGTTACCGCCGGCCTCGAAGTCGGCAATCATTTTCTTGCCGCCGCCGCTGTAGCCGGTCAGCGAGAACGCCGAGACCGGATAGTCGCGCGGCAGCACGCCGGCATCCACCAGCGGGCGCACCGCCAGCACGAAGGCGCTGGCGTGGCAGCCCGGCACCGCGATGCGCTTGCTCGCGCGGATCTTCTCGCGCTGGCCTCGCACCAGTTCCGGCAGGCCGTAGGCCCAGCTGTCGGTGGTGCGGAACGCCGTGCTGGCGTCGATCACACAGGTATTCGGGTTGGTCACCAGCGACACGGCCTCGCGCGAGGCCACGTCCGGCAGGCACAGGAAGGCGACGTCGGCGGCATTCAGGAAGCGTGCTCGCTCGGCCGGATCCTTGCGCTTGTCATCAGCAATGCGCAGCAGGTCCACGTCGGAACGACCGGAAAGATAGTCAAGCAACCGGAGACCGGTAGTGCCTTCCTGACCATCGACGAACACTTTGAAAACCATGGCGGACTCGCTCTTTGAAATGCGGGAATGCGAAACGTCTCCTGCCGGGCGCAGGGGTAGGGTAGGAGCATACCATTGCTGGTTAGCTCCCCCCTAAGAACCGTACGTGCGAGTTTCCTCGCATACGGCTCAAGCCTTTCGAAGTATGTGACTAATCAAATACCGGCTTCACAACGGTTTTGCCGTGGTGATGGACTTGGTCATGACAACCTGGGTGGACTAGCACTCGATTCCCTAGAGCATTGGAGCCGCCAAGAACGCGCGGCACTATGTGGTGATCATCCCACTCCGTTTCTCTGGTGATCTTGCACTGACACACCGCACACAAGCCCCGCTGGGATGCGTACAACGTGCTCCACTGCTTCCGGTGCGCCATGTTTTCCAACATACGCTCCTGTCGCAATCGCTCGCCGTACAACTCCTGCGCTGGGTCAAAGGGGTGATAGCCCCCTCGGACCTTCGTATGCCTCCTGATTGGTGTACCCGAGACGGAATACAGTTCCAGCCAGAAAGAGTCGCCCTTCTTGTCCACTGCCGTGGTTCCAAACACCCAGTTCCGTTCTCCGATGGTGGCGAAGTACCTCTTTCGCACCCACTCGGCGTTCTTTCCTCGATGTCGCCTTTTTGCCCACCGCCATAGAGCTTGAAAAACCTGTCGCTCCAATTTGGTGAACGTCGCCTTTGCTACCACCGGGCTGTGATACTGCGCCCAGCCTCTTAGCATCGGGTTCAGCAAGCCGATCAGATCGTCCTGCCTTGCCCCTTTGTTGACGCTGATAACCTCCTTCACCGCGCGGTAGAACGTCTGCACGTTCTTCTTGCTTGGCTTGATGAGCAGCTTTCCCGAGTACTTCCGGAAATTCCACCCAAGGAAGTCGAAGCCCTTGGCAATGTGCGTGATTCGCGTTTTCTCCGCAGATAGTGACAGTCCTCGTATAGCTAGGAACCGTTCTATCCACGGCTTCACCTCGCTTTCTAGAACCTCCGGCGTACCGCCGGTGATCACGAAGTCGTCCGCGTACCGTACAACATTGATTTTGTGCCTCTTCGTCTTCGCGACGCCTAATGTCGTTCGTAGGAACTCCATCAGTTGCCGTTCCAATCCATTCAGCGCCACGTTTGCCAGAGTTGGGGAGATGATGCCTCCCTGTGGTGTTCCAGCATCGGTCGCCTGAAACTGGCCCTGAAATACCACGCCAGCTTTCAGCCACTTCCGAAGGATTGCTTTGTCCGTTGGGACATTGCGCTCCAGCCAGTCGTGGCTGATATGGTCAAAGCATCCTTTGATGTCTGCCTCCAGTACCCATTGGGCCGAAGCCTTTTGAGATAGGGAGACAAACAACTGGGACATGGCATCCGCAGTGGAGCGATTGATCCGGAACCCATAGGAGTTCGGATCGCTCGTCCCTTCGGACACCGGTTCCACCGCCAGCAGATACAGCGCTTGCATGGCTCGGTCCAACATGGTCGGAATGCCCAGAGGGCGCTTCTTCCCATTGGCTTTCGGGATATAAACCCTCCGTAATGGCAGTGGCCTGTACCCCCGACGCTTCAACCTCCCGATGGCTTCCCACCGGGCTTCAGGAGAGTCCCACGTTACGCGATCTACACCTGCCGTCCGCGCACCTTGGTTCATCGCCACTCGTCGCACCGCCGATGCCTTGGCGGACCACGAGCGGGTCAGGGACCGTTGCAAGGCTTTCACCCTGCGCCAATCCCCTTCCTGTGTTGCCTTCGCAATTCGAATCTGCATCTCTCGGACGTTCCGCTCCACGCGGCGCCAATCAATGGCGCCCCAGGTCTGCGGCATGCCGGAGAGCGCAGATTCATCCTTGCGGATCAATGCTTCCATGCTGCTCTCCTATCTTGAGGATCTTCCCCAACATCAAGAGGCAGCACGCCCCTTGAGGGACGTGTTGCCCCTCAAGGGAAGAAAAATTAAACAAGCGAGATCAGTCAGCCGTCTTGCGACGATTGACCAGTTGGAAGTCTGCCCGCTTTCGCGTGAGATGATGTCTCAACCCCTATCCGGATCATTACAACCCGGCATTCGCTTTCTCCAACCTCCCATACCCGCACAGCCAACAGCGTTCCTTGCGGTTCGCCTGCCGGAGCCAAACTGCGCGCCGGCAGCCATACGGGCTTACCACGTTCCCTGCGCATTACACGACTGGGTTAGAGCCTACCTCTTCACCGGTGGTCTCATGACGACGTATCCCGAGTTCGCAACGGGATATCCGACCACACACCTTTTGGTTAGTGCCTGTCATCAGCTTTGGCACTGCAATGCTCACGGTGTTTATCAGCAGTTCACATCTGTTACCCATACCAGCCAGCCTAGCTCCTCAACCGATGCTGCTTCGGTTTGCTACCTATAGTCCTCACGGTCCATAGGCACCCTTGCGGGGGATACATTGTCAGGAGAGCTTCACACCCCACCGTTGCCAGTGACGCATGTCTCCCTAGGCTACCGCTAGTCGCATAGCGGGTTCCCTGCCAGAACGTCCTTTCGGGCGTTTCCGGTCGAACCATAATGCGCAGAGCTTTACGCTCCGGGACCTCACTTCTTACTTCCGTGCCCCCATGTAGGCGGGCGCTTGACGGTGGTGCTCCCTCGCGAGTGCAGACCTCCGTCCCAAGACCGTAGCGCCAATCCATCCGGATCGGTTTAAATGCTATGTGGCGTTTGCGCAACAAAAAGCCGCTGCGCATCTGCCCGCGTCCTCCGGAGAGAGGCGTTTACAGAGAACTCGCCCAAAGGCGAGCGTCCCCGCCCTTGGGCAATGGCTGGATGTTGATCCAGCAGAAAGCAAGCCGTGGAGTGCCAATAATCCGGCTCCCACAGTACATCGGACTCCCCTGGCTGTTCGGCTGGGTTCGTCTAAGCAAGAAATTGGTTGGGATTGGACGGTCTGGCCGAAGCCTTTCCGTGTCCCAACAAGGTCGATGCTCCTTACGTTGGAGCTACCCGGACACGAGAGTGCGTGTCGCACGCGAACCTGCATTGTAGCGGGCTTGGGGGCCAGTCGCAGGGGTTTGTACCGATTGGATTATTGCGATCTGGCGTGTTTCGCGACTTGTGAAATTTAACCTAACAGGTGACCGCCACCCCGAACTCCTGGCGGAAGTCCGGGCGGCCTGAAGCCCGCTGTCAGAGCGGATAGTTGTAATCAATAGACAGCGGCGCGTGATCGCTGAACTTCTCATCTTTATAGATCGAGCACACATGCGCTGTGGTGGCAATTTTCGGGGTCGCCAGGTGGTAATCGATACGCCACCCGACGTTCTTGGCATAGGCCTGCCCGCGGTTGCTCCACCAGGTGTATTGCTCGGGGCGCGGGTCGAGCTGGCGGAATACGTCGACATAGCCGTGCGTATCGAATAGCGCACCGATCCACGCCCGTTCTTCCGGCAGGAAGCCCGAGTTCTTCAGGTTGCCCTTCCAGTTCTTGATGTCGATTTCCTTGTGCGCGATGTTCACGTCGCCGCACAGCACGATTTCGCGCCCGCTGGCCTTCAGCTGCAGCAAGTGCGGCAGAAAAGCCTCCATGAAGCGGAACTTCGCTTGCTGGCGCTCCTCAGAACTCGAGCCGGATGGCACATAGACAGAGATTACGGCAAGGTGCGGGTACTGCACTTCGACGTAGCGGCCCTCGCCGTCGAACTCAGGGTTGCCGAAGCCGGTGACCACGCGCTCGGGCTTGTGTCGTGTGTAGAGGCCGACACCGCTGTAGCCCTTCTTCTCGGCGTAGTGGAAATATCCGTGGTAACCATGTGGCGCCAGGAACGCTTCAGTCATGTCGGCGGCCTGTGCCTTGAGTTCCTGTACACAGACCATGTCCGCGTCCTGCTTGCCCATCCACTCGAAAAAGCCCTTCTTGGACGCGGAGCGGATGCCGTTGAGGTTGGCGCTGATAATCCGTAACATGCGGGAAATTTTTGAATTCAGAGAGAAAAGATGACGCAGCAGACCACGCCTTCGACTACGCAGCAAGCGGGCCAGCCGGACCTCAGCCAGACCTTCATCCGCTTCGCGCTGGACGCCGGCGTGCTGTCCTTTGGCGAGTTCGTCACCAAGGCGGGCCGCAAGTCGCCGTACTTCTTCAATGCCGGCTTGTTCAACCAGGGCGCCATGCTGGGCCAGGTGGCGCAATTCTATGCGAAAACCCTGCTGGCCTCGGGCGTGCAATTCGACGTGCTGTTCGGGCCGGCCTACAAGGGCATCACGCTGGCCTCGGCCACCGCGGTGGCGCTGGCCGGCCTGGGCCGCGATGTCGGCTTCGCCTACAACCGCAAGGAAGCCAAGGACCATGGCGAGGGCGGCACCCTGGTCGGCGCGAAGCTCCAGGGCAAGGTCGTCATCATCGATGACGTGATCTCCGCGGGCACCTCGGTACGCGAATCGATGCAGCTGATCCGCGCCGCGGGTGCCGAACCCGCCGCCGTGCTGATTGCGCTGGACCGCATGGAAAAGAGCGGGACAGCCGAGCAGATCGGCACGCACTCGGCGGTGCAGGACGTGCAGCGCGAATACGGCGTGCCCGTGATCGCCATTGCCAGCCTGAAGGACTTGCTGGCCTACCTCGACGCATCGAACAATCCGTCGCTGTCGGCCTCGCGCGAGGCGGTGGCTGCCTACCGGCAGCGCTACGGCGTCTGACGGAAATCGCGGCGCCGGGCGCCGCGGCAGGACTCTTCACTCGGCAAGGAGCATGGCGTGGCGGGCAAGGAACGGCAGGAAACCCAGGAAGCCGTGAAACGGCGAGCAACACCCGCGCGGACGCGCAAGGCGACGCCGGTACAACAGTGCGGGCCTGAGGAAGACCTGCCCAAAGGCCCCGAACCGGGCCGTCCGCCCCATGAGGCCTACGCCGTGCGCGCGCTGGTGCTGCAGGGCGGCGGGGCGCTCGGTGCCTATCAGGCGGGCGTCTACCAGGGGCTTGCGGAAGGCGGCATTTACCCGAACTGGGTCGCGGGCATCTCCATCGGTGCATTGAATGCGGCGATCATTGCCGGCAATCCGCCGGAGCGGCGCGTGGAGCAACTGCGCGCGTTCTGGGAGTACATCTGCGCACAGCCCTGGCTGCCAAGCCTTTCGCATTCGGCAATGTTCGAAAACGCGGAGTCCTGGCCCGAGCCGCTGCGCGTCTGGTTTGACGGCCTGCACGCCGCGCGCGCAATGTTTGAAGGCCAGCGCGGATTCTTCCTCCCGCGCAACTGGCTGGAGCTGGTCACGCGCTACTCCGACCCGACGCGCGCGAGCTACTACGACACCACGCCGCTCAAGGCCACGCTCGAGCGCTTTGCCGATTTCGACCTGATCAACCGGCCCAAGGAGATGCGGGTGTCGGTGGGCGCCGTCAATGTCCGCACCGGCAACTTCGCCTATTTCGACAATACGCGCGACACCCTGCGCCCCGAGCACTTCATGGCGTCCGGCGCGCTGCCGCCGGGCTTCCCGGCGGTGGAGATCAACGGCGAGTACTACTGGGACGGCGGCCTGGTCTCCAACACGCCGCTGGCCGAGGTGCTGACGGCCCAGCCGCGCCGCGACGCGCTGATCTTCCAGGTGGATCTCTGGAGCGCACGCGGCAAGCTGCCGCACGATCTCAGCGACGTGGCCGAGCGCCAGAAGGATATCCAGTACTCCAGCCGCACGCGCACGATCACCGACTATATGCGCGAGCAGCAGAACTTCCGGCGCATGCTCAGTGAAGTGATGGCGCTGGTGCCGCCTTCGAAGCGTGACGACGCCTGGTACCGGCGCGCGGCCGAGCATGCATGCGATGCGCGCCGCAATGTGATCCAGCTGATCTATCGCGACAAGTCGTTCGAGAACAGCGCCAAGGACTACCAGTTCGGCTCGCTCGCCATGCACGAGCACTGGTCCAGCGGACTCGACGATATCCGCGAAACGCTGCGCCATCCGCACTGGCTGGCAATGCCGAGCCGCGAACACCCGTTCGCCACCCACGACGTGCACCGCGGCAACGGCGACCGCGAGTGATGACGCGGCGGCAGCGCTGCCGCGATCGCGCTACTCGATCCTGACCTTGGCCAGGTCGGCCTGCGGTGGCGGATAGGCCGGCCTTAGCTGGCGGAACACCTCGGACAGGATTTCGGCCACCATCAGGTTGCGGTGGGTCTTGGAGTCCGCCGGCACGATATACCACGGGCATTCCGGCGTGCTGGTGGCCGCGATGGCCGCCTCGTAGGCGTCCATGTAGGCCTTCCAGTGCTTGCGCTCGGCCAGGTCGATCGTATCGAATTTCCACTGCTTCTGCGGATCGGCCAGGCGCGCTTCCAGTCGCGCCTTCTGCTCGTCTTTCGAGATGTGCAGGAAGCATTTCACGATGGTGGTGCCGGTCTCGGTCAGCAGCGTCTCGAACGCGCGGATCTGCCGGTAACGCCGCTCGCATTCGTCGTCATCGATCCAGCCATGCACGCGCGTGATCAGCACGTCTTCGTAGTGGCTGCGGTTGAACAGCACGATCTCGCCTGCCCTGGGCACCTGCAGGTGCACGCGCCACAGGTAGTCGCGCGCGAGTTCTTCCGGGGTCGGGGCCTTGAAGCTGGCCACGCGGATGCCAAGCGGATCAAAGCTGCGGAACACCGAACGCACGGTGCCGTCCTTGCCGCTGGTGTCCATGCCCTGCAGCACCACCAGGATCTTGCGCCGGTGTTCGGCGTAGAAGATGTCCTGTTCGAGATCCAGTTCCGTGCTCAGCTGCGCGATGCGGGCCTGATCGACTTCCTTGTCGCCCTGCGTGAAGGGCTTGCTGCCCGGGTCGAAGCCGGCAAGGCTGAAGCGCTTGCCCGAAGTGATGCGGAAGTCGTGCAGCGGCATGGGTGCTCCATCGTTTGGCCGGCGGCAGGGCCCGGCAGTTTGTTGGGGAGCCCCGCCGCATGGATGCAGCGATAAAGCGAAGCGGGGCGCACAGGCCCCTATGGTCACGCCGGCAGGGCGGCCAGGTCAATGGTGCCTTCGAACACCGTTGTGGCCGGGCCGGTCATGCGCACGGGGGCCGCGCCACCATCCCAGGCGATGCTCAGGTCGCCGCCGTGCGTGTGGACCTTCACCGGGGAATCGAGCAGGCCCCGGCGGATGCCGGCCACGACAGCCGCGCAGGCACCAGTGCCGCATGCAAGGGTTTCGCCTGCGCCGCGCTCGTACACGCGCAGGCGGGCGGTATGACGGTCGACCACCTGCAGGAACCCGGCGTTGACGCGGTTCGGGAAGGTCGCGTGATGTTCGATCAGCGGGCCGTCCTGCAGCACGGGGAAGTTCTCGACGTCGTCCACCACCTGCACGGCGTGCGGGTTGCCCATCGACACGGGGGAAATCCACGCAGTGCGGCCGTTGACCTCAAGCCCGTAGAGGGTGTCGTCGGCTTGCGTGCGAGTCGGCAGGCCCTCGGGGCGGAATGGCACGCGGGACGGTTCCAGTTCGGGCGCGCCCATGTCCACGGTGACCTGGCCGTCATCCTGCAGCGTCAGCGTGATCACGCCGTTCATGACTTCGACGCGCACCGAACGCTTGTCGGTCATGCCCTTGTCGGTGACGAAGCGCACGAAGCAGCGTGCGCCGTTGCCGCAGTGCTCCACCTCGCTGCCGTCGGCATTGAAGATGCGATAGCGGAAATCCACATCGTCGCGCGTGGGCTTTTCCACGATCAGCATCTGGTCGGCGCCCACGCCGAAATGCCGGCTGGCGAGCGCGCGCCACTGCTCGGTGGTCAGGTCGAGCTTCTGGTGGATGCCGTCGAGCACGACGAAGTCGTTGCCGGCACCGTGCATCTTGGTGAACTGGAGTTTCATGGTGCGAATTGTAGCCGCGCGAGGCCGGGCCTGCCGGCTGCGTTCAGTAGATCGGTGGTTCGCCGGGCGGGCGATTCTTGAAGCGCTTGTGCACCCAGTAGTACTCGGCCACGCGCGGACGGATGCAGTCCTCGAAGAAGGCGTTCATGCGGCGCGTATCCTCGGCCACGCTGTCGCCGGGGTAGTTTTCCCAGGCCGGCAGGATGCGCAGCACATAGCCCTGGTAGTCGGGCAGCATCTCCGTGTAGATCGGCACCACCCTGGCCCCGGTCATGCGCGCCAGGCGCGAGACTGAAGTCAGTGTCAGCGCCTGCACGCCGAAGAAGGGCGCGTATTCTGAATCGCGCTCGCCGAAATCCATGTCGGCAATCAGCTGCAGCGCCTCGCCCTTCTTCAGGCAGCGCAGGATGTCGCGCGCGCTGTCGTTACGCGAGATCATCTTCGCGCCGAAGCGGCCGCGTGCATGCTTGAGGAAGCCGTCGAACAGCTTGTTCTTCTGCGCGGTGTACAGCGAGGCACCGGAACGGCCCACGTGTTCGCGCAGGTGGATGGTCAGGCGGATGGCGCCGGCTTCCACGCCGGACAGGTGCAGCGTGACCAGGATATGCGGGGTGCCGTCCATGGCGACCAGGTCCGCCTGGTCGTCGATCTGCACCCAGCGGCGCATCTGCGCTTCGCTGCCGGTCCAGAAAATGCCGCGCTCGGCAAAGCTGCGGAACACGGTGCGGAACGACTGGCGCGACAGGGCGTCGATCTCGGCTTCGCTCTTGTCGGGGAAGCAGGCGCGCAGGTTGGCCTGCACGATCCGGCGCCGGCTGCTGGGTACCAGATAAAGCAGGCCGCCCAGCCCTTCGCCGAAACGGGCAACGAGTGGATAAGGCAGCTTGCCCAGCACGGTCAGCAGGCCGATGCCGAGCCACGTAAAGATACGGCTCATGAGTGGGAGGTTTCGGTAGCCGCCAGCGTGTCCCGCGTCGGATGCTGCACGCCGGACGGGGTCTTGTAGCGGTTGTAGCCCCAGAGGTATTGCGTCGGCGCGATGGCGACCAGTTCCTCCACGGTACGGTTGATGACAGCGGCAGCTTCGGCGGGATCTTCCGGCAACATGCCGCCATCGTTGATGACGCGCAGATGGCCGCGATAGCCGGCGCCGCGCGGCAGGCGTTCGCCGAAGATGGCGACCACCGGGGCGTTCGTGAGTTGCTGCAGCCGGTGAACCAGCGCCATCGTATAGGCCGGTTGGCCGAAGAAGGGCGCCCAGTTGCCTTCGCCGCCGCTAGGTACCTGGTCGGGCAGGATGCCGACGGCCTGCCCGCGCTTGAGCGCCTTGACCAGCATGCGCACGCCGCGCGGCGTAGCCGGTGCCATGGCCATATTGGGACGCGTGCGCATGCGCTCGATCCAGTCGCGCAGCCAGGGCTGGTGTGGTGGCTTGAACAGGGCCGTGACCGGGCGCAGCAGCGCGTGCGATTGCGGCAGCACTTCGAAACAGCCGAGATGCGGTGTCAGGATGATGATGCCGTGGCCGCGCGACTGCAGCTTTTCCAGTTCCGGCCACAGGTAGTCATCGAAACCATACAGCCGGGCACCGATTTGCTTGCGGCTCCAGAAGTACGGCATTTCCAGGATCATGCGGCCGCCCGAGCGGGCCGCTTCGGCAATCATTGACTCGGTGGCGTCGGGAAAAGCCAGCAGGAAGTTCTCCCGCAGGCGGCGCCCGTAACGGCCCGGCAGGCGGGCCGCCAGCAGGCCGAGCGCGCCGCCCATGGCCTGGAGCACGCGCAGCGGCAAGCGGGAGAGCAGCCAGAACAGGAAAGTCATCGGTTGTGGCGTTGGTGAAGCGGCCTGAGGTATTCGTATGCAGGGCTCAGGATCCGGGCGGTTTCTGCCGTAACCCTGTATCGGACCGGCGTGCGCCGGTGCACGGTGGCCTTGGGGCCACCGGCTGCATTGTGCCGGCAGGCGCGTATAATAGCGTGTATCGCCGAGTTAACTGACAACTTGCGGGGCGATACCGCTCTAACCGAGCGGCCTCAAAATACCGCTAAAGCGTCGCCGCCATGACCCGACAGGCTGGCACGCAATAGCCAACCTGGAGAACAAGTTCGTGGCAAACGACTTCCTTTTCACTTCGGAATCTGTATCCGAAGGCCATCCCGACAAGGTCGCAGACCAGATTTCCGACGCGGTCCTCGACGCCATCCTGGCGCAGGACAAGTACGCGCGCGTGGCTGCCGAGACGCTCTGCAACACCGGGCTGGTCGTGCTGGCCGGGGAAATCACCACCACGGCCAACGTCGACTATATCCAGGTCGCGCGCGACACCATCAAGCGCATCGGTTACGACAACACCGACTACGGCATCGACTACAAGGGCTGCGCGGTGCTGGTCGCGTATGACAAGCAATCGCCCGACATTGCCCAGGGCGTGGACCGTGCCTCCGACGATTACCTGAACCAGGGTGCCGGCGACCAGGGCCTCATGTTCGGCTACGCCTGCGACGAGACTCCGGAACTGATGCCGTTCCCGATCTATTACTCGCACCGCCTGGTCGAGCGCCAGTCGCAACTGCGCCGCGACGGCCGCCTGCCCTGGCTGCGTCCGGACGCCAAATCGCAGGTCACGGTGCGCTATGTCGACGGCCGTCCGCACAGCGTGGACACCGTGGTCCTGTCGACTCAGCATGCCCCCGACATCACCCAGGCCCAGATCCGCGAAGCCGTGATCGAGGAAATCATCAAGCCGGTGCTGCCGCCGGAGATGCTCAAGGACACCAAGTACCTGGTCAACCCGACCGGCCGCTTCGTGATCGGCGGCCCGCAGGGCGATTGCGGCCTGACCGGCCGGAAGATCATCGTCGATACCTACGGCGGCGCCTCGCCGCACGGCGGTGGCGCATTCTCGGGCAAGGATCCGTCGAAGGTCGACCGCTCGGCCGCCTACGCCGCCCGCTACGTGGCCAAGAACGTGGTCGCCGCCGGCCTGGCGCGCCAGTGCCAGGTGCAGGTGAGCTACGCCATCGGCGTGGCGCGCCCGATCAACGTGACCGTCTACACGGAAGGCACCGGCAAGATTCCTGACGCGAAGATCGCCGAGCTGGTGCAGGAGCACTTCGACCTGCGTCCGAAGGGCATTGTGCAGATGCTGGACTTGCTGCGCCCGATCTACGAGAAGACCGCGGCTTACGGCCACTTCGGCCGCGAAGAGCCGGAATTCTCGTGGGAAGCGACCGACAAGGCCGCCGCCCTGCGCGCAGCCGCCGGCCTGTAAGTCGCTGCCGCTCCGGCACGAAGCCCCGCCGGCCGCTGGCCCGCGGGGTTTTTTGCGGGTGTTACTTCCGCTCCGCGATGCGCGTGCCTTGATATCCATCAAGAACAAATCCCGGGGCCATCCTATCCTGTGCGGCGGCCGTCACCCCAGCAGCGCGTAAAATGCGTGCATTCGGCAAACCGAGAACGCCCATGCCATCCGCTTCCACTTCGTCAGCCCAGCTCGACCTGATCCGCCCGCAGCCATACACCGACTGGTCGCCCACGGTGGATGCCGCGACGCGGGCGGACCTGCGCCGCCAGCTCGAACAAGGCGCGGTGCTCTATTTCCCCGACCTGCATTTCCGCTTCGAGCCGGGCGAGGAGCGTTTCCTCGACAACCGTTATTCGGATGGCAAGTCCAAGAACATCAACCTGCGCGCCACTGACACCGCCGTGCGCGGCGCGCAGGGCACTGCGCAGGATCTTGCCGACCTGTACCGGCTGATCCGCCGCTATGCCGAATTCAGCGAAAAGCTGGTGCTGTCGCTGTTCCCGGAATACGGCCCGTACATGACGCGCGCCGGCACGTCGCTGCGCCCGAGCGAGATTGCCGGCCGCCCGGTGAGCTGGCGCAAGGACGACACCCGCCTGCATGTCGATTCCTTCCCGTCGAACCCGCTGCTGGGCCAGCGCCTGTTGCGCGTGTTCCACAACATCGACCCTGCCGCGCCGCGCGTCTGGCGCGTTGGCGAGCCGTTCGCCGATTTTGCGCAGCGTTTCGTGCCGAAGACCCATGGCATGTGGCCGGGACAGGCGTGGCTGATGAAGCAGCTCCACATCACCAAGCGCAAGCGCTCGGAATACGACCACCGCATGCTGCAGCTGCACGACCTTGCCAAGGCCGACCTGGACTATCAGGCCAACGTGCCGCAGCAGGAATTCCAGTTTCCGCCGGGATCGACGTGGATTGTCTTCAGTGACCAGCTGTTGCACGCGGCCATGCGTGGCCGCTCGATGATGGAGCAGACCATCTACCTGGACCCGAAGGCCATCTCCGACCATACCCATTCGCCGGAAGCAGTGCTGTCACGCATGCTGGGCCGGCCGATGCTGGTCTCCTGACCGTCCGGACGTTCCGCGCAGCCGCATCGGCGGCCGCCGGGCTTCACTTCCCGCCGGGCCAGCGCCTACACTGGTCTTCAGGCTTGCCATCCTCCGGGAGCGGGCAGAGGGCGCACGCCCCGCCGCGGTCTCCGGAGTCGCGGGGAGACAGATGGAAACCACGTATGACTATGTCGTTGTCGGCGCGGGTTCGGCCGGATGTGCGCTGGCCGGGCGCCTGGCCGATAGCGGCAGCGACAGTATCGCGCTGATCGAGGCAGGCCATCACGACCACCATGTGCTGGTGCGCACACCCGCGGGTGCCGCGCTGATGCTGCCGCATGTCGGCGCGCGCAACTACGCCTACGAGACCGTGCCGCAGCCTGGCCTGAATGGCAGGCGCGGCTTCCAGCCGAGGGGGCGCGGGCTCGGCGGCAGCTCGTCGATCAATGCCATGATCTACACGCGCGGCCGGCCGGCGGACTACGACGCGTGGGCCACCGCGGGCTGCGACGGCTGGTCCTGGGATGATGTGCTGCCGTACTTCCGCCGTGCCGAGTGCAATGCTCGCGTGGCCGGCAGCGACGACGATCCGTTGCATGGCGGCACGGGCCCGCTCCATGTGGCGGACCTGCGCACGCCCAACCCATTTGGCCAGCATTTCATCGACGCCGCGCAGCAGGCCGGCTATGCGCGCAACGACGACTTCAACGGCGAGGAGCAGGAAGGTGTCGGCTGGTACCAGGTCACGCAGCACGAAGGCGAGCGCTGGAACGCCGCGCGTGCCTACCTGCATGGCGGCAATGCACGCGACAAGGCCTGTAACGGCGGACGTGCCGGCCTGCACGTGCTGACCGGCATGCAGGTGCTGCGCATTGTGTTCGAAGGCAGGCATGCGGCAGGCGTACTGGCTGTGCGCAACGGCCGCCAGCACCTGCTGCGCGCGCGCCGCGACGTGATCCTGTCGGCCGGCACCTTCGGCTCGCCACAACTGCTGATGGCTTCGGGCATCGGGCCGGCGGCGCACCTGCGCGAGCTTGGCATACCGGTCGTGCATGATTTGCCGGGCGTGGGCGGCAACCTGCAGGACCACCTCGACATCATCCTGCAGAAGCGCCTGGCTGCGCCCGAGTTGTTCGGCCTTTCGCTGGGCGGCGCCATGCGCTTGTTGTCGGAGATGCTGCGCTACCGGCGCGAGCGCGCGGGCATGATGAGTTCGAACTTTGCCGAGGCGGGCGCGTTTATCCGCAGCCGCCCGGGGCTGGCCGAGCCCGACCTGCAGCTCCATTTCGTGGTGGCCATGGCGGATGACCATATGCGCACGCTTCGCTTCGGCCATGGCTATTCGTGCCATGTATGCGTGCTGCGCCCGCGCAGCCGTGGCGAAGTGCGGCTCGACTCGCCCGATATGCGGCGCCCGCCGCGCATCGACCCCGGCTATCTGTCGGATCCACGGGACCTGGACGACATGGTGGCCGGCGTGAAGATCGTGCGCGGCATCTTCGCCCAGCCGCAGCTTGCCTGCTTCGGCGGCCGCGAGCTGTATTCCGCGCACCTGCATGCCGACGGCAGCGACGACGCGGCCGTGCGCGAGATGATCCGCGAGCGCGCGGACACCATCTACCACCCGGTGGGCACGTGCCGCATGGGCATGGATGCGCTCGCGGTGGTCGATCCGCAACTGCGCGTGCGCGGGGTCGAGGGCCTGCGCGTGGTCGATGCCTCGATCATGCCGACGCTGATCGGCGGCAATACCAATGCGCCGGCCATCATGATCGGCGAGCGCGCGCACGACCTGATCCGCTACGCGCCGCGCGTGCTGCTGCGGATCCGGGAGACCATGGAGGCCTGAGGCGCGGCACCGCCCTCAGGCGCTCCAGCCGCGTTCGAATACCCGCTTGAGGGCCTCGGCTTCCAGGTCGAGCGTGCCGAACACGCGCCCGTGCTGGCGGCCCAGCCGGCTCGCGACGAAGGCCTCGGCGTTCTCCGCGTCGGCATGCGCCAGCATCAGCGCGGCCTGCGCGGTCAGCACCAGTCCCTGCGCGAAGCGCCGCGCGCTGGCTTCGAGCTGTTCCGCTGGCTCGCGCAGCATGGCCTGCAGCGACGCCAGTTCCGCGCGTACGGCGGGATGTGCCGTGGCGCGGCGCGACAGGTCCTGCAGCAGCAGCGCCGCGTCATCGGGCGTGCGCTGGATCGCGCGCAGCACGTCCAGGCACATGATGTTGCCCGAGCCTTCCCAGATCGAGTTGACCGGTGCCTCGCGATAGAGGCGTGCCATCGGGCCGTCCTCGACATAGCCGTTGCCGCCCCAGACTTCCATGGCCTCGCCGGTGGCTTCAATCGCCCGCTTGCAGATCCAGAACTTGGCAGCTGGCGTCACCACGCGTTTCCATGCCGCGGCGAGCGGGTCGTCGTCCGCGTGTTCGAAGGCATGGGCCAGTTCCATCATCAGCAGCGTGGCGGCTTCGCTTTCGAGCGCCAGGTCGGCCAGTACGTTGCGCATCAACGGCTGGTCGGCAAGCAGGCGGCCAAAGGCGCTGCGGTGGCGCGTATGGTGCAGGGCCTGCACATAGGCGGCACGCAGGATCGCGGCGCTGCCGATCACGCAGTCGAGCCGCGTGCTCGTCGCCATCTCGATGATGGTCGGGATGCCGCGGCCTTCCTCGCCGATCAGGATGCCGCTGGCCTCGCGGAACTCGACTTCGCTGCTGCTGTTGGAGCGGTTGCCGAGCTTGTCCTTCAGGCGCTGGATCAGGATCGGGTTCTTGCTGCCATCGTCGCGAAAGCGCGGCACGAAGAAGCACGACAGCGGTCCATCCGCGGCGCCCATGCGCGCGACCACGAGGTGCGCGTCGCACATCGGCGCGGAGAAGAACCATTTGTGGCCGGTCAGCAGGTATTCGGCGCCACGGCCCTCTGCGCCCACGGGGCGGGCCACCGTGGTATTGGCGCGCACATCGGAGCCGCCTTGCTTCTCGGTCATGCCCATGCCGATCATGATCGCGGTCTTGTCGCGCCAGGGCAGGTCGCGCGCATCATGTTCCTTCGCATACAGGCGCGGCTCCAGTTCGGCGAACAGGGCGGTTTCCTTGCGCAGCACGGGAATGCTCGCGAAGGTCATGGTGGTCGGGCACAGTGATCCCGACTCGACCTGCGCCTGCAGAAAGTAGCCCGCGGTACGCGCCATCCACGCGCCCGCGCGCGGCTCGGCGAACGGCAGCGCCTGCAACTGCTGGCTGCGCAGCAGCGACAGCAGCGCGTGCCAGCTCGGGTGAAACGTGACCTGGTCGATGCGCTCGCCGGTGCGGCTGTATGCGTGCAGTTCGGGCGCATACCGGTTGGCATCGGCGCCCCAGGCCAGCACTTCGGGCTCGCCCAGGCGCGCGCCATAGCCGCTCAGCGCGGCGGCGTGCCAGCCGCCGCCTCGTCGCTCCAGCGCGTCACCGACGATCGGATCGCAGCCAAAGAGGTTGTAGTGCGCGAGGTCCGGCACCTGGTTGAAGACGCGGTGCGTGGCGGCGTCGGTCATGATGTCTCCTGGTTCGGCTTGCCTTTGATTGCATGGTAGAGCACGCAGCGGGCCCGCAGAGTGCGCCGTCGTGCCCCTGTCGACGATTCTTGCAGTGCAGCATGGGAGATTCGATACTCCTGCGCACAGCTGTGGCACCACCAATGACCGGGATCTGGCACTGGCGCCGGCCGGGGGCTTGTGCTTAAATTCACCCCGTTGGATGAAACAGGGGTGCCGTACGGATGGGCCGTGCGAGCTGAGAGAGTCCCTTCGAACCCGATCCGGTTAGTACCGGCGTGGGAAGTTTCTAGCAAGACCAAGTCTCTTGTCCCTCCGGGACTCGCCCCAGGCCCCAGGCCCCGGCGGCGCTCACAGGGCTCCTGGTTTCGTCCACCCCGCAAGAGAGAGGACGACACCCATGGCCCGTACTGCCCCCGCAGCTTCCTTCGAATCGCTCGAGAGCGACCTCGACCAGAAATTTGCCTACCCGGCTTCCAGCAAGACCTACCTGACCGGCAGCCGTCCGGATATCCGCGTACCGCTGCGAACGATCCTGCAGACCTCCACGCGCACCGAGAAGGGCGAGATGCCCAACCCGCCGATCCCGGTGTACGACACCTCGGGCCCGTACAGCGACCCGGACGTGCACATCGACCTGAAGGCCGGCCTGCCGGCACTGCGCGCAAAGTGGATCGACGAGCGCGGCGATACCGAAGTGCTGCCCGGCCTGTCGTCGGAATACGGCCGCGACCGTGCCAACGACCCGGCCACCGCGCACCTGCGCTTTGCCCAGCTGACCAACCCGCGCCGCGCCAAGGCCGGCGCCAACGTGTCGCAGATGCACTATGCGCGCAAGGGCATCATCACGCCGGAAATGGAATATGTGGCGCTGCGCGAATCGCTGAACCTGCAGGCGCTGTACGACAAGCCCGAATACAAGGCGCTGCTGCGCCAGCATCCGGGCAACGCGCTGGGCGCGGGCCTGCCGCTGCGTCCGGAAGACATCACGCCGGAATTCGTGCGCCAGGAAATTGCCTCGGGCCGCGCCATCATTCCCGCCAACATCAACCATACCGAACTGGAGCCGATGGCGATCGGGCGCAATTTCCGCGTCAAGATCAACGGCAACCTGGGCAACTCGGCGGTGACCTCGTCGCTGGCCGAGGAAGTGGAGAAGATGGTGTGGTCGATCCGCTGGGGCGCCGACACCATCATGGACCTGTCGACCGGCAAGCACATCCACGAAACGCGTGAATGGATCCTGCGCAACTCGCCGGTGCCCATCGGCACGGTACCGATCTACCAGGCGCTCGACAAGACCGGCGGCATCGCCGAGGACCTGACCTGGGAGATGTTCCGCGACACGCTGATCGAGCAGGCCGAGCAGGGCGTGGACTACTTCACGATCCACGCTGGCGTGCTGCTGCGCTACGTGCCGCTGACGGCGGACCGCGTCACGGGCATCGTCTCGCGTGGCGGCTCGATCATGGCCAAGTGGTGCCTGGCTCACCACAAGGAAAACTTCCTGTACACGCACTTCGACGAGATCTGCGAAATCATGAAGGCGTACGACGTGTCGTTCAGCCTCGGCGACGGCCTGCGTCCGGGCTGCATCGCCGACTCGAACGACGACGCCCAGTTCGGCGAGCTGCGCACGCTCGGCGAGCTGACCGCGAAGGCGTGGAAGCATGACGTGCAGGTGATGATCGAAGGCCCGGGCCACGTGCCGCTGCAGCGCATCCAGGCCAATATGGATGAAGAGCTCAAGCACTGCTACGAAGCGCCGTTCTACACGCTCGGACCGCTCGTGACCGACATCGCCCCGGGCTACGACCACATCACCAGCGGCATCGGCGCGGCCAACATCGGCTGGATGGGCACCGCCATGCTGTGCTACGTCACGCCGAAGGAGCACCTCGGCCTGCCGGACAAGGAAGACGTGCGCGAGGGCATCATCACCTACAAGATCGCCGCCCACGCCGCTGACCTCGCCAAGGGCTGGCCTGGCGCGCAGCTGCGCGACAACGCGCTGTCCAAGGCGCGCTTCGAGTTCCGCTGGGAAGACCAGTTCAACCTGGGCCTGGACCCGGAGCGTGCGCGTTCGTACCACGACGCCACACTGCCGGCCGAAGGTGCCAAGATCGCCCACTTCTGCTCGATGTGCGGGCCGAAGTTCTGCTCGATGAAGATCACGCAGGAAGTGCGCGACTACGCGGCCTCGCTGTCGCCGGACATGCAGAAGGGCATGGAAGAAAAGTCGATCGAGTTCCTCAAGAAGGGCAGCAAGATCTACTCGTAAGGCAGTACGGGCATGGTTCGCAGCCATGCCCGCGTTTCTTCGCCTGTCGCGCAGCGCCCCGCGCGCGGGCAACGGATAACAGGAGGCCGGAGGCGGCGCGCCCGATGCGCCGTCCGCCGGCACGCAACCCATGACAGCAGTGCAGTCCTTTGATGTCGCCATCCTTGGCGCCGGCCTGGCCGGGCGCCTGGCCGCGTGGCAGCTCGTGCGCCAGGGCGCGCGCGTGGCGCTGGTCGAGCGCGGCAGCCCGGACGGTTCCGGCTCCGCCGCGCACGTGGCCGCCGCCATGCTGGCGCCGCTGGCGGAGTCGGCCATTGCCGAGCGCCGCATCGTCGATCTCGGCATCGCCAGCGTCGACCTGTGGCGCGCATGGCTCGCGCAGCTGCCCGAGCCGGTGTTCTTCCAGGAGGACGGCACGCTGGTGGTCTGGCATGCGCGCGACCGTGCCGAGGTGTCGCTGTTCACCAGCCGCGTGCGGGCGGTGTCGCCGCCGGAACTGGTGGCACAGCGCATGCGCGCGCTCGACGGCAAGGGCGTCGGCGAGGTCGAGCCGGCGCTGGCGGGACGCTTCCCGCAGGGTCTGTTGCTCGCCGGCGAAGGCCAGCTCGACAACCGCGGTGCACTGCGCGCGCTGCTGTCGTGCGCGGTCAGCGAAGGCGTGCATTGCGTCTGGGAAGCGGGCGAGATCGACGCCGCCTGCCTGCCGTCGCTCGGCATCCGCGCGCGCGTGGTGCTCGATTGCCGCGGCCTGGGCGCGCGCGCCGCCTGGCCGGCCGAGCCGGGCAGGGACGGACACGGCGCCATGCCGGGCCTGCGCGGGCTGCGTGGCGAAGTCGTGCGCGTGCATGCGCCCGACGTGAAGCTGCACCGCCCGGTGCGCATGCTGCATCCGCGCTATCCGATCTATATCGCGCCCAAGCCCAACGACCTGTACGTGATCGGCGCCACCGAGCTGGAAAGCGAGGACGATTCGCCGGTGAGCGTGCGTTCCGCGCTGGAGCTGCTGTCGGCGGCGCACTCGCTGCACCCGGCGTTCGGCGAGGCGCGCGTGCTTGAACTGAATGTGCAGCGCCGGCCCACGCGCCCCGACCACCTGCCTGCGATCCGCGTGGACCAGCAGGCGCGCGTGGTGCGCGTGAACGGCCTGTACCGGCACGGCTTCCTGATCGCGCCTGCAGTCACGGAAGCGGCGTGCGCCGTGGTGACTGCGCTGCTCAATGATGACCCGGCCGCGCATGCGGTGCCAGCCGCCCTGCGCTGGCCCGGCATGATCGAGGCCGTGACGGAGACACCCGCGCTCGCCGAGGCCCCGGTGGGCCACACCGGCCTGCTGCACTGATGCTGAACCCATGGATATCCTGCTGAACGGCCGCCCCCTCGTCATCGCCGACACCGCCACGCTGGCGGATGCGGTGGTCGCGGCCAAGATTGCCCCGCCGTTCGCCGCGGCGGTCAACGGCCAGTTCGTGCCGCGCGCGGCGCACGCGGCCACGCCCCTCGCGGCCGGCGACCGCATCGACCTCGTCCAACCCGTGACGGGAGGCTGACCCCATGACATTCGAACCGACAGAAACCCTGCGCGACCCGTTCGTGCTCTATGGCGAGTCCTTCGGCTCGCGCCTGCTGCTGGGCACGGCCCGCTATCCGTCGCCGGCCACGCTGCAGGCGGCCGTGGAAATCTCGCGCCCGGCCATGGTGACCGTGGCGCTGCGCCGCCAGGGCGCGGTGGGCGAAGGCGAGGGCGGCCAGGCCTTCTGGCAGATGCTCAAGGGACTGGGCGTGCCGGTGCTGCCCAATACCGCCGGCTGCTTTGCGCCGCAGGAGGTCATCACCACCGCCATGATGGCGCGCGAGGTGTTCGAGACCGACTGGATCAAGCTGGAGCTGATCGGCGACGACTACACGCTGCAGCCCGATACGCTGAACCTGCCGGCCGTTGCCGAAACGCTGATCAAGGAAGGCTTCAAGGTGCTGCCGTACTGCACCGAGGACCTGGTGCTGTGCCGCCGCCTGCTCGACGTCGGCTGCCAGGCGCTGATGCCGTGGGCCGCGCCGATCGGCACCGGCCGTGGCGCCATCAATCCGCACGCGATGCGCGTGCTGCGCGAGCGCCTGCCCGACACGCCGCTGATCGTCGACGCCGGCCTCGGCCTGCCGTCGCATGCGGCGCAGGTGCTGGAGTGGGGTTATGACGGCGTGCTGCTGAACACCGCCGTGGCGCAGGCCGCCTATCCGGTCAACATGGCGCGCGCCTTCGCGCAGGCCGTGGAAGCGGGCCGCACCGCCTACCTGGCGGGGCCGATGCCCGAGCGCGAGGTCGCGCAGGCCAGCACCCCGGTGGTCGGCATGCCGTTCTGGCACGCCGAAGGCGCGGAGCACCGCGCATGACCCGCCATGCGGTGCATGCCGCCAGCGACGGCCCGCTGCGCCAGGCCGTGCTGGAGCACTACGGCGAGACTTTTGGCGTGTCCGACCAACCGTGGCAGGCATGGCGGCTCGCCGACGCGCCCGCCGCTCCCTGCGCGCACGATGTGCTGCTGTCCGATGGCGAGGCCGATGCCGATGTGATCGCACGCGCGGCCGCCGCCGGCGCTACGCTGGTCGAGACCGAGCGCGAAGGCGGGCACTGGATCGATACCGTACGCTCGCCGATGGGCACGTGGGTGCTTTGCGTTCGTGCGGACGATGACCATGCGCATTCGCCGGCGTTCGTCGCGGTGCTGCTGGCCAGCCTGTCGCTGCATTTCCCCGCGCATGACGCGCTGTGCCTGGCGCGCGCGTGGCGTCCGGGCTCGGCCGAGTGGCCGACGGAGTTCGAGCGCTTCCCGCGCGTGCGCCATGCCGCGCTGGTGGCCCCGGAAACCGCCGTGCCGGCCTTTGCACCGTGTCCACCGGCGCTCGGCCTTTACGCCGTGGTGCCCAGCGCTGAATGGATAGAAAAGCTGGTGCCGCTGGGCGTGCCCACGGTGCAGTTGCGGTTCAAGTCGGATGACCCGGCCGCTGTGCGAGCTGAAGTGGCGCGGGCCGCGCTGGCCGCAAAGGGCTCGCAGTCGCGGCTGTTCATCAATGACCACTGGCAGGTTGCCATCGAACTGCACGCCGCCAGCGGCGGCGACAGTGGCATCTACGGCATCCACCTTGGCCAGGAAGACCTGGATGAGGCCGATCTCGATGCATTGCGCGCCTCGGGCCTGCGCCTGGGCGTGTCGACGCACGGGTATGCCGAGATGCTGCGCGTGGCGGCGATACGGCCGAGCTACCTCGCGCTGGGGGCGATCTTTCCGACCACCACCAAGGTCATGCCGACGGCTCCGCAAGGGATGGGGCGCTTCCGGGCGTATGTGCAGTTGATGCAGCCGGTGATTCCTTCTCTGCTGGGCATTGGCGGCGTGAATGCCTCCAACCTGAGCCAGGTACTGGCGGTCGGCGTCGGGAGTGCTGCAGTTGTTCGGGCGATTACTGAGGCGGATGACGTAGCGGTTGCAGTTGAGGAACTGAAGCGGTTATTTGTGCAAGGCTAAAGGCCGGGTGGGCCGCGACGTCTACGCACTGAGCGATCCCCACCCGCCCCAAGATTTGTGCGACATTCGCCCAGCCGCGGGAACCAAATCCGACCCCGCCGCTATCATGTCGTGCAGCTTTCCCGGCCAACTGCCAGCGTTCCAGCTCCATCATGTCCAGCCCTGCCGTCCCCGAAATCATCCCCGCCGCGCCCGGCACGCCCGAGAAGCCCTACTTCGGCATCGACGTCCCGCTGATGCGCTATTTCGGCCTGCAGCCGGAGTTGATTGAGGAGGACTATTGCCGCACGCGCCTGCCGGCGCACCCGCAGCTCGTGAACAGCCGCGGCGACGTGCATGGCGGTACGCTGATGGCGACGCTGGACTTCACGCTGAGCGGCGCGGCGCGCTCGCACGCGCCCACGGAAACCGGCGTGATCACGATCGATATGTCCACGCATTTCCTGGCCGCGGCGCGTGGCGAGCTGACGCTCGAGGCCCGCTGCATGCGCCGTGGCGCGCGCATTGCCTTCTGCGAAGGCGAAGTGAAGGACGCCTCGGGCACGGTGGTGTGCGTCGCGCGCGCGGCGTTCAAGCTGGTGCCGCTGTCCAGCGGCGGCAACTGATTCAGTCCGGCAGGCGGCGGTACACCGCCGCGAAACGCGCCTGCTCGGTGATGCCGTAGTCGCCGGGCGCGTATTGCATCAGCCAGTCGCCCGGCCTGCCGTGCAGCACGTCGCCGCCGTCGGAGCGGGCGATGCTGAATGCCTCTTCCATGCGCCGGGCCAGTACCGGCACCGGCTTGTTGCGGTAGGGGCCGTTCTCGCCGTGCGCGGCCGGCGGCAACGCCACATACTTCGGGTCGAAGCGTTCACGCGACACGACCCAGCGGTCGCCGGTCGCGCCGGTGACGATGGCGTCGCCAATGCCGTAGCGATTGGGTCCTTCGCGGCTCGCCAGTTCGCCGGCTTCCGCGGCAAACACCACCTGTACTTCTTCTTCTTTGACGTAGCGCGCGGCGGCGGGGTCCTCGCGCAGGTCGATGTCGTTCAGTTGCGCCATGTCGGCTCCGTTCAGCCCAGCACGCGCGGTGCGAAGGCGTGGTTGAGCGGGCCGTTGCCCGCCCCGAGTTTCAGGCTGGCGCCGGCGGCAATCGCCTGCGCCACATAGTCCAGCCCCTTGCCAACGGCGTCTTGCAGCGCGTCGCCGCGCGCCAGTTGGGCAGCGATGGCGGCAGCCAGCGTGCAGCCGGTGCCATGCAGGTTCTTCGTGTCGATGCGCGCATGCGTGAACACGCGCACGGTGCCATCGGCGAGCATCAGCAGGTCGTCCAGCGCGCCGTTCGCGCTCGCCGGACCGTCATCGTCGAGGTGTCCGCCCTTGAGCAGCACCGCGGGACAACCCATCGCGATCAGGTCGGCGGCGGCCTGTTCCATCTCGGCGCGCCGCGAGATCGTCCGGCCCAGCAGGTAGGAGGCCTCGGGCAGGTTGGGCGTTACCAGCACGGCGCGCGGGAACAGCAGGCGCACCATGGCCTGGCTGGTCGCGTCATCCGACAGCGTCGCACCCGAGGTGGAAATCATCACCGGATCGACGACCAGCTTGCGGATGCCGTGGCGATCCGCCGCGGCGGCGACGGCCTCGACAATGGCCGCGGTGCCCAGCATGCCGGTCTTGGCCGCATCGACGCCAAGATCGCTCGCCACCGCGTCGATCTGCGCCGCCACCATCTCGGCGGGAATCGCATGCACGCCGGTGACGCCCAGCGTGTTCTGGGCGGTGATGGCGGTGATGGCGCTCATGCCGAAGCAGCCGAGCGCCGCGAACGTCTTGAGGTCGGCCTGGATGCCGGCGCCGCCGCCCGAGTCGGAACCTGCGATGGTGAGGGTGCGGGGTGATGTCGGAGTCATGTCGAAAAGTGGGCCGAAAAAAAGCCGGCGGCGCTTGTGCGAGTGGACGCCGGGCAGGCTACAATACCGCCACTCCGAGGAGCGTTGCAACGGATCGTGGCGTAACATGCCCTCCGCCAGGCTCGGACTGTCTTCAACGGCGCTCGCTGATCCGTGGTTCGCACGGTGGCGAGTCGACCTATCCGCCCGCTTCATGCAGCATCCTGCATATCGGGAGCGCGGCCTGATTTCCCGCCCGTCACCGTCGTCCACTCTTCACCGGGAGTGATACATGAACGCCGTGACCGACCTCAAGCAAGACTACCTCGTCGCCGACATCAATCTGGCCGGCTGGGGCCGCAAGGAAATCGCCATTGCCGAGACCGAGATGCCCGGCCTGATGGCGATCCGCGACGAATTCGCCGCCGCGCAGCCGCTCAAGGGCGCTCGCATCGCCGGCTCGCTGCACATGACGATCCAGACCGCCGTGCTGATCGAGACGCTCCAGGCGCTCGGCGCCGACGTGCGCTGGGCCTCGTGCAATATCTTCTCGACGCAGGACCACGCCGCTGCCGCGATCGCCGCGGGCGGCACGCCCGTGTTCGCGTTCAAGGGCGAGTCGCTCAAGGAATACTGGGACTTCACGCACCGCATCTTCGACTGGGCCGACGGCGGCACCCCGAACATGATCCTGGACGACGGCGGCGATGCCACGCTGCTGCTGCACCTGGGCGCCAAGGCCGAGAAGGACGCCTCGGTGATCGCCAACCCGGGCAGCGAGGAAGAGACCTTCCTGTTCGCCGCGATCAAGGAAAAGCTGGCCAGGGACCCGAGCTGGTACAGCCGCAACCTGGCCGCCATCCGCGGCGTGACCGAGGAAACCACCACGGGCGTGCACCGCCTGTACCAGATGGCGCAGAAGGGCGACCTCAAGTTCCCGGCCATCAACGTCAACGACTCGGTCACCAAGAGCAAGTTCGACAACCTGTATGGCTGCCGCGAATCGCTGGTGGACGGCATCAAGCGCGCCACCGACGTGATGATCGCCGGCAAGATCGCCGTGGTCGCCGGCTACGGCGACGTGGGCAAGGGCAGCGCCCAGGCGCTGCGCGCGCTGTCGGCCCAGGTGTGGGTGACCGAGATCGACCCGATCTGCGCGCTGCAGGCCGCCATGGAAGGCTACCGCGTGGTGACCATGGACTACGCCGCCGAGCACGGCGATATCTTCGTCACCTGCACCGGCAACTACCACGTCATCACGCATGAGCACATGGCCAGGATGAAGGACCAGGCCATCGTCTGCAATATCGGCCACTTCGACAACGAGATCGACATCGCCTCGATCGAGAAGTACGAGTGGGACGAGATCAAGCCGCAGGTCGACCACGTCAAGTTCCCCGCAGTTGGCGACAAGCCGAGCAAGAAGCTGATCATCCTGGCCAAGGGCCGCCTGGTGAACCTGGGCTGCGCCACGGGCCACCCGTCGTACGTGATGAGCAGCTCGTTCGCCAACCAGACCATCGCCCAGATCGAGCTCTGGCAGGAACGCGACAGCGGCAAGTACCCGGTGGGCGTCTACACGCTGCCCAAGCACCTGGACGAGAAGGTCGCGCGCCTGCAGCTCAGGAAGCTGAACGCGCAGCTGACCGAACTGACCGAGCAGCAGGCCGCCTACATCGGCGTGAAGAAGGAAGGCCCGTACAAGGCCGACCACTACCGTTACTGATCGCAGGGAGACTTCCCTCTCCCGCTTGCGGAAGAGGGAAGGCACACCGTCAACAGAGTCCGTTCAAGGAGCCGTCATGAGACTGCTGATCGTCTGGATCATCAACGCCGTGTCGCTGTTCGTGCTGCCGTATATCCTGCCGTCGATCCACCTCAGGAGCTTCGGCTCGGCGATGCTGGCCGCGCTGGTGCTGGGCCTGGTCAATACGCTGATCCGGCCGATCCTGGTGATCCTGACGCTGCCGGTAACGGTGCTGACGCTGGGGCTCTTCATTTTCGTGATCAACGCGCTGCTGTTCCTGTTCGTCGGCAACCTGCTGTCGGGCTTCTCGGTCGGCGGCTTCGGGGCGGCCCTGCTGGGCTCCATCCTGTACAGCGTGATCTCGTGGCTGCTGTCCAGCCTGCTGCTGGGCGAGCGCACGGCCTGACGGCCATCCGCTGCCACGGGTCCTACCATGCGCGCCGCGCCAACGCGGCGCGCCACCATCATGCAAGACCGCTACTACAGCTTTGAATTCTTCCCGCCGAAGACGGCGGAGGGCGTCGAGAAGCTGCGCAACACGCGCGCCCAGCTCGCTCCGCTCAACCCGAAGTACATCTCGGTGACGTTCGGCGCCGGCGGCACCACGCAGCAAGGCACGCTCGATACCGTGCTGGAAATCCAGCGCGAAGGCATCGAGGCCGCGCCGCACCTGTCGTGTGTCGGCTCCTCGCGCGAGAGCATCCGCGCGATCCTGCAGCAGTACCGCGACGGCGGCATCCGCCATATCGTCGCGCTGCGCGGCGATATGCCGTCGGGCATGGGCGAGATCGGCGAATTCCGCTACGCCAACGAGCTGGTCGAGTTCATCCGCGCCGAGACCGGCGACTGGTTCCAGATCGAAGTGGCGGCCTACCCGGAATACCATCCGCAGGCCAAGTCGCCGCGCCACGACCTGGAGAACTTCGTGCGCAAGGTGAAGGCCGGCGCGAACTCCGCCATCACACAGTACTTCTTCAACGCCGACGCGTACTTCCGCTTCGTCGATGACGCACGCGCGCTGGGCGTGGACGTGCCGATCGTGCCGGGCATCATGCCGATCACGAACTACTCGCAGCTGATGCGCTTCTCCGAGATGTGCGGCGCCGAAGTGCCGCGCTGGGTGGCCAAGCGGCTCGAGGGCTTTGGCGACGACCGCGAGTCGATCCGCGCGTTCGGCCTGGACGTGGTCACGGCGCTGTGCGAGCGCCTGCTGGCCGGCGGCGTGCCGGGCCTGCATTTCTATACGCTCAACGCGGCCGGCGCCACCAAGGCGATCTGGCAGCGCCTGAAGCTCTGAGCGTGGCCGCGCGCCGTCCCGATCCTTTCGTCGAGCACCTGCTCGAACTGATGGGGCCGCTGGCGGCGCGCATCGGCACGATCTCCGCGCGCCGCATGTTCGGCGGGCACGGCCTGTTCTACGACGGGCTGATGTTCGCACTCGTCAGCGACGGGCAGTGCTATCTCAAGGCCGACGACAAGACCCTGGCGCGCTTCGAGGCCGAGGGCAGCCGTGCATTCCGCTATGCCTCGTCAAGAGGCGAGGTAACCTTGCGCCACTACCTGGCGCTCCCGCCGGAATGCCTGGAATCTCCGGCGGCGATGACGCCATGGGCGCAGATGGCGGTGGAAGCGGCGCTGCGGCTCGCGAACCAGAAGCGCTGAGTGCCGACACGGTGCCAACGGTGTCATACTCACCGCCATGGTCACCGCCACCTTCCGCTTCTATGAGGAGCTGAACGACTTCCTTGCGCCGGACCAGCGCGGGCGTGACCTGTCGTGCCCGTGCGCGCGCGCCGCCACGGTCAAGCACATGATCGAGGCGCTCGGCGTGCCGCATACCGAGGTGGAACTCATCCTCGTCAATGGCGAATCGTCCGGCTTCGAGCGCATGCTCGGCGATGGCGACCGCGTTTCGGTCTATCCCAAGTTCGAATGCCTTGATGTCTCCCCGCTGCTGCGGGTACGCGCCTACCCGCTGCGGGTCATGCGTTTCGTGGCCGATGCGCACCTGGGCGGCCTGGCACACCTGCTGCGCATGATGGGTTTCGATACCCTCTACGACAACCACTTCGAAGACAGCGAGATCGAGCGCATCGCCGCGCAGGAAGACCGCATCGTGCTGACGCGCGACCGCGAGCTGCTCAAGCGCCGTGGCATCACCCATGGCTGCTACGTGCGCGCCATCAAGTCCACGCCCCAGGTGCGCGAGATCTTCAGCCGGCTCGACCTCGCCCGCAGCGCGCGGCCATTCTCGCTATGCCTGGACTGCAACGTGCCGCTGCAGCGTGTGGCGCGCGAGGCCGTGGCGGGGCGCGTGCCGCCGGCCGTGCTTGAGCGCCATGAGCGCTTTGTCACCTGCGATCGGTGCCGGCGCGTGTTCTGGGAAGGTTCGCACTGGCGTTGCATGCGCACGCTCGTGGACGAGCTGGTGCGCGCGGAATGAGGCGGAATGGGGCGGAATGGGGCGGAACGGGGCCTCAAGGCTCGCGCGATTTCACCGTTAGTCCTGACGTCAGAACACGCCGGCTTCGCTGACGATCCAGTCCATCGGCAAGTCATGCTCTTGGGCTCGCAGCGCGATGCGGCAGGCCTCGAAGCCGATGCCGATGGCGACTGGAGGCGTCGGCAGCGCGGCCAGCGTGCGGTCGTAGAAGCCGCCGCCGTAGCCGAGGCGGAACTTCTCGGGGCTGAAACCGACACAGGGAATCAGCAAGGCATCGGGCTGCGCCGCGTCGGTGCCGTCCGGTACCGGAATGCCGTAGTGCCCCTTGGTCATCGGGGTCTGCGGGGTCCACAAATGGAAGTCGAGCGGCACGCCGGGGCGGCTGACTGCCGGCAGCGCGGCGTGGCGGCCGGGGTCCGCCGCCAGCCACCGCGTCACGACGGCGCGCGCATCGAATTCCTGCTGGATGGGCCAGTAAAAACCCAGGCAGCGGATCGCCAGCCGTTCGAGCAGCGGCAGCAGGCTGGCGGCGATGCGGGCCTCGGCGCCGGTGCGATCGGGCACCGAGGCCCGCTGCGTGAGCAAGCGCGTGCGCAGGGCGCGGCGGTCTTCTTCGGCGCCGGTGCCAGGTGGTGGCGAAGGCGGATGAGCGGCTGACATGGCGTGGGATAATGTCTGCGAACAAACCAACACTGACGGCGGCTGCGCGGATGCGGGGCGATGTCCCCGGCATGGGCGGCGCGGCCCGGCGTCAACGACAAGGAAGCAAAGAATGCTGAAGGGAGTATATCTGCGGCGTGCCGGCCGGGCCGCATGGGTCGCCGTGGCGTGTGCCTTGCTTGCCACCCCCGCGCTGGCGCAAAAGCGCGCGCAGCCGGCGGCTGCGCGCGCGCCCCAGCCGCCGGTCATTCCGTCCGACCCGGACGACGCGTTCACCGCGCTGCGCGAAGCGGCGCGCAGGAACGATGCGGACCGCGCCTATGCGATCTCGGCGACGCTGGTGGATTACCCGATCCCGTCGTACGTCGAGTATTTCCGCATCAAGCCGCAGATGTTCGACAGCAGCGGCCTGGCGCGCATCGACGCGCCCGACGACCAGGTGCGCGCCTTCCTGCAGCGCTACAAGGGCGACGCCATTGCCGATCGCATGCGCAACGACTGGCTGCTGGTGCTGGGCAAGCGGCGCGACTGGGGCAGCTTCGACGCGGAGTACCCGCAGTTCGTGCTCAAGGACGACACGCAGGTCGAGTGCTACGCGCTGCTGTCGCGCGCACTCAAGGGCCAGAACGTGGCGGCCGACTCGCGCAACGTGCTCAATGATGTGCGCTACTACGGCGAAGGCTGTGTCGACCTGATCGGCTACCTGGTGCAGAGCCAGCAGATCCAGCGCAGCGATGTCGCTTTCCAGGCGCGCCAGGCGCTGGAGCAGAACCTGGTCACGCTGGCCGGCCGGATCGCGGCCACGGTGCCCGATGCGCGCATGGACGGCGACACACTGGCGACCATCGTCAAGATGGCGCGCAATGACCCGTCGCAGGCCGCGGCCTACCTGAGCGCCAGCGCCGGCACCCTGTCGCGCGACGAGCAGGGCGCGGCCTGGGGCGTGATCGGCCAGTATGCGGCCAAGAAGCTGTTGCCGGAAGCCGCCGGCTACTACCGCCGCCAGATGGACCTGGGCGGCAACCAGTGGCTGTCCGACGAATCGCAGGAATGGCGCGTGCGCGCGGCGCTGCGCCAGGGCGACTGGATGCAGGTGCGGCAGGCCATCGAGATGATGCGCCCCGAGCTGCGCGCCAAGGACCCGGCCTGGACGTACTGGTACGGCCGCTCGCTGAAGGCTGACGGCCGCGACGCCGAGGCCCAGCAGCAGTACCAGCAGATCGCCGGCCAGTTCAACTTCTACGGCCAGCTGGCCAGCGAAGAGCTGGGCAACCGCATTACGCTGCCGGCGCGCACCACGGTGAGCGATGCCGAGGCCATGGCCATGCGCAGCCGCGCGGGCTTCCAGCGCGCGCAGAAGCTCTACAACCTGAACCTGCGTTTCGAGGGCACGCGTGAATGGAACTGGGAACTGCGCGGCATGAACGACCGCGAGCTGCTGGCAGCGGCCGAGTACGCGCGCCGGATCGAGCTGCTGGACCGCACTGTCAATACCGCGGACCGCACGCGCGCCGAGCATGACTTCTCGCTGCGCTTCCCGATGCCCTACCGCGACATCATGCAGCGCGCCACCGACGACGTCGGCCTCGACATGGCGTGGGCCTACGGCCTGATCCGCCAGGAATCGCGCTTCATCATGGGCGCGCGTTCGTCGGCCGGAGCGCATGGCCTGATGCAGGTGATGCCGGCCACGGCCAAGTACGTCGCGCGCAAGATCGGCATGGCGGACTTCTCGCCGTCGATGATGGGTGACCCCAACATCAACATCCTGCTCGGCACCAACTACCTGAGCATGGTGCTGACCGACCTGGACAGCTCCTGGACGCTCGCGTCGGCGGCCTACAACGCCGGCCCGGGACGACCCAAGGCCTGGCGCAGCACGCTGTCGCGCCCGGTCGAAGGCGCCATCTTCGCCGAGACCATTCCGTTCAACGAAACGCGCACGTATGTGAAGAATGTGCTTTCCAACGCTACGTACTATGCTGCATTGATGAGTGGCCGGCCCCAGTCGCTGAAGGCGCGCCTGGGCCAGGTTGCACCGTTGGCGGTGACTACCACCAGCCTGCCCTGACCGGGTGCGCGCCCCGTCTCTTCGGGGCGCGTGCCATGACTGGCCTGCCGCCGCGTGCCGTTTTCCTTGCACGGAGGCATCCATGCAGACCAGCAATGTCCTGATCGTCGGTGGCGCCGGCTTTATCGGCAGCCATCTTGCTTCCCGGCTGGCCGGCGCAGCCTCGGCCTCCGGCGCGCCGCTGGAGCCCGGCTCCAATCCGGATTCCCCCATCGCGCCCGAGCGCATCGTGATCGGCACCCGCAACGTGGAGCATGCGCAGCACCTGCTGCTGTTGCCGCGTGTCGAGGTGGCCGAACTGGGGCTGGCCGACAATGCGGCGCTCGACGATGCGATCGGCCCGCTCGGCACGGACGGCATCGTCGTCAACCTCGTCGGCGTGCTGCACGGCGAGCGCGGCGATCCGTATGGCCCGGAATTCGCGGCGGCCCATGTGGAGATGGTGAGGCAGGTGGTTGCCTCGTGCCTGAGTACGGGCGTCCGCCGCCTGGTGCATATGAGCGCGCTGGGGGCCGACAGCAACGGTCCATCGATGTACCTACGGAGCAAGGGGGACGGCGAGCGCATCGTGCGCAGCAGCGGCCTGGACTGGACGATCATGCGGCCCTCCGTGGTCTTCGGCCCGGACGATCACTTCCTCAACCTGTTCGCACACATGCAGGAAATGGCCCCAGTGGTGCCGCTGGCCTGCGCGCACGCGCGCTTCCAGCCCATCTACGTGCAGGATGTGGTGCAGGCCTTCGTCAATGCCATGGTCACGCCGGCGACCATCGGCCGCGGCTATGACCTGGGCGGACCGCAGGTCTACACGCTGGAAGAGCTGGTGCGCTTTGCCGGGCGCGCGTCGGGCCACCCGCGCCCTGTGATTGCGCTGCCCGACGCATTGGCGCGGGTGCAGGCCGCGGTGATGGAGCACATGCCCGGCGACACGCTGCTCTCGCGCGACAACCTCGATTCGATGCAGCTCGACAATGTGCTGCACGAACCGATGGCCGGCGAGCTTGGCCTGCAACCTGTCGGACTGGAAGCCGTGATGACCGACGTACTGTCCGGCCGCAACCGGGACGCGCAGCTCACGGTCATGCGGGCAAGCGTGCATCGCTGATCCGCGCTGGCGCTTGTGACCAGGATTCACAGCGGTTGCGAGCGCTTTTCGCTTTGAGGCGCATCACTGCGCTGGCAGAATGACTGATTCGGCGCGCCGCAGCATGCTGGCGCGCCGGTTCCCGGGCAAGCGGCGCCATGCTGTCCGGCAACCTCTTCCCATCCCGCCCCCCAAGGATCCTGCGATGAAGCTTGTCATCGGCAACAAGAATTACTCGTCCTGGTCGCTGCGCCCGTGGCTGCTGATGCGCCATGCCGGCATTGATTTCGAAGAAGTGCAGGTACGGCTGTTCGTCGGCAGCTTCGCCGCCGAGATCGCGCGGTATTCACTGGCTGGCAAGGTGCCGGTGCTGGTGGACGGCGACATTCAGGTGTGGGACAGCCTGTCGATCGCCGAATACCTGGCCGAGCACTTTCCGGAAAAGGCGCTATGGCCCGCCGGCCGCGCCGAGCGCGCCTATGCGCGCTCGATCTGCGCCGAGATGCATGCCGGCTTCACGAACCTGCGCAACCAGTTGCCGATGAACGTGACCGCGGTACTGCCCGGGCGCGGCTGGAACGTGGCGGTGCAGCGCGAGGTGGACCGCATCGCGCAGATCTGGACCGACCTGCGCGCGCGCCATGGCGATGCCGGGCCGTTCCTGTTCGGCGCCTTTACGATCGCCGACGCGTATTTCGCGCCGGTGGTCAGCCGGTTTGCGACGTATGGCATCCACCTGCCCGATGCGGCCAAGGCGTATGCGGACTTCATGCTGGCGCTGCCGGCCATGCAGGAATGGGTCGCCGGTGCGCACGAAGAACGCGACTTCCTGGCTGACGACGAGCCATATCGGCTGGCGCCCGAGCGCGCCGACGCGATTATCATCAACCACTGAGCGCCGCATCGGCGGCGCACCATAGCGAGACCAAGACAATGCAGGTGTACGCCGTCGGCGGCGCAATCCGCGACGAACTGCTGGGCAAGCCCAGCCAGGACCGCGACTATGTCGTGGTGGGGGCCACCCCGGCCGCGATGGAAGCCGCCGGCTACAAGCCGGTCGGCAAGGACTTCCCGGTGTTCCTGCATCCGCGCACGAAAGAGGAGTACGCGCTGGCTCGCACCGAGCGCAAGACCGCCATGGGCTACAAGGGCTTTGCGTTCTACTGCGAGCCCGATGTCTCGCTCGAGGACGACCTGGTGCGGCGCGACCTGACCATCAACGCGATGGCGCGCGCGGTCGATGCCGATGGCAACCTGGTCGGCCCCGTCATCGATCCGCACGGCGGGCAGCGCGACCTGGCGGCGCGGCAGTTCCGCCATGTCTCCGATGCGTTTGCCGAAGATCCGGTGCGCATCCTGCGCGTGGCGCGCTTCGCCGCACGCTTCCACGAGTTCACGGTCGCACCCGAGACCGTGGCGTTGATGCGCAGGATGGTGGACGCCGGCGAGGTCGATGCGCTGGTGTCCGAGCGCGTCTGGCAGGAACTCGCGCGCGGGCTGATGGAGGCGCGGCCGTCGCGCATGTTCGAGGTGCTGCGCGAGTGCGGCGCGCTCGCGCGCCTGCTGCCCGAGCTGGACCGGCTGTGGGGCGTGCCGCAGCGCGCCGACTACCATCCCGAAGTCGATACCGGTGTGCATGTAATGATGGTGATCGACTGCGCCGCCGCCATGGGTACGCCGCTTGCCGTGCGCTTCGCCGCGCTGGTCCATGACCTGGGCAAGGGAACGACGCCTGAAGACGTGCTGCCGCGTCATCTGGGGCACGAGGGCCGCAGCGTCGAGCTGCTCGAAGAGGTCTGCAAACGCCTGCGCGTGCCTAACGACTGCCGTGACCTGGCGGTGGTGGTGGCGCGCGAGCACGGCAATATCCACCGCTGCCTGGAATTCGGCGCTGCCGCGGTGACGCGCCTGCTCGAGCGCTGCGATGCACTGCGCAAGCCCGCTCGCTTTGCCGATGCGCTGCTTGCGTGCGAGGCTGACAAGCGTGGCCGCAAGGGCTTCGAGTCCGACACCTACCCGCAGCGCAGGTGGTTGCTGGCCGCGCTGGAAGCAGCCGCCGGCGTCGACGCCGGAGCCATCGCGAAGGCGGCGGCCGATGACGTCAGCCAGATCAGGGAACGTGTGCACGCGGCGCGCGTGCAGGCCGTCGCGGCGCGCCTAGATCAGCTTGCCGATCACTAGCGCCAGCAGCGACAGCAGGATCGTCGAGGCGAACGGCAGCATGTAGTCGCGCCCGAACAGGCGGAAGCGCACATCGCCGGGCAGCCGGCCGATGCCGAGCTTCTGCAACCATGGCAGCGCTGCCGACAGCACGACCACGCACAGGAAGATGGTGAGTGTCCAGCGCAGCATGGCGGCAATGGCTCAGAGCGTGTGGCAGCGGTCGCCGCGGGCAAAGCCGGCGAGCGGCTCGCTGTCGTCCAGGCCGCGGGTCAGCGCGATCACCTTGAACAGCTCGCCCATCTCGGCTTCGGACAGCAGCTTCTGCACGGCGTTGGCGGCCGGCAGGAAGGCGCGCGTGTCGGACGGGTCCAGCGTCATCAGCAGGTCGGTGATACCGGCGTTCATCAGGAAGCGCGCCTGCGAGGTGAAGCCCGCCACGGCCAGGCCGGCATCGACGGCGGCATGCGCGATGGCGCTGAAGTTGACGTGCGCCGTGATGTCCTGCAGCCCCGGATACAGGAACGGGTCCGGATGCGCGTGATGGCGGTAGTGGCACATCAGCGTGCCGCCGCTGCGCTGCGGGTGGTAGTACTCGCCGGACGGGAAGCCATAGTCGATGAAGAACGCCGCCCCGCGTGCCAGCATGGCGCCCACGGCGCGCACGAAGCCGTCGGCCTCGGCATGGGTTTCGGTGACGATGTCGTGGTCGCCCGGCATGGCGTGCAGCGCATCGGGGATGTCGTGCGCGGGAACCAGCCGGTCTTCGAATGTGAAGGCATGCGCGGCGGTGCTGTCATCGCCCGTGACGGAGCGTGCAGCGCCGCGTTCATGCCACCGGCCGCCCGTGCGCGCGAACAGGCGCACCGGCATCGCGTCCAGCACTTCGTTGCCGACGATGATGCCCTCGAAGCGCTCGGGCAGCGTGTCCAGCCACTGCACGCGCGGCGCCAGGTGCGGCGCGTGCCGGGCCAGCGTGTCCTGCTGGCGCGCGCGCAGTTCGCCCGACAGTTCGACGATGCCGTAGGACTCGGGCAGTTGGCCTTCCTGTTCCAGCGCCAGCAGCAGGTCGGCCGCCAGGCGGCCGGTGCCGGCGCCGAATTCGAGCATGCGCGGCAGGCCCTGGGCCAGCAGCGGCGCGAACTGGCGCGCGAGCGTGCGGGCGAAGAACGGGGTCAGTTCCGGCGCGGTGATGAAATCGCTGCCGTCGCGCGCATCGCGCCCGAATTTGGCGGCGCCGCCGCTGTAGTAGCCCAGCCCGGGCGCGTACAGCGCCAGCGACATGTAGCGGTCGAAGCCGATCCAGCCGCCGGCCGCATCGATGCTTTCGCCGATCAGGGTGGCCAGCGAGTCGGAGGCGGCCAGCGCATCGGCGGGGGGAAGGGGTAAACTAACGGCTTTCTGCATGCCTCGATTGTAGCAATGCCCGAATCGAATCAACCTGCCGGCGCACCGGCCCGGACGCAAGCCGCAGCGGCGCATGGCGTGGCCATCGTCACCGGCGGCGCGCGCCGGCTTGGCCGTGCCATCGCGCTCGAACTGGCCGCACAAGGCTGGGACGTGGCCGTGCACTGCCACCGCTCGCGCGACGAGGCCGAAGCGCTGGCTGCCCGGATCCGCACCATCGGCCGCCGCGCGGCAGTGCTGCAGGCCGACCTGGCCGACGAAGCCGCCACCGCGAAGCTGATCGCTGACTGCACCGCCGAGATTGGCGTGCCGATCTGCCTCGTCAACAACGCTTCGCTGTTCCAGTACGACGTTGCCACCAGCTTCTCATATGCGTCGCTGGACACGCATATGCGCACCAACGTGGCGGCGCCGCTGCTGCTGGCGCGTGAGATGTACAAGGCACTAAGCGCCGATGCGGCCGCCGCCGATCCGCGTGGCGTGGTGATCAACCTGCTCGACCAGAAGCTGGACAACCTGAACCCGGATTTCCTGTCGTACACGCTGTCCAAGGCCGCGCTGCAGACCGCCACGGTGCAGCTGGCCCAGGCCTTCGCCCCGCGCCTGCGCGTGGTGGGCGTGGCGCCCGGCATCACGCTGGTGTCGGGCGAGCAGTCGGAACAGAGCTTCCGCCGCGCCCACCGTGTCACGCCGCTGGGCAAGTCGTCGACCCCCGAGGACATTGCCCAGGCCGTAGCCTACCTCGCGCGCGCGAACGCCGTGACCGGCACCACGCTGTACGTCGACGGTGGCCAGCACCTGATGCCGCTGGCGCGCGACGTGATGTTCCTGACCGAATGATGTGACCCAGCTGCCGCGCCATCGCACTGGCGCGGCAGACCTCCCTCCCGAATTACCTTTCCCGCCTGCCATGACCATGCTCGCCGCCCTTACCCATCCCAGCCTGCAAGACTGCCGCCGCATGTTCTTGCGCAATTACGAAGTCCAGATCAATATCGGCGTGCACGAATTCGAGAAGAAGGGCGAGCAGCGCGTGCTGATCAATATCGACCTGTTCGTGCCGCTGGCCGCGAGCACGCCGCAGGCCGACAAGCTCGAGGAAGTGGTCGACTACGATTTCATGCGCAACACCGTGGCCGAGCGCATGGCGCAGGGCCACGTGCACCTGCAGGAAACGCTGTGCGACGACGTGGCCCGTGCCATGCTCAAGCACCCGAAGGTGCGCGCCGTGCGCGTGTCGACCGAGAAGCCGGATGTCTACCCGGACTGCGATTCGGTCGGCGTGGAAGTCTTCCACATCAAGCAGGGCTGATCCGTCCCGGGTAAAATCTTGGCCCTTCCGAGCCGTCCGGCCATTTCATCCGGGCGGCCGCAATGATCAGGTATGTCTCATGAGCCACTCCAATAACTTCTACCGCCTCGAGACGAGGCTGCAATCGCAAACCGGCAAGGCCATCGGCGACTTCGGCATGATCGAGGACGGCGACACCGTGCTGGTCTGCATGAGTGGCGGCAAGGACTCGTACACCATGCTGTCGGTCCTGATGGCGCTGCAAAAGCGCGCGCCGATCCGCTTCAAGCTGATCGCGATGAACCTGGACCAGAAGCAGCCCGGTTTTCCCGAGCATGTCTTGCCGGAGTACCTGAAGAAGCTGGGCGTGGAATACGTGATCGTCGAGGCCGACACCTACTCGATCGTCAAGGAGAAGGTGCCCGAGGGCAAGACCACCTGTTCGCTGTGCTCGCGCCTGCGCCGCGGCGTGATCTACCGCACGGCCAAGGAGCTCGGCGCCAACAAGATCGCGCTGGGCCACCACCGCGACGATATCGTCAACACCTTCTTCCTGAACATGTTCTTCGGCGGCAAGATGAAAGCCATGCCGCCGAAGCTGGCCACGGACGATGGCGCGCACGTCGTGATCCGCCCGCTGGCGTACTGCGCCGAGAAGGACATCGCCGCCTATGCGCGCGCGATGGAATTCCCGATCATCCCGTGCAACCTGTGCGGCTCGCAGGAAAACCTGCAGCGCAAGAAGGTCAGCGAGATGCTGCAAGGCTGGGAGCGCGAGAACCCCGGCCGTATCGACAACATCTTCGCGTCCCTGCGCAACGTGGTGCCGTCGCACCTGGCCGACACCGACCTGTTCCCGTTCACCGGGCTGGCCACGGGCCTGGCCAAGGTGGACGAGGCTTCGCTGTTCGGTGAGACCACCTTCACGCAGCAGCCGCTGGTGTTTGCAGGCAGCAGCGACGAGAACCGGATGGAGTTCGTGCGCTTCGAGCGCCCCGGGCAGGCACCCGCGGCCGCCCCGCAGGCCAGCGCCGAGTAATCCTGCCAGCGGCAAGCGAACGCCCGCGTTCTCACGCGGGCGTTTTGCCTTGGGGCTTCGGGCGCGCGCTATGGATTGGCCGCCTGAGCCGTGTTGCCCTGGCGCTCGCGCATCAGGCTGTGGGTGTCGTCGATCCATTTCTGGAAGCGGTCCACGGCATGCGCCTTCTGCCTGGGGGTGGTGAGGTTGGCGATCGTCATGGCCAGCGCCACGCCGGCCTGGTTGTTGGCATCGTAGCTCGCTGCGCGAGTCTGGCCCGGCGGGTGTTGCCACTGGTCGCCATAGCGGCGCAGCAGTTCGACCACCTGCGCCTTGGGCGGACGCGTCTGCTGGACCTGGCGCGCCAGCGCCAGCCATTCCTCCTGTCGCCGCAGCCGCTCCGCGTAGCGCGCCTGGACGCCTTGCATCGGCGGGCCCATGGCAGCATGGATGGCCTTTTGCTGCTCATCGGAGAAGCTTCCGTAGATCAGCTTCGCGTAGTCCATCACCTTGTTGAAGCGCGCCGCTTCGCGGTCCTCGGCGTTGCCGCTCAGGAACTTCTTGCGGTATTTGGTGTTGGCCTCATCGAACTTCCTTTCAATCCGGTCGATTTGCGCTGGCGTCAGCGTGAGCAGCAGGTCCGCCACGTCCGGGATGGCCTGGTCGAATGACTGACGGGCCAGAAGCAGGCCGGATTCCCGGAGCTGCGCGATGGCCGGCGCGCTGACCGGCTGCTGGACCTGGTCGCGGGCCTGGGTCAGCAGCGCCGAAATTTCAGGCAATTGAGCCTGCCGGTGCCAGGCAAAGAAGCGTGCGATGGCATCGCGCATGGGCGGCTCCTGGGCGCCACTGACGTCGACATAGTGGTCGATCCACCAATAGGCCAGCCGGTCGCCCTGCTGGTACCCGGTCTTCATCGCGCTGCAGGCGCAAAGGATCGCCGTGGCAAATATTGCCAATAAGCGGCATAGCCAACGATTGTGAAAATCGGAAACAGGGGCGTATTGGGCAGAAATCGTCATGTTAAAATCGCCGCGCATCTTGCCAGGGTTGCCCGACCGCCCGCAAGCCCAGTCCTGGCAACGGTTTGGGCGGCTCCGCTAAAGGCGAAAGCCAGCGGGCGAAAGCCAGCGCCGCCGGGCTCGCGAAGGCCGGTTGTCGAACATACGGCTGGTGCTTTAAAGAATATATTTCCCGATACACGCGCCAAGGGGTCTCCTTGTGAATATCGTCATTCTCGCCGCTGGCATGGGCAAGCGGATGCATTCCGATTTGCCCAAGGTCCTGCATCCGGTTGCGGGGCGTCCGATGCTCGCTCATGTCATCGATACGGCACGCACCTTGTCGCCGTCGCGGCTGGTTGTCGTGGTCGGTCACGGCGCGGACCACGTGCGCGAGGCCGTGGCTGCCGACGACGTTACCTTTGCCGAGCAGGCCCGGCAGCTCGGGACCGGACATGCGGTGATGCAGGCACTTCCTCAATTGGACGACAGCCTGCCCACATTGGTTCTCTACGGCGACGTGCCGCTGACCACGGCGGCGACGCTCAAGTCGCTGGTCGATGAAGCCGGCGATTCCCGCTTCGGCGTTCTGACGGTCGAGATGCCGGATCCCACCGGATACGGCCGCATCGTGCGCGACGCGGCGGGCAGCATCGTCCGGATCATCGAGCAGAAGGACGCCAGCGAGGCCGTCCGCGCGATCCGCGAGATCAATACCGGCATCATCGTGTGTCCGACCGGCCACCTGCGCCGCTGGCTGTCCACATTGCGCAATGACAATGCCCAGGGCGAGTACTACCTGACCGATACCGTCGAGCGCGCGGCGGCCGAAGGCGTCGAAATCGTCTCGGCACAGCCCGCGGCGCTGTGGGAGACGCTTGGTGTCAACAGCAAGGTCCAGCTTGCCGAGGTGGAGCGCATCCACCAGCGCAACCAGGCCCAGCGCCTGCTCGAAGCCGGCGTGACGCTGGCGGACCCGGCGCGCATCGACGTGCGCGGCGAGCTCAGCTGCGGCCGCGACGTCACGATCGACGTCGGCTGCGTGTTCGAAGGCCGTGTGCACCTGGGCGACGGCGTGCAGATCGGCGCCAACTGCGTGATCCGCAATGCCACCATCGGTGCCGGCGCGCAGGTTCAGCCGTTCTGCCATATCGACAGCGCGAAGATCGGCGCGGATGGCCGCATCGGCCCTTATGCGCGGCTGCGTCCGGGTACCGAACTCGGCGAGGACGTGCATATCGGCAACTTCGTCGAAGTGAAGAACTCGCAGGTCGCGGCGCACAGCAAGGCCAACCATCTGGCCTATGTGGGCGATGCCACGGTGGGCTCGCGCGTGAATATTGGCGCCGGGACCATCACCTGCAACTATGACGGTGCGAACAAGTTCCGCACGGTGATCGAGGATGATGTCTTTATCGGCTCCGATACGCAGCTGGTGGCGCCCGTGACGGTGCGCCGCGGCGCGACCATCGGTGCGGGCACCACGCTGACCAAGGAAGCGCCGGCCGACAAGCTGACGCTGTCGCGCGCCAAGCAGATGACGGTCGCGACCTGGCAGCGGCCGGTCAAGCAGCCGAAGCAGTAAGCAGTGAGTGCGGCCGCCGCGCAAGGCGGCCATCGGGCAACACAAGACGGGGCCGCAGCGGTTGCGGCCGTACCAGCGCGGCAGCAACGGCTGCCGCCGGGATTGAAAACAGGCGCCGGTGTCGGCGCCGACCACGGGGGTACAGCATGTGTGGCATCGTCGGCGCGGTTTCCACGCGCAATATCGTTCCGGTCCTGATCGAAGGCCTGCGCCGCCTGGAATACCGCGGCTATGACTCCTGCGGCGTGGCCGTGGTGCGCGAGGCCTCTGTCGAGCGCGCACGCACCGTGTCGCGCGTGGCGGATCTGGATGCCCAGACGCAGGCATCGGGCCTGGCCGGCACCACCGGCGTGGCGCATACGCGCTGGGCCACGCACGGCAAGCCCGACACCGTCAACGCGCACCCGCACCTGTCCGGCGAGACCATCGCGCTGGTGCACAACGGCATCATCGAGAACTACGAGCCGCTGCGCGAGGAACTGCGCGCGGTTGGCTATGGCTTCGAGTCGCAGACCGACACCGAGGTCGTGGCCCACCTGATCCACCAGGCCTACAGCTACCCGAGCAGCGCCACACGCGGCGACCTGTTCGCGTCGGTGCGGGCCGTGACCAAGCGCCTGCACGGCGCCTACGCCATCGCCGTGTTCGCCAAGGACCAGCCCGAGCGCGTGGTCGGCGCGCGCGCCGGCTCGCCGCTGGTGGTGGCGCTGGGGGACGGCGAGGCCTTCCTGGCGTCCGACGCGCTGGCCGTGGCCGGCACCGCCAACCGCATCATCTACCTGGAAGAGGGCGATGTCGTCGAAGTCACGCGTGAGGGCGTGACCATTCGCGATGGCCACGACCACCTGGTCGAGCGCGAGGTGCGCGTGGTCGAGGCGCATGCCGCCACGGTCGACCTTGGTCCGTACCGCCACTTCATGCAGAAGGAAATCTTCGAGCAGCCGCGCGCACTCGGCGACACGCTTGAAGGGATCGATGGCATTTCGCCGGCGCTGTTCGGCGACCGGGCGGCGGAGGTCTTCCCCGACATCGACAGCGTGCTGATCCTGGCCTGCGGCACCAGCTACTACTCGGGCTGCACGGCCAAGTACTGGCTCGAAAGCATCGCCAAGATCCCGACGCAGGTCGAAGTGGCCAGCGAGTACCGCTACCGCGAGACCGTACCGAATCCGCGCGCGCTGGTGGTTGTGATTTCCCAGTCCGGCGAGACCGCCGACACCATGGCCGCGCTGCGTCATGCGCGCGCGCTGGGCCATACCCACACGCTCTCGATCTGCAACGTGGCGACCAGCGCCATGGTGCGCGAGACCGAAATGCGTTTCCTCACGCGCGCCGGCACGGAAATCGGCGTGGCCTCGACCAAGGCCTTCACCACGCAGCTCGCGGCGCTGTACATGCTGACGCTGGCGCTGGCCAAGGTGCGCGGCTTCCTTTCCGAAGAGGCCGAGGCCAAGGACATGGCCAACCTGCGTCACCTGCCCGCCGCGCTGCATGGCGTGCTGGCGCTCGAGCCGCAGATCATCGCGTGGTCCGAGGAGTTCGCGCGCCGCGAGAACGCGCTGTTCCTGGGCCGCGGCAAGCATTACCCGATTGCGCTCGAAGGCGCGCTCAAGCTCAAGGAGATCTCGTACATCCATGCCGAGGCCTATCCCGCGGGCGAACTCAAGCACGGGCCGCTGGCGCTCGTGACCGAGGCGATGCCGGTGGTGACCGTGGCCCCGAACGACGCGCTGCTGGAAAAGCTCAAGTCCAACATCCAGGAAGTTCGCGCGCGTGGCGGGCGCCTGTATGTGTTCGCCGACAGCGACACGCACATCCAGTCGACGGACGGCATCCAGGTGATCCGCATGCCCGAGCACTATGGCGACCTGTCGCCGATCCTGCACGTGGTGCCGCTGCAGCTGCTGGCGTACCACACCGCATGCGCGCGCGGCACCGATGTGGACAAGCCCCGGAATCTGGCGAAGTCGGTGACGGTGGAGTAAGCCGGGGCAGCGTCCTTTCAGCAGCAGGAAGCTGCCGCTAAATGTTCAGGGGCCCCGCTTGCGCGGGGCCCCTGTTGTTTTTTGTCCGGGACTTTCAGGATTTCCCGAAGGCCAGCCGGCGCGAACCTACCTGGCGTCGGGCCGGGATGCCCGGCATGTCTTCACGCCCAGAAGGCTGTAGGCCGGGCAGATGCGCGCGATGCCCGTCACGAGCGGAAGGATGCCAATCCATCCCCAGGCACCTATGCTCCCGGTTGCGGCAAGGACAATCAAGGCCAGGCCAATGACAATCCGGAGAACCCGGTCGACGGTTCCAACATTTGCTTGCATGGCAGGCTCCAGGACAATGTGAGATCGGTGGGTGAGTTGCGGGATGTTTCCGCCGCCCGGCGCGCGTTCGCCAGTGAGGCGGAGGTTGTTGAACCACTATCGTCCCTTGCCGGCCATCGGCTCTTGATCTGGCGCAATCACCAGGCAAGGTCAGGGCGCGCTCAGGCTCGCCGCAGGCTGGATGCTGTCCTCTCGGCGATCTCGAACACAGCCATGCCGGCCACCATCGCGGCCACGAAGCCAACGGCCTTCGGATAACCGGCCCCAAGCGCCACCAGCGCCGGACCCGGGCAAAAGCCGGCCAGGCCCCAGCCGACGCCAAACGCCGCGCTGCCAAGCACCAGGCGCAGTGTCACGGCCGTGCTGGCCGGCAACTGCATGGGCAGCCCGAGCAACGAGCGCTTGCGGCGCCTGGCCACCAGGAAGGCGACCGAGCCGATGACGATTGCGCCCGCCATCACAAAGGCCAGCGACGGATCCCAGCTTCCCGCGAGGTCCAGAAAGCCCAGCACCTTGGCCGGATTGGCCATGCCGGAAACCATCAGGCCAATGCCGAAGAGCAGGCCTGCCAGCAATGCGGTAACGACTGTCATCTCAGCCTCGGATCAGGTGCCGTTGCACGAAGACGGTCAGGAATCCCGCCGCCATGAAGGTCAGCGTGGCGACCAGCGAGCGGACCGAGCCGCGCGAGATGCCGCACACGCCATGGCCGCTGGTACAGCCGCTGGCATAGCGGGTGCCAAGGCCCACGAGGAAACCGGCGATCATGATCTCGCCCCAGCCCGCCTGAATGTCCGCGACGGCCGGCCTGCCAAGCAGACCGGCCAGTACCGGGGCAGCGAAGAGGCCGGCAAGGAAGGCAAGGCGCCATGCCATGTCGCGGCGCGGCAGGTTCAGCAGGCCGCCAAGGATGCCGCTGATGCCCGCGATGCGTCCGTTGCATAGCGCCAGCACGGCTGCCGCCGCCCCTATGATGAGTCCGCCGGCCAGCGACAGGCCGGGCGTGAAGCTGGCAAGGTCAATCAACATGTTGGCTCCGGAGCGGGATTGGCACAGAACTGTTCATAGAGGACACCCATGACGGCAAGTGCCTGCGCACTCGCCACCGAGTAGTAGATGTTCTTGCCGTCGCGGCGCGTGGCCACCAGGCCGTTCTCGCGCAGCACGCCAAGCTGTTGCGACAGCGTCGGCTGCCGGATGCCGAGTTGCGCCTCCAGGTCGCCAACGGGCAGTTCGCCCTGGGACAGACGACACATCAGCAGCAGGCGATCGGGATTGGCCAGCACCTTGAGCAAGGCACACGCCTGGGTCGCGGCGGCTTGCATGATGCTGAGGTCGATATCGGGATGGGGCTGGTTCATAGGATGGCTACAGTTGCGTAGCCTATATTATATTAAAACATAAACTATGTATGGATAGATCGAGTCGTCCGCCGGTCGCTTGCATGATTAAAGTGGCGGCAGTAGGATCAATCGGACCGGGGCAGCTGCCTGCCCGCCAGTGATTCCAGCCTTATGCAAAGAAAGACTTTCCGGGACATGCAATGCCCGATCGCGCGCAGCCTCGAGCGGGTCGGGGAGTGGTGGAGCATCCTGATCCTGCGCGAGGCGTTCTACGGCGCCACACGCTTCGATACGTTCCAGAAGAACCTCGACATCGCCCCGAACATGCTGACGCGCCGCCTGAACGGGCTCGTGGAGGAGGGGCTGCTTGAGCGGCGCCAGTATTCCGAGCGGCCGCCGCGCTACGAATACGTGCTGACCGACTGCGGGCGTGATTTCCAGCCCGTGATGCTGGCGATGCTTGCCTGGGGCAACAAGCATTTCGCGCCTGAGGGCGTGAGCGTGCAGCTTGTCGACAAGGCGACCGGGCAGCCGGTCGAGCCCGTGCTGGTCGATGCCGCCAGTGGTGCGCCGGTAGACCTGGCGCGCCATGCCATTGCCCCGGGGCCGGCCGCCGGCGAAGGCGTGCGCCGGCGCCTGGCGGATGCTGCGGCATACCTTTCGTCGCAGCCCGCCGCAGAGCAGGCGGAGGGCAGCTGACCTGGCCGGCCGTCACGCTCCCGGCGGTTACCAGCCACCGCCCAGCGCGCGGAACGCGGCCACCGCGGCGCGTGCGTTGTCGGCGCTCACGCGTGCCTGCTGGTCGCGCGCGGCCAGCAGCTGGCGGTCTTCTTCAAGCACTTCGAACAGGCTGACTGCGCCGCCTTTGTAGGCGTCTTCCGCCGCGCCGCGTGACCGTGCCTGCGCATCGACCTCCACGGCCAGGTCCTGGCTCTGCAGTGCCAGCTGGGTCAGCGTGACGATGGCGTTTTCCACATCCTCGGTGGCACGCAGCATCGCCTTGCGATAGACCGCGAGCGCCTCGGCATTGGCGCCGCGCGCCTGGGCCACTTCGGCATCGACGCGGCCGAAATCGAACAGGCGCCAGCGCAGGCCCGCCATGGCCGCCGGCTGGAACGTGGCCGCGGTGAACATCTTGCCCGCCGACAGGCTTTCAAAACCGAGCAGCGCCGACAGCGAGAGCTTGGGGTAATACTCCGCCGTGGCCACGCCGATGCGCGCGCTCGACGCCGCCAGCCGGCGTTCGGCCGCGATGACGTCGGGGCGGCGCTCCAGCAGCGCTGCCGGGCCCTGCGCCAGCGGAATCTGCGGCACCACAGTGCGTGGACCCAACGCAGCCAGTTCCGCGGCATACGTGCCGGGCACCGCGCCCATCAGCACGTCGAGGCGGTTGAGTTGCGTGTCGAGCTCGATCTGCAGGGGCGGGATGGTCACCCGGGTTTGCGCGAGCCGCGCTTCGGCCTGTGCCCGTTCGCGCTCGGCGCCGATGCCGTCGGCCAGGCGCAGCTTCACCAGCTCCAGCAGCCGCGCATTGGTCTGGACCTGCTGCTGCGCAATGGCGATGCGCTGCTGCGCGCCGCGCACGCGGAAGTAGGCGTCGGCGGCTTCGGCGGCCACCAGTACGCGCACGCCCATGTGTTCGGCCTCGGCGGCCTGGGCTTCGGCGCCGGCGGCCTCCGAGCCGCGCCGCAGGCCGCCGGCGACGTCGATCTCCCAACTCGCGCCCGCGCCCACGTTATAGAGCGTGTTGTTGCGCTCGAAGCCGGGGTGGGCGCTGGCCAGCTTGCCGAGCGGGCTTTCCAGCGACTGGCGCTGCCGCGCGACGCTGGCCGATAGCGATCCTTCCGGCAGCAGCGCGGCGCCAGCGAAATCAGCTGCCGCACGCGCCTGGTCGACGCGCGCCACCGACGCGGCCAGGTCCAGGTTCTGCGCAAGCGCGCGCTCGATGATCCGGGTCAGTTCGGGATCGTCGAATCCTTTCCACCAGCTATCCAGCGCGGGGGCTGCCGTCGCTGCGTCGCGCGTCTGAAAGTCGACGGCATGCGCGTACTTGGCCGGCAGGTCTGCCGGCGGCGTGCGGTAGTCGGGACCGACCGCGCAGGCGGCCAGGCTGGCGGCCATAGCCGCAGCGGCCAACGCCGCGAGGCCGCGCCCGAAGCGCTGTGCCGGTGGGAAGGGATGCCCTTGCGTCATTTCATACACCTCTCGTTCGTGACCTTTGCGACACAATGCAAAATTAACTTGCATGATGCTAGTGACAACTCTAGACTAACTTTCAAGTTGATAGCAACCCCCGATTGCAGGGACTGACGAACATGCGGAAGAAGCCACTGGACAACGCGCCTTGCCCGATCGCCCGGACCGTGGCGCGTATCGGCGACGCGTGGAGCGTCCTGATCCTGCGCGAAGCGTTCTACGGTACGGCGCGCTTCGACGAGTTCGAGAAGAGCCTCGGCATCGCGCCGAACATGCTTGCCCGCCGGCTTGGCGCCCTGGTCGAAGAAGGGCTGCTGGAGCGGCGCAGCTACTGCGAGCGGCCGCCGCGTTTCGAATACGTACTGACGCCACGCGGCCGCGATTTCCGTCCCGTGCTGCTGACCTTGCTGGCCTGGGGCAACCGCCATTTCGCGCCCGAAGGCGAAAGCATCCAGCTCATCGAACGCGAGACCGGCGCGCGCGCCGAGCCGATGCTGGTCGACGCCGCCAGCGGGCGCGCGATCACCGAGACCACCCATGTGCTGTTGCCCGGCCCCGCCGCCAGCGAGCGCATGCGCGAGCGACTGTGCCGCGCGGCCGGTGAGCGGCCCATGCCCCCGGTCAATTCGAATACCCCCGACCCTGAGTGCTGAAAGGAAGTGCGATGACAAGCAACACCATGACCGAACGCGCGGGCGAGCAGCCCGTACCCGCCGTCAGGACGCGGCCCAATCCGAAGCGGCTGCTCGCGGCCGGTGCACTGCTGGTCGCGGGACTGGCTGGCATCGGCTACGGCTATCACTGGTGGACGTCCGCGCGCTTCGTGCAAAGTACCGACGATGCTTATGTAGGTGGTGACGTCACCGTGATCGGCGCCAAGGTCGGCGGCTATATCGCCGAGGTCGCGGTGACGGACAACCAGCAGGTGCATGCGGGCGACGTGCTGGTGCGCATCGATGACCGCGACTATCGCGCCGCGCTGGCCAAGGCCGAGGGCGCGGTAGCCGCGCAGCAGGCGCTGCTGGAAAACCTGGACGCCACGCAACGGTTGCAGGAAGCCGTCATCGGACAGGCCCGGGCCGGGATCTCGGCCGTCAACGCCGATACCGTGCGCGCGCGCCAGGACCAGGTGCGCTATGCCAGCCTGGTCGAGAAAGCGGCGGTATCGATCCAGAGTTCGCAGAAGGCCGACGCCGACTACAAGCAGGCGGTGGCCAACGGCGAGAAGGCGCAGGCCGCGCTGCTGGCGGCGCAGCGTCAGCTCGAGGTGATCGGCACGCAGAAGCTGCAGGCCAGGGCGGCGCTGGCGCAGGCGATTGCCGAGCGCGACATTGCCAGGCTCAACCTCAGCTATACCGAGTTGCGTGCGCCCGTGGATGGCACGGTCGGCAACCGTCGCGCGCGCGTGGGCGCCTACGCCGGCAACGGCAGCCAGCTGCTCTCCATCGTGCCGGCCAGTGGACTGTGGGTGGATGCGAATTTCAAGGAAGGCCAGCTCGCGCACATGCGCGCCGGCATGCCGGTCACGATCGAGGCCGACGTGCTGCCGGGGCGCGTCTTCCACGGCCATGTGACCAGCCTGGCGCCGGCCACCGGCGCGCAGTTCAGCGTCCTGCCGCCGGAGAACGCCACCGGCAACTTCACGAAGATCGTCCAGCGCGTGCCGGTGCGCATCGAGCTCGACGACAAGGATGCCAGGCTCGGCACCTTGCGCCCGGGCCTGTCCGTGATCGCGCAGGTCGATACGCGCGCGCCGAAGCAGGTGCAATGATGAGCACCGCCACCCTGGACCGGCCGGCCGCCGCGCCAGCTGCCGTACTGCCGTCGCCCGCTGCGCTATCCACATCGGCCAAGGTCTTCGCCTTTGCCACCATGTGCGTGGGCATGTTTATCGCGCTGCTCGACATCCAGATCGTTTCCGCGTCGCTGCGCGATATCGGTGGCGGCCTCTCGGCGGGCGCCGACGAGACGGTCTGGGTACAGACCAGCTACCTGATCGCGGAGATCATCGTCATCCCGCTGTCCGGATGGCTGGCGCGCGTGATGTCGACGCGCTGGCTGTTCGCCGTCTCCGCCGCGGGCTTCACGGTGACCAGCCTGCTGTGCGGCGTGGCGTGGAATATCCAGAGCATGATCGCGTTCCGCGCGATGCAGGGCTTCCTGGGCGGCTCGATGATCCCGCTGGTGTTCACCACCGCGTTCGCGTTCTTCGCCGGGCCGCAACGCGTGATCGCCGCGGCGACCATCGGCGCGCTGGCCTCGCTGGCGCCCACGCTCGGCCCGACCATCGGCGGCTGGATTACCGACAACTTCTCGTGGCACTGGCTGTTCTTCATCAACCTGGTGCCTGGCGTCTTCGTCACGGTGGCGGTACCGATGCTGGTCAAGGTCGATCAACCCAACTGGAAATTGCTGCGCGGTGCGGACTATCTCGGCATGACGCTGATGGCCCTGTTCCTGGGCTGCCTGGAATACACGCTCGAGGAAGGGCCGCGCTGGGACTGGTTTGGCGACGAGGTGATCCTGGCCACGGCGTGGATTGCGGGCCTGTCAGGGATCGCTTTCCTGTGGCGATCGCTGACCTATGCCAATCCCGTGGTAGACCTGCGCGCGCTGCGCGACCGAAATTTCGCGCTTGGCTGCTTCTTCTCGTTCGTCACCGGCATCGGCATCTTTGCCACCATCTACCTCACGCCGCTGTTCCTGGGGCGCGTGCGGGGCTTCAGCGCGCTGGACATCGGCCTTGCCATCTTCTCGACCGGCGTGTTCCAGGTTGCGTCGATTCCGTTCTATGCGTTCCTGGCCAACCGGGTCGACCTGCGCTGGCTGATGATGTTCGGTCTCGGGCTGTTCGCGCTGTCGATGTGGTTCTTCGCCCCGATCACGCACGACTGGGGTGGTGCGGAACTGCTGTTGCCGCAGGCGCTGCGCGGCATGGCGCAGCAGTTCGCGGTGGCACCGACGGTCACGCTGACACTGGGCAGCCTGCCGCCGGAGCGGCTCAAGCTGGCGTCCGGGCTGTTCAACCTGATGCGCAATCTTGGTGGGGCCATCGGCATCGCGGCCTGCGCCACGGTGCTTAATGACCGCGGCAATCTGCATTTCCTGCGCGAGGCGGAACACCTGAATATCCGCAATGAGGCGATGGGGGCGTTGCTGCAGGGTGTCGGCAACCAGATGCTCGCGGCAGGCCACGATTTCGCCGACGCGCAGAGCGCGGCGCTCCGGCAATTGTGGGCACTGGCCTGGCGCGAAGCGCAGACGCAGACGTTCAGTGACGCGTTCCTGATCGTCATGGCGTGCTTCGTGATCGCCACGGCGATGGCGCCGCTGATGCGCAAGGTCGCGCCGCCGAAGGCGCCATCGGCCGATGCGCACTGAGACTGAGCGACAAGACCCGGAGTTCCCGCCATGAAGCCTTACCGCATGATGCAATTGACCTGTGCAGCAATGCTGGCCTTGTCCGCCTTCACCATGGCGCGTGCCGACACTGACCGGCCGCGCCAGACCGGCGTGTCCTGCGCGCACGCCGGCAATACCTACTGCTCGGCGCCGCAGCCAGCTGCCGATGCCGCGTCGCAAACGGCGCGGACTGGCACGCGGGCGGAAGACTGACGGATCTCTTGCGTGCAGGAATCCGATCCCAAAAATCATACATGGACCTCGCCGCGCGGGTGGCGGATTGCCTGACAGGCGGCGTCTGCGACTTGTGACTTGCGCGCGCCGCGGCGCAACGCCGGGTGCCCGTCCAGCACTTCGTGCACGAGCGTCACGAAGGCCCGTGCGGCCGGCGACAACGAGTGGCCGGCAAGCGACACCACGCCATAGGGCGCGCGCAGATCCGTGGCGGGACGCAGCGGCAGTGCGACCGCCTGCCGGTCTGCCTGCAGGCCTGCCATCATGGCGCGCGGCACCAGTACCACGGTGTCGGTCGATAACATCAGCGTGCGCAGCGCATGCATGTCGTCGCACGTGACGGTCAGCATGCTGCCGGGCGCGCCTTGCGCATTGCGCTGGTCTTCGGCGAGCCTGCGGCTGAAGAACTCGCTGATGCCGTAGGGCAGGCGCGGCCCTGCCACCGGGTATGCGGTCAGCGCGGCCAGGTTGACTGCGCGGCGGCGGGCAAGCGGGTGCGTGCCGCGCACGAAGAACGCCGTCTGCAGCGCAGGCAAGCGCTCGATCTGCAGGTGTGGCAGTTGCGCCAGGCTCTGGCTCTCGCCGACGAAGACATCAAGCCGCTCCGCCTCCAGCGATTTCAGCATGGTGCGCGTGTCGGCGGTTTCCAGGTCGATGCGCAGCGTGGGGTGGCGCGCGACCAGCGCCGCGAGCACCGGCTCCAGCAGGAACGAGGCCGCGAATGGCCCGAAGCCGATGCGGATCTCACCGATCTCGACGTCCTGCAGCATCTGCAGGTCGCGCCTGAGTTCGCGGCCTTCACGCAGCATGCGCCGCGCGCGTTCGAGCACCATCGTGCCAGCCGCTGTCGGCCGGGCCTTGCCGTAGCCGCGGTCCACCAGCGCGCCCAGGTCGGCTTCGAGCGTCTGGATGCTGCGTGTCAGCGCCGGTTGCGACAGGTGCAGTGCATCGGCCGCGCGCGCGAAGCTGCCTTGCTCGATCAGCGTGACGAAGTGATGGAGTTGGCGCAAGCTCATGAAATTTAGTATTTATGCATGGAAATCTGAAAAATATTGCATTGGACGTATTTTCTCAAGCCGCGTAGCTTGTCTCCAGACCAAGAAAACCAAGTACATCCATACCGGAGACAAGGCATGAACCGACGTACGCTGCTGGCGTTCACCCTGAGTGGCAGCATCACCCTTTTCGCCGCCCCGGCGCATGCGCAAAACTATCCCGCCAAGCCGATCCGCATCGTGGTGCCCTATGTCGCGGGCGGCGGGACCGATACGGTGGCGCGCGCGCTCGCCGAGAAGCTCGGCAAGCGGCTCGGCCAGCCGGTGGTGGTGGACAACAAGGCCGGCGCCTCGGGCATCATCGGCACGGACGCCGTGGCCAAGGCCACGCCGGACGGCTACACACTGCTGGTGACCATCACCCAGACCGTCCTGACCAACCAGTTCCTGTTTGCCAAGCTGCCCTACGATCCGCGCAAGGACCTGTCGATGGTCAGCGTGCTGGCGGATGCGCAGCTCGTGCTGGTGACGAATCCGTCCTTGCCGGCGCGCACGCCGCGCGAGCTGGGCGACTATGCGCGCACGCGGCCGGGCAAGGTGAGCTATGCATCGTGGGGCATGGGATCCTATTCGCATCTGAGCGGCGCGTACTTCAGCAAGCTTACGCATGCCGAGTCCACGCACGTGCCCTACAAGGGCGAGGCGCCGATGCTGCAGGACCTGTTGGGCGGCCAGGTCCAGTTCGGCTTCGCGAGCATCCTCACGGCCAAGCCCTATATCCAGAGCGGCAAGCTCAATGCGCTCGCGGTGACGGGCACGCAACGCAGCGGCGTATTGCCCGACCTGCCTACCTTCGCGGAACTGGGCATGAACGACAGTGCGTTCAAGACGGTGGGCTGGATCGGCATGGCCGCACCCGTCGGCGTGCCGCCGGCGATCACCGCGAAGCTGGAGGAAGAAGTGCGCGCGATCCTGCAGACACCGGACATGCAGTCGCGCATGGTGTCGCTGGGCCTGCGCCCGCTGGGCAGCACGCCGGCCGAGGCACAGGCGATCTTCGCGCGCGACTGGCCCGTGCTTAAGATGCTGGTGGCGGACTCGGGGGCGAAGCTCGACTGATATGAAGCCTGAAGCGCCTTGTCTGCTGCATGACTTCGCCATCTTCTCGTCGAAAAGAGCTGACGTTGCGGCCGGTCTTTTCGATGGCATGGGCCGGCTGATTCGCAGTTACGGTGCCTCACGTAATTTCTGCGGATTGATAATCGCGGCGAAAATCAGAACCATACGCATTCTCGATAATCGATGCGGCAAATGGCGATTCCCCGCGCATTTTGTCGTGCCGCTTGATGTCGCGCCAATCATGGCTACCATGAAAATAGGCCGGCGCCCAAGCCGGAATGATGGAACAAGGAGAAACAGGATTTTCAGCCCCGGGGGATGGGAATAAGCCATGAAAACGGACAAGAAGGTCATCCAGCTCCTCAACGCCCAGCTCAAGCATGAACTGACCGCGATCAACCAGTATTTCCTGCACGCGCGCATGTACCGGCACTGGGGCATCAATGCGCTCGGCAAGCACGAATACGAGGAATCGATCGAGGAAATGAAGCATGCCGACAAGCTGATCGAGCGCATCCTGCTGCTCGACGGCCTGCCGAATCTGCAGGACCTCGACAAACTGCTGCTCGGCGAAAACACCGAGGAAATGCTGGCCTGCGACCTCAAGCTGGAACAGGTTTCACAGGCCAGCTGCAAGGATGCGATCAAGTACTTCGAATCGGTGGGCGATTACGTTTCGCGCGAGGTCGTGGTCGACATCCTGGAAGCGACCGAAGCGCATATCGACTGGATCGAATCGCAGATCGAACTGATCGGCAAGGTAGGCATCCAGAACTACATCCAGTCCGGCATGGGCGGCGTCGAGTAGCCGCGCCGCGCGCACGACGCCTGCAGACTTTCCGATTTCCCGCTACACTGCGCCCCGCAACACAATTTGTCCCCGGACCTTTCGTCCACGGCGGGGTGGCAGAGTGGTGATGCAACGGCCTGCAAAGCCGTTTACGACGGTTCGATTCCGTATCCCCGCCTCCAGTTTCCTTCGGCGCGCTTCAACGCCGGATGCTCGCGGTGCCGTGAAGCGGCGCCCGCACTCTTTTTTCCCCTTTGCATATCACCTCTCCGGGAGCCATGCCTGTACCTCGCATCGATTGCAGGCGACCGGTTTACGCGTTGTTCCCGTCTGGAACAACGCCGCTGTTTGAGGTACTGTGACGGCGCGGCCGCGCGTCGACGCACGAAGTGCGCTTCACGCTGCGGCAGTGACAACCATGCAGGGCTTCCGTGGTGTTGCCGTATTCAAGTGACGCAAAAATAGAGGCTCCAGATGATTCAGAATCTGCGAATCCGGGCGGCGCTGCCACCGGATGCGCCAGCGGTTGGTGCGGTGCTGGAACGCTGCAGCCAGCCAACCGATGATGTGCTCCGGTTGCTGGAGCACTTCCACGTTGCCGTGCATGAAGCGCAGATTGTCGGCTGCGGTGCCGGCGAGCGCTTTGGCGACACCGTGGTGATCCGCTCGGTCGTGGTGCTGCCGGAATTTCGCGACCAGGGCGTGGCCACCCACGTGGTGCGCGCCGTGCTGATGCGCGCGCGCGCCAACGGCGTCAGGCGCGCGGTGCTGCTGACCCCGACCTGCCCGAGCTATTTCGCACGCTACGGCTTCACGCTGATCTCCGCAGCGAACCTGCCGGCCGAGGTGCTGTCGTCCAGGGAGTTCCACCGTCATACCGACACGCCGCCGCTTTGCATGTGCTGCGAGCTGACCTGAAGCCGGGCGCGTAAGCGTCCGGCAAGTTTTTCCCAGAACCCGGAATATCAGGCGTGCCGCGCGGCGGGCACGCCAGGATGGTCCTCGTCGCGGCAGACGCTGATCTCCACGGTCACGTGCACGAGTTCCTCATGCACGGACAGCGTCTTGCGCACGCGCTGCGGCGTCAGCGCAGTGTCATGCGTGACCAGGCAGACGATGCACGCGAACTGCTGCTTGCCGACGCGCCAGACATGGAGATCGGTGACGCGCGTGGCATCGCGGTCATCCTCGGCGTGCTCGAATTCCGCCAGCACCTCGCGCACTTCGTCGACCACCGGGTGATCCATCTCGCGATCCAGCAGTACGGTGCCGCTCTGGCGCAGCAGCCCGAGTGCCCAGCGGCCTACCAGTGCGGCGCCGACCAGGCCCATCACCGGGTCCAGCCAGCTCCAGCCCAGCCACCAGCCGCCGGCCAGCGCGATGATGGCCAGCACCGATGTGGCGGCATCCGCCAGCACGTGCAGGTAGGCGGAGCGCAGGTTGATGTCGTGATGGTGCCCATGCCCATGCGCGTGGTCGTGATCATGGTGGTGTCCGTGCCCGTGATGATCATGATGTGCGCCGCCGAGAATCAGTGCGCAACCCAGGTTCACCAGCAGCCCCAGCGCCGTGATGGCCATGGCTTCGCGATAGTGGATGGCTTGCGGACTGAACAGCCGCTCCACCGAGCCGATCGCCATCAGCGCAGCCACGCCCAGCAGGAACACGGCACTGGCGAAGCCGGCGAGCACTTCAATCTTCCATGTGCCAAAGGCAAAGCGCGCATCCGACGCATAGCGGCGGGCGGCCGCGTAGGCAAACGCCGTCATGCCGATGGCCAAGGCATGCGAGCTCATGTGCCAGCCATCGGCCAGCAGTGCCATGGAGTTGAACCACCATCCGGCGGCGATTTCCACGACCATGGTGACGGCCGTGATCAGCATGACCAGCCGGGTGCCACGCTCGGCGGCATGGTTGCCGGTGTCGAAGACGTGGCTGTGGGTCCACGAGGAGAGATTTTCTGTATGCATGGTCGTGCGAAAGCGTTCGGGCAAGGCAGGGAACGCGGGGAAGCGTAGCAGACTGCGGAGCCGGGACAGGGGCTTCCCTGCTGGCCGGAACGGAATGAAGTGGGCAAGTCATCACCTAGAGCGTTATCGCCTTCGGTGAAGAGGCTTCGCCTTATACATACATTCATGGATGCAGGTATAATTTCGCGAAATATTCACATTTCTGCCTCACTTTTCTTGTTGATCCCGATATGAACTACCGTTTCATTGCCGTCTGCATGGCAATCTGGCTTGGCGTCTGCGCCACGGCTGGCTGGGTGGTCGAGCGCCTCTGGAGCTGATTCCCGCCAGAGGGTCGGGTCAGGCCGCGCGTACCGTCGGCTGCCGGCCCGTGAGGCTTTCAAAGAACTCCCACAACTGTGGCGCGTCACCGGTTGCCACATTGAAACGGATCCACGGCGAATCCGTTTCCTCAGGCTCGAAATAGGATCCTGGTGCCAGCCAGATGCCATGTTCGAGCGCCAGCGTGGCGAGCCGGTTGCCGGTCATCGGCACGCCATCAGGCCGCGCATCGCGTACACGGGCCCACGCGAACATGCCGCCTTCCGGCCGCAGCAGGACTTCCAGGCCGTGCGTTTCCATCTTCTCTGTCACGCGGTCCTGCTGGGCGCGCAGGCGTTCGGCCAGCGCCGCCACGTGGCGGCCATAGTGCCCGCTGGTGAGTACTGAATACACCAGCCGCTCCGTCACTTCCGAAGACGTCAGCCCGACCGCCATCTTGGTCCGCGCAAAGGCCTTGGCCAGGTCCGCGCTGGCGGCCAGATAGCCCACTCGCAGCGAAGGCGTGATGGTCTTGGAAAAGCCGTTGACATAGACCACCTGCGACAGCCCGTCCATGGCGGCCAGCATGGGCGAGCCGGCGGGCGCGAGTTCGCGGTAGATATCGTCTTCCACCACCAGCAGCCGGTGCTGCTCGGCGAGCTGCAGTACGCGAAACGCGTTCATGCTGGTCAGGCTGGCGCCGGTGGGGTTCTGCAGCACGGTATTGACGAAGAGCGCGCGCGGAGCGTGGCTGCGGATGGCGTCTTCCAGCGCATCGGTATCGAGGCCGGCCGCAGTGCGCGGCACCCCCACCACGCGCAACCCGGCGAGCCGCAGGATCTGCAGCAGGTTGCAGTAACAGGGCGCTTCGACCAGCACGGTGTCGCCCGCGCGCAGCAGCGTGCGCACGACGAGGTCCAGCGCCTGCGTGGCACCCTGGGTCAGCACCACCTGTTGTGCCTGCACCGGGATGCCGTACTGGCCGAGACCGGCTGCAATATGCTCACGCAGCGGCGCATAGCCATAGGGATGGCCGTAGCCCGAGACCTGTGCGGCCGGTACGCGCGCCGCGGCGCGCATGGCCTGATGCAGGCCTTCCTCGTTGAGCCAGTCGCCCGGCAGCCAGCCGGCACCGGCCTTGATCGGCACCGAGTGATCCGCGAACACGTCCGACAGCAGCCACGCCGCATTGAGCCCGGGCGCTTCCCATTGCGGCGTGCGCGCGCCACCGGCCGGCGCGTGGCGATGGGCCACGGTGTAGCCGGAACCGGCGCGCGCGGCCAGATAGCCCAGCGCGGTGAGCCGGCCGTAGGCCTCGGCAACCGTGAAGGTGCTGATGCCGTGCTGCTGGGCAAAGCGGCGCACAGACGGCAGCGGCGAGCCGGCGCGCAGCGCGCGGCGGTCCACCAGCGCGGCAATGCCGGCCACGATCTGTTCGGTCAGGGTTTCGCCTGCGCGGCGGCTGCGGGTCAGGTCAAGGGTCAGCATGCGGCACTTCAACAGGAGCCAACCTGTACAGTTTAGCGGTTGCGCGACCCTGTCCGGACGGGTTCTCGACCAACGCGCCAGAAATGATGCGGTGCAATGTGTGACGCCGCACGGCGCCGTATGGCCGGTCCTGCCAGACTGCCTGGATGCCGCTGCTGCAACGGCACAATCCTGTACGGTTTGACTTGCCTAAACTGTACGGTAAGGGGACGTTGTCCGGACCGTATATTTTGTCGCCTTTGGGCCGCCGGTAGAGTGGCCGACATCCCTGCCGCTGCACGCGATCCGCCGTGACAGCGCGCGCCAACCAGACTGCCCGGAGGAGGACATATGGACGCCGCCAAGACCGTGATTCCCGATCTCGATGCCCTGTGGATGCCCTTTACCGCGAACCGCCAGTACAAGGCGGCGCCGCGACTGCTGGCCTCGGCCAGCGGCATGTACTACACGACCCACGACGGACACCAGATCCTGGACGGTTGCGCGGGCCTCTGGTGCGTGGCTGCCGGCCACTGCCGCAAGGAGATTGCCGAGGCCGTGGCGCGCCAGGCCGCTACGCTGGACTACGCGCCGCCGTTCCAGATGGGCCATCCGCTGTCGTTCGAAGCGGCCACCAAGGTGGCGGCCATCATGCCGCAGGGGCTGGATCGCATCTTCTTCACCAATTCCGGCTCGGAGTCGGTCGATACCGCGCTGAAGATCGCGCTTGCCTACCACCGCGCGCGCGGCGAGGGCCAGCGCACTCGTTTCATCGGACGCGAGCGCGGCTACCACGGCGTGGGCTTCGGCGGCATGGCGGTGGGCGGCATCGGGCCGAACCGCAAGGCGTTCTCCGCCAACCTGATGCCCGGTACCGACCACCTGCCTGCCACCCTGAACATCGCCGAAGCGGCGTTCTCGAAGGGCCAGCCGCAATGGGGCGCGCACCTCGCCGACGAACTCGAGCGCATCGTCGCGCTGCATGACCCGTCGACCATCGCCGCCGTCATCGTCGAGCCGCTGGCCGGTTCCGCCGGTGTGCTGGTGCCGCCGGTCGGCTACCTGGAAAAGCTGCGCGCAATCACGAGCAAGCACGGCATCCTGCTGATCTTCGACGAGGTCATCACCGCGTTCGGCCGCCTGGGCGCCGCCACCGCGGCGGAGCGCTTCAAGGTCACGCCGGACCTGATCACCATGGCCAAGGCCATCAACAACGCCGCCGTGCCGATGGGCGCCGTGGCCGTGCGCCGCGAAGTGCATGACACCGTGATCAACTCGGCCGCGCCGGGCGCGATCGAGCTGGCGCATGGCTACACTTACTCGGGCCACCCGCTGGCCGCCGCCGCCGCGGTCGCCACGCTGGACCTGTACCAGCGCGAGAACCTGTTCGGCCGTGCCGCCGAGCTGTCGCCGGTGTTCGAAGCCGCCGCGCACAGCGTACGCGAGGCGCCGCACGTGAAGGACATCCGCAACCTCGGCATGGTCGCCGGCATCGAACTGGAGCCGCGTCCCGGCCAGCCCGGCGCGCGTGGCTACGAAGCCTTCCTCAAGTGCCTGGAGCGCGGCGTGCTGGTGCGCTACACCGGCGACATCCTTGCGTTCTCGCCGCCGCTGATCATCAGCGAGGCGCAGATCGCCGAGCTGTTCGAAACCGTCAAGCAGGCGCTGCGGGAAGTGCAATAAGGACGCCGAAGTGAACATCGCAGAGAACCGGCAGATCGCCGAAATCCGCCACTACATCGGTGGCACGGTCCGGCAGGGCGCGTCCGCGCGCTTTGCCGATGTCTTCAACCCGGCCACCGGCGAGGTGGCCGCACGCGTGGCGCTGGGCTCGGCGCAGGACGTATCCGATGCCGTCGCGGCGGCGAAGGCCGCGTTCCCGGCCTGGGCCGACACACCGCCGCTGCGCCGCGCGCGCATCCTGTTCAGGTTCAAGGAGTTGCTCGACCAGCACCACGACGACCTGGCCGCGCTGATCACGCGCGAGCACGGCAAGGTGTTCAGCGACGCCAAGGGCGAAGTCACGCGCGGCATCGAGGTGGTGGAGTTCGCGTGCGGCATCCCGAACCTGCTCAAGACCGATTTCACCGACAACGTCGGCGGCGGCATCGACAACTGGAACCTGCGCCAGCCGCTCGGCGTGGTGGCCGGCATCACGCCCTTCAACTTCCCGGTGATGGTGCCGATGTGGATGTTCCCGGTGGCGTTGGCCTGCGGCAATACCTTCGTGCTCAAGCCGTCCGAGCGCGATCCGTCGCCGAGCCTGCTGATTGCCGACCTGCTCAAGCAGGCCGGCTTACCCGATGGCGTGTTCAACGTCGTGCAGGGCGACAAGGCCGCCGTTGACGCGCTGCTCGCCCACCCGGACGTGCAGGCGCTGTCGTTCGTGGGCTCGACGCCGATTGCGGAATACATCTACACGGAAGGCACCAGGCACGGCAAGCGTGTACAGGCGCTTGGCGGCGCCAAGAACCACCTGGTGGTGATGCCCGATGCGGATCTGGATCAGGCCGTGGATGCACTGGTCGGCGCGGCCTACGGCTCGGCCGGCGAGCGCTGCATGGCGATCTCGGTCGCGGTGGCCGTGGGCGGCGTGGCCGACAAGCTCGTGCCGCGCCTGGCCGAACGCGCCGCCGCGCTGAAGATCCGCAACGGCATGGAGGCCGACGCCGAGATGGGCCCGCTCGTAACCGGCGCGCACAAGGCGAAGGTGGAGGGCTATATCGAGAAGGGCGTGCAGGAGGGCGCCAAGCTCGTGACCGATGGCCGCGGCCACAAGGTCGCGGGCCACGAGAACGGCTTCTATGTGGGCGGCACGCTGTTCGACCACGTCACGCCGGACATGACGATCTACAAGGAAGAGATCTTTGGCCCGGTGCTGTCGGTGGTGCGCGTGCACGACTTTGCCGAAGCGGTGGCGCTGATCAATGCGCACGAGTATGGCAATGGCGTGTCGTGCTACACCAGCGACGGCGGCATCGCGCGCGCGTTCGCGCGCCAGATCCAGGTGGGCATGGTGGGCATCAACGTGCCGATCCCGGTGCCGATGGCATGGCATTCGTTCGGCGGCTGGAAGCGCTCGCTGTTCGGCGACCATCACGCCTACGGCGAAGAGGGCGTGCGCTTCTACACGCGCTACAAGAGCGTGATGCAGCGCTGGCCGGACTCGATCGCGAAGGGCGCCGAGTTCACGATGCCGGTGGCGAAGTAACCCCGCTCGCGCAGGGATGATCCGCGCCAGCGGTTCATCCCCGCGCGACCCAATTCGGCGCCTTGTGTCGCAAATGTCCCCAGCGACCTCCATAGTGACTTTGGCGGCACCCTCAAAAGAGTAAACTCCCGTCCTTTCCAGGAAAGGCGAAGCCATCCACAAGACGGCATTCGCGGGAGTGTTCTGATGAGTCTGTTCCGCACCAAGAATATCGACGCCATGCTCGCCGTGGCGCATGACGACGGCCTGAAGAAGGTGCTTGGCCCGATCGATCTCGTGATGATGGGCATCGGCGCCATCATCGGCACCGGCATCTTCGTGCTGACCGGCACCGGCGCGCTGACTGCCGGGCCGGCGCTGACGGTGTCGTTCGTGATTGCCGCCATGGCGTGCGGGTTTGCCGCGCTCTGCTATGCCGAGTTCGCCTCGGCCATTCCCGTATCGGGATCGATCTATACCTACAGCTACGCCACGCTCGGCGAGATCATTGCGTGGATGATCGGTTGGGACCTGCTGCTTGAGTACGGGCTCGCCACGTCGGCGGTGTCGGTGGGTTGGTCGGGCTACTTCCAGTCGCTCGTGGCCGGCTTCGGGCTGAAGCTGCCGGCGGCGCTTACGGCAGCGCCGGGCGCCGTGCCCGGTGTCGAGACCATGGTGAACCTGCCAGCCATGCTGATCATGCTGGCGATCACATGGGTAGTGTCGTATGGCGTGAAGGAATCGGCGCGCCTGAACAACGTGATGGTGGCGATCAAGGTCAGCGTGGTGCTGTTGTTTATCGCCGTGGGCGTGTGGCACGTGAAGCCGCTGAACTGGCAGCCGTTCGCGCCATTCGGCATGAGCGGCGTGTTCAATGCGGCGGCGCTGGTGTTCTTCGCGTTCATCGGCTTCGACGCCGTGACCTCGGCGGCGGAAGAAGTACGAAACCCGAGCCGCGACCTGCCCGTCGGCATCATCGGCTCGCTGGCGGTCTGCACGGTGCTGTACGTGGTGGTGGCCGCGATCATGACCGGCATCGTGCCGTTCGCCAAATTCGCGGGCGTGGACCACCCCGTGTCGCTGGCGCTGCAGTTCGCGGGGCAGAACTGGGTGGCGGGCTTTGTCGACCTGGGGGCCATCCTCGGCATGACCACGGTGATCCTGGTGATGACCTACGGCCAGACCCGCATCATCTTCGCGATGTCGCGCGATGGACTGCTGCCCGAGCGGCTCTCGTCGGTGCACCCCGTGCATGCCACGCCGTACTTCGCCACCTGGACGGTGGGCATCGTCTTTGCCGCGATTGCCGGCTTCGTGCCGCTCAACGTGCTGGCCGAGCTGATCAATATCGGCACGCTCGCGGCCTTCACGCTGATCTCGATCGCCGTGCTGGTGTTGCGCCGCACGCGCCCTGACCTGCCGCGCGCGTTCCGCTGCCCCGGCGTGCCCGTGGTGCCGCTGCTGTCCGCGGGCTTCTGCCTGTTCCTGATGGCCCACCTGCAGGTGCTGACGTGGATCGCGTTCCTGGTGTGGCTGGCGATCGGCCTGGCGATCTATTTCCTCTACGCGCGGCGCAACGCCGTGCTGCACAACCACGGCGGCTGAAGCTCGGCCCTGTTCACGCCCTGGCGGCGGCCTCGCGCAGGAAGGCCACGGCGCGGGGCTCGTTGACATACGCGGTGTTGATGCGAATCCATGCCGAGGTCTCGCCGCCCGGCCGGAAGTAGTTTCCCGGCGCCAGCGTCACGCCGAACTGCTCGCCCAGCGTGACCAGCTCGCGCGAATCCTCTACCCCCGGCGGGCGCGCCCACAGGAAGTTGCCGCCCGCCGGTTCGCAGAACACTTCCCATCCGCATGCCGTCAGCTGCCGCACGGCGTTGGCCGAGGACTCGCGCACGCGCAGGCGCAGCCGCTCTACATACTTGCGATAGCCGCCGCGCTCCAGCAGCGTGGCGATGACCGCCTCGGCAAAGTGCGAGCCGGCTATGCTGGTCAGCACCTTCACATCCACCAGGTCTTTCACCAGCGCCTTGTCGGCGACCAGGTAGCCGACGCGCAGCGACGCCGACACGGTCTTGGAAAACCCGCCGATGTAGATCACATGCTCGAGTTGGTCCAGCGTGGCGAGCCGGTCGGTGAATTGCGTCTGGAAGTCCGAGAAGATGTCGTCCTCGACAAAGCGGAAGCCGTGCCTGCGGGCCAGTTCCAGCAGGCGGAAGGCGACCGGCGGCGCCAGCGTGGAGCCAGTCGGGTTCTGCAGCACGCTGTTGGTGAAGAAGAGCTTTGGCTTGTGCTCGCGCAGCAGCGCTTCCGTGGCATCCGGATCCGGGCCGGAAGGTGTATGCGGCACGCCCACCAGCTGCACGCCATGCAGGCGCAGCAGGCCGAACAGGTTGTAGTAGCCCGGGTCTTCCACGAACACGGTATCGCCAGGCTTGAGCAGGTGCCGCACCACCAGGTCCAGGGCCTGGCTGGCACCGGTAGTGATCAACACCTGCGGCAGCTCCGCCGCGATGCCGAGCTGCCGTACGCGGTGAAGCACCTGCCTGCGCAGCTCGGGGTGCCCCATCGGCGTCGCGTAGTGGATCACGCTGTCGACCTCGTTGCGCGAGACCGCGCGGACGGCCTGCGTCAGCCCCTCCACATCACGCCAGGTTTCAGGCACGAAACCGCCAGCCAGCTTGAGCGTGCTGCTGGGGTGGTTGAACTGCTCCAGGATATGGTCGGACAGGTCCTCGGCCAGGCTGGGGTCGGACCAGCCACGTGCGGACCGGCTGGCAAGCGGGCTGTCCGCGACGTAGAAGCCGGAGCCCTGGCGCGAATCCAGCAGCCCCTGCGACACCAGCCGGTCATAGGCTTCGATCACCGGGAAGCGGCTGATGCCGTTGTTGGTCGCCAGTTGCCGGATCGACGGCAGCCGCGCGCCGGGGCGCGCCTCGCTCGAGCTGATCCATGCCTTCACCCCCTGGATGATCTGCTCGGTCAGGGGGATGCCCGTGGAGTGGTCAATGATCAGCTTCATGGTGGCGTCGAACTGTCAGGAAAAACTACCGAACAGTTCATCAAAAACTGTTCACAACTGTACATGGGATTCTAGTCGCTGATGCGAATAATGGAAGCATGGCGGAGACAGGTGCCGCCGGGCAGACGAGGAGCGGCGACATGCGTGAACTGAGGGTATTTGAACTGGATGAACCGGAGCAGCCGGTGAGCCTGCGCGCGGGCTACGGGCAAAACGTGAAGGTGACGGAAGGCCGGGTGTGGATCACGATGGAAGGCTGTGCGGCCGACTTCTGGCTGCAGCCGGGCGAGGTCCTTGCGCTGGCCGAGGGTGAGCGTTACTGGCTGTCGGGCGAGGGCGGCCCGGCGCGCTTCGCGCTGGCCGCGGTGTCGGCGCCGCTGTCGTGGCGTCTAGCTGCCGGGCTGCGCGTACTGGCGCACCGTTGGGGCGAATGGAAGACCGATGCGTTCGGGGAATGCCCGCGGCTGGGCGTGCGGTGATGGCGCCTTCCGCCGAGTAAAGGCCGCCCTCGGGCGGCCTTCATCATTCTGTTGCTCAGGCTGAGACCGAGTGCCGCTTGATTTCCGCCAGCTTGGCGGCACCGATCTTTTCTTTCGCCATTTCGGTGTCGTAGTAGGTCTGCAAGTTCATCCAGCCTTGCGCATCAGTGCCGAAGAAGGCCGCTAGGCGCACTGCCGTGTCCGCGGTGATCGCGCGTTCGCCCTTGACGATCTCGTTGATGCGACGCGGCGGCACATCGATGGCCTTCGCCAAGGCGTATTGGGACAGGCCGAGCGGTTCGAGCCAATCCGCCTGGAGGATCTCACCAGGGGTGGCCAGAGGAACTTCGCGAGCCATTACCTGCTCCTTTCAATGCTTAGTGATAGTCGACAATCTCGACGTCGCTTGCGTTGCCGTTGGCGAACCGGAAGCAGATGCGCCCATTGGTCGTTGATCCGTATGCTGAATTGGCCTGCCCGATCGCCCTTGAGCGCCTCCAGCCGGTTGTTTGGCGGGACGCGGAGGAAGCTCAGACTATCGGCCGCATGGACTTGCTGCAGTTTCCGGATCGCGGCTCGCTCGATGTTCGCGAACCTTGCGATCCGGGTGCCTCCGAAAAGCAGGGCAGTGTCACGGCAATTGAACGAGGTGATCATGTGTATGATAACGTCTTGCGTTAATAACGCAAGACGTTATTAGTCTTGGTGAGATGATTGGCGCACCTCGTACGGTAGCCGACTTGCCTTACGTTAACGTTAACGTCATATAATCGACAGGCCCCCGCCGCGACGGGGGCTGTCCGCATGCATGGCCAAGCCGACACCGGATCGGCATACCAGGCTGGCAAGCGGCCGCCAGCCAATCCCAGCCAGCGGTGGAGACAATGACCGACCTTTCCGATGTGCGCGATGTCCGTCGCGACGCGCTCCAGGCCCAGGCGCGCGGCCCCGTCAACAAGGTACGTTTCGTCACGGCGGCTTCGCTGTTCGACGGCCACGACGCCTCGATCAACATCATGCGGCGCATCCTGCAGTCCCAGGGCTGCGAGGTGATCCACCTTGGCCACAACCGCTCGGTCGACGAGGTGGTGACGGCCGCGCTGCAAGAAGACGCACAGGGCATCGCCGTATCCAGCTACCAGGGCGGGCACGTCGAGTACTTCAAGTACATGGTCGATCTGCTGCGCGAGAAGGGCGGCGAGCATGTCCAGGTGTTCGGCGGCGGTGGTGGCGTGATCGTGCCGGATGAGATCCGCGAACTGCAGGCCTACGGCGTGACCCGCATTTTCAGTCCTGAGGATGGCCAGCGCATGGGCCTGGCCGGCATGATTGCCGACATGGTGCAGCGCTGCGACATCGACCTGAGCCGCTATGCGCCGACCACGCTCGATGCCGTCACGGCAGGCGACCGCCGCGCACTCGCCCAGCTCATGACCGCGCTCGAGAACGGCAAGGCTGATCCGGGACTGGTGGCCGATCTGCATGCGCGCGCAGGCAAGGCCACGGTGCCCGTGCTCGGCATCACGGGCACCGGCGGCGCCGGCAAGTCGTCGCTGACCGACGAGCTGATCCGCCGCATCCGGCTGGACCAGCAGGATACCTTGCGCATCGCGGTAATCTCGATCGACCCGTCGCGGCGCAAGTCCGGCGGCGCGCTGCTCGGCGACCGCATCCGCATGAACGCGATCAACCATCCGAACATCTTCATGCGTTCGCTTGCCACGCGCGAAGCGGGCAGCGAGATCTCGCAGGCGCTGCCCGATGTCATCGCCGCGTGCAAGGTGGCCGGGTTCGACCTTGTCATGGTCGAGACCTCGGGCATCGGCCAGGGCGATGCAGCGATCGTGCCGCACGCGGACCTGTCGCTCTACGTCATGACGCCCGAGTTCGGCGCCGCGAGCCAGCTCGAGAAGATCGACATGCTCGACTTCGCCGATTTCGTCGCGATCAACAAGTTCGACCGCAAGGGCGCGCAGGACGCCTGGCGCGATGTGGCCAGGCAGGTGCAGCGCAACCGCGAGCAATGGCATGGCAAGCCCGAGGACATGCCCGTGTACGGCACCCAGGCGTCGCGCTTCAACGACGACGGCGTGACCATGCTCTACCAGGGCCTGCGCGAGGCGCTCGCAGGCAAGGGACTCCAGTTGCAGCCCGGCATCCTGCCGGCGCTGACCGGCCGCATTTCCACGGGGCAGAACGTCATCGTGCCGCCGCAGCGCAGCCGCTACCTGGCGGAGCTGGCCGACACGGTGCGCGGCTACCACCGGCGCGTGGCGGAACAGAGCCGCATTGCGCGCGAGCGCCAGCAGTTGCGTGCGTCCAGCCGGATGCTCGCGCAGGCGCAGGGCGAAGGCGTCGCTGCGCTGGACCATCTCGCCGCGCAGCGCGACACCGCGCTTGGCGCGCTGGAGCACAAGCTGCTGGCCATGTGGCCGCAGATGCGGGAGGCGTACAGCGGCGACGACTACGTGGTGAAGATCCGCGACAAGGAATTGCGCACGCGCCTGGTGACCACCACGCTGTCCGGCACCAAGGTGCGCAAGGTGGTGCTGCCGCGCTTCGAGGACGATGGCGAGATCCTGAAGTGGCTGATGCGCGAGAACGTGCCCGGCAGCTTCCCGTACACCTCGGGTGTGTTCGCGTTCAAGCGCGAGAACGAGGACCCGACTCGCATGTTCGCGGGCGAGGGCGATGCGTTCCGCACCAACCGGCGCTTCAAGCTGGTGTCGGAAGGCATGGACGCCAAGCGGCTCTCGACCGCCTTCGACTCGGTCACGCTGTACGGCGAAGACCCGCATGTGCGGCCGGACATCTACGGCAAGGTCGGCAATTCCGGCGTGTCGATTGCCACGCTTGACGACATGAAGGTGCTCTATGACGGCTTCGACCTGACCAGCCCGAGCACCTCGGTGTCGATGACCATCAACGGCCCGGCGCCGACCATCCTGGCGATGTTCATGAACACCGCCATCGACCAGAACCTGGACAAGTTCCGCGCCGACAACGGCCGCGAGCCGACGGTCGACGAAGAGGCCAAGATCCGCGCATGGGTGCTGCAGAACGTACGCGGCACGGTGCAGGCCGACATCCTCAAGGAAGACCAGGGCCAGAACACCTGCATCTTCTCGACCGAGTTCTCGCTCAAGGTGATGGGGGATATCGCCGAGTACTTCGTGCACCACCAGGTGCGCAACTTCTATTCGGTGTCGATCTCGGGCTACCACATCGCCGAGGCCGGCGCGAACCCGATCTCGCAGCTCGCCTTCACGCTCGCCAACGGCTTCACCTATGTCGAGGCATACCTGGCGCGCGGCATGCATATCGATGATTTCGCGCCCAACCTGTCGTTTTTCTTCTCGAACGGCATGGACCCCGAGTACAGCGTGCTGGGCCGCGTGGCGCGCCGCATCTGGGCGGTGACGATGCGCGACAAGTACGGCGCCAACGAGCGCAGCCAGAAGCTCAAGTACCACATCCAGACCTCGGGCCGCTCGCTGCATGCGCAGGAGATCGATTTCAACGATATCCGCACCACGCTGCAGGCGCTGATCGCGATCTACGACAACTGCAACTCGCTCCATACCAACGCCTACGACGAGGCCATCACCACGCCCACCGGCGAATCCGTGCGCCGTGCGCTGGCGATCCAGCTGATCATCAACCGCGAGTGGGGCGTGGCCAGGTGCGAGAATCCGAACCAGGGCAGCTTCCTGATCGAGGAGCTGACCGACCTGGTGGAAGAAGCCGTGCTGCAGGAGTTCGAGCGCATTGCCGAGCGTGGCGGCGTGCTCGGCGCGATGGAGACCGGCTACCAGCGCGGCAAGATCCAGGAGGAGTCGCTGTACTACGAGCAGCGCAAGCACGACGGCACGCTGCCCATCATCGGCGTGAACACGTTCCGCAATCCGGCCGGCGATCCGATTCCGCAGAAGCTGGAACTGGCACGCTCCAGCGAAGCCGAGAAGCAGAGCCAGCTCGCGCGCCTGGCCGCGTTCCAGCAGGCGCATGCGGAACAGGCGCCAGCCATGCTGCAGCGGCTGCGCCAGGCCGTGATCGACAACGAGAATGTGTTCGCGGTGCTGATGGATGCGGTGCGCGTGTGCTCCCTGGGGCAGATTACACACGCGCTGTTCGAGGTCGGAGGCCAGTACCGCCGCAATATGTGAAACAAAAGGCAGCAGAACAGCCCTGAAATCGGGGGCGGAGGGGCCTGTCACGGCCACGGCCGCGCGCGTGCGTTAAACTCGGAGGCTCGCCGGATTCCGGAACGACCGCCGCACCAGACCATGAACAGCCAGTACGATACGAACAACGTTTTTGCGAAGATCCTGCGCGGGGAAATTCCGTGCAACAAGGTCTATGAAGATGCCGAGACCATCGCTTTCATGGACATCATGCCGCAATCCGACGGCCATACCCTGGTGGTGCCGAAGGAAGCCGCGGTCAACCTGTTCGACTTGTCGGAAGCCGGCGCCGAAGCCGCGATCCGCACCACGCAGCGCGTCGCGCGCGCGGTGCGCCAGGCGTTCAACCCGGACGGGCTTTCGATTGGCCAGTTCAACGGTGCCGCGGCGGGCCAGACCGTGCCGCACGTGCATTTCCATATCGTGCCGCGCTACGCCGACCAGACGCTGCGCGGCCACGCGCGCGACATGCAGGATCCGGACCTGCTCAAGGCCCACGCGGATCGCGTCATCGCCGCACTGCGCGAACAGGCGGCCTGAGCATCCGCGAAGAACGAATATATAACCAGCAAAGAGGAAGATAGAGATGGCAATCAGGACAGTGGGCATCGTCGGTGCCGGCACCATGGGCAACGGCATCGCGCAGGCCTGCGCGGTAGTTGGCCTGGACGTGGTGATGGTGGACATCAGCGACGCAGCGGTGCAGAAGGGCATCGCCACCGTCGCCGGCAGCCTGGACCGCCTGATCAAGAAGGACAAGATCAGCGAAGCCGACAAGACCGCCGCGCTCGCGCACATCCAGGGCTCGACCGCGTATGAGGACCTGAAGAAGGCCGACATCGTGATCGAGGCCGCCACCGAGAACTATGACCTGAAGGTCAAGATCCTCAAGCAGATCGACGGCATCGTCGGCGAGAACGTCATTATCGCTTCGAACACCTCGTCGATCTCGATCACCAAGCTGGCCGCCGTGACCAGCCGCCCCGACCGCTTTATCGGCATGCACTTCTTCAACCCGGTGCCGGTGATGGCGCTGGTGGAACTGATCCGCGGCCTGCAGACCAGCGACGCCACCCACGCCGACGTCGAGGCGCTGGCCAAGGAACTGGGCAAGTACCCGATCACCGTGAAGAACAGCCCGGGCTTCGTGGTCAACCGCATCCTGTGCCCGATGATCAACGAGGCCTTCTGCGTGCTGGGCGAAGGCCTGGCTTCGCCGGAAGAAATCGACGAAGGCATGAAGCTCGGCTGCAACCACCCGATCGGGCCGCTGGCACTGGCCGACATGATCGGCCTGGACACCATGCTGGCCGTGATGGAAGTGCTGTATACGGAATTTGCCGATCCGAAGTACCGTCCGGCCATGCTGATGCGCGAGATGGTGGCCGCGGGCTACCTGGGCCGCAAGACTGGCCGCGGGGTGTACGTGTACAGCAAGTAATCCTTGCCGCTCGCGCGCGTTGCTCTGACGCAACGCGCAGTGTGCAGTAATCGCCGGCCGCCATCGAGGCGGCCGGTTTGCTTTTGACGTGAATCCACGCTCCCGCCGTACGCCGTGAAAGCCGCTTACAGGGATTCACATGCCGAAACAATTCCCATCACCCGTTACGCGACTGTCGCGTTAGAGTGAAATCATGGATTCAAGACAGAAAAGGAACCAGATGATCCGCCCCCTCCTAGCCGCCTTCACGCTTGGCGCCTTGTCGCTGGCGGCAGCCAGCCCGGCCATGGCACGCGTCGATGTCGGCGTAAGCATCGGCGTGCCGGCACCTGTGTACGTAGAGCCTGCACCCGTCTATGTAGCGCCACCGCCGCCGGTTTATGTGGCGCCTCCGCCTCCCGTTGTGTATGGCCCGCCGCCGGTGGCGTATGGCCCGGCTCCGGTAGTGGTGGCCCCTGCCATCGTGATGGGCTGGCACGGCGACCGCTACTGGGATGGCCGCCGCTGGTGGGGACGCGAGGAATGGTATGGCCACCGCCGCTATCGCGACTACGACGACGACCGCGGTCACGGCCACGGTCACGGCCACGGTCACGACCGTTGGTAACCCGTCGTCCGGGGGCGGGGCCTGATTTCGCCTATAACTGAAGTCGGCCCAGCCCACCACCGGAGACGGCGATGCAAAAAACCTGTCTGGCTGTCCTGCTCCTCACCCTCTCGCTTGCTGGCTGCGTCTCCGTCAGCAGCGGCGATCCCAATCCCCCCGCCAACAATGCAGCAGCCAGGCCATCGTCAGGCACCACGATCACGTGCCCGCAGGCGCCGTGCTACTAGCCTGCCACCCGTCGTCGCAGAGCCAGTCCCGCGTCTGACTGCTCCGTGGCAATCCGCCTGACCTGCACCATGATGTCGTCCGCCGACACCGCGAGCGGTGCCAGCGGGAGCCCGGCGTGGCGCAGTGCGTCGGCCGTCCACGTATTGCAGGTGTAGACCAGGCTGTAGGCGGCGGTCGCGGAGAGGTACGCCCCTCCTTCATACGGTCCGGCGCCAAGGCTGACTGGGCTCCCATCCGCGTGTCTCTGCACCGCGTCGCGCAGAAAATCGCGCAATCCGTCCAGCCCCGGCCGGCTGACCGCCAGGCCAACCACATTCCCGGCGCCGAATGCCTCGGCCGGCGGCGCGCGCAGCGCGGTCAGCAGTACCACGCCGCGCCCCGGCACCAGCGCCAGCAGCATCGTCACCACGCCATGGTTGCGCCGTACTACGTATGAACGGTCGCCGAAGCCGAAGCACAGATAGCGCACGTCCTCGAAGCCGCCGGCAAGGCTGCGCACGGACGGGTCCGCGTCCTCGCTGCGCAGGCAGACATCGGTGTGCCAGTCCCGCACCACCACCTCGATCATGGCAGCAGCAGGTATCGCAGGGGTGATGGATGGCGCCGGCGGCAGCGGCGCGCAGGCGGCGGCTGCCACGGCGGTCGCGCAAGCCAGCAGGCGGCAGGCAAGAGCAAAGGCGCGGCACACGTTCAGCGCAGCAGGATCAGCCGCGGCACGGCGTCGGCGCCGCTCCAGACGATGGCGTTCTGACCGTGCTTCGTGCCGAGCGCGCTGGCGGCGTCGAGCGATATCCCAGGCACCAGGAAGCTCGGCTCGCCTGGCCAGCCGTTATCCGGATGCTGGCCAATGCCCGGGATGGCGGCAAAGCCGAGTCGCGCGAGGTCTTCGGCCAGCGCCTGTTGCCGCGCCTCGTTGCGCAACGGATCGGAGGGCTGGCTGAACGGATTCGCGGCGGTGATGAACGCGCTCGATGCCACGTGCAGGCGCTCGTGCAAGGCTGCCAGCGGCGCGCTTGGCTGGTCGATCTTCAGCGTGATCGCCGCATCGCCATGCACGCGGTAATCGGTCTCGCGATAAGCCCGCAGCGTGGCGTCGTCGATCGCGGTGCGCGCCGGCATGGTGTCACTCGCCGTACTGGCGCAGGCCATCCAGGTCCAGCACTTCGATCACGCCGTAGTCCACGCGCACCAGGCCCTGCTGTTCGAGCACCTTGAGCGCCTGGTTGGCGCGCTGGCGCGAAATGCCGGCGAGCAGGCCGATCTCTTCCTGCGAGATCTCGAGCGTCTTGCCGATGCCGGGATAGAGCTGCTCGTTGAGCAGCGACGACACCGCCCGCGCCACGCGCGAGTCGATGTCGAGCAGGCGCTCGTACTCGACCGCGGCGATGAACTGGCCAAGCCGCTCGTTGAACTGCGTGAGCAGGAAGCGCGTGAACGGCAGGCTGGTATCCAGCAGCCACTGAAAAGTCTCGCGCGGCAGGAAGGCGATGGTCGAGCGGCGCAGCGCCATCACGTCGTACTTGCGGATCTCCGACTTGAGCACCGCGCCTTCGCCGAACCAGCCGCCGGTCGGCACGCCCGTGAAGGTCACGGACTTGCCCGACGGCGACACGGTAGTGATCTTGACGATGCCTTCGAGCACCCCCAGCCAGTGCTCGGCCAATTCACCCTTGTGGCAGACGTAGTCGCCCTGCGTGTACTCGCGCACGAACATCGCGCGGCGCACGCGATCCCGCTGCTCCGGACTGAGGTCCGCGGCCCATACGCAGCGGTCGACGAAATCGTTCAGCATGGCCTGAAAGGATCCTGTAGGGATTAACCCCGAATTGTCACCGGCGTGACAACCCGGGGGGAAGGCATCGGCTATCTTACGATCACCACGGAGCCGGCAGGTGCCACCAGACAAGGCACGACGGGCTTGATGCGCTGCGGCATGACGGCCGCCAGGCAAAACAGGCCAAGTATAACGACCCGGACCGGCGCTTGACACCGCGCGTGGACCCCCACCGCGGAGGGACAGGAGACAGCGATGCAGGAATCGTCGGCGACGACCTTTCCGCGATTGCTGCTGGAGCACGCCCGGCAACGGCCGGCGCATCCGGCGTATCGCGAAAAGGATCTCGGCATCTGGCAGACATACAGCTGGGCACAGGCGGCGCAGGAGGTCAGGGCGCTCGCATGCGGTCTCGCTGCACTGGGATTCACGCGCGGCATGAACCTGGCGGTGGTGGGCGACAACCGTCCGCGCCTGTACTGGGCCATGACCGCGGCGCAGGCGCTTGGCGGCGTGCCAGTGCCGCTGTACCAGGATGCCATTGCCAATGAAATGGTCTACGTGCTCAACGATGCGGAGATCGACTTCGCCATCGTCGAAGACCAGGAGCAGGTGGACAAGCTGCTCGAAGTGGAAGCGCAGCTCGCCGAATCCGGCCGCAGCGTGCGCCACGTCATCTATGAAGATCCGCGCGGGCTGCGCGACTACGATCATCCGTCGCTGATGTCGTACCAGCGCCTGCAGGAGATCGGCCGCGAATTTGACCAGGCGCATCCTGGATTCTATGACGAGGCGGTTGCCGCCGGCTCGCCCGAAGACACGGCCATCATCCTCTATACGTCCGGCACCACCGGCAAGCCCAAGGGCGTGTGCCACGCGCACCGCGGCCTGATCGGCTCGGCGCGCAACGGTTGCGGCTTCGACGGCCTGACGGCGAAGGACGACGTGCTGTCCTACCTGCCGATGGCATGGGTCGGCGACAACCTGTTCTCTTACGCGCAGGCCATGGTGGCGGGCTTCACCGTGAACTGCCCGGAATCGCGCGAGACCGTCATGACGGATCTGCGCGAGATCGGCCCGACCTACTACTTCGCGCCGCCGCGCATCTATGAAGGCCTGCTGACCCAGGTGATGATCCGCATGGAGGACGCGGGCTGGATCAAGCGCAAGCTGTTCCAATGGGCCATGGACGTGGCGCGGCGTTGCGGTGCGGACATCCTCGACGGCAAGCCCGTGGGCCTCGCCGACAGGCTGCGCTATGCCGCCGGCGAGTTGCTGGTCTACGGCCCGCTGCGCAACGTGCTCGGCATGAGCCGTATCCGCGTGGGCTACACCGCGGGCGAGGCGATCGGCCCGGACCTGTTCCGCTTCTATCGCTCGATCGGCGTGAACCTCAAGCAGTTCTATGGCCAGACCGAAACCTGCGCCTACGTTTGCCTGCAGCCTGACGGTCAGGTGAAGTTCGACTCGGTTGGTCCGGCGGCGCCCGGCATGGAAATCCGCATCGCCGACAACGGCGAGGTGCTGGTGCGCGGCGTGGGCCTGCTCAAGTCCTACTACAAGCGCGACGACGCCACGCGCGAGGCCATCAACGACGAGGGCTACTTCATGACCGGCGATGCCGGCGTGATCGATGCTGACGGCCACCTGAAGATCATCGACCGCGCCAAGGACGTGGGCAAGCTCGCCGATGGGTCGATGTTCGCGCCCAAGTACATCGAGAACAAGCTCAAGTTCTTCCCGTACATCAAGGAAGCCGTCGCCTTTGGTACGGGGCGCGAGCAGGTCTGCGCGTTCATCAACATCGATTTCGATGCGGTTGGCAACTGGGCCGAGCGCCGCCACCTGCCGTACGCCGGCTATGTCGACCTCGCGGGCCTGCCCGACGTGATCGCGATGATCGGCGAATGCGTCGAGCAGGTGAATGCGGACCTGGCCAACGACGGCATGCTGGCCGGCTCGCAGATTTCGCGCTTCCTGATCCTGCACAAGGAGCTGGATCCGGACGACGACGAGCTGACCCGCACGCGCAAGGTGCGGCGCGGCTTCATCGCGGAGAAGTACGCGGTACTGGTCGACGCGCTGTATGCGGGCAAGACCGAGCAGTTCATCGAGACGCGCGTCAAGTTCGAGGACGGGCGCGAGGGCAGCGTGTCGGCCACGCTGAAGCTGGTGGATGCCAAACGCCTGCCGCCGTCGGCACGCGCGGCGTGAGCAGGGGAGCAAGAGCATGACGCAAGTGGCCTGGCAAGGATCGGACCGCGCGCCCGTGGGGCAGCGCGGCGGACAACCCGAATGGAACGGCATGGCGCGCACCGATGCATCGGGTGCCATCCCCGGCGGCGGCGCCATTGCGCCGGCCGGCCCGATGGCGCCCGGTGCGCCGCTGGCCGACATCGGCCTGCAGACCGGCGCGCAGCGTTCGCAGCAGACGCATGAACAGGTGCGTACCGGCGGCGAGGTGATCCTGGACCTGCAGCACATCTCGCTGTCGTTCGGCGGCGTGAAGGCGCTGACCGACATCTCGTTCGATGTGTGCGAGCACGAGATCCGCGCCATCATCGGCCCCAACGGCGCGGGCAAGAGTTCGATGCTGAACGTGATCAACGGCGTGTACCACCCGCAGCAGGGGCGCATCGTGTTTCGCGGCGAGGAGCGCCGCCAGATGCATCCGACCGCGGCCGCGCGCCAGGGCATTGCGCGTACGTTCCAGAACATCGCGCTGTTCAAGGGCATGACGGTGCTCGACAACATCATGACCGGCCGCAACACGCAGTTCCGCACCGGCTTTCTCGCGCACGCGCTGTGGTGGGGGCCGGCGCGCAACGAGGAGATGCGGCACCGGCAGAAGGTCGAGGAGGTGATCGATTTCCTGGAGATCCAGTCGATCCGCAAGACGCCGGTGGGACGCCTGCCGTACGGCTTGCAGAAGCGCGTCGAACTGGCGCGCGCACTCGCGGCCGAGCCGTCGATGCTGCTGCTGGACGAGCCGATGGCCGGCATGAACGTGGAAGAGAAGCAGGACATGTGCCGCTTCATCCTGGACGTGAACCGGCAGTTCGGCACCACCATCGTGCTGATCGAGCACGACATGGGCGTGGTGATGGATATCTCGGACCGCGTGGTGGTGCTGGATTACGGCAAGAAGATCGGCGACGGCACGCCGGACGAGGTCAAGGCCAATCCGGATGTGATCAGGGCCTACCTGGGCACCTCGCACTGAGCCCGCGCGCGGGCTCTCCCTTCAACCGATTCCACCGGAACGCAGCCATGACGTTCTTCATTGAAATCCTGCTCGGCGGCCTGCTGTCGGGCCTGATGTACTCGCTGGTGGCGCTGGGCTTCGTGCTGATCTACAAGGCCTCGGGCGTGTTCAACTTCGCGCAGGGCGCGATGGTCTACTTCGCCGCGCTGGCCGTGGTGGGCCTGATGGACAAGGGCCTGCCGATGTGGGCCGCCGTGATCGGCGCCTTCGTCGTGATGATCGTGGTCGGCATGAGCACCGAGCGCTTCGTGCTGCGCAAGCTGGTCAACCAGCCGCCCATCACGCTGTTCATGGCCACCATCGGCCTGTCGTTCTTCCTGGAAGGACTGGGGCCGCTGCTGTTCGGCAACGAAGTGCGCCCGATCAACCTCGGCATCGTCGATGAGCCGATCGAGGCGATCCTGACGCGCTTCAATATCGTCCTCTCCAAGTTCGACCTGGCCGCGGCCGCGATCGCGGGCGTGCTGGTCGGCTCGCTCGCACTGTTCTTCCAGTACACCAAGGTGGGCCGCGCGCTGCGCGCGGTGGCCGACGACCACCAGGCCGCGCTGTCGCTGGGCATTCCGCTGCAGCATATCTGGGCGATCGTGTGGGGCGTGGCGGGTTTCGTCGCGCTGGTGGCCGGCATGCTGTGGGGCTCGCGCAATGGCGTCCAGTTCGCGCTGACCCTGACGGCGCTGAAGGCGCTGCCGGTGCTGATCCTCGGCGGCTTCACCTCGGTGCCGGGCGCCATTGTCGGCGGCCTGATCATCGGCGCCTCGGAGAAGCTGGCCGAGATCTACATCCCGCCGGTGTTCCAGTCGGCGTTCGGCGGCAACTTCGGCGGCATCGAAGGCTGGTTCCCGTATGTGTTCGCGCTGCTGTTCCTGCTGGTCAGGCCCGAAGGCCTGTTCGGCGAGAAGCATATCGACCGCGTCTGAACCGACTTCGCTCCAGGAGACTTTCCATGTTCTATCGTGAAGCCGGCCAGTTCAAGACGAGCTACGTCGCCGACAGCCAGATCTTCCCCATCCGCCAGGACCGCATCGGCTTTGCGGTACTGATGGCGCTGGCCTTCCTGGTGATTCCGTTCGTTGGGTCGGAATACTGGTTCTCGGCCATCCTGATCCCGTTCCTGATCTTCGCGCTCGCGGCGCTGGGCCTGAACATCCTGACCGGCTATGCCGGACAGCTTTCGCTGGGCACCGCGGCCTTCATGGCGGTGGGCGCTTACGCGGCCTACAACTTCCAGCTGCGTGTCGAGGGCTTGCCGGTGCTGCTGACGTTCGTCCTGGCGGGGCTTTCCGCCGCCGTGGTGGGCGTGGCATTCGGCCTGCCGTCGCTGCGCATCAAGGGCTTCTACCTGGCGGTGGCCACGCTCGCCGCGCAGTTCTTCGTGGTGTGGGCGCTGACCAAGTTCCCCTGGTTCTCCAACAACAGTTCGTCGGGCGTGATCACCGCGCAGCGGCTGGACCTGTTCGGCATCGCCATCGACACGCCGGTGAAGAAGTACCTGTTCGTGCTGACCTTCGTCACGGTGCTGGCGTTCATTGCCAAGAACCTGGTGCGCTCGGCCACCGGCCGCGCCTGGATGTCGGTGCGCGACATGGACGTGGCGGCCGAGGTGATCGGCATTCCGCTGATGCGCACCAAGCTGCTGGCCTTTGCCGTCAGCTCGTTCTACTGCGGCGTGGCCGGCGCGCTGTACGCGTTCTGCTACCTGGGCTCGGTGGAGCCGGACGGTTTCTCGCTGGACCTGTCGTTCCGCGTGCTGTTCATGATCATCATCGGCGGCGTGGGCAGCATCCTGGGCTCGTTCCTGGGCGCGGCCTTCATCCTGTTGCTGCCGATCTTCCTGGACAACGTGCTGCCGCCGCTGGCATCGCTTCTGCACCTGCCGTTCACGAATGCCACGGTGTCGCATATCCAGCTGATGGTATTCGGCGGCCTGATCATCTTCTTCCTGATCGTGGAGCCGCACGGGCTCGCGCGGCTGTGGCAGATCGCCAAGGAGAAGCTGAGGCTGTGGCCGTTCCCGCACTGATCGTATTCCCTGCTTTCCGACGTAGCGTTCCATCAAACGGGTACCCCATAACAAACGCACCTGCCAAGGTGAAGGAGACTGTCATGACAACCCTGATTCGCAATGTGCAGCGTGCCGTGCTGGCCGTGAGCGCCGCGGCCGCGCTGATGGCGCCGGCGGCCTCCGCGCTGGCGCAGGCCAGCGAGCAGTTCGTGGCGCTGCCGAGCTACCGCGTGGGCCCGTATGGCGCCAACGGGCAGTCCTGGTATGGCGGCTTCGTCGACTACCTGAACTACGTCAACCTGAAGGACGGTGGCGTCAATGGCGTCAAGCTGAGCTGGGAAGAGTGCGAAACCGAATACAACAACGCCAAGGGCGTGGAGTGCTATGAACGCCTGAAGGCGAAGAACACCACCACCAAGGGCACGGCCTATCACTCGATGTCGACGGGCATCTCGTACGCGCTGGTCGACAAGACGGCCGCCGACAAGGTACCGCTGGTGATGATGGGCTACGGCCGCACCGATGCGGTGGACGGCTCGGTGTTCCCCTATGCCTTCCCGCTGGTGACGACCTACCAGATGCAGGTGTCGGCCATCGTGAAGTACCTGGCCGGCAAGAACGGCGGCTCGCTCGCCGGCAAGAAGATCGTCTACCTGTACCACGACTCGGCCTATGGCAAGGAGCCGATCGTGGCACTGCAGGCCGAGGCCAGGCTCGGCAAGTTCAACCTGGTCGAGATCCCGGTGGCGCACCCGGGCAACGAGCAGGGCGCGCAGTGGCTGAAGATCCGCCAGGAGAACCCGGACTACGTGATCTTCTGGGGCTGGGGCGTGATGAACCAGACCGCGCTGAAGGCGGCGCAGAAGGTGGGCTTCCCGCGTGACAAGATGATTGGCTCGTGGTGGGCAGGCTCGGAAGAAGACACCGTGCCCGCCGGCGAAGCCGCGAAGGGCTATATGAGCGCCACCTGGAACGTGGCGGGCCGCAGCGTGCCGCTGATCGCCGACATCGACAAGGTGGTGTACGGCGCGGGCAAGGGCAACATGCTGGACAAGAACAAGGTGGGCTCGGTGCTCTACAACCGCGGTGTTTCGGCGGCTGTCGTGACCGTGGAAGCCATCCGCGTGGCGCAGGAGAAGTTCGGCAAGGGCAAGCCGATGACCGGCGACCAGATGCGCTGGGCCTTCGAGAACCTGAACCTGACCAACGCGCGCCTGCAGCAGCTTGGCGCAACCGGCCTGCTGCCGGAGATCAAGACGAGCTGCGACAACCACGAGGGCTCGGGCAAGGTGAAGATCCAGCAGTGGGACGGCACCAAGTGGGTCGTGGTGTCCGACTGGATCGAAGGCAACAAGAACCTGATCCACCCGCTGTTCAAGGCGACCGCCGCGCAGTATGCGAAGGAAAAGGGGATCACGCCGGGGTGCATGAAGTCGTGATGCTGTATGCGTCCTGATGGTGGTCTCTCCTCTCACTCAGGGGAGGAGAGACCACTGAATGGGACGCGAAGTCCAGAGTTATCGCAACGCCAACACGAGCCGTACCATGACCCTCCTCTGCGTCAACAACATCGAAGTCATCTACGATCACGTGATCCTGGTGCTCAAGGGCGTGTCGCTCGAAGTGCCGGAGGGCAAGATCGTGGCCCTGCTGGGGGCCAACGGCGCGGGCAAGACCACCACGCTCAAGGCCATCTCCAACCTGCTGCACGCGGAGCGCGGCGACGTCACCAAGGGCTCGGTCGAATACCGCGGCGACCGCGTCGACCAGCTCACGCCGAACGATCTCGTCAGGCGAGGCGTGATCCAGGTGATGGAGGGCCGGCACTGCTTCGCCCACCTCACCATCGAGGAAAACCTGCTGACCGGCGCCTATACGCGCGGCCTGTCGCGCGGCGAGACGCGTGAGGAGCTGGAGAAGATCTATGACTACTTCCCGCGCCTGAAGACGCGCCGCAAATCGCAGGCGGGCTACGCCTCGGGCGGCGAGCAGCAGATGTGCGCGATCGGCCGGGCCATGATGGCCAAGCCCGCGATGATCCTGCTGGACGAGCCGTCGATGGGTCTCGCGCCGCAGATCGTTGAGGAGATCTTCGAGATCGTGCGCGACCTCAACACGCGCGAGAAGGTCAGCTTCCTGCTGGCCGAGCAGAACACCATGGTGGCGCTGCGCTACGCCGACTATGGCTACATCCTCGAGAACGGCCGCGTGGTGATGGACGGCGACGCCGAGTCGCTGCGCACCAACGAGGACGTCAAGGAGTTCTACCTTGGCGTGGCCGCCAATGATGCGGACGGCGCGGCGCGCAAGTCGTTCCGGGATGTGAAGAGCTATCGCCGAAGAAAGCGCTGGCTCGCATAAGAGATGCCGATTGTGTTCCCTCTCCCATCATGGGGAGAGTGGAGCAGTGCGCGCTGTATCCACCGACCTTATTCGTCGTATCCAACCATGCCCGAATACTTCGATTCGCTCGAAACCCGTGCGCCGGAAATCCGCGAGCAGGCGCTGATGGCCGCGCTCGCGCGCCAGGTCGCCCATGCCAGGACGCACGCGCCATACTTTGCCGAGGCGCTGCGCGACGCAGACCCGGCCGCGCTGACTTCGCGCGACGCGCTGGCCGCATTGCCGGTGACGCGCAAGTCGGACCTGAGCGCGCGGCAGAAGGCCATGCCGCCGCTGGGCGGACTCAATGCCACGCCGGTCGGCGGGCTGCGCCACATCTTCCAGTCGCCGGGCCCGATCCACGAACCGGACGGCCACGCTGCCGACTGGTGGCGCATCGCCCGCGCCATGTTCGCCGCCGGCTTCCGCTCGGGCGAGCTGGTTTACAACACCTTTTCCTATCACTTCACGCCGGCCGGCATGATGATGGAGACCGGTGCGCACAAGCTGGGCTGCTGTGTGTTCCCGGCAGGCGTCGGGCAGACCGAGTCGCAGGTGCAGGCGCTGGCCAGCCTGCAGCCATCGGCCTACGCGGGCACGCCGTCGTTCCTCAAGCTGCTGCTCGAGCGCGGCGCGGAAATGGGCCTGCCATGCCACAGCCTGTCCAAGGCGCTGGTCTCGGGCGAGGCGCTGCCGCCTTCGCTGCGCGGCTGGTTCCAGGAGCGCGGCATCCGCGTGCAGCAGATGTATGGCACGGCCGATGTCGGCCTGATCGCCTATGAAACCGAAGGCGGCGACGGCTGGGTCGTCGACGAAGGCGTGCTGGTCGAGATCGTCGAGCCGGGCGGCACGCGGCCGATGCCGGAAGGCGAGACCGGCGAGGTGGTGGTCACGGTGCTCGGCAACGGCGACTATCCGCTGATCCGCTTCGGCACCGGCGACCTGTCGGCCATCGTCACCGATTCCTCGCACCGCGCCAGCCCCTGCGGGCGCACCAATATCCGCCTCAAGGGCTGGCTGGGCCGCGCCGACCAGACCACCAAGGTCAAGGGCATGTTCGTGCATCCGGGCCAGGTGGCCGATGTGCTGCGCCGCCATCCGGAGATCCGCGCCGCGCGGCTGGTCGTGACCGGCACCATGGGCGCCGACGTGATGACGCTGCATTGCGACGCCGCGCGCGACGATGATGGCTTGCGCCAGGCCGTGGCGGAGTCGCTGCGTGAGGTGATGCGCCTGCGCGGCGAGGTGGCCTTCGTGGCGTCGGGGTCGCTGCCGCAGGACGGCAAGGTGATCGAGGACGCGCGCCGCTACGACTAGCGGATCAGTTCCCGTGCCCGCCCGGTGGCCGGGTGGGCAGGCGCAGCATCCAGATACTCACCGCCGCCGCACACGCAATCAGCGCCGCCGACGCCAGCGGCCGGGCGCGCATGAACCAGGCGGTGGCGCCCATCGACGTCCACATCATCACCAGCGCCAGGCACTTCGCGCGCAGCGGGATGCTGTGATGGCGCTGCCAGTCGCTGACCAGCGGGCCGAAGCGCGGATGCTCGAGCAGCCAGCCGTGAAAGCGTTCGGAGCCGCGCGCGAAGCAGGCCGCGGCGAGCAGCACGAACGGCGTGGTCGGCAGCACCGGCAGGAAGATGCCGATGATGCCGAGCAAAAGACTGATCGCCCCCAGTGCGACCCACATCGCGCGCAGCAACCGCTGCCGTCGGCACAGTACGACCGTGGCGGCAGGTTCGGACGTGTCACGCTGCAGGGACGTCAATGGCGGCAAGCGCGCTCAGCGCGCAATACCCAGCCGCGCCTTGGCCGCGTCGTACTCGCCCTTCATGCGCGCGATGATCTCGCCGGCAGGCACGATATCGTGGATCTGGCCCACACCTTGCCCGGCACCCCAGATGTCCTTCCAGGCCTTGGTCTTGGAGCTGCCGCTGGAGAAGTCCATCTTGCTCTTGTCGGCCACGGGCAGGTTCTCCGGGTCCAGGCCCGCACCCACGATGCTTTCGCGGATGTAGTTGCCGTGCACGCCGGTGAACAGGTTGGTGTAGATGATGTCGGCGGCTGCCGAGTCGGTGATCGAGCGCTTGTACGACTCGCTCGCGTGCGCTTCCTGCGTGGCGATGAAGCGCGTGCCCACGTAGGCGAAGTCGGCGCCCATGGCCTGCGCGGCCAGCACGGCGTCGCCGGTGGCGATCGAGCCCGACAGCGCGATGGGACCGTCGAAGATCTTGCGCACCTCGCCGACCAGCGCGAACGGCGACAGCATGCCGGCATGGCCGCCAGCGCCGGCAGCCACCAGGATCAGGCCGTCCACGCCGGCTTCCAGCGCCTTCTCGGCGTGGCGCAGGCTGATCACGTCGTGCAGCACGATGCCGCCGTAGCTGTGCACGGCGTCGATCATCTCCTTCATCGGCGCGCGCAGCGAGGTGATGAAGATAGGCACCTTGTGGTCGACGCAGACCTTGATGTCATGTTCGAGCCGCGCGTTCGACGCATGCACGATCTGGTTCACCGCGATCGGGCCGACCGGCTTGCCGGGATTCGCGGCCTTGAAGCTGGCCAAGTCTTCCTGCATCTGCGTGAGCCATTCGTCGAGCAGCTCCGCCGGCCGGGCGTTCAGTGCCGGGAACGAGCCGACGATGCCGGCCTTGCACTGCGCCAGAACCAGTTCCGGGTAGCTGACGATGAACATCGGCGAGGCGATGACGGGAAGAGCCAGGTTTTGCAAAACCTGAGGCAGTTGTCGGGCGGCGGGCATGGTGTCTCCTGAACCACGTGCGGGCGCCGGTGGCGCCCTGAAATGAACGGTCGTTCGATTATAGGGATTTTCAGATTGACGAGGCTAGAGCCGTCAATCTACGCCATTTCCGGGAATCGTCGGTTCCGACGAGGCCTGTCGGACGAGTCGGCCGCAAGAATCGCGTCAGGTACGCAAGCGGTTGCCGCTTCGCACGGCGGCCCGACAACCTCATGGAGACAGTCATGCCCGCAGCCAGCCGCCGCACTTTTGCCATCCGATCAGCCGTCCTCTGCCTTGCCGGCATGCTGCCGTGCCTGGCCGGCGCGCAGTCCGCGGGCAGCTATCCCGCGCGGCAGGTCCGGCTGGTGGTGCCGTATCCGCCGGGCGGGCCGACCGACACCGGGTCGCGCATCATCGGCCAGAAGTTGAGCGAGGCGCTGGGCCAGCCGGTGGTGATCGACAACCGGCCCGGAGCATCGGGCACTATCGGCGCGGAAGCGGTGGCGCGCAGCGCGCCAGATGGCTACACGCTGCTGGTCATGACCAACCCCACGCTGCTGGCGCCGCATCTCACGCATCGCAAGAGCTACGACCTGTTCAAGGATTTCACGCCGGTGGCGTCGGCCTATGACCTGCCCATCGTCATGGTGGTCAATCCGAAGGCCCTGCCGGACGTGACCACGCTGCCGCAATACATCGCCTACGCCAAGGCCCACCCCGGCTCCAACAATTACACCAGCGCCAGCAACGGCAGCTTCGGCCATATCTCGACGGAGCTGCTCAAGAGCCTGGGCCATTTCGATGCGCAGCACGTGCCGTACAAGGGCAGCGCGCCGGCCATGGCGGATGTACTGGCGGGACAGGTGCCGATGATGTTCTCTGACATGACCGCGGCGCTGCCCCATATCAAGGCCGGCAAGCTGCGCCCGCTCGCGGTGGGCTCGGCGCGGCGCGTGAGCTTGGCGCCGGATGTGAAGACCATCGCGGAACAGGGCTTCCCGGGGTTCGACGCGACTTCGTGGGCTGGCATCGTGGCGCCGGCCGGCACGCCGCCGGATATCGTCGCGAAGCTCAACGGGGATCTGAAGCGCGTGCTGGCCGACCCGGTCGTGCAGGAAAAGCTCCAGGGTGCCGGCACGCTGGCCGCCTACATGCCGCCCGAGCAGTTTGCCGCGCGCATGCGGGATGAGTACAGGAAGTGGGGCAAGGTGATCGAGGACAACGGTATCCGCGCTGATTGACCAACCCTCTCCGCGTGGCGCTCAGGCGTCACGCGCCAGCGTGCGCAGGTTCTGGGCCGGATCGGCCAGCACGTCGCGGTCAACGCGAGCCCGCTTGCCGATCAACGTCTTCGCATTGCGAATATCGCGCCCTTGGTTGACCGCAATCGCCGCGGCCAGCGCGCCTTCGGCGTCCAAGCCGAACAGCATGCACGGCGGCTGGTCCAGCGCACCGCGCACGATCCACTCCTGTGCCGCGGGATCTCCGGCGAACTGGATATTGAGACCGCACTGGTCGGTCCAGAACCACGGCGCGGCGGACTCGACGGGCGCCAGGCCAAGCATCGCGCGCGCGGCCGTCACGGCCTGCTGGTTCGCGTTTTCCCACGTCTCACGACGCACGTGGCAGTCGCTGTCCGCATGCCATTGGCTGGTGACATCACCGGCCGCATAGATCCCCGCCGCAGAGGTGCGGCATTGGGCGTCGACCACGATGCCGTTGTCGACGGCAAGGCCGGCTGCTCGCGCAAGCGTGGTCTCCGGTTCGACGCCGATGCCATAGACCACGGCGTCGCCGGCGATGCGCGTGCCGTCCTGCAGCGTGAGGACGATGTCGCCGTCTTCGCGCGCTGCCTGCGCAAGCGGCACGCCAAGATGCAGCACCACGCCCCGCGCGCGGTGAACCTCGCACAGGTGGCGGTTCAGCACGGGCGGCGAGCACCGCATCATCGCGAGCGGCGCCTGTTCGATCACCGTTGCCTGCGCGCCAAGGTCGGTGGCGCTCGATGCAAGCTCCAGGCCGATCACGCCGGCGCCTACCAGCAGCACGCGCTGGCCGGGACGCAGCACCGGCAGCAGCCGGCGCGCATCGTCGAGCGTGCGCAGCGTATGGACGCCGTCGCCAAGCGCATCCAGCATTGGCAGCCGGCGCACGCGCGCGCCGGTGGCCAGCAGCAAGCTGTCGAACGCGATCGTCTCGCCGTTGCCTAGCGTGACGGTGCGCGCGTCCTTGTCTATCGACGTGACGGCGATGCCAAGCCGCAACTCGATACCGTGCTGCGCATAGAAGCCGTCGGCGTGGATCGTACAGCGGGCGGTGTCCGGCTGCAGCAGGACGTCCTTCGACAGCGGCGGACGCTCATACGGGACATGCGGCTCTTCCCCGACGAGGACAAGCCGGCCTGCGAAGCCTTGTTGCCGCAGCTCGGCAGCCGCGACCGCGCCGGCCTGTCCGGCGCCGACGATGACGATGGTGGAAGCCGTCATGGCGCTTTGCCTCCGTTACAAATGCAGGCCGCCCGCCGCGTGGCGGATGCCGCGGATGCCGAGCCCCGCGTCGGCGTTGATCATCACGCCGCTCAGCACGCGGTTGTTGGCGCGCGACGCGAGCAGCACGAACGGGCCGGTGAAGTCCGACGGTTCGGGGAAAAACTGCAGCGGCAGAATGCTGGCGATGGCCTGCGGCGTACGCGAGTCCATGATGCGCAGCGTGTCCTGGCCGAGCGCGGCGGGGCCGCGCAGGTCGCTGGCCATGCCGCACGGGCCCACGCCGTTGACGCGCACCTTGGGCGCGAGCTCATACGCCAGCTGCCGGATCAGCCCGACTGCCGCGTGCTTGCTCGCGGTATAGAGGGGGCCGCCGCCACCCGGGTAGAAGGAAGAGTTCGACAGCGTGAAGATCATGCTGCCTTCGGAAGCAATCAACGCCCGCGACGCTGCCTTGGCGCCGAGCAGGTAGCCTTTCACATTGATCGAGAACAGTTCGCCGAAGCCGCTGTCGAGCTGTTCGGGCGACAGGTCGACCAGCGTGGAAGCGTGATCCCAGACGGCGGCATTGCCGATGAAGGTGTCGAGCTTGCCGAAGGCTTCCAACGCCGCGGAAACGGCACGTTCATTGTCGGTGTACGAGGTCACGTCACCCTGGACTGCGACAACCTTCGAGCCGAAGCGCTCGCGCAGCGCGGCAACCTTTTCCGCCGAGCGTTCCAGCACGGCGACACGAGCGCCTTCGCCGATGAAGCGCTCGACCAGCGCGTGGCCTAGCCCCGAGCCGCCGCCGGTGATCAGCGCGACCTGGTCTTCCAGCCAGCGGGGATTCGTCATGCCGCCTCCCGCACGTCGACATAGACCGCCCCGTCGACCAGCGTGACGGGAAAGGTCCGCAGCGGCTCCGTGGCGGGCTGGCACAGCGCGGTGCCGGTCTTCAGGCAGAAGCGCGCGGCATGCAGCGGGCATTCCACGGTGGCGTCATCCTCGACGTAGCCTTCTGACATCGAGGCATTGCCGTGGCTGCAGCGGTCGTTCAGCGCATAGAGCTCGCCACCGACACGGAATACTGCGATGGCGGCTTCCGGGCCATCGACCTTGATGGCTTCGCCGTCGGACAGGTCTTCGTCCTGGCACACAAAGATACGGGTCATGATCAGAACAGCACGCTAAGGTTGTGGGACGACAGCACCGCCTGGTCGAGCGTGATCTCGCGGCGGCAGACCTGCCAGCCGGCGGGGCCGCCGGCGCGGCGCACACGGTCGACGCGGCTGCCGACGTAGAAGGTTTCATCGCGCTCCTTCTGCGAGCGATAGAGCAGATAGCTCAGGCGGACCTCGTACTCGTCCGCGGTATCGGCCTGGTCGGCTGGCCGTACCTGCAGGTTCGCGATGATGTGCCGCGTGCGCGACGGCGGCTCTTCGGCCCACGCCATGCCGGTTTCGAGCCGCGCGATGCGGCGTTCGAGCTGGGCATGCGTGTCATTGAAGATCCACGTCGTCGGCGGCTGCACGCCGCGGCGGCGGTCGCGCGTCTGCGCATTGACGGTGGTGCGCATGGTGTAGCGGATGTCTTCCGACAGCAGCCCAAGCCAGTCGCGGAACTGCCAGTCGTCGAGCAGGGCGGCCTCGTGGTAGAGGAACTGCGCGATCTCGTGATGGAGTTCCAGCGGGACGGAGAAACGGCGGACTTCTGCGACGGCATTCATTTCAGCACCTCGGCTTCATACTGCGCGGTGCGCGACTGCACTTCGTCCCAGGTGTCCGACCTTAGCAGGTCTGCCCAGCGCCGGTACATGCCGCGCGCGGCGGTCTCCGAGAAGATGTAGTTGGTCATGCCCGGAATGCCGTCTTCACGCACGCGCTCGTTGCCGAGTCCCATTTCCAGGCACAGGCGGGTCTTCTTTGCGCGCGAGCCGCGCAGCACTTTCTGCACCTCGACCCAGTTCTCGGAGTCGTCCTGCTCCAGGAAGCCGGCCGGGCCGAACGCCCGCGTCGCGCTGCGCTCGAACGCGGCCTTCACTTCGTCGGACGCGTCCTTGTCGGCAATGCAGAACGCCCACACCTCGACCTGGTTCGGGCCGCGCGGATGCCACACGCGCAGCGTCGCGGTGCCGTTGAGCCACGACATGGTCGGGAACAGGTTGTTGTGACCCGCGAGCCGCAGTGCGCGCACCTTGCCGAGCCGCGCTTCGGCTTCCGGGTACGTGTCGCGGAAGTACTGGGACACCGCACCGTCGACCCACACGTTCGCATCGGGCTGCTCGGTGAAGAAGAAGCCGCTGCCGTGGCCCGCCTGGCCATACTGCAGAGCGTCCTTTGCGGTTTCCCACACGGGGCGTGCGGTCTGTCCGGCGCCCAGCGCCTTGTCGTCGCTGTCGCCCTTCGCGCCAAGCACCTGCACTGCCGACGCGTGCGAGAACAGCGCGTGGTACTGGTCGCTGGCGAACTGCTCGGCGGGGAACTTCCAGTTGCAGTCGATCACCCACTTGTGCACGCCGCCGATGATCTCGGTGCCGCCCTCGCGACGGTCGAGCACGCCGTCGAGATACCAGGCGATATCGCCCATATAGGTCTCGAGGTCCGGCGCGGACGCGTCCCAGTTACCGAACACCAGGCCCTTGTACACTGCCACGCGCGTGACTTCCTGCAGGCCCCATTTTTCCTTGCACAGGCCGTGCGGATAGGCGCGCGGCTCGAGCGGGACTTCGATCAGCGCGCCATCGACGCCATAGGACCAGCCGTGGTAAGGGCAGGTGAAGGCGCGCGTGTTGCCGGAATCGGCGAAGCTCACGCGCATCGAGCGGTGCCGGCACTGGTTGAGGAAGGCCTTGATCGAGCCATCCTTCTGGCGCACCACCACCACCGGGTCTTCGCCCATATAGGTGTTGAAGAAATCGCCGGCCTTGGGGATCTGGCTGACGTGCGCGAGGAACAGCCAGCAACGGCCGAAGATCCGTTCCAGCTCCAGGTCGTAGATGTCGGGGTCGGTGTAGATGGATGACGCGACGCGGCCATTGCGCGCGTCCACCAGCGCATCGAAATCGATGTTCGCGGACATGAATGTCTCCTTTCTGGTAGGCATCCCGTTGCGGGAATTTCCGCAAATAATCGTTGCCCGTGCCCGCGAAGTGAAATATTTTGTTTGTTGGCTATAAGACGTCAGAGCAATAACTCAGAGCATGGAACTCCGACACCTGCGCTACTTCATCGCCGTTGCGGATGAACTCAGTTTCACCCGGGCGGCGGAACGGCTGCATACCGCGCAGCCGTCGCTGAGCCAGCAGATTCGCAATCTGGAGGACGAAATCGGCACCCCGCTGCTGGAGCGCACGCGGCGCAAGGTGGAGCTGACTGAAGCCGGCCGGGTCTTCCTGGCCGAGGCGCGGCTGATCGTCGCGCACGCCGACCGCGCGGTCGAGCGGGCACGCCAGGTGGGCCAGCAGGCCGGGGCGACGGTGACCATCGGCTTCGTGCCCGCGGCGGAGATACGGGTGTTCCCAGCCATCCTGCCGCGGCTGCGGCTGCAGTTCCCGAACGTGAATGTCGAGCTGCGCAGCATGCCGACGCATGAACTTGAGCAGGCCTTGCTGCAGGGAGAGGTCGATGTCGCCTTCATGCGCGATCCGGTGCATTCGGCTGCGCTGACGCGCGAGGTCGTGCTGGTCGAGCCGCTGATCGTGCTGCTGCCGTCCGCACATCCACTTGCGAAACTGGATCGCATTCCCCCGGCGAAGCTTGCCGGCGAGCCGTTCATCAGCACGCATCCGCAGTACTCGGGGCAAGTCCATACGGCGGCACAGGGCTTCTTCATCCAACACAAGCTGCAGTGCAACGTCGCGCAGGTTGCGACCAATATCCTGTTGAACCTGAATCTTGTCGGGATGGGGTTGGGCTATGCGCTGTTGCCGGAGTACGCGGCTTCACTGACCAGCAACGCGATCTGCGCCCGGCCGCTGGAGGGGGCGCCGCCGCATGTCGAACTGCTGATGGTGTCGCGCGCGGAACCGCATTCGGCGGAACTCGACGGACTGCTTGCGCTCGTGCGGCAGCATGTGGCGTCGATGTGAGGGGGGCGGGGCTTTGTTGAGAAGGTCTGACCGGCGAATGGCGGCCTACCTGCCGCTGGCCTCCAGCGCCTCGACCATCTCCTTTGCTGCCTGCTGCAACTCCGGAACAAAGCGCCGCGTCGCCTCCGCCGCACTGATTGCCTGCTGCAGGTAAATCACATTGAGGCTCGCCAGTACACGGCCCTCGGCCTGAATGGCGACGGCCACGGCGCCGATCTTGCGCTGATCGGACCAGTCGCCCTGATTGGAGCCAAAGCCGTCCTTGCGCGTCTGCCGGATGAGGTTGCGGATAAAGGCATCGTCATGCGCGAGCTTGAACTGCTGTTCGCCGCCAGCGCCGGAACGCAGGACTTCGAGAATGTCTTCGCGCTCGGCATCCGGGCACATCGAGAAATACACGCGACCGGCGGCGGTCAGCAGCATCGGCAGGCGCCGGCCCACCATGGAACGGTGAAACGACAGCGGGCTGAACCGGTGCGTGGTCTCGCGGATGATCATGGCGTCGCCGTCGGGCGTGGTCAGGTCGGATGGCCAGACCACGCGCTGCATCAGCCGCCCCATGATCGGCGGCGCGACGGTGGCGATGCGTTCGTCGTCGGTGAAGCCTTCGCTGAGCGCCCGTACTTCCAGCGTCAGGCGAAAGCTGTCGTCGGACGTACTGCGCCGCACGAACCCTTCTTCGACCAGCGTCTCCAGCAAACGTCGCACCGTGGTCCGGTGCAGGCCAGTCGCCTCGCTGAGCTGCTGGCTGGTGGCGCGGCCATTTTCCATGGCGTTGAGTGCCCGCAGCACCTGCAGGCCACGTGACAGCCCTCGCACGTTCGCGTATTTGTTCACAAAAAATCCTTATAAATCAAAGATGTGCACTCTTTGCACATTTTAGAGAAAATTTTGAGCGCGCGCCGCCCGATGCCTAGACTCCTCTCAAAATCGCAAATTCAACGGAGACGCCCCCCATGTCCTGCCTGATCCGTCGCCAGCGCCACCGCTGCGGCGCCTGACCGGCAGCCGGCTGCGCCGGCCGCCCACTTCCATTTCATCGCGGCACAGCCAGCACGCGCCGTTCCGGCGCGGGGGGGCACTCATGCCTTGCAAGTAGGAGACCTATGAACACCACGGCTACGCAGACGGCGCACACAGACCGTCTTCCCGATGTCGAAACCGACGTCGCCATCATCGGCGCCGGCCCGGTCGGGCTGATGATCGCCAATATTCTCGGCCTCCAGGGCGTGCGCGTCACGATCGTCGAGAAGCTGGACCAGCTCATCGACTATCCGCGCGCCATCGGCCTCGACGATGAAGCGCTGCGCGTGTTCCAGGCCGTAGGGCTCGCCGACACGCTGCTGCCGCACACCACGCCTGACCACTGGATGCGCTTTGTCACGAAGGACGGCCATTGCTTCGCGTCGATCGAACCGCGCACCGACGAGTTCGGCTGGTCGCGCCGCAACGCGTTCATCCAGCCGCTGGCGGACCGGGTGCTGTACGAGGGGCTGCAACGCTTCGGGCACGCCCAGGTCCTGTTCGGCCATGGCGTCGATGCCTTCACGCAGGACAGCGCCGGCGTGAGCATCGAGGTGACTACCAGCGGCGGCCAGCGCCGCACGATCCGCGCGGCCTACATGGTCGGCGCGGATGGCGGCAACAGCCTGGTGCGCCGCGTGCTGCAGGTGCCTTTCGAAGGCCGCACCAAGCCGAACCAGTGGATCGTCGTCGACGTGCGCAACGACCCGGTAGGCTCGCCGCACATCTACCTGCACTGCGATCACGAGCGCCCCTATGTCTCGGCCGCGCTGCCGCACGGCATCCGCCGCTTCGAGTTCATGGTGATGCCGGGCGAGACCGAAGAGGCGCTGTCGAAGCCGGAGAATATGGCCGCGCTGATCCGCAAGGTGGTGGCCGATCCGGACAAGGTCGACTACATCCGCAAGCGTGTCTATACGCACAACGCGCGGCTCGCCTCGACTTTCCGTGTCGAACGCGTGCTGCTGGCCGGCGATGCCGCGCACATCATGCCGGTGTGGCAGGGGCAGGGCTACAACAGCGGCATCCGCGATGCCAACAACCTCGGCTGGAAGCTGGCGATGGTCGCCAAGGGCCAGGCCGATGCGCGCCTGCTCGACACCTACACCGCCGAGCGCCGCGCCCATGCGCGTTCGATGATCCACCTGTCCGAAGTGGCTGGCGACATCTTCGCCCCGACCACGCGCTTCGGCGCGCGCTTCCGCGATGCCTTCGTGCGCAGCTTCAACCTGCTGCCGTCGGTCAAGCGCTACTTCGTCGAGATGCGCTTCAAGCCGATGCCGCGCTACGAGGAGGGCGTGGTGCTGCAGCCGCCGCCGCAGGCGCGCGGTGGCTGGCTGGCACGCGTGCTGGAACGCTCCGGCAATTCCGCGCCGGGCCGCCTGCTCGGCCTGATGAGCGAGAAGCGCGATTCGTTCCTCGGCCGCCTGGTCTATGGCGAGGATCCGCTGGCCGGCTCTCCCGTGGGCCGCATGTTTATCCAGCCGCGCGTGCGCACCAGCGATGACCGCCTGACCCTGCTCGACGACGCGATCGGCAACCACTTTGCCGTGATCGGCTGGGGCACCGACCCGACCTTTGGCCTGACGCCGCAGGCCCGCGCCATTGCCGAGCAGGCTGGCATGCGCTTCGTGCTCGCCAAGCCCGACGTGCAGCTGCGCCATGCCGGCGACGTGCCCGAGGGCGTGATCGCGATCGGCGATGCCGGCGGCCGCCTGAAGGAGTGGTTCAGCCGCCTGCCGCAATCGGTGGTGCTGCTGCGCCCGGACCGCTTTGTCGCCGGTGTGTGCTCGCCGCAGGAGGTATCGGCGGCCATCACCGAACTGGCCGGCAAGCTCGGCATGAGCCAGGTGCCGCCGTATGCGGGCGCCTCCAGTCCTTCCACGGCGTCGCGCCCGGCACGCGAGCCCATCACCGTTACCCAAGCAGCAGGAGCATGAGGATGCCGATTCACCTGGAATGTCTGTCGCACACGCCGTTGCACGGCTATGTCGACCCCGCGCCCGAAGTCGTCGCCGAGGTCGGGCGCGTACAGGCCGCGGCGCGCGAGCGCATACGCGCGTTCGATCCCGAACTGGTCGTCGTGTTTGCGCCGGACCACTTCAACGGCTTCTTCTATGACGTCATGCCGCCGTTCTGCGTCGGTGCGGCAGCCACGGCCATCGGCGACTTCAGGAGCCTGGCCGGCAAGTTGCCGGTACCCGCGGACCTGGCGCAGTCGCTGGCCGAAAGCGTGATGGCCGCGGAGATCGATGTCGCGCTGTCGTACCGGATGCAGGTCGACCACGGCTGCGCCGATGCGCTCGCCGTGCTCACTGGCGGGCTGGACCGCTACCCGGTCATCCCCGTGTTCATCAACTCGGTGGCGCCGCCGATGGCCACGCTGCGCCGCGCGCGTCTGCTCGGCGACGCGGTCGGCCGCTTCCTGTCGCGCACCGGCAAGCGCGTGCTGGTGGTCGGCTCCGGCGGCATCTCGCACGAACCGCCGGTGCCGGAACTGGCTGGCGCCAGCGAGGAAGTCGCGGAGCGGCTGATCGCCGGGCGCAACCCGTCGGCCGAATCGCGCGCCGCGCGCCAGGCGCGTACCGTTGCTGCCGCCAGGGCGTTCGTCGCCGGCGACAGCCACCTGCATCCGCTCAATCCGGAGTGGGACCGCGCCTTCCTGGCCTTGCTCGCCTCGGGCGAACTCACGGCTGTCGACGGCATGACCAACGACGCCATTACGCGCGACGGTGGCAAATCGGCACACGAGATCCGCACGTGGGTAGCAGCGTTCGGCGCGCTGGCCGCGTACGGACCGTACCGCGCATCGCTCGACTTCTACCGCGCCATTCCCGAGTGGATCGCGGGCTTCGCCACCATGCATGCCGAGCCGCGCGCCGCGCTCGCGGCGGCCGCCCGACCCGATCAAGGAGAAAACCGATGACAGACCGGAACCTCGTCAACGACATCGCCGCGCGCCTGCGCGGCGCCGAGGCCTCGCGCCAGACCATTGCGCCGGTGCGCGGGGAGATCGCGCTCGAAGACATTGCCACGGCCTATGCCGTGCAGCAGGCCAACGTCGACGCGCGCCTCGCCCAGGGCGAGCGCATCGTCGGCCGCAAGATCGGCCTGACCTCGCTGGCGGTGCAGAAGCAACTCGGCGTCGACCAGCCGGACTTCGGCGCATTGTTCGCGAGCATGGCCTATGGCGACAGCCAGCCGATGCCGCTGTCGCGCCTGATCCAGCCGAAAGTCGAAGCGGAAATCGCGCTGGTGCTGGAGCGCGACCTGACGCAAGAGCGGCATACCTTTGCCGACATCCTTCGTGCCAGCGCCTATGCGCTCGCGGCCATCGAGGTGGTCGACAGCCGCATCGAGGGCTGGAACATCCGCTTTGTCGACACCGTGGCCGACAACGCGTCGAGCGCGCTGTTCGTGCTCGGCAGCCGCCCGGTGCCGCTCTCCGCAATCGACCTGGCCGCGTGCGCGATGACGCTCTCGCGCGAAGGCGAAGTGCTGTCGCGCGGAAACGGCGCGGCCTGCCTCGGCAATCCGCTCAACGCGGCGGTATGGCTGGCGGACCGCATGGTGCAGCTCGGCACGCCGCTGCGCGCAGGTGACGTGGTGCTGACCGGCGCGCTCGGCCCGATGGTTGCCGTCACCGAGTCCGGCACCTACACGGCAGAGATCGAAGGACTGGGCAGCGTGCGCGCGACGTTCGCCGCATAAGCCGGGACATCACACGGCTTGCGCGCTGGATATGAAGGCGCGCGCGGCCTGAGCACTGCTGTAAGACCGGCTGGCGGCGTGCGTTGCCACGCCACCGAACTTGCCTGCCTGCGCAAGGGCCGCCGCGAAGAGCGGCTCGCAGGGTGACTGGAGACTACCAATGAACACGTTTCAAACTCACGGCGCCGACGCGCGCGGCACGAAAGGCAGCATCGCCACGATTGGCCTGTGCCTGGCCATCGCCTTGCTGGAAGGACTCGACCTGCAGTCGGCCGGCGTGGCCGCACCGCGCATCGCGAAGGAGTTCTCGCTGTCGGTGGCACAGATGGGCTGGGCCTTCAGTGCCGGCGCCATCGGCCTGCTGCCGGGCGCCGCGCTTGGCGGGCGCCTGGCTGACCGCCTCGGCCGCAAGCGCGTGCTGATGCTGTCGGTGGCGCTGTTCGGCGCATTCTCGCTGGCGACGACCACGGTGTGGAGCTTCGAAAGCCTGCTGGTCGCGCGCCTGCTGACGGGCCTGGGCCTGGGCGCCGCCATGCCGAACCTGATCGCGCTGTGCTCGGAAGCGGCGTCGCCCGCGCAGCGCAGCACCGCCGTGGGCGCGATGTACTGCGGCATGCCGTTTGGCGCCGCACTGGCTGCCGCCATCGGCATCGTCAGTCCGGGCGACGAGGGCTGGCGGCACATCTTCTATGTGGGCGGGTTCGGGCCGCTGCTGATGGTCCCGCTGCTTGCGCTGTGGCTGCCCGAGTCGGCGCAGTTCGTCGAGGCGAAGGCGCAAGTGACCAGGCGCGCGGAGCCTGGCTTTGTCGAAGCACTCTGTGGCAGCAGCCGTACGCGCACCACGCTCGCGCTGTGGATCAGCTACCTGGGCACGCTCATCGTGCTGTATTTCCTGATGAACTGGCTGCCGTCGATGGTGCTGTCCAATGGCCTGACGCGCGTGCAGGCCGGCGTCGCCATGATGATGTTCAACCTCGGCGGCGGCATCGGCGCGGTCGGCATCGCCAGCGTGATGGACCGCTTCAGCCCGCGCCTTACGGTGGTGGGCATGTACGTGGGGATCGCGGCCGCGCTGGCCGGGCTCGCCGGGGCGGGCGGCAGCCTGTCGATGGCATGGGGCGCGTTCTTCTGCGGCCTGTTCCTGGTGGGCGGCCAGTCGGTGCTGTATGCGCTGGCCGGGCAGGCTTATCCGACCGAAGTCCGCGGCACCGGCGTGGGCGCGGCGGTCGCGGTCGGCCGGCTTGGCTCGATCCTCGGGCCGCTCGTTGCCGGGCAGCTGTTCGCGCTGGGCCAGAGCGCATCGATGCTGGTCGCAGCCAGCATTCCGCTGATCGTCGTCGCGGCAGTCGCCGCGCTGGCGGTGGTGGGTTCATTCACGCCGCGCCGGACGACCGGTGCGACCGTGCCGGGCGGTCGCCGCGCCTGAGCGTGCGCACGGTCGGCACACATTCCATTCAGTACAGATTCAGTCGAGCAAGGAAGATCATCATGCAAGCCACTGCACAAGCCATCACCGAAGCCAGCACGAGCCGGTTCGTCACCGTGAAGGATGGCGACACCGAGTTCCGCATCCACTGCAACGACACCGGCTCCGGCTCCGGTGCCGAGACCGTCGTCATGCTGCACGGCTCGGGTCCGGGCGCGACCGGCTGGGCCAACTTCAACCGCAACGTCGAGCCGCTGGTTGCAGCAGGCTACCGCGTGCTGCTGGTCGACTGCCCGGGCTGGGGCAAGAGCGACCCGGTGGTCAACACGGGTTCGCGCTCGGAACTCAACGCCCGCGTGCTCAAGGGCGTGCTCGATGCGCTCGACATCGAGCGCGTGCATATCCTCGGCAACTCGATGGGCGGCCACAGCGCGGTGGCGTTCGCGTTGGCCAATCCGCAGCGCGTCGGCAAGCTCGTGCTGATGGGCGGCGGCACCGGCGGCCCGAGCCTGTTCGCGCCGATGCCGACCGAAGGCATCAAGCTGCTCAACGGCCTGTACCGCGAGCCGACCATCGAGAACCTGAAGCGCATGATGAATGTGTTCGTCTATGACGCCAGCTCGCTGACAGACGACCTGATGCAGGCGCGGCTGGACAATATGCTCGCGCGGCGGGATCACCTGGAGAACTTCGTCAAGAGCCTGGCGGCGAATCCGAAGCAGTTCACGGACTACGGTCCGCGCCTCGGCGAGATCGCCGCGCCGACGCTGGTGATCTGGGGGCGTGATGACCGGTTCGTGCCGATGGACGTCGGCTTGCGGCTGATCGCCGGTATCCCGAATGCGCAGATGCATATCTTCGGCCGCTGCGGGCACTGGGCGCAGTGGGAGCATGCGGAGGCGTTCAATCGGATGGTGGTGGATTTCCTGGGGGAGTGAGCTGAGTTCCCCGGGATCCGGACCGCCTTCTCCGGACTCCCTCGTCGAACCTCATTGCATGAACAGAGGATGCTGAAACACGTCATGAAGTGCTGAAATCGAGACGTTAGGCACTTCCCCATTCGGAAACGAGTCATACGTGGGAGAGAGAGTGTGAGGAGGCGATATGACGCGCCCATCCCCCCAAGGCTGCCCAGCCAATGCCAGGTCCGTTATCTGTTTGCGCCACGCCACCGTTTGCGCACTCGCCGGCATGGGGCTGGCCGTCTCGGTCCCCGCTGCCGCCAAGGTGGAAGGCGACACCCTTATCCTCGGGGCTGCGGTCTCGCTGACGGGCAAGTACTCTACCAACGGCAAGAACACGCAGGATGGCTACAACCTTGCCGTGAAGCGCGTCAACGAGATGGGCGGGGTCAAGGTCGGCGGCAAGGCCTACCAGCTGAAAGTCCTCTACTACGATGACGAATCGACCTCGGCACGGGGCGCGCAGCTGGCCGAGCGGCTGATCCGCCAGGACGGCGTGAAGTTCGTGCTGGGGCCCTACAGTTCCGGGCTGACCAAGGCCATGGCCCCGGTCACGGAGAAGTACAAGATTCCGATGGTCGAGGGCAACGGCGCGGACCGCAACCTGTTCACGCAGGGCTACCGCTATATGTTCGCGGTGCTCAATACCTCCGACTACTACCTGCGCGCCGCCATCAACCTTGCCGCGGAACAGGCACAACGCGCCGGCAAGTCGCCGAAGGGCCTGAAGGTTGCCATCGCCGTCGAGAACGACAACTTCTCGCAGGACGTGCGCGATGGCGTGGCCGAGGATGCGAAACGCCTGGGCATGCAGGTGTTGATCGACGAGAAGCTGCCGCCCGAACTGAACGACATGTCAGTCACGCTGGCCAAGGTGAAGGCGCTCAAGCCCGACATCCTGGTGGTATCAGGCCATGAAAAGGGCGCGGCGCTGGCAGTGCGCCAGGTGTCCGAGATGCGCATCGACGTGCCGATGCTGGCGCTGACCCACTGCGATTCCGCGCAGATCATCGAGAAGTTCGGCAAGCGTGCGGAGTACGCGGTGTGCGGTTCGCAATGGGACCGCGCGCTGGGTTACAAGGACCGTTGGTTCGGCACGGCCGACCAGTACGCGCAGCGCTTCGAGAAGGAGTACCACTACGAGGCGCCATACCAGGCGGCCGAGTCCAGCGCCGCGGTGTTGACCTTCGTAGACGCCTTCGAGCACGCCGGCTCGTTCGATACCGAGAAGGTCCGCGATGCACTGGCAGGGACCGACCTGATGACGTTCTACGGCCCGCTCAAGTTCGACCAGAGCGGCAAGAACGTTGCCAAGTCGATGGTGCTGTACCAGGTGCAGGACGGCAAGTTCAAGGTGGTCGCGCCGGCCAAGTGGGCGTCGTCGAAAGTCATCTATCCGGCACCGCCCTGGGAAAAGCGCGAGTAGTGGAGTAGTGGAGTTGTGAGCCGCTGCGCAGCGGCCTGACGCAAATGACCGACCTGACGGTGCTGCTCCAGAGCCCCGAACTGAATGCACAGCTCGTGGTGGATGGCCTGCTGGCCGGCGCGGTCTTCGCGCTGGCCGCCTATGGCATGGCGCTGGTCTGGGGCGTGATGAATCTCATCAACGTGGCGCAGGGCGAGCTGGTGATGGTGGGCGGCTATATGGTGATCTGGCTCGTCGGCCGGGGCGTGCCCGTGGCGCTGGCTGTGCCGCTTGCCGCGGCGGCGATGTATGGCGTGGGCTGGGGGCTTTACCGCATCGTCATCTTCCGGCTGGTCGAGCGCGATCTTTTTGTCTCGGTGCTGGCCACCTTCGGCGTGAGCATCGTGCTGCAGCAGCTTGCCAACCTGGTCTTTGGCGCGAATGTGCGCACGCTGGACGCGGGCTTCGGCAGCCTGTTCCTGCCGGGCGGACTGGTGGTGCCGAAGATAAAACTCGCGGCGTTTGCCGCGGCGCTCGCGCTGGGCGCCGCGCTGATGCTGTTCCTGCGGCGCTCCCGCATGGGCCAGGCAATCCGCGCCACCGCGCAGAACGCGCGTGCCGCGCGCGTGCTGGGCGTGGACACGGATCGCATCTATGCCACTACCTTTGCCCTGAATGCCGCCATCTGCGGCGCGGCCGGCGGCCTTGTGGCAATGACCTGGATCATCCATCCGTACCTGGGCCTGCCCTATACCGTGCGCGCCTTCATGATCGTGGTGGTTGCCGGCCTGGGCAGCATGCTGCCGGTCCTTGGTGCCGCCGGCGGACTTGGCATCGCGGAGAACTACGCCGGCTTCCTGCTCGGCAGCCAGTACCAGACCGCCTTCCTTTATGCGCTGCTGGTAGCGATCCTGGTCGGCCGCAACCTGATGCTGCGCCGGCATCGAGGCTATCTGCGATGAAGCTGCATCTGCGCGGCGCACGCCGGCTCGAATCGGATGTCCCGGTGACCTCGGTCTCTCCGCTCGCCTGGCTGGCCATGCTCGCGGGCTGCGTCGGTGCGCTCGCCGCGCCGTGGCTGTTCGCCGGCATCACCACGCAGCTGACCTTCCTGTGGCTGATGGTGCTGTTCGCGCTGACGTGGGACGTGATGGGCGGGCAGATGGGTTACAACTCGTTCGGCAACATCGTCTTCTTCGGCGTGGGCGCCTATGTATGCGCGGTGGCGCAACGCGATCTCGGGCTTGGATACTTCGCTGGCCTGGCGGCCGGTACCGGGCTGGCGGCGCTGGCGGCGATCACGGTTGCGCTCGTGCTCGGGCCGGCGATCCTGGCGCTGCGCGGACACTATTTCGCCATCGGGACCCTGGGCCTGGGGGTCGCCTTTGCCGATGCCGCCGCCGGCTGGGATTTCATCGGCGCGGGATCGGGCATGGCGCTGCCCTTGTTCCCGGGCGCGGCCGGCAGCCGCGAGCCGTTCTACTACTACCTGATGCTGGCGCTGGCCATCGTTACGCTGCTGGCGCTGCGATGGCTCTACGCGCGTCCGTTCGGGCTCGCGCTCAACGCCATCCGTGACGACGAAGACAAGGCCGAGGCGCTAGGGCTGCATACCACGCGCTACAAGAACCTGGCCTGGTGCGTCTGCGCTCTCTTCCTCGGCATGGCGGGTGCACTGACGGGCAACCTGGTGGGCTTCATCGATCCGCGCGAGCTGGCGTTCGCCGGCGCCACGTTCGGGGTCTGGATGGTGGTGATGGCGATTCTGGGCGGCAAGGGTACGTTGTGGGGGCCGGTGATCGGCGCCGCGCTGTTCCACCTGACGCAGGAGCTGTTCTGGACGTACCTGCTGAACTGGCAGCGCGTGGCGCTGGGCGTGCTGATCGTGGTGATCGTGGTGCTGTTCCCGACCGGCATCATGGGCTGGCTGCGCGAGCTTGGCGTCAACCGCCGCCGCGTCAGGGGGAGTGCCGCGCCATGACCGACCTGCTCGCGGTGCGCGGTGTCACCAAGCGCTTCGGCGGCATCGTGGCCAACCATGGCATCTCCCTGGCGGTGCCGCAAGGCGGCATCGTGGGACTGATCGGGCCGAACGGCTCCGGCAAGACCACGCTTTTCAATTCCATCGTCGGCTACCACGCCATCGACGCAGGTTCGATCGTATTTGAGGGGCGCGAAATCTCGCGGCTGCGGGTACCGGAGATTGCGCGCCTGGGGCTGGTGCGCACGTTCCAGCAGACCCGGGTATTCGGCAAGATGAGCTGCCTGCAAAACCTGCTGGTCAGCGTGCCTCACGTGCACGAAGGCTTCGCCGCGATGTGCAGGCGGCAGCCGCCAGCGGTGAGGGAACGGGCCCGCGAGGTCCTGCTCCTGGCCGGCCTGCAGGACCATCAGGAACAGTGCGCCGCCGACCTGTCGTTCGGCCAGCAGAAGCTGCTCGAGATCGGCATGGCACTGATGAACGAACCGAAGCTGCTGCTGCTGGACGAACCGACCGCTGGCGTGAACCCGGTGATGATCGAGAGCCTGATCGCGCTGCTGCGCGACATCAATGCGCGGCTCGGCATCACGCTGCTGGTGATCGAGCACAATATGCGGGTCATGATGCAGCTGGCGGGCCACGTCTACTGCCTTGCGCATGGTGCGGTGCTGGCGCAGGGCTCGCCGGCGCGAATCACTGCCGACCGCGCGGTGATCGAGGCCTACCTGGGAACGCAACCGTGAGCGCGATCCACGATACGGCCCCGCCTATCGCGCCGCTGCATGCGGCGGCCGCCACGCTCGCCACCGCCATATCGCGGCCACCGCCGACCGTCGCGCAGCTCGAGCAGTTGGCCGGCGGCGCGCCGATGGTCGCGGTCGACGGCCTCGTGGCCGGCTACGGCGGCATGGAGATCCTGCACGGCTTCAGCCTGCGCGTGGCGCGCGGCGGCTCGCTCTGCCTGATCGGCCCGAACGGCGCGGGCAAGTCGACGGTGCTGCGCGCCATCTACGGCCTCGCCCGGGTCATGGCGGGCACGATCAGCGTGGACGGCAAGCCGGTCACGCACCTGCGCGCAGAGCAGAAGCTACGGCATGCGGGCGTGGCTTACGTGCTGCAGGAAAGCTCGATCTTTCCCGATATGACGGTCGAGGAAAACCTGCTGATGGGCGGGTACCTGATGCGCGACCCGCGCGACGCCGCGGCCGCGGCGGAGCGCATCTTCCAGCGTCACGGCGCTTTGGCGCAGCGCCGCAGCCAGCGCGCCAGCGTGCTCTCCGGTGGAGAGCGCAGGCTGCTGGAGATTTCGCGCGCGCTGATGATGGGCCCCGCCGTGCTGTTGGTCGACGAACCCTCGATCGGGCTTGAGCCGCGCTACATCGAGATGGTGTTCGAACTGCTGCGCCAGCTGCAGCAAGAGGAAGGCAAGACCATCATCCTGGTCGAACAGAATGCCCGCAAGGGGCTCGCTTTTGCCGACCTTGGCTATGTCCTGGTGGCCGGGCAGCTCGCCATGGCTGGCAGCGGCGCGGAGCTGGGCCATGATCCCGAGGTCGGCCGGCTGTTTCTCGGGGCCTGACAACGCGGTAAAAAAAAACGCCCCGCACAAGCGGGGCATCAACTACCACGAAGACTGATAAAAGAAGCAAGCAGCCAGGGCACCTGCCAATGCCGCAACCGCACACGAAATATAGTCGCCGATTGTGACGTTGCCATGGCAGTGTAGTGAAAACCCTAGGTCAAGCTATGCAGCAGGTTGCCTATAGCCCGTAGCGCTTGATCTTGTCGTACAGCGTGGCCTTGCCAACCTGCAGCAAGTCCGCGGCCTGACTGACGGCACCCCCCGTGCGGGCCAGTGCATCGGCGATGACGGCGCGTTCGAAATGCTCCATGCGTTCGCGCAGCGGCGCGGTCTCGTCGGGTGCCGCCGCGGCCGCGCCAGCCTGGCCGCCTTCGGGCACGCCCAATACCAGCCGGTCCGCGGCATTGCGCAGCTCGCGCACATTGCCGGGCCACGGCCGCTGCGCCAGCGCCTGGCGTTGCGACTCGGACAGGATGGGCGCGGGCCGCTGGTACCGCACCGCCGCGATCAGCATGAAATGCTCGAACAGCGGCACGATATCTTCGCGCCGCTCGCGCAGCGGCGGCAGCGCAATGGTGACGACGTTGAGGCGGTAGTAGAGATCCTGCCGGAAGACGCCCTGCGCAACCAGTGCATCCATGTCGCCCTTGGCGGCGGCCACGATGCGCACGTCGATCTTCACCGATGCATTGGATCCGAGCCGTTCCAGCGTCCCTTCCTGCAGCACGCGCAGCAGCTTGACCTGCAGCGCGAGCGGCATGCTTTCGATCTCGTCGAGGAACAGCGTGCCGCCCGACGCATGCTCGAGCTTGCCGATGCGCCGCTTGCCGGCACCGGTGAACGCGCCGGCCTCATGGCCGAACATCTCGCTTTCGAAAATCGATTCCGGCACCGCACCGCAGTTGAGCGCGATGAACGGCCCGTCGGCGCGGTTGGACAGCGCATGCAGGCTGCGCGCCACCAGTTCCTTGCCGGTGCCGGTTTCACCGTTGATCATCACCGGCACGTCGGTCGCCGCGACGTTGGCCACCAGCGCACGCACCTGATCGATCGCATGCGAACGGCCGATGATGCGCGTGCCGGCCGCCGGGCCTGCCAGTTCGCGCCGCAACGCCTGGTTTTCCAGTTCGAGAGCGCGGCGTTCGATGGCGCGCCGCACGGTCTCGGTCAGGCGATCCGCGCCGAAGGGCTTTTCGATGAAGTCATAGGCGCCCTCGCGCATGGCCTGCACGGCCATGGTGATGTCGCCATGCCCGGTCACCAGGATCACCGGCACGCCGGGCGCGACGTTGCGGCAGTGGTGCAGCAGGTCCAGCCCGCTGGCGCCGGGCAGGCGCACGTCCGTGACCAGCACGCCGGGAAAGCCGGCGCTCAGGTGGGGCAGGGCCGCTTCGGCCGAGGGCAGCGCCAGCACGGAAAAGCCGGCCAGCTCCAGGCTTTGCGCGGTGGCCTGGCGCACCAGCGGTTCGTCTTCGACGAAGAGGACGCGCAAACCGTCTTGCATGGGATGCCTCAATGTGTCTGGCTGGCCGCCGCGCCGGCTTCGGCCGGTGCGCGCGTCAGCACGATGGTGAATACCGCGCCGCCGCCATCGGCATTGGCGGCGCTCAGCTGCCCGCCGAATTCGCGCACGATCGACGACGTGATGGCCAGGCCGAGACCCAGCCCCTGGCCGGTTTCCTTGGTGGTGAAGAATGGTTCGAACAGGCGCGGCAGGTCTTCCGGCGGGATGCCGGTGCCATTGTCGTGCACCTGGATCGTCACGGTGCCCGCCTCGGCGCGCACGGACAGGTCGATGCGGCCCCGCACGGGCGCGGCGCTGGCAATGGCGTCGAGCGCGTTGCCGACCAGGTTGAGCAGGACCTGCTCGAGCTTGAGTTCGTCGGCGCGCACGGCGATGCCGGGCAGCGCGTCCAGGCCATCGACATGCACCGCCACGGCGGACAGCCGTGGCGCCAGCAGTGCGAGGACATGTTCAATCGCGGCGCGCACCTGCACCGAGCGGCGCGGCGGCCGTGCCTTGCCGGCAAACAGCTTGAGCTGGCCGGTGATCTTGCCCATGCGTTCGGTCAGGTCGGCAATGGCCGACAGGTTGCCTTCGGCCGCGCCGAGCTGGCCGCGCTCCAGCAGCACGCGCGTGTTGTCCGAGAACGTGCGCAAGGCGGCCAGCGGCTGGTTCAGCTCATGCGTGATGCCGGCAGCCATCTGCCCGAGCGCGGCCAGCTTGCTGGCCTGCACGAGTTCGTCCTGGGCCGCGCGCAGCTCGCTTTCGGCGCGGGTGCGCTCGGCGACCTCTTCCTCGAGCTTTTCGTTGATGGCCATCAGGTCGGCCGTGCGCGCTTCCACGCGCCGCTCCAGCTCGTCATAGGCGGCTTCGAGCAGGCGGCGGCTGTACTGCATGTCGCGCGCGCGCTGGCGGCGCTGGCGCCAGTTGACCAGCAGCAGGCAGATGCAGGCGTAGGCCAGCGCCGCGGCCACGGTGGCGTTGCGCGCATTGGCCAGCACGGGATCGAGCGGCGCCATCACCTGCATGGTCCAGTCGGCCGGGCCCACCTTGCGGCCGAGCTCGAGGTAGCGGTCGGCGCGCTCGCTGCCGTCCGGGTTGGTGCCGGCGGCGCGCACGCGCACCAGGCGCGCGCCCGGGTCCAGCGCGGTGGCCGCCAGCCACTCGGTGACCGGCGAGGTCAGCGGCTCCAGCGGCAGCGGCGTCACGTCGCGGTCGTGGTACTGGCGGGTCTTGCCGAGTTCGTCGTGCAGTCCGGCCGGCAGCGGGCCGAGCGTGCGGTACTGCCAGGCCGGCACGGACGACAGGAAGATCACGCCGTGTTCGTCGCTGACCATGAGCGGCTCGGCGCTGCCGCCGCCGGCGCGCTGGAACCACTCGAGATTGAGCTTGACCACGGTCACGCCGATCACCTTGCCGGCGGACTCCACGGGCTGGGCGAGGTAGTAGCCCGGTTCGTCGCTGGTGACGCCGATGGCGTAGAAGCGCCCCATCTCGCCGCGCGCGGCAATCTGGAAATACGGGCGGAAGCGGTAGTCGGTCCCGACGAAGCTGCCGGGCTCGCCGGCGTTGCTGGCCGCGAGCGCGATACCGTTGGCGGCGATCACGTAGGTGGCCGACGCGTGCGAGCGCCGGTTGACCTCGGCCAGGTAGTGGTTGGCCGCGGCCACGCGGGCCGGGTCGCCGGGCGCCTGCAGCAGGCCGCGCACGAACGGGTGCAGCGATACCAGCGCGGGCAGGAATTCGTAGCGGTCGAGGGTGCTTTCGAGCGTGGCGGCGTAGCGGTCGGCGCGCGTGGCGGTGGCTGCCTGCAGGGCCGCCAGGCCGCGCTGCACCGATACCAGCCAGGCCAGCGCGCACAGCAGCACCAGCCCGGCCGCCAGCACCACGGCAAAGCCCCACCAGCGGCGGTTCTCACTGCCGGGCTCGTGTGCCGCCTGGGCGGCGGCGGGGTCATGTACGGCGAGGAGGTCGTCGGAATGGGGCATCGGCGCGCGCGAAGGCTGTCGCGCCGATGATACTCGCTGCGGCGCGGCCGGCCCACCGGGCCGGCCGGCCTTGCGCGCGGTGTCAGACGTTCTGGCCGGCGTCGGCGAGATCTTCTGTGTCATCGTCAGTGCTCTGCTGCAGCGCCTGGCGGAGCTTGACGCGGTCGAGTTCGCGTTCCCAGGCCGAGACCACCACGGTGGCCACGCCGTTGCCGATGATGTTGGTCAGTGCGCGGCACTCGCTCATGAAGCGGTCGATGCCCAGGATCAGCACCATGCCGGCCACCGGAATGGTCGGCACCACCGCCAGCGTCGCGGCCAGCGTGATGAAGCCCGCGCCGGTCACGCCGCTCGCGCCCTTGGACGTGAGCATGGCGACCGCCAGGATCGTGAGCTGCTGCATCAGCGTCAGCTCGATGCCGGTGGCCTGCGCGATGAAGATCACCGCCATGGTCATGTAGATGTTGGTGCCGTCCAGGTTGAACGAGTACCCGGTCGGCACGACCAGGCCCACCACGGACTTGGAGCAGCCCAGCTCCTCAAGCTTTTCCATCAGGTGCGGCAGCGCGGCTTCCGAGGAGCTGGTGCCCAGCACGATCAGCAGCTCTTCCTTGATGTACGCAATGAAGCGCAGGATGTTGAAGCCGGTCAGGCGCGCGATCGTGCCGAGCACGAGCACCACGAAGAGGATGGCCGTGAAGTAGAACGTGCCGATCAGCTTGAGCAGCGGCACCAGCGAGCCCAGGCCGTACTTGCCGATGGTGAAGGCCATCGCGCCGAATGCGCCGATCGGGGCCACCTTGGTGATGACGTGCACGATGTGGAAGAACACCTTCGACACCTGCTCGATCAGCTGCACGACGATGCGCGCGCGCTCGCCGATGGCCGCCAGGGCCGCGCCGAAGAACAGCGAGACCAGCAGGATCTGCAGGATGTCGCCGTTGGCGAACGCGCTGAAGATCGTGTCCGGGATGATGTGCATCAGGAACTCGACCGTGCTCTGGCCGTGCGCCTTGGACACGTACTGCTCGATCGACTTGGTGTCGAGCGTCGACGGGTCGATGTTGAAGCCCACGCCCGGCTTGAGCAGGTGCGCGGCGCCCAGGCCGATCAGCAGCGCGAAGGTGGAGACGATCTCGAAGTACAGCAGCGCCTTGCCGCCGACGCGGCCGACCTTCTTCATGTCGCTCATGCCGGCAATGCCGGTCACCACGGTACAGAAGATGATCGGTCCGATGATCATCTTGATCAGCTTGATGAAGCCATCGCCCAGCGGCTTCATGGCCACGCCGGTGTCGGGCCAGAAATGGCCCAGCAGGATGCCGACAAAGATGGCGAACAGCACCTGCACGTACAGGATCTTGTAGAAGGGTTTCCTCATGATGTCGTCCTCGGTTTTTTGGCCATACCCACCAGCGTGGCGGGCGCACGCCGTCGCGGATGCGGCGTGTCTCGGACTCTGGAATTGCAATCGATGTGCCAGCGTGTGGAGTCCGGGTAACCCTTTGATTTGAAAGGGAGGGCGCCAGCTGGGGCAGGCTCCGGCACTCCGGATTTCCGGAAATCCGGAAGCGCGCGCTCCGGGGATCCGGAACGGCGGCGCAGCCTGGGGTGCCCAATGTGGCACTTCAGGGCGCGGGTTCGGGCGCCGATGTCCGCTGGCAACCTCGCCGGAGCCCGGATTGCCATGGTCCGGCCCTCCACACACCGTATAATTCCGAGCTTCCACCAATGCCGCCGGACGCGAACCCCCGGGCCGGTGCGGCACGCCTTTTTCCCAGCACGCATGAGCAGCTACTACCAGCACCACGTCTTTTTCTGCCTCAACCAGCGCGAGGATGGCGAGAACTGCTGCGCCCAGCACAACGCCAAGGCCATGCAGGAATACGCCAAGAAGCGCTGCAAGGAACTCGGCATCGCCGGCGGGGAAGGCCGCGTGCGCATCAACAAGGCGGGCTGCCTGAACCGGTGTGAACTCGGACCGGTACTGGTGGTCTACCCCGAGGCCGTCTGGTACACCTACGTCGACGAGCACGATATCGACGAGATCATCGACAGCCATCTGCTGCACGGCAAGCCGGTCGAGCGGTTGATGGTTGACCGCTGAACACGATGCCGGTGGCCGTGCCACAGGCCGGCGTCACGGATGTCCCCGAGGTTTTCCAGGTTTTCCCGTAGCAGTGCCGCTGCAGCCCGAGCGCCGCGGCAGCGTTTTCCATTGCCCCCGTTGCATCGTCCATTGCCAACATGAACGCGCATACCCAGGTACTGACCATTGCCGGCCCGGCCGGCGCGATCGACCTCTCGGTCGACCTGCCGCAAGCGGCGCCGCGCGGCCTGGCGCTGGTGGCGCACCCGCATCCGCTGTTCGGCGGCACCAAGGACAACAAGGTCGCGCAGACCCTGGCGCGCAGCTTCGTGCAGCTTGGCTACGCCACGGTGCGCCCGAACTTCCGTGGCGTGGGTGACAGCGCCGGCGTGCATGACAACGGCGTGGGCGAGCAGGACGACCTGCTGGCGGTGGTCGCGTGGATGCGTGAACAGACCGCGTGGTCGCCCGATGCCGCGACCCTGCCGCTGGCCATGGGCGGCTTCTCGTTCGGCAGCTTCGTGACCACGCACGTCGCGAAGCGCCTGGCCGATGCCGGCACGCCCGCGCAGCGCCTGGTGCTGGTCGGCACCGCCGCGAGCCGCTGGCAGGTCGCCGACGTGCCAGCGGATACCATTGTCATCCATGGCGAGCAGGACGAGACCGTGCCGCTGCAAAGCGTGTTCGACTGGGCCCGCCCGCAGGAGCTGCCGGTGATCGTCATCCCCGGCGCCGATCATTTCTTTCATCGCAAGCTGCACCTGATCAAGCAGCTCGTCGTCAATGCGTGGGACCGGTGAGGCCAGACGGCACGCCGTCCGGGGTGCCATGCCGGCACCCGCAACCGTCCCTCGCGAAACTTATCTTGTCGGAAACTGAAACATGCTGAACAGAGCCACGCCGCGCCTAGCGTCCGTCTTTGCCTCCGCCGCCATCGTCGCGGCAGCCACGCTTGCTGCGGCACCCGTCGCGCTCGCTCAGGCGCCCGCCGTGGTGCTGACCCCGGGCGTGCCGATGCCGCAGGTGGCGGCCAAGTCCTGGATGCTCTACGACGTGACCAGCGGCCAGGCCCTGGCCTCGCAGAACGCCGACATGCGCATCGAGCCGGCGTCGCTGACCAAGCTGATGACCGCCTACCTGGCGTTCGAGGCCCTGAAGGAAAAGCGCCTGACACTGGACCAGGCCGTGGTGCCGACCAACGTGGTGCTGAAGGTCAAAAGCGATGAATCGCGCATGTTCATCGAGCCCAACAAGCCGGTCACCGTGCAGGACCTGCTGCTGGGCCTGATCGTGCAGTCGGGCAACGACGCCGCGCTGGCGCTGGCCGAGGCCGTGGGCGGCTCGGAAGAGGGCTTTGTCGCGATGATGAACCGCGAAGCCCAGCGCATGGGCATGAAGAACAGCCACTTCACCAACACCGACGGCATTCCCGACCCGAACCACTACACCACCGCAGTGGACCTGGCGACGCTGACCACGCGCCTGATCCAGGACTTCCCCGAGTACTATGCCATGTACTCGCAGAAGGAGTTCACCTATAACAAGATCAAGCAGCCCAACCGCAACCGCCTGCTGTACATCGACCCGACCGTGGACGGCGTCAAGACCGGCCACACCAAGTCGGCTGGCTACTGCCTGATCTCGTCGGCCAAGCGGCCCCTCGCAAACGTACCCAACGGCTCGCGCCGGCTGGTGTCGATCGTGATCGGCACCACCACCGAACAGGTGCGCACGCAGGAAAGCCTGAAGATCCTCAATTACGGCTTCCAGTTCTTCGATACGCTGCGCCTGTATGACAAGGGCCAGGTGCTGGCCACGCCCGACATCTACAAGGGCAAGGCCGGCACGGTCAAGATCGGCGTGCAGAACGAGACCTTCGTTACCGTGCCCAAGGGCACGGGCGGTCGCCTGAAGCCGGTGCTCGAGCGCCAGGAGCTGCTGATTGCCCCGATCGCCGCGGGCCAGCAGGTGGGCACGGTGAAGCTGATGGACGGCACCAGCAAGGTGGCGGAGTTCCCGGTGGTGGCGCTGGAAGAAGTGCCCGAGGCCGGCTTCTTCGGCCGCCTGTGGGACACCATCCGCCTGTGGTTCAAGCGCAAGTGATGTGATGGAGCAGCCCGGCATGCCATGCGTGCGCCGGGCTGCCGGAGAAACGAAATGACAGCCGATAACAATGGCGGCGGCAAGCCGGGCGATATCCCGCCCGAGCAGTCGCTGATCGAGTACCCCAGTGATTTCCCCATCAAGGTGATGGGCGCGATGCAGGATGGCTTTGCCGAAGCCATCGTGACGCTGGTGCAGGAGTTCGACCCTGGCTTCCACGCCGGCAAGATGGAAATGCGTCCGTCCAGCAAGGGCAACTACCTGGGCCTGACCGTCACGGTGTGGGTAACCAGCCGCGAGCAGCTCGACGATCTTTACCGCGCACTGACGGCGCATCCGATGGTGAAGGTGGTGCTGTAAGGCCGCACCTTTTCCATTCCAGCCGGTTTGCTCCCCTCTCCCGCGCGCGGGAGAGGGGCCGGGGGTGAGGGCAGGCGCTGGCATACCGATGCGCCTCACTTCGCTGACACGCTTGCCCTCACCCCCAACCCCTCTCCCGCATGCGGGAGAGGGGAGCCACGCCCCGGAGCGCGCAGCGCCGTGGTCTTGGCACGCTTCTCTTCCCCATACCAACATGAACACCATCACCCTCAAGCCTGGCAAGGAAAAATCCCTGCTGCGCCGCCACCCGTGGATCTACGCCACCGGCATCGCCACCACTGAAGGCCGCTGCGAGCCGGGCGCGACTGTCATCGTGCGCGCCGCCGACGGCCGTTTCCTGGCCAAGGCCGCCTACAGCCCCGAATCGCAGATCCGCGCGCGCGTGTGGACCTTCGACGAGAACGAGCCGGTCGACCACGCGCTGTTCAAGCGCCGCGTGGCAGCGGCGATTGCCTATCGCCGGCAATGGGTGAAGGACAGCAATGCGGTGCGCCTGATCTTCGGCGAATCCGACCGCCTGCCGGGCCTGATCGTCGATTACTACGGCAACGGCGCCGATGGCCAGCTCGTGTGCCAGTTCAATGCCGCGGGCGTGGAGCACTGGAAGACCGCCATCGTGCAGGCGCTGGTCAAGGAAACCGGCTGCCCCAACGTGTACGAACGCTCCGATGCCGCCGTGCGCCAGCGCGAGGGACTGGAGCTGGTGACGGGCGTGCTGGCCGGCGCCGAGCCCGATCCCGCGCTGTCGGTGACCGAGCATGGCGTGCGCTACTACGTGGACGTGCGCAATGGCCACAAGACCGGCTTCTATGTCGACCAGCGCGACAACCGCAAGCTGGTGGGGGACCTGGCCCAAGGGCGCGAGGTGCTCAACTGCTTCTGCTACACCGGCGGCTTTTCGCTGGCGGCGCTGCGCGGTGGCGCGACGTCGGTGACGTCGATCGATTCCTCGGGCGAGGCGCTGAAGATTGCCGCCGGCAACGTCGCGCTCAATGGCTTCGACGAGAACCGTGCGACGTGGCTCGATGCCGACGTATTCAAGACCCTGCGCGAGTTCCGTGCGGAAGGGCGCCAGTTCGACCTGATCGTGCTCGATCCGCCCAAGTTCGCGCCGTCGGCCCAGCACATCGACCGCGCCGCGCGCGCCTACAAGGAAATCAATCTCGTCGGCACGCAGCTGTTGCGTCCGGGCGGGCTGCTGTTCACGTATTCGTGCTCGGGCGCGATCAGCATGGAGCTGTTCCAGAAGATCGTGGCCGGTGCGGTGACGGATGCCCGCGCCGATGCACGCATCCTGCGCCGGTTGTCGGCGGGCACGGACCATCCGATGCTGTCGGCCTTCCCGGAAGGGGAATACCTGAAGGGGTTGCTGCTGGAAAAGGTGGCCTGACGACTCAGCGCCACATATTGCGCATGCGGCTGGCCAGGTCCACCGGTGCGAGCGTTGCCTTCGACGGTACCGCCCCCGGCATCGGCGGAGGCGGCCAAGAGCGGCTGTAGAAGTTCGGCATCACCCGGTTCGGCAGGAAGCGCGTGCGCGACGCGTACACGTGGCGATCGCCGAACCCCGGCTGCTGGTGCACGTAGAAGCGCTGCGGCACCACGACGTCCAGATGGTCCTTGGCGCGCGTCATCGCCACATACAGCAGCCGCCTTTCCTCTTCGATCTCTTCCGTGGTGCCCGTGGCCAGGTCGGACGGCATGCAGCCGTCCACGGCATTGAGCACATACACCGCCTTCCATTCCTGGCCCTTGGCCGAATGGATCGTCGACAGGATCAGGAAATCCTCGTCGCGCAGCGGCACGCCCGATTCGTCGCTGGACGCACTGGGCGGGTCCAGTGTCAGTTCCGTCAGGAAGCGCTCGCGCGAGGCATAGGTCGCGGCAATGCGTTCGAGCTGCTGCAGGTCGGCCATGCGCGCGGCGGCATCGTCGTGGATGCGCTCCAGGTGCGGCTGGTACCAGGCGACGACCTGCTCGAACTCCGACGGCCACGGCGACGCCGGCCCCAGCAGCGAGCGGGCCAGCGCCAGCAGGTCGGCCCAGGCGGGCGCGGCCGCTGGCGGCGCCTCGAACGATTCCAGCGCAAACAGCGGCTCGGTGGCGACCGCGAGCGCATCGAGCACGCGCGCGGCGGTCTTGGGCCCGATCCCGGGCAGCAACTGGAGCGTGCGGAAGCCGGCGATGCGGTCGAGCGGGTTCTGCAGCCAGCGCACCACGGCCATCGCATCTTTCACATGCGTGGATTCGAGGAACTTGAGGCCGCCGAACTTCACGAACGGGATATTGCGCCGGGCCAGCTCGATCTCGAGCTGCGCGCTGTGGTCGGCGGCGCGGAACAGCACCGCCTGCGCCATCAGCGCGAGGCCCGCCTCGCGCCGTTCCAGCACGCGCTCGACCACGTAGCGGGCCTGGTCGGCTTCATCGTTGACGACGACCACGCCGGGCTTCTCGGCGGACGCGCGCTCGGACCACAGGTCCTTGGTGTAGCGCTCGGCGGCCAGCCCGATCACGGCGTTGGCGGCCTGCAGGATCGGCTGCGTCGAGCGGTAGTTCTGCGACAGCGTGACCTGCTGTGCCGGCGGCGCGAACTGCGCGGGGAAATCGAGGATGTTGCGCACGGTGGCGCCGCGGAACGCATAGATCGACTGCGCGTCGTCGCCGACCACCGTGAGGCCGCGGCCGTCGGGCCGCAGCGCCAGCAGGATCGACGCCTGCAGCGCATTGGTGTCCTGGTATTCGTCGACAAGGATATGGTCGAAGCGCGCGCCCATATCCTGCGCGATCGCGGGCTCGGTCAGCGCCTGCGACCAGTAGAGCAGCAGGTCGTCATAGTCGAGCACCTGCTGCTTCTGCTTGGCTTCGACATAGCCGGCGAACAGCGCCCGCAGCGCGTCGACCCACATGGTGTAGCGCGGGAACCAGAGCTTGAGCACGTCCTCGAGCGGGGCCTGGGTGTTGACCACGCGCGAATAGATCGACAGGCAGGTTTCCTTCTTCGGGAAGCGGCTGGCCTGCTCGGACAGCCCCAGGTCGTGCCGCACCACGTGCATCAGGTCGGCGGCATCGCCGCGGTCGCAGATGGTGAAGGCCGGCGACAGGCCCAGCGTTTCCGCATATTCGCGCAGCAGGCGCGCGCCGATCGCGTGGAAGGTGCCCGACCACTGCAGCGCCGCGCGGCCGGCGCCGGTACTGGTGCCGAGCGCCTGGTCCACGATGCGCTCTACGCGCCGCCCCATCTCGGCCGCGGCGCGGCGCGAAAAGGTCAGCAGCAGGATGCGGCGCGGGTCGGCGCCGTTGAGCACCAGGTGCGCGACGCGATGCGCCAGCGTGTTGGTCTTGCCCGAGCCTGCGCCCGCGATGATCAGCAGCGGCCCGTCGCTGTGGTGCTCGACCGCCGCCCGCTGTTCCGGATTGAGCCGCGCCAGGTAGGCGGGAACGTCGGCGTCCGGCGAGGCTTGTTCGGCAAGGGCGGAAGGCGATTCCGCGAGAGGGGCAAGATCCAGTGACACGGGCGGTTCGGGATGTGGCCGCCGTCGATGGCGGGCAGGAAGACTGGCGCAAACTGTATATCCATACAGGCCGTGGGCGCAAGCCAGTCGAAGCGCGCGCGGCATCAGCCCAACAAAAAAGGTGCTCGATGAGCACCTTTTCGCAGCTGTTGCCGGGAATTCGTCAGGCGGCCTGGGCCAGCGCGCCGTCAAGCAGCTTGTGCAGCGCGTCCCATTCGGGCTCGCCGACATAGCGCTTCAGGATGCGGCCGTCCTTGTCGACGACGAAGGTGGTCGGCGTCAGCTGCACATTGCCGAAGGCCTTGGCCGCGGCGCCATCCGAGTCCATCGCGACCTTGAACGGCAGCCCGCGTGTCTTGGCGTAGTTCATCACGTACATCGGCGGATCGTAGTTCATGGCCACGGCGACGAACTCCAGGCCCTTGCCCTTGTACTGCTCGTAGGTGCGGACCATGTCCGGCATTTCCTTGACGCAGGTGGCGCAGCTCGTGGCCCAGAAGTTGATCAGGTAGACCTTGCCCTTGAGGTCGCCCGTGCTGACTTTCTCGCCCGAAAGCAGCGTGAACGTGGCGGCGGGTACCTGGCTCGACGGCGACAGCGCGCGGTAGCCGAACCAGCCCAGCGCGGCGAGCACGACGACGACTATGGCAATGGGCCACAGCTTGCGGGGTTTGGAAGTGGCGGGAGCGGCGTTTGTCATGGCAATGCGGTCCGGCTTGGGCCGGGCCCGTTCAACTGGCAACAGGGCATTCTAAACCCGGCTGCCGCGCGTTGCTGCAATCCGTCGCCTGCGTCAATCCGCCGCAGTCCGCGCGGGTCAGCGCGCGGTGGCGATGGCGGCACGCGCCTGGCCCAGCGCCTGTTCCAGATAGGCGCCGTAGAAATCGGGCTGCAGGCCGCGCAGCGGGGCGGCTGCCTGCCGCCCGTCGCGATCGAGGAACAGCACTGTCGGGGCCACGCGCACCTGGTGCGCCCGCGCCCACGCGCGCGCGGTGGTCATGGTGCCGTCGGTGTCGCGCAGCGGCGTGTCGGCGGTCATGTCGACTTCGCGCACCGCGATTTCGCCGGCCGCCGCCTGCGGGCCGAGATAGCTCTTGCGCACGGTGTCGCAGTAGCCGCAATCGGGCAGCGAAACCAGGACCACTAACGGTTCTCCGCGGCACGCCGCGTCGGCGGCGTGAGCGGCCAGGTCGGTCGCGGGTGGCAGGTGTGGCGTGCCGGCGCCCGCGGGACTGGCGAGCATGGCCAATGCCAGCAGCGCGGCTGCCGCAAGACGAACGGAGGGGCGACGGAGCGGAATGAGCGGGGGCATGGTGTGAAGCGCAGCAAGCACGGGCCGGCGGCTTCCCGGATAATACCGGTTTCCGCCCGGCGGCCAGGCGCCTGCCCGCCGCCGTCCCCGGTCCCGACAATACGCGCCGCACCGTACGGCCACGTCCCCGATGCCCCTTCTTCAGGTCTGTCAGTGGTTCTCCCGGCTTCGCCTGGTGCTGCCGGCCATGCTCGCCGTGGCCTGGCTTGGCGCGTGTTCGCCGCGCTATGACTGGCGCACGATCCAGTCGGGCGAGGGCGGCTATGCCGCGCTCTATCCGGGCAAGCCCACCAGCGCCGCGCGCGATGTCACCATTGCCGGGCACAAGCTGCCGATGACCATGGAAGCGGCGCGCGTCGACGACACGCTGTTCGCGGTCGGCGTGGTCACGCTGCCGGCCGACGACGCCGGTTTGCGGCGCGAAGCGCTGGCCGCGATGCAGTCGGGCCTGCTTGCCAATCTCGGCGTGCATGGCGGCGAACCGGCGCACACGCGCGCGGTGACGATCCAGTCGGCCGACCAGCCGGCGCGGCCGCTCGACGGCGTCGAACTGCAGGTCAGCGGCGTGTCGCCACAGGACCACTCGCCGCGCCGCCTGACCGCGCGGCTTGTCGCCGTCGGCACGCGCGCCTACCAGGCCGTGGTGCTGGAATCGGGCGACGGCGCGCGCGACCAGCGCAACGCCGAGCAGGTGGAGCAGTTCCTGGGCGGATTCCATCCGTACTGATGCGCTCCATAAGCGCCCCATAAGGTTTATCTGAAGGAGAGATATGATGCGTTGGGAAGTCTGGCTGGCCTATTTCGCCGCATGCTGGGTCATCGCGGTGTCGCCCGGTTCGGGCGCGGTGCTGTCGATGAGCCACGGGCTGTCGTATGGCGTGCGCAGGACATCGACCACGATCTTCGGCCTGCAGGCCGGGCTGGTGATCATCCTGCTGGTCGCCGGTGGCGGACTTGGGGCGCTGCTGCTGGCGTCGGAGCATGCGTTCGCCGCGGTCAAGACCGTGGGGGCCCTGTACCTGATCTACCTGGGCGTGCAGCAATGGCGCGCGCGGGTCGAGGAGGGGACGGCAGCGAACGGCGGCGCCGTGCGCATGACGCCCATGAGCCCCCGCCGGCGTTTCGCGACCGGGCTGCTGACCAATGTGACCAACCCGAAGGGCATCATCTTCATGGTCGCCGTGCTGCCGCAGTTCATCGACCCGTCGCGGCCGCTGGCGCCGCAGCTCGCCATCCTGGCTGCGACCATGTGCGGCGTCGACCTGGTCGTCATGCACGGCTATGCGCTGCTGGCGTCGCGCATGCAGGGCCTGTTCCGTAACGCGCGTGCCGTGCGGTGGCAGAACCGCTTCTTCGGCAGCGTGCTGATGGCGGTGGGCGCGGCGCTGTTCTTCGTGCGGCGCCAGCACGCCTGAGCACCGGCACTGGCGCGTCCCGGCGGGGTTTGCTTCAATGAGGAGGAAACCCCGCCACGGAGACACCCGTATGCCAGCCTTGCTGATACCTCGCGCGCGCATGGTGCCGCGCCATACCGTGCCCCCGGTGGAGGAGCCATCGCCGCCGGGCGTGCCGCCCGACCTGCCGCTGCCGCCCGAGGAGGATCCGGTCCCGCCGCCGGTCGAGCCGCCGGTGATTGTCCCCCGGCGTTACTGTTTCAATTCGTAGAAGTCGTTCAGGCAATAGGCGTCGGTCAGTTCCACCGGCTGGTCGCCATGGCTGTAGCCGATCCGCCGGATATGCAGCAGCGGCTCGCCGGGTGCGATCGCCAGGTGCGCGGAGAGCGCCTCGTCGGCCACGACCGCGCGCAGCTTCTCGGTAATGCGCAGCACCGGCCGGCCGATCCGTTCCAGGTACGCATACAGCGATTCGCCGATGGCGCTGGCGTCGGGCAGCACCGCGAGCGCCAGCGTGGTGACGTCCATCCAGAAGGTCTGGCCATCGGCCTTGCGCAGCCGGGTCAGCCTGACGATCTCCTCGCCGGCCTGCAGCGCCAGCACGCCGGCTTCCTGCGCGGTGGCCTTGCGGCGCTCGAATGCGACCAGTTCGCTGGCGGGCGTCATGCCGCGCCGGCGCGCCAGTTCGCTGAAGTTGTCCAGCCGCGCCGCCTTCGGCTCCGGGCGCGGCGCGATAAAGGTGCCCGCGCCGCGGCTGCGCGTGATTGCGCCTTCCTCGGCCAGCACCTGTAGCGCGCGCCGCGCGGTGACCCGCGAAATCCCCAGCGATTCCACCAGCGTGCGCTCCGAAGGCAGCGCATCGCCGACACGCCACTGTCCGTCGTGGATGGCCGTGCCCAGCCTGCGCGCCACCTGCAGGTAGATCGGCGTCGCGTCGGCTCCTTTCCTGGAGTTTTCGATCGTGAAACGCATTGCACTGACGGCGCTGCTCGCAGCGTCGGCCGGCGGCGCCTGTGCGCAATCCGCCAGCCCCGCCGGCATCACCCTGTACGGCCGCGCGGTGGCGGGCCTCGACTATGTCAACGGTATCGCCCGGCCTGGCGGCGATGCCGACACCTTCCGCTTTGGCAGCAACCAGTACGGTGTGAGCTTCTGGGGCATGCGCGGCACCGAAGACCTGGGCGGCGGCGTACGCGCGCTGGTCAACGTGGAGGGCATGATCACATCGGGCACCGGCGCCTCCGATCCGCTGTTCAATCGCCGTGCGCAGGTTGGCCTTGCCGGCAATGACTGGGGCACGCTGTTGCTTGGCCGCGGCATGAGCCTGACCGACGACGAAAGCGGCATGCTCGACCCGATGGGGATGCAGGCAAGTTCGGTGGCCACGCTGGTCTATGGCCGCAACTGGGGCTCTCGTCCGAACGCGGTGACGTGGAACTCGCCGACGTGGGCCGGCTTCAGCCTGCGCGCGCAGGCCGGCCATGACGGCGATCCTGGCAACGCCAGGGGCGGCAGGCAACTGAGCGCGGCCATCAAGTACGCGCAAGGAAATCTGGCCCTCACCGGACTCTACGAAGAACTGCGCGACGCGCGCGGCCGCATGGATGACCTGTACGCCAGCTCGCGCCAGTACACGGTGGGCGGCAGTTACGCGCTGCGCGATCTGCGCCTGTTCGCGGGCTACAACCTGACGGCATCGTCGGGCGATACCGTGGCCACGGCGGCCAATCCGCATGCCGCCACGCGCAGCCAGATGGGATGGATCGGGGCCAACTACCGCCTGCTGCCCGCGCTGACGCTGATGTCGGGCCTGTACTACGCGTCGCTGAACCGGAATGCGGGCCATGGCACGCTTGTCACACTCGGCGCAAAGTATGACTTGTCGCGCCGCACCTCGCTGTACGGCACGGTCGCATCGGTATTCAACTCGCGAAATGCAAGCTTCTCGGTCGAAGCGTCGCCGGACACCAATCCGCGCCCTGGCGTCACCCAGCAGGGTGCCTATGCCGGCATCATCCACCTGTTCTGAAGGCGGACCTGTAATGCGGAGATTTCTGCCATGAAGGGCAATATCCTGACCCCGGCCGGCTGGGTCCTCGGCGAACTCCACGTGGGATCCGACGGTCGCATCGCGCGCATCGAGGGCGTGCCGGCGGAGCCCGCGCACAATGATGCGCCCTATGTGGTGCCCGGCTTTGTCGACCTTCTCAACCACGGTTGCGGCGGCAAGGATTTCATGGATGGCGAGGCGGCGGTGCCTGTGATCCTGCGCGCGCATGCGCGCTTCGGCACCACCAGTCTGCTCGGCAGCACCATGACGGCCCCGCATGACGTGCTGCTGAACGCACTGCAGGCGCTCGAACGCGCCTGTGCACGGCGCCCCGCAAGCGGTGCGCGCATGCTCGGCGTGCATCTCGAAGGACCGTACATCAACCCGGGCAAGCTTGGTGCGCAGCCCGATACGCCGGCCATCGCCACACCGCAGCAGATGTCGCAGTACCTCGGCGCCGCGCCCCTCAAGGTCGTGACGCTGGCGCCCGAACTGCCCGGCCACCTGGACATCATCCGCATGCTGGCCGCGCATGGCGTGCGCGTGCAGCTGGGCCATACGCTGGGCAGCTACGAGGATGCCGTGGCCGCGCTGGCGGCGGGCGCCACCGGCTTCACGCACCTGTTCAATGCCATGACGCCGCTGCAGCACCGCGCGCCCGGCGTGGTCGGCGCGGCGCTGGCGCATGCTGAGTACGCCGAACTGATTCCGGACCTGCTGCACGTGCATCCCGGTGCCATCCGTGCCGCGCTGCGCGCGATCCCGCGCCTGTATGCCGTGACCGACGCCACCGCCGCGGCCGGCATGCCGGACGGCGTCTATCACCTGGGCAGTCAGACCGTCTACAAGGCCGGCGGCAGTGTGCGGCTGGCCAATGGCACGCTGTCCGGCAGCGTGCTGACGATGGACCAGGCGCTGCGCAATTTTGTCGCGATCGGACTGGACCTGGCCGATGCCTCGCGGCGCGTGTCGCTGTATCCGGCGCAATACCTGGGCCTGGCCGATCGCGGGCAACTGGCGCCGGGCTGCTGGGCCGACGTGGTCGTGCTGGATCGCGCGCTGCACATCCGGACCGTTCATGTCGAAGGAGAACGTTGTGTCGAGAATGCTTGAAGAGGCATTGAGCGCGCCTGCCGTGGTGGCCGCGCAGCTCGAACATGCCGCGGAAGTGGCCGCGCTGGCCGAGGCGCTGGCCGCGCAGCCGTGGCCGGCGGTGCTGACCGTGGCGCGCGGCAGTTCGGACCATGCCGCGAGCTACTTTGCCGCGCTGGTCACGCGGCGGCTCGGCGTACCCGTGGCCTCGCTGCCGATGTCTACGGTGACGCTGCATGCAAGCGCGCTGCGCGTGGCCGGGCAGCTGGCCGTGGCGTTCTCGCAATCGGGGCGCAGTCCGGATCTGGTAGAGACCATGCGCGCACTGCGTGCCGGCGGCGCCCAAACGCTGGCGCTGGTCAACGCGCCGGGGTCGCCGCTGGCGCACGCGTGCGAGCACGCGCTGCCGCTGCGCGCCGGGGCGGAGCACAGCGTGGCCGCGACCAAGAGCTATATCGCCATGCTGTCGCAGTCGGCGCTGCTGGTCGGGCACCTGGAGCGCGCACGCACCGGCGCGGCGGCGCTGGCCGACGCGTGCGCAGCGCTGCCGCTCGCGCTGCGCATGGCCGCGACGCTGGACTGGAGCGCGCTGGTGCCGGCGCTGCGTGGCGCGCGACAGATGCTGGTACTGGGCCGCGGCCCGGGCCTGGCGGTGGCGCAGGAAGCCGCGCTCAAGCTCAAGGAAACGTCCGGCATCCAGGCCGAGGCGTTTTCGGGCGCCGAAGTGAGGCACGGCCCGATGGAACTGATCGGCGCGGGCTATCCGCTGCTGGTGTTTGCCCCGCGCGGTCCGGAGCAGCAGGGGCTGCTGATGCTCGCGGCCGAGATGCGCGCGCGCGGCGCCCGCGTGCTGCTGGCAGCGCCGGCCGGCACGCCTGATGCGGACCTGCCGCTGGCCGAGGCCGCGCATCCGCTGCTCGACCCGATTGCCGCCATCCAGAGTTTCTACCTCGCCGCGGAAGCGCTGGCGCGTGCGCGTGGCCGTCATCCGGACCAGCCGCGGTACCTGAGCAAGGTCACTGAAACCCGGTGAGCCCGCTCACCGGGCAGGCAGCCAGCGACCCGAGCCCACCCCGCCACACCCCCGCCGACGATCGGCACGCAAGGAGATACGCCATGCCAAGCACACGATCCGCCCCGTTTTCCGCCGGCGCAGACGCCCGGCCACTGGACCTCGTCATCTTCGGCGGCACCGGCGACCTGTCGGCGCGCAAGCTGCTGCCATCGCTGTACATGATCCACCGCGACGGCAACCTGCCCGAGCGCACGCGCATCCTCGGCGCAGGCCGGCATGCGTGGCAGCGCGAGGCCTTCATGCGCTTTGCCGACGAGCGCGCGCAGCCCTTCGTCGATGCGCGCTATCTCGACCCGGCGAAGTGGCAGAACTTCCTCCAGCGCCTCGACTACGTGCAGCTCGACGCAGGCGAGCCAGGCGATTACCCGGCCCTGGCGGCGGCATTGCGCGACGAGGCCTTGCGCGTCTACTACATGGCGATGCCGCCGGGGCTGTTCGCGGCCACCTGCGACAACCTCGCGAGCCACGGCCTGATCGCGGCCGACACGCGGCTCGTGCTGGAGAAGCCGCTGGGCGTGGACCTGGCGTCCGCCATCGCGATCAGCGACGTGGTGACGCGCTACTTCAGCGAGCCCCGCACCTACCGCATCGACCACTATCTCGGCAAGGAGACAGTGCAGAACCTGATGGCGCTGCGCTTCGGCAATTCCATCTTCGAGCCGCTGTGGCGCACGCCGTTTGTCTCGAGCGTGCAGATCACCGTGGCCGAGACCGTGGGCGTGGGCACGCGCGGCGGCTTCTACGACGAGGCTGGCGCCATGCGCGACATGGTGCAGAACCACCTGCTGCAACTGGTCAGCATCCTGGCGATGGAGCCGCCCGCGTCGCTCGATTCGGATGCCGTGCGCGACGAAAAGCTCAAGGTGCTGCGCTCGCTGCGGCCGATGTCGCCCGAGGACGTGCGCCGCAACACCGTGCGCGGCCGCTACACCGCGGGCGCGATCGCCGGCGAGCTGGTGCGCGGCTACCTGGAGGAAGACGGCATCCCGGCCGACAGCCGCACCGAGACCTTCGTTGCGATGCGCGCGGAACTCGGCACGTGGCGCTGGAACAAGGTGCCGTTCTACCTGCGCACCGGAAAACGCATGCAGGAGCGCGTGACCGAGGTGGTGGTCCATTTCGCCGAGGTGCCGCACTCCATTTTCGGCACCGGCAGCACGCTGAGGCCGAACCGCATGGTGATCCGGCTGCAGCCCGAAGAATCCGTGCAGCTGATGCTGATGGTCAAGCAGCCCGGCGAGGGCATGAAGCTCAAGCCGCTGAGCCTTGCGCTGAACCTCGATTCCGCTTTCACCACGCGTCGCGCCGAGGCCTACGAGCGCCTGCTGCTTGACGTGATCCGGGGGCGCCTGGCGCTATTCGTGCGGCGCGACGAACTGCAGGCCGCATGGACCTGGGTCGATCCGATTCTGGAAGCGTGGCGCCAGCAGGATGAAGGTCCGCGGCCCTACACGGCCGGCACCTGGGGCCCGGCGGCGTCGTCGGCGTTCATGGCGCGCGAGGGCGTGCAGTGGTCGGAGGAAGCATGAAGCGCACCGGACTGACCGGGGTTCCGAGGCGCCTCCGGGGCTAGCCTGGCGTCCGCAACGCGCGCCGGTACTGGATTGCCTCGCCGACATGCGCGCTGGTCAGGACTTCGGCGCCCTCGAGGTCGGCGATCGTGCGGGCCACCTTGAGCACCCGGAAATAGGAGCGGGCCGACCACGCCAGCCGGGCCATGGCCCCGCGCAGCAAGGCCTGGGCGGTCGGCTCCAGCGGGCAGTGCTGGTCGATCTCGCGGCCGGAGAGTTCGCTGTTGGGTTTGCCTTGCCGCGCAAGCTGACGCTGGCGCGCGGCCAGCACCCGCGCGCGCACCACTTCGCTGGGCTCGCCGGCGGGGCCGTCCAGCATCTCGCCCTGGTCCTGCGCGGGGACTTCGATCTGCAGGTCGATCCGGTCAAGCAGCGGCCCCGAGATCTTCGACTGGTAGCGCCGGATCTGGTCAGGCGTGCAGCGGCAAGCGCGCTCCGGATGGCCGAGGTAGCCGCAGGGGCACGGGTTCATGGCGGCCACGAACTGGAAGCAGGCCGGGAAGTCGGCATGGCCCGCGGCGCGGGCGATGGTGATGCGGCCGGATTCCAGCGGCTCGCGCAGCACTTCCAGCACTTTGCGATCAAACTCGGGCAGCTCGTCGAGGAACAGCACGCCGTGGTGCGCGAGCGAGATCTCGCCGGGGCGCGGGTTGCCGCCGCCGCCGACCATGGCCGGCCCCGACGCCGTGTGATGGGGCGAGCGGCACGGCCGCATGCCCCATCGCGACGGCTTGAAGCCCCCCGGCGTCAGGCTCAGCACCGCGGCCGACTCCAGCGCCTCATCGAGGGACATGGGCGGCAGCAGCCCGGGCAGGCGCTGGGCCAGCATGGACTTGCCGGTGCCGGGCGGACCGACGAGCAGGGCCGAGTGCTGGCCGGCGGCAGCCACCTCCAGGGCCCGCCGGGCCTGCGCCTGGCCGCGCACGTCGCGCAGGTCCGGGCCGGGTTCCGGCACCCGGGCGAGCATGGCCGGCACGGCGCGGGCAAGGCGCTTGTCGTGCGGCGGCGCGAAATGGCTGCAAACCTCTCGCAGCGTGGCGGCGCCATGGACGGCCAGGTCTTCGATCAGTGCCGCCTCGGCGCCATTGCCAGCCGCTACCAGGAACGCGCGCGGCGGGCTGCCGGATGCCTGGCGCGCAGCGTTTTCGCGTGCCAGGCGCATGGCCATGGCCAGCGCGCCGCGTACCGGCCGCAGGTCGCCCGACAGTGACAGCTCGGCGGCGAATTCATATTGATCGAACTCTGCCGACGGGATCTGCCCGCTTGCGGCAAGGATGCCCAGGGCGATAGCCAGGTCGAAGCGCCCAGACTCCTTTGGCAGGTCCGCCGGCGCGAGATTGACGGTGATCCGGCGGTTGGGGAACTCGAAGCCGCTGTTGAGGATGGCGGCGCGCACGCGCTCGCGGCTTTCGCGCACGCCGGTGTCGGCCAGGCCGACGATGGTGAAGACCGGCAGGCCATTGGCCAGGTGGGTTTCGACACGCACCGGCGGCGCTTCGATGCCGGTGAGCGCGCGGCTGTGCAGGACGGCAAGGCTCATGTCTCGATAACCGTTGTGACACGGTTGTGATGGAAGCGTTAACGAAAAAGGCCGCCGTGAAACGGCGGCCTTTCGGCAAAGGGGCGGGCCTGGGGCCGGGGCGTCATGCGCCCCCGGTGCTGTCCACCGCGCCGGGGCCGGGCGGAATGCCGGCGCGGCGCTCAAGCTCGGCCACGCGTTCTTCCAGTTCTTCGAGGCGCGCGCGCGTGCGTGCCAGCACCTGCGACTGCACATCGAATTCCTCGCGCGTGACCAGGTCCAGCCGGGCGAAGCCCTGGGTCATCATGCTGCGCACGTTCTTTTCGATGTCCCTTGCAGGCGAGTTGCGCAGTGCCTCGCTGACCTTGTTCTGCAGGTCGTTGAAGAGATCGGTCGGTTTCATGGTTTCTCCTTCGCGCACCTTGGTGGTGCCAATCCTGGGAACAACCTGCCGCATACCTCGCTTTCGCACAGGAATTGGGCGCCCTGATTGCGGGCGATCGGTCCGCTGACGTGCTGGCAGGTCATCTTCAGGCTTCGATTATCGCCCTTCAGGCACGTGCATGAAAGCTCCTCCGCGCGGCCGTTCACACCTTTTGATGTCGATCCGGCTTTGCTGCAAGGCAGATTCAAGCCGGTTTTTGATCACCCTTCGCCCTGCGGGCATTCCTGATGTCCAGATTCCGCAAAGCTGGCACGGCTGTTGCAGTAGTGAGTTCGCCCGCATCACCGAAACCCTAATAAACGAAATCCGAGCCAAAAAGGAAAAGGAGAAGGAATCCATGAAGAAGTTGGCCCTTGCAGTCAGCGCGGTCGTTCTCTGTAGCTCCGCTGCCACCGCATTCGCCCAAAGCGCCGCCGACGCGCCAGCGGCAGCGCCAGCCCCGGCTGCCGCTGCCGCCGAGCCCGCGTCGCCGCATACGTTCACGGCGAACGTCGCGCTGGTGTCGGACTACCGCTATCGCGGTCTCAGCCAGTCCAACCGCCGTCCGGCCATCCAGGGCGGCTTCGACTATGCGCACGAGAGCGGCTTCTACATCGGCAACTGGAACTCCAGCATCAGCTGGATCTCGGACGCCGACAAGTCGGTGTCGGCACCGATCGAGATGGACTTCTACGGCGGCTTCAAGAACACCTTCAAGGCCAGCGACCTCGAGTTCAACTATGACGTCGGCGTGCTGCAGTACTTCTATCCGGGCGGCTACAGCCAGCCGCGTCCCTACACCACCGAGCTCTACGCCGGCATCGGCTACGGCCCGGTATTCCTGAAGTACTCGCAGGCGCTCACCAACCTGTTCGGCATTGCCAACAGCCAGTACAGCAGCTACATCGACCTGAGCTTCAATTACCCGCTGAATGTGTGGGACCTGACGCTGAATGCGCATGTCGGTTACCAGAACGTCCAGCACATCAGCGCGGCCTCTTACCTGGACTGGAAGCTTGGCCTGACCAAGGACCTGGGCAAGGGCTTCTCGGTGGCAGTGGCCTATATCGGCACCAACGCGAAGGACTCGTTCTACACCAACAGCTATAACCACAACGTCGGCAACAACACGGGGTGGGTGTCCCTTTCCAAGACTTTCTAATTGAGCTTCAGTCAGGGCACGCCGCGGCGGCGTGCCCACAGGAGAAATCGATGAAACTGATCATCGCAGTCATCAAGCCTTTCAAGCTGGACGAGGTGCGCGAAGCACTGTCTGACGTCGGCGTGTCGGGCATCACCGTGACCGAAGTCAAGGGCTTCGGCCGCCAGAAGGGCCACACCGAGCTGTACCGCGGCGCCGAGTACATCGTTGACTTCCTGCCCAAGGTGAAGATCGAGGTGGCAGTGCCCGACGACGTGGTCGACCGCGCCATCGAGGCCGTCGAAAAGTCGGCCCGCACCGGGAAGATCGGCGACGGCAAGATCTTCGTGGCGCCGATCGAGCAGGTCATCCGCATCCGCACCGGCGAGACCGGCAGCGATGCCCTGTGACAGTACAACGACAAGAGGCTAGACAAATGAAAACCTGGTTCAAGCGAATCCTGACGGCGGGCGCGATGGCGCTGGCCATCGGCACGGCCGGTGTAGGCCTGTCCACTCATGCCGTCGCGCAGGACAAGCCCGCGGCCGAGGCTTCCGCGCCGGCCGCTGCCGCCGCGCCAGCGGCGGCGCCTGCAGCCGCCGCCGCTCCCGCTGCCGCTCCCGCCGCCGCTGCCGCGGCTGCCCCGGCCGAAGCGGCTGCCGCGCCGGCCGCGCCCGTGCCCAACAAGGGCGACACCGCCTGGCTGCTGGTCAGCACGGCCTTCGTGATCCTGATGACGCTGCCGGGCCTGGCACTGTTCTACGGCGGCCTGGTGCGCTCCAAGAACATGCTGTCGGTGCTGATGCAGTGCCTGGTGATCTTCTCGCTGGTTGCGCTGCTATGGGCCGTCTATGGCTACAGCTTCGCCTTCACCGAGGGCAATGCCTTCTTCGGCGGCACCGACCGGCTGTTCATGAAGGGGCTCACGGTCGACGCCGTGGCGGCCACCTTCAGCAAGGGCGTGGCCGTGCCGGAACTGGCCTACTTCGCCTTCCAGTGCGCCTTTGCCTGCATCACCTGTGGCCTGATCATCGGTGCCTTTGCCGAGCGCGCCAAGTTCTCGGCCGTGCTGGTGTTCGTGGCGCTGTGGTTCACCTTCTCTTACATCCCGATTTCCCACATGGTCTGGTTCTGGCCGGGTCCGGACTCGTTCACCGACGCCGCAGCGGGTACGGCCGCAACGGCCAAGTCCGGCTGGCTGTTCCAGAAGGGCGCGCTCGACTTCGCCGGTGGCACCGTGGTGCACATCAACGCCGCCGTGGCTGGCCTGGTGGGTGCCTTCATGTTCGGTAAGCGCATCGGCTTCGGCCGCGAGGCGATCCGTCCGCACAGCCTGACCTTCACCATGGTCGGTGCCTCGCTGCTGTGGTTCGGCTGGTTCGGCTTCAACGCCGGCTCGGCGCTGGAAGCCAACGGCTCGGCCGCGCTGGCCTTCGTCAACACGCTGCTGGCCACCTGCGCCGCGGTGCTGGCGTGGACCTTCGGCGAGTGGATCGGCAAGGGCAAGCCCTCGATGCTGGGTGGTGCCTCGGGTGCTGTGGCAGGCCTGGTGGCCATCACCCCGGCAGCCGGCTTCGTCGGCCCGATGGGTTCGATCGCAATCGGCCTGCTGGCTGGCCTGCTGTGCCTGTGGGGCGTGACCGGCCTGAAGCGCATGCTGGGCATGGACGACTCGCTCGACGTGTTCGGCGTGCACGGCGTTGGCGGCATCCTGGGTGCGCTGCTGACCGGCGTATTCGCCGCGCCGAGCCTCGGCGGCACCGGCATCTACGACTACGTGGCCAACAAGGTGGCGGACGACTACTCGATCGCCGGCCAGGTCTGGATCCAGTTCCAGGGCGTGCTGACCACCATCGTGTGGTCCGGCGTGGTGGCCTTCGTGGCCTACAAGCTGGTGGACATGCTGATCGGCCTGCGGGTGCCGGAAGAAGAAGAGCGCGAGGGCCTGGATATCACCTCGCACGGTGAAACCGCTTATGAGGTCTGATCGCAAAGGTGTTGTGCTGGAGAGCTGATTGGGAATCGACTCTCAGGAGTATTGCCCGGCCATGTGCCGGGCTTTTTTGTCTGGCTTTTTTGTCTGGGGCAGGGCGATAGCCCAGCCGTCGCCACAACCGCTGCCATCGGCGAGAAAAAGACAACAACGCCTCCAGGGTTTTCGCCGGCTGCTTAAATCCGATCTTAAAAAGCTTCAGTTGTATTTGAGGGGTAGCGCACATACATTGCCATTGAGGCAGTTTCCTCCACCTGCAGAAACGCTCCCCGTATCTGTCAGGCCATTTGAAAGCGCGGCAATGCCGCGCTTCTTTTTTCTGGTGCCGCCAGGGTTTACATCTGCGCTGGCGCCCTCATATCCACATCCCTTATGCTGCGCCGGGCATATCCTTATAAAGGACGTGCCAGCAGCCAATTGGCCGTTCCTCTACAATCTGGGCGAACGATTAAGACGATCAATAGATCACAGGATGGATATGGTCCCGCATCTCATCACCGCGCTGAACGGTCCGCTGCTCGAACTGGAGAAGAAAATCCTGGACGCCACGCCGTCCATCGAGCGCTGGTTCAGGCTGGAATGGCAGGAACATACGCCTCCGTTCTACTGCTCGGTCGACCTGCGCAATGCCGGTTTCAAGCTGGCGCCGGTCGACACCAACCTGTTCCCGGGCGGGTTCAACAACCTGGCGCCGGAAATGCTGCCGCTGGCGGTCCAGGCGGCCATGGCCGCGATCGAGAAGATCTGCCCGGATGCCAAGAACCTCCTGCTGATCCCCGAGCGTCATACCCGCAACATGTTCTACCTGCAGAACGTGGCGCGGCTGTCGCTGATCATGCGCCAGGCGGGCCTCAATGTGCGGCTCGGGTCGCTGTCGGAAGAGATCACGGAGCCGACGCCGATCGAACTGCCTGACGGGCAGACCCTGGTCGTCGAGCCGCTGGCGCGCCTGGGCACCAAGGGCCGACGGCTCGGGCTGAAGGATTTCGATCCGTGTTCGATCCTGCTGAACAACGACCTGTCGGCCGGGATTCCGCCGATCCTCGAGAACATCAACGAACAGTACCTGCTGCCGCCGCTGCATGCGGGCTGGTCGACGCGCCGCAAGACCAGCCACTTCGCCGCCTATGACGAGGTGGCGAAGAAGTTCGCCAAGCTGATCGATATCGACCAGTGGATGGTCAACCCGTACTTCGCGCGCTGTTCGGGCGTGAATTTCCACGAGCGCATCGGCGAGGAAGAACTGGCTGACTCGGTGGAGGCCGTGCTCAAGAAGGTGGCCAAGAAGTATCGCGAATACGGCATCAAGGAAACGCCGTACGTGGTGGTCAAGGCCGATGCGGGCACATATGGCATGGGCATCATGACCGTGCGCGACCCGTCCGAGGTCAAGGGCCTGAACCGCAAGGAACGCAACAAGATGAGCGTCGTGAAGGAAGGCCTTGAGGTCAGCGACGTCATCATCCAGGAAGGCGTGCATACCTTCGAGAAGGTCAACGAGGCGGTCGCCGAGCCGGTGGTTTACATGATCGACCGCTACGTGGTCGGCGGCTTCTACCGCGTGCATACCGGCCGCGGCAACGACGAGAACCTGAATGCGCCGGGCATGCATTTCGTGCCGCTGGCGTTCGCCCCCAACGGCATCCCGGACAGCCACGCCAAGCCGGGCGCGGCGGTGCCGAACCGCTTCTACATGTACGGCGTGGTGGCGCGGCTGGCGCTGCTGGCGGCCTCGGTCGAACTTGAAAAGACCGATCCGAACCCGATTCTCTGACGAGCCAACATGCGCATCCTCTTCATCACCGATCCGCTGGAGACCTTCAAGACCTACAAGGACTCCACCTACGCCATGATGACCGAGGCCGCCGCGCGCGGCCACCAGCTGTTCTGGTGCCTGCAGTCGCAGCTGTCGCTGTTCGGCGACCAGGTCGAGACGGTGGCGACGCCGCTGCAGCTCACCGGCGACAGCCATGACTGGTTCCGCGAGGGCACGCCGGCGCTCACGTCGCTGAAGGACTTCGACGCGGTGCTGATGCGCAAGGACCCGCCGTTCGACATGGAGTACGTCACCAGCACCTGGCTGCTGGAACTGGCCGAGTCCCAGGGCGCGCGCGTGTTCAACAAGCCGCGCGCGATCCGCGACCATTCCGAGAAGCTTGCCATCGGCCAGTTCCCGAAATTCATCACGCCGACGCTGGTGACGCGCGATATCGCGCGCATCCGCGACTTCCATGCCGAGCACCGCGACATCATCGTCAAGCCGCTGGACGGCATGGGCGGCATGGGCGTGTTCCGGGTTGGCGAGGACGGCATGAACCTCGGTGCCATTGTCGAAACGCTTGGCGAGGACGGCCGCCGCACGCTGATGGTGCAGCGCTATATTCCGGCGATCAAGGACGGCGACAAGCGCATCCTGCTGATCGGCGGCAAGCCCGTGCCGTACTCGCTGGCGCGTGTCCCGATGGCCGGCGAAGTGCGCGGCAACCTGGCAGCCGGCGGTACTGGCCGCGCACAGGAACTGAGCGTGCGCGACCGCGAGATTGCCGAAGCGCTGGCGCCGGGGCTGTGGGAGCAGGGCTTGCTGCTGGTGGGCCTCGATGTGATCGGCAACTACCTCACGGAAGTCAATGTGACGAGTCCGACCTGTTTCCAGGAGATCACCCAGCAGACCGGATTCCATGTGGCCGCAATGTTCATCGACGCGCTCGAACGTGCCGTGGGGGCGCCTGGCGCCTGATCGGCGGAAACCTGCCACGACGTAACGGCGAAGAAGCGTCCGAAAGCCGGCAGGAAGCGGCCAGGAGCCCGAAAAAACCGGGGAGTGCGCCTGCTACAATCGGGCCAGTCCAACGGATTCACCATCATGGCAGGAATTCTGATCATCGCGCATACCCCCCTGGCTTCGGCCTTGCGCGATTGCGCCACCCACGTTTACTGTGGCCAGCCGCAGCGGCTGGAGGCCATCGACGTCCTTCCCGACGCGGATCCTGCCGCCGTCCTTGCCGAAGCCAGGCAACGGCTCAATGCCGTCTGCGAAGACAACGGCGCGCTGGTGCTGACCGACATCTTCGGCGCCACGCCCGCAAATATCGCCGCCAAGCTGGCCGAACCCGGCCGCGTCAGGGTGCTGGCTGGCGTCAACCTGCCGATGCTGGTGCGCGCCATCTGCTATCGCGGGGAAAAGCTCGATCAGCTCGTGGCCAAGGCACTTGCCGGTGGTTCGCAGGGCGTGCTGCAGGTGGGCACTACAACCGTACAAAATCAAACAGCCAACCATCCCGACCGATATGCTGCAGAGGGACACCACCATCATCAATAAGCTCGGGCTGCACGCCCGCGCTTCCGCGAAGCTGACGCAACTGGCAGGCAGCTTCGCCAGCCAGGTCAAGATGTCCCGCAACGGGCGCCAGGTCGATGCCAAGAGCATCATGGGCGTGATGATGCTTGCGGCGGGAATTGGCTCCACGGTAACCATCGAGACCGACGGGCCGGACGAGCAGGAGGCGATGGACGCGCTGCTGGCGCTGATCGCCAACCGCTTTGGCGAGGGCGAGTGAGGTCCGCCGCGCCACATTGCTTTCCTGAACGTTCCTGACGGAGCGGCACATGTCATTTGCCCTGCACGGCATCCCGGTCTCCCGCGGCGTCGCTATCGGCCGCGCCCATCTGCTCGCGCCCGCGGCGCTGGACGTTTCGCACTACCTGGTCGATGAAGACCGGCTCGACGACGAGGTGGAGCGCCTGCGCTCGGCCCGCGCCGCGGTACGGGCCGAGCTGGCGGCGCTAAAGCGCGACCTGCCGCGCGAGGCACCCGAGGAGATGGGGGCCTTCCTGGACGTGCACGCGATGATCCTCGATGACGAGGCCCTGTCGCGCGAGCCGGAAGCGCTGATCCGCGGACGCCGCTATAACGCGGAGTGGGCGCTGACGACGCGGCTCGAAGAGCTGATGCGCCAGTTCGACGAGATCGAGGACGAGTACCTGCGCGAGCGCAAGGCCGACATCCAGCAAGTCGTGGAGCGGATCCTCAAGGTGCTGGCCGGCGCGCCGGTGCTGGCGCCCGCGCCCGTCCCGGCCCTGGCCGCCGACGGCGAGCCGGCACCGGGCGTGATCGTGGTGGCCCACGACATCGCGCCGGCCGACATGCTGCAATTCCGCCATACCGTCTTCCACGGCTTTGTGACCGATCTTGGCGGCCGCACCTCGCACACGGCGATTGTCGCGCGCAGCCTGGACATCCCGGCCGCGGTCGGCGTGCAGAGCGCCAGCGAGCTGATCCGGCAAGACGACTGGATCATCATCGACGGCGACGCCGGGCTGGTGATCGTCGATCCGTCGGCGATCATTCTCGAGGAATACCGCCACCGCCAGAGCGAACGCGCGCTGGAAAAGAAGCGCCTGCAGCGCCTGCGGCACACGCCGGCGGTCACGCTGGACGGCCAGGAGATCGACCTGCTGGCCAATATCGAGATGGCCGAGGACGCTGGCGCCGCGCTGGCAGCCGGCGCCGTGGGCGTTGGCCTGTTCCGCTCGGAATTCCTGTTCATGAACCGGCGCGGCGAGCTGCCCGGGGAGGAAGAGCAGTTCACCGCCTACCGCGCGGCCGTGGAGGCCATGCATGGCCTGCCGGTGACCATCCGCACGATCGATATCGGCGCCGACAAGCCGCTGGACGGGCGTGGCGACGACTTCGAGACTGCGCTGAACCCGGCACTCGGGCTGCGTGCGATCCGCTGGTCGCTGTCCGAGCCGGGCATGTTCCTGACGCAGCTGCGCGCGTTGCTGCGTGCGTCGGCCTTTGGGCCGGTGCGCTTGCTGGTGCCGATGCTGTCGCATGCGCGCGAGATCGACCAGACGATGGAACTGATCGCGCAGGCCAAGCGCCAGCTTGACGAGCGTGGCGTGCCCTACGATCCTGGCCTGAAGGTCGGCGCCATGATCGAAATCCCGGCTGCGGTGCTGCTGCTGCCGCTGTTCCTGCGGCGCATGGACTTCCTGTCGATCGGCACCAATGACCTGACGCAATACACACTCGCCATCGACCGCGCCGACAACGCCGTGGCGCATCTGTTTGATCCCCTGCACCCCGCCGTGCTTCAACTGATTGCCCGCACCATTCGCGAAGCCAACCATGTTGGCGTGCCGGTGGCTGTATGCGGCGAAATGGCGGGCGACCCCGGCATGACTCGCCTGCTGCTGGGCATGGGCCTGCGTGAATTCTCGATGCATCCTGCCCAGTTGCTGCGAGTCAAGCAGGAAGTTCTGCACGCCGATTGCACGCGGCTCGAGCCGATCGTCGACCAGGTGCTCAACGCCTATGAGCCCGAGGAGCAGGCAGCCGCGCTGCGGCTGCTCGCTAAGCCCTAGAATTTGGAGGGTTTTTCTGTCGATTTGCCGCACAATCATCACTTTTTCGGCATGCTTGTGCGGCAAAGCCATCTTTTGTTGCTTCAGCAGGTGACGCAAATCCCACCTCCACGAATGTGGCTTAATGGGAATTGTTATCATTTTCGATCTTTGGTATTCTGACGTTCATTCGAGCGGCATGCCGGTGCCGCCGGCCCCCAAGGAGGGAGTTGTGTACGTCTGCATCTGCAACCAGATCACCGATCGTGAAATCCACGGTGCCGTTCAGCTTGGCGTCGAGACCCTCGACGAACTGGCCGAGACACTGGGCGTCGGGACCTGCTGCGGCCGGTGCCGCGAGTGCGCCCACCAGGTGTTGCAGGATGGCGTGGCAGCCGCGCGCAATGCGGCTGCGGCCACGATCGCGGGCATCCAGGTCGTGGAGATTTCTACCTGTTCCGTGTCCACCACATGTACCATAATGGACACTCGGGACCCGGCAGTCGCGAACGACCGGCGTCAGGCGCTGGTGGCTTGACCGCGCACATGAACTGAGCACAGTTCACGGCGCGTTTTCGTGCCTTCGCATTTTCATTCGACTGCAAGCGGCGCCTCTGGCGCCGTTCGTGTTTTTGCGCGGGCCCGATGCAACCGGAGCCACCCATGAAAGGTGACAAGAAGGTCATCCAGCATCTGAATGCCCAGCTCAAGAATGAGCTCACCGCGATCAACCAGTATTTCCTGCACGCCCGCATGTACCGCCACTGGGGCCTCAAGAAGCTCGGCGACGTGGAGTACAAGGAATCGATCGGCGAAATGAAGCACGCCGACCGGCTGATCGAACGCATCCTGATGCTCGACGGCCTGCCCAACCTGCAGGACCTGCACAAGCTGCTGCTCGGTGAAGACACACCGGAAATGCTCAAGTGCGACCTGAAGCTGGAGCAGACTGCGCACGCCACCGTCAAGGAAGGCATTGCCTACTGCGAATCCGTCGGCGATTACGTCAGCCGCGAGATCCTGGTTGATATCCTCACCGACACCGAGGAGCATATCGAATACCTGGAGACGCAGCTGGACCTGATCGACAAGGTCGGCCTGCAGAACTACCTGCAGTCGCAGATGGAGCCGGGCGAGCAATAAGCCGCCGCTTCCTGCCGGGCTGCCCGCCGCGGGTGGCCGGCACCCCGCGTGGCGCATCCGGGCGCCGCCGATTTGCCTGTCCGCCTGCAGTAACCCTTCTCATTCCAATTCCTTTCTTCATCCAGACCGCCGTACAGGAGCCATAACCATGGCCGAATCCATCCGCCTGACGCAGTACAGCCACGGGGCCGGCTGTGGCTGCAAGATTTCCCCCAACGTGCTCGTGAGGTCGCCTGATGCGTGAGGATACTGGCGACTTCCGGCGGCTGTTCCTGAGCGGCGCACCGATGATGGATGTGCGCGCGCCACTGGAGTTCGCGCGCGGCGCCTTCCCGGGCACGGTCAACCTGCCGCTGATGGACGACGAGGAGCGGCACCAGGTCGGCCTCTGCTATGCCCAGAAGGGGCAGGAGGCGGCGATCGAGTTGGGTCACGATATCGTGTCGGGCGAGCTCAAGGCCGCGCGCATCGCCGCATGGGCCGCCTTTGCCCGTGCGCACCCGGATGGCTACTTGTACTGTTTTCGTGGCGGGCTGCGCTCGCAGATCGTGCAGCGGTGGCTGCGCGACGAGGCGGGCATCGACTATCCGCGCGTGACGGGCGGCTACAAGGCCATGCGCAGCTTCCTGATCGACGTGACCGAACAGGCAGCGGCCACGCCGGAGATCTTCGTGCTGGGCGGCATGACCGGCACCGGCAAGACCGACGTGATTGCCGACGTACCGGCTGCGGTCGACCTGGAAGGGCTGGCCCGTCACCGCGGTTCCGCATTCGGCCGCCGCGCGCTCGCGCAGCCGCCTCAGATCGATTTCGAGAATGCGCTGGCCATCGACCTGCTGCGGCGGGCCGACGCCGGCTACTGCGCATTGGTGGTCGAGGATGAGGGCCGCTTTATCGGCGGCCGTGACGTCCCCAAGGCGCTGTGGCAGCGCATGCAGGCCAGCCCGCTGGTATGGCTGGAAGCGCCATTCGAGGAACGCGTCGAGCGCGCGTTGCGCGATTACGTGCTGGGTCTGGCTGCCGAGCATATCGACCAGCTTGGTCCGGTCGCGGGGTTCGAGGCCTATGCGGCGCGTCTGCGCGAGGCGATGGCGGCAATCGCTCCGCGACTAGGTGGCGAGCGCTACGCGCGGCTGGCGGCGCTGCTCGAACAGGCGCTGGCGAGCCAGTCGGAACATGGCGATACCGGCCTGCACCGCGGCTGGATCGAAGTGCTGCTGCGCGACTACTATGACCCGATGTATGCCTACCAGCAGCAGAGCCGCGCATCGCGCATCGTGTTCCGCGGCGACCGTGCCGCGGTGACCGGGTGGCTGCGCGAGCGCTCCGCGCGCTAGTGTCCCGAGCAGACCGGGCAGTCCGGCGTGCGCGCGAGCTGCATCGTGGTCCACTCCATCGACATCGCATTGACCATCAGCAGCCGGCCGGCCAGGCTCTGGCCCACGCCGCTGAGCAGCTTGAGCGCTTCGGCCGCCTGCACGGTGCCGACCATGCCCACCAGCGGCGCGAACACGCCCATGGTGGCGCAGGCCACTTCGGGGGCCGGCTCTGACGGCGGGAACAGGCACGCGTAGCACGGCGCGTCGTCCTGGCGCCGGTCGAAGACGCTGATCTGGCCGTCAAAGCGCAGCGCCGCGCCGGACACCAGCGGCACGCGGTGCCGCACGCAGGCGCGGTTGACGGCCTGGCGCGTGGCAAAGTTGTCGCAGCAGTCGAGCACCACGTCGGCCTGCGCCACGAGCTGGTCCAGCTCCGCATCGCCGACGCGGGCGGCGATGACTTCCACTTGCACGCCGGGGTTGATGCGCAGCATCCCTTCGCGTGCCGACTCCACCTTCAGGCGGCCGACGTTTTCCGTGGTGTGGATGATCTGGCGCTGGAGGTTGGTCAGGTCCACATGGTCGTTGTCGACCACGCTGATCCGCCCGACGCCCGCCGACGCCAGGTAGGGTAGGGCCGCGGCGCCCAGGCCGCCGGCGCCGATCACCAGCGCACGGGCGCCGAGCAGGCGTTCCTGGCCTTCAATGCCGAGTTCATCGAGCAGGATATGGCGCGAGTAGCGCAGCAGTTGATCGTCGTTCATGGCGTAGGGGCGTCCAATGTAAAAAGCGGCCCCGCAGGGCCGCTTCAGGTCGAGGTGCCGCTCAGGGCGCCTTGCCGGTCGGTGTGCCCAGCGGCTCGCCGATCGGCGCGCTGGCTGGCGGCTGCTTGCCGGGGGCCGGCGCGGCGGGCTTGGCCGCCGGGGCGCTGGCGCCTTTCTTCGCCGGCGCGGCCTTGGCCGGCTTGTCGGCGGGCGGGTTGGTTTCGAGCTTCGACTTGGAACGCTTGACCGGCTGGCCGTCGAGCTGGGCGATGGCCTGCTGCAGCATGAAGTCGTCGGCCGAGCCGAATTCGATCGGCTTCTTGCGGCGTTCCTTTTCGCGCTCTTCCGGCGTCTTCTTCGCGTTTTCCTCTTCCAGGCGGCGCAGTTCGTCGACGCGGCGCTGTTCGCGCTCGTTCATTTCCGGCTCTTCCGATTCCTGCTTGTTGTGCAGGTGGCGCTCGGTGTCGATCTCGCGGGTGATCAGTGCGTCGTCCGGATCGCCTTCCGGATTCTGGTCGACCGGGATGTCCGGGCGGATGCCCTTGGCCTGGATCGACTTGCCCGTCGGCGTGTAGTAGTACGCGATGGTCAGCTTGATGCCGGTGTCATTGGTCAGCGGCCGCACCGTCTGCACCGAGCCCTTGCCGAACGTGGTCTTGCCCATGATCAGCGCGCGGTGATGATCCTGCAGCGCGCCGGCCACGATCTCGGACGCCGACGCCGAGTAGGCGTTGGTCAGCACGACCATCGGGACCTTCTTGTACAGCGCCGGCACTTCCTTGAGCGGATCGTCCTCGAGCGACGACAGGCGGTAGTTGTTGAACGTCGCCTTGTACACGCGCTTGGCGTCGGGCACCTGGCCATTGGTGGAAACCACGGTCGAGTCTTCCGGCAGGAACGCGGCCGCCACGCCGACCGCGCCTTGCAGCACGCCGCCGCCGTTGTTGCGCAGGTCCAGGATGATGCCCTTGAGGCCCGGGTTCTTCTGAGCCATCTCGTTCAGCCTGCGGCCCAGGTCCGATACCGTGCGTTCCTGGAAGCTGGTCAGGCGCACCCAGCCGATGGTGTTGTTGTCCAGCATCTTGGTCTTCACGGACTGGACGCGGATCTCGGCGCGGGTGATGGAAATCGGGAAGGTCCGCTCCTCGCTCTTGCGATAGATGGTCAGCGTGACCTTGGTGCCCGGCTCGCCGCGCATGCGCTTGACCGCCTGCTCCAGCGGCAGGCCGCGCACGGGCTTGTCGTCGATGCGGGTGATCAGGTCGCCGGGCTGGATGCCGGCGCGGAACGCGGGCGTGTCCTCGATCGGGTTGATGACCTTGACCAGGCCTTCTTCCTGCGAGATCTCGATGCCCAGGCCGGCGAAGCGGCCGCGCGTGCCTTCCTGCAGTTCCTTGAAGTCCTTCTCGTCCAGGTAGGCCGAGTGCGGGTCGAGGCTGGCAACCATGCCCTTGATGGCTTCGGTCAGCAGCTTCTTGTCATCGACCGGCTCCACATATTCGCGCTTGATTTGCCCGAAGATGTCGGCCATCAGCCGCAACTGGTCGAGCGGCAACGGACCGGATGAATTCTGCGCGGTTGCCGAAATCTGCAGCGTGGCCAGCACGCCGGCAACAAGTCCGACCGAGACGAGGCTGATGTTCTTGAGCGTCTTACGCATGAGGGCTGCCTGAACGTGTACGTAGAGGGATTATGCCGGCTGCGGCCGCCACGCGTGGGGGCGCGGGGCGGTTTGTCCGACAGTATAAGTGGGTGTGGAGAAAAAGGCCTGTCACGTACCGGCGGAGGGTGGGCGGCCGCACCATGGCCGGTGCTTGCCGCCCTGACGGCTTTCAGCGGGCCTTGCCCTGGCTGGCCACGGCCGCGAGCGAGGCGGCGATGGCTTCCTGGTCGCCCAGGTAGTAGTGGCGCAGGGGGCGCAGGTTGGCGTCCAGCTCATAGACGAGCGGGGTGCCGTTGGGGATGTTGAGGCCGACGATATCGTCATCCGAAATCTGATCCAGGTACTTCACGAGAGCGCGAATGCTGTTGCCATGAGCGGCAATGACCACGCGCTTGCCCGATTGGATGTCGGGAGCAATGGATTCGTTCCACAGCGGCAGCACGCGGGCCACGGTGTCCTTCAGACATTCGGTGAGCGGGATTTGTTCGCGCGGCACGTTGGCGTAGCGCGGATCGTCGTAAGAGGCACGCGGATCGGTCGGTTCAAGTGCCGGCGGCGGGGTATCGTAGCTGCGGCGCCACACCAGCACCTGCTCGTCGCCGAACTTGGCGGCGGTTTCCGCCTTGTTCAGGCCGGCCAGCGCGCCGTAGTGGCGCTCGTTCAGGCGCCACTCGTTGCGTACCGGAATCCACATCTGATCCATCTCGTCCTGCACGTGCCACAGCGTGCGGATCGCGCGCTTGAGCACCGAGGTGTAGGCCATGTCGAAGGCGAAGCCGGCTTCCTTGAGCAGCTTGCCGGCCTGGCGCGCCTGGGCGGCACCCGTGTCGGTCAGGTCGACGTCGACCCAGCCGGTGAAGCGGTTTTCGAGGTTCCACGTCGATTCGCCGTGGCGGATGAGGACAAGCTTGTACATGCTGCTGCTTCCAGAGAGTAGGTAACCTGCGTGCGCCGGCGCCGCCGCTTCAGTGCCCCCATGTGCCAGCAAGGCGACAAAGGAGGCGACAATGGCCGTCATCGACTGGCGGCGGAGGCCCGGACGCCAAACCGCGTATTTTATAATGCCGCCGACCCAACCCAACGGAATGCCAACGTGAATTTCTTCGCCGACTATAACAACCTCGCCCTGATCGCCCTTGCCGTGGTCTCGGGCGGACTGCTGGCCTGGCCCACGATTGCCCGCGGCACCGGCGGAAAAGCCGTCAATACGGCCGCCGCGACCCAGCTGATCAACAAGCGCGGCGCCGTGGTGGTCGACATTCGCGATGCCGCCGAGTATGCCAAGGGTCACCTGCCGCAGGCCAAGAGCGCCCCGCTGGCCGATCTGGCCTCGCGCGCGGCCGGCCTTGCAAAGGACAAGGCCGTCCCCATCATCGTGGTATCCCAGACCGGCCAGGGCCTCGGCAAGGCTCAGGCAGCGCTCAAGGAAGCCGGGTACAGTGAGACCTATGCGCTCGAAGGCGGCATCGCCGCCTGGCAGCAGGCCGGGCTCCCGGTCGTCAAGTAAGCCGCGCCAGCCTGGCCGGCTTTTCCGCTACATCGCGCCGGATCCCGCTTGCCGCGGGGCTGGCGGCATTTGAGTATCGAAGGAGATTCAGCATGGCCCGCGTCGTCATGTACAGCACGGTGGTGTGCCCTTACTGCCAGATGGCCGAGCGACTGCTCAAGGCCAAGGGCGTGGAGTCGATCGAGAAAATCCTGATCGACCGCGAGCCCGGCAAGCGCGAGGAAATGATGTCGCGTACCGGCCGCCGTACCGTGCCGCAGATCTATATCGACGACACCCATGTTGGCGGTTTCGACGACCTCTCCGCGCTGGATCGCCAGGGCGGCCTGACGCCACTGCTGGCCGCCTGAGCCAGCGCAATTGACGGCCCCGGCCCGGGTGATATTGGCACCCGGGTCATGTACCATATGCGTTTTCCAACCGGGCGCCGGCTCGTGCCGCAATAGGCCACAACAGGCCGCCACGCCCAACGCCCATCCCGGAAGCCTCTCATGAGCGACCAGCAAAACACCCAGCAGGAAGATCAACCGTTCTTCAACATCCAGCGCGTGTACCTCAAGGACATGTCGCTCGAGCAGCCCAACTCGCCGGCCATCTTCCTGGAATCGGAGGCGCCGTCGGTCGAAGTGCAGGTCAACGTGGCCGCTTCGCAGTTGCAGGAAGGCATCTTCGAAGTGGTGGTGACGGGCACCGTGACGACCAAGGTCCAGGAGAAGGTCGCCTTCCTCGTGGAAGCGCACCAGGCCGGCATCTTCGACATCCGCAACGTGCCGGTCGAGCAGCTTGACCCGCTGCTGGGCATTGCCTGCCCGACCATCCTGTATCCGTACCTGCGCGGCAATATCGCCGACGTGATCACGCGTGCCGGCTTCCAGGCCATCCACCTGTCGGAAATCAACTTCCAGGCGCTGTACGAACAGCGCCTGCAGGCTGCCATGGAAGAAGCGCAAGCCGCCGGCGGCGGCAACAGCGGCATCGTGATGCCCGACGGCAGCCAGGCTCGCCACTGATCTGGCAGCGCCGCACTGCCTGACGAAACGGGGCTGCGGCCCCGTTTTGCCTTTCCGGGGCCCGCGCACCGGATTACCATCGATTGCGCCGATCCACCGTTCGAGCCGCCATGAAACTGACCTTTCTCGGTGCGGGTGCCTGGGGCACCGCACTCGCCAGCCATGCAGCCGTCAACCATGACGTGATCCTGTGGGGACGCGACCCCGCCCAGCTTGCCGCGATTGGGGCAAGCGGCAGCAACGAGGCCTATCTGCCGGGCGTACGGCTGTCCGAGCGCCTGCGCGTGGAAGCCGATTTCGAGAAGGCGGTCGCTCATGCCGCCGACGATCCCGATGGCCTCGTGGTGGTGGCCACGCCGGTATCGGGCCTGCGCGAGATGACCCGCAGGCTTGCCACGCGCGGCGATGGCCATGTGCGCATGCTGTGGCTGTGCAAGGGCTTCGAGGCCGGCACGCACGCGCTGCCGCACCAGATGGTGCGCGAGGAGCTCGATGCCGCAGGCCGTACCGGCGGATTCGACTACGGCGTCCTGAGCGGGCCGAGCTTTGCCCGCGAAGTGGCGCTGGGTTTGCCGTGCGCGCTGACGGTGGCCGGCAGCGTGCCGGCGCTGGCCGACTTCGCGCAGACCGCTTTCCACCACCACGCCATGCGCATTTATGGCAGCGACGACCTGACCGGTGTCGAGGTCGGCGGCGCGGTCAAGAACGTGCTGGCGATCGCCACCGGCGCCAGCGATGGCCTGGGTCTGGGGCTCAACGCACGCGCCGCACTGGTGACGCGCGGCCTGGCCGAAATGACGCGTCTGGGCCTGGCGCTCGGCGGCCGCGTGGAAACCTTCATGGGCCTGGCCGGCGTGGGCGACCTGATCCTGACCGCGACCGGCGACCTGTCGCGCAACCGCAAGGTCGGCCAGCAACTCGCGGCCGGGCAGAGCCTGGAGCAGGTCCTGGCGGGCCTCGGGCACGTCGCCGAAGGCGTGCGTTGCGCGCAGGCCGTGGCGGCGCTGGCGGCGGCCCACAAGGTCGAGATGCCGATCACGCGCGCCGTGTGCGCCGTGTTGTTCGAAGGCCTGGGCGCCGCCGATGCCGTTGAACAGCTCCTGCAGCGCGATGCGCGCGACGAATAGCCGCATTCACCGCATTCCACCGTTCCCCTAACCGGATTCCGCATGACTTCCCGCCGCCACGCGTTGATTGCGCTTGCCTGCGCCTGCGCCGCAGCAGTCTCCCCGGCCTGGGCCGACAACTGGCCGTCGCGGCCGCTGCGCATGGTGGTGCCGTTCCCGGCAGGATCGTCGCCGGACCTGATCGCGCGCATCCTCACGGAAAAGCTCGCAACCACGCTGGGCCAGCCGGTGGTGGTGGAAAACCGGCCCGGTGCCGGCGGCAATATCGGCACGGGCATGGTGGCCAAGGCCGCGCCCGACGGCTACACGCTGCTGTTCACGATCAACGGACCGCTGGTGACGGCGCCATCGCTGTCGCGCAACCTCGGCTACGACCCGTTCCGCCAGCTTGCTCCGGTCACGCTGGTGGCGACATCGCCCAATGTGCTGGTCGTCGATGCCAGGCTCCCCGTGCATAACGTGCGCGAGTTCGTGGCGCTGGCGAAATCAAAGGCCGGCGCGCTCAACTATGGCTCGGTCGGCAATGGCAGCGCCGCACACCTGGCCATGGAGCAGCTCAAGGCCATGGCCGGCATCGACCTGCAGCACGTGCCGTATCCGGGCTTTCCGCAGGTCACCACGGCTATGGTCGGCGGGCAGATCCAGGCGGGCTTCATGGTGCCCGCGATTGCAATGCCGCTCGTCAATGCAGGCAAGCTGCGCATCCTGGCGGTGACGACCACCGGCCGCACGGCGGTGCTGCCTTCGGTGCCGACCGTCGCTGAATCAGGCTATCCCGGTTTCGAAGCAATATCGTGGCAGGCAGTGCTGGCGCCGGCAGGCACGCCGCCTGCGATCATCGACCGGCTCTACCGCGAGCTGGTCGCCATCATCGGCAGCGCCGACGTGCGCGAGAAGATGCGTGCGCAGTATTTCGTGCCGGCCGGTACGGCGCCGGCATCGCTGCGCCAGACCATGGCGAGCGAGAAGGTGCGCTGGGACAAGGTGATCCGCGCCGCGGGCGTGCAGCCCGAATAACGGTGGCGCTCAGGCGCCGCCGGCAAAGCCGTTCTGGCGCCAGGCTTCGAATACGACCACCGCCACGGTGTTCGACAGGTTCAGGCTGCGGTTATTGGGCCGCATCGGCAGGCGGATGCGCTGCGATGCCGGAAACCACTCGCGCCGCTCGGGCGCGAGCCCGCGGGTCTCGGAGCCGAACACGAACCAGTCGCCGGGCTGGAAGCTGACCTGCGCGAACGGCGTCGAGCCATGCGTGGTGAGCGCGAACATGCGCGACGGGTCGGGCTGCTCGCTGGCCATCAGCGCGTCCCAGCTGTCGTGCACGCGCATGGTGGCGTACTCGTGATAGTCGAGTCCCGCGCGCCGCATGCGGGCATCTTCCAGCGGAAACCCCAGAGGCTTCACCAGGTGCAGTTGCGCACCGGTATTGGCGCACAGGCGGATCACATTGCCGGTATTGGGCGGGATCTCCGGTTCGACCAGGACGACGTGGAACATGGGGGGATTTCCTTGGCAGGGCGGGGCGGCAGGTCCCCGGCATCGAAAACGGTGCGCAGCTTACCGCGCGACTGCGGCGCTGTCATCCGCTCAGGGCGTGCGCAGCGCAACGATCACGCTGACCCGCGCTGCGCCGTGCGCCTTCAGCGTGCGGGCCGCTTCGTCCAGCGTGGCGCCCGTGGTCATCACATCGTCGACCAGGCCAATGTGCAGGCCCGCGAGCGGACGCGCACTGGCCACGCGGAACGCGCCGCGCACGTTCACCTGCCGATGCGCCAGGTCCAGCAGGTGCTGGGTGGCGATGTCGCGCGGGCGCTCAAGCAGCACGGGGTCGCTCGCCACGCCCAGGCGGCGCGCGAGCGGACGTGCGATCTCCCAGGCCTGGTTGAAGCCGCGCTCGGCCAGCCGTTGCGGCGATAGCGGAATCGGCGCGAGCAGGTCCGGCAGTGGCACGCCGGAGCGGCACTCGCGCCGCATCCGGTCCGCAAGCGCGGCCGCGAGCCAGCTGGCCAGCGGCAGCACCTTGCCGTACTTGAGCGCCAACACCAGCGAATCCTGAGGAAAAGCGTAGTCGCCCAGCGTGATCGCCTGGTCAAAGTCCGGGCGATGCTGGGCGCAGGCCGGACACGGCTGGCCGGGCGCACGGCCCATTGCACAGACCGGGCAGCGCGACACCGGGTAGAGCAGGTCGGTGACGCAGTCACGACAGACCACCTCGTCCTGCACGACGCCGCAGAGCGCGCAGGCGCACGGCAACAGCGCTCGCGCCAGCCCGCGCATGTGTCCGGCGGCTTTCGCGGTGCGCGCGTATACTTGCCGTCCAGCCGCCCGCCAAGGCGCGCGGCTGCCCCGCGCGGCGTGTGTTGCCGCGGCTTCCTCGTCTTCCTCCTGTTGCCTGGTTTTCCCGTGTCTCTGCATGCCGCCGACTCTCCTGATGCCTTCCTGCCACCCACGCGGCTGACCCGGCTGGCCTTCGACCGGCGCAGCGCCGCGTTCGGCCAGCTCGACTTCCTGCTCGGCGAGATCGGCCGCCGCATGCAGGAACGCATGGAAGTGGTGCGCCTGTCGCCGCAGCGCGCGCTCGACATCGGCTGCGGGCATGGCCAGGGCCTGGCGGGCCTGCGTGCGCGCTTTCCCGATGCGCAGATCGCCGGCCTCGATATTTCCGGCGCGATGCTCGCCGAAGCAGGCCAGCGCGATCTGCAGCGACGGCCCGGATGGGTTGGCCGCCTGCTCGGCAAGCGGCCATTGTTCGACCTGGTCCAGGGCGATCTTGCCACACTGCCCTTTGCGCCCGGCAGCTTCGACCTGCTGTGGTCCAACCTGGCGCTGCACTGGCATCCGGAGCCGCACCGCGTGTTTCCGGAGTGGCACCGCGTCACGCGCGACGACGGCCTGGTGATGTTCTCGCTGTTCGGTCCCGACACGCTGCGCGAAGTGCGCGCGGCCTTCGCCGAGGTCGACAATGCGATGCATACGTTGCGCTTTGTCGACATGCATGACATTGGCGACATGCTGGTCCACAGCGGCTGGTCCACGCCGGTGATGGACATGGAAACGCTGACCGTGACCTACGAATCGCCAGAAAAGCTGTTAAGCGAGGTACAGGCCTTCGGCGGGCTGCGTGCGCACCCGGACGCGCGCCGGGCCGGCCTGCACGGCCGCCGCTGGCACGAGGCGGTCTGCGAAGCCCTGGCACGCCGTCGCAATGCCGATGGCGTGATCCCGCTGACTTTCGAGATCGTCTACGGCCACGCGTGGAAACTGCCCCCGCGTGGTGCGCAGCAGGTCGATGACCAGGGCCGCGCCGTCGTGCCGCTCGACAAGATCGGCCGTGCCCGTCCGCGGCGTTGAGCGGTTACGACTGAATTGACTTCCGTGTAGGGGCGAGCCGGGCCGATCGCCCGCAAAGCCGCGCCAGCGCTGGCTTTACGGACAATTTCATCGAAAGTTGATAAGCACAAATCCCTACGGCGCGCAAGCGCTTTGGTCAATGTGCGGCCTTGTCCGTGTATGCGAAGCGCCCTATAATGCGCCAGTTTGTCGCAGTGGTCCCCTGGCACAAGAACGTCCTGGAGTTGCACTCGCATGGTGCAATCCGGGCGCAATCGTCCCGGGTGTGCATCCAAATGCAGAGTGGTTGGCGATGCAAGACTTGGGTATCGCATTCCAGACGGCAAGTGGTGACTCCGGCGGAAATCTCGACGGACCTCCTCCCGCGCCCCACGACTGGCTGATGAAGCGGAATTGCTCGCTTTCCCCACGCCAGGTCGGCTGGTTTTACCTCTCGATCTTCACTGTCTCGCTTGCCATCGCGTTGTTTTTCGCGGTGCAAGGGTCCTGGCTCGTGCTGCCGTTTGCCGGCCTGGACCTGCTCGGACTGGGGATTGCTCTGCTTGTGTATGCGCGTCATGCGACGGACTATGAGCGTGTCAGCATCAACGATGACGTGCTGGTCGTGGAGACAGCCAGCGCGCAGCGGTTGACGCGCGAGGAATTCAACCCGCACTGGGTGCGGGTCGAACTGGGGGAATCGTCCAGCGCGCTGGTGACGCTGCGTTCGGGCGGGCGCGTTGTGCAGGTGGGGTGCTATCTGGACCAGCACAGGCGGCGCAAGTTCGCCCAGGAGCTCGCAGCGGCCCTGCGCCGCCTCTGAGAGGTGGCGGGGGCGGAGGCGGGGACAGATTTGAATCTGTAAATTGGGTAGATAACAAATGAAAATGTGGAAGAAGGCATCCGCAGTTTGTCTGGCGAGCGCATCCCTGCTTGCCAGCCAGGCGGCCCTGGCGGTCAGTGACATGCCCGGCGGTCCCGCCGTGCGTCAGCTGAACCTGACTGAGCCCGTCACCAAGATCGCCGAGCAGATTCACTGGCTGAACTGGATGATGCTGATCATCTGCACGGTGATCTTCGTTGCCGTGTTCAGCGTGATGTTCTATTCCGTGTTCACGCACCGCAAGGCCAAGGGTGCCAAGCCCGCCTCCTTCCACGAAAGCATCACGGTCGAAGTGGTCTGGACCATCGTCCCGTTCCTGATCGTGATCGCCATGGCCCTGCCGGCGACGAAGACCGTCGTGGCCATGAAGGACACCACCAATTCCGACGTCACCATCAAGGCCACCGGCTACCAGTGGAAGTGGGGCTACGACTACCTGAAGGGCGAGGGCGAAGGCATCTCCTTCGTGTCGACCCTGACCACCCCGCGCGAGCAGATCAACAACGAAGCGCCGAAGTCCAACACCTACCTGATGGAGGTGGACAACGAGCTGGTGGTGCCCGTCAACAAGAAGGTGCGCATCGTCACCACGGCCAATGACGTGATCCACGCCTGGATGATCCCGGCCTTCGGCGTCAAGCAGGATGCGATCCCCGGCTTCGTGCGCGACACCTGGTTCAAGGCCGAGAAGATCGGCGTGTACCGTGGCCAGTGCGCCGAACTCTGCGGCAAGGAGCACGCCTTCATGCCGATCGTCGTGCGCGTCGTGTCCGACGCCGACTACACCAAGTGGGTCGACGGCAAGAAGAAGGAAATGGCCGCCAAGGCCGATGATCCGAACAAGACCTGGACGCTGGACGAAATGAAGGTCCGCGGCGAGAAGGTCTACAGCGCCAACTGCGCGGTCTGCCACCAGCCCAACGGCAAGGGCGGCGGCGCGTTCCCGGCGCTGGACGGTTCCAAGATCGTGAACGGCCCGAAGGCCGGCCAGATGCACATCATGCTGGAAGGCAAGAACGCCATGCCGTCGTGGAAGCAGCTGTCCGATACGGAACTGGCGGCGGCGATGACCTATGTGCGCAACAGCTGGAGCAACAAGACCGGCGAAGTGATCCAGCCCAGCGACTTCGTGAATGCCCGCGCCGGCAAGTTCCCCGAAGGCGGCGGCGCTGCTGGCGGCGAGGCACCGAAGGCGCAAGCGCAGCCCGCCAAGGAACAGGGCAGCAAGCAGGCCAGCATCGCGGGCAACCGCACCGCGGGCTGACCGGCTGAAGACAGGACAGGATTAGAGGAGCATTTGCGATGAGTACTGCTACCCCCGACGCAATCGGCCATCCGCACGATCACGCGCACGACGACCACGCGCATGATCACCCGCATGGCTGGCGCCGCTGGCTGTTTGCCACCAACCACAAGGACATCGGCACGCTGTACCTGCTGTTCTCGTTCATCATGCTGCTGAGCGGCGGCGTGCTGGCGCTGCTGATCCGCCTGGAGCTGTTCGAGCCGGGCCTGCAGTTCTTCCGCCCTGAACTGTTCAACCAGTTCACCACCATGCACGGCCTGGTCATGGTGTTCGGCGCGATCATGCCGGCCTTCGTGGGCTTCGCCAACTGGATGATCCCGCTGCAGGTCGGTGCGTCGGACATGGCGTTCGCGCGCATGAACAACTTCAGCTTCTGGCTGTTGCCGCCCGCGGCGCTGCTGCTGGCCGGCTCGTTCCTCGCCCCGGGCGGCGCCACCGCTGCCGGCTGGACGCTGTATGCGCCGCTGTCGGTGCAGATGGGTCCGGGCATGGACATGGCCATCTTCGCCATGCACATCATGGGCGCGTCGTCGATCATGGGCTCGATCAACATCATCGTGACCATCCTCAACATGCGTGCCCCGGGCATGACGCTGATGAAGATGCCGATGTTCTGCTGGACGTGGCTGATCACCGCCTACCTGCTGATCGCCGTGATGCCCGTGCTGGCCGGCGCGATCACCATGGTGCTGACCGACCGCCACTTCGGCACGAGCTTCTTCTCGGCCGCGGGCGGCGGCGACCCGGTGATGTACCAGCATATCTTCTGGTTCTTCGGCCACCCCGAGGTGTACATCATGATCCTGCCGGCATTCGGGATCATCTCGCACGTGGTGCCGGCCTTTGCCCGCAAGCGCCTGTTCGGCTACAGCTCGATGGTGTACGCGACGGCTTCGATCGCGATCCTGTCGTTCATCGTGTGGGCGCACCACATGTTCACCACCGGCATGCCGGTGACGGGCCAACTGTTCTTCATGTACGCGACCATGCTGATCGCGGTGCCGACGGCCGTGAAGATCTTCAACTGGATCGCCACCATGTGGAAGGGCTCGATGACCTTCGAGACCCCGATGCTGTTCTCGATCGGCTTCATCTTCGTGTTCACCATCGGCGGCTTCACCGGCCTGATGCCGGCCGTGGCGCCGATCGACATCCAGTTGCAGGACACCTACTTCATCGTGGCGCACTTCCACTATGTGCTGGTGGCCGGCTCGCTGTTCGCGCTGTTCGCCGGCTTCTACTACTGGGGTCCGAAGTGGAGCGGTTTCATGTACAACGAGACCCGCGGCCAGATTCACTTCTGGGGCTCGATCATCTTCTTCAACGTCACCTTCTTCCCGATGCACTTCCTGGGTCTGGCCGGCATGCCGCGCCGCTATGCCGACTACCCGACCCAGTTCGCGGACTTCAACGCAATCGCGTCGATCGGGGCACTGGGCTTCGGCCTGATGCAGGTGTACTTCTTCTTCTTCGTGGTGCTGCCGTCCTACCGTGGCGGCGAGAAGGCCGCGGACAAGCCCTGGGATGGTGCCGAGGGTCTGGAGTGGACCGTGCCGTCGCCGGCGCCGTTCCACACCTTTGAAGTGCCGCCGCAAGTTCGCTAAGCACTGAACGCAACAAGGCACGGAGGGCGCCAGCCGCCTTCCGTGCCGGCAGGTAAGACAAGATGCAGGCTCCACAGAAAAACCCATCGCTGGCAGAACGGAAGGCAGAACAAAAGGCAGAACAGAAGGCAGAACAGAAGGCAGCCAACCGGCGCCTCGGACTGATCCTGTTGTCGATCGTGGTGGTTTTCTTTTTGGGGTTCTTCGCCAAGATGGTGTTCCTTGGCTGAAGCTGCGGGGTAGCGGGATGAGCGTCGATCAGCAAGGGCAGGAGCGGGATCAAGGCCGGGAAGCCGACAAGCGGTTCAACCGCGGCATGATGCTGCGGCTCGTGGTGATCGTCGGCGTGATGTTCGGCTTCGGTTACGCGCTGGTGCCGCTGTACAAGAAGATCTGCGACCTCACCGGGCTGAACGTGGTGACCACGCGCGAGCTGTACGGCGGCTCGCTCAAGAATACGCAGGTCGACACGAGCCGCACCATCACGGTGGAGTTTGATTCGAACGCGCGCGGTCCCTTCGCCTTCCGTCCGGTGAAGAACAGCATGGAAGTGCATCCGGGCGAGATGGTGACGATCGTCTACGAGGTGGCCAACGGGCAGTCGCGCGACATCTCGGCGCAGGCGATCCCGAGCTACGCGCCCAAGCAGGCAACCGAGTACTTCAAGAAGCTCGAGTGCTTCTGCTTCAAGCAGCAGACGCTCAAGGCCAAGGAAGCACGCGAGATGCCGGTGGTATTCGTGATCGATCCGAAGCTGCCGAAGGATGTGAAGAACATCACGCTGTCGTACACCTTTTTTGAAGTGGGTACGCCGGTGGCGCAGGCACCGCAGGGCGAGCTGGAAAGCCCGCCCGCGGCGCGCAGTGGTGGCTGAAGCAGGAGGAAATGCCGTGGACGAGTTGAAGGACGCGGTCAAGCGCAAGATGTCGTTTGCGCAGACCATGCGCGCGGTACTGTGGTCGTTCATCGGCCTGCGCAAGGGCGCGGAGCACGAGAGCGACATGGCCAGGCTGAACCCGGTGCATGTGATCATTGCCGGGCTGATTGCGGTGGCGGTTTTCATCGCGATCCTTATCACGATCGTACGTGCCGTGGTCGGTTCGGCCGCGGCATAGCAGGAAGTAGGGTAGACAAGAAAGCAGTGCGCGCCGGCAGCCAGGGAGGCAAGGCAAGCCGGACGCGCCGATAACGATTGAACCAAGACTCTGAGCTGGAGATAAAAGAATGAGTGCGAATCGCGCAAACGCTCCGTACTACTTCGTACCGGGACCGTCGCGCCACCCGATCACGGCAAGCTTCGGCCTGCTGCTGACCGGCGCCGGCGCTGCCGGCTGGGTGAACGGACAGCCCTGGGCGCCGTACCTGTGCGGCTTCGGCCTGCTGTGGTTCCTGTTCGTGCTCAAGAGCTGGTTCAGCGATGCCATCGGTGAATCCGAAGGGGGCATGTACGGCAAGAACATCGACCTGTCGTTCCGCTGGTCGATGGGCTGGTTCATCTTCTCCGAAGTGATGTTCTTCGCCGCCTTCTTCGGCGCGCTGTTCTACGCCCGCGCCATCGCCATGCCGTGGCTGGGCGACCTGGACAACAAGATCCTGTGGCCCGACTTCGCCGCCGTATGGCCCAACACCGGCCCGGCCGGCGTGGTCGAGACCTTCCAGACCATGGGCCCATGGCCGATCCCGACCATCAACACCGCGCTGCTGCTGATGTCGGGCCTGACGCTGACCTGGGCGCACCACGCGCTGCTGGCCGGCAAGCGCAGCCAGGTGATCCAGGGCATGGTGCTGACCATCCTGCTGGGCGCGATCTTCATGTGCTTCCAGGCGTACGAGTACATGCACGCCTACTCGGAACTGAACCTGAAACTCACCTCGGGCGTCTATGGTTCGACGTTCTTCCTGCTGACCGGCTTCCACGGCTTCCACGTGACCATGGGCGCGATCATGCTGACCGTGGTGCTGATCCGCGTGCTCAAGGGCCACTTCACGCCCGAGCATCACTTCGCGTTCGAAGGCGCCGCCTGGTACTGGCACTTCGTTGACGTGGTGTGGCTGTTCCTCTACGTCGTGGTGTACTGGCTGTAAGCAGCAGTTTGTCGTACCCGGCGGAAGGCCTGCAGCGCCTTTCGCCGCGGAACCACAAAACAGAAGCGCCGCAGGAGGGGAACCAGCCTGCGGCGCTTGTTTTTTGCGGTTTCGGGAAACCAGTCGGCTACGGATTCATGCGGATGCCCGTGCTGTGGATCCAGCCCATCCAGTTTGAGAACAGGATGAACAGGAACAGCGCCACCGAGAAGCCCACGCGGAACATCAGCGAGCGCATCATGTTCGGCGTCCTGCCGCGGTCGCGCATCATGAAGAACAGGGCCGAGGCCAGACTGCCGATGATCAGGAGAAAGGCGACGATGATGACAAAGCGCATGGCGGGGCAGGCTGGCCGCGATACGTGCCGCGGGCTCGTTGGCGGAAAGTGTCATTATCGCACCGCCGGCATGTTGCCGTACGCGCCGGGAGCGGGCCGATGAAGCCGTGGCGAGCCCTGAGCCCGGTGCCGACTGTCGCGGCCGCGGTGGTGATCGCGGTGACCTGCGCGCTCGGCAACTGGCAGCTCAACCGCGCGCACGAGAAGCTCGCGCGCGCCGAACGTTTGCAGGCGCTGGCCGCGCAACCACCGGTGACGCTGACCACGGCGCCCGCCCGGGGCGACGTGGCCGAGCGCACCGTGCGCGTCACGGGCCGTTTCGACGCGAACCGGACCGTCTTGTTGGATAATCGGCCCCACGGCAATGGCACCGACAGCCGCGCCGGCTTCCTGGTGCTAACGCCCCTGGCGATCCAAGGTGACGGTGGCGCCGCCCGCAGCGTGCTGGTCTTGCGTGGCTGGCTGCCGCGCGATGCCCAGGACCGCACGCGCATCGCGCCATTCGCGACGCCGGCCGGCGAGGTCACCATCGAAGGCACGGCACTTGCCGCCGTGCCCAAGGTCTATAGCCTCGGCCAGCCCGCCAGTGCCGAAGCCGGCCGCAGGATCCGCCAGAACGTGGACCTGGCCGCCTATGCAGCCGAGACCGGCGTGGCGTTGCAGCCGCTCGTGATCGAGCAGCGCACCGACACCGGCGACGGCCTCGCGCGCGACTGGGCGCCGGCCGATCTCGGGGCCGACCGGCACTACGGCTATGCCTTCCAGTGGTTCGGCCTGGCCGCGCTGACGCTGGTGCTGGTGATCGTGCTGGGCTGGCGCCGCGCGCGCCGGCTGGCGGCGGCGGGACAACCCTGACGGCCATCTGGCCACGGACAACAGGCGCGCGCGATTGCGCGGGCGCCACGACAAACGAACGACAGACGTACGCATGCCACACCAAGACTCCGCCCCGGCCCCGGCCGGCACGGCATCTCCGCCGGACTCGCGCATCGACGCGCGCACGCGCCGCGGCCGCCTCCAGATGCTGCTGCTGTTGCTGGTGTGCGCATCGCCGGTGATCGCGTCCTACCTGACCTTCTACGTGTTCAAGCCGGCCGGCGGCGCCACCAACTACGGCGCACTGATCGATCCGCAGCGTCCGATGCCGGCCGTGCGCGTCGCCAATGAGCGTGCCGAAGCCGTGCCGCTCGAGAGCTTTCGCGGCAAGTGGCTGCTGGTGACGACCGATCCGTCGGCCTGCGACGAGGCCTGCGCAAAGAAGCTGTTCACCATCCGCCAGATCCGTGCGGGCCAGGGCCAGGACCGGGAACGCATCGTGCCGGTCTGGCTGATCACGGATCAAGGCGCCGTCGATGAACGCCTGTCGGCGGCCTACAACGAGCCCTATGCCGGCGTGCGCTTCCTGCGCATGCCGCCTGACGTGGCACGGCAATGGCTGCCCGCGGCCGAGGGCGGCCGCATCGAAGACACCATCTTCCTGGTCGATCCGCTCGGCAACCTGATGATGCGCTTCCCGAAAGACCCCGATCCCAAGAAGATGAGCGGCGACCTCAAGAAGCTGCTCCGGGTCTCCCGCATCGGCTGAGGGGCGACACGCATGCTGCTTCAACTCGCCATCATCGGCGTCCTGATCGCGCTGTTCCCGATCTCGTACGTCCTGGTCCGCGGCGACCGCAACAAGTACCGCAAGCTGGTCTGGATCACCGCGTTCCTGACGCTGGACCTGATCATGTTCGGCAGCTTTACGCGGCTGACCGATTCCGGCCTCGGCTGCCCGGACTGGCCGGGCTGCTACGGCCATTCCAACCCGCACGCGGCCGTGGAGCCGATCCGCGCCGCCGAGACCGCGCTGCCGAGCGGCCCGGTCACGCTGGCCAAGGCGTGGATCGAGATGATCCACCGCTATTTCGCCATGGCGGTAGGCGTGCTGATCATCACGCTGATGGTGCTGGCGTGGGTCAAGCGCAGGGAGCTGAAGCAGTCGCCGTGGTTCGCCACTGGCGTGCTGCTGCTGGTGTGCGTGCAGGGCGCGTTCGGCGCCTTCACGGTGACCATGAAGCTGCAGCCCGTCATCGTCGTCACGCACCTGCTGCTCGGCATGAGCCTGCTGGCGGCGCTGATCTGGCTTGGGTCGTGCAATGACCCGCCGCATCCCGTGGCGCCGCAGGCCGGGGCACTGCGCTGGCCGGCGCGCGCGGCACTGCTGCTGCTGGTGATCCAGATCTTCCTGGGCGGATGGGTCAGCACCAACTACGCGGTGATGGCGTGCACCGATTTCCCGCTGTGCAATGGCCAGCTGGTGCCAGAGATGGATTTCACGCACGGCTTCACGCTATGGCGCCAGCTCGGCATGACGGCTGACGGCGACTACATCCCGCACGCGGCATTGGTGGCGATCCACTGGGTGCACCGCTGCTTCGCCGTGATCGTGCTGGCCTACCTGGCGTGGTTCGGCCTGCGCGCGCGCAGGCTGGAAGGGCTCGGCGGCGCGTCGCGCTGGCTGCTGGCCGCGCTGGCGCTGCAGCTTGCCACCGGCCTCTCGAACATCGTGCTCGACTGGCCGCTGGCGGCCGCCGTGCTCCATAACGGTGGCGCGGCGGTGCTCCTGCTGCTGTTGGTGCGACTCAACTACAATATAGGGCTCGCGACCCGACCCGCCGGCGCTGCCTCCAGCGTGCCGACTGCCGCTCGCGCCACATGAAAGACAAACTCCCTCCCGTGGTAACCGCAACACAATCCCATCCCGTGGGCCGGGTGCGTCACCTGGTCCGCCAATATGCCGCCCTGACCAAGCCGCGCGTGACGCAGCTCGCGGTGTTCTGCGCCATCATCGGCATGTTCCTGGCTACGCCGGGCATGGTGCCCTGGCGCGTGCTGATCGGCGGCGCCGCTGGCATCTGGCTGCTGGCCGGTGCCGCGTTCGCCATCAATTGCCTGGTCGAGCAGAAGATCGACGCGCTGATGCGCCGCACGGCCTGGCGCCCGTCCGCCACTGGCGAGATCACCACCACGCAGACGCTGATCTTCTCGGCCGTCCTCGGTGGCGCCGGCATGTGGCTGCTGCACGTGTTCGCCAACGACCTGACGATGTGGCTGACCTTCGCCACCTTCCTCGGCTATGCCGTCGTCTACACCATCCTGCTCAAGCCGGCCACGCCGCAGAACATCGTGATCGGCGGCTTGTCCGGCGCCATGCCCCCGGCGCTTGGCTGGGCGGCGGTGGCCAACGACGTGCCGGCCGAGGCCTGGTTCCTGGTGCTGATCATCTTCACCTGGACCCCGCCGCATTTCTGGGCGCTGGCGCTGTACCGCCGCGCCGACTACGCCAAGTCCGGGCTGCCGATGCTGCCGATCACGCACGGCGAAAAGTACACGCTGCTCAACATCCTGCTGTACACGCTGGTCATGATCGCCGCGACGCTGCTGCCTTTCGTCTACGGCATGAGCGGCTACATCTACCTGGCCAGCGCGCTGGTGCTGGGTGCGTGGTTCCTGAAGTACTCGTGGACGCTGTACCGCAACTATTCCGACGAACTGGCGCAGCGCACTTTCCGCTTCTCGATCCTGTATCTGTCCATCCTGTTCGCAGCGCTGCTGGTCGATCACTACTTCAAGTTCGTGCCGCAGCTCTGAGCGGTACCATGTCCGCGGCCTGCGACATCTTGTCGCGGCCGTGCTGCCGCGGAGCACGGATGGGCGATACTGTGTGCTGTCCTCGCCATCGCGGCACCGCAGCCTTGCCGGCGCCCCTGACCTCCAATCTCGCATGACCAAGCCAAGCCAATCCCAGGGGCTTCTTGCCTCGTTCCGCCGCTTTGCCGCGCTGGCCTTCCTGGCGCTGACCCTTGCCGCCTGCGGCCAGCAGAAGGCCTCGTTCCGTAATGTCGATATCAGCGGCGGGGCGGACTTCGGCAAGGATTTCTCGCTGACCGACCACAACGGCAAGGTCCGCACGATCGCGGACTTCAAGGGCAAGGTCGTGGTGATGTTCTTCGGCTACACGCATTGCCCCGATGTCTGCCCGACCACCATGGCCGAGCTGAAGGCGGTGATGGAACAGCTCGGCCCGGACGCCGACAAGGTGCAGGTGCTGTTCGTCACGGTGGACCCGGAGCGCGACACGCAGGCGCTGCTGGCGCAGTACGTGCCGGCATTCGATCCGCGCTTCCTGGGCATGCGCCCGGCCGATGATGCCGCGCTGCAGAAGTTGGCGAAGGATTTCAAGGTGTACTACGCGAAGGTGCCGGGTTCTTCGCCGAACAATTACACGATGGATCACTCGGCAGGCAGTTATGTGTTCGACACGGAAGGGCGGTTGCGCCTGTTTATCCGTCACGGGCAGGGGCCGGAGCCGATCGCTCACGATATCAAGCAGCTGTTGTCCTGAGTGGGTCAGGGATAGAGGGAAGACAGGGGTGGGTTTGTGGCTGTGACTGGCTCGACAACCCCAACCCCACCCCTTCATCCCCACCCCGGCAAAAAAAAAGGCCAGTCCAGAGGACCGACCTTTCACATAGCACATCCGGTTAACCGACCGCCGGGCGCTCAGGCAAACGCCTGCAACGCCCCCTTCATCTTCTTCATCGCCGCTGCCTCGATCTGGCGAATCCGCTCGGCCGACACGCCGAATTCATCCGCCAGCTCATGCAGTGTGGCGCCGCCCGAGCCGTCGTCCTCGACGTTCAGCCAGCGCGCTTCGATGATGCGGCGGCTGCGCTCGTCCAGGCGCGCCAGCGCGTCTTCCAGGCCCTCGACCTGCATGCGGTCGTGGCGCTTGGCCTCCAGCACGCGCGTCGGCTCGTTGTGGTTGTCCGCCAGGTAGGCGATCGGGGCGAACTCTTCCTCGCCGTCGTCGACCTGGCCTTCCAGCGCGAGATCACCGCCCGACAGGCGGGTTTCCATCTCCATCACCTCTTCAGGCTTGACGTTGAGCTCGCGCGCAACGGCTTCGACCTGCTCCGGCGTGAAGGTATGCGCGCCCTGCTTGTGGCTGCGCAGGTTGAAGAACAGCTTGCGCTGGGCCTTGGTGGTCGCCACCTTGACCATGCGCCAGTTCTTCAGCACATATTCGTGGATCTCGGCCTTGATCCAGTGCATGGCGTATGACACCAGGCGCACGCCCTGGTCCGGGTTGAAGCGCTTCACGGCCTTCATCAGGCCGATATTGCCTTCCTGGATCAGGTCGGCGTGCGGCAAGCCATACCCAAGGTACTGGCGTGCGATCGACACCACCAGGCGCAGGTGGGACATCACCAGCTGGCGTGCGGCATCAACGGAATCATGGTCGCGCAATTCGCGCGCAAGGCGTTGCTCATCCTCGGCGGTGAGCAGCGGGACCCGGTGGACCGCCTGGATATAGCTTTCCAGGTTGCCCACGGTGGCCGGGAAGGTCAATGCAAAGCTTCCGGCCTGCTTGGGCGCCGTCGGCAGACGGCTGTTCATCAGGGTTCGGTCGGCAGACAAGACTGCGTTCACTATCAGTAGCTCCTTTCGCATCCGGCGTTTCGGTTGCCGGCGCGCCGCTCCGGGTAGGAGGGCACAGCATTGCAACACATCTTAGCACTCAAGCCGGGTGAGTGCTAATTGGAGTCCTTGAGGCCTTGATAGTTCCTGATGATTGTCATCTATCTTTGGATAGCATTGTTTGCATCAGGCTACTTAAGCTGCATATCGGCAGGCCGGATATCCTCGATTAGAGGCCTGTCGCGCCCCGGGGTTCGCACCGCCCGCCGGAATACTGTGTTGCGCGACCCGCTACACTGACAGTGCTGGCGCGAGCGCGCTACTGCCATCAAGAGCCTGCCCCACGATCCGGAGGACCTATGTCTGCCATCGAACACTTGCTCAAGCCCCATGTGCGGGACCTGGGCGATTTCACCGTGCGTCGCCTGCTGCCTGCCGGAGCGACCCAGACCGTCGGCCCGTTCATCTTCTTCGACCATATGGGCCCGGTGACGCTGCCTCCAGGCCATGGCGCCGATGTGCGCCCACATCCACATATCGGCCTCGCCACGGTGACCTACCTGTTCGATGGGGAGATCATGCACCGCGACAGCCTTGGCAGCGAGCAGGTCATCCGCCCCGGCGACGTCAACTGGATGACCGCGGGCCACGGCATTGTCCATTCGGAGCGTTCGCCCGAGTCCGTGCGTGAAGCCGGCGCGCGCTTGCATGGCATCCAGACCTGGGTGGCGCTGCCCAAGGATCACGAAACCGTGGCGCCGTCGTTCTTCCACCATCCAGGCGCCACGCTACCGAAGATCGAGCAGCCGGGCGTGCGCATGACGGTCATTGCCGGAGATGCCTTTGGCCACACTTCCCCGGTCAAGGTATTCAGCCGCACGCTGTATGTGGCGATCGAACTGGATGCCGGTGCCAGCGTGGAGATCCCGCCCGAGCATGCCGAGCGGGGCATCTACCCGGTCGACGGCAGTGTGGCGCTCGACGGCGAGGTGCTGCCGGCGGAGCACATGGTCGTGCTGGCGCCAGGCCAGACGGTCATGCTGACCGCCACAGCGCCGTCGCGCGTGATGCTGCTCGGCGGCGACCCCACCGACGGCCACCGGTTCATCTTCTGGAACTTCGTGGCCAGCAGCAAGGAAGCGATCGAGTCCGCTTCGCAGCGTTGGGAGGACGACGCCTTCCCCCATGTTCCCGGCGAGACCGAGCGCATTCCGCTGCCGCCCCGCAAGCCATAGGCGCCGCTCAGAGCGGGCTGGCCCACGCCACGCGCGTTCCCTGGCGCAGGCATTCCTGGATCGCCCGCACTTGCGTGGCGATCGGGGCAGGTACCGGCACCGCACCGTCCATCACCTTGCGCGTCCAGGCCGCCGTGTTGGCCACGTCGCTGCCCTGCGGCAGGTCGGGCACATCGGCAATCGAGCCGCTGGTCGGGTTGACAAGGGTTTGCTGGTGTCCGTCATGCAGCCAGTCAATGCGGCTGCTGCGGCGCGCGTCGGCCACCACCTCGCCTTCGGTGCCGCGCGCCAGCAGTACATTGGCGGGCTCATGCGAGAAATAGTCGGTCAGCGTTTCGCGGTACTCTGGGTGCGTATAGCTGTACAGGCGCAGCGCCTGCGCCGGTGAATGCTCACCAACCGGTTGCAGCATCTTGGCCACCGTGTGGGACGAATTGCGCAGGCCGATGACATTGCGGCGATCCAGCAACTGCGCCAGCCCCGGCGACAGCACATCCACGGGCACTACCGCCAGCGGCCCGTTGATGCCATCACCATCGCGCAAGCGCGTGGCGGCTTCGTCGGTGGAGGCGCACAGCGATACGCCGAGCGCCTCGAACAGGGCCAGGCTGGTTACGCGGCCCTGGAAATCGCGGGAGCCATGCACCAGCACCGGGATCTCCTCGCGCGCCAGCAGCAGGGCCAGCAACGGCACCAGGTTGGGCTGCTTGCGCGCGCCGTTGTAGCTCGGGATGACCACGACCTGGCGGTCGCCCGGCGCGGCCAGCGGCAGGCAATGCGCGTGCGCGGCCTCGAGCATGCCGGCCAGTTCGTGCGGGGCTTCGCCCTTGATGCGGTAGGCCATCAACACGGCGCCCAGTTCCAGGTCCGATACGCGGCCGGCCAGCATGGCGTCGAACAGGGCTTGTGCGTCTTCACGCGGCAGCGCGCGGGCGCCATTCACGCCGCGGCCGATTTCCTTGATATAGCGGGCCGCTGAAAACGGGCCCGCGGCAGGTGTGGCGTTGGATGTGGTCATGGGCGAGCGGCGTGGGGTGATTGGAGGTATCGCTTCATGATAGCGGAGCGCCGCCGCCACGCCCATGGAGGCAGGCGCGTCCGTGGTTGGTCAGGCCGCTTCCTGCAGGGCCGGGTTGCGCTGCTTGCGGTAGAGGAAATCCAGCACCGCCGTGCGGCAGGCGTGGTAGTCCTTGTCCTCGGCCAGCGCCACGCGGTCGCGCGGACGCGGCAGGCCGGCGCTGAGGATCTCGCCGATCGTGGCCGCCGGGCCATTGGTCATCATCACGATGCGATCGGCCAGCAGCACGGCCTCGTCCACGTCGTGCGTGACCATGACCACGGTGCTGCGGGTCTGCTCCACGATCTTCAGCAAGGCATCCTGCAGGTGCGCGCGCGTGAGCGCGTCGAGCGCGCCGAACGGCTCGTCCATCAGCAGCACCTTGGGCGCCATGGCCAGCGCGCGCGCAATGCCCACGCGCTGCTTCATGCCGCCCGAGATCTCGTGCGGGAACTTGCCCTCCGCGTGGGTCAGGCCCACCAGCGCCAGCGTGTCGTGCGTACGCGCCTTGAGCTGCGCCTTGCTTTCGCTCGCGCCGAACACGCGCTCCACGCCCAGATGGACATTGTCGAAGCAGGTCATCCACGGCAGCAGCGAGTGGTTCTGGAACACCACCGCGCGCTCCGGCCCGGGGCCGGCGATTTCTCTCCCTGCGCAGATCAGCGCACCGGTGGTCGGCGTGGCCAGGCCCGCGACCAGGTTCAGCAGCGTGGACTTGCCGCAGCCTGAATGGCCGATCAGCGTGATGAACTCCCCCTGCGCGATCTGCAGGTTGATGTCGCGCAGCGCCACGAACGGCCCCTTGCGCGTCCTGAAGGTCTGCCCGACGTTTTCGATGCTGACGAACTTTTCCATGGCGATTTCCGTTGGGTTTGCGCGCGGTGCAGTCAATGGTTGCCGTAGCTGAAGCGACGAGCCAGCGCAAGCAGCGCGTGCTCCAGCAGCAGGCCGATCACGCCGATCACGAAGATGGCGATGACGATGTGCTCGACCTTCAGGTTGTTCCACTCGTCCCACAGCCAGAAGCCGATGCCGGTACCGCCGGTCAGCATCTCCGCGGCGACGATGACCAGCCACGCCGTGCCGATCGACAGCCGTACGCCGGTCAGCATGTACGGCAGCACGGCCGGGAACAGCACGCGCGTGAACACCTTCCATTCGGACAGGTCCAGCACGCGCGCCACGTTCAGGTAGTCCTGCGGCACGCGCGTGACGCCCACGGCGGTGTTGATCACCATTGGCCAGATCGAGCAGATGAAGATGGCCCAGATCGCGGCCGGGTTGGCGGCCTTGAACAGCAGCAGCCCGATCGGCAGCCACGCCAGCGGCGACACCGGCCGCAGCAGGCTGATCACGGGCGATGCCATCGCGTTCAGGAAGGCGAAGCGCCCGAGGATGAAGCCGGCCGGAATACCAACCAGCGCCGCCAGCCCGAAGCCTGCAGCCACGCGCGCGAGCGATGCCAGCACGTTCCAGCCGATGCCCTGGTCATTGGGGCCGTTGCGGTAGAAGGGGTCGGTGAACAGCGGCACGGCGGCATGCCACGTGGCGCCCGGCGTCGGCAGCGCCGGGATCAGCGTGGCGATACCGTGCCAGGACAGCACGAACAGTGCGAAGCCCATCAGCGGCGGCACACCTTTGAGCACGAAGGCGCGCAGCGCCTCGCGGCGTTCGGCGCGGCGTGCCTGGGCTTCGATTTCCCGCGCGCGGCGCCGCGCGCGTTCGCTGACATCAGGGTCGGCCTGCAAGCCGGTGGCGCCTTCCGGCGCGGATCTGGCGATGGCATTCACGTCTGGCTCCTTGGTTAAGGGGCAATCGGGACAATCCGAATCGATGGCGGTGGCCTGCGCGTCAGGCCTTGATCTTGAAGCCATCGGCGTAGGCTTTCGGATCCTTGGCGGCATCCCACACCACGCCGTCGATCAGTTTCGCGGTGCGGAAGTCGCTCTTGGGCAACGGCACCTGCGCCGCGGCGGCGGCCTGCTTGTAGACGTCGATGCGGTTGACCTGTTTCGCCACCGCGAGGTAGTCGGGGTGCGTCTTGAGCAGCCCCCAGCGCTTGTGCTGCGTCAGGAACCACATGCCATCCGACAGGAACGGGAAGTTGGCCGAGCCGTCCTGGTAGAACTTCATCGAGTCGGGGTCATCCCAGGTCTTCCCCAGGCCGTTGCTGTAGCGGCCGAGCATGCGGTCCAGGATGATGTCCATGTCGGTGTTGACATAGGACTTGGCGGCAATGGTCTCGGCGGTCTTGCGGCGGTTCGAAGCCGATGCGTCGATGAACTTGGAGGCGTCAAGGATCGCCGCCACCATCGCGCGCGCCGTGTTCGGGTACTTCTGCACGAATTCTGCGGTGGTGCCGAGCGTCTTCTCGGGGTGGTCCTTCCAGATCGCCTGCGTGGTTTCCACCGTGAAGCCGATCTTGTCGGCGATGGCGCGCGCACCCCACGGCTCGCCCACGCAGAAGCCGTCCATATTGCCCACGCGCATATTGGCCACCATCTGCGGCGGCGGCACGGTGATCGCCTTGGCGTCCTGCATCGGATTGATGCCGTTGGCGGCCAGCCAGTAGTAGAGCCACATGGCATGCGTGCCGGTCGGGAAGGTCTGGGCGAAGGTGTAGTCGCGCTTTTCCTTGCTCATCAGCGCCTTCAGGCTGGCGCCGTCCTTCGCACCTTTCTCGGCCAGCTTGGACGACAGCGTGATGGCCTGCCCGTTGTGGTTCAGGTTCATCAGGACCGCCATGTCCTTCTTCGGGCCGCCGATGCCGAGCTGCACGCCATAGATCAGACCGTACAGCACGTGGGCAGCGTCGAGTTCGCCATTGACCAGCTTGTCGCGTACGCCGGCCCAGGAAGCCTCCTTGGTCGGCGTGATCTTGATGCCGTACTTCTTGTCCAGCCCCAGCGTGGCAGCCATTACCACCGAAGCGCAATCGGTCAGCGGAATGAAGCCGATCCGTACCTCCGGCTTCTCGGGCGCGTCCGAGCCTGCCGCCCAGGCGCCGGAGCGCACCAGCGGATCGACCAGCGTCATCACGCTGGCCCCGGCAATGGTGGCCAGTGCGCGGCGGCGTCCGCTGCTGGCTGGGGCCGTATCGGCGGTGGCGAGGTTGGCATCGACCGCAGCGGGCAGAGGCTTGGCGTTCCTGAGGCGAGAGGGCATTGCTGGGCTCCAAGAAGAAAAGGCGTCCCGATCCGCAGCCCGCGTTCGCCAGAAGACGGGGTGCAGCTCAGGACGCCGTTGTCCGGGGCGTAGCGCGGCCCGCGTTGGCCGTGCCCGCCTGAATTGTGATCGGCCCTCGTTGGCCGATGTGCGAATAACGCAATCGCTATGCCAGGCGCTTGCGAGGCCTGGAAAGTCCGCCCAGCGGCCGAATCCGCGAATAAAAGTGGGGTTTGGGACGAGTCATGCCCCGCCGGCCACGCAAGCCGGGCCGGGCGGGAGCGCCATGGTTGAGGACCGGCGCCAGTTTTGTGCATTGCACCAGCCGCGTGCCGCGGCCGCACCGCGCGCGGATGCTCAGCCCATCACGTCGATCACGCGCTGGGCTGCGTCCACGAGCTTCAGTCCACGTTCCATGGCCATGCTGCGCAGGCGCTTGTAGGCTTCGTCCTCGCTGATGCCGCGCGCCTGCATCAGCAGCCCCTTGGCGCGTTCGACCACCTTGCGCTCGACGAGCTTGAGGCGCGTGGCGTCGAGCTCGGCGCGCAACTGCTGGTCGAGCTCGAAGCGGGCGTAGGCAACGTCCAGCACGGTCTTGACACGTTCGGCGCGCAGGCCATCGACGATATAGGCCGTGATGCCGGCCGACAGCGCGGCCTTGATGCGCTGCGCGTCGTCGTTGTCGGTGAACAGCACGATCGGGCGCGGCGCGTGCTGCGTGGACACGCACACGTGCTCCACGGTGTCGCGCGCGGCGGACTCGGAAGCGATGATGATCAGGTCCGGCTGGCTCGCCGCGATGACGTCGGGCAGGCGCAGGTCGGCATCCACGGTCTGGATGTCGGTGAAGCCGGTGCTGATCAGCCCGCCGCGGATGGTCTCGACGTTGAGCGGGTCGGCATCATGCGGATCGCGCACCAGCAGGATGCGCAGCGTGCGGGTGCCCGCTGCGGAGCCCCGCGGGGGCTGGCTGGACTGGCTTGGCGAGGGGGGCGGATGGCGGCGAGTCATGGCTATCGTGGGTTGCCTCGCGTGATGCAAGATTCGCGCCGGGTATGCGTTCCGGCACGACCGCTGGCACATTGCGGGCTTACCCGCATTCACTGTATGCCGCCGTACGCAGGCCGGCGGGCAGGTGTATGCTGTTGCCCTGCTGCGCCCGGGGGTGTCTGCTGGCGACGCCGCTCATCCGCGCGCAGGAATATCAGAACAAGTCTGGAGAGATGCATGACCGAATTCGTTTTTGCCCCGCCGGCACCCGTTGGCGTGCCCGTGCGCGGCAGCAACGCAAGCTTCCCCGTGCGCCGCGTGTACTGCGTGGGCCGCAACTATGCCGCCCACGCCCGCGAAATGGGCTCGGACCCGGACCGCGAGCCGCCGTTCTTCTTCTGCAAGCCGTCGGACGCAGTCAGCTACGTAGCGGATGGCACCGAGGGCACCTTCCCGTACCCGCCGGGCACCAGCAACGTCCACTATGAAGTGGAAATGGTCGTGGCGATCGGCAAGGGCGGCAAGGACATCCCGGTGGAACAGGCCGCCAGCCATGTGTTCGGCTACGCCGTGGGCCTGGATATGACGCGCCGCGACCTGCAGAACGAATCGAAGAAGACCGGCCGCCCCTGGGAGACCGGCAAGGCATTCGACCACTCGGCGCCGATCGGCCCGATCGTGCCGGTATCGGCCGTCGGCCATCCCGAAAAGGGCGAAGTCACGCTGTCCGTCAACGGCGTGGAAAAGCAGCGCGGCGACCTGGCCGACCTGATCTGGTCGGTGCCGGAAATGGTGTCGTACCTGTCGAAGCTGTTCGAGCTGCAGCCCGGCGACGTCATCTTCAGCGGCACGCCCGAGGGCGTGGGCCCGGTGGTCAAGGGCGATGTCATGCAGTGCCACGTCGGCGGCGTGGGCGACCTGACCATCAAGGTGGTCTGAGCCGATGAAGCTCTACAGTTACTTCCGCAGCTCGGCGTCCTACCGCGTGCGCATTGCGCTGGAGCTCAAGGGCCTGCCGTATGACTACGTGCCGGTGCACCTGCTCAAGGACGGCGGCCAGCAACTGCTGCCCGAGTTCCGCGCGGTGAACCCGGACGGGCTGGTGCCTGCGCTGGTGCTGGACGACGGCCAGGTGCTGCAGCAGTCCGTAGCCATGATCGAGTACCTGGACGAGGTCCATCCCGAGCCGAAGCTGCTGCCCGGCAATGCCCTGGATCGCGCCTACGTGCGCGGCCTGGCGCTGGAGGTTGCCTGCGAGATCCATCCGCTGAACAACCTGCGCGTGCTGAAGTACATCAAGCGCACGCTGGGCGTCGCCGACGAGGCCAAGGACGCGTGGTACCGGCACTGGATCGAACTGGGCTTTGCCTCGGTCGAGGCCAACCTGGAACGCCAGGGCAAGGCCGGCCGCTTCTGCTTCGGCGACACGCCGACGCTCGCCGACCTCTGCCTGGTGCCGCAGGTCTTCAATGCGCAGCGCTTCAATATCGACGTGAGCCGCTACCCGACCATCGCGCGGATCCAGCAAGCGTGCATGGAACTGCCGGCGTTCCAGAAGGCGCAGCCGAAGGAGCAGCCGGACGCGGAGTGATGCGCCGGCTCCGCCATGAAAAACGCCCCGGTCTTGCCGGGGCGTTCTGTTATTGGGGGCGACGCAATCAGCCGAGCAGCGCGTCGGCGAATTCTTCGGCCTTGAACGGCTGCAGGTCTTCCACCTTCTCGCCGACACCGATGAAGTAGACCGGGACCGGGCGCTGGCGTGCAATCGCCGCCAGGATGCCGCCCTTGGCCGTACCGTCGAGCTTGGTCACGATCAGGCCGGTCAGCCCGAGCGCGTCGTCGAACGCGCGCGTCTGCGCCAGCGCGTTCTGGCCGGTGTTGGCATCGATCACCAGCAGGACCTCGTGCGGGGCCGTGGGCATGGCCTTGCTGATCACGCGCTTGACCTTCTTGAGTTCTTCCATCAGGTGCAGCTGCGTGGGCAGGCGTCCGGCGGTGTCGGCCATCACGATGTCGATCCCGCGCGCGCGCGCCGCATTGACCGCGTCGAAGATCACCGCGGCCGGGTCGCCGCTTTCCTGCGCCACCACGGTCACGTTGTTGCGCTCGCCCCAGATGGTGAGCTGCTCGCGCGCGGCGGCGCGGAAGGTATCGCCGGCGGCCAGCAGCACGGACTGGCCGTAGTGCTGGAAGTGCTTGCACAGCTTGCCGATGCTTGTGGTCTTGCCGGCGCCATTGACGCCCGCGATCATCATCACCAGCGGCTGCTCGCGGCCCAGCGCCATGGTCTTTTCCAGCGGGCGCAGCAGCTGGATCAGCAGGTCGCGCAGCGCGGCCTTGACGCCCTCGGCCGTTTCGATGCGCTCGTTGCGTACGCGCTTGCGCAGTTCGCCGAGCAGGTATTCGGTCGCTTCCACGCCGGCGTCGGCCATCAACAGGGCGGTTTCCAGCTCCTCGAACAGGGCTTCGTCGACCTTCATGCCGACAAACAGCGTGCTGATGTTGCGGCTGGTCTTGGACAGGCCGGTGCGCAGGCGCTGCATCCAGCCGCGGCGCGCTTCAGCCGTTTGCGCCGGCGCCGGGGTCAGCTCCAGGTCCTCGAGCGCGGCCGGGGCAGCAGTCACGACCGCTGCGGGAGCCGGGGCCAGGGACTGGGCCGGATCGGCTTTGGGGGAGGGTGCCGGGGTGGGAGCCGGGGTGGGAGCCGGGGCAGCAGCGGGCGGTTCTGCCGGCGCAGGAGCGGGCTCGGCCTTGCGCTTCTTCCAGAAACTAAACATTGGGGAAAGGGGTCAATACCCCGTCAGGATCGGCCGCCGTCCGGCGGCGTCGTTAATCATCAAGGTCTTACGCAATCTTCCGGCACGCCACCAGCCTCTCGTTGTGGTGCGCGCCTGCTATTGCGTATAGTTCGTAACACAGCGGATTCATGGATACATGAATCGATCGGCAAAATTCTAGCAGACGGGGTTGCATGGACCATTGCACAGTCGTGACCGGAACGGGCGGCGCCCGCCCTGAACCCTTCGCCACCCATGCCGGGGGCCGGGCGTCCCTGCTACGCCTGGCCAGACGGGCATTGCCCGTCTTGTTGCTGGCCGCAATGCCATGGTCGGCCAGCGCCGAGGCCGAGCGCACGGTCGCTTCGCCGATGCCGTCCGGGCAGACTGCCCCGGTCGGCGCTACGGCCCAGGGCACCACGGAATACCGCTTGTCCAACGGCTTGCGCCTGATCGTCAAGGAAGACCACCGGGCGCCCACGGTGGCGCACCAGATCTGGTACCGCGTCGGCGGCGTCGACGAAGTCAGCGGCACCACGGGCGTCGCCCACATGCTCGAGCACATGATGTTCAAGGGCACGCCCAAGGTCGGCGTGGGCGAGTTCTCCAAGCAGGTCGCGGCGCTTGGCGGGCGCGAGAACGCCATGACCAACCGCGACTTCACCCTGTACTACCAGCAGATCAGCAAGCAGTACCTGCCGAGGATGATGGAGCTGGAGGCCGACCGCATGGTCAACCTCATCTTCAACCAGGGCGAGTTCGATCGCGAGATGAAGGTCGTGATGGAGGAGCGCCGCCTGCGCACCGACGACTCGGCGCGCGGCACGGTCTACGAGCAGCTGCTCGCTGCCGTCTATGTCGCCGCGCCCTACCGGCATCCGGTGATCGGCTGGATGGACGACCTCGTCAATATGCGCCTGGACGACGTCCAGGCCTGGTACCGCAGCTGGTACGTGCCCAACAATGCCATCGTGATCGTCACCGGCGACGTCAACCCGGCCGAAGTCCGGGCCATGGCCGAACGCTACTACGGCAAGCTCAAGCCGCGCACGCTGCCGCTGCGCAAGGAACAGGCCGATCCGCCGCAGATCGGCATCAAGCGCATCTGGGTCAAGGCCCCGGCCGAGAACCCGTACATGGTGATGGCCTACAAGGTGCCGCGCCTGCGCGACGTGGAAAAGGATGTCGATCCGTACGCGCTGGAAGTGCTGGCCGCCGTCCTCAACGGCTACGACAACGCGCGCCTGACACGCGAGCTGGTGCGCGAGCAGCGCCTGGCCGACGACGTCAACGTCGGCTACGACAGCATCAACCGGGGCAACTCCCTGTTCGTGCTCGACGGCACGCCGGCCGATGGCCATACCACCGAGCAGATCGAGGCGGCGCTGCGCGAGGAGATCCAGCGCATCGCCAGGAACGGCGTCTCGCCCGAGGAGCTCAAGCGCGTCAAGGCGCAGGTCGTGGCCAGCCAGATCTACAAGCGCGATTCCGTGTTTGGCCAGGGCATGGAAATCGGCGTGGCGGAGATCTCCGACATCTCGTGGCGCAATATTGACAGGGTTCTCGACAAGGTCAAGGAAGTCACCCCGGCCCAAGTGCAGGCCGTTGCCGCGAAGTACTTCACGGACGACAACCTGACCGTGGCCACGCTGTTGCCGCAGCCGATCGATCCGAACAAGCCCAAGGCCAAGGCCCCCGAAGGCCTGCGCCACTGAAGATCCACGCATGTATTTATCCAAGATGAGCGAGATGAGCGAGATGAGCGAGAAGACCATTGCTTCGCCGCGCGCGCTGCGCCGGCTGGCTGGCGCGGCCCTGGGCGCGCTGGTGCTCCTGGCCGCGCACGGCGCGCTGGCCGCTATTCCGATCGAACACTGGACTGCCTCAACCGGGGCGCAGGTGTTCTACGTGCACAGCCCGTCGATCCCGATGCTGGATATCAATGTCGACTTCGACGCCGGCAGCCGCTATGACCCTGCCGGCAAGGCCGGCCTGGCCACGCTCGCGGCGGCGCTGCTTGACAAGGGTGCGGCCGCGCGCAACGGCCAACCGGCGCGCGACGAGGCGCAGATTGCCGACGCCTTTGCCGACACCGGCGCCGTCTTCGGCGGCGCGGCTGGTGGTGACCGCGGCGGCATTGGCATGCGCACGCTGACCGCGCAGCCGGAGCTCGACCAGTCCGTGGCGCTGGCCATGCAGCTGGTGCAGGCGCCGACCTATCCGGACGCCGTAGTGGGCCGCGAGAAGCAGCGCCTGATCAGTGCCATCCGCGAAGCCGATGCCAAGCCAGGCGTGATCGCTGACAAGGCGCTGGCCAAGGCGATGTATCCGGGCCACCCGTACGGCGTGTCGGCCACGGCGGCCTCGGTGGAGTCGATCTCGCGCGATGACATCGTCAAGTTCTGGCGCGACAACTACGGCGCATCGCGCGCGGTGGTCACGCTGATCGGCGCGATCGACCGCAAGCAGGCCGAGGCGATTGCCGAGAAGCTGACCAGCGGACTGCCGCAGGGCAGCCCAGCCCCGACCATGCCGCAGGTACAGATGACGATCCCGGCCAGCGAGCAGCGGGTGCCGCACCCGGCCCAGCAGGCCGCGGTGGTGACCGGCCAGCCGTCCATGGCACGCGGCGACCCGGATTACTTTGCGCTGCTGGTGGGCAACTACGTGCTCGGCGGCGGTGGTTTCAGCTCGCGCCTGACGGATGAAGTGCGGGAGAAGCGCGGACTCACCTACGGCGTGGATAGCTACTTTGCGCCGTCCAAGCAGCCGGGGCCGTTCGGTATCAGCCTGCAGACCAAGAAGGAGCAGACCAGCGAGGCACTCGCGCTGGTGCGGCAGGTACTGGCCCGCTTCGTCGCCGAAGGCCCGACCGACGCGGAGCTCAAGGCCGCCAAGGACAACCTGGTCAACGGCTTTCCCCTGCGTATCGACAGCAACCGCAAGCTGCTGACCAATGTGGCCAATATCGGCTGGTACGGGCTGCCGCTCGACTACCTGGACACATGGACTGCTCAGGTCGGCAAGGTCACGCGTCAGCAGGTGAGGGCGGCATTCGGGCGCCACGTCCATCCAGACGCCATGGCTACGGTAATTGTCGGCGGCCCGGAATGAACTCGGGCCTTTTGGGGCCTGTCGCACCCGTTGTGCCCTGAACGGCACTGGCCGAACCGCCGACAGGCTCTACAATCACGGGATGAATTCGCGTTCCCGATCTCCATCGCCCGCCGCGAGCGGGCGATCGTCTTCTCCGGCGCCGCGCCAGGCGCCGTCCCAGGTCCGTATCATCGGTGGCCGCTGGAAGCGCACGCTGCTGCCGGTGCCCGACGCGCAGGGGCTGCGGCCCACGCCTGACCGCGTGCGTGAAACCCTGTTCAACTGGCTGGGGCAGGACTTGTCGGGGTTTGCATGCCTGGACATGTTCGCGGGTTCCGGCGCACTCGGCTTCGAGGCTGCCTCGCGCGGTGCCGAAGCCGTCACGCTGGTGGAGTTCAACCCGCGTGTCGCCAAGCAATTGCGAGACAACCAGTATCGGCTCGACGCCGCCCAGATGCGCGTGATGCAAGGTGATGCGTTCGCCATTGCCGCCCAGATGCCGGACGCCAGCTTTGACGTGATCTTCCTGGACCCGCCCTTCGCCGAAGACTGGCTGCGGCCGGCGCTGGAGCATGCCGCGCGGCTGTTGAGACCCGGCGGCGCCGTGTACGTGGAGACGGACCGATCGCTGACCGGCGCGGATGCACCGGTGCCGGCGTCGCTGGAAATCGTCCGCCAGGCGCGTGCCGGCGCGGTGCATTTTCACCTGCTGCGGCATCGCGGCGCTGACGGCGCCGAGGCCTGACACAGGCGCGCGTTGCGGTAGCCGGCGAAAGCACACGTTGACGACTTCCAATTCACGGAATTAGCGTTACACTACGCCGCTGTTATAACGCTCGCGACGCATCAACCACCCGGCGCGGCCGGTAGGCAGGGCGGTCCGGAAAAGGACCGGCAGCGGGCAGATCAAGGAGGAAGTATGGCCATCGCGGTCTACCCCGGTACGTTTGATCCCATGACCCGGGGGCACGAGGATCTGGTCCGCCGTGCGTCGAATATTTTTGACGAGCTGGTGGTTGGCGTGGCGCACAGCCCCAACAAGCGTCCGTTTTTCTCGCTCGAAGAGCGCATCAGCATTGCTCGTGAAGTGCTGGGCCACTACCCCAACGTGCGTGTCGAGGGCTTTGCCGGGCTGCTCAAGGATTTTGTCCGCAAGAACAACGCGCGCGTAATCGTGCGCGGCCTGCGCGCCGTGTCGGATTTCGAGTATGAGTTCCAGATGGCGGGCATGAACCGCTACCTGCTGCCGGACGTGGAAACCATGTTCCTGACGCCGTCGGACCAGTACCAGTTCATCTCCGGCACCTTCGTGCGCGAGATTGCCGTGCTGGGTGGCGATGTCAGCAAGTTCGTGTTCCCGTCGGTGGAGCGCTGGCTGCAAGAGAAAATCGGCAAACCGGAATAAAATAACGGTTTGAGACGCGTCGATCCGCGGCCAGTTCGGGCGCGGGCGCGTCAGCTGGAAGGAAACATCATGGCGCTACTGATCACCGACGACTGCATCAACTGCGACGTTTGTGAACCCGAGTGCCCGAACGAAGCCATTTCGATGGGGCCCGAGATCTATGAAATCGACCCCAACAAGTGCACGGAATGCGTCGGGCATTTCGACGAGCCGCAATGCCAGCAGGTTTGCCCCGTCGCCTGCATCCCCAAGGATCCGAACCGCGTCGAGACCCACGAAGTCCTGATGCAGCGGTACCGGCTGCTGACCGCGGCCAAGCACGCGGCCTGACACGTTGGCGCCTCGGCGTACTCGCAGCAAAAAACCCGCCGGAAGGCGGGTTTTTTGTTGGCCGGGGATCAGCGCGTCGTGTGCAGCGCCATCATTGCGCGCTCGGACTCTCCGCGTGCCAGCAGGCCCAGCGGGTCAACGCAGCGGTCGATGGCTTCGTCGATCGCCTGCTGCTCTTCCTTGCGCGGTGGCTTGAGCACGAAGCTGACGACATCCTCGCGGCCTGCGCCGGCGCCGCCGGGCAGGTTGCGCGGATGGCCCACGCCCAGGCGCAGGCGCCAGAACTCCTGCGTGGTCAGGTGGGCGGCAATATCCTTCAGGCCGTTGTGGCCGCCCGCGCCGCCGCCGCGCTTGAGCTTGGCGGCGCCCGGCGGCAGGTCCATCTCATCGTGCGCGACGACAATTTCGTCGGGCAGGATTTTGTAGAAGCGGGCCAGCGAGACCACGGCCAGGCCGGACCGGTTCATGAACGTGGACGGCTTGAGCAGCCAGATGTCCTGGTCCCACAGGCGTGCGCGCCCGGCCAGGCCGTGAAAGCGGCCTTCGACGCGCAGCGTAGTGCCGCCCATGCGGGCAAGCTGGTCCACCAACCAGAAGCCAGCGTTGTGGCGGGTAGCCTCGTATTCCGCGCCGGGATTGCCGAGGCCGACGATGAGCTTGATCATGCGATGAACTGGTTTGGATGGCGGCGGGGGCGCTGTCGCCCTGCAGGCGCCAAGCATACGCCAAAAAAAACCGCCGGCATGACCGGCGGTTCTTTCCGTCTTGCTGCCAGGCCGCGGTGCGGTCTGGCAACTCGGGCAGCTTAGGTTGCTTAGGCAGCCGGCGTTTCGCCTTCGCCTTCAGCAGCGCCTTCGGCAGCCGAAGCGGCACCAGCCGGCAGCGAGATGCTGGCGATGGCCGGGTTTTCGTCGCCGTGGGTCACGACGGTCACGCCCTTCGGCAGCTTCAGGTCAGCCAGGTGCAGGGTCTGGCCCAGTTCCATCGTGCCGACGTCCACTTCGATGAACTCAGGCAGGTCGGCCGGCAGGCACGACACTTCCAGGTCATTGACGATGTGGTTGACCAGGCCGTGGCCCAGCTTCACGCCAGGAGCGGTTTCCTGGTTCATGAAGTGCAGGGGCACCTTGACGTGGATCTTTTCCGAGGCCGACACGCGCTGGAAATCGACGTGCAGCACCATCGGCTTGAACGGGTGCATCTGGAATGCGCGCAGCAGGGCCTTTTCCGACTTGCCGGCAACTTCCAGGTCCAGGATCGACGAGTGGAAGGCTTCCTTCTTCAGGGCGTGCCACAGTGCGTTGTGATCCAGTTCGATCATCTTCGGGTCGGCGGCGCCGCCGTAGATGATGCCGGGGGTCTTGCCCGAATTGCGCAGGCGGCGGCTCGCACCCGTTCCCTGTACGCTACGCTCGAAAGCGACTACTTTCATGATGACTCCAAAGTAAGAAGGCTGTCCGCGACCAGACAGCCCTGTTGTGGCGCAATCGAAACCGATGCGCCGGTCACATCACGCCGGTCGTCGGAATATCCGCAACCGGCGTGGCAAAGCCGAACATTCTATCAGGAACCCGCAAACAGCGACATGATCGAGTCGCCCTTGACGATACGCGTGAACGTCTCGGCCAGCAGGGGAGCTGTCGACAGCTGGCGGATCTTGCCGCACTTGGCCGCTTCTTCCGACAGCGGGATGGTGTCGCACACCACCACTTCGTCCAGTGCGGAGTCCGCGATGCGGGCAGCCGCGCCGCCGGACAGCACGGGGTGCGTGCAGTAGGCGAAGACCTTCAGCGCACCACGTTCCTTCAGCACCTGGGCCGCCTTGCACAGCGTGCCGCCGGTGTCGATCATGTCGTCCATGATCACGCAGTTGCGGCCATCGACTTCACCGATGATGTTCATCACCTCGGCCACGTTGGCCTTGGGACGACGCTTGTCGATGATCGCCAGGTCGCAGTTCAGTTCCTTGGCCAGCGCACGGGCGCGGACCACGCCGCCGACGTCCGGCGACACGACCAGCAGGTCGCCGTAGTTCTTCTCGCGCAGGTCGCCCAGCAGTACCGGGGATGCGTAGATATTGTCGACGGGGATATCGAAGAAGCCCTGGATCTGGTCAGCGTGCAGGTCCATGGTCAAGACGCGGTCCACGCCGGCCACTTCCAGCATGTTGGCCACGACCTTGGCCGAGATCGCCACGCGCGCCGAACGCGGGCGGCGGTCCTGGCGGGCGTAGCCGAAGTAGGGCATTGCGGCGGTGATGCTGCGTGCCGAGGCGCGCTTGAGCGCGTCGACCATCACCATCAGTTCCATCAGGTTGTCGTTGGTCGGCGCGCAGGTGGACTGCAGCACGATGACGTGCTTGCCGCGAACGTTTTCCTGGATATCGACCTGAACTTCTCCGTCGGAGAAACGGCCAACGAGCGCCTTGCCCAGCGGAATGCCGAGGTGCTGTACGACAGCCTCCGCGAGTTTGGGGTTGGCGTTGCCGGTAAATACCATCAAGCCTTCGCTGCTCATTCGGGGCACCTGTCTTGCTGCTGGGGGAGCTTGGTGTCACCGGCGAGGCCGGTGACTGATACTGAGTGTCGTAACGACACTATAGGAATGTAATGGCAGGGGAAGAAGGATTCGAACCTTCGAATGCCGGAATCAAAATCCGGTGCCTTGACCAACTTGGCGACTCCCCTACACAACCTTGCCGTTCTTCGTGGTACCTGACTGCAATACCGCGCCGAACGATAACTTGCTATGCGAACGCTGCGAGCGGGTGATGTGCCAGACTACGCACACACCTGCCATCCCACTCGGGAGGCAACCGCTTCAGGACCTGCTGCGCCGTCTGCTCGTCGGGAAAACGTGCAAACACGCAGGCTCCGGAGCCGGTCATCCTTGCATGCTGATTGAACTGCTTCAGCCATTCAAGGGCTCGGGCAACTTCGCCGAACTTCGCTGTTGCTATCGCTTCCAGGTCGTTGCGACCGAAAGAGAATTTGTTTGTGCAAGCAGCGAAGACCGCAATTATGGAGAGGGGTGTGTCCCTTGTCAAGCACTCATCCGAAAAAATTTCAGCGGTCGGTACGTGTTGCTTCGGGTGGACGATCACGAACCAGCTATCCGGCAGCTCCACGGGCGTCAGTTCTTCGCCCACGCCTTCGGCGAAGGCGTTCTCCCCGAATACGAAGACCGGCACGTCCGCACCCAGCGTCAGCCCGATTCGCATCAGCTCCGCGCGCGGCAGGCCAAGCCCCCACAGGCGGTTGAGCGCGAGCAGCGTGGTGGCCGCGTCGGATGAGCCGCCGCCGATGCCACCGCCCATCGGCAGGATCTTGTCGATTTCGATGTCGGCGCCGTAGCGCGTACCGGTCGCCTGCTGTAGCGCACGCGCGGCGCGTACGACGAGATCGGTCTGCGGCGGCACGCCCGGGATGTCGGTGACGCGCGTCACGACGCCGTCGTCGCGGCGCCGGAAATGCAGGGTGTCGCACCAGTCCACGAGCTGGAACACGGTCTGCAGCGTGTGGTAGCCATCCGGGCGCCGGCCCGTGACATGCAGGAACAGGTTGAGCTTGGCCGGGGCCGGGCAATCGCGCAGTTCCGGCGGCGGCAGCTTGATGGTTTCGGTCAAGGTGTTTCCTCCGGGTCGATCACGAGCTTGACCGACAGCGGCGTGGGGCCGCTGTCGCGCTCCAGGTCGATGCGGCGCGGCCGCGCCGCGGCTGTCTGCGTGCCGGGGGGCGCGTCCTGCCAGGCCACGTAGCGCACGCTCCAGCCATCCTGGGCCAGTGTGGCAAGGCGGCCCTGGGCATCGCGCGTGGCGCTGGCCGGACGGCCGGCCGACGGGCGGCCGTGCAGCCAGTCGCGCATGCCGGCCACCGGCAGCGCAAAGCCGAGCGCCTCCTCGAGCAGGCTGTCGACTTCGGGCGCGTTGCGTGGCGGCTTGTTGGGCAGGTCGAGCGTCGCGCCCGATGGCGTGGCGGTGACGACGGCCAGCGTCTGGCCCAGCGGCGACAGTAGGTCAAGGCGCACGTTGCGGCCCTGTTCCTCCCAGCGGAAGTTGCCCTGTACGCCTTCGTCGCGGCCATAGCGGACGTAGTTTGCGGAAAAGCGGCCGGTGTAGTGACGGCTTGCGGCGGTCTCGCCCGCATCGAAGCTGCGCGAAGGCGCTACGCTGGCGCAGGCTGCCAGCAGCATGGGTGCGCCAAGGCAAAGCAGGGCCAGGCGGCGGGATCGGTTCATGGTTGGCATTCAGGAAAGCGGGCTGCCCTGGTGGGGCAGCCCGCGACAGATGGCACGGCCAGTCGCACGGACAGGCCTGGGCCTATTTGGACAGCAGCACGTTGTAGCGGCGCAGGGTGTCGACCAGGGTTTCGTTCTCCGGCTCGATCTTGGCGGCTTCGGTCCATGTCTTGCGGGCTTCGTCGCGCTCGCCGAGCTGCCACAGCACTTCGCCCAGGTGCGCGCCGATCTCGGCCTCGGGGGCCTTGGCATAGGCGTTCTTGAGCAGTTCCGCCGCCGGCTGCAGCTCGCCCATACGGAATTTCACCCAGGCCAGGCTATCCATGATGTATGGATCATCGGGCCCGAGTTCGGAGGCGCGCTCGAGCAACTTGCGCGCTTCGGGCAGGCGCACGTTGCGGTCGGCCAGCGAGTAGCCGAGCGCGTTGTACCCCTGTTTCTGCTCAGGCTGCAGCGCGATCACGCGCCGCAGGCCCTTTTCCATGCTGTCGTAGCGCTTCAGGCGCTCGTCCAGCATGGCCAGCTCGTAGATCCAGTCCGCATTGTCCGGCTCGGCCGTGATGCGTTCGTCGAGCAGCTTGCGCGCGCGGTCGTAGGACTTGGTCTCCATCAGCGTGGCGACTTCGGCCTGGCGGATGGCCATCATGCGCTGCGCGCGCTGGGCCGGATCGGAGATGTCCTCGGCGTCGCTGAGCATGTCGCCGAAGATGGCCTGGGCATCGTCGAGCTTGCCCATGCGCGCGAGCAACTGCGCGCGCTTGGCCGCGGCGGCCGGAGCCAGGCGGCTGTCCTCGATGCGTTCCAGCCACTGGATCGCACCCGCGTAGTCCTTGCGCTCTTCGGCAATCTGCGCCAGGTACTGGAAGGCGATGTCCGGATTGGCCGTCGGCACCTTCTCGGCGAGCTGCAGGTACTCCTTCAGGTATTGCTCGGCTTCGCCAAACTCCCTGGCCTGGAGGCTGGTCAGGCCCAGTGCGAGCGGCACGCGCGGGTCGTTTGGCGCGACCTTGCGCAGCGTCTCGAACTCCTGGCGCGCCGCCGGCATGTCGTTGCGCATCAGGTACAGGCGCGCCAGCGTGATATGCCCGCTGACGGACTGCGGCGATTTGTCGAGGAAGCGCCGCAGGCCGGCAATGGCCTGAGCGGGCTCGTTCTCGGCGCGCAATTCGGCCGCCATCAGCGCCGCGGGCTCGAAGTCGGGGCGCAGCCGCAGCGCTTCGTCCAGCGCCGCGAGCGCGGCGGGCATGTTGCCGGCGATCTCCTGCGCCCGGGCAATCGCAAGCTGGGTTTCCGGCAAGCGCGCGTCGTCCCGGGTCAGGTCTTGCAGCAACGAAGCCGCGCCGGCCGGGTCGCTCGTGCGCGACATCTGCTGCTGAAGCTGGAGGATGCTCTCGGCACGATGGCTGGCGGGCACGCCGGCCAGTTGCTGGGCCAGCAGCGGCCGTGCTTCGGTCCAGCGGCCATTGAGCACCAGCAGGGTCGACAGCACCTGCCGCGCTGCCGGCGAGCCCGGCGCGATGTCGCTCCACAGCCGCGCGGCATCGAGCGCCTGCTGCGGGATGCGCGCATTGAAGGCGATCTCCGTCGCCCGCTGGGCGAAGCGCGGGTCGCGCGTGGAGCGCGCCAGTTCGACATAGGTACGGTAGGCCGGTCCCACCAGTCCGCGTTGCAGCGAGATTTCGGCGGCCATCACGCTGTACATGATGTCGCCAGTGAGCGGCACGTTCGGCAGCGTGACGCCGGCCGGTGCCTTGTCGGCCTGCGCCGGGGCGGCCTGGACCGCGCCGATCGCGGCAAGCGCCAGGCAGGCGGCCGCGGTCAGGGACCGGAGGTGGCGCCTGGCGCTGGCCTGCGCGGGAAAGTTCGCGCGGCCCGGGACAGCGTTCGCAGCGGGTCTCGCAACGGGATCCGGAAAAAGTTCCGACATGTGATGATTGCTCCGGCGCGCTCAGGTGTTCGAATGATAGGGGCATTGTAGCCTGCCGCTACAATGCGCTGCTTGCCGGCGCAGCCATGCGGGCGCGCTGCCGGCAGGAGTTTGGAGCGGTAACCAACGGAGAGGTTCGATGCCTGAATTGCCGGAGGTCGAAGTGACCCGGCGCGGCCTGCTGCCGCATGTGGTGGGGCGGCGTATTGCCGACGTGACGGTGCGCCACCGGGGCCTGCGCTGGCCGGTCGAGGACGACCTGGAGGCGCGCCTGGCCGGACGCCTGGTGCGGCGTATCGAACGGCGCGGCAAGTACCTGCTGCTGGAGTGTGTCGACGAAGTTACGGGCGATGCCGGCTGGCTGCTGGTTCACCTGGGCATGACCGGGACCTTGCGCGTGCTGCCGGATGCGCCGCCCGCCGGCGCCCACGACCACCTGGATCTGGTGCTGGATGACGCCGGCACCAGCCGCATCGTGCTGCGCTTTCGCGATCCGCGCCGTTTCGGCGCGGTGCTCTGGAGCCCGTTGAGCGAGGCCATGCTGCCCGGGCACCCATTGCTGCGCGGGCTCGGCATTGAGCCGTTTGATCCGCATTTCGACGGTGGCTGGCTGCACCGGCATACGCGCGGGCGCTCCGCCGCGATCAAGACAGTATTGCTGGCCGGTACGATCGTGGTCGGCGTGGGCAACATCTACGCTTCGGAAAGCCTGTTCCGTGCGGGCATCCGCCCGACCACGCCGGCTGGCCGGCTGAGCCTGGCGCGCTGCGAGCGGCTGGCGCTGGCCGTGCGCGAAACCCTGGCGCAGGCGATCGAACGCGGTGGCAGTACGCTGCGCGACTTTGTCGGCAGCGACGGCGCCAGCGGCTATTTCCAGCTCGACTGCTTTGTCTACGACCGCGCCGGGGAGCCCTGTCGTGTCTGTGGCACGCCGGTACGGCAGATCGTCCAGGGTCAGCGTTCGACCTTCTACTGCACGCACTGCCAGCACTGAAACGCGGAGTCTCAGGGGAGGTCGGAAGGCCGCGCCGCTCCTGCGTCGATGGCTCGGCGCAACACTCTCCTGCCAAGGGACGCGAATTCCACAAAAGCGCCCCGGAAACCTGTATCTTGTGCGCAGACATAAAAAGTTACAAAAACGCACCCGCTTGCAAAGTCGGCACTTGCGCCAGATTGCCGGACAGGAACCCAGCCGAACCGCCGCCATGACAACGCTCGCACACCAATTTGAACAATATGGCGCCTGGAGAACCGGGGTACTCCAGGCGCTGGCCGAATTCCAGTCGTGGCTGCAGCAGCACGAGCTCTACGATGCGACGGCCGAAGAGCGCGTGCAGCGCATCCAGAACGTGCTGCGCAGCGACCGGCTTAAGGTCGCCTTTATTGCCGAGTTCTCGCGCGGCAAGAGCGAACTGATCAACGCTATCTTCTTCGCCGACTACGGGCGCCGCATCCTGCCGTCGTCGGCGGGACGCACCACCATGTGCCCGACGGAGCTGCGCTACGACGAGCACGAGCCGCCCAGCATCCGCCTGCTGCCGATCGAAACCCGGCTGCAGGAGGCCTCGACCGCGGATTTCCTCGAAGCGGGCACGTCCGCGTCGCACTGGCATTCGGTGCCGCTCGACCCATCGTCGCCCGAGGGGATGCTGGCCGCGTTCCAGCATGTGGTCGAGACCATCCGCGTGCCGCCGGCCCAGGCCGAAGCGCTGGGCCTGTACCACGAGGAAGATCCCGATGCCGCCTACGCGGTGGATGCCGAAGGCATGGTCGAGATCTCGCGCTGGCGCCACGCGGTCATCAATTTCCCGCATCCGCTGCTGCGCCAGGGGCTGGTCATTCTCGATACGCCGGGGCTGAACGCGATCGGCACCGAGCCTGAGCTGACGCTGCGCCTGATCCCGGATGCACACGTGGTGGTGTTCGTGCTGGCCGCGGACGCCGGCGTGACCAAGAGCGATCTGGAACTCTGGCGCGGGCACGTAGGCGCAGGCCATCGGCGCGGCTGCCTGGCCGTGCTCAACAAGATCGACGGCCTGTGGGACCCGCTGAAGTCGCAGGCCGAGATCGCGAAGGAGATCTCGGGCCAGGTCACCTCGACGGCGCAAGTGCTCGGCATCGAGCAGGGGCGCGTCTATCCGGTGTCGGCGCAGAAGGGCCTGGTGGCGAAGGTCACGCATGACCAGACGCTGCTGGCACGCAGTGGCCTGCCGCATTTCGAGCACGTGCTGTCCGACCAGCTGATCCCGCGCCGGCGCGAGATCGTGGCCGACCAGGTCCACCGCGCGGTGCAGGACATGTCGCGCGGCGCGCAGCAGCTGCTGCAGAGCCGCCGCCGCGACATCGTCGAGCAGCTGTTCGAGCTGCGCGGCCTGCGCGGCAAGAACCACGCGATGGTCAAGCACATGCTGCTGCGCGTGCAGAGCGAGAAGGAAGAGTTCGAACAGAGCATCAGCAAGTTCCAGGCCTTGCGCCTGGTGTTCGGCCGCCACAGCGCCGACATCATCAAGAGCCTGCAACTGCGCGACGTGCGCCGCACCATGCGCACCGCGCGCGAGCAGATGAAGGAGCGATTCTTCTCGCGCGGCCTGCGCGAAGACATGGACGCGCTGTTCGCGCAGCTCACCACGCTGATCACCGACGCCGACAACAAGATCAGCCAGCTGCACCAGCTCATCGACAGCATGTACCGGCGCTTCAACGCCGAGCACGGCTTCACGCTGCCCGCGCCGATGCAGTTCGTGACCACGCGCTATGTCGCCGAACTCACCGAGATCCTGCAACTCGTCCAATCGCACTTCGGCGCGGTCAGCATGCTGACGCGTTCGCGGCCGAACCTGGTGCAGGGGGCGTTCGATACCATGGCCAGCCGCGTGCTGGAGAATTTCCGCGACCTGAACCGCGATATCGAAGTCTGGCTCAAGTCCGTGATGACGCCGCTGGAGGCGCAGGTGCGCGAGCACCAGAAGCAGCTGCGCCGCCGCGTGGATTCGATCGAACGCATCCACGAGGCTACCGACACGCTGGAAAGCCGCATCGCCGACCTGGAGGAGGTGCTCAATGGCCTGGATGAGCGCAGCGGGCGCATCGAGGCCCATGCCCTGCGCATCGTCCGTCCCGAGGCTGACACCGAAGGCGCGCAACTGGCCGTGGCCTGATCCCGGGCTGGCCGGTATATCATGTGGCGCCGCCTCTGTGCGGCGCTTTTTCTTTTGCGTGGCCCATTTGCCTGCCACGCCATCCACGCGCCCGATTGTCCCCGATGCCCCGCAAGTCCGCCCCCGCAGTCTCGTCCGCCAACGCCGTCGCCGTGCCGCCCGACATCCAGGTTCCCGCCGGCTTCGGCGCGCGCGTGGTCGACTGGCAGCGCATGCACGGCCGGCATGACCTGCCTTGGCAGAACACGCGCGATCCATACCGGATCTGGCTTTCGGAGATCATGCTGCAGCAGACGCAGGTGAGCGCGGTCATCGACTACTTCCAGCGCTTCGTCGCGCAGCTACCGACGGTGCAGGCGCTGGCCGCCGCGCCGGCCGACCAGGTGATGGCGCTGTGGGCGGGGCTGGGCTACTACTCGCGCGCGCGCAACCTGCACCGCTGCGCCATGCAGGTCGTCAGCGACCATGGGGGCCGGTTTCCGACCGATCCCGCCGTGCTGGCCACGTTGCCGGGCATTGGCCGCTCCACCGCCGCGGCGGTCGCAGCCTTCAGTGCCGGCGTGCGGTCCCCGATCCTGGACGGCAACGTCAAGCGTGTCTTTGCGCGCTTCTTCGGCATTCACGGCCACCCGGGCGAGCGTGCCATCGAGAAACGCATGTGGGAGCTGGCCGAGGCCGCGCTGCCCGCAGCGGGGCCGCGCCAGGCTGACGATATGGTGGCCTACACGCAGGGCCTGATGGATCTTGGAGCGACCGTCTGTTCGCGCGGCAAGCCGGCATGTCTGGCCGATGGCGCGGCGTGCCCGCTGTCGGCGGACTGCGTGGCGCGCCGCGATGGCCTGACCGCTACGCTGCCGACCCCCAAGCCACGCGCAGCGGTGCCGGAGCGAAGCACCGTGATGGTCATGCTGCGCCATGGGCGCGACGTGCTGCTGCAGTTGCGCCCGGACAGCGGTGTCTGGGGCGGTTTGTGGAGCCTGCCGGAGATGCCGGTGGCAACGGTGCCGTTCGACGCGGAACTCGCGGAGGAGGACGCGCTGGGCTATGCGCGAGCGTTCGGCGAACCGTCGCGCGCCGACCTGGCCGGCGAGCTGGTCCATGTCTTCACGCATTTCCGGCTGCTGATCCGCGCGATCCGGGTCGACATGGCGGCGCTGTCGCTGCGCGAACCGGATTCCGGGCCGGCGCAACGATGGCTGTCGCTCGACGATCTCGACGCGCTTGGCACGCCAGCACCGGTGCGCAAGCTGCTCGAGACGCAGGCCCGCGGCGGCCTGTTCTGACGCCGCCGCAGCCAACTCGCTACACCATGTGGTGCTGCCGCATGTAGCGGTGCACGATCTCGATGCGCATGCCCGCATCGGGCAGCTCCATCAGCATCTGCTTGGCCTTGAGCGGCACCGGCAGCAGTTCGCACAGGCGGTTGGTGACCCAGCTCGGGTCGTCCCACAGGTAGGGTTCGGCGAACGGCATGCGGTCGGGCTGCTCGGCATGCAGCCGCGTGACGATCCGGCGCAGCACTGACAGGCATTCGCCCAGCAGTTCGAGCTTGCAGTCGATGATGTCGGCGGGCAGCAACTCGACGCTTGCCACGAGCAGCCCGTCGTCACGCTTGCGGTGCTCAAGCACGCGGAAGCGCTGTCGGCCGCGCGTTTCGATCAGCAGCACGCCAAGCTGCTCCATGTTGCAATCGACGATTTCGGCCAGGCAACCGATCGATTCCGGCACGGTTTGCTTGCCAGGCTGCGCAACTTCCTCGCCACTGGCAATCAGGCAGACGCCGAACGGCGCTGCATCGCGCAGGCAATTGCGCACCATGTCCACATAGCGCTTCTCGAAAACGCGCAGCGGCAGGCGGCCATCCGGGAATAGCACCGTGTGCAGTGGAAAGAGGGGCAGGTCATCCAGCGTCGGCGGCGTCGCGTCGACGGGAGTGGTGTGACGGAGAAGGTCTGTCGAGGACATGCGATGGCTGGCGTTCCACTGGATCGGGGAAACCGGCCGCCGGATCGGGTGCGGCGACCGCCATGGCTGCCAGGGCTTGACTTGCCTGGCGGCACCGTAGGGCCACGCAGGCGGCTATGCTGCCGGTGCGAGCTCGCGGTGTCTTACCAGCACATTACCATGCGCGCGGAAATAGTTGGCGAGCCTTTCCGCAATATAGACCGAACGGTGCTGTCCGCCGGTGCAGCCGATGGCCACGGTCAGGTAGCTGCGGTTGTCCGCAATGAAACTCGGCAGCCACTTTTCGACATAGGCGCGGATGTCTTCGGCCATCGCCAGCACCATCGGCTGGGCCTGGAGGAAGTCGATTACCGGGCCGTCGCGGCCGGTCAGCGGGCGCAGCGCGAGGTCGTAGTACGGGTTGGGCAGCGAACGCACGTCGAAGACCAGGTCGGCATCGCTGGGTACGCCGTGCTTGAAGCCGAACGACTCGAACAGCAGCGTGAGTCGCTGGCTGTCTTCGCGGATCAGCTCCTTGATCCAGCTGCGCAGGGTATTGGTGCGCACGTTGCTGGTGTCGATGCGGTGCGCGGACTCGGCCAGCGGGCTCAGCAGTTCGCGCTCCATCTCGATGGCTTCCATCAGCGCGCGGTCGTTGAACGCCGGATCGCCTTCGGTGCCCGGCGCGCCGTTGGTCAGGATCGACAGCGGGTGCCGGCGCCGCGTTTCCGAATAGCGCTGCACCAGCGCATCGGTGCTTGCCGTCAGGAACACGACTTCGACCTGATGGGTCTCGGCCAGTTCGCGAACCGTGTCGGGCAGGTGGTCCAGCGATTCGCGGCTGCGAATGTCGGTGGCCACGCCAAGGTGCGTATAGCCCTCGGCCGCAAGGTAGCGGGCCAGGTCGGGGATGAATTGGGCCGGCAGGTTATCGACGCAGTAGTAGCCTGCATCTTCAAGCACGTTCAGTGCGACGGATTTGCCGGAGCCGGAGATGCCGGTGATGAGGATGATGCGCATAGCATGGAGAGCATAGCATCCGGAGGTGGCCACGTCATGACAGTGGCCTCTCCACGCAAAAATGGCGAACCGCCCGGTTCGCCATTCTGGTCAGCATCGGCAGCTGATTACTTCGACAGGCATTCCTTCATGAACGCCTTGTAATCGTCGCCCTTCTTGCCCTTGCCTTCCTTGCTGCAGGCCGACATCTTTTCCTGCTGGGTCTTGGTCGGCTGCACGCCCTTGGCCGAAAGGCACTGCTTCATGAAGGCCTTGCGATCGTCGCCTTTCTTGTCGCCAGCCTGGTCGTTGCAGTCCTTCATCTTCTGCTGCTGCGCGGTGGGAGCCTTTGCGGCGGATGCGGGCGCGGCCTTGGGCGCCGCGGCCGGAGCAGCAGGCGTTGCCGGGGTGGCGGGCGTTGCCGGGGTGGCCGGCTGGGCAAAGGCGCCGGTGGCCAGCAACGGCGTCACCAGCACACACATCGCGATCAGTTTCTTCATGCTTGCTCTCCTGGCTGTGGAAAACTTCGTGGCCGCATTTTCGCCAGCCAACGGCGGGCGCTGCGGCTACGGACTGGGCTCGATGCCCATTACAGCACAAAACGAGGCATATCCCCACCGCGTTGACTTATTTGTCAACGCCGATGTAAGCAATTGAAAACGTGCCGCGGCTTGTCGCGATCGCCGCTCAGAGCAGGCGGCCCTGTCCGCGCGAGACCGCGTCGGCCTGCATTGCGGCGCGCTGGCGGTCCATGAAGTCGCGCAGGGTATCGATGCCGCGCAGGCGCAGGATGGTGTTGCGCACGGCGGCCTCGACCAGCACGGCGAGGTTTCGGCCGGCCGCCACCTGGATCTTGACCATATGGATTGGCAGGCCCAGCACGTCGAGGTACTGGGAGTCGAGCGGCAGGCGTTCGAACTCGCCGTCGTTGCGGCGCACCAGCTGGACCACCAGCTTCATCTTCATCTTCCGCCGCACGGCGGTCTCGCCGAAGATGGTCTTGATGTCGAGCAGGCCCAGGCCGCGCACTTCCAGCAGGTTCTGCAGCAGCGGCGGGCAGCGGCCTTCAATGAAATCGGGCCCCAGGCGCACGAAATCCACCGCATCGTCGGCGACCAGGCCGTGACCGCGCGAGATCAGTTCCAGGCCGAGCTCGCTCTTGCCGAGACCCGACTCGCCCATGATCAGCACGCCCATGCCCAGGATGTCGAGGAACACGCCGTGCATGGTCACGCGCGGCGCGGAAATGCGCGACAGGTAAAGCCGCAGGTGGTCGATCACCGCCGCCGAGGAGACCGGCGTGGTGAACAGCGGCGTGGACGAGCGCGTGCAGCGCAGCTCCAGGTCCGGCGGCGGTTCCATGCCGTCGGCCACCACCAGGAACGGCGGCTCGAGCAGGATCAGCTCGCCCATCTGGCGCTTGCGGGTCTCGTCGTCCAGGCGCTGGTAATAGGTGATCTCGGGCTTGCCCAGCACCTGGATCCGGTTCGGGTGGATCAGGTTCAGGTGGCCAACCAGGTCCGCGGCCGAGGTAGCCTCGCGGGCAAACTCCACGTCGAAGGCGCGATCCGCACCCTCCAGGCCAGCCACCCACGAGAGTTTGATGTCGGCTGCGTTGTCGTCGAAGATCGACTGGGAGGTGACGCCGGTGAGTTCCATGCGGTATGACTTTCGGAGCGGGGACCGTGCCGGACTTTACGGTTGTCCGGTCTGTTGCCAGCCCAGGGGGAGGATCAGGGATGCCACTGCGTCAGGAGTTCGTGAACCGCGTCCGGCGTGGCCAGCGTTGCCAGGCCTTCGCGCATGTCGCGATCCGATAGCAGCTGGGCAATTTCGGAAAGGATTTCGAGGTGCTGCTGCGTGGCCTGTTCCGGCACCAGCAAGAAGATCAGCAGCGAGACCGGCTTGCCGTCCGGCGATTCGAACGGAATCGGCTCCGCCAGCCGCATGAAGGCAGCCAGCGGTTGCTTCAGACCCTTGATGCGTCCATGCGGAATGGCCACGCCCGCGCCCAGGCCGGTTGAACCCAGCGACTCGCGCGCGAACAGGTTGTCGGTCACGGTCGCCCGCGCCACGCCATGATTGTTCTCGAACAGGAGCCCGGCTTGCTCGAAGACACGCTTCTTGCTGGTGACGCTGACGTCGAGTTTGATGTTGCCGGGTGGCAGCAGTTTGGCCAAACGATTCATGGGCGATGCGAGGATTTCAGTTAGCAGGCAGATCGGACTGCTCAGCCCGGAAACGAAGCAGGGCCGGATTGCGGCGAGGCCATGGTTTGCCAGGCGTTCGGCCATTAGTTCGGCCATTATAGAGCAGCGTCTCCCCTGTTCTTGTGCAATGCAGCGCCGGTCCCTGTAGGTCCCGGCCCGTGCTGGTGCCGCCGCACCAGGGTAGGGCGGGCGCACCGGAGTCGCCACCGGCTATGTCTTGGAGAGCATACACCGTGCGGCGCCAGTTGCGAACACTTGTGCCAGCGGCCCGGGCAAGGCTGTGGCCGCGGATGCAAAAAAGCCGCGCTACATGGCGCGGCTTGCTTTTATCAGTCCCTTTTTGAGGGCCAGCCTAACGACTGGCAGGCATGATCATTGCTGCTGTAATTGTGACTCGGCCATCTGGTACTTGACCGCTTCGCGGTCGTGGCCTTGCACGCGGTCCTTGTAGCGAATCACCTGGCGGTCCAGCTTGTCGACGAGTGCGTCGATGGCCGCATACAGGTCTTCGTGGTGGGCTTCGACAAAGATGTCCTTGCCCCGGAGGTGCAGATTGATTTCCGCGTACTGCCGCCTGTCCTTTTCCTTGTGATTGTCGACTGAGAGTAGCACGCTGACGCCAATGACTTGATCGAAATGCCTGACGATACGCTCCAGCTTCGTTTCCACGTACTCACGCAGAGGGGGCGTGATGTCCAGGTGGTGTCCACTGATCTTGAAGTTCATAGCGCTTCTCCTTCTGAAAGAGCTGCACCAGGCAGGCGGTGCAACTCGGCTACAAAGTCTTGCGGAGATTGACAGCAGGGATCTTCAGGGCTTCGCGATACTTGGCGACGGTACGGCGCGCGACGACGAAGCCTTGTTCACCCAGCAATTCGGCAATTCGGCTGTCGGAAAGAGGACTCCTCGGGTCTTCGGCTCCTATAAGTTGCTTGATCAAGGCGCGGATGGCCGTTGATGAAGCCGCGCCACCAGTTTCGGTGGACACGTGGCTGCCGAAAAAGTACTTCAGTTCGAAAGTACCCATTGGCGTTGCCATGTATTTATTAGTCGTCACCCGGGATATGGTTGACTCGTGTAATCCCAGTGTATCGGCAATCTCCCGCAAAACCAAGGGGCGCATCGCGATTTCGCCATGCGTGAAAAAGTTCTTCTGACGTTCGACAATTGCCTGCGAAACTCGCAGGATCGTGTCGAACCTTTGCTGGATATTCTTGATCAGCCAGCGCGCTTCCTGCAGCTTCTGCTGCAGGCCGGCCGCGCCGGACTCTCCCTTGGCTCCGCGCAGGATCTGCGCATACATATCGTTGATGCGCAGGCGCGGCATCACGTCCGGGTTGAGCTGCGCGATCCATCCGCCGCCGCCCTTGCGCACGAACACGTCCGGCACCACGAAGTCGGCTTCGGGGCGGCTGTACGCGTGGCCCGGATATGGCGCGAGCGAGCGGATCAATTCGTGGGCGGCCTTGAGCGCCGCTTCGTCCACCTGCAGTGCTTTTTTCAACCGCGTGTAGTCGCGCACGGCAAGCAGTTCCAGGTGATGGTTGACGATCGACAATGCCAGCTCGCGCTGCGGGTGCTGCAGCCGGCGCAGCTGCAGGGTCAGGCATTCGGCGGCATTGCGCGCGCCTACGCCGGGCGGGTCGAAGCTTTGCAGCAGCGCGAGTATGGCCTGCACTTCCTCGACCTCGAATTCGAGTTCCTCGGGCAGCTCGGCGCAGATCTCCTCTAGCGACGCGCTCAGGTAGCCGTCGTCGTCGAGCGATTCGATCAGGAAGATCGCGAGCCCCTTGTCACGTGTAGAGATCTTCAGCGGCGCGAGCTGTTCCATCAGGTGTTCGCGCAGGGTGGGCTCGGCATCGCGCAACTGCATGGGCGTCTTCTCGTCGTCATCGCCCTGCGGGCGCCGCGCGAAATCGTCCAGGCTCCAGTCGCTGCCGTAATCGTCGCCACCGCTGTCACTGTAGCCTTCTTCATCTGCGCCCGCGCCGTTGGCGTTTGCTTCGCCATTGCCCTGCGGTTCCGCTGGTGCGGGTGCCGGTGCGCTCTGCAGATTGACCGAGCCGTCCGCAGCCACGCGCAGCGGGCTTTCGATCCAGTCGTTCTCGCGCTCGAGCAGCGGGTTTTCGGTCAGGGCCTGCTCGACTTCCTGCTGCAGTTCCAGCGTGGAAAGCTGCAGCAGCCGGATCGACTGCTGCAATTGCGGCGTGAGGGCAAGATGCTGGGAGAGGCGGAGCTGTAGCGACGGTTTCATGCGACCTATTCTATGCGCATCTTCCCGTTGTTGGAACGGAAATTGCTATCGCTGATGCTGCCTGATCGTCTCTGCCAAGGGGACAGTTTCTGCCCCGGCTTCACATGCGGAAGTTCTCGCCCAGATAGACGCGACGCACCGACTCGTTGGCGATGATGTCTTCGGGCTGGCCCGCTGCGAGTACGGTGCCTTCGCTGATGATATACGCGTGGTCGCAGATGCCGAGCGTTTCGCGCACATTGTGGTCGGTGATCAGCACGCCGATGTTGCGTGCCTTGAGGAAGCTGACGATGCGCTGGATCTCGCCGACCGCGATCGGGTCCACGCCGGCAAATGGCTCGTCGAGCAGGATGAAGCGCGGCGACGATGCCAGCGCGCGCGCGATTTCCACACGGCGGCGCTCACCGCCCGACAGCGACAGCGCGGGATTGTTGCGCAGGTGGGCGATCTGCAGGTCGTCGAGCAGCGTATCGAGGCGGCGGTCGATCTCGGCCTTGGGCAGCGCCTTGCCGTTTTCGAGCTGGAGCTCCAGCACCGCGCGGATGTTCTCTTCCACATTGAGCTTGCGGAACACCGAAGCTTCCTGCGGCAGGTAGGACAGGCCCATGCGCGCACGCTCGTGGATGGCCAGGCCGCTGATGTGCTTGCCGTCGAGCACGATATCGCCCTCGTCCAGCGCCACCAGGCCCACGATCATGTAGAACGACGTGGTCTTGCCCGCGCCGTTCGGACCGAGCAGGCCCACGACCTCGCCGCTTTTCACGTCGAGCGACACGTCCTTCACCACCGTGCGCGACCCGTAGCGCTTCTTCAGGTGGCGCACGACCATCGTGCTGCTGTCGGCACGGCCGTCGTTGGCGGCGGAAGCGGACGTGGGGGCGAGCATTGCGGTATCGATCATGGTGGCGGTGGTGCGCTCGGGCGCGTAATTCAGGGCTTGCTGGACGGCGCGGGCGCCGGCTTCAGGTCGAGTGGCGGGGCGGCGGCCGCACCGCTAGCTTGCTGGCGCGGCGAGAGCACTGCGCGCACGCGTCCCGACGGGTTGCCGGCCGAGGTGTTGTCACCGCCGCCGGCAGCTGTGTAGAACTCGTTGCGGCTGTCGTAGGTCAGCACCGCGCCACGGATCTCGTCGACCAGCTTGGCGCCCTGCAGGCGGGCCATGCGGGCGTGGCCGATCAGCTTGGACATTTCCTGCTTGCCGTCGTACTCGATGCGATCGCCCCAGCCGTCCATGTACTCGTCCACGCCTTCACGCTTCTGCCGGATATAGGCCTGCTTGCCGGCCTTGGCCGTGGCCACCGCGAACTGGTAGCCCTCGGGATCGGTGCGGATCTCGGCCGCGTCCGACTTCAGCACCATGGTGCCCTTGGTCAGGATCACGTTGCCCGTCAGCGTGTAGATCTGCTTGACGTCGTCGTAGCTGGCGTTGTCGGCTTCCAGGACCAGCGGCTTGTCCCGGTCCGCGCGTTCGGCATGGGCGCCCAGCGGCGCCAGCACGGCAAGCGTGGTCGCCACGGCCAGCAGCAACGGGGAGGCGCGCCGGCGGGACAAGGTCGTCAGGGAAGCAATCATGTTGGCAAGAGTCGCAGGAAGGCGGAGGTTCAGGCGCGGTGCTCAGGTCCGCGGTGCCGCCCCGTGGTGCGCGGGCGGCTGTTGTTGTCAGGATCCCGGGGTCCGGGTGGGCGCACCGGTAATGATGGTGCCGCGTACGTTGCCCAGCAATTGTACTTCGCGGGTAACGTTGTTGAAGATCAGCCCGTTGGCGGTCATGAGCGACGGGCCGCGCGTGAGCTTCACGGCCTTGTCGGTCTTGACAATGTCGTCATTGACCAGGACCCGGAAGTACTCCGAGGCGGCCGTCATCAGCGGGTCCTTGGCTGCGTCGGCGCCTTGTTGCCGCTCGACGAAGCCGTTGCCGTACAGGTCGATGACCGAGCCTTCGGCATTCATGTTGCCGCGATCGGCGCGCACGCTCACCGGCGGGCGGTCAGGCTGGTAGGCGCGCATGGCGGGACGGGTCACTTCGTAGGACTGATCGTCGCCGAAGTGGACCATCTTGTCGCCGGTGAAGCGCATCTTGGTACTGCCGTCCTGCGCGAGCTCGGTGGCCGAGAAGCGTTCCATGTAGTAGTCGGGCTCGTGCTTGCGTACGGTCGGCGCCTTGGTGCCTTCCTGCTGCGTATTGATCTGCACCAGCCAGAACGTGCTGCCGGCCACCACTGCCATCAGCAGCAGCGGCAGCAGCCGCAACACGATCCCGGTGAGGGAAGACAGGAGAGCCTGCATGGTGTCGTTGCGTGCGCGCCGGGGTTCAGATGACCTTGGCCCGGGTCAGGTCGTGGATGTGCAGCGCGCCCACCAGGCGCCCGTCATGGTCGACCACCAGCAACTGGTTGATGCGGTTGGCTTCCATGACCTGCACGGCTTCGACGGCGAGCTGGTCTTCATGGATCACGTGCGGGTTGCGGTGCATCACCTCGCCGATCGGCACGGTCTTCCAGTCGCGCGGGGTTTCCAGCAGGCGGCGCAGGTCGCCGTCGGTGAACACGCCGATGGCAACGCCGTCCGGGTCGACCACCGCGGTCATGGCCATGCCCTTGCGCGTGATCTCCATCAGTGCCTGGGCCAGCGGCGTGTTCTCGCGGACTTCAGGCACGGCATTGCCGGTTCGCATGACATCGCGCACGTGGGTCAGCAGCTTGCGGCCGAGCGCGCCGCCGGGGTGCGAGCGGGCGAAGTCTTCCTCGCCGAAGCCGCGCGCATCGAGTACCGCCACCGCCAGCGCGTCGCCAAGCGCCAGCGCCGCGGTCGTGCTCGCCGTCGGCGCCAGGTTCAGCGGGCAGGCCTCCTGTTCCACGCCGGCGTCGAGATGCACGTCCGCCAGCTTGGCCAGGTTCGATTCCGGGTTGCCGGTGATCGAGATCAGCCGGGCGCCGATGCGCTTGACGATCGGGATGATCGACAGCAGCTCGCCGGTCTCGCCGGAATTGGAGAACGCGATCAGCACATCGTCGCGCGTGACCATGCCCAGGTCGCCGTGGCTGGCTTCGGCCGGATGCACGAAGAACGACGGCGTACCGGTGGAGGCCAGCGTGGCGGCGACCTTGCGGCCGATATGGCCGGACTTGCCGATGCCGGACACCACGACACGTCCGCTGCACTGGAGGACGAGCTGCACGGCATGCGCGAAGTCGGCGGTCAGGCGCCCGGAAAGCGCGGCGACCGCGTCGGCTTCAATCTGGAGGGTACTGCGGGCGAGCCGGAGTGCTCGATCCGCATCGAAATTGGCTATCATGGCGACGAAGTATACCAACGAATGCGGCGACGCCCGGGCTGTCCCGGCGAGCGCCGCGCTTGCCGTGTTCCGCCGGCAGGGCGCCCGTGCCGGGGCACAGCCGGCTGCCCTGGCCGGTTCATCCTGAGCGTCCGATGCATTCTCCGCTGGAACTGACCCTGGTGCTGCTGGCTGCCGCCGTCTTCGGCGTGGTCGCGTTCCGCATGCTGCAGCTGCCACCCATGCTCGGTTACCTGGCGGTCGGCATCCTGATCGGCCCGCATGCGATGGGCCTGGCCAGCGACACAGCCCAGACAAAGTACCTGGCCGAGTTCGGCGTGGTCTTCCTGATGTTCTCGATCGGCCTGGAGTTCAACCTCAGCAAGCTGCGCGCCATGAAACGGCTCGTGTTCGGGCTGGGCGGCTCCCAGGTGGCGCTGTCGATGCTGGCCGTGGTGCCGGCGAGCTGGCTGTTCAACTGGCTGTTTCCCTTGTCGTGGCAGGCGTCGGTGGCGCTCGGCGGGGCGCTGGCCATGTCGTCCACGGCGATCGTCTCGAAGATGCTGGCCGAGCGCATGGAGCTGGAAAGCGAGCACGGCCGCAACATCATCAGCGTGCTGCTGTTCCAGGACCTGGCCGTGGTGCCGCTGCTGATCGTGATCCCGGCGCTGTCGCGCGACCCGGGCGACCTGGCCGTGGCGCTGGGCATGGCCACGGCCAAGATCGCCGTGGCGCTGGGCGCGATCTTCTTCCTGGGCCAGCGCCTGATGAGCCGCTGGTTCCACGTGGTGGCGGCGCGGCGGTCGCAGGAGCTGTTCATGCTGAACCTGCTGCTGGTCACCCTCGGCATGGCCGCGCTGACCGAGCGGCTGGGCCTGTCGATGGCGCTGGGCGCGTTCATGGCCGGCATGCTGATCTCGGAGACGCCGTACCGGCATCAGGTGGAAGAGGACATCAAGCCCTTCCGCGATGTGCTGCTGGGGTTGTTCTTCGTCACCATCGGCATGCTGCTCAATATCCAGGTGGTGCTGGAGCACGCATGGCTGGTGTTGATGCTGCTGGTCGTGCCGATCCTGTTCAAGCTGGTGCTGATCGCCGTACTGGCAAGGCTATTCGGCTCGCGCCAGGGGGTGGCGATCCGTACCGGCCTTGGGCTGGCGCAGGCCGGCGAATTCGGCTTCGTGCTGCTCAACCAGATCGACGGGCTGAACCTCGTGGATCCGGTGCTGATCCAGGTGATCCTGGCGTCGATGCTGCTGTCGATGCTGGCCGCGCCATTCCTGATCCAGTACAGCGACGCCATTGTGCTGCGCTTTGCCGCGAACGAATGGCTGATGCAATCGCTGAACATGACGCGCATTGCCGCGCAAAGCCTGCAGACTGAGAAGCACGCCATCATCTGCGGCTACGGGCGCAGCGGCCAGAACCTGGCCCATATGCTCGAGCGCGAGGGCATCACCTACGTGGCCCTCGACCTGGATCCGGACCGCGTGCGCGACGCCGCCGCGGCGGGGGACACGGTGGTCTATGGCGACGCCGGCCGGCGCGAGGCGCTGATTGCCGCGGGTATCCACCGTGCCGCGGCGATCATCGTCACCTACGCCAACACGCCGTCCGCGCTCAAGGTGCTGCACCACGTGCAGGAGCTGGCGCCGGCACTGCCGGTGATCGTGCGCACGGTCGACGATTCGGAACTTGACACGCTGCAGAAGGCCGGCGCCACCGAGGTCGTGCCTGAGATCATCGAAGGCAGCCTGATGCTGGCGTCACATGCGCTGGTGCTGCTCGGGGTGCCCATGCGGCATGTTCTGCGCGGCGTACAGGAAGCGCGTGACGCGCGCTATAGCCTGTTGCGCGGCTACTTCCACGGCCGCGACGATGAGGAGGACATGGTCGAGCGCGAGACAGTGCGGCTGCACTCGGTGTCGCTCGGGCCGGCGGCGACGTCGGTGGGCCGGCGCATCGGCGCGCTGGGGCTGGAGCGGATCGGCGCCGAGGTCACGGCCGTGCGCCGCCGGGGCATCCGCGCCTTCGACCCGGAGCCGGACACGGTGCTCGAAGCCGGCGATATCGTCGTGCTGCGCGGCACGCCCGAGGCGCTGGAGGCGGCGGAGACGCGGATCCTCAGCGACTGAACGGATCCGCAGACGCCTGAAAGCGGCTAGTGCGCCGCACCGGACGGTGCCTCCACCCACGACGGCGGCAGGCTGTCCAGCACCGAGCGCGCATCAAGCGAGCCGATCGGAACGCCGGCATCGGCAGGAATGCGGCCCTTGCCTTGCAGCATCAGGTAGCGCAGGCAGCACACACGCAGGAACGATGAAAAATTGCCGGCCACGGCCTCGTCACCGCGATGCGTGGTCAGTTCGTCATGCAGCCGGGTGATGAGCTGGTTGACGGTCATGCCGTCGCGCTGCGCCAGCTCGTCGAGCACTTCCCAGAACAGGTTTTCGAGCCGGATGCTGGTGGCAACGCCGTGCAGCCGCAGCGATCGCGCCTGGCACGCGTAGGACTGCGGGTTGGCGCGGATAAAGATCTCACACATCGTAACTCCCGTGCTGGCGGCGCTGGCCAGTGCCGGCCGCGCCGTGATCGGAAGCCTCTAATGTACGATCCGCGTCCCCAGCACGGCAAGGAACTGGGCCAGCCACGCGGGATGGGCGGGCCAGGCTGGCGCCGTCACGAGGTTGCCGTCGGTGTGGGCCTGGTCGACCGGGATATCCGCATACTTGCCGCCGGCCAGCTTCACTTCCGGCGCGCAGGCGGGGTAGGCGGAGCAGGCGCGGCCTTCCAGCGCGCCCGCGGCGGCCAGCAACTGCGCGCCGTGGCAGACCGCCGCGATGGGTTTGCCGGCGCCGGCAAAGTGCTGCACGATCTCCAGCACGCGCGCGTTCAGGCGCAGGTATTCCGGGGCGCGTCCGCCGGGGATGACCAGGGCGTCATAGGCAGCCGGGTCGATCTCGGCAAAAGTCGCGTTGAGCGCGAAGTTGTGGCCGCGCTTTTCGGTGTAGGTCTGGTCGCCTTCGAAATCGTGGATGGCGGTGGCGCAACTGTCGCCAGCCTTCTTGTCCGGGCATACCGCGTGCACGGTGTGGCCCACCATCTGCAGTGCCTGGAACGGGACCATCGTTTCGTAGTCTTCGGCGAAGTCGCCCACCAGCATCAGAATCTTCTTTGCCATCACGGTCTCCTGTATGGTTACGGGTGTTCGGCCGGGCCTGTCGGGCCCGGCATGGCACCGGCAGGGCCATTTTGCGGGCGGCCCGCGCGGCCCGGGTGGTAACCCGTTACCGCAGTTGCCGCCCGGCCGGCGTTTCCGGAGCGCCCGTGGCGCAACCTACCTTTCACGATTTCCATGGCAGATTTCATCATCCAGTCCCCCGACCTTGGCGACGTCACAGGCTACCTGCGCGATCGCATCCGTACCGTGCCGGACTGGCCGTTGCCCGGTGTGCAGTTCCGCGACATTACGCCGCTGCTGCAAAACCCCAAGACCCTGCGCGTGCTGATCGACGTCTTCGTGCACCGCTACATGGACGCACAGCTCGACCTGGTCGCGGGCATCGACGCGCGCGGCTTCATCCTTGGCGCCATCGTCGCGTATGAACTGAACCTTGGCTTCGTGCCGATCCGCAAGAAGGGCAAGCTGCCGTTCCAGACCGTGGCCGAGGAGTACGAGCTCGAATACGGCAGCGCCACGGTCGAGATCCACGCCGATGCCTGCAAGCCGGGCGACCGCGTGCTGCTGGTCGACGACCTGATCGCCACCGGCGGCACCATGATGGCCGGACGCAAGCTGCTGGAGCGTCTTGGCGCCACGGTGGTGGAGGGTGCCGCGATCGTGGACCTGCCCGAGCTGGGCGGCTCGCGCCTGCTGCAGGACGGCGGGCTGCCGCTGTTCACGGTGTGCCGGTTCGACGGCCACTGATCTGGCCGAGCGCTGATGCGCCGGCCGCCCGATCCATTCCGACGGAGATCCCATGCCCGACTTGCTGCTGTTCCTGGTGACCTCGATCGCCATCACCCTCGCTCCCGGCCCCGACAACCTGCAGGTGCTGGCGCGCGGCATGGCGCAGGGCCGGCGCGCGGGCGTGGTGGCCGCGCTCGGGTTTGCGGTTGGCTGCCTGTTCCACACGATGATCGCCGCGGTCGGGCTGGCGGCGGTCTTGCGTTCGTCGCCGCTGGCGTTCCAGCTGATCAAGTATGCGGGCGCCGCCTACCTGATCTGGATCGGCATCCAGGCGCTGCGCGCCAGGGGCGGGCTGGCGCAAGGGGCCGACGTGGCCGCGGTGCCGCTGCGCAAGGTGTTCCGCCAGAGCGTGCTGGGCAACATGATGAACCCGAAGGTCACGCTGTTCTTCCTGGTGTTCCTGCCGCAGTTCGTGCGCGCGGACGCCGCGCACCCGGCGCTGCAGTTCGTGCTGCTGGGCCTGGTGTTCATGCTGCAGACCGCCGTGGTGTTCTCGCTGTTCGGCTTGTGCGCGGGCTGGCTCGGCGCGTGGCTGCGCAGGCGTCCGGCCACCGGCCGCTGGCTGGACCGCGCGGCCGGGGCGATTTTCGTCGGCCTCGGCATCAAGGTCGCGCTGCCCTGAACGGGGGCTTGGCCCTCGCGCCCGCGGCGTTGCCCCGCCCCCGGGGCGGGCGCATAATGAGCCCTTGACAACAACATGATGACCGGGCGGAGCCTCCGAGCTGTAGCCGACACCGGTCACACAGGGGCGCACAATGGGCGTACTTCTGCATCTTCTTTCCGGCGTGGCCCTGCTTGTCTGGGGCACGAACATCGTCAAGGTCGGGATCCTGCGCGTCTACGGCGCCAATCTCCGGCACGTACTCTCGACCAGCGTCGCCAACCGCTTCACCGCCTTCCTGGCCGGGCTGGGCGTTACCGGGCTGGTCCAGAGCAGCAACGCCACCGCCGTCATCGTCAGTTCCTTCGTGGGCCAGGGCCTGATCGCCGTGGCGCCGGCACTGGCCATCATGCTTGGCGCCAATGTGGGCACCGCGGTCATGGTGCAGGTCTTCTCGCTGGATCTGTCCTGGCTGTCGCCGCTGCTGATCTTCGTCGGCGTGATCCTTCACCTGTCCTGGAAGGGCAGCAAGCCGGGCCACGTCGGCCGCGTGCTGATCGGACTGGGCCTGATCACGCTGGCGCTCGAACTGATCTCGATCGCGACGCGCCCCATGGTGCAGGCCGCGGGCGTCAAGGTGCTGTTCGGCACGCTGACCGGCGACGCGGCGCTGGACATGCTGATCGGGGCGTTCCTGACCATCCTCTGCTATTCAAGCCTGGCCGTGGTGCTGTTCTGCGGCGCGCTGGCCTCGGCCGGCGTGGTGTCGATCCCTGTGGCGCTCGCGCTCGTGCTCGGCGCCAATCTCGGGTCCGGCATCTCGGCGCTGCTGACGACGTCGGGCAACAACCAGCCCGGCAAGCGCGTCACGCTCGGCAACCTGCTGTCGCGGCTGCTTGGCTGCCTGGTCGCCTTGCCGTTCCTGACCGAGGCGGAGAGCCTGCTCGCGCTGATCGACCATGACCCGCAGCGCCTGATCGTCAATTTCCATCTGCTGTTCAATGTGGCGTTGGCCGTGCTGCTGCTGGGCGCGACAGGGCCGCTGGCCAGGCTGTGCGAAGCGGTGCTGCCGGGACGCAACACCGGCGAAAGCCAGGTCACGCCGCGCCATCTCGATCCCGCCGCATTGCCCACGCCGACACTCGCGCTGGCCAACGCCGCACGCGAGGTGCTGCGCATTGGCGACCGCATCGAGCAGATGCTCGACAACATGCTGCGCGTGCTGCGCACCAACGACGCCAAGCTGGCGACCGCCACCTGCCGCATCGACAACGAGGTGGACGACCTCTACACCGCCATCAAGCTCTACCTGACCCGCATCAGCCTGGAAGCGCTGGATGAGCGCGACGGGCAGCGCTGGACGGAGATCATCTCGCTGACCATCAACCTCGAACACGCGGGCGACATCATCGAGCGGGTGCTGGTCGATGCCAAGGAAAAGAAGATTGCCCACAACCTGATGTTCTCCGAGGCGGGCATGCAGGAAATCGCCGAGATGCACGCGCGGCTCGTGGCCAATCTCCGGCTCGGCCTGTCGGTGTTCCTCAACGGCGATCTCAAGAGCGCGCAGACGCTGATGGCCGAGAAGGCCAACTTCCGCGAACTCGAGCAGAAATACGCGCGCACCCACCTGCAGCGCGTGGCCGTGCAGACCGCGGAAAGCGTGGAAACCAGTTCGCTGCACCTGGACGTGATCAGCGAGCTCAAGCGCCTGAACTCGCTGTTCTGCGCGACCGCCTACCCGGTGCTCGAGCTGGCCGGCGTGCTGAACCGCAGCCGCATGAAGGAAGACGACGCTTCGGGCGCTCCGCCGGTGCAGCAACTGAGTGCTGCGGCGCGGCGGTGAGCTACAGCTTGTAGCCGAACCTGCGCAGCAGCTCTCGCCGCTCCTTGATATCGGCATCCGTCTCGATGCCGAGCGGCGAGGCGCCATCGACCACGCCCAGCACGGCACGGCCGCCATCGGTCTGCGCGATGATGACCTCGGCCGGGTTGGCTGTCGCACAGTAGATCCGGCAGACTTCCGGCACCGCGCGCACAGCGCCGAGCACATTGACGGGGAAGAACCCGTCGCCCAGGAAGATGAAAAACGAGTGGCCGGCCCCGACCGTGCGGGCGTTCTCGCAGGCGAGATCGATCAGCGCCTCGTCGTTGCCCGACCAGCGCACCAGCCGCTTGCCGGAAGCCTCGCAGAATGCCAGCCCGAAGCGGATGCCGGGCACGGTGCCGACCAGCGCCTCATGCAGGTCTTCCACGGTCTTGATGAAGTGCGACTGGCCGAAGATGAAGTTGGTCGCTTCCGGCTTGGTGACCGGTACCGACAGGAGTTCCATGGCGGGCCTCCATGTGTTGGCGGCGACGGCCGTCGTGGCCGTCCTTGCCGTTCATGGTAGGCACTGCGGTACCGAATGCAAGCCGTTGCAGCCGTCCCTCAGCGCTTCAGGCCCGCTTGAGCAGCGGCGCGAGATACTTCCCCGTAAAGCTCGCCTTGCTCTTCGCCACATCCTCCGGCGTGCCGCGCGCGATCACCTGGCCGCCGCCGGCGCCACCTTCGGGGCCCATGTCGATCAGCCAGTCCGCGGTCTTGATCACGTCGAGGTTGTGCTCGATGATCACCACGCTGTTGCCCTGGTCGCGCAGCTTGTGGATGACCTTGAGCAGCAGTTCGATGTCATGGAAGTGCAGGCCAGTGGTGGGCTCGTCGAGGATATAGAGCGTGCGGCCGGTATCGCGCTTGGACAGCTCCAGCGACAGCTTCACGCGCTGCGCCTCGCCGCCCGACAGTGTGGTGGCGGACTGCCCCAGGCGGATATAGCCGAGGCCCACGTCCAGCAGCGTCTGCAGCTTGCGGCGTACCACCGGCACCGCGCTGAAGAACTCGTGCGCCTGCTCGACCGTCAGCTCCAGTACCTCGGAGATGTTCTTGCCCTTGTACAGGACTTCCAGCGTCTCGCGGTTGTAGCGCTTGCCGTGGCACACATCGCACGGCACATAGACGTCGGGCAGGAAGTGCATCTCGACCTTGAGCACGCCGTCGCCCTGGCACGACTCGCAGCGCCCGCCCTTGACGTTGAACGAGAAGCGGCCCGGATCGTAGCCGCGTTCCTTGGCCGACGGCACGCCCGCGAACAGTTCGCGGATCGGCGTGAACAGGCCCGTGTACGTGGCCGGGTTCGAGCGCGGCGTGCGCCCGATCGGGCTCTGGTCGACGTTGATGACCTTGTCGAAATGCTCGAGCCCCTCGATGCGGTCGTGCGGCGCGGGCTCCGGCGTGGAGCCGTACAGGTGGCGCGCCACCGCGTGATAGAGCGTGTCGTTGATCAGCGTGGACTTGCCCGAACCCGACACGCCTGTGATGCAGGTGAGCAGCCCGACCGGGATCTCCGCCGTGACGTTGCGCAGGTTGTTGCCGCTGGCGTTGACGATGCGCAGCAGGCGTTCGTCGTCCGGCGCGGCCCGCTGGCTCGGGACATCAATGCGCCGCTGTCCCGAAAGGTACTGCCCGGTCAGCGACGCGGGCGACTCCTCGATCTGGCGCGGCGTGCCCTCGGCCACGATCATGCCACCGTGCACGCCGGCACCGGGGCCGATGTCGACGACGTAGTCGCTCGCGCGGATCATGTCCTCGTCGTGTTCCACCACCAGCACCGAATTGCCGATGTCGCGCAGATGCTTGAGCGTGCCGATCAGCCGGTCGTTGTCGCGCTGGTGCAGGCCGATCGACGGCTCGTCGAGCACGTACATCACGCCGGTCAGGCCCGAGCCGATCTGCGAGGCCAGGCGGATGCGCTGCGCCTCGCCGCCCGACAGCGTGTCGGCGCTGCGCTCCAGCGACAGGTAGTCCAGCCCCACGTTGTTCAGGAAATTCAGCCGCGCGGTGATTTCCTTGATGATCTTGTCGCCGATCTCGCGCTTGGCGCCATGCATGTCGAGCGTGAGAAAGTACGTCAGCGTGTCGCGCAGCGGCCAGCCGTTGATCTCGAAGATGGCGCGCGCCTGTTCGCCTTCGCCGACCTTGACGTGGCGTGCCTCGGTGCGCAGACGCGTGCCGTGGCAGGCCGGGCAGGGCTGGTTGTTCTGGTACTTGGCCAGTTCCTCGCGCACGGCCACCGAATCGGTCTCGCGGTAGCGGCGCTCAAGGTTGGGGATGATCCCTTCGAACACATGCGAGCGCACCGTGGTACGGCCGCGCTCGTTCATATAGGTGAACGGGATCTCCTCTTCGCCCGAGCCATGCAGCACCACCTGCTGCACGTTGGCCGGCAGCTCCTCGAACGCGGTCTCGGTGTCGAATTCGTAGTAGGCCGCCAGGCTCTGCAGCATCTGGAAGTAGAACTGGTTGCGCCGGTCCCAGCCCTTGATCGCGCCGGAGGCGAGCGACAGGTTCGGGAAGGCCACCACGCGCTTCGGGTCGAAGAACGTGATCTGGCCCAGGCCGTCGCAGCTCGGGCAGGCGCCCATCGGGTTGTTGAACGAGAACAGGCGCGGTTCGAGTTCCTGCAGCGAGTACGAGCAGATCGGGCACGCGAAGCGCGAGCTGAACATGTGCACCTTGCCGGTGTCGAGTTCCAGCGCCAGGGCGCGGCCGTCGGCCAGGCGCAGCGCGGTCTCGAACGATTCGGCCAGGCGCTGCTTGATGTCCGGACGCACCTTGACGCGGTCCACCACGACTTCGATGGTGTGCTTCTCCGTCTTCTTCAGCTTGGGCAGCGCATCGACCTCATAGACCTTGGCCTCGGCCTCATGCGCGGTGCCGCCGCCCGAGCGGACGCGAAATCGCACGAAGCCCTGCGCCTGCATGGTGTCGAACAGGTCGGAGTGCTCGCCCTTGCGGTCGGACACCACGGGTGCCAGGATCATCAGCTTGGTGTCTTCGGGCAGCGCCAGCGCGGCGTCCACCATCTGCGCCACGCTCTGTGCCTGCAGCGGCAGGTTGTGGTCGGGGCAGTAGGGCGTGCCTGCGCGTGCATACAACAGACGCAGGTAGTCGTGGATTTCGGTCACCGTGCCGACCGTGGAGCGCGGGTTGTGGCTGGTGGCCTTCTGCTCGATCGAGATCGCCGGCGACAGGCCCTCGATCAGGTCCACGTCCGGCTTTTCCATCAGTTGCAGGAACTGGCGCGCGTAGGCGGACAGCGATTCCACGTACCGGCGCTGGCCTTCCGCGTACAGGGTATCGAATGCCAGCGACGACTTGCCCGAGCCGGACAAGCCGGTGATCACGATCAGCCGGTTGCGCGGCAGGTCGAGATTGATGTTCTTCAGGTTGTGGGTACGAGCCCCACGGATCTTGATTTCTTCCATATGCCGAAAAGTCGTCGCCGGGCAGGCCGCCGGTCGGTGCTGTGCGCATGGACAGGTCGGTCTAACGGAAATCCCAAACTGAAATGCAGGTGCCTCACACGCCATCTTTGGGCGCCGCCGCAGGTCGTTCGGGCCGCCGCGAACCGCCGGGGATGCGCGCGCCGACGGTTGCCCGGTGCGGGCAGGTGACCCGGAAAGCGCGGAGAAGCAAACCTGTTAATATACCGAACTTCGGTTTCCCGGGTTGCCTGCGCTAGGCGCGCACCAGTGGGAGCCGGGCCGAATGCCGCGCTTGCCTGGTCGACCGGGATGGCAACTTCCGCCCCGGGTACCGATCGAAACAGCCATTGCCGCCAGCGCCGGCAGCCAGCCTGACCCATTCCCACGATCGCCATGTCGCCGATCCCGTCTTCTTCCCCGGATGCCGCCGTTGCCGGCGATTCCAAAACCGTGCCCCAGCGCGAACGCATGACGCGTACCGAGATGCGTGCCAGCCTCTCGCTGGCCAGCATTTTCGCGCTGCGCATGCTGGGCCTGTTCCTGATCCTGCCGGTCTTTGCGGAGTACGCGCGCGGCCTGCCCGATGGCCATGACGCCCAGCGCGTCGGGCTGGCCATGGGCATCTACGGCCTGATGCAGGCTTTCCTGCACATTCCGCTTGGCTGGCTGTCGGACCGCGTCGGCCGCAAGCCGGTCATGGTGGCCGGCCTGCTGCTGTTCGTGGCCGGCGGCCTGGTGGCCGCGTTTTCGCACACGCTGTTTGGCATCACCGTGGGCCGCGCATTGCAGGGCGCCGGCGCGATTTCCGCCGCCATCACCGCTTGCATCGCCGACCTGACGCGCGAACGCCACCGTACCAAGGCCATGGCCATGGTCGGCGGCAGCATCGGACTGACCTTCGCGCTGTCGCTGGTAATTGCCTCGCCGCTGCTGCACGCCATTGGCATGCCGGGAATCTTCGCGCTGATGTCGGTGCTGGGCGCAGTGGCAATCGTCGTAACGCTGTTCGTGGTGCCGAGCCCGCCGCCGCCGCATCCGGTACGGCTGCCGTTCCGCCAGGTACTGCTCAATCCGGACCTGGTGCGCCTGAACGTCGGCGTGCTGGCGCTTCACGCCTCGCAGGTCGCCATGTTCATGGTGGTGCCCGCCATGCTGGCCGACGCGGGCATGCCGCTCGACCAGCACTGGAAGGTCTACCTGCCTGTGGTGCTGGTGTCCTTCGTGCTGATGCTCGCGCCGATGATGGCCGCGGAGCGCTATGGCCGCGTGCGGCCCGTGCTGCTGAGCGCCGTGGGGCTGATGACGGCGGTCCAGTTGCTGTTCGCCGCCGTGCATGGCCTGTGGGCCATCGTCGTGGTCCTGCTGTTGTTCTTTGTCGCCTTCAACGTGCTGGAGGCCATGCAGCCTTCGCTGGTCTCGCGCTACGCGGCTGCCTCGCGCGGCGCGGCGCTCGGCGTGTACAACACCACGCAGGCGCTGGGTCTCTTCCTTGGAGGCGTGGTGGGGGGCTGGCTGCTCAAGCACGAAGGCCGCAGTGCCGTGTTCGTCGGCTGTGCGGTGGTGCTTCTGGTCTGGCTTATAATCGCCTGGAGCATGAAACCGCCGCCGGCCAGGGGGCAGGCGAGTGCGCAGGCAACAGCCTGACGCGGTGCCAGCCGCATCACTTTGCAACAGATTCTGGCCAAATATGGCCTAGCATGACCGCGCTTCCCGACTAGTCTGGCCGGGGGCGCGTTATTCGTTTACGTTGTCGCTTTTGCAGTCGTCGCAGTCGTCGCCCACGCGGTAGCCGCACCTGCAGCAATCCGGTTCAAACTACTACTTACGAGCGTATGCCACGCTTTTCAGCACAGCGCGTGGCTTTTGGAGAACATTCACATGGCATCGGTCAATAAAGTCATTCTCGTCGGCAATCTGGGCGCGGACCCGGAAACCCGCTACATGCCCAGCGGCGACGCCGTGACCAACCTGCGCCTGGCGACCACCGACCGCTACAAGGACAAGCAGAGCGGCGAGATGAAGGAAGCCACCGAGTGGCACCGCGTCTCGATGTTCGGCAAGCTTGCCGAAATTGCTGCCCAGTACCTGCGCAAAGGCTCGGCAGTCTATATCGAGGGCCGCATCCGCACCCGCAAGTGGCAGGACCAGAGCGGCCAGGACAAGTACAGCACCGAAATCGTCGCCGAACAGATGCAGATGCTGGGCGGTCGTCAGAGCGCCGGCGGTGGCGGCGATGAAGGCGGTTACGGTGGCGGCGGTGGTGGCGGTGGCTACAGCCGTGAATCGTCGGGCGGCGGCTACGGCGGCCGCGGCCAGGGCGGCGCTGGCCAGGGCGGTGGCGGCCAGCAAGGCGGCGCGCGCCGTCAGCAGCAGGCGCCGTCGAACGGGTTCGAGGATATGGATGACGATATTCCGTTCTAAGGCGGAATGAACAAGAATCCGTAAGTTTTGCTTGTCAGGATTCTTGTTAAGTTATTGATTGATAGTGAGGCGCGAGGATGAAACGTAAGTTTTGCCTCGCGTTTTTGTTGGTGGGGCCGGAATAAGAAGAACGACAAAAAAGTAAGATTCGTGTGTGGATGCGCTGCTGGTGAGCGCCAGCACATCAGCCCACGCTTGAGAATCGAGCCAGCAATGACGGCTCACAAGGCCAGACGGTTGCTCGTCTTTGGCCTATCTACCGCAGGCGGAAACACACGCCAGCAGCCATCATCATGCCGAAAGAAGAACAACGCGCGTAAATCGGACTGTTGCGTGGTCTCGACGCATACGTAGCGCCGCCGGCCCGAGAGGGTACGACTAAATTCAACTACATGGACCGACGCCGTGTGGCTAGGCGCGAGCCATTTTTCGACCTGAAAGCGCAACGAATGCTCATTTGTGCTTTTCATGTCCCCCTCCATCACCCGGTTCTTGCTTTTCACAGCGCTCCAGAGGCCCCAAGGCTTATTCAGAATCGCCTATGGGACTCCGCTGCGCTGCAATGCGCCTCATGCTTCACCATGAGTCGCAATTAATCTTGAGAAAGCACTTTAAGTCTAGGCTAGAACCTTCCGCCTCTACGCATCGTTTTGGGAAATAGCAACAGCGAGAGGGATGCGTGTTACGCGCATCAAGGATGCTAGTGCTGATGCATCGCAGTATGTCCGACTGACTACAAAAACGGCTAACCTTCATAGAAGGTTGACCCGCGCGCTTAGCGCGCAGCCGGCTCGGTACTGTGGGCCATTCACTACCGCTCATCATCCGTTATCAGGAGGACGTATGCGCATCCTGGTCATTGGAGCCTCAGGGCTTCTAGGGAAAGAAATTACGGCTCTATTGTCGGAAGAGCATGACGTTGTAGCGGCCAGTCGTAGCTCTCCGAGGGTCTCGGTGGACATCTCCGACAAGCAGTCGATTCTGGCGATGTACAAGCAACTGGGTACGGTCGACGCCGTGGTCTGCGTAGGTGGCACTGCGAAATTCGCACCGCTGGACGTCCTGACTGACGATGATTTTGCATTCAGCCTGGCCAACAAGCTGATGGGGCAAGTCAATCTCGTCCGGTATGGGGTTCCATACATCTCCCAGGGCGGGTCGGTTACGCTCACCAGTGGTACTCTCGCCCAGCATCCAATGCTTGGTGGTGCTGCAGTGAGCACCGTGAACGCCGGCATCGAGGCGTTCGGGCGGGCCGCGGCGCTTGAATTGCAAGGCAAGGTCCGCGTGAACGTCGTCAGCCCCGGATGGGTGTGGGAAACGCTCGAAGCGATGGGACGCGATACCGCAAAGGGTGTTCGGGCGGCGGTGGTCGCACGGGTTTACCAGAAATGTATTCTGGAGGACATTACCGGACAGGTGGTGTCAGTTACCCACTGAATCGCAGTGTCCGCGCGGCACTCCAGGCGTCAACGTTTCCTGAATCCCTGTGGGGGCGCTCTCATGCAAGCAGATGGCAGCGACGCGCCCATCGAGACGCGGCTGGTACGCGTCCATGGTCGTGTGCGGGGTATCGGCTATCGGGAGGCGTGCGTGCACCGGGCCCATGAGCTGGGGGTTACCGGTTGGGTCCGCAATCGCATGGACGATACGGTAGAGGCAATGCTTCAGGGCTCGCCAGAGCAGCTCGCCGACATGTGCGGTTGGTTGAGTGAGGGCATGTCGGCAGCGCTTGTGGAAGAGCTTGAAGTGACTGAAGTGAAGCCACCGTTTGCGCGCTTTGACCGGTTTGAACGCTTGGCCACCCTGTAAGGGCATTCGTGCACCGTGTCGTTGACGGCTTCCGTCGCGCTTCGCTGCGGGCTGGGCAGGCGCTCAAGCGAAAGGACAGGAGAACAAGGCGCCACCGACCAGCGCTGGAGGTCGCTGTCCGTTCCCTCGCTTAGTGTTACAAGGAGCCCGCGAATTGCAGGCTCTTTTTTTTGTCAGCATGGCTTCCTGCAGTGGATCGCGCGCAGGATCCACGCCTCAGGCAGGCGGCGCGGTGGCCACCAGTGGCGCTTCAGTCCCCTTCACGCACGTCATCTACGTGTTTTCCCCGGTGCGGCGACATGCCCCGTGTAAGAAGCAGGTAAGGGGCAGGTCGTACCTTATCGTCACGGACCGGGACTGAGACCACCACGCACGCGCTGGTTGGCGCATGCACTGTCAGTCCACGGCAAGCCCGTAGCACGAATGGCAGGAGACAAAGATGAATGAAGAACTGGTCGCAAGACTGAAGGCGAACCCCACGTACCGCGAGCTTGTGCACAAGCGCTCGCGGCTGGGATGGGCGCTGACCGCGGTGATGCTCGTGATCTACTACGGGTACGTGCTGCTCATCGCCTTCGACAAGGAACTCCTTGCCGCCAAGACCGGCGCAGGCGTGATGACGTGGGGCATGCCGATCGGCCTGTTCGTGATTCTCTTCACCGTTGTCATCACCGGGCTCTATGTGCGCCATGCCAACCGCGCCTATGACGAACTGACCGAGCAGATCAAGCGGGAGGTGGCATGAAAGCGAACCACGCAATCCTTGCCGGCAGCACGCTGCTGCTTTCGACGGCCGCACTGGCGGCCGGCGGCGACATGGGACAGGCAGTCCGCCAGCCGACCAACTGGACCGCCATCGGCATGTTCGTGCTGTTCGTGATCGGCACGCTGTTCATCACCAAGTGGGCGGCCAAGCGGACCACCTCGGCCGCCGCGTTCTACACCGGCGGTGGCGGCATCACCGGCTTCCAGAACGGCCTGGCAATCGCCGGCGACTTCATGTCTGCGGCCTCGTTCCTGGGCATTTCCGCGGCGGTCTATGCCAACGGCTATGACGGGCTGATCTATTCGATCGGCTTCCTGGTCGGCTGGCCCGTCATCACCTTCCTGATGGCCGAACGGCTGCGCAACCTGGGCCGCTTCACGTTCGCCGACGTCGCGGCGTACCGCTTCAAGCAGGCACCGATCCGCGCGTTCGCGGCGTCGGGCACGCTGGTGGTGGTGGCGTTCTACCTGATCGCGCAGATGGTCGGCGCGGGCCAGCTCATCAAGCTGCTGTTCGGCCTGGAGTACTGGGTCGCGGTGGTGATCGTCGGCGCGCTGATGATGGTGTACGTGCTGTTCGGCGGCATGACCGCCACCACGTGGGTGCAGATCATCAAGGCCGGCCTGCTGCTGGGCGGCGCCACCTTCATGGCCTTCATGGTGCTGGCCCAGTATCACTTCAGCCCCGAGGCGCTGTTCGCCAAGGCGGTCGAGGTCCATGCCAAGAAGGACTCGATCATGAGCCCGGGCAACTTCATCAAGGACCCGATCTCGGCGATCTCGTTCGGCATTGCGCTGATGTTCGGCACGGCCGGCCTGCCGCATATCCTGATGCGCTTCTTCACCGTGCCCAATGCCAAGGAAGCGCGCAAGTCGGTGTTCTGGGCGACCACGTGGATCGGCTACTTCTACATCCTGACGTTCATCATCGGCTTCGGCGCGATCGTGCTGGTCGGGACCAACGCTAGCTTCCAGGACGGCAGCGGCAAGCTGCTCGGCGGCGTCAACATGGCGGCGGTGCACCTGGCCAGCGCGGTCGGCGGCAATGTGTTCCTCGGCTTCATCTCGGCCGTGGCGTTCGCGACGATCCTGGCGGTCGTGGCCGGCCTGACCCTCGCCGGCGCCTCGGCCGTGTCGCATGACCTGTACGCCACCGTCTTCAAGCACGGCAAGGCGACCAGTTCGATGGAGCTGCGCGTCTCGCGCATCACGACCATCATCCTCGGCCTCGTCGCCGTGGTGCTGGGCATCGTGTTCGAGAAGCAGAACATCGCGTTCATGGTGTCGCTCGCGTTCGCTGTCGCGGCGTCGGCCAACTTCCCGGTGTTGTTCATGTCGGTGCTGTGGAAGGGCTGCACCACGCGCGGCGCGACCATCGGCGGTTTCCTCGGCCTGCTGTCGGCGGTCGTGCTGACGGTCCTGTCGCAAGCGGTCTGGGTGGACGTGTTCCACTTCAAGGATGCGCCGTTCCCATACACCTCGCCCGCGCTGTTCTCGATGACCATCGGTTTCCTTGGCATCTGGATCTTCTCGCTGGCCGACAAGTCCGCACGCGCTCGCGTGGACATGGCTGGCTTCGAGGCACAAGAGCTGCGCTCGGAGACCGGGATCGGAGCAGGCGAGGCAACCGCGCACTAAATCGCACTAAGTCGCACTTAGTCGCGGCAACTTGCGGGGCGTCTGCTATCTTGGATCGAGGATCCGCAACGCCCCGCCGTCGGCATGCACCAGGCAATGCGGGCGCAGGCCCCGCGCGCAACCGACGACGCCGGTGGCCACTTCTGAACACAGCACAGGCCCCGCGGGGCCTGCGCTGCCGGAGGCCGCCAACCATGAAGCCGCAACCCTTCGCAGTGACTCCCGACGCGCATGCGCGCGCGCTTAACGTAGTCGGCGAGAAGATCACGGTGCTGGCACCCAATACCGCCACGCAGGGCTACGAGGTGTTCCTGCAACAGGGTGAAGAGGGCAGCGGACCTCCGCCGCACTGCCACGACTGGGACGAGTCGTTCTACGTCACACGCGGCACGATCGACATTGGCTATGACGACCAGGTCATCACGGCCACGGCCGGCACGTTCGTGCACGTACCAGCAGGCACCATGCATCACTTCCGCTTCGGGCCAGGCGGTGGCGAGATGATTTCCATCACCAGCCAGGGCGGACGCGCATCCCGCCTGTTCACCCGCATCGACGAGGAAATCCCGCCGGGCGAGCCAGATATCGCCAAGCTGCTCGCGGTGGCGAGCGAGTGCGGGGTGACGGTCGCCGCGGGCGGTTCGCCGCACGCCTGACCGGCAGCCCGCCGCAGACATCGGGGGATTGCCCAGTGAAGAATTGGCTTGCGGTGGGGGTGGTAATGATTGCCGCGCTGCTGTCGACGGCGGCGGGTGCCGCGGACTTCGGCAGCAAGGGTGGGCCCGAGCCCGCCAATGTCGGGGAGATTGCCGATCGCCTGCGCGCGGACCCCTATGACCTGGAGCTGTTGATCAGCTTCGGCACTTCCAAGGGCGGTTCAGCCGGCCACATTGCGCTGGCGATCCGTGACCAGGCGCCGGGCGACGACCTCGTCTACTCGGCCAACTTCTATGCCGACCGTGACCGCAAGCACGCGGCAGGCTATTACACCGATGACCTGATGGTGGCCATCCCGAAGCGGGAATACCTGTTCGGGACGGTCTCGTCGGTTGCGCCGACCGCCGCGTTCGGCCTGGACTTCGGCGAGATCTACAAGCGCTCGGTGATCGGCGTGCGCGTGCGCGGCGTGCCGGCGCGCGACAAGGAAGCCCTGGCCGCCTACTTCAGGCGCATCAACGACGACTTTCACCGGCGTGCCAGGAACACCGAGTACCACCGGGGCGAAATCCGCTATGACTACTTGCGCCTCAACTGTGCCAAGACCATTGGCGCGGCATTCCGCTATGGCGCAGGCTACAAGGACCTGGAGGTCACGAGCGCCAGGCTGCTGTCCGGGCGCCGGGTGGTGGCGGCCGCCACGGCCAACGTCCCGACCGAGATGGCGATGAAGCTCATCCGCGAGTGGGGAACACGCGGGTACGGCATGGATGTCGTGCTGTACAAGAAATACGGCGGTTCGACCTATGTGGATCCGCTGGAGGAGGAGAAGGTGGCCTTCAAGGACTTGCCCAATCGCTTTCCTTCGGTCCTGTCGCTGGATTTCCGCAGGGAGCAGGGCGCCTACAAGGACTTCGACAACCTGTATGCGATGTACCTGCTGTACAACCTTGGCCGGTACAGCGTGCGTGTCAACGCGCAGACGCTGCGGCTCGAGATCGAGCAGGAGAAGGCACCGATGGCCTACACCGAGGCCGCCGAGCTCGCCAGGCGCAATGCCAGGTCCGACAGCAGGAATTTCCGTCGCGGTGTCCTGTTCCGGCCGCTTGGCACCAGCATCGGGGAGACGCCGGACAACACACATCTTTATGACTTCTCCGCGGGGGGTGCCGACAGCGGCCAGATGCCGGGCGTTGCCGATGTTGCGCGGCTGGCGGATTCGATCGCCACGCAGGTGACCGCGGCGAGCACGGAAGAAGGGTGGCTGCCGGCTGCCGCCGGCAACTGAACACAGTTCGGACGCCGGCGGGGTGCTCGCGCGTTGCGTGCATCAGAGGGCACACCCGGGCTTCCTGAAAGCGTGTGCGGCGATTTGTGACTAAGCTGGTAGTGGCTGTCCGCTTGCACCGGCAGTTCGGTTTTCCGTACGCAAGGAGATCACCATGAAGACAAAAAAAGCGCTACCCGCGCTGTTGCTGATCGCTGGCGTCCTGACGGCTTCCGCCAGCTTTGCCCAGCACAAGGGCAAGTCGAAGATGGCCGAGCCCGCGCCGGCCTCTGCTGCTGCCACGTCGCCCTACATGCAGGTCCAGGAATGGAAGAAGGGCGATCGCCTGCCCACCGAGTTCCGCGACAGGCAGTATGTGATCGATGACTGGAAGCAATACAGCCTGCCGGCGCCGCGCAAGGGCACGCACTGGGTTGGTGTCGGTGCGAACTACTACCTGGTGGCGCCCAATGGGGTGATCCAGCAGGTAGGCGCCGGAAGCTGACCCCGATCGCGGCACCTTCGTCCTCCTGCAATAAAGAAGCCGCCCGCGCTGACCTGCGCGGGCGGCTTTTTCCTTCACGTTCCGGCAGAGCGTCAGATGCCGAGGATCTTCTTCGCTTCGAGCAGCGACTTCATGGCTTCGTCATGCTGGCCGGCCTTGTGGTAGGCCTCGCCTTCGGCGCGCAGCTTCTGCACGCGCGCAGCGTCTTGCGGCGACAGCGCCGGCTTGGTCGAGAGCTTGGCGTCGATGGCCTTCATCTCGTTGGGGCAGTTGTGGGCCAGGGCAAGGGTGCTGGCGCCAGCCAGCAGGATTGCCGTGAGGATAGAAAGAGTCTTGCGCACATTCCCTCCCGTTCATGAGGTTGGGAAATCCAGCATAGTCCATGCACGCCAGCGGCGCCTGCGGTGCTACAGCAAGGTGCGCCGGCAGCCATTCCGCTGCTATGTTGGAGAACCCGTACTGGCCCGCATCATCCCGACCGCCCCGACCGCGCATCGAATCCTCCGCCGAGCATTATTCACTGGCCTTGCTGTGCGCCGCCTGTACGCAGTAAGGCACCCGCCAGACCAGTGTTCCATCCAATCCCAGGCAAAACAAGCGTTTCATGGTAATCCATTATGGAACAATTGTTGCTAGCCGCCTAGCATCCCATCACCCCGACGGCGAATCCGGAATTCGCCATTCAAGGAGCTATCATGAACGCCGTGAAATTCACCTGCCTGGGTCTCGCCTTGACCGCTGCCCTGACCGCGGGCACCGCGCTGGCCGTTGATGTTGCGAGCAGCCCGACGCTAAGCAAGATCAAATCGTCCGGAACCATCGCCATCGGCCACCGCACGTCGTCGATCCCGTTCTCGTACTACGACAGCAACCAGAAGGTGATCGGCTTCTCGCAGGATCTCTGCGACCGCGTGGTGAATGAGGTGAAGAAGCAGACCGGCGTGCCCAACCTGCAGGTCCGCATGGTGCCGGTCACGTCGCAGAACCGCATCTCGCTCGTGCAGAACGGCACGGTGGACCTGGAGTGCGGCGTTACCACCAACCTGAAGTCGCGCCAGGAGCAGGTGGCGTTCTCGACCACGTTCTTCGTGGCCGGCACCCGGTTGCTGGTGAAGAAGGGCAGCCCCGTGCATGACTTCTCCGACCTGTCCGGCAAGGCGGTGGTCACCAATGCGGGTACGACCTCGGAACGCATCCTGCGCCGCCTGAACGACGAGAAGAAGGCCAATATCACGATCCAGAGCGCCAAGGACTACGGCGAATCATTCCTGATCCTGCAGTCGGGACGCGTGGCCGCGTTCATGATGGATGACGTGCTGCTGTCCGGCGCGCGCACGCTGGCGCCGAATCCGGCCGAATGGGTGGTGGTCGGCACGCCGCAGTCGTTCGAGGCCTACGGCTTCATGATGCGCAAGGACGATCCGGGGTTCAAGCAGCTGGTCGACGGCGTGCTGACCGGCCTGATGAAGAGCGGCGAGATCAACACGCTCTACGACAAGTGGTTCCTCAAGCCCGTGCCGCCCAAGAACATCAACTTCGAGTTCCCGATGAGCGAGCCGGTGAAGAAGGCCTACGCCAACCCGAACGACCAGGCGTTCGAGTAAGCGGTGGTCAGTCGCGGTCGGCCCGCACGTAGGCGCCGGCGCGGTGCAGTTCGCCTTCTGCCTGTTCCAGCGCACGGATGGCGCCCTTGCCTTTGCGTGCGAGGAGCTGCTCCACCAGCGCTTCGACCGTGGCGATGCCGGCCGTGATCGACGGGAAGAACGACGGGCTTTCCACCGAGAACAGCAGCGTGCAGTCGGCGGCCAGCGCGATCGGCGCGACCGAGCTGTCGGTCAGCGCCACGACCTTGCAGCCGGCCTCGCGCGCGGCGCTGGCCACGCGGATGATCTCCTGCGAATACGGCGCAAAGCTGATCACCAGCACCGCGTCGCGCGGGCCAAAGGCGCGCAGCTCCATCTCCAGGCTCCCCGCATCGCCGCGCACCAGTTGCACGGTGCTGCGGAACAGCCGGTAGACGTAGTGGAACGTGTAGGCAATCGGGAAGCATGAGCGGAACCCGGCCACATGCACGCTGGCTGCGGCGGACAGCAGCTCGGCGGCGGCCTGCAGGGCCTTCTCGTTGCCCGCGCCGATCTGGTCGAGATTGTTGTGCTGGGCTTCCAGCATCTCGCCGAGCATCCGGCTCGTGCCGCCATCGCGCACCACCTTGCGGGCCCGGCGTGCATAGGGCTGCGAACTGCCGCGCAGGGCGTCGACGAACAGTTCGCGCAAGCCCTGCCAGCCTTCGAAACCCAGATGCTGCGACAGCCGCACGAGCGTGGCCGGCTGCACCCCCGCGCTCACCGCGATCTTGCGCATCGACAACACCGGCACATCCTGCGGATGGTCCAGCAGGTAGCGCGCGCCGCTCTGGAATTGCACGCTCAGCGTTTGAAAGCTGGCGCGCAGCCGGGCCTGCAAGGCATCCAGGTCTTCTGGCGGGGTGATGCTGGGCGACGACATTGATGCTCCGGATTGAGGTCGTAACGATTGTTGCACAGGCGGCGCGGCCCGACATCACCCGGTCGCGTGGCCCGTTATGCACCAGGGCCGGCGCCAAGCGTCCCATCGGCCGCCCGCGGTAGATTCATTCGATTCTTTTATCGGTAACGATGAAACATACGTTGCATATCACCGCGCCTTCTCCTTATACTTTCCGATAGCCGCGCTGCCGGCTGGCTATATATCGACCATCTGGTCCGGAACCTGTATGTCGGCGGCGCGTTGCCCAATTCCTCCTTTATTGCAGGAACGATCGCCATGACTCACGTCTTTCATCGCAATCCGCGCCAGACCTTGCCTGTCGCGGTCGCCGGCAGCGGCATCGAGCTGGTCGACAGCGAAGGCCGTCGCTACCTCGACGCCTCCGGCGGCGCGGCGGTGTCATCGCTGGGCCATGGCCACCCGCGCGTGATCGCGGCGATCAAGGCGCAGCTCGACACCATCGCCTACGCGCACACCTCGTTCTTCACCACGGAGGTGTCCGAGACGCTCGCGCAGACGCTGGCGCAGGCCGCGCCCGGCGACCTCGATCATGTCTACTTTGTTTCTGGCGGTTCCGAGGCGGTCGAGGCCGCGCTCAAGCTCGCGCGCCAGTATTTCGTTGAACTGGGGCAGGGCAGCCGCCGCCATTTCATCGCGCGGCGCCAGAGCTATCACGGCAATACGCTCGGCGCGCTGGCCATCGGCGGCAATGCGTGGCGCCGCGAGCCGTTCCTGCCGCTGCTGGTGCCGGCGCACCATGTGTCGCCGTGCTATGCCTACCGCGACCAGGCGGCCGGCGAGACCGACCATCAGTACGCACAACGGCTGGCCGACGAACTGGAGGCCAAGATCCTGGAACTCGGCCCCGTGAGCGTGGCGGCCTTTGTCGCAGAAACCGTGGTCGGTGCCACGGCCGGTGCCGTGCCGCCGGTGGCGGACTACCTCAAGCGCATCCGCGCCGTGTGCGACAAGTACGGCGTGCTGCTGATCCTGGACGAGGTCATGTCCGGCATGGGGCGCACCGGCTATCTCTTTGCCTGCGAGGAGGACGGCGTGGTGCCCGACATCGTCACCATTGCCAAGGGTCTCGGCGGCGGCTACCAGCCGATCGGCGCGATGATCTCCACGCGCCGGATCTACGACACCATCGTGGCCGGCAGCGGCTTCTTCCAGCACGGCCACACGTATATCGGCCATGCCACCGCATGCGCGGCTGCGCTGGCCGTCCAGCGCACCATTGCCGAAGACAAGCTGCTGGCCAATGTGCGCGAGCGCGGCGAGCAGCTGCGCGCGCGCCTGCGCGAGGCGCTTGGCAGTCATCCGAATGTTGGCGACATCCGCGGCCGTGGCTTGTTCGTCGGCGTGGAATTCGTTGCCGACCGCGTCAGCAAGGCCACGCTCGACCCCAAGCTCAAGACCCACGCGAAGCTGAAGGCCGCGGCGATGCAGAACGGCCTGCTGGTCTATCCGATGGGCGGCACTGTCGATGGCGTCAACGGCGACCACGTGCTGTTCGCACCGCCGTTCATCTGCACGGCGCGGGACATTGACGAGATCGTCGAGCGGTTTGCGGGGGCGGTTGCGGCTGTCTTGCCGACGTAACTACGCCGGGATTGTGATGCTGCGGCGACATGGGTGGTCTGTCTTGTAGCCGCAACGCCGCGTCGTCGGCATAGCAATTTCTTTGACCCTTGCAAAAGCGTGGCTTACACTTCGCGCCATAGCGCTGGAAATAGGTCATCCGGCACATAATAAGCATCGGAGCGCGAGCATGGGACATAGAAGCCCTGCAGTGCGACACGACAGCAGGGTCAAGTTTTTAGGGCTGTCGTTTCGGGTCATAGGGGAATATCGGTCTTCCACTGGCATGCGATGCCGGTGCGGGCATGCGCGTTCGCGTCATGCCAGGCCGGCGTTCGGGTTCACGCTGATCGAGCTGATGATCACGGTGGCGATCATCGCCATCCTGGCCACCATCGCGTATCCCTCCTACACGCAGTACGTCATCCGCAGCAACCGCTCTGCTGCGCAGAGTTTCATACTGGGCGTTGCCAACCAGCAGGAACAGTACAGCCTGGACGCCCGCCAGTACGCGACCACGCTGACGACGCTTGGTGTCACGGTCCCTTCGGAGGTTTCCCGCAACTACGCCGTCACGCTGACTGCGAACAATGCGGCGACACCGCCCACCTATACCGTCACCGCCACGCCCACTGGCGGCCAGCTCGCCAGTGACACGAATTGTTTGGCACTGACGGTGGACCAGACCGGCACCAAGGGCATCAGCGGTCCGGGGCCCCTGACAAGTTGCTGGTGAGCGGCCATGATCTTTTTCAAATGCCTTTCACCAGCGTCCAGGCGGAGCTGCGGCTTCACGCTCATCGAACTGATGACCACGGTGCTTATCGCGGCCATTCTGCTGTCCGCCGGTACGCCCTACTTCAGAGATTTCATACTGGGCCAGCGGATACGTGCAGCGGCTTCCGATCTGGCATCCAGCCTGGTCTATGCGCGCAGTGAGGCGGTCAAGCGCAACACCGGGGTCACTATCGCTCCGGCCGCCGGCGGCTGGCAGAACGGCTGGACCGTGACCGTCGGAACTGCCCTGCTGAGCAGCCACGACGCCTTTACCGGCTTGACCCTGACGGGGCCAGTCGGGGGAATGGTCTACAACAGCAATGGTCGCCTGGCCGCAGCGCCAACGCCTTTCGGCATTTCCGCATCCGGTAGCTCCGTCATTCCACGTTGCGTGAGCGTCGACCTGAGTGGCCTGCCAAGTAACGTGGCGGGGAGCTGCTGATGCGCTGCTTAACACCAATGCGGAAATCCGAAGGCGGATTCGGCCTGATCGAGGCGCTGGTCACGCTGATCGTCCTCCTGCTTGGGCTGCTCGGACTGGTGACACTGATGCTGGCCAGCCAGCGGGCCGAGTCCGAGTCTTACCAGCGTGCCCAGGCACTTATCCTGTTGCAGGACATGGTTGAGCGCATCAATGCCAACCGCTCGGCAGCCGGCTGCTATGCGATCACCATCGACACCGCAAACGGCGTGCCTTATCTGGGCACCGGCGCAGGCACGCTGCCCACGTGTTCGCTGGGTACGATCCAGGCCTACACCCTCGCCAACAATGACCTCGCCGCCTGGAACAACCTGCTTGCGGGCGCGGCCGAGGCCAGCGGCGCCAGCAATGTCGGCGCCATGATCGGCGCGCGCGGGTGCATCAGCCTCGGCGCAGCGCCAAGTACCTACGTGGTCAGCGTCGCCTGGCAAGGTAAGAACAAGACCGCCGCGCCGGTCGCGGGTCTGCCATGCGGCAAGGGGCTGTATGGAGCTGAAACGCAGCGGCGGGTGGTGAGCGCCACGCTGCAGATTGCCAACCTCAACTAACGGCTGCCGTGACGACTCCTGCCACCTTGCGCCCGCTCTCGTCCATGCGTCGCCGCCAGACCGGCATGTCGTTGGTGGAGCTGATGGTTGCCATTGCTATCGGGCTGTTCCTGCTGGCGGGCATCACGGCGCTGATCAGCCAGCAAAGCAGTGCGCGCGCCGAACTGGACAAATCGAGCCGGCAGATCGAGAGCGGACGCTATGCCTTCACGGTGTTGCAGGACGACATCGAGCACGCTGGCTACTACGGGCGCTTCGGTGGCACGATGACGGCATCCGCCATATTGCCGGATCCGTGCTCGGTTGCCACGGCCAGCGTGACCGACGCGCTGGCCCTGCCTCTCCAGGGGTATGACGCGCCGACTACCGTGCCGGCGCCCCTGTCCGCTTGTCTGGATGACGCCAATCATGTTCCCGGAACGGACATCCTTGTCACCAGGCGCCTTGAAACTGACGATGCACTGGCCTCGCCGGCCACCGGGGTGGCGGGCCAGATCTATGTGCAGACTACGCCTGCAGACAAGAAAATCGGGATCGGTCCCGACCCCACGCCGGCCACACCATCCACCTACACGCTGGTACAGAAGGACGCGACGACGCCAGCGCCGTTGTGGCGTTACGTGCAGTCGATCTATTTCATCAGCCCCTGCAATCGCTTCGCAGCGGGCGCTACTGTCTGCACGTCTGCCGCCGACGGCGGCAAGCCCGTGCCGACGTTGAAGCGCCTTGAGCTCACCGCCTCCGGCGGAGTTCCGGCTTTCGTGATCACGCCGCTCGTTGACGGTATCCAGAACATGCAGCTGGACTATGGCGTCGATGCAATCGGCGCCGGCACGCCGGCGGTGCCGTTCATCGCCGCCCCCGCACTCGCGGACTGGCCAAACGTGATGGCCGTGCAGATCAGCCTGCTGGCGCGCAACACGGATGCATCGGCGGGCTATTCCGACACGAAGACCTACAGCATGGGGAGCGCCGGATCGGTCGGCCCGTTCTCGGATGCGTACAAGCGCCACGTCTATACCGGCACCGTACGTGTCATCAACCCCAGTAGCCGGAGAGAATGATCATGAAGCGCAAGTTGCTGGCGCGCGGCAACCAGCACCGGGGCATCAGCCTGGTGGTTGGCCTGGTGATGCTGATCGTGCTGACCCTTTTGGTCGTGTCCGCAGTGCGCATGAGCAATTCCAGCTTGCGCATCGTCGGGAACCAGCAGGCCCGGGCGGAAGCCAGTGCAGCGGCACAACAGGCGATCGAGAAAGTCATCGGCTCTGCGGCGAATTTCTACACTCCTGCCGCGCAAAGCTTCGACATCGACATCAACAACGACGGCATCGCGGACTACGCGGTGCAGACAGCCGCACCGGCTTGTCTGCAGATGGTGGCGGCGGACGGCTACAGCTATGAATTCTCCCAGTCCGCACCTCAGGACACTTACTGGGACGTCACGGCCGTTGCGACGGACAAGCGGGGCAGCGGTGTCACCGTCACCGTTCATCAAGGTGTGAAGGTGCGAATGGATTCGACCGCCACGTGCACATAAGACGGCATGGGCGCTTAAGAACAAAATTTTCGGGATCGCCGGGGGCTAACTATGTCCATTCTCAAACTCTGCCGGACCGTCGCACTGGTCCTGCTGGCACTTATACCAATCGTCGGGCATCCGGAGGACACGGACATCTTCACGGTTCAGCCTTCTGGATCAGCCACTTCGGCGCCCAACATCCTGTTTATCCTGGATAACACGGCAAACTGGTCCAAGGCATCGCAACACTGGGTGGGTTCTGCCACGCAAGGGCAGGCCGAGTTGAAGGCAATCGCCAATTTTGTCGCGAACCTGAAGCAGCCCGTCAATGTCGGGGTCATGATGCTGACTGCGCCTGGCGGCGGCCGCGATGGCGGATATGTGCGATTTGGCGTGCGCGACATGTCGTCGTCCAGCAATAACCTGGCACTGCAGAAGATCGTTGGCGGTATCGACGTCAATGCGCCGGACGAGGAAATCAGCCAATCGTCGGGCGATTATGCCAACGCCTTGTACGAGACCTGGCTTTATCTGACCGGGTCGGCCACCAGCTGGGCCGGAATGGATCCGATGGCCGACTTCGCTGGCAACGGCGGTACGAAACAAGACAATCTCACGACATCGTCCACGAGTGGAGGCGGATTGACGTCGGGCTTTGCGTACAGGGGATCTGCCGCCGGTTCCGGCTACAACAGTCCGCTGGGCGGCGGCTGCGGCAAGACATACATCGTCTTCATCGGCAATAACCGCCAGGGCCAGCTTCCGCCGGTGCCCGGTACTTCAGATCCCGCGGCGACCACGCTTACCAAGTACAAGTACTCGTCCGTGCCCGATGTCCAGTCAGCCTGGACGCGCTTCCTGCGGTTGCGTCCCGACCTGGGGGCCGGCAGCACCGCAGCGGCGAACGGCTCGATCATCACCTATACCATCGACGCCTGGCACGACCAGCAGAATGCCGACTTCACCACCATGATGAAGAACATGGCATTCCAGGGAGGCGGCGACTATTTTCAGGCCGGTAGCGACGACGCCCTGAACCTGGCGTTGCAAAAGATCCTGAATCGGATCCTTGCGTACAACTCGGTCTTTGCTTCGGTTTCGCTTCCTGTGTCCGTCAGCGTGCGCGGCACTTATCTGAACCAGGTCTATCTGGGCATGTTCCGCCCCGACAGCGATGCCAAGCCGAACTGGGTGGGCAATCTCAAGCAGTATCAGTTGAACGCCGACAAGACGACTACTCCGCCGACAGTCTTCCTGGCAGATGCCAGCGGTGTAGCGGCGGAAAACCAGAACACTGGCTTCGTCAACCCTGACGTGACGAGCATCTGGACGGTTCCGTCCAGCTTTTGGGATCTCACGAACTATCCTCTGTCCCAGGGATCAGGTGGCAGCTCCGACGCGCCGGACGGCGACCTTGTTGAAAAGGGCGGGGCGGGACAGAGTCTTCGTACCACCTTTCCGACGGACCAGTCTAGCCGCGCCGTCTATACCTGCATGGGAACCTGCAGCCAGGGCTCCACGCTTTCCGGGAGTCTCTTCAATACAGCCAATGCATCGATCGTCGCATCCATGCTTGGTCTGTCCACGGGTACCAGCAAGGATTCGGTCATCAACTGGGTTCGCGGCGGCAATGTCAAGGTCGATGACCCCAACGTTGCCAATCCTTCGGCGCCGACGAAATACAATATCCGCGGCTTTGCCCATGGCGACGTTCTTCATTCGCGGCCTGCGGTCATTAACTATGCCCGGACGACCGACGACGTGGTGGTGTTCTACGGTTCGAATGACGGCATGCTCCATGCCGTGAAGGGCGGCCCGGCCGGGGGCAATGAACTGTGGAGTTTCATCCCGTCGGAGCACTTCCCGAAGTTTGGTCGTATGTATGACCATTCGCCGACGATTTCTTCTACGAATCCAAAGCCCTATTTCGTCGATGGTTCCGCCACGGTCTATACGTATTCGACCAGCATCGACGGGAAGATCGATGCGACGCGCGGCGACAAGGCTTACCTTTTCCTCACGATGCGGCGTGGTGGCCGCTTCATCTACGCGCTGGATGTCAGTGATCCGGCAACGCCAAAGTTCCTCTGGAAGCACAGCAATACGGATACCGGCTTCAGCGAACTGGGCCAGGCCTGGTCCGACCTGCGCGTTGCAAAGATCCGCGCCTCGTCGAATCCCGTGCTGATTTTCGGCCTCGGCTATGATCCGGACGCGAATGATCCCATGACTCAGAAGACGGCAGCCATGGGCCGCGGCGTCATGGTACTGGACGCTGTGACTGGCATACCTGTCTGGCAGGCGGGCGTCGCCGCCACCACCGGTGCGACTGGCCTTAACGTGCCCGGCATGTCCTATGCGATTCCTGCCAACATGGCGATCATCGATTCGGACCGGGACGGTTACATTGACCGCATCTACGCTGCCGATACCGGTGCCAATATCTGGCGCATCAATATCAGCAACGCGACCCCTTCGAACTGGACCGTGTCCTTGCTGGCGGCATTGGGCGGCACGGGCGCCGATGCACGAAAGTTCTTCTATGCGCCCGACGTGGTACCGCCGTCGACGACAAATCCCTCCACCGATACCCTGCTGATCGGGTCCGGCGATCGGGAGCATCCCTTCGATACCAGTGTTCAGAACCGCTACTACATGATCAAGGACGACCATGCGCTCAACGCGGTGCCGTCGACCACGATCACGGAGGGCCCGCTCGGCTCCAGTACCGGTACGGCTGGACAACTCTATGACGCCACCGCCAACCTGATCCAGGTCGGGACTGCGGATCAGGTCAAGGCAGCCAGCGCCGCGCTGACCGCTGCCAGCGGGTGGTATATCGTCCTGGGCACGGGCGAGAAGGTGGTCAGCGGCTCGGCCACGCTGTCGGGAACGGTCATGTTCGGTACCAACACGCCGAAGGCGGCCGCGCCGAACTCCTGCACCGGAGACCTCGGCGAAGCGCGCCTCTACCAGCTGAATTACCTGAACGGCGCTGCCATACAGGATGTCAACAAGAGTGGCAGCCTGACTACCGCTGACCGGTATCAGGTTCGTGCAGGGGGTGGTTTCCCGCCAACACCGGTTCCAGTAGCCGTGAAGATTGGTGACGCGACATACGATGCCGCCATCAGCGGCACGCAGGTGCTGACCCCGGCCGGGCCGCGGCTGGGACGCCGTTACCGCATCTATTGGCGCAAGGGCATCGACGGATGACAAACCGATGGGCATGCTTGGCATGCCCATCGCCATTTGGCTGCCCGGTCAAGCGTAGCGATACAAATGGCTACTGCCACTCTCCTTGCCGAGCTACTCCTTCGGCACACCGCAGCCTCCCACTGGCGGCATGCAGCCGCCGCTGCCACAATGATTGTTTGGGGCTGATCCCTCCCACCACCCCGCTAACGGCAAGATGCGGTGGCGGAATTGGTGGCGGAATTCTCAAGTGATCCTTCGACTTCTCATTCTCCTGTTGCTGTCATGGCAGCTTGCCTCGGCCACCGAGGCACCTGCCAGTGGCGCTTCTGGTCAGGCTCGCAATCCTGCTTCCGCCGCGCAAGCCGCGAGGCCCGAGCGCTCAAGCCCGAACCAGTACTCCCTGCGTCCCGGCAATGATGGCCAGGCCGGAAGCGGCTTCGGTCTGAAGCTCAGACCCGGAGGCGCCTTGCGGGACGATGACAGCAGCCCCAGTGACCGGCTTGGCTATCCCCGCAGGTAGGCGGCAGCGGCAAGGGGCCACGCTTTCCGGTACCCTTGCGATTCCCCGCCAAGCTGAGGAGTCCCATGCGCATCAGCCCCGACCCGGCAATCCCGCAAGCCCGCTCCACCATCCGCCACCTGCGCGCCTCGCGCATCCGCGAAGTCGCCAACGCCGGCATCGGCCTGCCTGACGTGCTGCCGTTCTGGTTCGGCGAATCGGACCAGGCCACGCCGGACTTTGTCCGCGACGCCGCGGCGCGCGCGCTGGCTGGCGGCGCCACGTTCTATACCCACAACCTTGGCATCGCGCCGCTGCGCACCGCGTTGGCCGACTATGTCGGCGCGCTGCACGGTGCTACCGCCATCGACAACGTCGCCGTCACCAGCGCCGGGGTCAATGGCCTGATGCTGGCCGCGCAGCTGATCGCCAGTCCCGGCGACCGCGTGGTGGCGGTGACGCCGCTGTGGCCCAACCTGGTGGAGATCCCGAAGATCCTCGGCGCCTCGGTCGAGACCGTCTCGCTCGACTATGGCGCGCACGGCTGGACGCTCGACGTCGACAAGCTGCTGGCCGCGCTGACGCCGGAAACGCGCGCGCTGATGGTCAACTCGCCCAACAACCCGACCGGCTGGGTGATGTCGCGCGCGGCGCAGCGCACCGTGCTCGACCATTGCCGCCGGCATGGCATCTGGATCATCGCCGACGAAGTCTACGAGCGCCTCTACTTTGGCGACGAGCCCGGCGGCGGAGACAGCCGCACCGCGCCGTCGTTCCTGGACATCGCCTCGCGCGAGGAGCGCGTCATCTGCGTCAACTCGTTCTCCAAGGCCTGGCTGATGACGGGCTGGCGGCTCGGCTGGATGGTGCTGCCGTCATCGATGATCGACGACCTTGGCAAGCTGATCGAATACAACACCTCGTGCGCGCCGTCGTTCGTGCAGGAGGCAGGCGTTGCGGCCGTGCGCGAGGGCGAGCCGTTCACGCGCGACCTGGTGCAGCGGCTGCGCGGCGCACGCGATCACCTGGTGGGCGCGCTGTCCGCATTGCCGGGCGTGGATGCGCATGCGCCAGATGGTGCGATGTATGTGTTCTTCCGCCTGTCCGGCACCAGCGACAGCCTGGCCCTGTGCAAGCAGCTCGTGCGCGAGGCGCGGCTGGGGCTGGCTCCGGGCAGTGCATTCGGCGACGAGGGCGAGGGTTTCGTGCGCTGGTGCTATGCGTGCGATCCGGCCCGTCTCGACGAAGGCGTGCGGCGCCTGCGCGGCTTCCTCGGCCGCTGACCCGGACCCTTGCTTATTGCACGGCCGGCGCAGCGGCGCCGGCCTGTGCATTCTTCTCTTCCTCCCACCAGCCGCCGCCCAGCGCCTGCAGCAGCGCGGCGGAATCCGCGAGCCGGCTCGCGGTCGCCTGGGCCAGGTCCAGCGAAGCCTGGCGCGACTGGCGTTCCGCATCGAGCAGCGTGAGCTGGCTGACACCGCCGAGCCGGTACTGTTCCGAGACGATGGCCAGCGTGGCGCGTGCCTGCCGCGCATTGTCGGCGCGCGCGCGCAGCGTGGCGGCGTCGGCCTCCAGCGCGCGCAGGGTATCGGCCACGTTCTGCAGGCCCTGCAGCACGGCCTGGCGGTAGGCCGCCAGCGACTGTTCATAGGCGGCCTCGGCCGCGCGCTTGCGCGCGAGCAGTTCGCCACCGTGGAACACAGGCTGCACCAGGCCGGCTGCCAGGCTCCAGACGTTGAAGCTGTCGAACAGGTTGCGCGCCGTGGTGGACTGCCAGCCGCCGCTCGCGCTGAGCGTGATCTGCGGATAGAGATTGGCGGTGGCCACGCCGATATTGGCCGAGGCCTGGTGCAGCAGCGCTTCGGCCGCGCGGATGTCCGGGCGGCGTCGCGCGAGCGTCGATGGCAGGCTGAGCGGCAGGGCCTCGGGTAACTGCAGGTCCTCGAGCCTGAACTCGGGCAACTGCGCCGCGGCGGGCGTCTGGCCCGTGTAGACCGCGAGCTGGTGGCGCGTGGCCTCGATCTGCTGCGCGAGCCCGGGGATCAGCGCCTGTGTCTGCGCCAGTTCGGAGCGCTGCCGTTGCACATCGACACGCGCCACGCCGCCGGCGCGCAGCCGGTCCTCGGCGATGCCCACTTCGCGCTGCTGCGCCTCGGCAATCGCCACGGTCTCGGCCAGCTGCGCGCGCAGCCCCGCTTCGCGGATCGCTGCCGTGGCGACATTGGCGGCGAGCGCCAGGCGCGCGGCCTCGAACTCATAGCGCTGGTAATCCACGGCCGCCTGCAGGCCTTCGAGCTCGCGCCGCTGGCCCCCGAACAAGTCGAGGACATATGAGACCTGGACCGTAGCGCCGTATAGCGTGAAGGGCCCGGGGCTCGGGATCGCCGTGATGCCGAGCGACTGGAAGTTGACCTGCTGACGGGTCGTGTTGAGGTTCGCGTCCACCGTCGGCCAGCGCGTGGCACCGGTGCGCGCGGCCAGGTTTTCCTGTGCCTCGCGCAGTTTCGCCCGGGCCTGCGCGAGCGTGGGGCTGCCATCGAGCGCGGCGCGGATGGTTGCATCGAGCGCGGGGCTGCGGAACAGCGCCCACCATTGCGCGGGCACGTCGGCACCGGCCGCGAATGTCTGGGACTGGCCATGCGGCAGGTTGCCGGGCATGTCGGCGGCAACCGTGGCCTGCGGCAGCGGGCCGGCGACGTAGCCGGTATCGGCGGGCTGCGCAGGTGCGCGGAAATCGGGGCCGACCGCGCACGCCGAGAGCAGCAGGCAGCCAAGAAGCGAAAGAGTTGCACGCATGGCGTTGGCTCCGTCAGTCGAGCGTACGGCGGTAGAAGCGCACGGCGATCCCCATCACCACCACGATGAACAGCGCCATCGGCCATATATTGGGCCACAGCTCCGTCCATCCGTTGCCCTTGAGCAGGATGCCGCGGATGATGCGGTGGAAGTACGTCATCGGCAGGATGTTGCCGATCGCCTGCGCCCAGCCCGGCATGCCCGCGAACGGGAACATGAAGCCGGACAGCAGGATATTGGGCAGGAAGTAGAAGAAGGTGAGTTGCATGGCCTGCAACTGGTTCTGCGCCAGCGACGACAGCGTGATGCCGACCGTCAGGTTGGCCGCGATGAACAGCAGCGCCGCCATGTACAACACCAGCACGGAGCCGAAGAACGGCACCTGGAACACCCAGCGCGCGGCGATCAGTACGATGGTGGACTGGATCAGGCCGATGAAGATGTACGGGATGATCTTGCCGGTCATGACCTCGATCGGCTTCACGGGCGTGGCGAGCAGGTTCTCCATGGTGCCGCGCTCGCGTTCGCGCGTCATGGCAAGGCCCGTCATCATCACCATCGTCATGGTCAGGATCACGCCCATCAGTCCGGGAATGATGTTGTACTGCGTGATGCCTTCGGGGTTGTAGAGGCGCTGCACCTGCACGTCGAAGGGCGCCTTGCCGCCGGCCAGCGGCGCGAGCGAGCCTTTCAGGTCGGTGCGCGCGACACTGAATGGCAACTGCGCCAGCGCGGCGATCGCGGCGCTGGTGGCGGACGGATCGGTGGCGTCCGCTTCCACGAGCAGCGCGGGCCGTTCGCCGCGCAGCAGCTTGCGTGTGAAATCGGGCGGAATGCTGACCACGAACTGCACGTTGCCCTTCATCAGCGCCTCGCGCCCGGCATCTTCATCCGGCAGCGTGCCCACCATCCTGAAGTAGGTGGAGTTCTCCATGCCGGCGATGAACGATCGCGTGAATTCGCTCTGGTCCGCGGCGATCACGGCGGTAGGCAGGTGGCGCGGATCGGTGTTGATGGCAAAGCCGAACAGCAGCAGCTGCATGATGGGCAGGCCCACGATCATGGCGAAGGTGACGCGGTCGCGCCGCAGCTGCAGGAACTCCTTGAGCACAATGCTCCACCAGCGATCGAAGGAGAAGCCGAATCGTCCGTTTTGTTTCATGACTGTTCCTTGTGCGTCTTGCGGCCCGCACCGGTGCCTGCGCCTATGTTGTCTTCGGCGCGGCTCATCATGTGGATGAAGACGTCTTCCAGGCTCGTCTGGGTTGGCTCGACACGCCGCCCCGGGCCGGCCAGGCGCCGCAGCGTTTCGCCAAGCAGCGCGGCGTCGCGGCCGGTCACGTGCAGCGCGGTGCCGAAGACGACGGTCTGCTCCACGCCCGGCGCGCCGCGCAGCTGTTCGGACAGCTCGGCCAGCTCGTCGCCTTCGACGCTCCAGGTGGCGAGGTTCTGGCTGGCAACCACTTCGTCGGCGGTGCCTTGCGCGAGCAGCTTGCCGTAGGCGATGTAGGCGAGCTTGTGGCAGCGCTCGGCCTCGTCCATGTAGTGCGTGCTGACCAGCACCGAGATGCCGCGCGCGGCCAGCAGGTGAAGCTGCTCCCAGAAATCGCGCCGGGCCTTCGGGTCGACGCCGGCAGTCGGTTCGTCGAGCAGCAGCAGCTCGGGTTTGTGCAGCAGGCACGCGGCCAGCGCCAGCCGCTGCTTCCAGCCGCCCGAGAGCGAGCCGGCGAGCTGCGCCGAGCGCGTGGCCAGGCCCAGGCCTTCTAGCGCGCGGTCGACCGCCTCGCGCCGGTTGGACATGCCGTAGACGCGCGCGACGAAGTCCAGGTTCTCGCGGATCGACAGGTCGTCCCAGTACGAGAATTTCTGCGTCATGTAGCCGACGCGGCGCTTGATCTCGTCGGACTCGCGCAGGATGTCGAAGCCCAGGCAGGTGCCTTGCCCGGAGTCGGGCGTCAGCAGGCCGCACATCATGCGGATCGACGTGGTCTTGCCGCTGCCGTTCGGTCCCAGGAAGCCGAAGATCTCGCCGCGCGCGACCTGCATGGTGAGGTCGTTGACCACGTGCTTGTCGCCGTAGTGCTTGTTGAGGCCGCGCACGTCGATGGCCAGGCCGCCGTTGGCACCATTCGCGGTGGGCGTGCTGCTCATGGCCGATGCACCTCCACCGGCTGGCCCGGGCGCAACTTGGGCGCGTCGGCCTCAGACGGACGGGCCTCGATCAGGAACACGAGCTTGCGCCGCGTCTCGTTGCTGTAGATGACCGGCGGGGTGTACTCGGCTTCGTTCGAGACATAGCTGATGGTGGCCGCCACCGGCGCCGGGCAGCCATCGCAATGCACCTGCACCGACTGGCCATTGCGCAGCGCCCCGACCACGGTCTCGGGCACGTAGAAGCGCACCTTGACGTTGCCGGGCGGCAGCATGCGCACGACGGGGCTGCCAGCGGGGATCCATTCGCCAAGGCGATAGGGCGTGTCATACACGAGCCCGGCCTGCGTGGCCGCTACCGCCTTGCGCGAGAGCTTCCATTCGGCCTGGGCCAGCGCCGCACGCGCGGCCTCGACCTGCGCGGCCTGCGCGGCTTGCTGGGCATCGCGGCCGGGCAGGCGGGCGACGTCGATATCACGCTGCAGTTCGCGCACGCGCGCGGCATCGCTCGCGGCGGTGGCGCGCGACTCTTCGAGCTGCGCCTGCGAGATGCCGCCGATGTCGTACTGACGCTGGTCGCGGCTGAACTGTGCGGCGCTGCGTTGCGCGGTGGCCTGCGCCTGCGCGAGCTGGGCGCGGCTGACATCGACCTCGACCGGGCGCTTGCCGGTCTTCATGTCGGCGAGCTGTGCCTCGGCGGCGCGCAACTGCTCGGCCGCCTGCTGGCGCGCCGCGCGTTCGTCATCGGATTCCAGCACGAACAGCGTCGTGCCCTTTGCGACCTGCTCGCCGCGCTTTACCGCAAGGCTGTCCAGCCGGCCCGCGAACGGCGATGCCACGCTGACGAATTCGCCTTCGACATAGCCCTGCCACGTGGCGGACTTGTCCTGGCCGCAAGCCGTCAGGGCCGCCAGCGGAAGCAGCAGGGCCAGCGTTGGCCACATGCGTCGTGCGATGGCCAGGGAATCAGGCAGGAATCGGGGTGCTTGCATGGCAGTGCGAGAGTGCGTCAGTCGGTGGCGCCGTCGGGCGGCGTAGGGGCAGCTGGCGCCAGGCCCTGCGTCAGCAGCGTGCTGACGTGGCGGACCAGGGTCTCGGTATCGACATGCCCGGCGCCGGGCAGCCGCTGCCAGATATGCGATGTGGCCAGCGGCAGCAGCGCCAGTCCGACCAGCGATGGCATCACCAGTGTCGGCTCCAGGCCGGGATTGAGCTTGCCGGCGGCGATCGCCGTCGCCAGCGGCGCGCTCAGGGCGCCGGCGCGCTGCAGCGCGAAGCGGTTCAGCACGCGCTCGCGCAGCAGACCGTCGGCACCGGCGACTTCACGGATCCATAGCCCCGGAAACCAGGGTGTGGCAGCGGCCACGCGGATCATCCGGCCGGCAATGCCGACCAGCATGGCCACCGGGTCCGCGGGCGCCACCGGGGGCGTGAAGATCGCGTCGACGAGCTGCTGCAAGCGTTCCTCGACGATGGCGTCGAGCAGCTGGTCGCGGTCGCGGAAGTAGTAGTGCACTAGGGCGGGCGTCACGCCCGCGTGCTCGGCGATCGCGCGGATCGGTGTGCCAGCCACGCCGTGGCGTGCGAACAGTTCGGTGGCCGCGTCGAGCAGTTGATCGCGCTGGCCGGGATTCCCGGAGGTCGGGCGACCAGGGCCGCGACGCTCGGCGCGGGGCTTGGCGGTCTTGCGGGCGGCTGGGCGGTCTGGCATCGGCTGGAATCGCTGATCTGACGGAAAGCAGTTTGATATTAATTTTCGAGTTAATTAATTCAAGGCCTGTTACAACGTTGATGCGGAGTCACGTTCATGTCATGTAAAGATGTTGCGTTGCAGCAAGGGCGGGTAGACAGGTCATACCGCCTTGGCTATCCTTCGACCCGCCCATAGTCCGCTTCCAGCCGGAACCGGAAAAACTGTCCACCGCCCATGCGTTTTCGATTCCCGGCTGCGATGCCGCGCCAGATCTTTGCCCGCTGCCTCGCCGCCATGCTGTCGGTGGGGGCGAGCGTGCCGGCGCTGGCGCAGGATGTGGCGGCAGAATCCGGCACGGAGGCGGTGGCAACCGAAAGCCCGTTCGCCTTTCACGGCCAGGCGACCTACGTCTGGCAACGCAAGCCTGCCTTCAACGCGGCCTACTCGGGGCCGAACAGCCTGACCACCGATCGCGCCAAAAGCTACTCGTTCACGAGCACGCTCGACCTGGGCCTGCGGTTGTGGCAGGGCGCGGAATTCCACTTCAACCCTGAAGTCGCGCAGGGCGTGCCGTTCTCGCAGTTGCACGGCATGGCGGGCCTGAGCAATGGCGAACTTGCCAAGGGCGCCAGCACCAATCCCGTCTTCTACCGCGCCCGTGCCTTTATCCGGCAGACCTGGGGGCTTGGCGGAGAGACCGAGAAGCTGGACGACGACTTCAACCAGTTCGCGCGCACGGTGGACAAGCGCCGCGTGGTGCTGACCGCCGGCAACTTCGGCGTGCTCGACGTGTTCGACCAGAACGACTACGGTTCCGATCCGCGCACGCAGTTCATGAACTGGTCGTTCCTGACGCACGGTGCGTGGGACTACCCGGCCGATGCGCGCGGCTACAACTGGGGCGTGGCACTCGAATACATCGGCGACGACTGGTCCGCGCGCATCGGCCGTTTCCTGCAGCCGCTGGAATCGAACGGGCTGGAACTCGACACGCGCATGTTCGAGCACTACGGCGATGTGCTCGAACTCGAAAAGCGCTACACGGTGTCCGGGCGGCCCGGCACGGCGCGGTTGCTGTTCTTCCGCAACAAGGCGCGCATGGGGGCGTTCAACGACGCGATCCAGTTCGGCCAGGCCAACAACGTCACGCCGGATGTCGCGGACGTGCGGCAGGAGCACGCCAAGGTCGGCGTGGGGCTGACGCTGCAGCAGCAGGTGAATGATTCGCTGGGCGTGTTCTTCCGCGCCAGCATGTCGGATGACAATACCGAGACCTATGCCTTTACCGAGATCGGGCGGCAGGTGTCGTTCGGCGGCGTGCTGAACGGCAGCTCATGGGGCCGGGCGCGTGATGCGCTGGGTATGGCGTTTGCCGTGAACATGCTCGGGTCGAGCCATCGGGCATATCTTGCCGCTGGCGGGCAGGGGGCGTTCCTGGGGGATGGGGCGCTCAACTATGCGCCGGAGCAGGTGTTCGAGATTTATTACAGCTTTCAGCCGTTTAAATATCTGAGTATCAGTCCGGATTTTCAGTATGTGAGGAACCCCGGGTACAACGCTGATCGGGGGCCGGCGAAGTTTTATGGGGTTCGGTTTCATGCTGAATTTTGAGGGGGGCGCATGCCAAGCACGACAGCCCAATCCCAACCACAAAGCCCCGCCGGCTACGCCGGCGAAACAGCGGCGCCTGCCAAGCAAGACGAGCTAATCAAAACTACAAAGCCCCGCCGGCTACACCGGCGAAACAGCAGCGCCTGCCAAGCACGACACAACCAACCCTTTACTGCCGAGCATTCCTAAAATTATCCGGCCAAGCCGTATTGAAATTAGTCCGAAACGGATTGATATCCAGCCCGCCGCGCCGCGTATAACGCGCATAAACCGCCAGCTTCACCGGCTTGCACTGCCGCATCACATCCATAAAAATCCGCTCCACGCACTGCTCATGAAACTCATTATGGTTGCGGAATGAAATCAGATACTTCAGCAGCCCTTCCTGATTGATCGGCGCCCCGACATACCGGATCTGCACGCTGCCCCAGTCCGGCTGGCCGGTCACCAGGCAATTGGACTTCAGCAAGTGCGACACCAGCGTTTCCTCGACCGGCGTTTCGCTCTGATCCGCATGCAGCAATTCGGGCGCGGGCTCGTAGCGGTCGACTTCGATATCCAGCCGGTCCAGCAGCAATCCCTCCAGCTCGCCCATCTTCTGCTTGCCAAGGTCGGCTTCGGTCACCAGCCGCACCTGCACGGTCCCGCCCGTTGCTTCCGACAGGTCATGGTGCAGCAGTTGCTGCAACGCTTCCGGCGACGCGATCTTGCTCTGGTTGAACGAGTTCAGGTACAGCTTGAACGACTTGGACTCGATGATATTGGGCGTGCCGGCGGGAATGATGAAGGTGGCCAGCGCCACCTGCGGCTTGCCTTTCATATTCAGCCACGACACCTCGTACGCATTCCAGATGTCCACGCCGAAAAACGGCACGGGCTTGCCTTCGGGCAGGCCGATCTCGGTGCGCTTGGGCTGGCGCGGGATCGGGAACAGCAGCGTCGGATCGTATTCGGTCTTGTATGCCGAGGGCTTGCCCAGCGGCGAGTGTTCAGGAAGGCTCATGCTTGAGCTCCGCGATCGGAGAGGAACAGCCTGTAGACCGGATTCTCGGTCTCGTCCCAGTGTACGTAACCGAGCGTCGAAAGGAAGGCGCGGAAGGCGCGCTTTTCGTTCTTCGGCACCTGGATGCCGACCAGGATGTTGGACGTGTCGCCACCCTGGTTGCGGTAGTGGAACAGGCTGATGTTCCAGTTCGGGCTCATGCTCGACAGGAACTTCATCAGCGCGCCCGGGCGCTCGGGGAATTCGAAGCGATAGAGCAGTTCGTCATGCGCCAGCGGCGAGATGCCGCCGACCATATAGCGGATGTGCTGCTTGGCCAGTTCGTCGTTGGACAGGTCCAGCGTGTCGAAGCCGTGGCGGCGGAAGCCCGCGGCGATCTTGTCGTTCTCGGCGCGGCTGGCGATCTGCACGCCGACGAAGATGTGCGCGATCTTCTTGTCGGCGATGCGGTAGTTGAACTCGGTCACGCTGCGCGTGCCTACCAGTTCGCAGAAGCGCCTGAAGCTGCCGCGCTCTTCGGGGATGGTGACCGCGAACACGCCTTCGCGCGCCTCGCCCACTTCGGCGCGCTCGGCGACAAAACGCAGGCGGTCGAAGTTCATGTTGGCGCCGCACGCGATCGCGACCAGGTGCTGGCCCTTGAGCTTCTCGCGCTCGGCGTACAGCTTGAGGCCGGCCACGGCCAGCGCGCCGGCCGGTTCCAGGATGCTGCGCGTGTCCTGGAACACATCCTTCAGGCCCGCGCAGATCGCGTCGGTGTCCACCAGCACGATTTCATCGACGAGTTCGCGCGTGATGCGGAAGGTCTCCTTGCCGACCAGCTTGACCGCGGTGCCGTCGGAGAACAGGCCCACGTCCTTGAGTTCGACGCGCTTGCCGGCTTCCACCGAGCGCTTCATCGCATCGGAATCGACGGTCTGCACGCCAATCACCTTGATCTCCGGGCGCACGGCCTTGATGTAGGACGCGATGCCGGAGATCAGCCCGCCGCCGCCGATGGCGACGAAGATCGCGTGGATCGGGCCCGGATGCTGGCGCAGGATCTCCATGGCGATGGTGCCCTGGCCGGCAATGACATCGGGATCGTCGAACGGGTGGATGAAGGTCAGCTTGTGCTTCTTCTCCAGTTCCGCGGCATGGTTGTAGGCGTCGCTGTACGATTCGCCGTGCAGCACGATCTCGACCCACTTGCCGCCGCGCTCGCGCACGGCGTCGATCTTCACCTGCGGCGTGGTGACCGGCATGGCGATGATCGCGCGGCACTGCAGGCGCGCGGCCGACAGGGCCACGCCCTGCGCATGGTTGCCGGCCGAGGCGGCAATCACGCCGCGCCTGAGTTCCTCTTGCGTGAGCGACGCCATCTTGTTGTACGCGCCGCGCAGCTTGAACGAGAACACCGGCTGCGTGTCCTCGCGCTTGAACCACACCGAGTTGCCGGTGCGCGCCGACAGATTGTGCGCGAAGGTCAGCTCGGTCTCCTGCGCCACGTCATAGACCTTGGCGGTCAGGATCTTCCTGAGATAGTCGGGTTTGGAGGAGGCGGGCTTGCGGTTCATGTCTGCGGGTTGGCGAAAGGCCCTGGCGGCGCGACGCAACGGCGCGGGGAAGGGCGAAAATGGGGCGCAAGAAGCGCGCGCAAAAAAGCCGGAAATTTCGGCGGAAACCGCCAATGATAAAGGATCGGAACGCCGCACAAGTCCACGGACGCCACCGGGCATCCGGGGCGGGGTGGCGCCGCGAGCACTACGGCGCGGACAAGGACGGGCCAATGTGACGAACTGTCCCGTGTAGGACAGCGCCCGGTGGACGCTCGCCAGAATCACATGCTACGGTTTGACGCGATGCCCCCGTTACCGCTCATCGAACCCAATACCGCGCTGTTTCTCGACTTCGACGGTACCTTGGCCGATCTTGCGCCCCGCCCCGAGCTGGTTCAGGTCGAGCCCGAACTGGTCGGGACGCTGCGCAGGCTCTACGAGCGCCTGGAAGGCGCGCTCGCCATCGTTTCCGGCCGGCCGATCGTCGAACTCGACTACTTCCTGCAGCCGCTGCTGCTGCCGGCCGCCGGCGTGCACGGTGCCGAACTCCGCACCGAAGGCGCCCAGGTCGAAATGAAGCCGGCTCCAGGCCTGGAGCCGCTGATCCCGCCGCTGGAAGCGCTGGTGCGCCGGCATCCGGGGCTGCGTCTCGAGCGCAAGTCCGTGGCGGTCGCCATCCACTATCGCGAGGCGCCCGAACTGGAAGGGCTGGTGCGTGCCGCGGTGACGGACGTGCTGCGCCATGCAACCGGCCTCGAGGGCATGCCCGGCAAGATGGTCGTGGAGATCAAGCCCGCGAGCATTAACAAGGGCGACGCGATCGCGGCCTTCATGAACATGCCGCCGTTTGCCGGGCGCGGCCCCATCTTTGCCGGCGACGATGTGACAGACGAGGCGGGCTTTGCCGTGATCCGCAAGCTCGGCGGCGTCGGCGTGCTGGTCGGCCAGCGCGACACCCTGGCCACGGTCAGCGTCACCGGGCCGGCCGCGCTGCGCTGCTGGCTGCACCGGTCCGCGCGCGCGCTCGATGGCACACCGGCCCCGGATGAGTTGCCGGGTGTCCGCTCCACAACGACATCTTGAGGGGGATTCGCTGTGACATCCGTAACCAATCCAAGCAGCCCATCCGAACTGGGCCACCCGCCGTCGGAAGGCGTGCACAAGACCGTCGATGGCGGCACGCGCCAGGCGGCGCCTTCGCTGTCGCTCGGCATGATCGGCAATTGCGCGTTCTCGGCGCTGGTCGACTGCCGCGGCCGGATCGTGTGGGCGTGCATGCCGCGCTTTGACGGCGACCCGGTCTTCAACGCGCTGCTCGACCCGAGCGAGAACGCAGGCCACTTCTCGATCGAGATCGAGGACTTCCACGCTTCCAGCCAGTGGTACGAACCGAATACCGCCGTGCTGCGCACGCGCCTGACCGACATCCACGGTAACTGCCTGGAGATCACCGACTTCGCGCCGCGCTTCTTCCGGCTGGGCCGCTATTTCCGGCCTATCACGATCGTGCGCCGCATCCGCCCGGTGCGCGGCGCGCCGCGCGTGCGCGTGGTGGTAGCGCCGCGCTTCGAGTGGGGACGCAAGGTGCCGGAGATCACGCGCGGCAGCAGCCATGTGCGCTACATCGGCGACAGCATGACGCTGCGCATGACCACCGATGCGCCACTGGCCTACGTGCTGTCGCACACGCCCTTCCTGCTCACGCGCAGCCATAACTTCATCCTCGGCCCCGATGAGACGCTCAATCACGGTGTCGAGGAAACCGCGCGCGACTTCGAGCAGGAGACCACCTCCTACTGGCGCATGTGGAGCCGTCGCCTGGCGGTGCCGCGCGAATGGCAGGACGCGGTGATCCGCGCCGCGATCACGCTCAAGATGTCGCTGTATGAGGAAACCGGCGCGATCGTTGCCGCGATGACCACCAGCATCCCCGAAGCGCCTGGCAGCGGGCGCAACTGGGACTACCGCTTCTGCTGGCTGCGCGACGCGTTTTTTGTGGTGCGCGCGCTCAACAGCCTGTCCGAAGTCGGCACCATGGAGGACTACCTGCGCTGGCTATCCAATGTGGTGATGCAGTCGCAGGACGGGCATATCCAGCCGCTGTACGGCATCGGGCTCGAGCGCGAACTGCCGGAAAGCATCCTCGACCACTTGCCCGGCTACCGTGGCATGGGTCCGGTGCGCGTGGGCAACCAGGCGCAGGAGCACTTCCAGCACGACGTCTACGGCAATATCGTGCTGGGCGCGGCGCAGGCCTTCCACGACCACCGGCTGCTGCATCGCGGCGGCCCGTCCGAATTCCGGCGGCTCGAGGAAGTCGGCGAGCAGGCCGTGAAGGTGTTCGGCACGCCCGATGCGGGCATGTGGGAGCTGCGCACGCGCGCACGCGTGCACACCTCGTCAGCGCTGATGAGCTGGGCCGCGTGCGACCGCATTGCCAAGGTCGCGGAAAAGCTCGCGCTGCCGTCGCGCGCGGAGTACTGGCATGAGCATGCGCAGCGCATGAAAGACCGCATCCTGGCCGAGTCGTGGAATGCGTCGCGCCAGGCCTTCACTGAAAGCTTCGGCGGGCGCGAACTCGATGCCAGCGTGCTGCTGATGGCAGAGGTGAACTTCATCGATCCGCGCGATCCGCGCTTCATGTCCACGGTCAAGGCACTGGAAGGGACGCTGTGCGACGGCCCGTATATGCGCCGTTATGAAGCGCCCGACGATTTCGGCAAGCCCGAGACCGCGTTCAATATCTGCACCTTCTGGCGCATCGATGCACTCGCACGGATCGGGCGGCGCGATGAAGCGCGGGAGATCTTCGAGGCGATGCTGGCGGCGCGCAATCCGCTGGGCCTGTTGTCCGAAGACACCCATCCGGTGACGGGCGAGATGTGGGGCAACTTCCCGCAGACCTACTCGATGGTCGGGCTGATCAACGGCGCCATGCGTCTGTCGTCGCCCTGGGATAGCGTGATCTGAGCGGGGCCGGCATGACGAACACCAACGACCTGATATGCCAAGACTAGTAGCGGTATCCAACCGGGTTGCCGATCCGCGCAATATGGCCGCGGGCGGGCTCGCGGTCGCGTTGTCCGAAGCGCTGCGCCAGACCGGCGGCCTGTGGTTTGGCTGGAGCGGCAGGGCGCTGGAAGCCAGCCAGGGGGGCACGCCGGGCGAAGGCGAGCTCCACCTGCAGCAAGCCGGCAATGTCACGCTGGCCACCGTGGACATGAGCCGCGAAGACCATGACGCCTACTACCTCGGCTACAGCAACGGCGTGCTTTGGCCCGCGTTCCATTACCGCCTGGACCTGGCCGACTTCGACTCGAACTACCTCAATGGGTACCGCCGCGTGAACCAGCTGTTCGCACGCAAGCTGGCGCCGCTGCTCGAGCCCGATGACATCATCTGGATCCACGACTATCACCTGATCCCGCTGGCGGCCGAATTGCGCGCCATCGGCTGCGGCCAGCGCATCGGCTTCTTCCTGCATATCCCGCTGCCGCCGCCGCTGATCCTCGCGGCCATCCCGCAGCACGACTGGCTCATGCGCGCGCTGTTCGCCTACGACTTGCTTGGCTTCCAGACCCACACCGACCTGGAGCACTTCTCGCGCTACGTGCAGAACGAAGCGTTCGCCGAGCCGATGGGCGAGCATCGCTTCCGGGCCTTCCATCGCACGGTGCGCGCCGAGGCCTTCCCGATCGGCATCGACGTGGACGAGTTCATCGAGCTGGGGCGTGGCACTGAAGCACAGGAAACGTTCGAGATGATGCGCGGCCAGTATGCGCAGCGCAGGCTGCTCCTCGGCATCGACCGGCTCGACTACTCGAAGGGCCTGCCGCAACGTCTGAAAGCGTTCTACCGGCTGCTTGCTGAGTACCCGGAGAATCGCATGAGCGCGACGCTGGTACAGATCGCGGCACCGTCGCGCGAGTCGGTGGATGCGTATGCCGACCTGCGCAACGAGATGGAGCGGCTGAGTGGCGCCATCAATGGAGAGTTCGGCGAGCTGGACTGGATGCCGGTGCGGTACATCCACCGCACCACGGCGCGCAAGCGGCTGCCGGGCCTGTGCCGTGCCAGCAGCGTGGCGCTTGTCACACCGCTGCGCGATGGCATGAACCTGGTGGCCAAGGAATTCATCGCCGCGCAGGACCCGGATGATCCGGGTGTCCTGGTGCTTTCGCGCTTTGCCGGTGCGGCGGAGCAGCTCAAGGAGGCGTTGCTGGTAAATCCGTATGATACGCGCGCCACGGCGCAGGCCATTCAGCAGGCCTTGCATATGCCGCTTGCCGAGCGACAGGCTCGGCATCAGAAGTTGCTGGAACGCGTGCGCTGCCAGGATGTGCACTGGTGGAGCCAGGAGTTCCTGCGGGCCCTGTCGGAAACCGAGGGTGGCTGAAGTCTTGCTGCGGCTGCCGAAGGAGGATTGCCATGAGCGAGAAACTGGAATCGCAGACCTGCACGCCTTGCCGTGGAGGCATTCCGCCGCTGGAACGGGCAGAGGCGGAAGCGCTATTGGCCGAGACGCCTGGGTGGACGCTGGCCGACGACGCCGGCCGGCTCGAACGCCGCTTCACCTTCGGCAACTTTGCGCAGGCGCTGGCCTTCGTCAATGGGGTGGGGGAACTGGCCGAGGCGCAAGGCCATCATCCGGAGATCAGCTTTGGCTGGGGGCATGCCACGGTGTCGTGGCGGACCAAGAAGATCAAGGGGCTGCATCGGAATGATTTTATTATGGCGGCTAAGACTTCGGGGGTGGCTGAAGGGGTTGTTCGGGGGTAAGGGGTTCTTGGCATGCGCTGCTGTTTCGCCAGCTACGCCGGCAAAACAGCGGCGCCCGCCAAGAACAACGACTCAACGCCTGCTGAGATCCCCCGGCAAATCCACATCCCTAAACGCCCCCTCATCCTCCGTCAAAATCCTCGTCACAGGCTGCGTCTTCAACAGGGCCCTGGCCCCTTCATCCCCATCGAGGCGAAGCAATTCCTCCCGCCAGGCCGCGCCAAATCCAACCGGATGCCCACGCTGCCCGTCGCGCCACGGCGCGGCGATGGTTTCGGGCGTGGTGATGGTCAGGGCCACCGCCCTGACCAGTTCCATCGGCAACCACGGCATGTCGGCAAGCGCCACCACCCAACCATGCGCATCGGGCGTGGCGGCGACTGCCGCACGCAGCGCCGCGCCCATGCCGGCCTCGGCCTCGGCGGCTTCGATCACACGGCAGCCGCCCCGGCGCAATTCTTCTGAGAGCTCAGGATTGCCCGGCCGGATCACGGCGATCGAGTCTGGAAGCGCCGCGGCCAGCGTGCGCGCGCTGCGCCACGCAATGGTGCGGCCGTCAGGCAGCTTTTCGAGCAGCTTGTTGCGCTGGCCATTGGCGTCGAAACGCCGGCCGAACCCGGCCGCCAGCAGGATCCCGGTCGGCAGGTCGGTCTTGATCAGGGGCGCATTGCGGGCGGCATTCATGGCGTGCTCAGGTGCTGCAGCTGCTGCCGGTGCCTGCCGCCATTTCCCGTGCGGCCTTGGCGCCCTCGACCTGGAGGATGTCCGGTAGCGAGACGTGGTTCTTGGCGGCCACGACTTCGGCCAGGATGGAGATGGCAATCTCGGGCGGCGTACGGCTGCCGATGAAGATCCCGACCGGGCCGTGCAGGCGGGCCAGCTGAACATCGTTCAGGTCGAACTCCTTGAGGCGTTCGCGCCGTGCCTGGTTGTTGCGGCGCGAGCCCAGCGCGCCGACGTAGAACGCGCGCGTGCGCAGCGCTTCCATCAGGGCCAGGTCGTCGAGCTTGGGGTCGTGCGTGAGCGCGATCACCGCGCAGCGCTCGTCGAGGTTCATCTCCATCACGGTGTCGTCGGGCATGGTGCGCACCATGCTCACGCCAGGGATGTCCCACGTTTCCGTGTATTCCTCGCGCGGGTCGCACACGGTGACCTGAAAGCCCAGCCCCACGGCAATCTGGCACAGGTACTTTGACAACTGCCCCGCGCCAATCACCAGCATGCGATAGCGCGGGCCGTGGATGGTGCACAGCGTCCGGCCGTCAAAGGCCAGGCCATCGGTGGCTTCTGCCGGTCCCAGCATGGCGTTGCCGGTGGCCATGTCGAGCGTGCGCGTGACCAGCCGGCCGTTCTCGACCGCGTCGAGCAATTCGGCGATGCCGCTCGCCGGCCCGATGGGCTCGGTCACCAGTTCGATGGTGCCGCCGCACGGCAGGCCGAAGCGGTGGGCTTCCTCGGCGCTGATGCCGTACTTGACCGATTCGGGATGGTCCGCGGTGATGCCGAGCCGGCGCACGCGGTCGATCAGATCGTCTTCGATGCAGCCGCCGGAAACCGAGCCGACGACGAGCCCGTCATCGCGCACGGCCAGCATCGCGCCTTCGGGGCGGGGCGACGAGCCCCAGGTCCTGACTACCGTGACCAGAAGCACGCGGTGGCCTTCCTGCTGCCACCGTACGCTGCTTCTCAGGACTTCGAGATCCACGCTGTCCATGATCGCTTCCGCTTGGGTTCCTCTGTTTGTTGCGTCTCGCCGCCATCGGAGGCGGCGCCTTGTTGCAGTTCGGCTTCATCGTGCGCCGGCGCGGCCAGTGCCTGGGTGAAACGCGTGAAGAAGGCGTCCGCCATCTTGCGCGCCGCGGCGTCTACCAGCCGCGAGCCGATCTGCGCGATCTTGCCGCCCACCTGCGCCTTGACCGCATACGTGAGAACCGTTTCGTCGCCGTCGGCCTCCAGCGTGACGCGCGCGGACCCCTTGCCGAAGCCTGCCGCACCACCCTGTCCGTCGAACTGGATGGTGTAGCTGTCCGGCGCCTGGATGTCCTGCAGCGCCATGCGGCCCTTGAAGCGCGCCTTGACGGGTCCGACCGCCGCGGTCAATGCGAGTTGGTAGGCATTTTCGCCGTCAGGCTCGATGCTCTCACATCCCGGAATGCACTGCTTGAGCAGCGCCGTGTCGTTGAGCGCCTCCCATGCCACTTGCTGGGGCACCGGCAGGCGCTGGCTTTGGTTCATTTCCATGGGGGCGCTCCTTGTCTGCGTGATTTATTTCATAGGTGAAGCGAAAGCCGCGCCGGCGCCCGGTTCGGACAGCAGGGTCTGCAGCGCGAGCAGGCTGTCGAGATTGTGCGCCGGGCGCAGCGCGTCCACATGCGGCAGGATGGCCTGCACGCCGCGCGCCTGCGGTGCGAAGCCCGGGTAGCGCAGCAGCGGGTTGAGCCAGATGATGCGGTGCGCGAAGCGCCGCAGCCGTGCCATCTCCTGGCTCAGCAGGTCGATGTGCTCGTGGTCCAGGCCGTCGGTGACGAGCAGCACCGTGGCGCGTCCCGACAGCGTGCGGCGTGCCCACTGGCGGTTGAAGCTTGCGAGCGCCTCGCCAATGCGCGTGCCGCCGGCCCAGTCGCGCACCTGGCCGGTGATGACGGCCACGGCCTCGTCGGGGTCGCGTTCGCGCAGGGCGCGCGTGATGTTGGTGAGCCGCGTGCCGAACAGGAACACCGACAGCCGCTCGCGCGAGAGCGTCAGCGCATGGCAGAAGTACAGCACCGCGCGCGAGTACTGGCTCATCGAGCCCGAGATGTCGAGCAGCAACACCACCGGCGGCTTGCGCTCGGCGTGGCGGCGGTATTTCCAGCGCAGCCACTCGCCGTGCTGGCGCACCGCCAGGCGCGCGCTCGCGCGCAGGTCGGCGCGGGTGCCATTGTTGGCCGGACGCAGCCGGCGCGTGCGTTCCATGGCCAGGTGGGCGCGGCGCTTGCGCACCACGTGCTGCAGCGCGCGCCATTCCTGCGCGGTCAGCGTCTCGAAGTCGCGCTGGGCCAGGCGTTCCTGGTCCGAGAACGTCAGGGGCACCGCGAGCCGTTCGGCTTCGGTCTGCTGCGGGCGCGCGGGCAGGTCGGGCTGGCGTGCCGCCAGTGCGTCGGCAAGGCGGTTGCTGCGGCGCGGCGGCGGCGCGCCGGCATCGACGCGCGGCAGCAGCATCGCGCGCAGCTTGCCTTCCCAGTCGGGGTCGCGCCAGAACAGGTCGAAGGCGGCATTGAACAGCGGCCGCTGGTCAGGGCCTGACAGCACCAGTGCGGCCAGCGCCGCACGGACGTCATCGCGCTGGCCGATATCCACGAATTGCAGCGCCTCGAGCGCGTCGACCGAATGCGCGGGCGACAGCGCGAAGCCGCCGTCGTGCAGCAGGCGCATGAAATGCGTGACGTTGCGCGCCAGCACCGGCAGGGCGGGGCCGTGCTTGCCGGCGCGGGCGGGATGCAGCGTGGCCATGGCTCAGGTCGCGGCAGACGTGCCCGCGAGCAGTTCGGCCACGGTGGGGCCATCGGCGCGGGCCAGGTCATCCTGGTACTTGAGCAGCACGCCGAGCGTGTCGCGCACGGACTGCGGGTCGAGTTCGGTCACGCCCAGCGCGGACAGCGCGCGGCACCAGTCGATGGCTTCGGCGATGCCGGGCGCCTTGAACAGGTCGATGCCGCGCAGCCGGTGGATGAAATCGACGGCCTGCGCCTGCAGCCGCGCTGCGGCTTCCGGCGCGCGCGCGGCGACGATCTGCAGTTCGCGCTCGCGTTGCGGATAGCCCATCCACTGGTACAGGCAGCGGCGTTTGAGCGCGTCGTGGACCTCGCGCGTGCGGTTGGAGGTGACGATGATCAGCGGCGGCCGCTCGGCGCGGATCACGCCGATTTCAGGGATCGATACCTGGTATTCGGACAGTATCTCCAGCAGGAACGCTTCAAACGGTTCGTCGGCGCGGTCGATCTCGTCGATCAGAAGCACGCGCGGCGCGCCGGGGGCGGCGGGGTCGGGCAGCAGGGCTTCGAGCAGCGGGCGCTTGAGCAGGTAATCGTCGTGATAGAGCGACTGCGCTTCGGGGCGCTCGCCGCGCGCTTCGGCTACGCGCAGGGCCATGATCTGGCGCGGGTAGTCCCACTCGTACAGGGCGCTGGCGGCGTCCAGGCCTTCGTAGCATTGCAGGCGCAGCAGGCGGGTGCCCATGACTTCGGCCATGGCCTGCGCCAGGGCGGTCTTGCCGACGCCCGGTTCGCCTTCGAGGAACAGCGGGCGCTGCATGCGCAGGGCCAGGTACAGCACGGTCGCGGTTTCGCGGTCCGCGAAGTACTGGTGGGATGCCAGCTGTGCGAGGGTTTCGTCGATGGAGGTGGGGAGCATGAGGGCTGCCGGGTGCGGAGGAAGGCAATGTTTGCTCCCCTCTCCCGCTTGCGGGAGAGGGGCTGGAGGAGACTCGCTGAGAGCACCCCCAGGCCGGCAATCGCTATCCGGCCGCCTCCACCGCCCTCGCTGCCAGCACGGGGATCAAATGTGCCCGGTACTCGGCCGATGCATGCAGATCGCTGTTGAGCCGCGATGGATCGACCTTGACCGCCTTCGCCGCCGCCGGCGTGAAGCTGGCCGACAGGGCCTGTTCCAGCGGCTGGCAGCGGAACACGCTGTCGGCCGCCCCGGTGACGGCGACGCGCACGTTGCCGCCGGTGCGCGCAACCATTACGCCGACCAGCGCGAAGCGCGAGGCCGGGTTGCGGAACTTGATGTAGGCGGCCTTCTCGGGGATCGGGAAGCGCACGGCGGTGATCAGCTCGTCAGGCTCCAGCGCGGTTTCGTAGAGGCCCTTGAAGAAGTCATCGGCCGCAATGGTGCGGCGGTCGGTGACCACGGTGGCGCCCAGGCCCTGCACGGCGGCGGGGTAGCACGCGGCGGGATCGTCGTTGGCGAGCGAGCCGCCGATGGTGCCCATGGCGCGTACCTGGCGGTCGCCGATACCGTCGGCCAGCGCGGCCAGCGCGGGAATGCGCTGGCGTACATCGGCGTTGGCCGCGACGTCGGCGTGGCGCGCGGCGGCGCCGATCACCACATCGTTGCCTTCGACGCGGATGTCGGCCATGCCGGGAATGCGGGCCACGTCGATGAGCGTCGACGGCGCGGCGAGGCGCAGCTTCATCGCGGCCAGCAGGCTCTGGCCGCCGGCCAGGAACTTGGCGTCCGGATCGGCCTTGAGCTTCGCGACGGCCGCCTTGGCATCCGCTGCGCGTTCAAACTGGAATGCGTACATGTCGGTTTCCTTTACGGTTCGTCGGCGGGCTCAGGGCTTGGCGGCCTCGGCGGCCTGGATGGCCTGCCACACGCGGTGCGGCGTGGCGGGCATCTGCAGGTCCTTCACGCCGAGCGGGGACAGCGCATCGACCAGCGCGTTGATGAAAGCCGGCGGCGAGCCGATGGCGCCGGCCTCGCCGCAGCCCTTCACGCCCAGCGGGTTGTGCGTGCAGGGCGTGCCCTTGGCCGTTTCCACGGTGAAGTCGGGCAGGTCGGCCGCGCGCGGCATGGCGTAGTCCATGTAGGAGCCGGTCAGCAGCTGGCCGCTGTCGCGGTCGTAAATGCACTGCTCCAGCATGGCCTGGCCCAGGCCCTGGCCGATGCCGCCGTGTACCTGGCCTTCGACGATCATCGGGTTGATGATGTTGCCGAAGTCGTCGACCGCGGTGAACTTCACCACCTGCGATTCGCCGGTGTCCGGATCGACTTCCACCTCGCACACATAGGCACCCGAGGGATACGTGAAGTTGGTCGGATCGTAGAACGCGTTCTCGTTCAGGCCCGGCTCCAGCTTGTCGAGCGGATAGTTGTGTGGCACGTACGCGCTCAGCGCGACTTCGCCGAAGGTCTTGGTGCGGTCGGTGCCGGCCACGCGGAACAGGCCGTCGCTGAACTCGATGTCGGCATCGGACGCCTCCAGCAAGTGCGCGGCGATCTTCTTGGCCTTGGCCTCGATCTTGTCCAGCGCCTTCATGATCGCCGAGCCGCCCACCGCGAGCGAGCGCGAGCCATAGGTGCCCATGCCGAACGGCACGCGGCCGGTATCGCCGTGCACGATCTCGACCGATTCCAGCGCGATGCCGAGCCGGTCCGCCACGATCTGCGCGAAGGTGGTCTCGTGGCCCTGGCCATGGCTGTGCGAGCCGGTGAACACGGTCACCGTGCCGGTCGGGTGCACGCGGATCTCGCCGACCTCGAACAGGCCCGCGCGCGCGCCCAGTGCGCCGGCGATGTTCGACGGCGCCAGGCCGCACGCTTCGATGTAGCAGGAGTAGCCGAGGCCGCGCAGCTTGCCGCGTTGCTTCGCCTCGTTGCGACGGGCAGGAAAGCCCTTCACGTCCGCGAGTTCCTGCGCGCGTGCAAGGCAAGGTTCGTAGTCGCCGGTGTCGTAGGTCAGGCCGACTGGCGTGGCGTACGGGAACTGGCGGATGAAGTTCTTCCGGCGCAGCTCGGCAGGGTCCGTCTTCAACTCGTGCGCGGCGGCTTCCACCAGGCGCTCGACCACGTAGGTGGCCTCGGGCCGGCCGGCGCCGCGGTAGGCGTCCACTGGCGCGGTGTTGGTGAATACCGCTTTCACCTCGGCGTAGATAGCGGGCGTGGCGTATTGTCCGGCCAGCAGCGTCGCGTAGAGGATGGTGGGCACGCTGCTGGCGAAGGTCGACAGGTACGCGCCCATGTTCGCGGTGGTGTGCACGCGCATGGCCAGGAACTTGCCGTCGCTGTCGAGCGCCAGCTCGGCCCTGGTCACGTGGTCGCGCCCGTGCGCGTCGGTCAGGAACGACTCCGAACGTTCTGCGGTCCACTTGATCGGCCGGCCGACCTTTTTCGACGCCCAGGTCAGCGCCACGTCTTCCGGGTACAGGAAGATCTTGGAGCCGAAGCCGCCGCCAACGTCCGGCGCGATGATGCGCAGCCGCGATTCCGGCAGGCCCAGCACGAAGGCGCCCATCAGCAGGCGTTCCACGTGCGGGTTCTGGTTGGCCACGTAGACGGTATAGCTGTCGTCCTGGCGCGCGTAGCTGGCGTTGACCGCGCGCGGCTCGATCGCGTTCGGGATCAGCCGGTTGTTGACGATATCGAGCGTGGTCACGTGCGCCGCTTTTGCAAAGGCGGCGTCGGTAGCGGCCTTGTCGCCGTGGCCCCAGGTGTAGCAGGTATTGGCCGGCACGTCGTCATGCACGAGCGTCGAGGCGGTCGCGGCATCGGCGGCGTTGACGACGGCGGGCAGCTCTTCGTAGTCGACCTCGATCTTCTCGGCGGCATCCTTCGCCTGCATCAGCGTTTCGGCCACCACCAGCGCCACCTGGTCGCCGACATGGCGTACCTTGCCCTGCGCGATGACGGGGTGGGGCGGCTCTTTCATCGGCGAGCCGTCGATGCTGTGGATCAGCCAGCCGCAGGGCAGGCCGCCCACCTTGTCGGCGGCCATGTCGTCGCCGGTCAGCACGGCGATCACGCCGGGCGAGGCCAGCGCGGCGCTCTTGTCGATCGACCTGATGCGCGCATGCGCGTGCGGCGAGCGCAGGAAGTAGCCGTAGCTCTGCTGCGGCAGCACGATGTCGTCGGTGTACTGGCCGTTGCCGGTCAGGAAGCGGAAGTCTTCCTTGCGCTTGACCGCCGTGCCGACGAATTTTTGCGATTCGGGTGCGTTCATGGCTGGGCTCCCTTACTCTGCGCTCGCGGCGGTGCCCGCGCGCATGGCGGCCTGGCCCTGCTGCACGGCCTTGACGATGTTGTGGTAGCCCGTGCAGCGGCACAGGTTGCCTTCGAGCTGCTGGCGGATGGCGGTGGCATCGGCGTCCGGCTGGGCCTTGACCAGCGCGGTGGCCGCCATGACCATGCCCGGCGTGCAGAAACCGCATTGCAGGCCGTGGCATTCGCGGAAGGCTTCCTGCATCGGATGCAGGCCATTGCCGATCTTGTCGCCGGCCAGTCCTTCGATCGTCGTGACCTGGGCGCCATCGGCCTGCACGGCGAGGATATTGCAGGACTTGACCGCGCGTCCGTCCAGGTGGATCGTGCAGGCGCCGCACTGCGCGGTATCGCAGCCGACGTGCGTACCGGTCAGGCGCAACTGGTCGCGCAGGAACTGGACGAGGAGGGTATTGGGTTCTACCTGCGCGTCAACGGCCTTGCCATTGACCGTCAGGCGGATCGGAATCGGCATGCTTGTCTCCATGTGGGTGGACGCGCATGACCAACTCCCCGAAATCCCGAAAAAAACAGCGCGGGACTGGCCACGACGCGGTACTGCCGTTTGCTACGGCTATTTCGTGATATTGGTGCTGCCGGTGCTGCCCACGGCGACTGCCGTGCGGGAGGAAAACTCCCGGCGGCCGCGAACGTTTGGCCGCGACGGGCTCTAACAGTTAATCACAAATCGCCGGGCGCTGCCATGCGGGTTGCCCGTGCCCCGAAAGGGGGGCGGCTAGAATGGTTGACGCCACCCAGGCACTACCCGATACCCGGCATCACGACATGGAAGCCTTCTTCGACTGGCTGTTCGACATCGTCGCCCTCCCCAAGGTGGGCCTGCCCGCCATCTTCGTCGTCAGCCTGGTGTCGGCCACGCTGCTGCCGCTCGGCTCGGAACCGGCGGTGTTCGGCTATATCAAGCTCAATCCGCACATGTTCTGGCCGGCGGTGGTGGTGGCCACGCTCGGCAATACGGCCGGCGGCGCCATCGACTGGTGGCTTGGCTATGCGGCCAAGCTCGCGCTGGTGCGCTACCGCAAGCGGCGCCAGGAGCGCGAGCACGAGCAGGAACACCTCCAACATCGCAAGCACGTGCGCAAGCCCACCAAGCCGAAGCTCGATGCGCGCTATTTCCACTGGATGCGGCGGCTGGGCCCGCCCACGCTGCTGGCATCGTGGTTGCCGGCCATTGGTGATCCATTGTGCACTCTGGCGGGTTGGCTGCGACTGTCGTTCTGGCCGAGCCTGGCCTATATGGCGATCGGCAAATTCCTGCGCTATCTGGCCATGACTGCCAGCCTGCTGTGGATTCCTGACAGTTTTTGGCACAACATTGCCGAAATCTTCCGGGCGTGGTTCTGAATCCTTGTGTGGATCATGGCGCATAAAGCGGCGCTAAACCCTTGTTCCGACTCGGGTTGTGCCGTGTTGCGGTGCGGCGAAACCGCGCCATGCAGTACAATCGCCCTTTAATGAACGATCGGCGCACACCTCCAGTGCGCAGCAGGAAGCGGTCCCCCCATGAACGCCCCACTCGTGCTCGACGCCAAGCTGGCCGCGCAGGACGCCCCGCCGCGCCTGCGTGAAATTCCCTATAACTACACGTCCTTCTCGGACCGCGAGATTGTCATCCGCCTGCTGGGCGATGAGGCCTGGCGCATCCTGGACGAACTGCGCAGCGAGCGCCGTACCGGCCGTTCGGCGCGCATGCTGTACGAGGTGCTGGGCGATATCTGGGTGGTACGCCGCAACCCGTACCTGCAGGACGACCTGCTCGAGAACCCCAAGCGCCGCCAGATGCTGGTGAGCGCGCTGCACCACCGCCTGAGCGAGATCGAGAAGCGCCGTGCCGCCGACCGTGCCGAGCACGCCGAGCCTGCCGCCGAAGACCGCTCGCACCGCGTGGAGCAACTGGTCGCCTTCGCCAAGCAGGCAGTTGAGGACTTCAAGAACGAGTTCGCCGCCGCCTACGACCTGCGCAAGCGCGCGCAGCGCGTGCTGGGCCGCGTCACGCAGAAGGACAACATCAAGTTCGACGGCCTGTCGCGTGTTTCGCACGTGACCGACGCTACAGACTGGCGCGTGGAATATCCGTTCGTCGTGCTGACGCCGGACACCGAGGAAGAGATCGCCGGCCTGGTCAAGGGCTGCTTCGAGCTCGGCCTGACCATCATCCCGCGCGGGGGCGGCACCGGCTATACCGGCGGCGCCGTGCCGCTGACGCCGATGAGCGCGGTCATCAATACCGAGAAGCTGGAACAGCTCGGCCCGGTCGAGCAGACCGACATGCCGGGCGTCTCGCACAAGGTTGCCACCATCTTCTCTGGCGCCGGCGTGGTGACGCGCCGCGTGGCCGACGCCGCCGACAAGGCCGGCCTGGTGTTCGCGGTGGACCCGACCTCGATCGACGCATCGTGCATCGGCGGCAACGTCGCCATGAACGCCGGTGGCAAGAAGGCCGTGCTGTGGGGCACCGCGCTGGACAACCTGGCCTGGTGGCGCATGGTCGATCCGGAAGGCAACTGGCTGGAAGTCACGCGCCTGGACCACAACCTGGGCAAGATCCACGACGTGCCGGTCGCCACCTTCGAGCTGAAGTGGTCCGACGGCAACCGTGCGCCGGGCGAGAAGGTGCTGCGCACCGAGACGCTCGCGATCGAGGGCCGCAAGTTCCGCAAGGAAGGCCTGGGCAAGGACGTTACCGACAAGTTCCTGGCGGGCCTGCCCGGCGTGCAGAAGGAAGGCTGCGACGGCATCATCACCAGCGCGCGCTGGATCCTGCACCGCATGCCGAAGTTCATCCGTACCGTGTGCCTGGAGTTCTTCGGCCAGGCGCGCGATGCGATTCCGAGCATCGTCGAGATCAAGGACTTCCTCGACGCCGAGTCGAAAAAGCCGGGCGGCGCCATCCTTGCCGGCCTGGAGCACCTGGACGAGCGCTACCTGCGCGCGGTCGGCTACGCCACCAAGAGCAAGCGCAACGCCTTCCCGAAGATGGTGCTGATCGGCGACATCGTCGGCGACGATGAAGACGCCGTGGCGCGCGCCACTTCGGAAGTGATCCGCATGGCCAACGGCAAGAGCGGCGAAGGCTTTATCGCCGTGAGCCCCGAGGCCCGCAAGAAATTCTGGCTCGACCGTTCGCGCACCGCCGCCATCGCGCGGCATACCAACGCCTTCAAGATCAATGAAGACGTGGTGATCCCGCTGCCGCGCATGGGCGAGTACACCGACGGCATCGAGCGCATCAACATCGAACTGTCGATCAAGAACAAGCTCGCGCTGGTCGACGCGCTCGAGGCCTTCTTCGCGCGCGGCAACCTGCCGCTCGGCCGCAGCGACGACGCCAACGAGATCCCGAGCGCCGAACTGCTCGAAGACCGCGTGCAGCACGCGCTCACGCTGCTGCGCGAGATCCGCGCGCGCTGGCGCTACCTGCAGGACCGCCTCGACACGCCGCTGGCCACCGCCAAGGCGTCGCTGATCGGGCACGGCCTGGGCCTGCTCGGCCAGGCCTTCGACGCGCGCCTGGCGCAGCAGCCGGATGCCAATGTGTTCCACCTGCTGCAGGACCGCACCATCCGCGTGTCCTGGAAGGGCGAAGTGCGCGCCGAGCTGCGCAAGATCTTCAATGGCGGCGAGTTCAAGCCGATCCTCGACGAGGCGCAGGCGATCCACAAGGAGGTGTTGCGCGGCCGTGTGTTCGTGGCGCTGCACATGCACGCCGGCGACGGCAACGTGCACACCAATATCCCAGTCAACTCCGACAACTACGAGATGCTCCAGGATGCCCACCGCGCGGTGGCCCGCATCATGGACCTGGCGCGCTCGCTCGACGGCGTAATTTCCGGCGAGCACGGCATCGGCATCACCAAGCTCGAGTTCCTGACCGAGGAAGAGATCGGCGACTTCCGCGTCTACAAGCAGAAGGTCGATCCGCAGGGCCGTTTCAACAAGGGCAAGCTGCTGCCGGGCGCGGACCTGCGCAATGCATACACGCCGTCGTTCGGCCTGATGGGACATGAGTCCATCATCATGCAGCAGAGCGACATCGGCGCCATTGCCGACAGCGTCAAGGACTGCCTGCGCTGCGGCAAGTGCAAGCCGGTGTGCGCCACGCACGTGCCGCGCGCCAACCTGCTGTACAGCCCGCGCAACAAGATCCTGGCGACTTCGCTGCTGGTCGAGGCCTTCCTGTACGAGGAGCAGACCCGCCGCGGCGTGTCGATCAAGCACTGGGACGAGTTCTCGGACGTGGCCGATCACTGCACGGTGTGCCACAAGTGCGCGACGCCGTGCCCGGTGAAGATCGACTTCGGCGACGTGTCGATGAACATGCGCAACCTGCTGCGCAAGATGGGGCAGAAGAAGTTCAACCCCGGCACAGCCGCGTCGATGTTCTTCCTGAACGCCACCAGCCCGGAAACGATCAACCTGACCCGCAAGGTCATGATCGACTGGGGCTACAAGGCGCAGCGCCTGGGCAACGAGGTGCTGAAGAAGTTCGCGAAGAAGCAGACCGCGCATCCGCCCGCCACCGTGGGCAAGCCGCCGGTGCGCGAGCAGGTGATCCACTTCATCAACAAGAAGATGCCGGGCAACCTGCCCAAGAAGACCGCGCGCGCGCTGCTCGATATCGAGGACAGCGAGATCGTGCCGATCATCCGCGACCCGAAGGCGACCACGCCCGAGTCGGAGGCGGTGTTCTACTTCCCGGGCTGCGGCTCGGAGCGGCTGTTCTCGCAAGTCGGCCTGGCCACGCAGGCGATGCTGTGGCATGTGGGCGTGCAGACCGTGCTGCCGCCGGGCTACCTGTGCTGCGGCTATCCGCAGCGCGGCAACGGCCAGTACGACAAGGCCGAGAAGATGGTCACCGACAACCGCGTGCTGTTCCACCGCGTGGCCAATACGCTGAACTACCTCGACATCAAGACGGTGGTGGTCAGCTGCGGCACGTGCTACGACCAGCTCGCCGGCTATGAATTCGAGAAGATCTTCCCGGGCTGCCGCATCATCGACATCCACGAATACCTGCTGGAAAAGGGCGTGAAGCTCGAGGGCGTGACCGGTACGCGCTACATGTACCACGACCCCTGCCACACCCCGATCAAGACCATGGACCCGACCAAGCTGGTCAATGACCTGATGGGCGGCAACGCGGGCGCCGGCAAGATCGAGAAGAACGAGCGCTGCTGCGGGGAGTCCGGCACGCTGGCGGTGACCCGCCCGGATGTCTCGACCCAGATCCGCTTCCGCAAGGAAGAGGAGATGACCAAGGGCGCCGACAAGCTGCGCGCCGACGGCTTCAGCGGCGACGTCAAGATCCTGACCAGCTGCCCGTCGTGCCTGCAGGGGCTGTCGCGCTATAACGAGGATGCGTCGGTACAGGCCGACTACATCGTCGTGGAAATGGCGAAGCATCTGCTGGGCGAGAACTGGATGCCCGAGTATGTGGCCAAGGCCAACGCCGGCGGCATCGAGCGGGTGCTAGTGTGACGCGCGCACCGGGTTGCCCGCTGTGCGAAGCCGACGGCGGCGAACTCGTCTGGATGGGTGACCGCGCCCGCGTGATCCTGGTCGAGCACGACCGTTTCCCCGGCTTCTGCCGCATCGTCTGGAACGACCATGCGGCCGAGCTGACCGACCTGGACGATGGCGACCAGGCCTGGCTGATGCGTCTGGTGGCGCGCGTCGAGCGCGTGGTGCGCGAGGTCATGACGCCGGACAAGGTCAACCTGGCCGCGTTCGGCAATATGGTCCCGCACCTGCACTGGCACATCATTCCGCGCTACCGCTGGGACACGCATTTCCCCGAGGCGATCTGGGCGGCACCCCAGCGTGCTGCCGACGCGGCGCGCGTGACCGAACTGGCCAGCCGGTTGCCGGCGCTGCGTACGGCACTTTCCGTGCTGGACACCGACGCCTGAACACGGCACCTGACGGTCCGCTGCGTGAGGTAGGATGCCGGCGCGGAACCCACGCCCGCGTGGACGCGTCTGAATCCTGTTGTCGATGCGGCGGCCATCCGCGCCGCCTCTTCCCCCAAAAGAACAAGTCCGCCGCGGCTGCGCAGCGGGCGAACCGCTGCCGCTATGTCCTCGACCCCGACATCCGTCACCGTACCGGGCCCGGCCGTTCCCGCACGGGCCCTCAAGATCCAGAGCCGGCTGCGCATGGCCGCGACCTGGGCGCTGATCAAGCCCTACTGGAAGTCCGAAGACCGCAAGGCGGGGCTCGGCCTGCTGACCCTGGTGGTGGCGCTCAACCTGGGCATCGTCTATATCAACGTGCTGCTCAACGAGTGGAACCGCGTGTTCTACAACGCGCTGGAGCAGCGCGACTACGCCTCGTTCAAGGTGCTGCTGCTGCGCTTCTCGTGGATCGCGGCGTTCTTTATCGTCGCCGCGATCTCGCGCCAGTACTACACGATGATGCTGCAGATGCGCTGGCGTACCTGGATGACGGGCCGGTTCATGGGCCACTGGATGGGGCACCAGGCGTACTACCGGATCGAGCAGACGCACACCACCGACAACCCTGACCAGCGGATTTCCGACGACCTGCGCCAGTTCACCGACGGCGCGCTGTCGCTGTCGCTGGGGCTGCTCAATTCGGTGGTGACGCTGCTGTCCTTTGTCGGCATCCTGTGGACGGTCTCTGGCCCGATCAGTCTTGCGCTGGGCGGCAACGAGATCGTGATCCCGGGCTATATGGTGTGGTTCGCCGCGGGCTACGCGGTGATCGGCTCGCTGATCGCGCATATCGTCGGACGGCCGCTGATCGGCCTGAATTTCCAGCAGGAACAGTACGAGGCGGATTTCCGTTTCACGCTGGTGCGCCTGCGCGAGAACAGCGAACCCGTGGCGCTGTACCGCGGCGAACCGACCGAGCAGGCTGGCCTGCGCGCGCGCTTCGACCGCATCCGCGCAAACTGGAACCAGCTCATGCGCTATACGCGGCGGCTGACCTTCGTGAGTTCGGGTTATGCGCAGTTCGCGATCATCTTCCCGATCCTGGTGGCGGCGCCGCGCTACTTCGCCGGCAAGATGACGCTCGGCGGCCTGATGCAGACCAGCTCGGCCTTCGGCCAGGTGCAGGGCGCGCTGTCGTGGTTCGTGGACAGCTACGCCACGCTGGTGGGCTGGAAGGCCGCGGCCAACCGCCTGATCGATTTCCAGGAGGCGATCCGCGTGGCCGAGCGGCAGGACCAGGCGCATACCGGCGTGCGCGATATCGAGGTCGAGCATACCGGCGCGCCGCAGGAGGGCATCCGTGTCGAGGGCCTGGGCCTGGCGCTGCCGGTGCGCGCGCAACGCGGCGCGAGCGTCGGTCAGCGCGCGCTGGTGGCGCCGTTTTCACTGGCCATCGCGCCGGGCGAGCGCTGGCTCGTGAGCGGGCCCTCCGGCTGCGGCAAGAGCGTGCTGTTCCGCGCGCTGGCCGGAATCTGGCCGTATGGCAGCGGCACCATCACGATGCCGGCCGACGCGCGCACCCTGTTCCTGCCACAGCGCAGCTACCTGCCGATCGGCACGCTGGCCGATGCGCTCGCCTACCCGGACGCAGGCACGGCCCATGCCGCCGAGGCGCTGCAGGCCGTGCTGCGGCAGGCCCGCCTGCAGCAACTCGTGGACCAGCTCGACGTATTCGACAACTGGTCGCTGCGGCTGTCGCCCGGCGAGCAGCAGCGCCTGGCCTTTGCCCGCGCGCTGCTGCAGAAGCCCCGCTACCTGTTCCTGGACGAGGCCACCAGCGCGCTTGACGAGGAAACCGAGGGCATCATGTATCGCCTGATGGTCGAGGCGCTGCCCGACGCGGCGATCGTCAGCATCGCGCACCGCAGCACCGTCGCGGCGTTCCATGGCCGCCGCCTGCGCTATGTGCCCGATGACGGCGCCGGCACCCAAGATGGGCAAGGCGGGGGCGCTGCGGTAAGCTATCGGGTCGTATGCGAGGCGTGAGCGCGAACCGCGTCACGCCAACCCACCAGGCGCCCGCGCCGGCGCACCCACTATGGCAGGCCTCGAAAAAGATACTCCCCATCCCACCGCGCTGACGGTGCACACGCAGTCGCGCGTGCTTGAAGTCGGCTTCGACAACGGGCGCAGCTTCCGGCTGCCGTTCGAGCTGCTGCGCGTGTATTCGCCGTCGGCCGAGGTGCAGGGACACGGCCCCGGCCAGGAAGTGCTGCAGACCGGCAAGCGCGAGGTCGGCATTGCCGCGGTCGAGCCCGTGGGCAACTACGCCATCCAGATCCGCTTCAGCGACGGCCACGATACCGGCATCTATTCCTGGGAACTGCTGTACCGCCTCGGCGACCAGCAGGATGCGCTGTGGGCCGACTACCTGAAGCGCCTGGAAGCCGCCGGCGTCGATCGCGACACGCCCATGGCGGCGCCCGGCGGCCATGGCTGCGGCCATCATCACTGATCTGTACCTGGAGTCTGAGATATGAGCGAAACCCACTTCGGGTTCGAGAAGGTCGACGAAGCGGAAAAGGCCGGCAAGGTCGCCGGCGTGTTCCATTCGGTCGCCAGCAAATATGACGTGATGAACGACCTGATGTCGGGCGGCATGCACCGGCTGTGGAAGATGTTCACCATCGCCCAGGCCAATGTGCGCCCGGGCCATAAGGTCCTGGACATCGCCGGCGGTACCGGCGACCTGGCCAAGGCATTCGCGAAGCAGGCCGGCCCGACCGGCCAGGTCTGGCTGACCGACATCAACGAGTCGATGCTGCGCGTGGGGCGCGACCGCCTGCTCGACAAGGGCATCGTCACGCCGGTGGCGCTGTGCGACGCCGAGCACATCCCGTTCCCGGACAACTACTTCGACCTGGTCACGGTGGCCTTCGGCCTGCGCAACATGACCCACAAGGACGCCGCCCTGGCCGAGATGCGCCGTGTGGTGAAGCCCGGCGGCAAGGTCATGGTGCTGGAGTTCTCCAAGGTATGGAAACCGCTGGAGAAGGCCTACGATATCTATTCCTTCAAGGTGCTGCCGTGGCTCGGGCAGAAGGTGGCGGGGGATGCCCCTAGCTATCGCTATCTGGCGGAATCGATCAGAATGCATCCAGACCAGGACTCACTTGTACGCTTGATGGAACAAGTGGGGCTGGAGAATGTCGAATACTTCAATCTGACGGCCGGAGTGGTGGCGCTCCACGTCGGGCGCAAGTATTAAATCGCCATTCCTGGCTTGAATTCGGCGTTAGAGACCGGATTTAAGCGGAAACTGACAGGGGATTACTGAATATGTCATCACTTCGCGGAAAATTCCTGGTGGGGTCGCTGATTGCCGCGATCGCGCTCGGCATGGCGCTGGACGCCAATGCCAAGCGCATGGGCGGCTCGCGCAGCATCGGCAAGCAATCGTCCAACGTGACGCAGCAACGCCAGCAGGCGCCGGCACAGCAGACACCTTCGCAACAACCGGCCCAGCAACCCGCGCAGCAGGCAGCGCCGGCCACCGCCGGGGCTGCCGGCGCAGCCGCGGCCGCGGCCAAGCCCAAGCGCAACTGGGGCGGCATCCTGGGCGGTATCGCCGCCGGCCTCGGTATTGGCGCGCTGCTGTCGCACTTCGGCCTGGGCGGTGCAATGGCGGGCTTCCTGTCCAACCTGATCCTGATCGCGCTGGTCGCGTTCGTGGCGATCTGGCTGATCCGCAAGTTCCGTGGCGGCAGCCAGCGCGGCCAGCAGCCGGCCTACGCCGGCGCCGGCAGTGCGGGTGGCCTGGGCGGTAACGCCGAGCCGATGCTGCGCCAGCAGGAGCCGTACTCCCCGGCCGCCAATCCTGTGATGCCGGCCGCCGGCGCCGCCGCAGTCGCGGGCGATGCCGTGGCTCAGCAGCCCTGGGGCGTGCCCGCCGACTTCGATACCGATGCCTTCCTGCGCAACGCCAAGGTTCACTTCGTGCGCCTGCAGGCGGCCTGGGATGCCGGCAACCTCGACGATATCCGCGAGTTCACGACGCCGGAAATGTTCGCCGAGATCAAGATGGACCTGGCCGACCGTGGCACCGAGGTCAACAAGACCGATGTGGTCACGCTGGAGGCGCAGATGCTGGGCATCGAATCCTCGCCGAACCAGCACCTGGCCAGCGTGCGATTCTCGGGCATGATCCGCGAGCGCGCCGGTGAAGCGGCGCAGCCGTTTGCCGAGGTCTGGAACCTGGCCAAGCCGGTTTCCGGCTCGGGCGGCTGGCTACTGGCAGGCATCCAGCAGGAATCCTGAGTGCCGGCTATGCCCCACGGCAGTGACGCCGGCGGGGAGTAGCTTAGAATGGAGGCCCGCGCGAAAGCGCGGGCCTTTTCCGTTTGGAAGCGGTGCCTGGCCTGTGCCGCCTACCTGAGCCAGGCCTGCCCGTCCAGCCGTGCCCAGCACGCTCATTGCCATGAATCCTCTGCCTTCCGCCCTGGCCGCGCCAGCCGTTGTCGCGCTGAACCACCTGCTCGAGCAGGAACCCTGGGCTCGCGGCCAGCTGGCCGCGTTTGCCGGCCGCGTGGTCCGCCTCGACGCGGCTGCGTTTGCGCTGTCGCTGCGCGTGACCGAGGACGGCGCCACCGAACTCGCGCCCGCCGCCGAAGCACCGGCGGTCACGATTCTCGTACCGCTGCAGCAATGGCCGCTCGTTGCCGCCGACGTGGCGGACGGCGGCCAGGCGGCGGCCATGCGCCATGTCCGCATCGAGGGCGACGCGGAGCTGGCCAACACGGTTTCGATGCTCGCCCGCAACCTGCGCTGGGACGCGGCCGAGGACCTGTCGCGGGCCTTTCGCGGGATCCTGGGCGGGCCGGTCAGCGACAGCCTCGCCCAGCGCATGGTCGACGGCGCGCGCGAGCTCCATGAGCAGGCCACGCGCGTGGGCCGCACGCTCGTGGAAAATGTCACGGAATACCTGCTCGACGAAAAGCCGACGCTCGTGCGCCACGTCGCGCTCGACGACTTCGGCACCGACGTGGGCCGCCTGCGCGACGACCTGGCCCGCCTCGAGAAGCGTCTGGAGCGGCTTGAGCGTGCCCGTCCCGCGGGATCGACGGTGCTGCCGTCGGCCCATCGCTGATCGTGCCGCCGGCATGACGCTATTTATTGCTGCCGCGCGTTTCGCGCAGCGCCACCGTTCCCTGAATTCCGTCGCATGACCCGCCTTCTGCGCCTCGGCAAGATCCTCTTCGTCATCCTGTACTACGGCCTGGACGAGCTCGTGCTGTCCGGTTTCCAGAACCGCAAGATCCGCTTCCTGGTCCGCGTCATGACCATCGGGCGCAAGCTGGACATGCCGCGCGGCGAGCGCCTGCGGCTGGCGCTGACCAAGCTCGGACCGATCTTCGTCAAGTTCGGCCAGGTGCTGTCCACCCGGCGCGACCTGATGCCGCCGGACATTGCCGACGAACTGGCGCTGCTGCAGGACCAGGTGCCGCCGTTCGATTCGGCGGTGGCGGTCAGGATCATCGAGCGCTCGCTGGGCCGAAGGCTCGACGATCTCTTCGACACCTTCGAGCACCAGCCCGTGGCCAGCGCGTCGATCGCCCAGGTGCACTTCGCCACGCTGAAGGGCGGCCCGAACCATGGCCGCGAGGTCGCGGTGAAGGTGCTGCGCCCGGGCATGCTGCCGGTGATCGACAGCGACCTGGCGCTGATGCGCGACCTGGCCACCTGGCTGGAGCGCTTCTGGGCCGACGGCAAGCGCCTGAAGCCGCGCGAGGTGGTGGCCGAGTTCGACAAATACCTGCATGACGAGCTGGACCTGATGATCGAGGCGGCCAACGCCAGCCAGCTGCGCCGCAATTTCGCCGATACCAGCCTGCTGCTGGTGCCCGAAGTGTTCTGGGACTGGTGCAGCAGCACGGTGTTCGTGATGGAGCGCATGCACGGCATCCCGATCTCGCGCACCGAATCGCTCAAGGCCGCCGGTGTCGACATGCACCAGCTCGCGGAAGAGGGCGTGGAGATCTTCTTCACGCAGGTGTTCCGCGACGGCTTCTTCCACGCCGACATGCACCCCGGCAACATCCTCGTTTCGGTGCAGCCGGAGACCTTCGGCCGCTATATCGCGCTCGACTTCGGCATCGTTGGCGCACTGTCGGAGTTCGACAAGAACTATCTCGCGCAGAACTTCATCGCCTTCTTCCGCCGCGACTACCACCGCGTGGCGCTGCTGCACGTGGAATCCGGCTGGGTGCCGCCCGATACGCGCGTGGAAGAGCTCGAAAGCGCGGTGCGTGCATGCTGCGAGCCGTACTTCGACAAGCCGCTCAAGGAAATCTCCCTTGGCATGGTGCTGATGCGCCTGTTCCAGACCTCGCGCCGCTTCAACGTCGAGATCCAGCCGCAACTGGTGCTGCTGCAGAAGACGCTGCTCAATATCGAAGGCCTGGGCCGCCAGCTCGACCCGGACCTGGACCTGTGGAAAACGGCGAAGCCCTTCCTGGAGCGCTGGATGCACGAGCAGGTGGGTTGGAAGGGCGCGTGGGAGCGGGTCAAGGTCGAGGCGCCGCTGTGGGCCAAGATGCTGCCCGATTTCCCGCGCCTGGCGCACCAGTTCCTGGAGCGCCGCGCGCTGAACACCAATGGCGAACAGGAACGGCTGCTGGCCATGCTGGTGACGGAACAGCGCCGCACCAACCGCCTGATCGGCACCGTGCTGCTGCTGGTCGGCGGCTTCGTCGCCGGCATCGTGCTGACGCATGTGCTGGCGTGGACTGGCTACTGGTAGATCGCAGGAGAGACGTCATGAACCCGGCCGACAAGGCACCCAGCCCGCCGTCTTTCACCACCCGCAATGCGGCGGATCCGGCGTTCTGGGACGAACGCTTCGAACAGGGCTTCACGCCCTGGGACCTGCAGGGCGTGCCGGTCGAGTTCCAGCAGTTCGTCGAGAACAAGGCGCCGTGCCCGACGCTGGTACCCGGCTGCGGCAACGGCTGGGAAGCGGGCTGGCTGTTCGAGCGCGGCTGGCCGGTCACGGCCATCGACTTTTCGCCGCAGGCCGTCGCCTCGGCGCGCCGCGCGCTGGGCCCGGCTGGGACCATCGTGCGCGAAGCGGACTTCTTCGCCTTCACGCCGCAGCCGCGCTGCGAGCTGATCTATGAGCGCGCTTTCCTCTGCGCGCTGCCCCCGGCATTGCGCGAGGCCTATGCCGAACGCGTGGCCGCCCTGTTGCCGCCCGGCGGCCTGCTGGCTGGCTATTTCTTCCTGGGCGACAAGCGCGGCGGGCCGCCGTTCGCCATGCCGGCGTCCGAGCTGGATGCCCTGCTCGGGCCCGCCTTCGAGCGTATCGATGACCGTCCGTCCGCCGCGCCCCTGCCGGTCTTCGAAGGGCAGGAGCGCTGGCAGGTCTGGCGCCGCCGGGCAGACTGAGCCGGGCAGCGCCGCCGCCCTTCCCAGGCTGCGTCAGCCGCGGCGATGGCCGTTGTGCTTTTCGCGGTAGATGTTGCCGCTCGCGCGGTCCTCGGCACCCATGATGCGGCCTTGCTCGCCCGCACCGACGTGACCGTTGCGGCCGGCGCGCGCCTCGCGCTTGTCCACATGCGCTTGGCCTCGTTCCAGGCCGGCGGCTTCGCGATTGGTCAGCGAGCCGTTCTGGACGCCATTGCGGATGCGTTCCTGCTGGTTGATATTGCGCTGGACGTCGGCTTGCATGCGCTGCGACGATGCGCTGGCCGGGTTCCCGAGCTGGCCGTTGTGCGTGTCACGCGAGATGTCCTGGCTGACGCGGTTCTCGGCACGCTGGATCGACGCCTGCTCGCGTGGCGAGACCGAGCCGTTCTTCATGGCGTTCGATTCCATGCGGTCGACCCGGGCTTCCTGCTTTTCCAGGCTCGAGGCTTCGCGGGTGGTCAGGGCGCCGGATTTCAAGCCGTTCTCGATACGCTGCTGCTGGTTGACGTCGCGCTGGATAGCGTTAGTGACGGCCGGCGCTTGCGCCATGGCGAAGGTGGACGCAGCGGCGGCGACAACGCCGGCGCCGATCAGCAGGGTAGTGCGCAGGGTACGGGCACGCGATTGGGGCATCAGATTCTCCTGGGTGGCTTGTTGTTCCGGGTCGGTCGGCACCAAGCGGTGAACCGGCCTGCCTGCACCAATGCCCCGGCCGCCCGCGGCGATGACAGGCGCTTTGTAAACGGTGTAACAGCATCTTTCGGGGGCAGTTTCCGGATTCGCCCGATGCCGTTTGGCGCCGGAACAACAGCCTCCCGCCCCGGTTGTGCCGGTCGCGCTGCACGGCGCCGCGGATTTGGCGCCGGCCTGGAATTTTTATCGTCCGACGAGGTCCGCGTCGCTATAATCCGCGTTTTGATTCGGCTACGACCGCAGGCCAAGTGCGCCATCCCGCCCAGGGACGGGCGTCCCAATGCCCCTCAAGCGGCCCCGACCGATGAATTGGACTCCGGGACGCAGGACAGCAGGACAGAACAGCCGGCCCGGCATTCGGTTTTTCGCCACAAGGGCATTTTCTGCATAGGGCAGCGGCATGCTGATCTGGTTCGTCATCATCTACTGGGTAGTCTCGGTCGGCATCGGCCTGTGGGCGGCACTGCGCGTACGCAACACCACCGATTTCGCCGTGGCCGGTCGCAGCCTGCCGTTCTACGTCGTCACCGCCACCGTCTTTGCCACCTGGTTCGGTTCCGAAACCGTGCTGGGCATTCCCGCGGTATTCCTGAAAGAGGGCCTGTCCGGCGTCGTCTCGGACCCGTTCGGCTCGTCGCTGTGCCTGATCCTGGTGGGCCTGTTCTTCGCCCGGCCGCTGTACCGGATGAACCTGCTCACCATCGGCGACTACTACCACAACCGCTATGGGCGGCTGGCCGAGGTGCTGACCACGCTGTGCATCGTGGTGTCCTACCTGGGCTGGGTGGCGGCGCAGATCAAGGCGCTCGGGCTGGTGTTCTACACGGTCTCCGACGGCGCGCTGTCGCAGGACGCCGGCATGATGATCGGCGCGGCCAGCGTGCTGGTGTACACGCTGTTCGGCGGCATGTGGTCGGTCGCGGTGACGGACTTCATCCAGATGATCATCATCGTGGTCGGCATGCTCTATATCGGCTACGAGGTCAGCGGCCAGGCCGGCGGCGTGACCGCGGTGGTATCGCACGCGGCCGCGGCCGGCAAGTTCGAGTTCCTGCCGTCGCTGGACCTGGTGCAGGTCATCGGGTTTGCCGCGGCGCTGTTCACCATGATGCTCGGTTCGATCCCGCAGCAGGACGTGTTCCAGCGCGTGACGTCGTCGCGCACCGAGCAGATCGCCGGGCGCGCGTCCGTGCTTGGCGGCGTGCTGTATTTCTTCTTTGCCTTCATCCCGATGTTCCTGGCCTATTCGGCCACGCTGATCGATCCGGGCATGGTGGCGAAATACATCAATGCGGACTCCCAGCTGATCCTGCCGCAGCTGATCCTGCAGCACGCGCCGATGTTCGCGCAGGTCATGTTCTTCGGTGCGCTGCTGTCGGCTATCAAGAGCTGCGCCTCGGCGACGCTGCTGGCGCCGTCGGTGACGTTCGCCGAGAACATCCTGCGGCCGTACTTCCGGCACCTGGACGACCGGAAGTTCCTGCGCGTGATGCAGACGGTCGTGCTGGTGTTCACCGCTACCGTGACCCTGTTCGCGCTCAATTCGCATCTTTCGATCTTCCATATGGTCGAAAATGCCTATAAGGTCACCTTGGTCTCGTCGTTCGTGCCGCTCGCCTTCGGTATGTTCTGGAAGCCGGCCACCCGCCAGGGCGGCCTGGCGGCCATCCTGCTGGGCCTTGGGTCCTGGCTGACTTGCGAGATCTCCTTTGCCGACGCGGTGATGCCGCCGCAGATGGTCGGCCTGCTGTTCTCGGTCAGCGGCATGGTGGTCGGTTCGCTGCTGCCGCAGTGGATTGCGGATCACGCGCCCGTCAAGGAAGTACACATCGCCTGACGGCCCTGCGGGCGGGACGGCCCACTGATTGGATGATCCTGGCCCCTGGCGGCCGGTTGTGCCGCTTTGTGCCTGTATTTCCGCCCGTCAGGCAAGTCCGTAAGGGTTTATAATTCAAGGCTTTGCATCGTCGTGCGCGGTCGCGCGGGCGGTGCCTGCACTGTTCCGATCCAGATTTCTCGCGAAAAACACACCATGCCGATCTATGCCTACCGTTGCGACGCCTGCGGCCACGGGCGCGATGTGCTGCAGAAGATGAGCGACGCTCCGCTCACCGACTGCCCGTCCTGCGGCGCCGCCGGAGCCTTCAAGAAGCAGTTGACCGCGGCCGGTTTCCAGCTCAAGGGTTCGGGCTGGTACGTGACCGATTTCCGCGGCGGCAGCGGCGGCACCAGCGCCGCCGCGACCTCGGGCACGGCGGCTCCCGCCGCCGCCGCTGGCGCCACGGCTGCGGCATCGACCGAATCGTCGGCCAGCACCACGACTTCCGCGACGCCCGCCGCCGGCGGCTGCGGCAGCGCCTGCGCCTGCCACTGATCCCAGGACGGCCGTGGTCGCAAAGAAAACCTCCGCGCTGAAGACCTGGTTCCTGACCGGGCTACTGGTGCTCGTGCCGCTGGGCATCACGCTGTGGGTGCTCAGCCTGATCATCGGCACCATGGACCAGAGCCTGGCGCTGCTGCCAGAGGCCTGGCGCCCGGACCAGCTGCTGTTCGGCAAGCGGGTGACGGGTCTTGGCGCCATCCTGACGCTGCTGTGCATCCTGCTGGTCGGGCTGCTCGCGCACAACTTCATCGGCCAGCGCCTGGTGCGCTGGTGGGAAGCGCTGCTGGGCCATATCCCGGTGGTGGGCCCGATCTACACCAGCGTCAAGCAGGTCTCCGACACGCTGCTGTCGTCGTCCGGCAATGCGTTCCGCAAGGCGCTGCTGGTGCAGTACCCGCGTGAAGGCTCGTGGACCATTGCCTTCCTGACCGGCCGCCCTGGTGGCGACGTGCAGAACCACCTGCAGGGCGAATACGTCAGCGTCTACGTGCCGACCACGCCCAACCCGACCTCGGGCTTCTTCCTGATGATGCCCAAGGCCGACACCATCGAACTCGACATGACCGTCGACGCCGCGCTCAAGTACATCGTTTCGATGGGCGTGGTGGCTCCGGCGGACCTGCCCCGCAAAAACGGCGGCCCGAGCCGCCCGGCGGATCCCGTCAGCCCTGCCAGGGCGACCGGCGCTGGCGCCGGCCGCGAGGCAGCGGTCGAGGCAGCCGATCCTTCGCATACCAATTGATCACGGGCCGCCCGGCGGGCGGTCGCGTATTACCGGGAAACATCTATGTCCTCCATGCGTACTCACTACTGCGGTCTGGTGACCGAACAACTCTCGGGCCAGGAAGTGGCCCTGACCGGCTGGGTTCAGCGCCGCCGCGACCATGGCGGCGTGATCTTCATCGACCTGCGCGACCGTGAAGGCCTGGTCCAGGTGGTGTGCGATCCGGACCGTCCGGAGATGTTCAAGGCTGCCGAAGAGATCCGCAACGAGTACTGCATCCGCATTACCGGCAAGGTGCGTCCGCGCCCGGCCGGCACCGAGAACGCCGGCCTGACCTCGGGCAAGATCGAAGTGCTGTGCCATGAGCTGACCGTGCTGAACCCGTCGGTCACGCCGCCGTTCCAGCTCGACGACGACAACCTGTCGGAAACCACGCGCCTGACGCACCGCGTGCTGGACCTGCGCCGCCCGCAGATGCAGTACAACCTGCGCCTGCGCTACAAGGTCGCGATGGAAGTGCGCAAGTACCTGGACGCGCAGGGCTTCATCGATATCGAAACGCCGATGCTCGGCAAGAGCACGCCGGAAGGCGCCCGCGACTACCTGGTGCCGTCGCGCGTGAACCCGGGCCACTTCTTCGCGCTGCCGCAATCGCCGCAGATCTTCAAGCAGATGCTGATGGTGTCGGGCTTTGACCGCTACTACCAGATCACCAAGTGCTTCCGCGACGAAGACCTGCGCGCCGACCGCCAGCCGGAATTCACGCAGATCGACTGCGAGACCTCGTTCCTGACCGAGCAGGAAATCCGTGACCTGTTCGAAGACATGATGCGCACGGTGTTCAAGAACGCCATCGATGTCGACCTGGATGCCACCTTCCCGGTGATGGAGTTCCGCGAGGCCATGGCCCGCTTCGGCTCGGACAAGCCGGACCTGCGCGTGAAGCTGGAATTCACCGAGCTGACCGAGGTGATGAAGGACGTCGACTTCAAGGTGTTCTCGGGCCCCGCCAACAGCGACAACGGCCGCGTGGTCGGCCTGCGCGTGCCGGGCGGCGGCGCGATCTCGCGCGGCGAGATCGATGCCTACACCCAGTTCGTCGGCATCTATGGCGCCAAGGGCCTGGCCTGGGTCAAGGTCAACGAAGTCGCCAAGGGCCGTGACGGCCTGCAGTCGCCGATCGTCAAGAACCTGCACGACGCGGCCATTGCCGAGATCCTGAAGCGCACCGGCGCCCAGGACGGCGACATCATCTTCTTCGGCGCCGACAAGGCCAAGGTCGTCAACGACGCCATCGGCGCGCTGCGCCTGAAGATCGGCCACTCGGAATTCGGCAAGGCCAACGGCCTGTTCGAAGACGTGTGGAAGCCGCTATGGGTGGTCGATTTCCCGATGTTCGAGTACGACGAGGAAGACGCCCGCTGGGTGGCCATGCATCACCCGTTCACCAGCCCCAAGGACGAGCACATGCAGTACCTGGAAACCGATCCGGGCAAGTGCATCGCCAAGGCCTACGACATGGTGCTGAATGGCTGGGAAATGGGCGGCGGCTCGGTCCGTATCTATCGCTCGGACATCCAGAGCAAGGTGTTCCGCGCGCTGAAGATCAGCGACGAGGAAGCCCGTGCCAAGTTCGGCTACCTGCTCGATGCGCTGCAATACGGCGCGCCTCCGCACGGCGGCCTGGCGTTCGGCCTGGACCGTATTGTCACCATGATGGCCGGTGCCGATTCGATCCGCGACGTGATCGCCTTCCCGAAGACCCAGCGCGCCCAGGACCTGCTGACGCAGGCGCCGAGCTCGGTCGACGAGAAGCAGCTGCGCGAACTGCATATCCGCCTGCGTGCGACCGAGCCGAAGACCACCGTCTGAGCCTGACGGTCCTGACTGGTCTGAGAACCGCGCCTTGTGCTCGGTTTTTTCGTTTCTGGCGAAGTGATTCCGCAGCCGGATTGCGCGCCGAAGTTTCCATTTGTTACTGGCCGGAACATGGCCTGGGTGGCGGTGTCTCCTTTATCTAGGCGCTGACCGAGCTTCCGCATTCAAGGTGGCCGGCGCGCGGGAGGAAAACAACGTGAACCTGGACACAGACCTGATCCGCCAGTTCCTGCTGGCCCATGCCGAAACGATCGTGACCTGGCTGGTTGCCGGCCTGGTCATGATGCTGCTGGCGCGCTTCGAACTGCGCCGCGCCGTGCGCAAGTCGGCGCAGGCCATGTCGGAATCGGTGGCGACGACCGTGGCGGCCTGCGTGCCCGACATTGCCCACGCCGCCGCGCAGGCGACCAGCGGTGTGCCGGCCGCGGAGCCGGTCGCGTCACAACGGGCCGAAGCCTTGCGGCGCTCGGCATTGGACACCGTGGCCGCAGTGATGGCGCGCGGCCGCTGGCTCGATGAGCTGGGCAACCTGCGGCTCCCGGACGATGCCCTGCTGGGCGGCCAGCGCGCCGGCGGCGCCGACCCGCTGCTGGTGGTGGCACCGCAACCCGTGGTTCAGGCGTACCTGTTCGCGCAGCGCACCTTCGAGGAAGAGGCCGCGCGCGTTCAGGACAGCCGGCGCGACGCCCAGCGCCAGCAGGACGCCCTCCAGGCACTGGAAACCGAAGCCGCCCAGGTCGAGCAGGAGACGGCCAGCATCGTGATGCGCTTCGAACAGGTGAACGCCCAGTCGGCGCAGCGCGCGGAAGCCGGCGACTACCAGCGCTTCCTGATCCAGAAGTACAACACGCTGGGTCAGCGCGAGAAGGAAATCATGCAGCAGCGTGGCGCGCTGCGCGAGCAGGCGCAGGCCAGTGCCGACGACCTGGCTTTCCAGGCGCGCGAAGCCGCGCAGCGCTACCGGGAATCGCTTGCGCCGCTGATGCGGCAGTTGCGCGAGGCCTGGGGGCATGGCGACGCGCCCGATGTCTTTGACGCCTGGCTGAGCATCGATCCGATGCGCCCGGAAGCACAACGCGACGCTGCCTGAAGGCGGACCGTCATTCGCGTGGCAAGAGCGGGCGCGGCTGCGCTATCCTTGGGGGTGTCTGTCGGACCCATGTCCCATGCCCTACAAGATTCCTGAATCCGTGCTGGTCGTGATCTACACGCCAGATCTCCAAGTGCTGTTGCTGGAACGGGCCGACCGGCCGGGCTTCTGGCAGTCCGTGACCGGCAGCCTGGATACCGTTGACGAACCCCTGGCACTGACCGCCGCGCGCGAAGTGTTCGAGGAGACCGGCATCGTCGCCGGCGAACACCTGCTCACCGACTGGCAGCACACCATCCAGTACGACATCTACCCGCAGTGGCGCCACCGGTATGAGGCCGGCGTCACGCGCAATACCGAACACTGGTTTGGCCTGTGCGTATCCGGACCGTTGCCGGTGACGCTGGCGCCGCGCGAGCACCTGCAGTCGCACTGGCTACCGTGGGAAGCGGCTGCGCAGCGGTGCTTCTCCAGCAGCAATGCGGAGGCCGTGCGCCAGCTGGCCTGGCGTACGCCAGGCAGGCCAGCCGTCTGTGGAGCTGGCTGATGAAGCTGCGCGTGGTCACCTACAACATCCACAAGGGCGTGACCGGCATCTCGCGTCGCCCGCGCATCCAGAACGTACGCGCCGGGCTACAGGCCATGGACGCCGATATCGTGTTCCTGCAGGAGGTACAGGACCGCAACGACCGCCTGGTCGCCGCGGCGCTGTTCGATCCGGACCACACGCAGCTGAACTACCTGGCCACGGATGCCTATCCGCACTCCGTGTACGGGCGCAACGCCGTCTACGACCACGGCCACCACGGCAACGCGATCCTGTCGCGCCATCCGATCCTGATGTCGGAAAACCTCGATATTTCCGACCACCGCTTCGAGCAGCGCGGCCTGTTGCATGCGGTAGCCGACGTGAACGGCATGCAAGCCCACCTGATCTGCGTGCATTTCGGCCTGTTCGCGCGTAGTCGCGCGCGCCAGGCCGAGGCGCTGGTCGAGCGCGTTTGCAATGTGGTGCCGCCGTCGGCGCCGCTGGTGATCGCCGGCGACTTCAATGACTGGAACCACCGGCTCGACGCGCAGATCTGCAACACGCTGGGCACGGTGGAAGCGTCGCATGCGCGCGGGGCGCGCCTGCACACCTTTCCGAGCCATATGCCGTGGTGGCAGCTCGACCGCATCTACGTGCGCGGCTTCGAGATCGAGCGGGCGCATGCGCTGACCGGGCGAGACTGGGCGCAGCGCTCTGATCATGTGCCGCTGGTGGCGGAACTGGCGCAAACCGCCGATAACGGCCGCGCGGCGGCCGGCAAGACCGCCTAGCTGTGCCCGGGGTCTTCCAGCCGGCTGCGGATGAAGTGGAAGATGGCGTCGGGGTCGGTCAGGTCAAGCACGGGCAAGGACGTCATCTGCGCGACCGCCTCCGGCGCATCGGTGGCAACGGCGACCACGCCGGGCACCTCGTTCCATAGCGGCGCGCGTCCCAGCGACGGGCGAAAGACTTCCAGCTTCGGGAAATCGCTGCGCTTGTAGCCTTCGACCAGCACCAGGTCGGTATTCGCCGGCAGCACGGCCAGCGCGTCATCGAGTTCGGGCGAGGGCACATCCTCGGGGTAATGGCGCATCAGCGTCATGTGGCGCGCGCCGACCAGCACCACGTTGCTGCAGCCGCCTTCGCGCATGCGCCACGAGTCCTTGCCCGGCGTATCGGGGTCGAAGCCATGGTGCGTATGCTTGATGCCATTGACGCGCATGCCGGCGGCGACGAAGCGCGGGATCAGCGCGTCCAGCAGCGTGGTCTTGCCGCTGCCGGACGAGCCGGTGATGCCGAATACCTTCACAGTGCTATCCCTTGGTGGCTGAGTGCATCGACGATAGCAGAGATGCACCGCACCATGTGCAGATGGCGCTGCGTGTCCCATAATCGCGTCATGCCACGGATATCCGACACCGACAAGCCGATCATCGCACGTGCCGCCGCCGTGGCGCATGTTGCGGCGCGGGATGACGGCGCCTCCACGGTCGCACGCGCCGGCCGGCGGCGCCTGCTGCGCTGGGCCGGCCGGCACGGCAGGCCGGTTGGCGGCAACCAGGTGCGCCTGCTGAGCGGTGGGCGCGATTTCTTTCCGGCCCTGATCGAGGCGATCGATGCCGCGGCCTTCCAGGTCATCATCGAGACCTATATCTACGCCGACGACGACGTCGGCCGCGCGGTGAGCGATGCGCTGATCCGTGCGGCGGCGCGCGGCGTATCGGTACGGCTCACGGTGGACGGCTTTGGTGCCGGCGACATGTCCGCCGGACTCGCGCAGCGTCTGTGCGACGGCGGCGTGCAACTGCGCGTCTACCGCGTCCTGCGCGGCTTCCGGCTGGCGCGCCGGCACTTGCGCCGCCTGCATCGCAAGCTCGCGGTGATCGACCGGCGCGTGGCGTTCGTGGGCGGCATCAATATCATCGACGACTACAATCACGGGCCGTTCGAGCAGGCAGGGCTCGGGGCCCGCTATGACTTCGCCGTGGAAGTGCGCGGGCCGCTCGTGGACCGTGTCGCACTGACCGCCGAACGCCTCTGGTGGCGCCTGTCGCTGCGCGGCGAACTGCATGACGTCGGCCTGGCGGGCGCGGCGGCGGGCTACCCGCTGGTCACCGACCTGCCGCCGCGGCGCGAGACCGAAGGCGGCGTGTTCGCGGCGCTGCTGCTGCGCGACAACCTGCGCAATCGCCGCGCCATCGAACGCGAGTACCTGCGCGCGCTGGGCGTGGCGCGGGACGACGTGATCCTGGCCAATGCATATTTCCTGCCGGGCCACAGGGTGCGGCGCGCGCTGCTGGCCTGCCGCGCGCGGGGCGTACGGGTGCGATTGCTATTGCAGGGCCGGGTCGAATACCGCCTGCAGCATTTCGCCACGCACGCGCTGTATGCGAGCCTGCTGGATGCCGGCGTCGAGATCTACGAGTACGCCGAAAGCTTCCTGCACGCCAAGGTGGGCGTGGTGGACGAGGCCTGGGCCACGGTCGGGTCTAGCAATATGGACCCGTTCAGCCTGCTGCTCGCGCGCGAGGCCAACGTCTGCGTTTATGATCCAGCCTTCGCCGCCGGCCTGCGCGCGGAACTCGAGTGCGCCATCGCGCAGCGCAGCGCGCGCGTCATGCCGGAAGCACATGCGCGGCGCTCCGCGCTGCGGCGCGTGGCGAACTGGGCCGCGTACATGGTGTTGCGTCTTGGCGTCGTGATCGCCGGCGTGACCGGGCGCTACTAGGGCCGTCCGGATATTGCTGCGCAGCACGGCGCTGGCCGCGTGGCTTGTGGCGGCAGGCCGCGTGTTGATGTTGCAACGCAGCCTGTTTAGAAATGTGGGTCTAATTAAAAGCTTGATGGCGACGGGTCGCGACAGAATAATCTGAACGACCGTTCTTTTTTGGCTTAGACTGCGTGCATTCGCGGCGAAAACCGGCATTTGTGCGGCCGCCGTCAGGCAATAAGCAACGTCAGGGTCATACGTGGCGCCCGGTGAAGGCGCTACAAGAACGGAGAAACAATATGCGACACCAGTCAGCCCGTCTCGAATCCGCCACCGCTTCCCCCGCGCCGATGCGCAAGGGGGAAATGACGCGCGTGGCGATTCTGGATGCCGCACTGGAGCTGTCGTCCCGCGACGGGTTGGAGGGTCTGACCATCGGCCTGTTGGCGGAACGCATGCAGATGAGCAAGAGCGGCGTGTTCGCGCATTTCGGTTCGCGCGAAGACCTGCAGGTGGAAGTTGTGCGGGAGTATCACCGGCGCTTCGAGCAGGAGGTGTTCTACCCCTCGCTGCACGAGCCGCGCGGGCTGCCCCGGCTGTGGTCGATGGTGCGCAGGTGGATGGAGAAGCGCATCCAGGAAGTGACGACTGGATGCATCTACATCAGCGGCGCGGTCGAGTACGACGACCGCGCGGAAAGCCTGGTGCGTGACGAACTCGTCAAGAGCGTCACCATCTGGCGCGCCGCGCTGACGCGCGCCATTGGCCAGGCCAAGGAAGAGGGGCACCTGCGCGCGGACTGCGATCCGCGCCTGATGCTGTTCGAGATGTACAGCCTTGAACTAGGCTTGCATCACGACGCCCGTTTCCTGCGCCTGCCGGACAGCGCCGAACTTGCCATGGTCGCGCTCAACAAACTGATTCAGTCTTACCGTACCTGAGGCTGCTGCGTACGGACCGTGGCGCCCGCCATCGCGGGCGGCGCACGGGCGGCGTGGCGGCATCGTGAACTCCAAAGGAGCTTTTGATGGGCCAGTACACCGCACCGTTGCGCGACATGCAGTTCGTCCTTCACGAACTGCTCGGCGCTGAAGCCGAACTCAAGGCGATGCCGCCGCACGCGGACATCGACGCGGACACCATCAACCAGGTCATCGAGGAAGCCGGCAAGTTCTGCGCCGACGTGGTGTTCCCGCTCAACCAGGCGGGTGACCGCGAAGGCTGCACCTACGTCGGCGACGGCGTGGTGAAGGCGCCCACCGGCTTCAAGGAAGCCTATCAGCAGTACGTGGAAGCCGGCTGGCCGGCGCTGGCGTGCGATCCGGCCTACGGCGGCCAGGGCCTGCCGATCGTGGTCAACAACGTCGTGTACGAGATGCTGAACTCGGCCAACCAGGCGTGGACCATGTACCCGGGCCTCTCGCATGGCGCCTACGAGGCCCTGCACGCGCACGGCACGCCGGAACTGCAGCAGGCCTACCTGCCCAAGCTGGTGTCGGGCGTGTGGACCGGCACCATGTGCCTGACCGAGCCGCACTGCGGCACCGACCTCGGCATCCTGCGCACCAAGGCCGAACCGCAGGCCGACGGCTCCTACCTGCTGACCGGCACCAAGATCTTCATCTCGGCCGGCGAGCATGACCTGGCCGAGAACATCATCCACCTCGTGCTGGCGCGCCTGCCGGACGCGCCGCAGGGCACCAAGGGCATTTCGCTGTTCGTCGTGCCGAAGTTCATCCCCGACGCGAGCGGCAACCCGGGCGAGCGCAACGGCATCCAGTGCGGCTCGATCGAACACAAGATGGGCATCCACGGCAACGCCACCTGCGTGATGAACCTCGATGGCGCGCGCGGCTGGCTGGTGGGCGAGGCCAACAAGGGCCTGAACGCCATGTTCGTGATGATGAATGCCGCGCGCCTCGGCGTGGGCGCCCAGGGCCTGGGCCTGACCGAAATCGCGTACCAGAACTCGGTCGCGTATGCGAAGGACCGCCTGCAGATGCGCTCGCTGACCGGCCCGAAGGCGCCGGAAAAGGCCGCCGACCCGATCATCGTGCATCCGGACGTGCGCCGCATGCTGCTGACGCAGAAGGCCTATGCCGAAGGCGGCCGCGCATTCAGCTACTGGACCGCGCTGCAGATCGACCGCGAGCTGTCGCACCCGGACGAGGCCGTGCGCAAGCAGGCCGGCGACCTGGTGGCGTTGCTGACGCCGGTGATCAAGGCCTTCCTGACCGACAACGCGTTCACCAGCACCAACGAAGGCATGCAGGTGTTCGGCGGCCACGGCTACATCTCCGAATGGGGCATGGAGCAGTATGTGCGCGACGCCCGCATCAATATGATCTACGAGGGCACCAACACCATCCAGGCGCTGGATCTGCTGGGCCGCAAGATCCTGGGCGACATGGGCGCCAAGATGAAGGCCTTCGGCAAGATCGTGCAGGAATTCGTCGAGGAAGAGGGCACCAGCGAAGCCATGCAGGAGTTCATCAACCCGCTGGCCGACCTGGGCGACAAGGTGCAGAAGCTGACCATGGAAATCGGCATGAAGGCCATGGGCAACGCCGATGAAGTCGGCGCCGCCGCGGTGCCGTACCTGCGCGTGGTGGGACACCTGGTGTTCGCGTACTTCTGGGCCCGCATGGCCAAGATCGCGCTGGAGAAGGAAGGCAGCGGCGACAAGTTCTACACCGCCAAGCTGGCGACGGCGCGCTTCTACTTCGCCAAGCTGTTGCCCGAAACGGCTGGCGAGATCCGCAAGGCGCGCGCCGGCTCGGCCACGCTGATGGCGCTGGACGCAGACCTGTTCTGACGGCCTGATTGCCCACCCTCTCTCCGCATGGCAGGAGAGAGGGGCCCGCCTTTCATCAAAACGCTCAATCCATCAGGAGCGCTCATGTCCAATTTCATCGTCAAGAAAGTCGCCGTGCTCGGCGCCGGCGTCATGGGGGCGCAGATTGCCGCCCATCTCGTCAACGCGCGCGTGCCGGTGGTGCTGTTCGACCTGCCGGCCAAGGAAGGCCCCAAGAGCGGGATCGCGCTGCGCGCGATCGAGAACCTGAAGAAGCTGTCGCCGGCACCGCTTGGCATCAAGGATGAGGCCGGCCTGATCCAGGCCGCCAATTACGAAGACGACATCGCCCTGCTCAAGGAATGCGACGTGGTGATCGAGGCGATCGCCGAGCGCATGGACTGGAAGCACGACCTGTACAAGAAGGTCGCGCCGCACCTGGGGGCGAACACCATCTTCGCGACCAATACCTCGGGGTTGTCGATCACCGCGCTGTCGGATGGTTTCGACGCCGAACTGAAGGCGCGCTTCTGCGGCGTGCACTTCTTCAACCCGCCGCGCTACATGCACCTGGTCGAGCTGATCCCGACCGCGACCACGCAGCCGGAGATCCTCGACAAGCTCGAAGCCTTCCTGACGACCACGCTTGGCAAGGGCGTGGTGCGTGCGAAGGACACGCCCAACTTCATCGCCAACCGCGTGGGCATCTTTTCGATCCTGGCGGTGTTCGCCGAAGCCGAGAAATTCGGCATTCCGTTCGATGTGGTGGACGACCTGACGGGCTCCAAGCTGGGCCGCGCCAAGTCGGCCACGTTCCGCACGGCCGACGTGGTGGGTCTGGACACCATGGCCCACGTGATCAAGACCATGCAGGACAACCTGCATGAGGATCCGTTCGCGCCGGTCTACAAGACTCCGGCCGTGCTGAAGGGCCTGGTCGACGCGGGCGCGCTGGGCCAGAAGACCGGCGCCGGCTTCTACAAGAAGGAAGGCAAGGCGATCAAGGTGCTGGACGCCAGCACGGGCCAGTATGTCGAATCGGGCAAGAAGGCCGACGAGATCGTCGCGCGCATGCTGAAAAAGGCTCCGGCTGAGCGCATCAAGCTGCTGCGCGAGTCGACCAATCCGCAGGCGCAGTTCCTGTGGGCGATCTTCCGCGACGTGTTCCACTACATTGCCGTCTACCTCGAACAGATCGCCGGTTCGGCGGCCGATGTCGACCTGGCGATCCGCTGGGGCTTCGGCTGGAACTCGGGCCCGTTCGAGGACTGGCAGGCCGCCGGCTGGAAGCAGGTGGCCGAGTGGGTGAAGGAAGATATCGACGCCGGCAAGGCGCTGTCCAAGGCACCGATGCCCGCGTGGGTGTTCGCAGGCCCGGTGGCCGAGAACCAGGGCGTGCACGCCGCGCAGGGTTCGTGGGCACCGGCCACGCAGCAATTCGTCGCTCGCAGCACGCTGCCGGTGTACGGGCGCCAGGTTTTCCGCGCCGCGCTGCAGGGCTCGGCTGCGATCGATCCGCGCAAGGCCGGCCGCACGGTCGAAGAGAACGACGCCGTGCGCATCTGGGTGGCCGAGGGCCAGGACGATGTGCTGGTGGTCTCGTTCAAGAGCAAGATGAACACCATCGGGCCGGACGTGATCGACGGCCTGACGCGCGCGATCGACCTCGCTGAAGCCGAGTACAAGGGCCTGGTCGTGTGGCAGCCGACGTCGCTGCAGCTCGGCGCGCCGGGCGGCCCGTTCTCCGCGGGCGCCAATCTGGAAGCCGCGATGCCGGCCTTCATGATGGGCGGTGCCAAGGGCATCGAGCCTTTCGTCAAGAAGTTCCAGGACGGCATGATGCGCGTGAAGTACGCCGCGGTGCCCGTGGTGTCGGCCGCATCCGGCATTGCACTGGGCGGCGGCTGCGAGCTGATGCTGCATTCGGCGGCACGCGTGGCGGCGCTGGAAACCTATATCGGCCTCGTGGAAGTAGGCGTGGGTTTGGTGCCCGCCGGCGGTGGCCTGAAGGAAGCCGCGCTGGCAGCAGCACGCGCCGCGCAGGCAGCCGGCAGCACCAACTATCTGCAGTTCCTGACCAACCGCTTCCAGAATGCGGCCATGGCCAAGGTGTCGGCTTCCGCGCTGGAAGCGCGCCAGATGGGGTATCTGCAGGCCTCGGACAAGATCGTCTTCAACGTGCACGAGCTGCTTCACGTGGCGCAGAACCAAGTGCGCGCGCTGGCCGACGCCGGCTATCGCGCGCCGCTGCCGGCGCTGGTGCCGGTGGCCGGCCGTTCGGGCATCGCGACCATCAAGGCATCGCTGGTCAATATGCGCGACGGCGGCTTCATCTCCGCGCATGACTTCCTGATTGCCTCGCGCATTGCCGAAGTGGTATGTGGCGGCGACGTCGAGGCCGGCTCGCTGGTGAGCGAGGAATGGCTGCTCGCGCTGGAGCGCAAGGCCTTCGTCGACCTGCTGGGTACCAGCAAGACGCAGGAACGCATCATGGGCATGCTGCAGACCGGCAAGCCCGTCCGCAACTAAGGCAGCGAGGAACCGACATCATGAAACAACTGCAAGACGCCTACATCGTTGCCGCGACCCGTACGCCGATCGGCAAGGCGCCGAAGGGCGCGTTCAAGAATACGCGTCCGGACGGCCTGCTGGCCACGATCCTTAAGGCCGCCGTGGCCCAGGTGCCGAACCTGGATCCGAAGCTGATCGAAGACGCCATCGTCGGCTGCGCGATTCCCGAAGCGCAGCAGGGCCTGAACGTGGCGCGCATCGGCGCGCTACTGTCGGGCCTGCCGAACACCGTGGGCGGCATCACCGTCAACCGCTTCTGCGCCTCGGGCGTGAGCGCGGTGGCCATGGCCGCCGACCGAATCCGCGTGGGCGAGTCCGACGTGATGATCGCCGCCGGCGTGGAATCGATGAGCATGGTGCCGATGATGGGCAACTCGCCGTCGATGTCGCCCGATATCTTCACGCGCGACGAGAACGTCGGCATCGCCTACGGCATGGGCCTGACCGCCGAGAAGGTCGCGCAGCAATGGAAGGTCAGCCGCGAGGACCAGGATGCGTTCTCGCTGGCCTCGCACCAGAAGGCCATCGCCGCGCAGCAGGCCGGGGAGTTCAAGGACGAGATCACGCCGATCGATATCGTCGAGAAATTCCCGAACCTGGCCAGCGGCGAGGTGAGCGTCAAGACGCGCACCATCGCGCTGGACGAAGGCCCGCGCCTCGATACCTCGCTCGAAGGCCTGGGCAAGCTGCGCCCGGTATTCGCCAACAAGGGCAGCGTGACCGCCGGCAACAGTTCGCAGACGTCCGATGGCGCCGGCGCGCTGATCCTGGTGTCGGAGAAGATCCTGAAGCAGTTCAATCTGGTGCCGCTGGCGCGCTTCGTATCGTTCGCGGTGCGCGGCGTGCCGCCGGAGATCATGGGTATCGGCCCGAAGGAAGCGATTCCCGCGGCGCTGAAGGCGGCCGGCCTGACACAGGACCAGATCGACTGGATCGAGCTGAACGAGGCCTTCGCCGCGCAATCGCTGGCGGTCATGCGCGACCTGGAGCTCGACCCCGCCAAGGTCAACCGCATGGGCGGTGCCATTGCGCTCGGTCACCCGCTCGGCGCGACCGGCGCGATCCGTTCGGCCACCGTGGTGCACGCGCTGCGTCGCCACAACCTGAAGTACGGCATGGTGACCATGTGCGTGGGCACGGGCATGGGCGCAGCCGGCATCTTCGAGTGCGTCTGAAGAAACGCGCCAGCGGGGCGGTGCCAGCGCCGCCCCATCCTTCTGTCAGGTGAAGAAAAGCAGTGCCAACGATGGCGTGCCGCAAGGGCCACCCCAAGACGCGCCCCGAGACAGCTGCCGCACTCCGATGCGGCTCACCAGCAGGGAGGCACAACACATGCAGGAGACAGCCATCCTGGCCGACGCGGCGTGCGACATGCCGCGTGCGGTCATGACGGAACTTGGCGTGCGCACGATTCCATTTCGCATCCGCGCCGGCGACAGGTTTGTTGCCGACACGCGCGACGAGGACGCGCTGCCAACGCTGTACGAACAGTATCTCGTCGGCAAGCAGGACCACTACGCGGAGTCGATCCCGCTCGTCGAGCGCGAGCTGGAGGACCACCTGCTGAAGCATGTGGTCGCCACCTGCGACCGCGCCATGCTGTTCACCATCGCCAGCACACGCAGCAAGCTCTATTCGCATGCGACCGGCGCCGTGATCGGCACCGCCGCGCGCAGCGTGCGGCTGCGCAAGGAGGCGGGCCGTTCGGGCCTGTTCGACCTGATCGTCATCGACACCGGCGCGATTGGCCCCGGCCAGGCGCTGATTGTGCGCGAAGCCGCCCGCATGGCCGCCGATGGGGCCGATGCGCGTGCCGTGACGGAGGCCGTGGAAACCCGCCTGCGCGACGCGGCGCACATGTACCTGGTGCCCGACGAACTGCTCTACATGTACACGCGCGCCAGGCTCAAGGGCGAGGACAGCATCACCTGGGGCCGCTACATGATGGGCAGCGCATTCAATATCCGGCCGGTCATCCACATGCACCGCGGGCGTACCGAGGCGGTGGCCAGGGTGCGCGGCTCGGACGAAGGTCGCCGCCGCGTGCTGGCCCATGCCGAGCAGTGCGTGCGCAACGGCAGCCTGCTGACGCCCGCGATTTCGGCGTGCTTCGCCGGACCGCTGGACATCGTGCGCGCCATGCCGGCCTTCCAGTCACTGGAACGAGCGGCGCGCACGCGCGGCATCGAGCTGATGCTCGCGCCGATGAGCCTGACTGTCGCGCTCAACGTCGGCGCACGCGCATTCGGCCTGAGCTATCTTTCCGAGCAAACGCTGCCGCTCGCCTAGCGAGGGCGGCGTAGTCATTGCAGCAACGCATCACCACGAGAGGCATCCATGAGCATCAGCACCAGCATCGACCACGGCATCCTGACGATCGAATTCGACCGTGCCGAAAAGAAGAACGCCATCACGGCGGCGATGTACCAGGCCATGGCCGACGCGCTGCGCACGGCCGAGGCCGACCCCGCGGTCCGCGTCATCCTGATCCGCGGCAAGGACGAGATCTTCACCGCCGGCAACGACCTGGAAGATTTCATGCAGCGCCCGCCCACCGGCGGCGACGGCGTGGAGCAGGCCCCGGTGTTCCAGTTCCTGGACCAGATCAGCCACGCGAGCAAGCCGGTTGTCGCGGCGGTTAGCGGCGCGGCCGTAGGGGTGGGCACCACGCTGCTGCTGCACTGCGACTTCGTCTATGCATCGGAGACGGCGAAGCTGTCGCTGCCGTTCGCGCAGCTCGGCCTTTGCCCGGAGGCGGCATCGAGCCTGTTGCTGCCGCGCCTGGTCGGCTACCAGCGCGCTGCCGAGAAGCTGATGCTGGGCGAGCCCTTTGGCGCACAGGAAGCACACCAGCTCGGCCTGGTCACGCGCGTGCTGCCGGTGGCGGAGCTGCATGCCTTTGCGCTGCAGCAGGCGCGCAAGCTGGCCGCGCTACCGGCCTCGTCGCTGCGCGAGACCAAGCGGCTGATGAAGGGCAATGACGTGGCGGCCGTGGAAAGAAAGATGGCCGAGGAAGGCGAGGTATTCCGGCGCATGCTGGTGGCGCCGGAGGCGAAGGAGGCGTTCACGGCTTTCTTCGAGAAGCGCAAGCCGGATTTTACGAAGTTCAGCTGACTCGGCGAAGCGGCGAGCCATCCCGATAAGGCTTCTCTACCGGAGGCGTGGCTCCCCTCTCCCGCGAGCGGGAGAGGGGAGAAACCATCAAGTCGGCAATACCCTCGGCTGCCGGCTTTCATCCGTCGCCACATACGTCAGCGTGGCTTCCGTCACCTTGACGATCTCATTGCTGTGCCGCATGCGCTGCGCGTAGACCTCGACCGACACCGTGATCGAGGTGCGGCCGGTTTTCTCGATCTCGGCATAGAAGCTCACCAGGTCGCCGACGAATACCGGGTGCTTGAACAGGAAGGAATTGACCGCAACCGTGGCCACGCGGCCCTGGGCGCGTTCCACCGCGGGGATGGACCCGGCGATATCCACCTGCGCCATGATCCAGCCGCCGAACACGTCGCCATGCACATTGGCGTCGGCGGGCATCGGGACAACGCGAAGGGCGGGACTCTTGCCGGCTGGCAGGGCGGGAACGGTATGGGGCGAATTCATTGCGGGAGACCGGAAAGGGAGGGGAGGAGGGCGGTGCTGCCCCGGCGGCCGCAGCCGGGAGGCGTCCTGCCGGCCGGCGCGATCTCTGCGACAATCGGCCATTGGCCAGAATTCTAACGTATGCGCCGCTATTCCACGACCGCGGAACCGTCCCCCGCACGGCCCGCCACCCTGTTTCCCGGCCAGCGCCCGCCCCGCAGCGACTGGCAGACCGTACGCAACCTGCTGCCCTATGTCTGGCACTACAAGTGGCGCGTGATGCTTGCGCTGGTCTGCCTGGTGGCGGCCAAGGTCGCCAACCTGGGCGTGCCGGTGCTGATGAAGCGGCTGATCGACAGCATGAACATCAGCGCGGGCGACCCGCGCGCGCTGCTGGTGGTGCCGGTCGGGCTGATCGTGGCCTATGGCGTGCTGCGGTTGTCGTCCACGCTGTTCACGGAGTTGCGTGAAATCCTCTTTTCCAAGGTGACGCAAAGCGCGGTACGGGAAATCGCGCTGCAGGTGTTCCGGCATCTGCATGCGCTGTCGCTGCGCTTCCACCTTGACCGGCAGACCGGCGGCATGAGCCGCGATATCGAGCGCGGCACGCGCGGCATCCAGTCACTGATCTCGTACTCCTTGTACAGCATCCTGCCGACGCTGGTGGAAATGGGGCTGGTGCTGGGCTTCTTCGTGCTGCACTACGACATCTGGTTTGCCGCCATCACCGGCTGTGCGCTGGTGAGCTATATCGTCTTCACCATCGTCGTGACCGAGTGGCGCACGCATTTCCGCCGCAAGATGAACGAGCTGGATTCTCGCGCGAACCAGAAAGCCATCGATTCGCTGCTGAACTTCGAGACGGTCAAGTATTTCGGCAATGAGGAGTACGAGGCGCAGCGCTACGACGAGAACCTGCGCAAGTACCGCACCGCGGCGATCCGTTCGCAGAACTCGCTCTCGTTCCTGAACTTCGGGCAGCAGACCATCATCGCGGCAGGGCTGATCCTGATCCTGTGGCGCGCCACAGTGGGCGTGGTGGCGGGCAAGCTGACGCTGGGCGACCTGGTGCTGGTCAACACGCTGATGATCCAGCTATACATCCCGCTGAACTTCCTTGGCGTGATCTACCGCGAGATCAAGCAGGCCACCACCGACATGGACCGCATGTTCGTGCTGCTGGGCACGCACCAGGAGGTGGCCGATACCGCGGGCGCGCAGCCGCTCAAGGTGCAGGGCGCGGAAGTGCGCTTCCGCCACGTGCGTTTTGGCTATGAGTCGAATCGCGTGATCCTGGACGATGTCGATTTCACGATCGCGGCGGGCACGACCACGGCGGTGGTGGGACATAGCGGCTCGGGCAAGTCGACGCTCGCGCGCCTGCTGTTCCGTTTCTATGACGTCAGCGACGGCGCCATCCTGATCGACGGGCAGGACATGCGGCAGGTCACGCAGGACAGCCTGCGCCGCTCGATCGGCATCGTGCCGCAGGACACGGTGCTGTTCAACGACAGCATCTTCTACAACATCGCCTATGGCCGGCCCGATGCCACGCATGACGAAGTCATCGCGGCCGCGCGTGCGGCGCAGATCGACCAGTTCATCCGCGAGCTGCCGCAAGGCTACGACACGCCCGTCGGCGAACGCGGCCTCAAGCTTTCGGGCGGGGAAAAGCAGCGCGTGGCCATTGCCCGCACCTTGCTGAAGAACCCGCCGATCCTGGTCTTCGACGAAGCGACCTCCGCGCTGGACTCGCGCACCGAGCAGGCCATCCAGGCCGAGCTGATGCGGCTCGCGCAGAACCGCACCACGCTGCTGATCGCGCACCGGCTGTCCACCGTGGTCCATGCCGACCAGATCCTGGTGATGGACCGCGGGCGCATCGTCGAACGCGGCACCCATGCCGAGCTGATGCGCGCCGGCGGCCGCTACGCGGAGATGTGGGAGATCCAGGCGCGCAGCGCGGCGCAAGGCGAGACGGTGGCGGACGAACTGGCGATCGATGTCGGCGACGCCACGCAGGATGCCTGAGCGCGATGCATCGGGCCGCTACGCGTAATCGAGCGGCAGCGCGGTGGTGTACTTGATCTGCTCCATCGCAAAGCTGGAACTCACGTCAGCGAGTTCTGCGCCCTGGATCAGTTTCTTGTACACGCGGTCGTAGGCGGCGATATCGGGCACGACCACGCGCAGCAGGTAGTCGGTATCGCCGGCCATGCGATAGAACTCGGTCACTTCGGGAATCGAGGCGACCAGCGCATGGAACTGCTTGAGCCATTTGACGTTGTGCTGGGCGGTTCGGACCGACACGAACACCGTCACGCCCACGTTCAGCTTGCCGGCATCGAGCAGCGCCACGCGCTTGCGGATCAGCCCGGCTTCCTCGAGCTTCTGGATGCGGCGCCAGCACGGTGTGGAGGTCAGGCCGACGCGTTCGCCGATCTCGGCCACTGGCACCGTGGCGTCTTCCTGCAGGATGGCAAGGATCTGTTTGTCGTAGCGGTCCATCGATGTCTGCATGCTTGCGGGAATGGTGGCGGCCCCTCGCGCCGTCCCGGGGCGGCGCGTCAGGCGTCGATGGTGTCAACCAGCAGGTTGACGCCGGTGGCAATGTGGTCCTGGTCGACGCCGTACAAGTGCAGCGACACGGCAACGGTGTCGCTGGCATTGCCCAGCGCATGAATGTGTTGCAGGCCGGCAGGCACGCTGAAGGTGGCGCCGGCCCGGCGTTCGACGCTGCCGGTCTGGGTGGCACTCCGGGTGGAAGGATCCCATTGGTAATGGCGCTCGCTCAGCGTGCCATGCAGCACGCGGTAGGCGCACCAGGTGCGATGCCCGTGCACCGGACTGGACTGCCTGGGACGCCAGACCAGCAGCATGGCCGAGAAGCGTGCGAGCGGATCGGCATAGACCAGGTGGCGCGCATAGGTGTCCGGGCTGCCCAGCAGCGCGCCGGGCGGCAGGCAGGCCAGCAGGGTGTCGGCGTCGGGCAGCCAGGCGTCGATATTGCCGGCCACCATGCGCGCACTGTGCGCGAAGGTTGCCTCCATGCTGTGTGCAAACTGGTCCAGGGGGGCGGCGTGGACGGCGGGCGTGCGGCCGGCGGCGGCTGGACAAGTTGGCATGGCGGGCTCCGTGACGTTCTTGGTATAGGGGAATCATAAAAGCGGTTCCGGAGCAAAGGCATGCATTCTGTCGCTGGATGTGGCAACTTCGTGCAGAGTCATTCCAATAATACATCGATTCGTAGAATGCTATTCCAACCTCATTAAACTTCCAGGAACATCTTCCGCACCCGGTGCCACGGGCGCCCGAGCGGGTGGATAATCCGCGTCATGGAAATCAAATGGCTTGAAGACTTCGTCAGCCTGGCCGAGACCCACAGCTTCTCGCGCTCGGCCGAACTGCGGCATGTCACGCAGCCGGCGTTCTCGCGCCGGATCCAGTCGCTCGAGGCGTGGGTCGGCACGGAGCTGATCGACCGCTCCAGCTACCCGACCAGCCTGACCGCCGCCGGCAAGGTGTTCTACGAGCAGGCACTGGCGATGCTGGCGCAGGTCAGCGAGACGCGCGCGCTGATGCGCGGCCAGCGCTCGTCGAACGCGCAGGTGCTGGAGTTTGCCGTGCCGCACACGCTGTCACTGACCTTCTTCCCCGAATGGCTCAAGGCGCTGGAGCGCAAGATCGGCACGCTGCCGTGCCGGCTGCGCGCGCTCAACGTGCATGACGCGGTGCTGATGCTGGTCGAAGGCGGCTGCGACCTGGTCATGGTCTACCACCATGCGCGCCAGGCGATCCAGCTCGATCCGGCGCGCTACGACATGCTGGTGCTCGGCACCGAGCGGCTATCGCCCTACAGCGTGCCCGATGGCACCGGCAAGCCGCTGTACCGGCTGCCCGGCACGGACAAGAAGCCGGTGCCGTTCCTGAGCTACACGCCCAATGCCTTTCTCGGCCGCATGGTGGACATGCTGCTGGCCGATACCTCGGAAGACCTCAAGCTCGACAAATGCTACGAGACGGACATGGCCGAGGCGCTCAAGGTGATGGCGCTGTCCGGGCACGGCATGGCGTTCCTGCCCGAGAGCGCGGTGCGCGACGACGTGCTCCAGGGCCGGCTGGTGCGAGCGGAGTCGGCGCGCGGCCTGCCGCTGTCCATCGACATGGAAATCCGCCTCTACCGCGAACGGCCAGGCGAAAACGGGAACGACCGGCGCGCCACGGCGGCACGCCGAAAACGGCAACTGGTGGATCAGGTCTGGTCGACGTTGACGGCCGGCTAGGGCAGCCCTCTGGTTTGCACCCCTCTCCCGCACGCGGAAGAGGGAGCAAACCGCCCATATACACGGGTCTTGCGGTGTTGACCGTTCACCATCAACGTTATGCACGTTTTGCATGACCGGATGAGCAAACGGCATTGGATTCCGGTCCCGCGCCACGCCTAAGCTTGCGGGCATTCTCCACCCCGGAACCAACCGATGTCTTCCGTAGCGCAGATCAAAACTGCTGGCCAAAAGCACGCACTTCCGTCTTACCTCAACGCCGACAATCTCGGCCCCTGGGGCATCTACCTGCAACAAGTGGACCGTGTCACGCCCTACCTGGGTTCGCTGGCACGCTGGGTTGAAACGCTGAAGCGCCCCAAGCGCGCGCTGATCGTCGACGTGCCCATCGAGCTGGATAACGGCACCATCGCCCACTACGAGGGCTACCGCGTGCAGCACAACCTGTCGCGCGGCCCGGGCAAGGGCGGCGTGCGCTTCCACCAGGACGTGACGCTGTCGGAAGTCATGGCGCTGTCGGCGTGGATGTCGGTGAAGAACGCCGCGGTGAACGTGCCCTACGGCGGTGCCAAGGGCGGTATCCGCGTGGACCCGCGCACGCTGTCGCACGCCGAGCTGGAGCGCCTGACGCGCCGTTACACCAGTGAAATCAACATCATCATCGGGCCGAGCAAGGACATCCCGGCGCCGGACGTCAACACCAATGCCCAGGTGATGGCGTGGATGATGGACACCTATTCGATGAACTCGGGCAGCACGGCCACCGGCGTCGTGACCGGCAAGCCGATCTCGCTGGGCGGTTCGCTGGGCCGCCACGAGGCAACCGGCCGCGGCGTGTTCGTGGTCGGCTCCGAGGCCGCGCGCAATATCGGCCTGGAGGTCAAGGGCGCGCGCGTGGCGGTGCAGGGCTTCGGCAATGTGGGTGCCGTGGCCGCCAAGCTGTTCCAGGAGGCCGGCGCCAAGGTGGTGGCCGTGCAGGATCACCGCACCACGCTGTACAACCCGGCCGGCCTGGACGTGCCGGCGATGATGGAATATGCCTCGCACAGCGGCACCATCGACGGCTTCCAGGCGGAGGTCATCTCGTCGGAACAATTCTGGCAAGTGGACTGCGACATCCTGATCCCGGCGGCGCTGGAAGGACAGATCACGGCGAAGAACGCGCCCCAGATTCAGGCAAAGCTGATCATCGAAGGTGCAAACGGCCCGACGACGCCCGAAGCGGATGACATCTTGCGCGAGCGCAATATCCTGGTCGCCCCCGACGTGATCGCCAACGCTGGCGGCGTGACCGTGTCGTATTTCGAGTGGGTGCAGGACTTTTCCAGCTTCTTCTGGACGGAAGAGGAGATCAACCAGCGCCTGGTACGGATCATGCAAGAGGCATTCCGCGCGATCTGGCAAGTGGCGCAGGACAACAAGGTGACGCTGCGCACGGCCGCGTTCATCGTGGCCTGTACCCGGATCCTGCAGGCGCGCGAGATGCGCGGCCTGTACCCCTGATCTGACGCGAACGACGTTGCGCCGCGAGCTAGCCTGTTGCGGCGCAGCAACTTCGAAATGATCGTCCGACGCGGCCCGAGGAATTGTCCCCGGGCCGCGTTGTCACATCCGCCGCCAGTGCGCACCTATGCCTTGAATTCGACTTCTAGGAGTAAAACCCAGTTGTCTTGAGTCGGATGCTGCGCAATACTGTTTCATCTGTGGGACATTCGTCATTAGAATCCCGCCTTTCTCTTCCTGGTCAAGGAGATGTTATGAAATTTGCCAAGTTGGCTTCCCTGATGATGGCTGCTGGCCTGGTGTGCGGTTCCGCGCAGGCAGCCGAGCCACTGACGGGCACGCTGAAGAAGATCAAAGACACCGGTGTGATTACGCTTGGCGTGCGCGATTCCTCGATCCCGTTCAACTACAACCTGGGCGGTGTGCGTCAGGTCGGTTATTCCTACGACATCAACATGAAGATCGTGGAAGCCGTCAAGGACCAGCTCAAGATGCCCAACCTGCAGGTGAAGGAAATCCCGATCACTTCGCAGAACCGCATCACGCTGCTGCAGAACGGTACGATCGACATCGAATGCGGCTCGACCACGAACAACCTGGAGCGCCAGAAGCAGGCTTCGTTCACCACCAGCATCTTCATCATCGGCACGCGCATCATGGTGAAGAAGGATGGCGGCATCAAGGACTGGGCTGACCTGAAGGGCAAGAACGTCGTGACCACCGCCGGCACCACGTCCGAGCGCCTGCTGCGCAAGATGAACGATGACCAGAAGCTGGGCATGAACATCATCAGCACCAAGGACCACGGCCAGTCGTTCCTGACGCTGGAATCCGGCCGGGCCGTGGCGTTCATGATGGACGACGCGCTGCTCTACGGCGAGCGCGCCAAGGCCAAGAATCCCGCGGACTGGATCGTGGTCGGCAAGCCGCAATCGCGTGAGTCGTACGGCTGCATGATCCGCAAGGACGATGCGCCGTTCAAGAAGCTGTCCGACACGGTCATCACCGGCCTGATGAAGGACGGCACGATCAACACGATGTATACCAAGTGGTTCATGCAGCCGGTTCCCCCGAAGGGCCTGAACCTGGACTTCCCGCTGTCGGACGACATGAAGGCGCTGTTCAAGAACCCGAACGACAAGGCGCTCGACTGACCTGACAAATACAGGCGTGCGAAACGGAAGGCATGTCCTTCCGTTTCTTTTTGAGGACGCATCATGAACTACAGCTGGCACTGGGGAGTTTTCCTCGAACAGGCCGCCCAGAACGAGACCTACCTGGACTGGATGATTTCCGGCCTGAAGGTAACGGTCGCGCTCGGGCTCTCGTCCTGGGTCATTGCCCTGATCATCGGCTCCGTGCTCGGCGTGCTGCGCACCGTGCCAAACAAATGGCTGTCGGGCTTTGCCGCGGCCTATGTCGAGATCTTCCGCAACATTCCGCTGCTGGTGCAGCTGTTCATCTGGTATTTCGTCGGTCCCGAGCTGCTGCCCGGCGGCGACGCGATCAAGCAGATGAACCCGTTCACCCAGCAGTTCCTGGCAGCCATGCTCTGCCTGGGCACCTTCACCGCGGCCCGGGTCTGCGAGCAGGTGCGTTCGGGCATCAATTCGCTGCCGCGCGGCCAGAAGAACGCCGGCCTGGCGATGGGTTTCACGCTGCCGCAGACCTATCGCTTCGTGCTGCTGCCGATGGCGTTCCGCGTCATCGTGCCGCCGCTGACTTCCGAATTCCTGAACATCTTCAAGAACTCGGCGGTGGCGTCGACGATCGGCCTGCTCGAGCTGGCGGCGCAGGGCCGGCAACTGGTGGACTACACCGCGCGCCCGTATGAGTCGTTCATCGCGGTGACCGTGATGTACGCGCTCATCAATATCGTCGTCATGCTGGTCATGCGCTGGGTCGAGGGCCGCACCCGCGTGCCCGGTTTCATCGGCAGCAAGTAAGGGGGCGCCATGGCATACGAATTCGATTTCAGCTCCATCACCCCCGCCACGCTCGATGTGCTGGGCGAGGGCATGCTGGTCTCGCTCAAGATCACCGTTACGGCCATTGTGGTGGGCATCGTCTGGGGCACCATCCTGGCGATGATGCGCCTGTCGTCCGTCAAGCCGCTCAACTGGTTCGCGCAGGGGTACGTGACCATCTTCCGCTCCATCCCGCTGGTGATGGTGCTGCTGTGGTTCTTCCTGATCATCCCGCAGGTGCTGCAGAACATCTTCAACCTGTCGCCTGCATCGGACCTGCGCATGACCTCGGCGCTGGTGGCGTTCTCGCTGTTCGAGGCGGCCTACTATTCCGAGATCATCCGGGCGGGGATCCAGAGCGTGTCGCGCGGGCAGATGTTCGCCGCGCAGGCGCTGGGCATGACCTACGGGCAGACCATGAAGCTGGTGATCCTGCCGCAGGCGTTCCGCAACATGGTGCCGCTGCTGCTGACGCAGGGCATCATCCTGTTCCAGGATACGTCGCTGGTCTATGTGAGCGCGCTGGCCGACTTCTTTGGCCAGGCCTACGGCGTGGGCGAACGTGATGGCCGCATCGTGGAAATGCTGCTGTTCGCCGGCTTCGTGTATTTTGTTATCTGCTACTCCGTTTCGCTGATGGTCAAGCGTTACCAGAAAAAGGTGGCCCTATGATTGAAATAAACAATGTTTCCAAGTGGTATGGCGCCTTCCAGGTGCTGACCGATTGCACCACCAGGGTTGCCAAGGGCGAGGTCGTGGTGGTCTGCGGGCCGTCGGGCTCGGGCAAGTCGACGCTGATCAAGACCGTCAATGCGCTGGAGCCGTTCCAGAAGGGCGATATCCTCGTGGACGGCACCTCGGTGGGCAACCCGAAGACCAACCTGCCCAAGCTGCGCTCGCGCGTGGGCATGGTGTTCCAGAACTTCGAGCTGTTCCCGCACCTGTCGATTACCGAGAACCTGACCATTGCGCAGATGAAGGTGCTCGGCCGCTCGAAGGACGAGGCCACGGCCAAGGGCCTGAAGTACCTGGAGCGCGTGGGCCTGAAGAGCCAGGCGGCCAAGTACCCGGGCCAGCTCTCGGGCGGCCAGCAGCAGCGCGTGGCGATCGCGCGCGCGCTGTCGATGGACCCGATCTGCATGCTGTTCGACGAGCCGACTTCGGCGCTGGACCCGGAGATGGTCAACGAGGTGCTGGACGTGATGGTGCAGCTCGCGCAGGAAGGCATGACCATGATGTGCGTGACCCACGAAATGGGTTTTGCACGCAAGGTGGCCAACCGCGTGATCTTCATGGACGCGGGCAAGATCGTCGAAGACTGCGCCAAGGAAGAGTTCTTCGGCAATATCGAGCAGCGCTCGGATCGCGCCAAGCAGTTCCTGTCGAAGATCCTGCAGCACTGAAGCGCGCAGCGCGCCGCTACATGGAAAAAAGGGACGCCACGGCGTCCCTTTTTTTTCGGCTGACGCGTCCGGGGTCAGGTGCAGGCCGTATTGGCCGCGTTCTTGGCCTGTACTTCCGGCGGGATCGGCACCGACAGCGTCATCTCCGGGCGTCCGTCGATGAACATGATCAGCTCGCCCGGTTCAAAGGGTGTCCAGGTCTCGTTGTCGGTCAGGGGCTGGGTGGCGATCACCGCGACCCGGTCGTCCGGCGTGGTGACCTGGGCAAAGTCGATCGACAGGTCGGCGTCGATCAGGTGCGCGGTCGAGAACGGCCACTGCCGCACGATGTAGTACAGCCGCGTCGAGCAGTGCGCGAACAGCGCCTGTCCGTTGCACAGCAGGTAATTGAATACGCCGTGCGTGGTGATGTCGCGCGTGATGTCCGCCAGCGCATGGCACAGCTCGTTCAGCGGCGGCTGCGAGCCCGGGAAGCGCTTGCGCAGCCCCTGCATCAGCGTGCAGAAGGCGAGTTCGCTGTCGGTGTCGCCCACGGGCTGGTAGACGCCGGACAGGAACGGCGCGAAGTCCAGCAGGTCGCCGTTGTGCGCGAAGATCCAGTGCCGCCCCCACAGCTCGCGCATGAACGGGTGGCAGTTCTCCAGCAGCACCGTTCCCTGCGTGGCCTTGCGGATGTGCGAAATGACGTTCTTGGACTTGATCGGGTAGCGCTTGATCAGGTCCGCGACGGGCGATGTGCCGGCCGACTGGTTATCGATGAAGAGCCGGCAGGCCTTGTCTTCGAAGAAGGCCACGCCGAAGCCGTCAGCGTGGTGGTCGGTCAGGCCGCCGCGGGCGGCGAAACCGGTGAAGGAGAACGTCACGTCGGTCGGCGTGGCGCAGTTCATGCCTAGCAGCTGGCACATGGCGGGGCACCGGGTCGGCAGGGGGCTGCCGCTTTGCAATAGAATGCATACATTATCACGCGCGCCCGGGCCGCTGCCAAGCGCATGCGCCGTGGCGCCTCCGGCCATCCCGCATCACCGTTCCCGACTGCTATGAGCCAATACAAGATTGCCGTGATTCCTGGAGACGGAATCGGCACGGAAGTCATGCCTGAAGGCATCCGCGTCATGGACGCCGCCGCGCGCAAGTTCGGCATCGATTTCCAGTGGGACCACTTCGATTTTTCCAGCTGCGACTACTACGCCCGCCACGGCAAGATGCTGCCGGACGACTGGTTCGACACGCTGGTGAAGTACGACGCTATCTACTTTGGTGCGGTGGGATGGCCCGATGCCGTGCCCGACCACGTGTCGCTGTGGGGGTCGCTGCTGCAGTTCCGCCGTTCCTTTGACCAGTATGTGAACCTGCGGCCGGTACGGTTGATGCCCGGCATCAAGAGCCCGCTGGCCGACCGCAAGCCCGGCGATATCGATTTCTACGTCGTGCGCGAGAACACCGAGGGCGAGTACTCGAGCATCGGCGGCCGCATGTTCCCGAATACCGAGCGCGAGATCGTGATGCAGGAAACGGTGATGAGCCGGGTCGGAGTCGACCGCATCCTGAAGTTCGCATTCGAGCTGGCGAAGAAGCGCCCGAAACAGCACCTGACCTCGGCCACGAAGTCCAATGGCATCTCGATCACGATGCCTTACTGGGACGAGCGCGTGGAGGCGATGGCGGCGAACTACCCCGGCCTGAAGGTCGACAAGTACCACATCGACATCCTGACCGCGCATTTCGTCCAGCATCCCGACTGGTTCGACGTGGTGGTGGCGAGCAACCTGTTCGGCGACATCCTGTCCGACCTCGGCCCGGCGTGTACCGGCACCATCGGCATCGCGCCGTCCGGCAATATCAATCCGGACCGCACGTATCCGAGCCTGTTCGAGCCGGTGCATGGTTCCGCGCCGGACATTGCCGGACGCGGCGTGGCCAACCCGATCGGCCAGATCTGGTGTGGCGCCATGATGCTGGAGCACCTCGGCCACGACGAGGCCGGCGCGGCGGTGCTGGGTGCGATCGAGAAGGTGCTGTCCGCAGGCCCCGAGCACGCGCCGCTGACGCGCGACATCGGCGGCAAGGCGGGTACCGGGGACCTGGGCCGCGCGATCGCGGAGGCACTGTGAGCGCGGCGGGCGGTTTCGCGGGCGATCCGCGCGCGCTGCTGCTGGAGACCTTCCAGGCTGCAGTGGCGGCGGCGGATCCGCTGAAGATCGTCGCGGGGCACTTGCCGCCGCCGCAGACGGGCGGGCGCACGCTGGTCGTGGGCGCGGGCAAGGCGGCGGCATCGATGGCGCTGGCGGTAGAGCAGGCCTACGCCGGCAAGGCACGGATCGAAGGACTGGTGGTCACTCGCTATGCGCATGGCCTGCCGACCGGGCACGTGCGCGTGATCGAGGCCGGGCATCCGGTGCCGGACGAAGCCGGCGAGCAGGCCGCGGCCGAGATCCTGGCCCGCGTGTCCGCGCTGACACCGCAGGACCGCCTGCTGGTGCTGGTGTCCGGCGGGGGCTCCAGCCTGCTGTCGTTGCCGGCCGAAGGCATCCCGATGGCCGACCTCAAGGCCACGACGAAGGAACTGCTGCGCTGTGGTGCGCCGATCACCGAGATGAATATCGTGCGCAAGCACATCTCGCGCATCCAGGGCGGGCGGCTCGCGCAGGCCAGCCAGGCGCCGGTAACGACGCTGATCGTATCCGACGTGGCTGGCGATGATCCCAGCGCGATTGCGTCAGGACCGACCGTGGCGGACCCGAGCACGTTTGCCGATGCGCTCGATATCCTGCGGCGCTATGGCGCCACCGTCCCGGCAAGCGTGCAGTCGCGCCTGGAACGCGGCGCTCGCGGCGAGGTGCCGGAAACGCCCAAGCCCGGCGATCCGCTGTTCGCGCGCGTCGACAACTTTATGATTGCAACCGCACACGGCAGCCTGCTGGCCGCCGCGGCGCTGTTCCGCGAGCGCGGCATCACCCCGGTGATCCTCGGCGACACGGTGACGGGCGAGGCCCAGGAGGCCGCGCGCGTCTATGCCGCGCTGGTGCGCGAGATTCGCGCGTACAATGCGCCGTTCGCCGCGCCGGTGGCGCTGGTCTCGGGCGGTGAATGCACCGTCACATTGCCGGCCGGCGGCGGCAGCGGCAAGGCGAGGGGCGGGCGTTGTTCGGAATTCCTGCTGTCGCTGGCCATCGAACTGGCAGGCATGGAGGGCGTGCATGCCATCGCGGCCGATACCGACGGCATCGACGGTTCGGAGGACAATGCGGGTGCGCTCGCGGACCCGACCACGCTGGCGCGTGCCGAGGCGGCCGGCGTGCCGGCGCGGCGCCAGCTCGACAAGCATGACGCCTGGGGCCTGTTCGATGCCATCGGCGACCTGGTCGTGACCGGCCCGACGCGCACCAATGTGAACGATTACCGCGCCATCCTGATTCTCTAACTTCCAGACCGCCTGCCGCGCTTGCGGCGGCAGGCCCAGCAAGCCATGACCCAGAAGCTCACCATTACCCGCCCGGACGACTGGCACCTGCACCTGCGCGACGGCGCGGCGCTGGCAGCCGTGCTGCCCGACACGGCGCGCCAGTTCGGCCGCGCCATCATCATGCCGAATCTGAAGCCGCCCGTGACCACGGTGGAACAGGCACAGGCCTACCGCGCCCGCATCCTGGCCGCGCTGCCGGCCGGCATGAGCTTCGAGCCGCTGATGACGCTGTACCTGACCGACAACACCGCTGCCGAGGAAATCGTCGCGGCCAAGGCGAGCGGCTTCGTGCATGGCGTCAAGCTGTATCCGGCCGGCGCCACCACCAACAGCGATGCCGGCGTGACCGACATCCGCCGCTGCTCGGCCGCGCTCGAGGCGATGCAGCGCGTGGGCCTGCCGCTGCAGGTGCACGGCGAAGTGACCGATGGCGACATCGACATCTTCGACCGCGAAGCCGTCTTCATCGACCGCGTCATGACGCCGCTGCGCCGCGACTTCCCGGAACTGAAGGTGGTGTTCGAGCACATCACGACCAAGGATGCGGCCCAGTACGTGCGCGATGCCAGCGGCCCGGTGGGCGCCACCATCACGGCGCACCACCTGCTGTACAACCGCAACGCGATCTTCACCGGCGGCATCCGCCCGCACTACTATTGCCTGCCGGTGCTCAAGCGCGAGATCCACCGCGAGGCGCTGGTCGCCGCGGCAACGTCCGGCAGCGACCGCTTCTTCCTGGGCACCGACAGCGCCCCGCACGCACGCGGCCTGAAGGAACATGCCTGCGGCTGCGCCGGCTGCTACACCGCGCTGCACGCGATGGAACTCTATGCCGAGGCATTCGACGCCGCCGGCGCGCTCGACAAGCTCGAGGCGTTCGCAAGTTTCAACGGTCCCGCGTTCTACGGCCTGCCGCGCAATGCCGGCACCCTGACGCTGGAGCGCGAAGACTGGCAATTGCCGGCCGAGCTGCCCTACGGCGATGCCACGCTGGTGCCGCTGCGCGCCGGTGAAACGCTGCGCTGGAAGGCGCGCTGAAGCGCAGGGCATTGACGGCAGTCCCATCGGCGGCGAACCAGGCGTTCGCCGCTTCTCTTTCGGCGATCGACTGGACACGCCCGTGGTTCCGGCCCTTTGCAGCCGTCGGCGCGGGCCTTGTCACGGCGGTGGCGGATGGCACCGCCTTGCACGCGTGCCTGAACGCGCAGGCTGCCCGGGCAGGGTTGTGTAATATCCGGGGCCTGCCGCTGAATTTCGTCACGCAAGCGGAGTTGCCCGCCGGTGTCGCCTACGAGGCCCATATCCACGCCACCGGTGCGGTGCCGACCCGCGACAATCTCCACGATTTCTTCAATGCGCTGATCTGGCTGCATTTCCCGCGGGTCAAGGCCCGGCTTAACGCGATCCAGGCCGAGGTGATCGGGCGCACAGGCGTTCAGGCTGGCCGAGGCGGCGTGCGTGATGCCGCAACGCTGTTCGACGAGAACGCCGTGCTGTTCCTGAGCGCCGACGCCAGCCTGGAGGCAGTGCTGCGCGGGTTTGGATGGCAGGAGCTGTTTATCCGGCGTCGCCAGGACTGGGACAGCCTGTGCCTGGTGGTGCCATTCGGCCACGCGCTGCTGGAAAAGCTGGTGAATCCATACAAGTCCCTCACGGCCCATGCGTGGCCGCTGGCGCTGCCGCCCTTGTCAGCCGGATTGCCGATGCTCGACGTGGCAGCGACCGCCTCATTGCGGGCTGCCGCCGATGCCGGCACGCTGCGCGGCGGGCGCAGCTTCGCGCCGTTGCCCGTCATGGGCATTCCCGGCTGGTGCGAGGCCAATGCCGATGCAGCGTACTACGCGGACGCGACGGTTTTCCGGCCCGGCCGGCGCCAGCAGCCCGAAGCCTGACCGACGGCCAGCAATGATGTTAGACTTCGGGCCGCAAAGCAGGCCAGACAATCGCTGCTTGCATCGCAAGGTGCAAGGGGAGGAAAGTCCGGACTCCACAGGGCAGGGTGTTGGCTAACAGCCATCCACGGTGACGTGCGGAATAGGGCCACAGAGACGAGTCTTGCCGCCGGGTTCTCCCGGCGGGAAGGGTGAAACGCGGTAACCTCCACCTGGAGCAATCCCAAATAGGCAGGCATCGAGGCGGCCCGCTGAGCCTGCGGGTAGGGAGCTGGAGCCGGCTGGCAACAGACGGCCTAGAGGAATGGTTGTCACATGCCACGCGCCGCAAGGTGCGGTGGCGTGCACAGAATCCGGCTTATCGGCCTGCTTTGCGCTTGTCTTCCTTGTTACCCGGCCAGCATCCGGCTGCCCGGGCATTTGCGCCCGTCAGCCTTCGACGATCTCCATCGTGTGCGTGATCTCCGCGGTCTTGGCGATCATGATCGATGCCGAGCAGTATTTCTCATGCGACAGCTTGATTGCACGCTCGACCGAGGCCGGGTTGAGGTTCTTGCCGGTCACCACGAAGTGGAAATTGATGCGGGTGAAGACTTTGGGATCTTCGCTGGCACGTTCGGCTTCGAGCTTCACGCTGCACCCGCTCACTTCCTGGCGGCCGCGCTTTAGGATCAGGACCACGTCATAGGCGGTGCAGCCGCCGGTACCGAGCAACACCATTTCCATCGGGCGCGGCGCCAGGTTGTGGCCGCCGCCTTCCGGTGCACCATCCATGGCGACAATGTGCCCGCTGCCCGTCTGGGCGACGAAGCTCATGCCCTCGGCGCCCATCCATGTCACTTTGCATTCCATTTTGTTCGTTCCTGTCGTCTGAGTTGTCTGTTTCCGGTCACAACCGCGTGATCTCGAATCTTGCTTTTTCCAGCATACGACATCGTAAAGTCTGTTGGTCGGATGCCGATAACCCTCAAAGAACCGAGGGTTTCTTCTAATATGTCAGTTCAATGACAGTCGCATTAGTGTATCAACTGACTGATTTTAAAGAGGAAAGACAATCTTGCCCTAGGATGCATTGCATCCCGCAATGTGAAATTGCGTTTCGCAGTGCAAATTTCGCTTGCATCAGGGATTACCCCATGTATAATTCCAATCATTGAACGACGGCGCAGACAGCGCGCCAGAGTGCGAAAGCGAAGCTACCGGCCAAGCCCTCCGCACCGCCCGCATGAAACACCGTCGATCTCCAAGTGTCTCCTCCACCCTCCTCCTTTGGTGGATTCAAACCCAAGCCCAACCGGCTTGGGTTTTTTTTCGTCCGAACACGGCAAGTGCGTCAAGGGCCTCAGTCAGGCTCGCTGCCGGCAGCGTAGTGGTGATCTTGACGAAATCCCTTGACTTTGCTTGTGTCCAGCTCGCGTCCGACAGTATAATCTACGGCTTTTCCGCCATGCCCGCGGGAAGAGAAGTAGGGAGAGCCTGCGAAGACAAGCAGGAAGGCCAGGTCCACAGGGCCGGCCGACGAGACTTGCAGGGGCGAGTACAAGCCTTCGCGAGTCAGTATCGGGCAGTTCTCTAATAGTCAGGAAAAATCATGAAGACCTTTTCCGCCAAGCCTCATGAGGTAAAGCGCGACTGGTACGTGATTGACGCGACGGACAAAGTCCTCGGCCGTGTCGCCAGCGAAGTGGCACGCCGTCTGCGCGGCAAGCACAAGCCGGAATTCACTCCGCACGTCGACACCGGTGATTACATCATCATCGTCAACGCAGCCAAGCTGCGTGTCACGGGTACCAAGGAAACGGACAAGAAGTACTATCGCCATTCGGGTTACCCGGGCGGTATCTACGAAACGACGTTTGGCAAGATGCAGCAGCGCTTCCCGGGCCGTGCCCTGGAGAAGGCTGTCAAGGGCATGCTGCCGAAGGGTCCGCTGGGCTACGCGATGATCAAGAAGCTGAAGGTTTACGCCGAAGCAGAGCATCCGCACGAAGCGCAGCAGCCCAAGGCGCTGGAAATCTAAGGAGGCCAATCCATGATCGGTAATTGGAATTACGGTACTGGCCGCCGCAAGAGCGCCGTGGCACGTGTCTTCATCAAGTCGGGCAAGGGCGACATCGTCGTCAACGGCAAGCCCATCAAGGAATACTTCGCTCGCGAAACTTCCCTGATGATCGTGCGCCAGCCGCTGGAACTGACCGAGCACGCCGAAACGTTCGACATCAAGGTCAACGTTACCGGCGGCGGTGAAACCGGCCAGGCCGGTGCCGTCCGTCACGGCATCACCCGCGCCCTGATCGACTACGATGCAACGCTGAAGTCGGCCCTGTCGAAGGCTGGCTACGTCACGCGTGATGCACGTGAAGTCGAGCGTAAGAAGGTCGGTCTGCACAAGGCACGTCGCCGCAAGCAGTTCTCGAAGCGCTGATGTGCATTCGCCGGTCCGGCCTTGCCGGATCGCGCGGAGCAAGAAAAAACCGCACGCTGGTCGTGCGGTTTTTTTCGTCTGCTTCCCGTCCATAGGCGGAGGCGCGGCCTTTACAGCCGAGGCATCTCCTGTATGCGAAAAAGTCACAATTTCATCTCCCTACCTTGGTGGGGTAATGGCTCGCCGCGGATACAATCTCGCCCGTATTGCGGAGCAACGCTTCGGCATGCTGGCCGGCTGAATCCAATCAAGGAGTGAGGGATGTTGTTTTCCAGGAAGAAGGGACTCTCGATCGATACGCTGATCAGTGAAGGCACAGCCATCGATGGCGATCTGGTGTTCTCGGGCGGCTTGCGCCTCGATGGCCGGGTGCGCGGCAATATCCGCGCCGCGGCGGATCTGCCAAGCATGCTGGTGATCAGCGAAAAAGGCGCGGTGGAAGGCGAGATCACTGTCGGGCATCTGGTCCTTAACGGCACAGTAAAGGGTCCCGTCCACGCAAGCGAACTGCTCGAGCTCCAGCCGCACGCCCGCGTGCTCGGTGAGGTGCGCTACGCGGCGCTCGAGATGCACCAGGGCGCTCTGGTGGAAGGGCGTCTCGTACCGCTCGGCCAGGAAGAGGTCAAGGCGCTTCCCAATCTGGTGGCCTCTGAACAGGCGGACGGCGACGCTGAAGACGCGGATACCGCGGTCGAACTGGCTGAGGTCGGTAAAGTGGCTTGAATGCCACGTGCAATTCCCTGCCAGAAGCCCTTGAAAACCAAGGGTTTCGGCACGATTTCCCAGTAGCGCTTAGAATACAGGCGTATCGTGCGACACGCACTATCGTGTCCGGGCAGCTCCAACGTAAGGAGCATTGACCTTGTTGGGACACGGAAAGGCTTCGGCCAGACCGTCCAATCCCAACCAATTTCTTGCTTAGACGAACCCAGCCGAACAGCCAGGGGGAGTCCGATGTGCTGTGGGAGCCGGAATATCGGCTACCTGCGGCTTGCTTTCTGCTGGATGAATTTCCAGCCATTGCCCAAGGGCGGGGACGCTCGCCTTTGGGCGAGTTTCTTTGTAAACGCACCCTCTACGGAGGGTGCGGGCGGTTGCGCAACGTCAGTTTGGTTGCGAACCCGCTACACGGCATTTAAACCGACCCCCAGTTGGGTCGGCGCTGTACGCCTTGGGACGGAGGTCTGCGCTCGAAAGAGCCCACCCACCGTCAAGCGCTCGCCAATATGGGAGCACATAAAGTAGGAAGTGAGGTCCCGGAGCGGAAGCTCTGCGCGTTATGGTTCAGTCGAACGCGCCCGCAAGGGTGTTTCGATCGAGAACCTGCTATGCGACTAGCAGTAGCCTAGGGGGACATGCGTCACTGGTTAACGGTGAGGTGTGAAGCTCCCCTGACAATGTTTCCCCCGCAAGGGTGTCGTCTGGTTGTGAGACTGGACGGCAGAGACTCCGAGCAGCAATTGGGGTTGAGGAGCTAGGCTGGCTGGTATGGGCAACATATGTGAACTGCTGGTAAACGTCGTCAGTATTGAGATGCCAAAGCTGCTGATAGGCATCAACCAAAAGGTGTGCGGTTGGTTGTTCCGCTGGTACGCCGGAACACGTCGCCATACAACCGCCGGCGGAAAGGCAGGCCCTAACCCAGTCGTGTAATGCGTAGGGAACGTGGTAAGCCCGTATGGCTGCCGGAGCGCAGTTTGGCTCAGGCAGGCGAACCGCAAGGAACGCTGTTGGCTGTGCGGGTATGGGAGGTTGGAGAAAGCGAATGCCGGGCTGTAATGGCTCGGATAGGGATTGAAACATCATCCCACGCGAAAGCGGGCAGACTTCCAACTGGTCAATCGTCGCAGGACGGCTGACTAATCTCGCTTGTTTAAATTTTCTTCCCTTGAGGGGCAACACGTCCCTCAAGGGGCGTGCTGTCTCTTGATGTTGGGGAAGATCCTCAAGATAGGAGAGCAGCATGGAAGCATTGATCCGCAAGGATGAATCTGCGCTCTCCGGCGTGCCGCAAACCTGGGGTGCCATTGATTGGCGCCGCGTGGAGCGTAACGTCCGAGAGATGCAGATTCGAATTGCGAAGGCAACACAGGAAGGGGACTGGCGTAGGGTGAAAGCCTTGCAACGGTCTCTGACCCGCTCGTTTTCTGCCAAAGCATCGGCAGTCAAGCGAGTGACGGAGAACCAAGGTAAGCGAACGGCAGGCGTCGATCGCGTACTGTGGGACTCGCCTGAAGCCCGGTGGGAAGCCATCGGGCGGTTGAAGCGCCGGGGATATACGCCTTTGCCATTACGGAGGGTTTTCATCCCCAAGGCCAACGGGAAGGAGCGCCCTCTGGGCATTCCGACCATGTTGGACCGAGCCATGCAAGCGCTGTATCTGCTGGCGCTGGAGCCGGTGTCCGAAGGGACGAGCGATCCGAATTCGTATGGGTTCCGGATCAATCGATCTACAGCGGATGCCATGTCCCAGCTATTCCTCAACCTGTCCAGAAAGGCCTCGGCCCAATGGATCTTGGAAGCGGATATCAAAGGCTGCTTTGACCATATCAGCCACGACTGGCTGGAGCGCAATGTCCCAATGGACAAAGCAATCCTTCGGAAGTGGCTGAAGGCTGGCGTGGTATTTCAGGGCCAGCTTCAGGCGACCGTAGCCGGAACACCGCAGGGGGGCATCATTTCCCCCACTCTGGCAAACGTTGCGCTGAACGGGTTGGAACGGCAGTTGGTTAAGTCTCTCGAGACTAAGCTGGGTGTCGTCAACACGAAGAAGCTGAAAGTGAATGTAGTGCGCTACGCGGACGACTTCGTGATCACTGGCAGTACGCCGGAGATACTAGAAAGCGAAGTGAAGCCGTGGGTAGAGCAGTTCCTGGCAGTACGGGGACTGACGCTATCGACGGAGAAAACGCGGATCGTCAATATCGCTGACGGCTTTGACTTCCTTGGGTGGAATTTCCGGAAATATTCGGGAACGCTGCTCATCAAGCCGAGCAAGAAGAACGTGCAAACGTTCTATAGCAAGGTGAAAGGGGTCATCAGTGCCAACAAGACGGCGAAGCAGGTGAGCATCATCAACTTGCTGAACCCGATGCTGAGAGGCTGGGCGCAGTATCACAGCCCGGTGGTTGCGAAGGCCACGTTCAACCGCTTGGAGTACGCAGTATCCAAGGCTCTATGGCGGTGGGCGAAACGGCGACATCCACAGAAGGCCACCGATTGGGTGCGGAAGAAGTACTACGCACCAGTCGGGGATCGGAGTTGGGTGTTTGGGACCACGATCGTGGATGACGACGGCAATGGCCGATGGGTGGGGCTTTATTCCCTTGCGGGTACGCCTATCCAAAGGCACAAGAAGGTTCGAGGGGACTATCACCCCTTCGATCCAGCGCAGGAAAGATACGGCGAAATGCTGCGTCAGGAGCGCATGTTAAACAACATGTCGCACCGGAAGCAGTGGATTAAGCTCTACATTTCCCAGCGGGGCTTGTGTGCGGTGTGTGAGTGCAGGATCACCAAAGAGACAGGATGGGAGGACCATCACATCGAGTACCGTACACACGGAGGCTCGGACGCTCTAGGGAATCGTGTGTTGCTACACCCTGATTGCCACAAGCAAGTTCACCACCACGGCAGACCCGTAGTGAAACCGGTACAATAAACAGTACTTTGAAAGGCTTGAGCCGTATGCGGGAAAACTCGCACGTACGGTTCTTAGGGGGGGATGGGTCAGCAATGACCTGTCCCTACCCAACTAATCAGGAGAACCCCATGAACGCAGTCGCAGAGGCACCCGCAACCGAGGACGTGCCGGCACCGTTCGTCTTTACCGACAGCGCCGCCGACAAGGTCAAGCAGTTGATCGAGGAAGAGGGCAATGCCGAGCTGAAGCTGCGCGTGTTCGTGCAGGGCGGCGGCTGCTCAGGCTTCCAGTATGGCTTCACGTTCGACGAGGAAGTCAACGAAGACGACACCACCATGGTCAAGAACGGCGTCACCCTGTTGATCGACTCGATGAGCTACCAGTATCTGGTCGGCGCCGAGATCGACTACAAGGAAGACATCAATGGCGCGCAGTTCGTGATCAAGAACCCGAACGCCACGACCACCTGCGGTTGCGGCTCGTCGTTCTCGGTCTGAGGTAAGAGGCTTCGGCAGAAAGGCGCACCTTCGGGTGCGTTTTTTTTGGGGTTCTTCGGCGGAATGCGGGGAATGGGGGGATGGGTTGTCGTGCTTGGCATGCGCCGCTGTTTCGCCGGCAACGCCGGCGAAACAGCGGCGTCTGCCACGCACAAAAACCCCCAACCCTTCCAGCGCCTGATCCCGTCCATCACACGGTCGATCAGCGCGGATAGAACGCGCCGAGCACGCGCGGACCAGAAGCGCCGGTGACCGTGGCGACATTGCCCGGCAGGCGCAGCAGGCACTGGCGCGCCAGCCAGGCGAAGGCGATGGCTTCCACCTGGGACACCGGCACCCCGAAGTCTTCAGTCGTCTGCACGGCCAGGCCGGGCAGGGCCTGCGCCAGACGCCGCATGATGTAGCCGTTGCGCGCACCACCACCGCAAACGATCAGCCGTCGCGCCTGCGGCGAGTGGGCACGGACATCGCGCGCAATCGCTTCGGCGGTCAGCGCGGCGAGTGTCGCTTGTACGTCCGCTGGCGTTGGCGCGGGTGCCCCCCGCGACGCCAGGCGCGCTTCCAGCCAGGCGGGATGGAACAGGTCGCGTCCCGTGCTCTTGGGCGGTGCGGCACTGAAGTATGGATCGGCCAGGCATTCGGCCAGCAGCGCATCGTCGACGCGTCCGCTCGCGGCCCAGGCGCCGTCGTCGTCGAACGGCATGCCGAGTTGTTCGCCGATCCAGTAGTCGAGCAGCGCATTGCCCGGCCCGCAGTCGAAGCCGATCACGGCGCCGCCGTTGCCGGGCAGCACGCTGATGTTGGAGATGCCGCCGATATTGCAGATCACGCGGGCTTCGGCCCCGTCGCCGAACAGCGCCTGGTGCAGTGCCGGCACCAGCGGCGCGCCCTGGCCGCCCGCCGCGACATCGCGGCTGCGGAAATCCGCCACCACGTCGATGCCCGCCAGCTCGGCCAGCAGCGCGGGATGCTGGCTCTGCCGCGTGTAGCCGATCTGGTCGTAAAGGCCCGGGCGATGGCGGATGGTCTGCCCATGCGCGCCGATCGCAGCGATATCGTCCGGCCGCAGCCCCGCCTGTCCGAGCAGCGCGGCCACGCAGCCGGCATAGACGCGTGCGAGCGCGTTGGCGGCCAGCGCCTCGCGGTGGATCTCGTTGTCGCCGGGCTGCTGCAACTGCCCGAAGTCCGTGCGCAGCGCGTCGGGGAAGGGCTCGTGCGCGGCGGCCAGCACGGCCGGGCGCTCGCCGCTGAAGTCCACCAGCACGGCGTCCGCGCCGTCCATGCTGGTGCCAGACATGATGCCGATATAGCGATCGCCGTGCGCGCGCATGGAGTCTCCGGGCGGAGCGGCTGTCAGTTGGCCGCGGTAAGGACGTTATAGGTGCGCAGCGCGTTGATGCGGCTGAGCATCGTGCTGGTATAGCCGAGGAATTCCTGGCGCGCCTTGCCCGTCAGCACCGGGGCTTCCATCAGCGCAATGCTCAGCGGGTTCTGCGGCACGTCGTTGAAGCGGAACTCGTAGTGCAGGTGCGGCCCGGTGGCCCAGCCGGTCTGGCCGACATAGCCGATGACCTGGCCTTGCGATACCCGCTGGCCCTGCTGCACGCCGGCAAAGCCGGACAGGTGGGCATAGTAGGTCGAATAGCCGTTCGCGTGCTTCAGGATGATGATGTTGCCGTAGCCATTCTGGCGGCCGACAAAGTCGATCACGCCTTCGCCGGTCGCCATCACCTTGGTGCCCGTGGGCGCGGCGAAGTCCACGCCCTTGTGCTGGGCCCATTCATGGTGCAGCGGATGCTCGCGGCCGCCGAAGCCCGACGATACGCGCGAAAACTCCACCGGCGAACGCAGGAACGGACGCTTCATGCTGCGGCCATCGAAGGTGTAGTAGGCGCCGTTGCTCTCGCCTTGGGGCGCAAACCACAGGGCCTGGTGGAGCTGGTTCCGGTTGATCAGTTCGATCGCCACCACGCGGCCGTTGCGGATGAACGCACCGTCCTGGAAGCCGGCTTCGTAGATGATGCGGAAGCGGTCGCCGCTGGCAATGTCATGCTGGAAGTCGATCACGCCGGAGAAGATCGACAGCATCTGCTGCACGATTTCATCGGGCACGTTGGCCGCGTCCATGGCCTTGAAGAAGCCGCCCGCGGCGATCGAGCCGGACGCCATCTCATAGCGCAGGTCGTTGTCGACGTTCTGCACACGCGCCTTGTAGCTGGTCGTGCCGCCGGCCTTGGCCGGCTCGACACGCTCGATCATGAGTTCGCGCGAGTGCGCGGCATCGCCGCCGAGATTGGCCTGCAGCGACACGAGCATATTGCTGTCGTCGATCTGTGCCTGCACGGTCTGGCCCGGATTGAGGTTGAACAGGCTGCGCGCGGTCGGGTTCTTGAGGATGAAGGCCTGCGCGTCGGGATCGTCCACGCCGAGGCGGCGCAGCAGCGAGGCAATGGTGTCGCCGCGCTGCATGCGTTCCTGGCGCACGTAGACGGCCTCGGAATCGATATCGGTAAGCTGTGCGAGCTGTTCGCGCACATCGGGCATGCGCAGCGGCTCGTTCACGCGCGGCGCGAGCGGATCATTGAAGGCGCTGCGCGGTGCGACACCCATGGCGGCAGCCATGCCGAGCGTGAATATCGCGCCCACGGAAGCCGTGAGTTGCTTGCGCCTTCGCGCGTGCTGGGGGTTGGTCGGGTCGACGAGAACCACCAGCTCGCGCGCGAAAACTTCGCGGAGTCTGGACCACATCACGTAAAATTCAACCTTGGTCTGGGCACCGCTGCCGCAACGATGTGTGTCGTCTGCCTTCCTCCCCCGAGGTACGGCGCGGGCTGTTCATCTTTATTTGCCGCCTAGAATGGCGGGTGGCGCACGGGCTCGGTGCCGCGTGTCGCCGGAAAGCGCGGATTATACCAAGAATCGGCTCGGGGCCGAGTGGCGAATCCGGCAAATTTTCATGTATTTCAAAGACTTACGTCATGACTGAAGCATCCTCCGGCCCCGCGGCCAAATATCCCCTCACGCCGTCGGTGATGCACGCGCTGGAGGTGTCCAAGCGCGGCTGCGACGAACTGCTGATCGAAGCCGAATGGGCACAGAAGCTCGCTCGCAGCGAAGCGACCGGTGTTCCCCTGCGCATCAAGCTCGGCCTCGACCCCACTGCGCCCGACATCCACATCGGGCATACGGTGGTACTGAACAAGCTGCGTCAGCTGCAAGACCTGGGCCACCAGGTGATCTTCCTGATCGGCGACTTCACCTCGACCATCGGCGACCCTTCCGGGCGCAACAGCACCCGGCCGCCGCTGACGCGCGAGCAGATCGAGGCCAATGCCCAGACTTACTACCGTCAGGCCAGCCTGGTGCTCGATCCGGCGCGCACCGAAATCCGCTACAACAGCGAGTGGTGTGATCCGCTCGGCGCACGCGGCATGATCCAGCTCGCCGCCAAATACACCGTGGCCCGGATGATGGAGCGTGACGACTTCACCAAACGGTTCCGGTCTGGGATTCCCATTTCGGTGCATGAGTTCCTTTATCCGCTCATGCAGGGCTACGATTCGGTCGCGCTGAAGTCCGATCTGGAGCTCGGCGGCACCGACCAGAAGTTCAACCTGCTGGTCGGGCGCGAGCTGCAGAAGGAATACGGCCAGGAGCCGCAGTGCATCCTGACCATGCCGCTGCTGGTGGGCCTGGACGGTGTCGAGAAGATGTCCAAGTCCAAGGGCAACTACGTCGGCGTGACCGAGGCGCCCAACGAGATGTTCGGCAAGCTGATGAGCATCTCGGACGACCTGATGTGGCAGTACTACACGCTGCTGTCGTTCCGCCCGCTCAACGAGATCGACCTGATGAAGCAGGAAATCGCGCTGGGCCGCAACCCGCGCGACTGCAAGGTCATGCTGGCGCAGGAGATCGTGGCGCGCTTCCACAGCCAGGCCGATGCCGAGAAGGCGCTCGAGGACTTCAACCACCGCGCGCGCGGCGGCGTGCCGGACGATATCCCGGCGGTCAGCCTGTCGGGCGCGCCGCTGGGCATCGCGCAGTTGCTCAAGCAGGCCAACCTGGTGCCATCCACGTCCGAGGCCAACCGCAACATCGAGCAGGGCGGCGTGAAGATCGACGGCTCCACCGTGAGCGACAAGGCCACCAAGGTGGCTGCCGGCACCTACGTGGTCCAGGTGGGCAAGCGCCGCTTTGCCCGCGTGACGCTGGCCTGAGGACCGGCGATGATCGCACTGATCCAGCGGGTAGCGCAGGCGCGCGTGACCGTCGGCGGCCGTACCACTGGCGAGATCGGCGCTGGCCTGCTGGCGCTGGTCTGTGCCGAGCGCGGCGATACCGAGGCGCAGGCCGACCGGCTGCTCGCCAAGATGTTGTCCTACCGCGTGTTTTCCGACGCGGACGGCAAGATGAACCTGCCGGTCCAGAACATGGATGGCAACGGCGGCGCGGGTGGCCTGCTGGTGGTGTCGCAGTTCACGCTGGCCGCCGATACCAATAGCGGAACCCGGCCCAGCTTCACGCCGGCGGCCTCGCCCGAGGACGGGCGGCGCCTTTATGAGTATTTCGTCGAGCGGGCGCGCGCGTCGCACCCTGAGGTGCAGACCGGCGAGTTCGGGGCGATGATGCAGGTGAGCCTGACCAACGACGGACCGGTGACGTTCTGGCTGCGCGTGCCTCCGCCCGGCAACGCCTGAGGCCGCTCAAGGCCGCACAGGCAGCAGGAAACCACGATGGCGCGCCCGCGCGGCCATCCACAAGACAGGAGCGACAAATGAAACTCTGGAGCAAGTCCTTCGCCGACAACACGCCGATTCCTGGCGAGTTCGCCTTCTGCGTGCCCGATGCCGCCGCCCACGTGGCGCTGTCGAGCAACCGCAACCCCGATTTGCACTGGGAAGACGCGCCGGTCCAGACGCGCTCCTTTGTCCTGATCTGCCATGACCGCGATGTCCCGAGCCAGGGTGACGACGTCAACCAGGAAGGCCGTGAAGTGCCGGCATCGCTGCCGCGCGTGGACTTTTACCACTGGGTGCTGGTCGACATCCCGCCCGGCCTGACCACGATCGCCGCGGGCTCGCACAGCGACGGCGTGATCGCGCGCGGCAAGCCCGGCCCCCAAGCGGCCGGCGGCACGGCCACCGCGGGTGGCCTGCGCCACGGCATCAACGACTACACGGGCTGGTTTGCCAATGACGCCGACATGAAGGGCGACTACTACGGCTACGACGGCCCGTGCCCGCCGTGGAACGACACCCTGCTGCACCACTACGTATTCACGGTCTACGCGCTGGACATCGACCGGGTGCCGCTCGACGGCAAGTTCACGGGGGCGCAGGTGCTGGAAGCCATCCGCGGCCATGTGTTGGCGCAGGCCAGCCTGACCGGCACCTACACGCTCAATCCCAAGGTAGCCGGCTAAGGCCGCGTGCCCGGCTCCTGCGCCGGGCAAGGGCATGGAAATAGCAAGGAAAGGGCATGTTGCAAAGCTCCGGGCCGCATTCGCTGGCCTACACGCACCTGATTGTGATCCGTCATGGCGAGACGGCCTGGAACCGCGAGCGTCGGCTCCAGGGCCAGCTCGACATCCCGCTCAACGAGACCGGCCAGGCCCAGGCCCGCGCGCTGGCTGCGGCGCTGGCCGGCGAGCCGATCGACGCGGTCTATTCCAGCGACCTGGGCCGCGCCATGCAGACCGCGGCGCCTCTGGCCGAGGCGCTCGGACTGAAGGTCCGGTCCGAACCGCGCTTGCGCGAGCGCAGCTACGGCAACTTGCAGGGCATGACCTATGCCGAAGTCGCCGAGCAGTTGCCGGAGCACTTTGCCCGCTGGCAGGCGCGCGTGCCCGACTATGCGCCGCCGCAGGGCGAGTCGCTCGCACAGTTCCATGATCGCGCGGTCGAGATCGCGCTGTCGCTATCGCGCCGGCATCCGGGCGAGCGCATCGCGCTGGTGGCCCACGGCGGCGTGCTCGACTGCCTCTACCGCGAGGCCACCGGCATGACGCTCGAGGCGCCGCGCCAGCACGAGTTGCTCAACGCCAGCATAAACCGGCTGCGCAGCGACAGCCATCACCTGACGCTGGCGCAGTGGGGCGACGTGACCCACCTTGAAACGCTGGCACTGGACGAAGTGGATCGGCGCGTTCCCTGAGGGCGCGCGGGCCTCGGCTCTAGACGCGCAGGCGGAACGGCGTGAAGTTTGTGTTACGGTCGTACCAGTCCTCGTTCTCGGCGCGCTTGAGAAAGTGCACGACCTTATAGGTGACCGGCGTCATCACGACTTCCCAGCCGGTCTTCAACACGTACTGCGCCACCGCGACCTGGAGCACTTTCTCCAGCGGCCAGATTCCGTAGAACGCAATCACGTAGAACGGCGACGAATCCACCAGCTCGCCGGCCAGGGTCGAACCGATGGTGCGGGTCCACAGCCAGCGCCCGCCCGTCCACAGCTTCATCCTGGCCAGCACGTAGCTGTTGGCGAAACTGCCGCAGCAGAAGGCAATCAGCGACCCGAGCGCGATGCGCCAGGTATTGCCGAATACGTCTTCCAGGCTTTTCTGGTAATCGGCCATGAACGGCGCTACCGGCATGTTCAGTACCACCAGGCTCATGAACGTGGCGAACGCCAGTGCCGCGAAGCCCGCCCACACCACGCGGCGGTCGCGGCCATAACCGTAGACTTCGGTCAGCACGTCGCCAAAGAGGTACGAGATCGGGAAGAACAGCACGCCAGCGCCGAAGGTTACCGGCCCCAGCAGCGGCAGCGTCACCTGCGCGGCCTTGGCGGCGCCGACCAGGTTGGAACACAGCAGCACGCTGACAAACGCCACCATGACGAGATCGTAGTAGCGGTAGACGCGCCCGGTATGGGCGGGGGCGGCGGGCAGGGCGGACATGGAGGTTCCCGGTGTGGCGGTGCGTTGCCGCGCCCGCTGTTTTTTGCGCGATTATGCCAGCCGGGGGGCTGCCTTGCCGTGCCGCAAAAAAGAATCCCGGCCGGGGCCGGGATCTTTGGGGCAAGACGGGCGGTACCGCCCGCCTTTTCCTACGGATTCAGATGTCGAGCTTCGAAATCTTGGCACCGTTGATCGATACGTCGAACATCAGGCCAGCGTTGGTCTGAACGAAGCCAATCACCGGTTGCTGGCTGGTCAGGGTGTCAAGCCGTCCGTCGGCGCCAATCTTTGCCAGTGCCACGTTTGCATCGGCGCCGGCCGTCCAGCCCTTGCTCGACACGAACTTGTTGTAGGCCTCGGGCGTCATGAACATAATGATAATGGCCTTGGACTGCCCGCCGGCGGTAAGGCCGACCGAGGCCTGCGTCGTGCTGTAGTAGCCGACGTTCGAGCCGTGGGCGCGCAGCGCTCCCTCGCCATACTCGCCGCCAACAATGAAGCCGGCCGCGATCACCTTGGGGAATACCAGGACGCCTTGCGCGCGCTGTGCCAGCTCACGCGAACCGTTGGTCGACGAATACAAACGGTTCAGCGCACCGTCGACGCCCGCGTCGATTTCCTGTCTCTTTGCTGTCTTATCCGTCGTGCTGCCGGTGCCCGTTGTCGTGCAGCCGGCGGCGAACGCGGTGGCGACAAGCAGTCCAGATCCGGTAACCCGGGTAACAAAATCGCGTCGATTCATAGGTGACCTCCTGGTCGGAAAAGTACCGCGTCCGGAATAGGGTCAGTTGGCTGCGGATGCAGCCGGGGCCCTGACCGTGATGGCTACGACTTCACGATAGACGATCTTTGCCATCTGACCACGCTGGATCTTGCTGAGATCGATGGCAGGATCTTCCACCTTGACCGTGCGCAACGTTTCGCGCGGGCCCCGGAACGTGACCAGGTGCTTGGCCGGGTCAACCTTCGTGATCTCCGCCGTCACCGTCGTGGTGATCTCGCGCATGATGCCGGGCTTGCTGCCTTCGGCCGCGCGCGAGGTCCGGTCCACCGTTTCCGCCAGCGCGGTCGCCTTGCTGTCCATCGGTTCCAGCGATGCGACGATCGCCGCGCCGCGCGCAATGGTAAGGATGTCCCCCTTGCGGATCTGGCCGAAGTTCTTCACTTCGTCGCCGCCCACCAGCTCGACGACATTGCCGCGGGGGCCCTGTACCAGCACGGCCTTGGTGTTCGGGTCGATATCGATGATCTTGCCGCTGACCACGGCCTCCTCGGCAACGCCGACCGGGGCCTGCGGACGCTGTGCGTGGGCGCCGGCGCTGGTGGCGAGGAGCATCGCCGCAGCGAACATCGCGGCAGGCAGGGAGGACGGACGACGGGTCATGGCTTTCCTTGGCGATAGTGAGGGCCATGCCATCGGCACGGCTGCCGGGGCGCCCTTGCTAGGGTACCGTTGAAGCCATTGTGGACAATAGGGCAGGGGCCAGCAATCCACTTCGAAAAAATTTGGGATGCGGGACAAAAACGTTTAATTGACGTCCCCGACGCGCGCCGGCCGGGGTTTGCGGCAACGCAGCAACCACCGCCGGGCGCCGCTTATCCTCAGACTGGCAGCTCGCCGGTGCCGCCGCTCTCGGGCGTTGCCAGGCCGAAGTGGCGGTAGGCTGCCGCGGTGGCAACCCGGCCGCGCGGCGTGCGTTGCAGGTAGCCCTGCTGGATCAGGTACGGCTCCAGGACATCCTCGATGGTGTCGCGCTCCTCGCCGATTGCCGCGGCCAGGTTGTCGACGCCGACCGGTCCGCCGCCGAACTTGTGCAGCACGGCCTCGAGCAGCTTGCGGTCCATCAGGTCGAAGCCGACGCGGTCCACATCCAGCATGGCCAGGGCGGCATCGGCGATCTCGCGGGTGATGGTGCCGTCGCCCTTGACTTCGGCATAGTCGCGCACGCGACGCAGCAGCCGGTTGGCGATACGGGGCGTGCCGCGCGCGCGGCGGGCGATTTCCAGCGCGCCCTTCGGGTCGATCCGGGCGCCCAGCAGCTGGGCGGAGCGCGTGACGATGCGCGCGAGCTCGTCGGCCGTATAGAACTCCAGCCGCGCCACGATGCCGAAGCGGTCGCGCAGCGGGTTGGTCAGCATGCCGGCGCGCGTGGTGGCCCCGACCAGCGTGAATGGCTGCAGGTCCAGCTTGACCGAGCGCGCTGCCGGGCCCTCGCCGATCATGATGTCGATCTGGTAGTCCTCGAGCGCCGGATACAGGATTTCCTCGACCACCGGCGAGAGCCGGTGGATTTCGTCGATGAACAGCACATCGTTGGTTTCGAGGTTGGTCAGCAGCGCGGCCAGGTCGCCCGGGCGCTCGAGCACCGGCCCCGAGGTCTGGCGCAGGTTCACGCCCATTTCGCGCGCGATGATATGCGCGAGCGTGGTCTTGCCCAGGCCCGGCGGGCCGAACAGCAGCACGTGGTCCAGCGCCTCGCGGCGGTTGCGCGCCGCGTGCATGAAGATATCGAGCTGCCCGCGCACCTTCTCCTGGCCCACATACTCGTCGAGCAGCTTGGGCCGCAGCGCGCGCTCGAACGCCTCTTCGTGCGAGGAAGCGGGCGTGGCGGCGATCACGCGGTCGGGGGCGGAGAACTTGTCGGTTTCAATCATGGCGGCGGCGTCAGGTGTCGCGCTATTTTACGCCTCAGGCCTTGGACAAGGCCTTCAGCGCCAGCTTGATGCCATCCGACACGCCCGTGCCGGCCGGCACCTGCTTGATGGCCGCGGCGGCTTCCTTTTCCGAGTAGCCGAGCGCCAGCAGCGCATTGAGGATGTCGACCGCGCTGTCATGCACGGCGGTCGCGCCAGGCGCATGGCCCAGCTCCGCGCCCAGCTTGCCCTTGAGTTCCAGCAGCAGGCGCTCGGCCGTCTTCTTGCCGATGCCCGGCACGCGCGTCAGGCGCCCGGCTTCCTGCAGCGTGATGGCCTGGGCCAGCTCCGGCACGGACATGCCCGAGAGCACCGCCAGCGCCATGCGCGCGCCGATGCCGGTGATCTTGATCAGCTCGCGGAAGGTGTTGCGCTCGGCAGGCGTGCCGAAGCCGTAGAGCAGGTGCGCGTCCTCGCGCACGATCAGCTGCGTCAGCAGCGTCACCGGCTGGCCGGTCGCGGGCAGGTTGTAGAACGTGCTCATCGGCACATCGATTTCGTAGCCGACGCCGTGGCAGTCCACCAGCAGGTGCGGGGGGTTCTTTTCGATTAGGGTGCCGGCGATGCGTCCGATCATGTTGTTTGCGTTTGCGGTAAAGGTCGGTTCAGCGGTTTGCGGAAGGCCGCAAGTGTAGCCCAGCGGCGGTCCTGCTTCACGGGGGGCTGGCGTCGATGGCGCGCCTGCCGAGTGCCGGGTCGTCGGTAAAGATACCGTCCACGCCCGCGGCGACAAAGGCCTCCACCTCGCGCACCATGCCTGCGGGGCTGCGCGTGGCGCCATCTCCGCCGGTCTGGAGCGCCTTGGGCAGGAAGGCATTCTCGGGCCGGAACGTATAGGGATGCACCAGCAGGCCGGCCGCATGCGCGTTGCGCACGACGGCGGAAGGCGCGCCGAGTCCGCCTTGCGCGTCGCGTGGCACCACGCTGTTCTTCTCGGGCCCGATACCATTGGCGTAGGACGCGACCTCGCGCAGGCCTGCCGGGCTCAGCATGTCGCCATAGGTGCGCGTCTCGCCGGCCAGTCGCCAATCGGCGGGGATCTGCCTGGGATTCCCGATCAGTTGCATCAGTCTGACATTGGGCATGCCATGTCCCAGTGAGCGGCGCACCTGCCGCAGGCTGCCGGGCTCGAAGGACTGGACGAATACCGGCGCCTCGCGCAGGTATGGCTGTTGGTGCAGCGCGGCGACCAGCTTGTCCTCGAGCGGCAGGCCGATACCTCGGAAGTAGCTCGGGTGCTTCAGTTCGGGATACAGGCCGATCTCCCGGCCGGTACGCAGCGACGCCTGTTGGGTGAGCCGCACGATCTCGTCGAAGGTCGGGATCTCGAACTGGTCGTTGAGGCGCGCATTGGCCGGGCGCAGCTTCGGGATGCGTTCGCGGGCCCGCAGTGTCTTGAGTTCGGCCAGCGTGAAGTCCTCGGTGAACCAGCCGGTCAGGCGCTCGCCGTCGATCACCTTGGTGCGTTTCCGGTCGGCGAACTGCGGCATCTCGGCGACGTTGGACGTGCCGCCAATCTCGTTTTCATGGCGCGCCACGAGCACGCCGTCGCGCGTGATGACCAGGTCCGGCTCGATGACATCCGCGCCGTCCTCGATGGCCTTGGCGTACGCGGCCAGGGTATGTTCGGGGCGCAGCGCGCTGGCGCCGCGGTGGGCGATGACCAGTGGCTTCGTGGCTGCTGCCGGTGCAGGCGCTTCCGTAGCTGCGGCTGCGGCCACCGTCCTGGGTGCGGAAGGCGCGGGCAGCTTCGTGGCGCAGCCCGCCAGCAGGACTGTGGCCAGGGAGACGTGAAGACTGGATCGGAGGCGGAGCATGGCAAAGGGTCCGTGGCCGCCGGGCGCGGCAAATGCCCCTGATTGTAAGAGACCCGCGTGCGCCGCCTGTCGAAGCCCTTGTCAGCCGATCAGGCGTCCGCGCCGCACGCGCATACCCTTGCGGACCAGCTCGGGTGCCAGCCCGGACAGCGTGCCGAGCGTGTCGCCGCCATTGGCGTGGCAGATGGCGATGCCCAATGCATCGGCAGCATCGGTGCTCGGCCGTCCCGGCAGGTTCAGCAGCCGCATGACCATCTCCTGCACCTGCTCCTTGTTAGCACGGCCGTAGCCGACCACGGCCACCTTCAGCTGCAGGGCGGTGTACTCGAACACCGGCAGGCCCTGTCCCACCAGTCCGCAGATCGCCGCGCCGCGTGCCTGGCCCAGCAGCAGGGTGGATTGCGGGTTGACGTTGACGAACACCTTCTCGATGGCCGCGCAGTCCGGGGCATAGGTGCGGGCTACCTCGCTGATGCCGTCGAACAGCGTCTTCAGGCGCGCGGGCAGGTCGGTATCGCCATTGCTCTTGATGGTGCCCGAGGCGATGTAGGAAAGCTTGTTGCCATGCTTTTCCAGCACGCCGAAGCCGGTGGTGCGGAGGCCGGGGTCGATGCCTAGGATGCGCATTTGGGGCTAAGGGGGGATTGGGGGATAGTTTAGGGGCTCTTGTGGGGGAGGCGTTTCTTGGCAGGCGCCGCTGTTTCGCCGGCGTAGCCGGCGAAACAGCGGCGGCCTGCCAAGGACGATGAGCCAGTCCCAAAGTCCCCCCCCGCCGGACTCAATACCAATCAGTGCCGGAAATGCCGAGTCCCAGTCAACACCATGGCAATCCCCCTCTCATCCGCGGCAGCAATCACCTCATCATCCCGCATCGACCCACCCGGCTGAATCACGCAGGTCGCGCCAGCGTCCACCACCACATCCAGCCCGTCACGGAACGGGAAGAACGCATCCGACGCCACCGCCGAACCGGCCAGCGTCAAACCGGCATTCTGCGCCTTGATGCTGGCGATGCGTGCCGAATCCACGCGGCTCATCTGCCCCGCGCCGACCCCGAGCGTCATGCCGCCGCCGCAGAACACGATCGCGTTGGACTTGACGTACTTGGCCACGCGCCAGGCAAACATCAGGTCGTCCATTTCCTTGGGCGTCGGGTGGCGGCGCGTGACCACGCGCAGTTCCGACGGCTTCACGTTCTTGGCATCCGGGCTCTGCACCAGCAGGCCACCGCCCACGCGCTTGAGGTCATACTGGTTGACACCCTTGCCCAGCGGGATCTCGAGCAGGCGCACGTTCTGCTTGGACGCGAACACGGCACGCGCGGCGGCGCTGAACGACGGGGCGATCAGCACTTCGACGAACTGCTTCGCCACGGCCTGCGCAGCGGCCTCATCGAGTTCCACGTTGAAGGCGATGATGCCGCCGAAGGCCGAGGTCGAGTCGGTCTTGAAGGCCTTGTCATAGGCTTCGAGCGCGCTGGCGCCGACGGCCACGCCGCACGGGTTCGCGTGCTTGATGATCACGCAGGCCGGCGTGGAGACGTCGAAGGACTTCACGCATTCCCACGCCGCATCGGCATCGGCGATGTTGTTGTACGACAGTTCCTTGCCCTGCAGCTGCACGTAGTTGGCCAGCGCGCCGTCCACTGCCTTCAGGTCGCGGTAGAACGCGGCCGACTGGTGCGGGTTCTCGCCGTAGCGCATTTCCTGCACCTTGTCGAAGGCCAGGTTCAGCGTCTGCGGGTAGGCGCTGCGGCCCTGGTGCGACTTGTCGGCACCGAGGCTGGTCAGGTAGTTGGTGATCGCACCATCGTACTGCGCGGTGTGCGCGAACACCTTGGTGGCCAGGCGGAAGTTGGTGTCGTAGCCGACCTTGTTGCCGTTGCCGCGCATTTCGTCGAGCACCACGGCGTAGTCGGCCGGATCGACGATCACGGTCACGTCGCGGTGGTTCTTGGCCGCCGAGCGCAGCATGGTCGGGCCGCCGATGTCGATGTTCTCGATCGCGTCCGGCAGCGTGCAGTCATCCTTGGCCACGGTCTGCTGGAACGGGTACAGGTTCACCACCAGCAGGTCGATCGTCGGGATGTTGTGCTCGGCCAGCGCGGCCATGTGCTCGGGCAGGTCGCGGCGCGCCAGGATGCCGCCGTGGACCTTCGGGTGCAGCGTCTTCACGCGGCCGTCGAGCATTTCGGGGAAGCCGGTGTAGTCGGCCACTTCCGTGACGGGCAGGCCGCTGTCGGCCAGCAGCTTGGCGGTACCGCCAGTGGAAAGCAGCGTGACGCCGAGCGCGTTCAGTTCGCGCGCGAATTCGACGATGCCGGTCTTGTCGGAGACGGAAAGGAGAGCTTGCTTGATCATGGCTGTGCGAAACGCTTCAATTTCAAATTAAACCGTGCAGCTGCAGCTTCTTGCGCAGCGTATTGCGATTGATGCCCAGGTAGGCGGCGGCCAGCGACTGGTTGCGCTCGGCGCGCACCATCACGGCTTCGAGCAGCGGGCGCTCGACGGCCTCCAGCACCATGTTGTACATATTGGACGGCTCTTCGCCGTCCAGATCCCGAAAGTAGCTGTCCAGGCTGTCCCGGATGCATTGGTCGATAGCATTGCGGCTCATGCGGCAAGCAACTCCCCTTTTTTGTTGTTGTTGTCCGTTTCATCTTCCCCCTCGCCCGCGCCGGCTTCATCGACATAGACCAGCCGGTCGGACCACTGCGCCTGCTCGTCGAAGAAGGCGTTGACCGCGGCGAGCTGTTCGCCGGTGGTCTCCAGCGTGTTCATGCGGTGCCGGAACAGGTTCGCGCCGCGCAGCCCGCGCGTGTACCACGCAATATGCTTGCGCGCGGTGCGCACGCCGGTGAACTCGCCGTAGAACGCATAGTGGTCTTCCAGGTGCGCGTTCATGATGGCGCGGATCTCGGCCACTTCCGGCGGCGGCAGCAATTCGCCGGTGGCCAGGAAGTGTTCGATCTCGCGGAACAGCCACGGCCGGCCCTGCGCCGCGCGGCCGATCATGATGGCGTCGGCGCCCGTCAGCGCCAGTACCTGCTTTGCCTTCTGCGGTGTCGTGATGTCGCCATTGGCCACCACCGGAATGCGAATGGCGGCCTTGACCGCGGCGATGGTCTCGTACTCGGCATCGCCGTGGTACAGGTCGGCGCGCGTGCGGCCGTGGATGGTCAGCATGCTGATGCCCGCGTCTTCCACCATGCGCGCGATGCGCAAGGCATTGCGGTTCTCGCGGTTCCAGCCGGTGCGAATCTTGAGCGTGACCGGGACGCGGTCGCCCACGGCACCCACCACGGCTTCGACAATGCGGACCACCAGCGGCTCGTTCTGCAGCAGCGCGGAGCCCGCCGCCACGTTGCAGACCTTCTTGGCCGGGCAGCCCATGTTGATATCGATGATCTGCGCGCCGCGGTCCACGTTATGGCGGGCGGCCTCGGCCATCATGCCCGGCTCGGCGCCGGCGATCTGTACCGAGATGGGTTCGACCTCGCCGGCGTGGTTGGCGCGGCGCATGGTCTTTTCGCTTTTCCACAGCTGCGCATTCGACGCCACCATTTCCGACACCGCATAGCCCGCGCCCAGCTGCTTGCACAACTGGCGGAAAGGGCGGTCCGTCACGCCCGCCATGGGAGCGACGAACAGATTGTTGCGAAGTTGGTGTGGTCCGATCTGCACGTTGGGGTGGCGATTCCGGTGGCCATGGCTTCCGGCAGCACGCGCGTTGCGCAATGCGAAACAGGACGGCCCGGCTGCGTGGTTCTGGAGTGAAACGGAAAAACACGCCCGTGCCGAAACGGCTGTCGGCAATATTCACGGGCATGAGCGAGGGCTGGATTCTACCGCCAAACGACTGCTGCTGCCCAAGAATTGAGCATCAAGACAATAGGCGGAGTCTGAAAATACCTCGAACTGCTTAGCCGGAAAGTGGCGAAAGCCGCATGCGCGGCCTCGCAAGGGCATCTCAGCGGCGCATGCCGAACATCATGTGCCGTGCCAGCGCGTGCTTGAGCGGCGCCAGGCAGGCCAGCGCCGCCAGCGATGCCCCGCGCGCATGCGCGGCCAGCGGGTAGTTGACGCCGAACGCACGCGGCAACAGGTCCGTCACGCCGATGGTCACAGCCCGGTCCACGCGGTGCCGTGACGCAAACGCCTGCAGCGCGCGCGGCGTGCAGCCGGTGCGCAGCGAGTCCGCGAGCGCGAAGGCATCGCGCAGTCCCAGGTTGAGACCCTGGCCCGCCACAGGATGCAGGGTCTGGGCGGCATTGCCCACGGCCGCGATGCGGCCATCGACCGTCACCGGCGCCGCGTTGAGCCCGAGCGGGAATGCGTGGCGTTTGCCGGCAAGCATGAAGCGGCCCAGCCGGTCGCCGAACGCCTCGCCAAGCTCGGCCGCGAAGTCGGCGTCGGACAGCGCCAGCCGCCGCGCGGCCTGTTCGGGCGGGCAGCACCAGACCAGCGCGTAGCCGTCGACGCCATGCTCGTCGTAGGGCAGCAGCGCCAGCGGCCCCTCGGCCGTGAACCGCTCCCAGGCCCAGCCCGGACGCGGCCGCGAGCAGGCCACGTGACCGATCACCGCAGTCTGGCCGTAGTCGCGGTGCCGCGCGCCGTGCCCCGCATGCGCGGCCTGCTGGTGGAACAGGCCGCCTTCGGCCTGCACGGCGATGCGCGCGGCAAAGCGCGCCGGCCGCCCATCGGCCGTCGTGCCGGCAAGGTGCACCGCGCCGGCCATGGCGTCCAGGCCGTCGAAGTCCCCGCCGATCAGCGGATCCTGCCGCAATTCGTCGATGCGCGTCTCGAATACGCGCAGCAGGCGCGATGCGCCGGCCTGCTGGACTGCACGGCCCAGTGCGCGCTCCAGCACATTGCACAGCTCGCCATAGCGCACCACATAGCCGAGCGCGGGCACGCCGTAGTCGTCATGGTGGAGCTTCACATGGCCGAGATGGCCGCGCTGCGAGACATGGATATGCTCGATCGCCGTGCCGGCAACCGGCCAGGCACCGATCTGCTCCAGCAGCTGCCGGCTGCCATGGGATAGCGCGATGGCGCGCGGGTCGCGCGCGGCCCGCGCCGGCGTGGCGGCATCGATGAGCGAAATGCGCCAGTCGGTCGCCAGCAGCAGCTGGCAGGCCAGCGCCAGGCCCACCGGCCCGCCGCCGACGATGGCGATGTCCCGGACTTCAGGCTCGGCCTGCGTCATTGCCGGCGCTCCCGTCCGTATCAAGATCCGGCGCCTGCTCAGCCGCGCCGCGCTTCCAGCAGATTGCATCGGAGCGCGACTTGCCGGCTTCGGCATCGCGCAGCGCGTTGTCGAGCTTCTGCTGGTTGAAGCCGGGCAGGGCCTGCAGGCGCTCCAGCAGTGCGCTGGCGTTGGCCGCGTCCATCGGCGCGACGCAGCCCTGGCCGCTGTCGGGGGCGCCCACCATGATCAGCCAGGCTTTGCCGGCCCAGGGTGCAACCTTGGAAACACGCACCACCACGCGTTCGAGCGAATCCCACATGACCTCCTCGCGCTGGCCGTCGGGGCGGTGCACCACCACGCGGTCGTCATAGAGGTTGAGCACGAACGGTTCGTTCGGATCGACGTGGCGTCTCGTGGGCGCATTGTGCGGCGTTCCGGCGCTGCCGGGGAACAGTCGTCGCAACCAGCCGATCATGCCTTGCCTCCGCCTGTGCTGTTGCGGTCCCGCATCAGGGCTTCGATCTCGTCGGCCTTGACCGGCACGCCGCGCGTGATGATCTCGCAGTCGCCGCTGGTGACCACGGCATCGTCCTCGATGCGGATGCCGATATGCCAGTAGCGCTCGGGCACGTCCTCGGCCGGACGCACGTAGATGCCCGGTTCCACGGTCACGACCATGCCCGGTTCCAGCGGCCGCCACGGACGTTCGCCATTCCCGTCGGCCGCGGCGGCCCGGTATTCGCCCACGTCATGCACGTCCATGCCGAGCCAGTGGCCGGTGCGGTGCATATAGAAACGCCGGTAGCTGCCGCTCGCCAGCACGTCGTCGAGCGTCCCTTCCTTGTTGCGGTCTAGCAGGCCGGTGTCGAGCATGCCCTGCGCGAGCACGCGCACCGCGGCATCGTGCGGCACGTTGTAGGGCACGCCGGCGCGCGTCTCGGCAATGGCGGCATCCTGCGCGGCCAGCACGAGGTCATACAGCTCGCGCTGGGCCGGCGAAAAGCGACCGGACACCGGGAAGGTGCGGGTGATGTCGGAAGCATAGCCGTCCAGCTCGCAGCCGGCATCGATCAGGCACAGGTCGCCGTCGCGCAGTTCGGCGGGACCCGCGCGGTAGTGCAGCACACAGGCATTGGGGCCGGCCGCGACGATCGAGTTGTAGGCCACGCTCTGCGCGCCGTGGCGGCGGAATTCGTACAGCAGCTCGGCTTCGAGATGGAACTCGCGCAGGCCATGACGGCTTGCCTGCATGGCCCTTACATGGGCGCCCGCGGAGATTTCCCCGGCGCGGCGCATGGTGGCCAGTTCGCCCGCATCCTTGATCAGGCGCATCTCGTCGAGCAGCGTGCGGATATCGACCGCGACCGCGGGCGCCGCTACGCCGGCGCGGCCCTGCATGCGCACCGCATCCAGCCAGCGGCGCATCTGCATGTCCGTGCGCGTCGAAGCGGCCAGCGGATAGGCGAGCTGCGCACGGTTGGCAAGCAGGCCCGGCAGGATGGCGTCGATCTCTTCGACCGAATGGGCTTCATCGAAGCCGAAGGCCGCGCGTGCACCGTCGGGGCCGTAGCGGAAGCCGTCCCAGATCTCGCGCTCTTCATGCTTCGGGCGGCAGAACAGGATGCTGCGGTCGGCTTCAGTGCCCTGGCCGGCGACCAGCACCAGCACGGATTCGGGCTCGGTGAAGCCGGTCAGGTAATAGAAATAGCTGTCGTGCCGGTACGGATAGTCGCTGTCGCGGTTGCGCATGGCTTCCGGCGCCGTGGGCAGGATGGCCACGCCACCGCCGGCGGCGCGCAGGTGCTGCAGCACGCGGGCGCGGCGGTCGCGGCAAGACGCCAGGAGGGCGGTATCGGGAGAGGACATAGGATTGCCAACTGGATGGGGGAATGCATCAGATTCTAACGCCGCCGGGGCACCAGGCCCGGCAGCGCCGGCAGGCGACTCAGGCGCCGCCTGCGGTGGCGGTGCCGCGCGCGGCGACGGCGTCGTTCAGCGCGGCCAGCTGGGCCGGCGTGCCGACGTTTTCCCAGCAGCCCTCGAAGCGCTCGCCGCTGGCGGTGCCCGCCGCGATGGCGGCGCGGTAACAAGGCGTCATGGCCACCTTGGTGCCGGGGACGATATCGCTGAACAGGCGCGTGTCATACAGGCCGATATTGCCGAAGGTCAGGCGCTCGGCGCCCGGCGCCGGGTCGAGCGCCAGCCGGCCATCGGGCCGCAGGGCGAAGTCGCCGGCCGGGTGGAAGGGCGGGTTGGGCACCATCACCAGGTGCATGCGCGGGGCTGGCGCGCCGGCCATCTCGCGGGCACGCGGCAGCAGTGTGCGGAAATCGTACTCGCAGAAGATATCGCCGGAAACGGCCAGGAAAATCTCGCCGCGTTCAGGAGCCTGTGACAGCAGAGGCAGCGCCTTGGCGATGCCGCCGGCCGTCTCCAGCGCGCTGCCCTCGGCGGAGTAGGCGATGCGCACGCCAAAGCGGCTGCCATCGCCAAGCGCGGCCTCGATCTGCTCGCCGAGCCAGGCATGGTTGATGACGATGTCGCGCAGCCCGGCACGCACGAGTGCCTCGATCTTCCAGACGATCAGCGGCTTGCCGCCTACGGACAGAAGCGGCTTGGGGCAGGTATCGGTCAGCGGACGCATGCGGTCGCCGCGGCCGGCGGCGAAGATCATGGCTTTCAAATCAGGGTCTCCATGGCGAGCAGGGCGGCCATGCCGCCGACGATGGTCCAGCCGATGCTGCGCGTGCGCGCAGCGATCACGATAGCAACCAGGCCGGCAACCAGCCTTGCGTTGAGCGGGCTTACGTAAAGTTCGCCGCCGCGCATCAGCAGGTCGGGGGCGATCAGCGCGGACAACATGGCGGCCGGCACGAACTGCAGCGCGGTGCGGAACCACGCCGGCAGCCGCACGCGGCCTTCGACCGCGATGAACGACAGGCGGATCAGGAAGGTGGCGAGCCCGGCGCCAATGAAAACCCACAGCAAGGTCAGCGAGTTCATGCGGGCTCCTTGCCGACGGTGGCGTTCTTGCTGGCCGGACGCTTGCTGGACAGGTTGCCGCGGCCGAGCAGCAGCATGCCGGCGGCAATGCCGCCGAGTGCGGCGACCATCAGCCCGAGCTTGTGCGGCATGCCGAAGCAGGCCACCGCAAGGGCTGACGCCACCAGTGCCGCGGCGACCTGCGCGCGGTGCCTGAGCCCCGGCACGATGATGCCGATGAAGGTCAGCGGCAGGAAAAAGTCCAGCGGCCAGTCGCGCGGCACCTGGGCGCCGACCAGCACGCCGGCCAGCGTCGACAGCTGCCAGCTGGCCCACAGCGCGAAACCGCCGCCGAAGTAGAACCAGTGGCGGTAGCGCTGGCGCGGTCCGGTGTCGGCCAGCCGGTGCGTCATGGCGGCAAAGGCCTCGTCGGTCAGTAGGTAGGCGACCAGTGCCTTCCAGCGGCGCGGCAGGTGTGCCAGCGTAGGGGCGATGGTGGCGGAGTAGAGCGCATGGCGCAGGTTCACCATGGCCACCGTGACGGCGATGACCAGGGCCGGTGTGCCGGCCGACCAAAGTTGCGTCAGGATCATCTGCGATGCGCCGCCGAAGACGATGGCGCTCATCGCGCAGGCCAGCCAGGCGGGCATGCCGGCGCCGACCGCCAGCACGCCATAGATCAGGCCGAACGGCACCACGCCCAGCAGCATCGGGGCGAGCGCGCGCACGCCGGCCCACCATTCGCCCGAGCGTGTGATGGCGGGCAGGTTGTCGGGAGGCTCCGGTGGGGGCACTGCGCGGGCCCCGCTCAGAACGTATAGCCGGCCGGGCTGGCGACGCCCTCGAGCGCGTCGAGCAGGCGGATCAGCTTGCGCAGCTCGGTGTAGCGGCCCGCGACCTGGCGCGTGTACTTGAGCACAAGAGGCAGGTTGGCGAGGTAGCCGTCCTTGCCGTCGCGGTGGTACAGGCGCGCGAAGATGCCAAGCACCTTCAGGTGGCGCTGCAGGCCCATCCACTCGAAATCGCGGTAGAACTCGCCGAAATCGGCATTCACCGGCAGGCCGGCCTTGCGCGCACGCTCCCAGTAGCGGATCAGCCAGTCGAGCTGCTGCTCCTCGTCCCACTCGATATAGGCGTCGCGCCACAGCGAGACCGCGTCGTAGGTGATCGGGCCGATCACGGCGTCCTGGAAATCGAGCACGCCGGGGTTGGCGCTGCCGGGCATCACCATCAGGTTGCGCGAGTGATAGTCGCGGTGCACGTATACCTGCGGCTGCGCCAGGATGTTGGCAAGCAGCACATCCATCACTTCGCGTAGATCGGCCTGCTGGGCTTCGGTGAGCGTGGCGCCCAGGTGCTTCGCGATGTACCACTGCGGGAACAGGTCCAGCTCGCGCTGCAGCAGGGCACGGTCGTAGGCCGGCAGTTCGCCGGCCCGAGTGGCGGCCTGGATGCGTACCAGCGCGGCGGCCGCGTCGGCATACATGCCGCTTGCGGAGGAGTCGTCGAGCCGGGACAGGTAGGTCTGGCTGCCGAGATCGGCCAGCAGCAGGAAGCCCTGCCCCAGATCCTGTGCCAGGACCGTGGGCACCGTGACGCCGGCGTCGCCGAAGAGTGCCGCGACATGGATGAACGGCCGGCAGTCCTCATGCGTGGGCGGCGCATCCATCACGATAGCCGTCGGGTGCGCGGCGTTGGCCGTGCTGACGCGGAAGTAGCGCCGGAAACTGGCGTCGGACGAAGCGGGAGTGCAGGAATCGGGGTCGACGGACCAGTCCGGACCGAGTCCGGACACCCAGGATTTGAGCTGGTCCAGGCGTGGGTCGTGGGGAAGTGCTGCCATGCCGGAAAGGGAGTATTGGTTGCCCCGTATAATACCCGACCAGACCCGGGTGCCGGGCGGCCCCCGGGAGGGGCCCCGGTTGCCCCGCAGCCTGTTCCGACGGGGGCTGGCGGCTAGCAGGCAAGCCGCCACCGACGACGTGACTGAAAACCCGCTCGCATGACCGAACAACGACGATCACCGAACCAACGAGCCCACAAGCCGCCTGCGCTTCCCGGCCTTTCCCGCCGCACCGGCCGGCTGCCTGCCAGCGCCCTGCGGCCACTGGTGCTGGCCATGGCCGGCCTGTCGGTGGGTGCGCATGCGCAGATGTCCGGTTCGGCCGTGCCCGACATCGAACAGACCGAGTCTGTCGTCGAGGCCGCCCCTGAGGCGCCGCTGGCGCCCCCTGTGTCCGGCGAGCTCGTGCCGCGCCTGGCGGAGCCGGCCAAGTCCGGCGAACCCGGCGAGAACCCGCCGGCGTTCGTGTCCGGTGACCGGCTGACCGGCTACAACGAGCGTGGCGTGGCGATCGAAGGCAACGCCGAGCTGCGCCGCGGCGGCGCCGTGGTCAAGGGCGACAAGCTGACCTACGACCAGGATACCGACGAGGCCTTCGCCCACGGCAACGCCCGCGTGTCGCGCGGCGGCGCGCTGGCAGTGGGCCCCGAGGCGCGCATGAAGGTCGAGGCGAACGAGGGCTACATGCTCTCGCCCGACTACTATTTCCAGCAGACCGGCGGCACGGGCAAGGCCGAACGCATCGATTTCGTGGACAAGGACCGCAGCGTGATCAAGCGGGCCACCTACACGACCTGTTCGCCGGACAATGCCGACTGGTACTTCAGTGCGCGCCAGCTCGACCTGGACAGCGACCGCCAGGTCGGCGTGGCCTACGGCGGCGTGCTGCATTTCTTCGACGTGCCGATCGCGGCCGCGCCGGTGTTCAGTTTCCCGCTCACCGACGAGCGCCGCAGCGGCTTCCTGTCGCCCCTGTTCGGCTACGGCTCGAAATCGGGCCTCGACGTCACGCTGCCGTACTATTTCAACATCGCGCCGAACCGCGACCTGACGCTCTATCCGCGCATCATGACGTCGCGCGGCTTTATGCTGGGTGGCGACTACCGGTACCTGGGAGACGGCTATGCAGGCCGGCTGCGCGCGGAGATCCTGCCGGACGACCGGCAGACCGGGACCAACCGCTGGTCCTATTCGTTCCAGCATAACCAGCGCCTCGCGCAGGGGCTGAACGCCTACCTGAACCTGAACCGCGTATCGGACGACAAGTATCCGGACGACCTGACGCGCACCGTGGCGCAATCGACCCAGCGGCAATACGTCCAGGAAGGCGGCGTCACATACAACTGGCAGGACTTCACGGTACTGGCGCGCGTGCAGAAGTTCCAGACGCTGCTGCCGAGCGGGCCGTCGTACGAGCGCGAGCCACAGCTCAATGGCAAGTACCTTCGGTACGACCTTGGCGGCTTCGATGTGCAGGTGGAGGCCGATTACACGCGCTTTCGCATTCCGCTGACGTCGACCGGCTTCCAGCAGCCGCAGGGCGAGCGCATGTTCGTGCAGCCGACGATCAGCTATCCGATCGTGCGCCCGGGCTGGTATGTGACGCCGAAGGTCATCTTCAACGCGACGCAGTACCAGATGGAGGCGCAAAGCAACACCCCGACGGCGCAGAACAATCTGTCGCGTACGGTACCGACCTTCAGCTTTGACTCGGGCATGACCTTTGAGCGCAGCGCGCCGGGCATGAGCCGGCTGTTTGGCGTCAACTACTTGCAGACTCTGGAACCGCGGCTGTTCTACGTCTACACGCCGTTCCGCGACCAGAGCCAGTTCCCGCTCTTCGATACCGTGCAGTCGGACTTCGGCTATGGCCAGATCTTCTCCGAGAACCCGTTTACCGGCTACGACCGGGTTGCCGACAACAACAAGCTGACCGCGGGCCTGACCACGCGCCTGATCGAAGCCGATTCCGGCATCGAGCGTTTCCGCGGCACGATCGCACAGCGCTATGACTTCAGCGGGCAGCGCGTGCAGATCAATGGCACGCTGCAGGATCCGAAGGCCGGCAGCTCGGACCTGCTGGCGGCCACCACCATCCAGCTGTTCCGCGGCTACTACCTCGACGCGGGGATCCAATACAATCCGGATTCGGAGCACGTCAATTACTCGAACCTGGCCTTCGCCTGGCGTCCCGAGCCGCGCAAGCTGCTCAACATGGGCTACCGCTACCGGCGCGCCACGTCGGTGACGGACAATACCGCGATCGACCAGTTCGAGATTTCCGGTCAGTGGCCGATTACCCAGCGCGCGTATGGCATTGGGCGCTTCGCTTTCGACCGGAACGCCAACCAGATGGTCGATGCGCTGGCCGGCGTGGAATACGCTGCGGACTGCTGGGTCGGCCGCGTGGTCTACCAGCGCTTCCGCAACACCTCGCAGGGCTATACCGGCCGCATCTTCCTGCAGGTGGAGTTCCGCGGGCTGTCTAAGATTGGCTCGAATCCGCTGGATATCCTGCGCCTGAATGTTCCTGGGTACGAACCCGTCACCGCCAAGCCGGTGCCGACGACCCAGTTTGATCACTATGAATGACGGATTACGATGAAACGTCAAGAATTTGCCGTGTTTTCCCTGGTGTTGTCGCCGTGGCGCCGCGTGCTGCTGTCGGCCGTGCTGGCTGCCGTGGCAGGACCTGCCCTGGCGCAGCTCAAGGCGCCTTCGCAAGCGCCGCGCACCACTGGCATCTTCGTGCCGCAGGCCTCGGACGTGGCCGTCCCGTCCAGCCAGCCGCAGCTTGGCGTGCCGCAACCGAGCAGCGGCAAGCGTTCACAGCTCGTCGATGAAGTCGTCGCGGTGGTCAACAACAGCGTGATCACGCGCCGCGAACTGCTCGACCGCGCCGACGAGATCGAGAGCCAGCTTCGTGCCGCCAACCGCCCGGCGCCGCCGCGCGCGGACCTGCTCGGCGAGGTGCTCGAGCGCCTGGTGATGGAGCGCGTGCAGACCCAGGCCGCGCAGGACGCCGGCATCAAGGTGACCGACCAGGAACTGGACCGCGCGATCGAATCGGTCGCGCAGCAGAACCGCCTGAGCGCCACCGAGCTGCGCCGCCGCGTCGAATCCAGCGGCATGACCTGGACCAAGTATCGGGACGAGCTGCGCAAGCAGGTGCAGGTGATCCGCCTGCGCGAGCGTGAAGTGGACTCGAAGGTACAGGTGTATGACGGCGAGATCGACAACTACCTTGCGGCGCGCGGCGGCCAGGGCGCAGCGACCGGGCCGACCGAGTTCAACGTCGCGCAGATCCTCGTGCGCGTGCCGGAAGATGCCTCCGACGCGCAGAAGCAGGCGCTGAAGACCAAGGCAGAAGGACTGCTCAAGCAGGCGCAGGGCGGTGCCGATTTCGCCCAGCTGGCGCAGTCGAATTCGGAGGGGCCTGAGGCGGCCCAGGGTGGCGCCATGGGCTTTCGCGAGATCGGCCGTCTGCCCGCCGTCTTCGCCAATGCCGTGGTCGATCTGCAGCCAGGCGCCGTGGCGCCGGAAGTGGTGGAAAGCGCCAACGGCTTCCACATCCTGAAGCTGGCCGCCAAGCGTGTGGCGCCTGCGGCCGCAACCCCCAACCCGGCCGCGGCCTCGCGCATTACGCAGACCCAGGTCCGCCACATCCTGATCCGCACCGGCCCGAACATGCCGGAAGCCGAGGCCCGCCGCCAGCTCGGCACGCTGCGCGACCGCATTACGCACGGCGGTGACTTTGCCGACGCCGCCAAGCGCTTCTCTCAGGACGGCTCGGCCCAGGCCGGCGGCGACCTTGGCTGGGTATCGCCGGGCGAACTGGTGCCGGAATTCGAGCAGGCCATGAACCGGCTGCGCCCCGGCGAAATTTCGGAGCCGGTGGTGACGCAGTTCGGCGTGCACCTGATCCAGGTGCAGAACCGCCGCGAAACCGAGATGGCGCCCGAGAAGCAGCGCGACTTCGCGCGTGCCGAAATCCGCGAACAGAAGCTGCGCGCGGCCTATGATGACTGGGTGCGCCAGTTGCGTTCGCAGGCGTACGTCGAATACCGCGTCAACCGACAGCGCTGAGGCCCCGCCGCACGATCCCGACATGCCCGACCCGCTTGCGCTAGCCATCTCGACCGGCGAACCCGCCGGTATCGGCCCCGACATCACCATCGGGGCGCTGTTGCAGCTCGCGGGCGAGAATGGGCACTGCCGCTACCATGTGCTCGGCGATGCGCACCTGCTGGCATCGCGCGCCGCCGCACTTGGCGTGGCGCATGCCTGGGAGCGCCGCGTTGCCGAGGGCGATGTCGTCATTCACCACGTACCGCTGGCGGTTGCGTGCGAGCCGGGCCGGCTGGATGCGCGCAACGGCCCCTATGTGCTGTCGATGCTCGATGCCGCGATTGCCGGCTGCCGGTCCCATCCTGGAACGCCCGCGCGTTTCGCGGCCATGGTCACGGCTCCTGTGCAGAAGAGCACGATCAACGATGCCGGCGTGCCGTTCACCGGCCATACCGAATACCTTGCCGAGGCGGCCGGCGTGCCGCGCGTGGTGATGATGCTGGCCGGCCCCCAGCCGGCGCATGCCAACGCCATGCTGCGCGTGGCGCTGGCCACGACGCACCTGCCGCTGCGTGCGGTGCCCGATGCCCTGACAGTGCCGCTGCTGCTGCAGACGCTGTCGATCATCGACGCTGACCTGCGCCGCTGGTTCGGCATTGCGCGGCCGCGTATCCTGGTGACCGGCCTCAATCCTCATGCCGGGGAGAGCGGCCACATGGGCCGCGAGGAAATCGACATCATCGAACCCGCGCTGGCGCTGGCGCAAGATGCCGGCATCGACGCGCGCGGCCCATACCCTGCCGACACGCTGTTCCAGCCGCGCCACCTGCGCGACGCCGACTGCGTACTGGCGATGTACCATGACCAGGGACTGGCGCCCCTGAAGTACGGCACGTTCGGGCACGGCGTGAACATCACGCTGGGCCTGCCCTTTATCCGCACCTCGGTCGACCACGGCACCGCGCTCGACCTGGCCGCCAGCGGCCAGGCCGAACACGGCAGCATGATCGAGGCCATCCGCAGTGCGGTCACCATGGCCGGGCATGCCAACGGCGTGCATGCAACGGCCAGGCCGACGCACTAGTGGTGTATTCCTCCATGCGTTCAAACATGCACCAGGGCCACGTGGCCCGCAAGCGATTCGGCCAGAACTTCCTGGTCGACGAATCCGTCATCCACGGCATCGTCAATGCCATCAATCCGCTGCCTGACGATGTGCTCGTGGAGATCGGCCCCGGCCTGGGCGCGCTGACCGATCCGCTGCTCGAGCGCCTGCCGCAGATGCAGGTGGTCGAACTGGACCGCGACCTGGTCGAGCGGCTGCGGCGCCGCTACGGCGACCGTCTGGAGATCCATGCCGGCGACGCGCTGGCCTTCGATTTTGGCCGGTTGCAGGTGCCAGGGCGCCCGCTGCGCATCGTCGGCAACCTGCCGTACAACATTTCGAGCCCGCTGCTGTTCCACCTGATGGAGTATGCCGACCACGTGCGCGACCAGCATTTCATGCTGCAGAAGGAAGTGGTCGACCGCATGGTGGCCGAACCCGGCAGCAAGGCCTTCGGACGCCTGTCGATCATGCTCCAGGTGCGCTACCACATGGAGCACGTGCTCGACGTGCCGCCGGGCTCTTTCAATCCGCCGCCCAAGGTCGATTCCGCCGTGGTTCGCATGATCCCGTGGCCGCGCTCGCAAGACGGCCGGCTGCGCTCGCCGCATGCCGATTGCGACATCACCGTGCTCGGCGACCTGGTCACCGCCGCGTTCTCGCAGCGGCGCAAGGTGCTGCGCAATACGCTATCGTTCCTGCGCGACCAGGTCGACTTCGAGGCGATCGGCTTTGACCTGGGCCGCCGCGCCGAAGAGGTGCCCGTCGGCGAATACGTCGAACTGGCGCGCCGCCTTGGCGGTGCCGCCTCCGACAGGCCGGCCGCCTGAAGGCACAGACCGCTTACATCCCGAAATTTCCGCGAATTTCCGCAATGACAGCCAACACGCAAACCAACAAGCGACCGGTCATCCTGACCGGCGATCGTCCCACCGGCCCGCTGCACCTCGGCCACTACGTTGGCTCGCTCAAGACGCGCGTGCAGTTGCAGGACACGCATGAGCAGTACCTGCTGCTGGCCGACACGCAGGCCATGACCGACAACGCGCACGATCCCGACAAGGTGCGCCGCAACGTGCTCGAGGTCGCGCTGGACTACCTGGCCGTCGGCATCGACCCGACCAAGACGACCATCACCGTGCAGTCGTACCTGCCGGCGCTGGCCGAGCTGACGCTGATGTACCTGAACTTCGTCACGGTATCGCGCCTGGAGCGCAACCCGACCATCAAGGAAGAGATCCAGGCGCGCGGCTTCGGCCGCGACATCCCGGCCGGCTTCATGTGCTATCCGGCGGCCCAGGCGGCGGATATCACCGCCTTCAAGGCCGACATCGTGCCGGTTGGTGAAGACCAGGCCCCGCTGATCGAGCAGACCAACGAGATCGTGCGCCGCATCAACCACCAGGTTGGACGCGACGTGCTGAAGGAATGCCAGGCGCTGATCCCGAAGTTCGGACGCCTGCCCGGTGTCGACGGCAAGGCCAAGATGAGCAAGTCGCAGGGCAATGCCATCGCGCTGGGCGCCAGCCCCGAGCAGGTCAAGGCGGCCGTGCACAGCATGTACACCGACCCGAACCACCTGAAGGTTTCCGATCCGGGCCAGGTCGAGGGCAATATGGTGTTCACCTACCTCGATGCCTTCGACCCGAATGTGGTGGAAGTCGAAGAGCTCAAGGCGCACTACCGCCGTGGCGGGCTGGGCGACATGGTGCTCAAGCGCCGCGTCGAAAGCGTGCTGAACGACCTGCTGGGCCCGATCCGTGAGCGCCGCGAGCAGCTCGCCAAGGACCCGGACTATGTGTTTGATCTGCTGCGTGAGGGCACCAATCGGGCCAAGGCCATCACCCAGCAGACGCTGGAGGAAGTGCGCGAGGCGCTGGGCATGTTCTCGTTCGGCAGCCGTTGAAGATTGCCGGGGCCGGCAGCGGCTCGACAAAAAAACGCGCGGATTCACCGCGCGTTTTTTTATGGTTCGGCGGATTGCGACCGTCAGCCCCGCCGATTAACCAGCACGATGCCAACCAGCACCAGCAGCGCGGCCACGGCAAAGCGCGGCCCCACCGCATCCTGCATCAGCACCACGCCGAAGGCGACGCCGAACAGCGGCGTCAGGAACGAAAATACGGAAAGCCGGGAGGCAAGATACCGGCGCAGCAGCCAGAACCACGCCAGGTAGCTGGCAAACGCGATCAGCACCGACTGGTAGAACAGGCTGGCCAGCACCGCGCCGTTGAGCTGCACACCGTCCGCCTGGCCGCCCATCAGCGCCATGGCCAGCAGCAGCACGCCGGACACCGCGAGCTGGTAGAGCAGGGTCTTGCTGGCCGGGGCGCTGGCCAGCGGCGTCGCACGCACGACCACGGTGGTCGCGGCCCACAGCAGGCCGGCCACCACGCCCAGCGCGTCGCCGGCCAGCGTGCTGCCATGCGCGGACGTTGCCGTCATGCCGTCCGCAAAGGCCAGCACCATGCCGCAGAAGGCCAGCACGACGCCCAACCATTGGGCCCGCTGCAGTCGCTCGCCGGCAACGGCAAAATGCAGGCCGATCGCCGTGAAGATCGGCGCGGTGTACAGGAACACCGCCATGCGCGATGCCGTGGTGTGGCCGAGCCCGACGAAGATGCAGAAAAATTCGGCGCCGAACAGCAGCCCCGCCAGCAGGCCCGCGCCAAGCGTGCCGTCGCGCTGCCAGATCGGCGTGCCGCGCCAGGCGGCAAAGCCGAACACCAGCAGCGCCGCAATGGCCGAGCGCACGCCCGCCTGCAGCACCGCGCCCATCAGCGGCGCGGTCAGCTTGATCACGACCTGCTGCAGCCCCCAGGCAGCGCACAGCACCACCATCAGGCCGACGGCGGCGCCATCGAGCGGGCGCCGGCTCAGGGTTTGCGCGTCCATGCCGGGCGCGCTCAGGGACGGCCGGCGTCGCGCGTGGAATGGCGCTCGATCAGTTCGATCTTGTAGCCGTCCGGGTCCTCGACAAATGCAATCACGGTAGTGCCGCCCTTGACCGGGCCGGCTTCGCGGGTGACCTTGCCACCTGCCTCGCGGATGCGGTCGCAGGCCGCGGCGGCGTTGTCGGTCTCCAGCGCGATATGGCCGTAGGCGCTGCCCAGGTCGTACTTGTCGACGCCGTAGTTGTAGGTCAGTTCCAGCACCGCGGTCTCGCTCTCCGGGCCATAGCCGACGAAGGCCAGGCGGTACTTGTACTCCGGGTTGTCGCTTTCGCGCAGCAGCTGCATGCCGAGCACGCGGGTGTAGAAATCAATCGAGCGCTGCAGGTCGCCGACGCGCAGCATGGTATGGAGGAGTCGCATTTGAGATGCCCTGTGGGTCGTTCTTGGAGGGAATGCGACATTTTAGTGCGTTTGCGTGAAACGCACCGGCGAGGCGGGCGGTGCCATCCGCCTCGGGGCAACGGCTCAGAACGTCGGCAGCAACTCGGGCGGATGCGCGCGCAACTGCGCGCGTGCGTCGCGGAACTCCGGGAAGATCGATTCCACGGTTTCCCAGAAGCGCGGACCGTGGTTCATCTCCTTCAGATGCGCCAGTTCATGCGCCGCGACATAGTCGATCATCGACATCGGGAAGTGCATCAGTCGCCAGTTCAGGCGGATCTTGCCGTCCGCGGTGCAGCTACCCCAGCGCGTGGCGGCCGAGGTCAGCGCAAATCCGGAATGGCGCACGCCGAGGCGCTCGGCGTAGTGGTCGAGCCGTTGCGGCAGCAGGCGGCGCGCTTGCTGCTGCAGCCAGCCCTGCACGCGGTCCTTGATCTGCTGCTCGTCGGCATGTGCGGGCATGGCCAGGTGGAGCACCCGTGTCTCGCCATTGAACAGCACCGCGCCGATGGGGGACTCCAGGACGAGCGTGATGGTCTGCCCGAGGAAGGGCAGGGTGGCGCCATCGCGCCACTGCACGGTCGGCAGTACGCGCCGCGTTTCACGCTGGCGCCATTCGCCGAGCTTGCTCAGGATCCAGCGCTGCTTTTCGACGATGGCGCTCTCGACATCGGCCAGCGTGACCCAGCGCGGCGCGGTGATCGACAGGCCGCGGTCGTCGACCGTGAAGCCGATGGTCCGGCGCGACGAACGCTTGAGCGTGTAGTGCAGCGTGTGCTCGCCAATCTGGAGCCTGCGGGCGTCCGGTTGCGGCGCGGGCCACCCGCCCGCGGGCGGCTGCGACGGTTGTCCCTGCGGCGTCGCGAGCCCCGCTACGATGCCCTCCCCGCTGTCGGCCAGCGGCAGCTCCAGCTGGGCGCCGGGGGCGTCGGGTGCGGGACGCAGCAAGCTCATGCGGCCTGTCCGTTGGCGTAGCTCTGCGCGTCGATGCGGCGCATGTCGCGCTCGATCCAGTCGCGCACTTCCTGGTTAAGCTGGTCGGCCGTCTTGTTGGCCGAAGGAATCGACGGCCCGATCGAGATCGTGATCGTGCCTGGGTACTTGAGGAAGGAATTGCGCGGCCACACGCGGCCCGAATTGACGGCCATGGGAATCACCCACGCCCCGGTTTCCACGGCGAGCCGGGCGCCCCCGCTCTTGTAGCGCGGGTTTGCCAGTCCCGACGGCGTGCGCGTGCCCTCGGGGAACATGATGATCCACGCGCCCTCGGCCAGGCGTTCGCGGCCCTGGCGCGCGGCGGAGGAGAATGCCTTGGTGCCTTCCTTGCGGTTGATATGCACCATCTTCAGCATGCCCAGCGCCCAGCCGAAGAACGGCACCAGCAGCAGCTCGCGCTTGAAGACATAGCACAGCGGCTTGGGCATCAGCGCCACATAGGCGATGGTCTCCCACGCAGACTGGTGCTTGGAGAGCAGCACCACGGGCTTGTCCAGCATGTTGTCCATGTGCTCCCGGCCTTCGATCCGGTAACGGATGCCGCAGAGCAGGCGTGCCGCGCCAATCGCCAGGCGGGTCCACCCGCGCACGAAATCGAAGCGCCGCGCGGCATTCATGAACGGGAACACGATAAAGCAGGCGCATGCGTAGGGCGGCGTCAGCACCAGCAGGTACAGCGCAAACAGAAAGGAACGCAAAAAGGTCATCGAGGGGCGCTTGATGGGGTCGGCAGTGGGTCAGCTGAGGGTCAGGAAGCAGTCGTGCGCGGCGCGCCGTCGCCGTCGGCCAGCCAGCGCGCGAATGCGCGCAGGTCGTCGTGAACGCGTGTGCCCGGAGGCAGGCCGCCCTTGTCCAGGGTCTTCCGGCCCTTTCCGGTCAGGACCAGGTGCGGCGTGCAGCCGACTGCCACGCCGGCCTCGAGGTCGCGCAGCGAGTCGCCGACAATGGGCACGCCCTTGAGTTCGATACCGAAGCGTTCGCCGATCTGGTCGAGCAGTCCGGGCTTGGGTTTGCGGCAGTCGCAGGCGTCGGCCGCGGTATGCGGGCAAAAGAACACGGCGTCGACGCGCCCGCCGAGATTGGCCAGTGCCTTGTACATCTTCTCGTGCATGGCATTGAGCGCGCTCATCTCGAACAGGCCGCGGCCGATGCCGGACTGGTTGCTGGCGACCACCACGCGGTAGCCCGCCTGGTTCATCGCGGCGATGGCTTCGAGGCTGCCCTCGATCGGCACCCATTCGTCGGCCGATTTCACGAACTGGTCGCTGTCGAGGTTGATCACCCCGTCACGATCGAGGATGACGAACTTGGGCGGCATCTGCGGCATATCTGGTTCCCGGTGTGGCTGTCGGTCACGCCGCCAGCTTGGAGATATCGGCCACGCGGTTGGCCAGCGCGTGCAGCGAGGCCAGCAGCGCCAGGCGATTGGCGCGCAGCTGTGCATCCTCGGCCATCACCATCACGCTGTCGAAGAAGCCGTCCACGGCCTCGCGCAGCTGGGCCAGGTCGCGCAGCGCGCTGGTGAAGTCGCCGCGCGCGAAGGCGGCTTCCACGACCGGGCGCACGCGCTCGATGGCGCCATGCAGCGCGCGTTCGGCATCTTCCTGGAACAGGGCCGGGTTGACCGCGGCAATGTCCTGGGCGGCTTCGGCGTTCTTCTTCAGGATGTTGGTGATGCGCTTGTTGGCGGCGGCCAGTGCCTCGGCCTCGGGCAGCGCGGCGAAGGTGCGCACGGCTTCCATGCGGCCGATCACGTCGTGCAGCTGCTGCGGACGCAGGCTGACCACGGCTTCGACTTCGTTCGTGGTGTAGCCCTTGTCCTTCAGGTAGCCGCGCACACGGTCATAGAGGAAGTCGGCGATGGCCTCGGGGGCCGGCTTGACGGCGGGTACGCCGGCAAAGGCCTGCAGGGTCAGCGCGAGCAGCGCGTCGACCGACAGGGCCAGCGGCTTCTCGATCAGCATGCGCAGGATGCCCAGCGCGTGGCGGCGCAGTGCGAACGGGTCCTTCTCGCCGGTCGGCTGCAGGCCGATGCCCCAGATGCCGACCAGCGTTTCCAGCTTGTCGGCCAGCGCCACGGCGGTGCTGACGGCGCCTTCGGGCAGCGCATCGCCGGCAAAGCGCGGACGGTAGTGTTCGGAGCAGGCCAGCGCGACGTCCTCAGCCTCGTCGTCGTGGCGGGCGTAGTACGTGCCCATGGTGCCCTGCAGCTCGGGGAACTCGCCGACCATGTCGGTCAGCAGGTCGGCCTTGGCCAGTTCGGCGCCGCGCATGGCGGCGGCCTTGTCGACCGCGACGCCGGCGGCATTCAGCGCGTCGGCGATATGCCCGGCGATCTGCTGCAGGCGCTGCACGCGGTCAAGCTGGGTGCCGATCTTGTTGTGGTAGACCACGCTCGCGAGCTGCGGCACGCGCGAGGCCAGTGTCTTCTTGCGGTCCTGGTCGAAGAAGAACTTGGCGTCGGCCAGGCGCGGGCGCACGACGCGCTCGTTGCCCGTGATGATCGACTGCGGCGTGTCGGTGGCGAGGTTGGAAACGATCAGGAAGCGGTTGCGCAGGTGGCCTTCGGCGTCGGTCAGCGCGAAGTACTTCTGGTTGGTCTGCATCGTCAGGATCAGGCATTCCTGCGGCACGGCCAGGAAGGCTTCCTCGAAATGGCAGGCGTAGACCACCGGCCATTCCACCAGCGAAGTCACTTCGTCCAGCAGCGCGTCCGGCATCACGACCTGGTCGGCGCCGGCGGCCTTGAGCAACTGCTCGCGGATCGACTCGCGGCGCTGCGCATAGTTGGCGATCACCTTGCCCTGCTGCAGGAGCGCGTCCGCATACTGCGTCGCGTGCGGGACCTCGATCACGCCCTGAGACAGGAAGCGATGGCCTTGCGTCAGGTTGCCGGCCTGCAGGCCCAGCAAGGAGACCGGCACGATTTCGCTGCCGAACAGCGCCACCAGGCGGTGCGCGGGGCGCACGAAATGCACCGTGTTGCCGTCCGGGCGCTGATAGCTCATCACCTTCGGGATCGGCAGCTTGCCGATGGTGTCGTCCAGCGCGGCCTGCAGGCCGCCGGCCAGCTCCGCGCCCTTGGCGGTGTAGCGATAGAAGAAGGCCTCGGCCTTGCCGTCGGAGGCGCGCTCCAGCGTCTGCCAGTCGATCTCGGGCACGCCGACGGACTTGGCCAGCGCGGCGAGCTTCTTGGCCAGCGGCGCGGTGGGTTCGCCGTTGGCGCCCAGCGCCACGGACAGCGGCAGGACCTTCTCGCGCTGCTCGCGGTCCGGTGCGCTGCGGCGCACGCCGGAAACCAGCGCGGCCAGGCGGCGCGGCGAAGCGTAGGGCGTGACGACGGCATCGGCTTCAAGCAGATCGCGCTCGCGCAGGCCGGCGAACAGGCCCTGCGCGAAGGCGTCGCCCAGGCGCGACAAGGCCTTGGGTGGCAGCTCTTCGGTGAACAGTTCGATCAGCAGCGAGTCGGTCATGGGTTGCGACATGAATCGTTTCCAACAGGTTGTGGCACGCCCTGCAATCAGCAGCGCGGCGCAAGATTAGGTTCTACACCGGAGAGCAGCCAGAGGCCGTTCTGTTGCCGGAATTGCAGCGTGGTGGACGCGCATTGCGCCACGGCGACGGCACTCGCCGCACCGTTGCCGGCAGGGCGGCTGCCCGCGGCCGGAAAGCGTGCTTCGATACGGCGCAGGCGCTTGTCGTAGCGGATCTCGTCGATGTTCCCGCCCACCCAGAAATCGATCTTCGACGGCAACTGTGCGGCCGAATAGTAGGTACGCACGACGCGGCGCGCCTTGCCGTTGCGGGTTTCCGTCTCGACCCAGGTCAGCGGGTAGCGGATCGCGCTTTCGTAGGCCCGCAGCGGCACGCGGTGCCAGCCGAGATCGCGCGAGCCGGACAGGTCGCACGCAAACGACCGCACCAGCTGCGTCCACTGGTCGAGCGCATTCAGCGACGGGCGCCAGTGACGCGCCATGGCCAGCTGCAGCCCCTGCGGATCGCCTTCGCACACATTGGACAGCTCGGCAGGCAGCAGCAGCGCCTGCGGGCCCGGCGCAGGCTGGGCCGTGGCGCGCGCGGCGGCGGCGCCCGTCGCTGCCAGCACGGCCATTGCCAGGGCGCAGCACAGCGCGCTGCGCGCGAGCATCGTCATGCCTTGGCCCCGCCGCACATCGGGAAGCCCAGTGCTTCGCGCGAATCGTAGTAGGCCTGTGCCACCTGGCGCGAGAGGTTGCGGATGCGGCCGATATACGCGGCACGCTCGGTCACGGAAATCGCGCCGCGTGCGTCCAGCAGGTTGAACGTGTGGGCGGCCTTGAGCACCTGTTCATAGGCGGGCAGGGCCAGGCGCGGGCCGGTTCCGGCTTGCGCTGCGGCGCCGCTGTCGTCCGGCTTGCCCGTATCGCCCATCAGGCGCTTCGCTTCGCCTTCATGCTCGGCGAAATGGCGGAACAGGATTTCGGTGTTGCTGTGCTCAAAGTTGTACGTGGACTGCTCGACCTCGTTCTGGTGGTAGACATCGCCATAGGTCAGGCGGCGCATTTCGCCGTTCTCTTCCCACTCGGTCCACACCAGGTCGTAGACGTTCTCGACCTTCTGCAGGTACATGGCCAGGCGTTCGATGCCATAGGTGATTTCGCCCGTGATGGGCTTGCAGTCGATGCCGCCGACTTGCTGGAAGTAGGTGAACTGCGTCACCTCCATGCCGTTGAGCCAGACTTCCCAGCCCAGGCCCCATGCGCCCAGGGTGGGGTTCTCCCAGTCGTCTTCGACGAAGCGGATGTCGTTCTGCTTCAGGTCCAGGCCCAGCGCTTCGAGCGAGCCGAGGTACAGCTCGAGGATGTTTTCCGGCGCGGGCTTGAGCACCACCTGGTACTGGTAGTAGTGCTGCAGGCGGTTCGGGTTCTCGCCGTAGCGGCCGTCCTTGGGCCGGCGCGACGGCTGTACGTAGGCCGCGCGCCAGGGCTCCGGTCCGATCGCGCGCAGGAAGGTGTGCACGTGCGAAGTCCCCGCGCCGACCTCCAGATCGATGGGTTGCAGGAGTGCGCAGCCCTGCCGGTCCCAGTAGGCCTGCAGGGTCAGAATCATTTGTTGGAAGGTCAGCATAGGGAGACTAGATCGGGAGTCCCGCCGCGATGCCGCGCCATCTCTGGCGCGGGCTGCAGGCAAAGTGCAGCGGGCGACGCATACGGTTGGTGCCAAACCCTGAATTCTATCGGTTTTTTGAACCCCGGCCTGCGTTTGCGGGCTGCGGCGGCATGTCGGTCTTTCGCAACGCATGGGGAAAACACCGACGGGGGTTTCAGGCAGCCTTGCCCTTGCCGATAACGTTTTTGTATACAGTATGAGTAAGCAACCGGCAGTCAGAGTCAGAGTTGCGAAGGACACCGGACACCGACGCCGCGCCAGCGCGCGTGATGTGCCGGATGGGAGTTCCGCTTCCTGCTACCAAATGGGGACATGGGTCATGACACTACTTTCTCGCAAACCTTATCTGCTCGCCATCGCGGTCATGATCGCCGCGGCAGCCCTTTCGGCTGTGACGAGCCTGCTCGGCTGATTCACCAGGCAGCGGCAAGACGAAACGGCATTGCCAGGCAACACCGCGACAATGCCGGGGCCCGACGCGCACCGCACTACCCGTGACGGACGCGCCGCGGCAGACCTGCAGCCTGTGATCTGACTGGCGCTTCAGCGTGCGCGCCGCGCGCGCCAGGCAGCCACCGCCAACACGGCTGCAATCCACGCCAGCACCGGCACATTTCCCCAGCGAATATAGGGCGTCAGGCCCTCCATGCCTTGCACCGAGGCCGTCAGTGCATCGACGGTGAAGGTCGGCAAGCGCGCCTGCACCTTGCCGTCCGGCGTCACCACGGCCGTCATGCCGGTATTGGTCGCGCGCAGCATCGGGCGGCGCATTTCCAGCGCGCGCATGCGTGAGATCTGCAGATGCTGGTCCAGCGCGATCGTGTCGCCGAACCAGGCCAGGTTGGTCAGGTTCACCATCATGTTCGCGGGCGCGGACTGGTGTCGCAGCGACTGGGCGATTTCCTCGCCGAACAGATCCTCGTAGCAGATATTGGGCGCCACGTGCACGCCGCGCACGGGCATCGGCGGCTGGTCCAGCCCGCCGCGGCGGAAGTCGCCGAGCGGCATCTTCATCATGTCGACGAACCAGTGGAATCCAAGCGGAATGAATTCGCCGAACGGCACCAGATGGTGCTTGTTGTAGCGGTAGAGCCCGCGTGACTGCGGGCCAATGCCGAACACGCTGTTGGTGAAGTCGACCGGCGAATCGGCGCCGGCGGCGCCGAACAGCACGGTGGTGCCGGACTTCTCCATGAAGTCGCGCATGGCCATGGCGACCTCGACCGGCAAGTCCTGCAGGATGACCGGAAACGCGGTTTCCGGCGTCACGATCAGGTCGGCTGGCGTGGCTGTGATCATGTCCCGATAGAGTTCGATCGAGCGCTGCACGCCGGCCTGCTCGAACTTGATGTCCTGCGGCACGTTGCCTTGCAGCAGCCTGACCGTGATCGGGCTGCCTGCCGGCGTGGTCCATGCCAGCGGCGCCAGGGCCGCGCCCGAGACCGGCAGGGCCGCGCCGAGCACGGCGGCAGCCAGTCCGCGGCTGGCGGCGCGCCGCGCGGATGCGCGCACGGCCAGCACCAGCAGTGCGGCCACGGTGGCCGCCAGCGCGCCAATGCCGTACACGCCGAGCAACGGCGCAAAGCCGGCCAGCGGGCCATCGGTATGCGCATAGCCGCCCGACAGCCAAGGGAATCCGGTAAAGACCACGCCGCGCAGCCACTCCGACAGTCCCCACGCCGCGCCGAAGGCCAGCGGACTCCAGATCGACAGCCGCGGCAGGCGCGTGGCCAGGCGGTGCCATGCCGCGGCGGCCAGCGCCGGATAGAGCGACAGGAAGGCGCTGAACAGCACCACGGCCAGCGCGGCCATCCAGGCCGGCATCTCGCCGTAGACATGCATGCTGATGTAGAGCCACCAGATGCCGGACAGGAACCAGCCCAGGCCGAAGGCATAGCCGGTAGCGGCTGCCACGCGAGCGCGCGGCGCATCGGCGATCATCGCGGCCAGGCCGGCCAGCGACAGGATCTGCAGCCACCACCAGTCATGCGGGGCGAAGGCCTGGGTGTGGGCGATGCCGAGCATGCCCGCCAATAGCAGGCGCGCAAGGATTGCCGTGGAGACGCGCTCGCGCGCCGTGCCGGGCGTGCCGGCCAGCACAGGGGCCTGGCGCTTCATGCGTCGGCCAGGTGGTTCGCGGGCGACTCGCGGTGCACGAGCAGCAGGTGGACCTGGCGCGCGTCGGCGCGCAGCACTTCGAAGCGGACCGGCGGCAGGGTGATGATCTCGCCGCGGTGCGGCACATGGCCGAGATGGTTCGACAGCAGCCCGCCCACGGTATCGACGTCATGGTCGGAGAATGCCGTGCCGAATACCTCGTTGAACTGCGAGATCTCGGTCAGGCCATGCACGCGCCAGCCACCGTCGGGCAGCGGCAGGATGTTGTCCTGGTCTTCGTCGAGATCGAACTCGTCCTCGATGTCGCCGACGATCTGTTCCAGCACGTCCTCGATCGTGACCAGGCCCGCCACGCCGCCGTATTCATCGACGACGATGGCAATGTGGTTGCGGTTGTTGCGGAACTCGCGCAGCAGGATGTTCAGGCGCTTGGATTCCGGAATGAACACCGCCGGGCGCAGCGTTTCGCGCAGGTCGAACTGCTCGTCGGTGTAGTAGCGCAGCAGGTCCTTGGCCAGCAGGATGCCGATGATGTTGTCGCGGCTGCCTTCGTACACCGGAAAGCGCGAGTGCGCCGTATGCTGCATGAAGGGGATGAAGGTCTGCGGCACGTCCGCGATATTGACCATATCCATCTGCGAACGCTGCACCATGATGTCGCGCGCGGTCAGCTCGGAGACCTGGAACACGCCCTCGATCATGGAGAGCGAATCGGCGTCGATCAGGTTGCGCTCGTGCGCATCCTGGAGCACGGCAAGCAACTCCGCGCGGGATTCGGGCTCAGGGGAAATCAGGTCTGTCAGGCGTTCGAGAAGCGATCGGGGACGATCGGACTGCTTGAATTGGGCAGGCTTCGAACTGGGATAGGGGTCGTTCATTTCGCGGCAAGCGCGTGGTGGAGATCGTCTGAAGGATACACTAAAAGCCCGGCAACTCTCGTGACACAGCCAGCCAATGCGGCTGGCTGTGTGCGGGTAGGCTCACTTCAGGGGCGAAGCGGCCGGCTTTCAGTGCGCGACCGGCTTGCGGTCGTTGCGGTAAGGATCGTCATAGCCCAGGGCCTGGAGCGTTTCGGTCTCGATCGCTTCCATTTCCTCGGCTTCGGCATCGTCATCGTGCTCGTAGCCTTGCGCGTGCAGTACGCCATGCACGATCAGGTGCGCGTAGTGCGCTTCGAGCGGCTTGCGCTGCTCGCGCGCTTCGGCTTCCACCACGGGGCAGCACAGCACGATGTCGCCGGTCACCGGGTCGTCCTCATTCTCGGCGTACGCAAAGGTCAGCACATTGGTGGCGTAGTCCTTGCCGCGGTAGGTGCGGTTGAGCGTGCGGCCCTCGTCTTCGCCGACGAAGCGAACGGTGAGCGCGGCGTCGGCGTACAGCGCCGATGTCACCCAGGTCTCGATCTGCCTGCGTGCAGGCAGGCCGGCGCGCTTGCCGACGCCGTCGCCTTGCTGCACCTCCAGGTCCAGCGCGGGCGGCGTGGCGGGGGTGCCCGTCGTGGTGACGACCGGCGTGGCGGTCACGGCGACCGACAGCGCATCGCTATTGTCCGGGCGTACCAGCAGGCCGGCCTGCTGGCGGGTGTCGGTATGCTCGGCCAGCAGGGCCACCACGCCGTCGGCGGCCTGCGACAGGTCGAGGGTCAGGCTGCGGCCGTCGGGCAGTTGCACGCGCACGGCATGGGCTGCGCTCTTGCGCGCACGGCCCTCGTCATCGAACAGGGTCAGGCTGACGCCGGAAGAATTGGCATTGGCTTTCTTGGATTTCACTTACGCGTCCTTGTGCTGGGCGTGATATTCGTCATAGGCGTCGACGATGCGGGCCACCAGCGGGTGGCGCACGACGTCGATGCTGGAAAAGCGCGTGAACGCAACGCCGCGCACCTCGCGCAGCACGTGCTGGGCCTCGACCAGGCCGCTCTTCTGCCCGCGCGGCAGGTCGATCTGCGTGGTGTCGCCGGTGATCACCGCCTTGGAACCGAAGCCGATGCGCGTGAGGAACATCTTCATCTGCTCGGGCGTGGTGTTCTGCGCCTCGTCCAGGATGATGAAGGCATGGTTGAGCGTGCGTCCGCGCATGTAAGCGAGCGGCGCGATCTCGATCATCTGGCGCTCGAACATCTTCTGCGTGCGGTCGAAGCCGAGCAGGTCGTACAGCGCGTCATACAGCGGACGCAGGTACGGGTCGACCTTCTGCGCGAGGTCGCCGGGCAGGAAGCCCAGGCGCTCGCCCGCTTCCACGGCCGGACGCGTCAGCACGATGCGCTTGACCGTGTCGCGCTCGAGCGCATCGACCGCGCACGCCACCGCGAGATAGGTCTTGCCCGTGCCCGCCGGGCCCACGCCCAGGGTCAGGTCGTGCGACAGGATGTGGCGCAGGTACTCGCGCTGCGTGACGGTACGGCCCTGCAGGCCCGGGCGCCGCGTGTGCAGCACCGGGGAATCGTCCTCGAACCCGGGGGGAGCATTCTCGTCGTCGGCTTGCGGCAGGTAGCCGCCGTGCGCGGAGATCTGGCGCGTTTCCACCAGGCCGAGCTGCACGTCGTCGATCGACAGCGCGGTGCGCGCCTCGTTGTAGAAGCGCTCCAGCGCGGCTGCGGCATCCTGCGCGTTGGTCCCGCGCACCGTCATGCGGTGGCCGCGGCGCTGGATGTTCACATCGAGTGCCTGTTCGATCTGGCGCAGGTTCTCGTCGAGCGGGCCGCACAGGTTCTGCAGCCGGGTGTTGTCGTCGCGCGGGGCGACGAATTCTGCGGTAGGAATCTTCATTCTGGCGCGAGAGGTGCCTTCGCTCATTGCCGCACCACGATCTCACCGCGCAGCGAGTGCGGGAACGCCTGCGTGATCGACACCTCGACCATCTGGCCGATCATGCGGTCGCGCTGCGCCTGGGGCACGCCCGGCAGCGCGAAGTTGACCACGCGGTTGTTCTCGGTGCGGCCGTGCAGTTCGGTCGGGTCCTTGCGTGCCGGGCCTTCGACCAGGATGCGCTGCACCGTGCCGACCATGTTGCGGCTGATGCGCTGCACGTTCTCCTCGATCGTGGCCTGCAGGTGTTGCAGGCGGCGCAGCTTCACCTCGTGCGGCGTGTCGTCATGCAAATTGGCCGCGGGCGTGCCGGGGCGCGGGCTGAAGATGAACGAGAACGAGGTGTCGTAGCCGATCTCTTCGATCATGGCCATCAGCTTGTCGAAGTCGGCGTCGGTTTCGCCGGGGAAGCCGACGATGAAGTCCGACGACATCGACATGTCGGGGCGCAGCGCGCGCAGCCGGCGCACGATGCTCTTGTACTCGAGCACGCTGTAGCCGCGCTTCATCGCCATCAGCACGCGGTCGGACGCATGCTGCACCGGCAGGTGCAGGTGGTTGACGAGCTTGTCGCAGCGGCCGTACAGATCGACCAGGCGGCTCGTGAATTCCTTCGGGTGGCTGGTGGTGTAGCGGATGCGCTCGATGCCGGGGATCTCGGCCACGTACTCGATCAGCAGCGCGAAGTCGGCGATCTCGCTGGTGCCGCCCATGGCGCCGCGATAGGCGTTGACGTTCTGGCCCAGCAGCGTGACTTCGCGCACGCCCTGTTCGGCCAGCCCGGCCACTTCGGCCAGCACGTCCTCGAACGGGCGCGAGACTTCCTCGCCGCGCGTGTAGGGGACCACGCAGTAGCTGCAGTACTTCGAGCAGCCTTCCATGATCGAGACGAAGGCGCTCGGGCCTTCGACGCGGGCCGGCGGCAGGTGGTCGAACTTCTCGATCTCGGGGAACGAGATATCGACCTGCGACTGGCCGGTGCGCTGGCGGCGCGCGATCAGGTCGGGCAGGCGGTGCAGCGTCTGCGGGCCGAACACCACGTCGACATACGGTGCGCGCGAGACGATGCTGGCGCCCTCCTGGCTGGCCACGCAGCCGCCGACGCCGATCACGAGGTCGGGCTTCACGGCCTTGAGCGCCTTCATGCGGCCCAGCTCGGAGAACACCTTCTCCTGCGCCTTTTCGCGCACCGAGCAGGTATTGAACAGGATCACGTCGGCGTCTTCGACGTTGTCGGTGGGTTCCAGCCCCTGGCTGGCGTTCAGGACGTCGACCATCTTGTCCGAGTCATACTCGTTCATCTGACAGCCGTACGTTTTCACAAATACTTTCTTCATGGTGCCGGTCTCAGTGGTTCACCTGGGGGCATCAGGGTGTTGCAACGACACGGGACGCGCGTGCGCCGCCGTACTTCGATGGGTCAGGATTTTTTTGCCTTCAGTTCCTTCTGTTCCTGTTCGCTCAGTACCCAGGCGGTCAGGAGCTGGCCGTACAGGTCCAGCTGGTAGCGCACCGGCAGCTTCTGGCCGGCGATGGCAGTCAGGTTCTGCAACTGGTTGTCGGTGCCGAAGACGCGCAGGCCCGGCGCCACGCCGATGGTCTTGCCATCGAGCGTGACCGTCTGCGGCGCGCCGGCGGACGGCGCGGCGATAACCAGCCTTGCCTGCGGCGCATCGACCGGGATCACGCGGATCGGCTGCGCCATGGCGCCGGCGGCGCCGAGCCACAGCGCCGTGCCGAGCGACAGGGCCAGCAGCGGCTTGAGGAAACGCGATGAAGCACTCGGACGCGGGGAACGGCCAGCGGGCATATGGGCTCCGGAAGCGGTGCAGCTTAGGTTGAATGGGGAACTGGAAGGTAACCTGTTATTTTACGGTTCTTCGGAGGATTGCGGGGAATGGGTGGTGGTGGGTTTGTTGTGCTTGGCCTGCCAAGCACAACAAACCCTAACCTCTCCCCCATTCCCATGCAACGCGCGCGCTCGCCTAAAACAGGCAGGATGCCTCCTGCAGCACACGCTGCTTGGACACCGTCCCCATCAGCTCCCGGCTGCCGGCATCGCGCACCAGCGGAATCCGGTTGATGCCATGGGCCGCAAAGACCTCCAGCGCGTCGCGCAGCCGCGATTCCGGCGTCAGCGCGGGGAAATCGCGCTCGGCCAGCGCCAGCACGCCGGTAGTGGAACCTTCGCGCTGCGCGCGCTGCAGCGCATGGATTGACAGGGCGCCCAGCAGCCGACCATCGGCCCCGACCAGGTACAGGTAGCGCGTGCCGGTCTCGGCAAACTTGTCGGCCGCGGCGGCAAGCGAGACATCGGGCGCCAGCGTGGTATCAGTCGGATCGCACAGCCCGGCCAGCGTCATGGCGCGCGCGTGCTCTGCCGCGGCCGAGGCCTGCGCGCGCTCGGCAATCACGCTGTAGAGCGACAGCGTCTGGCAGCGCGACGCCGTGTAGTACGCGGCCACGGCGCCGATCATCGAGGGCAGCAGCAGTGCCGGCGCCAGCGTCATCTCGAACACCATCAGCACCGACATCAGCGGCGCCTGGCTGGTCGCCGCGAGAAATGCGCTCATGCCGACCAGGGGCAGCACCGGCGATGCCGGCGCGCCGGGCATCACGGCCTGCATCGCCAGCGCCAGCAGCTGCCCCAGCGCGGCGCCGACGAACAGCGACGGCGTGAACACGCCGCCGACAGCGCCGGAGCCCATGCTGATGACCGTGGCCGCCAGCTTGGCCAGCAGCACCAGCCCGACCGAGACCGTCAGCGGCTGCTCCTGCAGGATGGTCTGGATAGTGGAGTAGCCATTGCCAACCACTTCCGGGACGCCCATGGCCAGCACGCCGACGAGCGCGCCGCCCAGGGCCAGCCGCGCTACCGGCCCGCCGGGCACGTGCGCGAAGCGCCCGCGCGCCTTGCTTGCGGCGCGCAGGAACAGCGCGCCGACGACACCGGCCGCCACGCCCAGTCCAGCTGCAGCCACGATCAGTTGCGGGCGCAGGTCGGGCGCAATGTGCAGGCCGGGATACAGCGGCTGCAGGCCACTATGCCACTGGCTGACCATCGCGCCGGCCACGGAAGCCAGGAACAGCGGCATCAGCCGTTGCACCGCCAGTGCGCCGAACACCACTTCGGCCACGAACACGGCCGCCGAGAGCGGCGTGTGGTAGACCGTGGCCAGGCCGGCGGCGGCACCGCAGGCCGTCAACATGCGGCCCATGTTCGAGGCGCCATCGGGCCGGCCGATGCGCGTCGACGGAAACAGCGAGCCGCACAGGGCGGCGAGCTGGATCATGGCGCCTTCCTTGCCGACCGAGCTGCCGCTGACGATCGAACAGAACGACGACAGCGAGCGCAGCAGCGTGACGCGCACGGGCAGGCGGCCGCTGCCGTTGGCCACGGCTTCCATGTAGTCGGTCGCGCCGCCACTGCCGGCGAACCGGTTGGCGGCCGCGAGCAGCAGGCCGGCGAGCGCCCCGCCTGCCGCCGGCACGACGATGCGCCACGCCAGCGCCAGTCCGGCAAATACCGCGACGATATCGGCATTGCTCGAGAAGAGCACGACACCGGCCCGTTCCAGCGCTTCCTTGAACAGGGTCGTCGCAATGGCTGCAAGTATGCCGACCGGGATCGCCGCGAACAGCGTGACTTCCTGGTCTTCGAGGAAACGGAACCGCATGGGTGCTTGCGTCGGTGGCGCCGTGGCGCGGCCTTCCGGAACAGATGGTGGCCGCATGATAGCGCAGCGCCACTCGCACAGCGCCACCAAGCATGTGCCCCAGCCGGCACCGCATATCCATGTGCTCAATAGGTTCGTCCTTGGCTGTTACACTACCGACCTTTGTTTCGTCAGCGGTCGCTTCGCCCCGCTTTGCCGGTCCCCGACCGGTCCTGTTTCAGATCACCCAGGTCGCCTGTTGGCTGGCGCGCCTCGCGCGCAACGGACGGCCGAAGCATCCATTCATGTCTTTCTCCGAACTCGGCTTGTCCGACAAGCTTGTGCGGGCCGTGGCCGAACAGGGCTACAACACCCCGACTCCCATCCAGGCCCAGGCAATCCCCGCCATCCTCAAGGGCGGCGACCTGCTTGCCGGGGCCCAGACCGGTACCGGCAAGACCGCCGGCTTCACGCTGCCGATGCTGCAGCTGCTCTCCGACTCGGGCACGCAGCGCCAGGGCCGGCCGGCGGTGCGCGCGCTGGTGCTGACCCCGACGCGGGAACTTGCCGCGCAGGTCGAGGAAAGCGTGCGCAACTACGGCAAGTACCTGAGGCTGCGCTCCATGGTCATGTTCGGCGGGGTTGGCATCAACCCGCAGATCGAGCAGTTGCGCCGTGGCGTGGACATCGTCGTGGCAACGCCGGGCCGCCTGCTGGACCACGTGGCCCAGCGCACGATCGACCTCGCGAGCGTAGAGCTGCTGGTGCTCGACGAAGCCGACCGCATGCTCGACATGGGCTTCATCCATGACATCCGCAAGATCCTCAACGTGCTGCCGCCGAAGCGCCAGAACCTGCTGTTCTCGGCGACGTTCTCGGACGAGATCCGCGCGCTGGCGGACCGTCTGCTGAACAACCCGGCTTCGATCGAGGTCGCGCGTCGCAACACCACGGCCGAGACTGTGGCCCAGCGTGTGTATCCGGTGGACCGCGAGCGCAAGCGCGAACTGCTGGCGCACCTGGTGCGTCAGAACGACTGGCACCAGGTGCTGGTATTCACGCGAACCAAGCACGGCGCCAACCGGCTCGCCGAGCAGCTGACCAAGGATGGCCTGTCGGCACTGGCGATCCACGGCAACAAGAGCCAGTCGGCACGCACGCGCGCGCTGTCCGAGTTCAAGGCCGGCACGCTGCGCCTGCTGGTCGCGACCGATATCGCCGCGCGCGGCATCGACATCGACCAGCTGCCGCACGTGGTCAACTTCGACCTGCCCAACGTGCCCGAAGACTATGTGCACCGCATCGGCCGCACCGGCCGCGCCGGTGCCGAGGGCGAGGCGATCTCGCTGGTCTGCGTGGACGAGCACGGCCTGCTGCGCGATATCGAACGCCTGATCAAGCGCAAGCTCGAGCAGACGGTGCTGACCGGGTTCGAGGTGGACCCCAGCATTGCGGCGGAGCCGATCCAGAAGGGCCGCCAGCAGCGTGGCGCCCAGGGCGGCGGCGGACAAGGCGGTGGACGTGGCCGTGCCCAGCCAAAGCCGGCGGCGGCCAAGCCGGCGCAGGGCCAGTCGCGTCCGCGTCCGGCCCAGAACGCGCCGCGTGGCGGCGCCAGCCAGGCCGGCGGCGAATCCGGCCGCGGGCAGGGCGGCGCAGGCCGCAATGCCGGGCAGGCCCAGCCGCGCAACCCGCAACGCAGCGGCGGCCAGCCGCGGCCGGCGCAGGAAGCAGCCGGCGCCCCGGCGCGCAACCGCCGTCCGGCGCCACAGGCCGCACTGCTTGGCGGCACCCCGGCCAAGCCCGCACGCTGAGCCCTCCCAGCCCCGCAGCCATGAGCGCCCCGCACGCATCCGGCGACAACGGCATCCCGTTCGCGGGGCTGACGCCCGAACTGATCCTCGATGCGATCGAGTCGGCGGGCATGCGCCCCGATGGCCGGCTGCTGGCGCTCAACAGCTACGAGAACCGGGTCTGGCAGGTCGGCATCGAGGATGCCGCGCCCGTGGTGGCCAAGTTCTACCGGCCTGGCCGCTGGACCGACGCCGCCATCCTCGAGGAGCACGCCTTCGTGCAGCAGCTTGCCGACGCCGAGATCCCTGCGGTGCCGGCACTGGCCGGGCCTGGCGGCAGCACGCTGCAATACCACGCGGACTTCCGCTTCGCCGTGTTCGCCCGTTGCGGCGGGCGCGAACCGGCGCTTGACCGCGCCGACACGCTGACCTGGCTCGGCCGCTTCATCGGCCGCATCCACGCCATGGGCGCGACGAACGCCTACCAGGCGCGCCCGGTGCTGAACGCGCAGACGTTCGGCGTGGCCCCGCGCGACTGGCTGCTCGCGCACGACTGCATTCCCGCCGATCTGCGCGAACCCTGGCGGGCGATCGTGGACCTGGCGCTGGACGGCGTGCGCCGCTGCTATGACCGCGCCGGCGATGTGCGCCTGCTGCGCGTGCATGGCGACTGCCATCGCGGCAACGTGCTGTGGATCGACGGCGACGGCGACGGCGGCGCCCGGGCCACGGGCCTGGCCGCCGCGGGTCCGCATTTCGTGGATTTCGACGACAGCCGCATGGCCCCGGCCGTGCAGGACCTGTGGATGCTGCTTGAAGGCGACCGTGCCGCCATGCAGGACCAGCTCGCCGATATCGTCGCGGGCTACGAAGATTTTGCCGAGTTCGCGCCGCGCGAACTCTGGCTCGTGGAAGCGCTGCGCACGCTGCGGCTGCTCCACTACAGCGCCTGGCTGGCCAGCCGCTGGCAAGATCCCGCTTTTCCGGCCGCGTTCCCGTGGTTCGGCACGGGGCGCTACTGGCAGGACCGCATCCTGGAATTGCGCGAGCAGGTCGCGCTGATGGAAGAAGCGCCCCTGTGGGGCGCCTGAGGAACTGACCGTAACGGTGGGCGGGGCGTTCAGCCCGCGCCCGCTCAGGCCTTTTCGGGTGCCTTGACCAGCAGGACCGGGCACGGCGCCTGCGCCAGCACGCGGCCCGCCACGGAGCCGATCACCGCATCAAAGAACGAGCCGCGGCCATGCGTGCCCATGACGATGGCCTGCGCATCGGCCGAGCGCGCGTAGGCGACGATGCGCTCCGGCGCGAAGCCGTGCAGCGCATGGCGCTCGAACGGAATGCCGGCGGCGGTCAGGATCTCGCACACGCCGGCCATTGCCTTGTCGCTTGCGTCCTGGTGCCAGGCGTCGATGGTTTCCTTGCTGACAAAGGCGCGGACCTGTCCGCTGACTTCGGGCGCGACGTGCACCACATGCACGGTAAATCCGCTTTGCAGCAGCTTGCCGTCGGCGATAAAGCGGGCGGCAGCGTCGCTGAAGGCCGAACCGTCGGTCGCGAGCACGATATTGGTCATGGCGGGAATCTCCTGGATGGGGGCGCTGTACGGATACGCCAGGTTATAGGATAGGCACAATCGGCGCCGCCAGGCGGGTGCGCGGCGAGCCGTCCGTCACCATCTTCGCAGCAAGTCCTTCGTCACAATCGGATATAGATCAAGTGACTCGGAAATTTCCTCTGCCCGGGGCCGTCGCGGTGAGACTGGCGGATATGTCAAGGCGACTGACACATTTGGCCATTGCCGCCCGCGGGCAGGCCCGCTTAGCATGTGCCCAGCCCGGATGGCGTCGCCGCGACTAGGCGCCCGGCCTTTCCATCCCCAAGAACATCAGGCGATCCTGCCCGGCGCGGCCGGCAGGTCGCTTCGACGGAGACAGCAAACATGAGCGAAAGCGGCAACCTCCTGCCCCTGCGTGGCGTCAAGATAGTGGAATTCGAAGGTATCGGCCCGGGGCCGCTGTGCGGCGCCATGCTCGCCGGCCTGGGAGCGGAAGTCACGCTGGTGACCCGTCCGGTCGCTCCGGATGCGCGGCGGATCCTGCGCGGCCAGGAGGTGCCGGCCGAGATGGAACTCGAGCACGGCAAGACCGTGATGCAGCTCAACCTGAAGTCTGCCGAGGGCGTGGCCGCCGCGCTGGAGCTGGTGGCTGGTGCCGACGCGCTGATCGAGGGCTTGCGCCCCGGTGCCATGGAGCGCCTGGGCCTGGGCCCGGCGCAGTGCCATGCGCGCAACCCGCGCCTGGTCTACGGCCGTATGACTGGCTGGGGCCAGACCGGCCCGCTTGCGCAGAGCGCCGGACATGACCTGAACTACATCGCGCTGACCGGACTGCTGTCGATGGCCGCGCGCGACGGTGCACTGCCGATGGTGCCTCCCACAGTGGTTGGCGATGCCACCGGCGCGCTCGGCCTGGCATTCGGCATTACCAGCGCCATCCTGCACGCGCGTGCGAGCGGGCAGGGCTGCGTGGTCGATGCCGCGATCACCGATATCGTTGCCATGCTCGGCTCGCTGGTGCAGGTGTCGCGCGCGGCCGGCACGCTGGGCGGGCCGCAGCCCAGCGCCTTCCATGACTCCCCGTTCTACGACGTCTACGCGTGTGCCGATGGCCGCGCCATCACGCTCGGCGCGCTCGAGCCGCAGTTCTACCGCGAGCTGCTCGAGCGGCTCGAACTCACGGACATCGATCCGGCCGCGCAGTACGACCGTGCCCAGTGGCCGGCGGTGAAGGCGCGCATTGCGGCGCTGATCGCTTCGCGGCCCAGCACGCACTGGGAATCGCTGCTCGGCGGTACCGACGTCTGCTTTGCCCGCGTGCTGACGCTGGACGAGGCGGCGCGCCACCCGCACAACCAGGCACGCGGCACGTACCGCCTGTACCGCCAGGGCGATCGCGAAGTCGCCCGCTCCGCACCGGCGCCGCGCTTTTCGCCTGCAAAGCCGGCCTGAGGGCCGGCCGGACGGGCGCATCGCCCACCGCCGGGGCGAGCAAATTCTGCGGCCCCGTTTCGACAACTACGCACGCGGTTGCAGCCGATTCGTCGATCCGGCGTGGGGCTCACGACCTAACCTTCGCGGTATCCCTTCAGCAAGGAGCCGCGAGTTGGATTTCACCCCGTTCGATGAAGCTCTGGTCGTCGATGCACGGCCGGCACCGCCCCGCGAGGCGTCGTGGCAGATCCCCCATGCGCTTGGCGCGCGCCGAACGCTGCTGGCCGACAACGTGCGGCTGGCCCGGCAGATGGTGCGGGAGCGCCAGCCGGAACTGGTGGTGATCGAGCTGGACACGCTTGGCTCGGCGGGCATCACGCTGATCAGGCGGCTGGCCGCCGGCCATCCGGCAGTGCGGCTGCTGGTGATCTCCGACAGCGATGCGACGATGGCGCCGGTGCAGGCGTTGCGTGCGGGCGCCCACGGCTTCGTGCCCCGGCAGCGGAGCCTGGCGGAAATGGTCCACGCAGCGCGCGGCGTGATGTCGGGCTACCTGGTCTTTCCTACGCAGACGATGGAGGCCGCACGCCAGCTGCGCCTGCCATCGGCCGGCCGGCTTGCGCGGCTGACGGCGCGCGAGCTCACGGTGCTCCAGTACCTCGCGCGCGGACTTTCCAACAAGACGATCGCCGCGCGGCTGCTCATCAGCAGCAAGACCGTGAGCACCCACAAAACCAACATCATGTGCAAGCTCAACGTGGATTCCGTGGTGGAGATGGTGGACTATGCGCGACGGCATCGTTTGCTGTGACGGCGAAAGTCCTGCCTGGGCCACGAATCCGCCGATCGGCCAAGGGATCCGTGGCCGATCGGCTCAGAAGGTGTGGCGAACCCCCATCGCAACGCCGGTCATGCTTTTCTGGCCGGGAACCTGGTTGTAGGTATAGAGGAATCCCGTGAAGGGACCATCGAAACTCAGGCTCCCGTTGCGCGCGTAGTCCACGCTGGCATACACGTCCGTGCGTTTGCTCAGGTTGTAGTCGACCATGAGGCTGTACTGCTGCGGATTGGCTGGATTGGTTCCGGGCGATGCCGAGCCCGTTGCCGCGAAGGGGCGGCCCTCCCGGATATCCGCATAGTAGTAGCCGGCAAAGATCCCGAGCGCCGCCGTCGCCTGATAGGCGACCCCCGCATACCAGAGGTTGTCTCGCTGCAGGCTGGCCCCGTTGGCGAAGTCGGACTTGCGCCAGCGATAGCCTCCGAAGACCTTCACGGGCCCCTTGGCATAGCTGACCGCGGCGGCCACCTTGCGCTCCATCCCGGTACGTCCCGGTGCGTCGGGCGTGGGGCTCGGATTGGGGGCGGTCGGATTCCAGTGGTCATAGGCCACCATGGCGCCGAAGCCGGCACGTTCCCAGGACAGCGCGGCACCATAGGCGGTGTTGTACTTGGCGTGACCGGGCGCTTCACCGGCGCCGCCGTTATACAGCGGAATGGACCCGACCACTTGCACGGGGGTCCCGGTCCCGAATGAATAGTGCGCAACGGCCTGCACCGGGCCAAATGTCCCCGTGTACTTCAGCATATTGTTTTCGCGGTAGTTGATGCCCAGGGCCCAGAGGCCGGGCTCGAAGGCCGGTGCCAGCCGCAGCGGCATGAAGTTCGGCAGGGCGTCGGACAAGCTCGTGGTCTGGCGGCCGAACGTGACCTGTCCGAGCTGGCTGTTGGAAAGGCCAACCATCGCGATCTGGTTGAAGGGGTTGCTCGAGGAGATCGCGAACTTGCCGGTGGCGCTCTCGAATGCGCTCTGAAGAACGAAGATGGCCTTGCTGCCGCCGCCAAGATCTTCGCTGCCGCGAATGCCCCATCGCGATGCCAAGAGGCCGCCGTCGGGCGTGAGGCCGATCCGGCTTCCGCTGGGCTCGCCCACCGCGCCTGTCGGTCCGAGCGTGCCGACCTTGCTCACATACTGGATCCCGGCATCGATGGTGCCGTAAAGCGTCAGGCTGCTTTGGGCGTGGACGCCTGCCGCGCACGCGCTCAGCGCAGCCAGTGCCGTACATTTGATTCTGGTTTTCATTGCTCCACCACGTCTTTGTATTCCGAGTGGGGGCGGCTTGCCTCGATGTTGTCCCGCACCGTTCCGGGAGGACGGGCGAGTGGACCCGCCTCTGTGCCACGACTTCACCATCGCGACCGGGTTCAGTCACTTGCCCTTCTTGCGCTGGAGCAAGGTTGGTGTATGGGATTGGACTGGAGTGAACGATGTTTGCGACACCGCAATCTCTCGGCGCAAGCGGTATGCCCGTGTCTCGGTGCACGGGCGTTGTTCACGTGATTGTTGTGCCGGCGGCCCGCCAGGCCTGATGAGGGTTCGCTTCGCGGAACCCGGAAAAGACAAAGGGGGTCAGCTTGCGCTGACCCCCTTTGGGAATGATGGTGGCGAATCAGGGACTCGAACCCCGGACCTGCGGATTATGATTCCGTCGCTCTAACCGACTGAGCTAATTCGCCAACAGAGACCGCTATTCTACCGAGATTTTTGAGGCTGTCAACACCTTTTCGGGAAGCGCGGGTGAGAGACCCGGAAACGAAAACCGGCAGGCCTTGCGGCCTGCCGGCTGGAGCGACCGATTACCGGATCGGTCTTGCCTGAAACTGCCTGGCTCAGTCGTTCGCGTAGATGTCCACGTCCTTGGTTTCGCGCACGAACAGGGCGCCGATCACGAAAGTGACCGCGGCGATGATGATCGGATACCAGAGGCCGTAGTAGATGTTGCCGTTCTGGGCCACGAGCGCGAACGAGATCGTGGGCAGCAGGCCACCAAACCAGCCGTTGCCGATGTGGTAGGGCAGCGACATCGAGGTGTAGCGGATGCGCGTCGGGAACAGTTCCACCAGCATGGCTGCGATCGGGCCATAGACCATCGTCACGTAGATGACCAGGATGGTCAGCAGGACCAGCACCATGACGGTATTCATCTGCGCCGGGTCGGCCTTGGTGGGATATCCGGCGGCAGTCATGGAGTCGCTCACTTCCTTCTTGAATGCAGCGATCTGCTTCTTGCTGGCATCGTCGAAGCTGTGGCCGGCGGGAACCAGCTTGGCATCGAAGGCGGCAATTTCCTTGTCACCGATCTTCACCGAGGCGGTGGTGCCTGCCGGGGCATTGACAACCTCATAGCTCGCGCTGGATTGGGCCAGCGTACGCTTGACGATGTCGCAGGAGCTGCGGAAGTCGATCTCGCGCGCGATCGGGCTGCCTTGGAACGAGCACTGCTTCGGATCGGCGGTCACGACGATCTGGGCGGAATGCTGGGCACGCTCGAGCGCCGGATTGGCATAGTGGGTGATGCCCTTGAAGATCGGGAAGTAGGTGAACACCGCCAGCGCGCAGCCGGCCATGATGATCCACTTGCGGCCGATCTTGTCGGACAGCGAGCCGAAGAAGATGAAGAACGGCGTGCCGAGCACCAGCGCGCCGGCGATCAGCAGGTTGGCCGTGGTGGCGTCGACCTTGACCACCTGGGTCAGGAAGAACAGCGAGTAGAACTGGCCGGTGTACCACACCACAGCCTGGCCGGCGGTCAGGCCCAACAGCGCCAGGATCACGATCTTCAGGTTGCGCCACTGGGCGAAGGATTCGGTCAGCGGTGCCTTGGAGGTCTTGCCCTCGGCCTTCATGCGCTGGAACGCCGGCGATTCGCTCATCGACAGCCGGATGTAGACCGACATGGCCAGCAGCAGGATCGACACCAGGAACGGGATGCGCCAGCCCCAGGTATCAAAGTTCGCGCCGGTCAGGTTGCGGCACAGCAGGATCACGATCAGCGACAGGAACAGGCCCAGCGTCGCCGTGGTCTGGATCCACGACGTATAGGCGCCGCGCTTGCCGTGCGGCGCGTGCTCGGCCACATAGGTGGCGGCACCACCGTACTCGCCGCCGAGCGCCAGGCCCTGCAGCATGCGCAGCGCGATCAGGATCACCGGGGCGGCCCAGCCGATGGTGGCATAGCCGGGCAGCAGGCCGACGATGAAGGTCGACAGGCCCATGATCAGGATCGTGATCAGGAAGGTGTACTTGCGGCCGATCATGTCGCCCAGGCGGCCGAATACCAGTGCGCCGAACGGCCGCACGATGAAGCCGGCGGCGAAAGCAAGCAGGGCGAAGATGAAGGCCGAGGTCGGGTCGAGGCCGGCGAAGAACTGCTTGGCGATGATGGCCGCGAGCGAGCCATACAGGTAAAAGTCATACCACTCGAACACCGTGCCGAGCGAAGAAGCCAGGATTACCTTCCTCTCCTCGGTGGTCATCGGTGCATGCTGTGCGCTGCCTCCAGGCATCGCTACGTTCTGCGGGTTTGCCATGTTGTCTCCCTCCGTCTGAAATCGATCACCGGCGAGGCCGCGGACGCACCGCAAGACATGGCGCGCTGCGGAGCCATAGGCACCGGAGCTGCAAGGATTTTGGGAGGCGAAACTTACTGAGTTCTGACAGATTTCCGCCGTTTGGCGCGCAAAACGTCGGGGTATACGCTAGCCTGCGCCGGGCATGATCCGGCACTTTTGTTGCTGCATTGCGAGGGGGGATGTGCGGCAAACGCCGTGCTATGGCGCTATACCGGTTTGGTGCGGCGCGGCATTCTTGCCGTGATCGGGTGGCATGCCCTGCGCAGGTGGGGGGACGTCAATGGCGGCCTCGTCAGCTTCGTCATCGGCCCGGTTCATGCGCCAGGCATAGAGCGCGGTCATCAGGACGTAGATCACCAGCGCGCCCTGGGCGCCCATCCAGAAGGAAAACGGCCAGCCAAAGAAGTCAAAGCGCAGGTCGCGCGCGAACCAGCTCACAACGAAGGTGACGACGAACCAGACTGCGAGCAGCGCGCCGATCCAGCGCAGGTTGCGCCGCCAGGCACGCTTGATTGCCGGATCGACAGGCGGGTGCGCGCTCATGCCGCCAGCTCCGGTGCGGGCCGCCGCAGCGTGATGCGGAATCGTGCGCCGGCCAGGCGGGGCTCCTGCTGGTAGACATGGTCGTCGATCCGGACTTCGCCGCCATGCTGCTGCACGATCTCGCGCACAATGGCCAGGCCCAGGCCGCTGCCTTCGGTGTTGGTGCCCAGCACGCGATAGAAGCGCTCCATCACGCGTTCGCGGTCCGCCGGCGCAATGCCGGGCCCGGTGTCTTCCACGTCGAGATACGCGAACGGCTCGAAGGCATCGGCGCTGACGCGCACGGTGGCATGCCCGCCGGGCGGCGTGTAGCGGATGGCGTTGTCGATCAGGTTATTGAGCATTTCCGTGAGCATCAGGCGGTTGCCCTGGACCATCACCGGATGGTCGTCGGCATCGAGCCCCAGGTCGATTTGCCGGGCCCAGGCGCGCGGCAGCCAGTCCTTCACCACCTCGCGCGCGAGCGCGGCCAGGTCCAGCGCGGCCATGCTGCCGGCACCGGCCAGGTTTTCCATGCGCGCGAGCGACAGCAACTGCGTGACCAGGTGCGCCGTGCGCTCGGAACTGCCCGCGATCTGCGCCAGCGACCGGCGCAGCTCCTCCGGCGACTGTTCGCGCTGCGCCAGTTCGGCCTGCATGCGCAGCCCGGCCAGCGGCGTCTTCATCTGGTGCGCGGCATCGGCGATAAAGCGCTTCTGCGTCTGCACCGACTGGTCCAGCCGCGCCAGCAGTTCGTTGAACGACGCGACCAGCGGCGTGATTTCCTGCGGCGCGGCGCGCTCGTCGATGGGGCTGGTATCACCGGGATTGCGCGCGCGGATGCGCTGCTGGATCGCCGTGAGCGGCGCCAGCCCGCGCGTGAGCCCGAACCACACCAGCACCACGGCCAGCGGCAGGATCACGAACTGCGGCAGGATCACGCCCTTGATGATTTCGTTGGCGAGCCGCGCGCGCTTGTCGAGGGTCTCGGCCACCTGCACCAGCACGGGCTGGGTGCCGCTGACGTTCTTGAGATCGATATAGGTATAGGCCACGCGCACGTCGTTGCCGACCACGCGGTCGTCGCGCAGCGATACCAGGCCGGGATGGCCCTGATCCTCTTCAGAGGGCAACGGCAGGTCGTGGTCGCCGGCGACATACTCGCCGCGCTTGCCGACGACCTGGTAGTAGATGTTGTCGGTCTCGTCCGCACGCAGGATCTCGCGCGCCGACAACGGCAGCTGCAGCGTGACCCGGCCATTCACCTCCCGGACCTGCTGCGACAGCACGATCGCGCTGGCTTCGAGTGCGCGGTCGAACGGCCCGTTGGCGATCGACTTGGCCACCAAGTACGTGACGGCGATGCTCATCGGCCAGAGCAGCAGCAGCGGCGCCAGCATCCAGTCCAGGATCTCGCCGAACAGCGAGCGCGGGGCGGGCTGGGCGGTGCTCTCCTCCAGGTGGGGCAGGGCGTCGGCCAGGTCGTCCGGGTCGTCCGGGTCGTCGGCAGCGGCGGGAGGCGTCGGATCCTTGGCGGGCGGATGCCGCCATGGCAGTCGCAGCAGGCTCATCTCGGCAAAGGGTGTGGGGCGGTTTCGGTCGAGTGATCGGCTGCGTGGGCGTGAAGGGTGCGTGCGGTTCTCAGCTATGGGCGGCCACGGCCGGCTGGAATTTCTCCAGGCAATAGCCCAGGCCGCGCACGGTGGCGATGCGGATGCCGCCGACCTCGATCTTCTTGCGCAGCCGGTGCACGTAGACCTCGATCGCGTTGTTGCTGACTTCCTCGCCCCATTCGCACAGGTGGTCCACCAGTTGTTCCTTGGACACCAGCCGTCCGCAGCGGGTCAGCAGGATTTCCAGCAGCCCGATCTCGCGCGCCGACAGGTCCAGCATCTGGTCGTTCATATAGGCGATGCGGCCGACCTGGTCGAAGGCGAGGGGGCCATGGCGCATCAGCGTGGCGCCGCCGCCGGCGCCGCGCCGCACCAGCGCGCGTACGCGGGCTTCGAGTTCGGTCAGTGCGAAGGGCTTGGCCATATAGTCGTCGGCGCCCAGGTCCAGGCCCTTGACGCGCTCGTCCACGCTGTCGGCGGCGGTCAGGATCAGCACCGGCAGCATGGCGCCGCGTGACCGCAGGCGCTTGAGCACCTCCAGCCCTGGCATGCGGGGCAGGCCCAGGTCCAGGATCAGCAGGTCGAAATTCTGGGTCGACAGCGCGGAATCGGCCTCCAGGCCATTCGCGACATGGTCGACCGCATAGCCCGAGTGACGCAGCGAGCGCGTCAGGCCGTCGGCAAGCACGTCGTCGTCTTCGGCGATCAGAATGCGCATGGTTGTCTCCACCACGGCCGGCATTGCCAGCCGCCACGCAAACGATGCGGACAGGGCTTGCCAAGCATACTGTTTTTTTATACAGTACCCGCACATTCCGCGCAGGCCGCCGCAGAAGGTGGCTGCGCAGGCAGTCGGGTGATTTTTGTTGAGGCGCGCAGATCGGGAAGCCGCAGGTCGGAAAACCGGTCGGTCAACCACCGGAAATGCCGGTGCCGCGCCACATTCGACCTCTTTATACCACCATTGACTCAACATTTGACTCAAGGACGACCATGGACGACAAGAAGGCAGGTGCCGGCCTGAGCGCCGAGAAGCAGAAGGCGCTTGCCGCCGCGCTCTCGCAGATCGAGAAGCAGTTCGGCAAGGGCTCGATCATGCGCATGGGCGATGGCGAGGTCGAGAAGGATATCCAGGTGGTGTCCACCGGTTCCCTCGGCCTGGACATCGCGCTCGGCGTGGGCGGCCTGCCGCGCGGCCGCGTGGTCGAGATCTACGGTCCCGAATCTTCCGGCAAGACCACGCTCACGCTGCAGGTCGTGGCCGAGATGCAGAAGCTCGGCGGTACCTGCGCGTTTATCGATGCCGAGCACGCCCTTGACGTCAACTATGCCTCGAAGCTGGGCGTGGACGTCGGCGAGCTGCTGATCTCGCAGCCGGACACCGGCGAGCAGGCGCTTGAAATCACCGACGCACTGGTGCGCTCGGGCTCGATCGACCTGATCGTCATCGACTCGGTGGCCGCGCTGGTGCCGAAGGCCGAAATCGAAGGCGAAATGGGCGACTCGCTGCCCGGCCTGCAGGCTCGCCTGATGAGCCAGGCGCTGCGCAAGCTGACCGGTACCATCAAGCGCACGAACTGCCTGGTGATCTTCATCAACCAGATCCGCATGAAGATCGGCGTGATGTTCGGTTCGCCGGAAACCACCACCGGTGGCAACGCGCTGAAGTTCTACGCATCTGTGCGCCTGGATATCCGCCGCATCGGCTCGATCAAGAAGGGCGACGAAGTGATCGGCAACGAGACCAAGGTCAAGGTGGTCAAGAACAAGGTGTCGCCGCCGTTCCGCGAGGCCTTCTTCGACATCCTCTACGGCCAGGGCATTTCGCGCCAGGGCGAGATCATCGACCTGGGCGTGGATGCCAAGATCGTCGAGAAGTCGGGTGCGTGGTACAGCTACAACGGCGACAAGATCGGCCAGGGCAAGGACAATGCGCGCGAGTTCCTGCGCGAGAACCCGGACATCGCCCAGGAAATCGAGAACAAGGTCCGCGCCACGCTGGGCGTGGCGCCGATCAACGCCGTTCCGGCGGCGGAGGTCGTGGAAGACTGAGCGCCGGCCGGCAGGCACGCTCCCGAGGCTGGCGCATTGCCGATGCGCCAGCCTTTTTTGTTTCCCCTTGCTTCCCAGAATTGCGCTGATGGCCCCCCGTCCCCCGCTTTCCCTGAAGGCCCGTGCCGTGGGCTACCTGTCGCGCCGCGAGCATAGCCGGGCCGAGCTTGCGCGCAAGCTGGCGCCGCACGCGGAATCGCCCGAGCAGCTTGAACAGTTGCTCGACGCCCTCGAACGCGAGAACTGGCTGTCCAACGAGCGTTTTGCCGACAGCCTGCTGCACCGGCGTGGCAGCCGCTACGGCGCGGCGCGCGTGATGCAGGAAGCCAAGACCCACCAGCTTGGCAGCGAGCAACTGGGCGAACTGCAGCAGCGCCTGCGCGAGACCGAGCCCGAACGCGCACGCGAGGTCTGGCGCAAGCGCTTTGGCGCCCCGCCCGCCACGCCGGAAGAGCGCGCCAAGCAGATCCGTTTCATGATGGCGCGCGGTTTTTCGCGCTCGGTGATCGGCAAGGTCATCCAGGGCGCGGAGGACGAGCTTCCCGACGATATGGAATGAGCCTGCCGGGCCGCGAGGCGGGGCGGATTGCAGGCGAATACCAGTACTGCCTACAGGTGTATTCGGGCGTATGCCGGGCTGGTCGCGCGGCGGGTCCGGCACCGGACGGGACATATATGGCGGGTATTCGCCGGTTCTCAGTTCCGGTCGACCGACAATCGGGGGCCGACAACTGGCGCATGCGGATGTTCCCGGGCAAACCGGCACGGCATGTTAAACTCTTCCGGTTTTTCGGCGCCGCTGCCCTGGCGCGGTACCTTGCCCCCGTATTCCCAGCCTGGCCATGCCTCTTTCCCAGCCCGTCAACCGCTCCCTGCGCCATACCCGTGCCATTACGGCCCAGGCTTACCTCAGGGAAGACGGCTTGTGGGATATCGAGGTGCGCCTGACCGACACCAAGCCGCGTGATATTGCCCTGGCGGGTGGCCGCGTCCGTCCGGTCGGCCAGCCACTGCACGATCTGTGGCTGCGCGTGACGATCGACGAGCAACTGACCGTGCTGGACGCGGAAGCCTGCTCCGATTGGGTGCCCTATCCGACGCATTGTGACCAGATTGGTCCGGCTTACCGCAAGCTGATCGGGCTGAACCTGCGCAAGGGCTTCCGCAAGGCGGTACGCGAGCGCCTGTCCGGTATCGAGGGTTGCTCGCACCTTACCGAAGCGGCCGGCGTGCTGCCGAGCGCCGCGATCCAGGCATTTGCCGGAGAAGTCATCAGCATTCGCGATGGCGCCGACGATGATCCCAATCCCGAACCTCCTTACCAGTTGAACGGCTGCCACGCGCTGCGCTTCGACGGCGAGGTGGTCCGGGAGTTTTACCCCCGCTGGTATGGTCACCAGCCGAAGCCCAAGGTTCGGGCCGAGGCGGAGCAGGCCGCTGCGAACACGCCTCAGGCGCAAGCGGCAGCCGGCAACGGCAATGTTCCGTACGACCGGCCAACCGGCACTTCCGGCTGATCCTCAGGATCGGCCACGGACGAGAGAGTTCGTCTTCTTTCAGATTCTTCCCTTCTACCTTTTACGCCTACCCGAAAGGAAACACGCATGAATATCCATGAGTACCAAGGCAAGGAAATCCTGCGCAAATACAATGTGCCGGTTCCGCGCGGCATCCCCGCGTTCTCGGTTGCCGAGGCCCTGAAGGCCGCAGAAGAGCTTGGCGGCCCGGTTTGGGTGGTCAAGGCGCAGATTCATGCGGGTGGCCGCGGCAAGGGCGGCGGCGTGAAGGTTGCCAAGAGCATCGACGACGTCAAGACCTACGCCACCAACATCCTGGGCATGCAGCTGGTCACGCACCAGACCGGTCCGGAGGGCAAGAAGGTCAACCGCCTGCTGATCGAAGAAGGCGCCGACATCAAGAAGGAACTGTACGTTTCGCTGGTGGTGGACCGCGTTTCGCAGAAGATCGCCCTGATGGCCTCGAGCGAAGGCGGCATGGACATCGAGGAAGTCGCTGCCCACAGCCCGGAAAAGATCCACACGCTGATCATCGAGCCGTCGACCGGCCTGACCGACGCTGACGCCGACGACATCGCGCGCAAGATCGGCATTCCCGACGCGAGCATTGCGCAAGCCCGCCAGGCCCTGCAAGGCCTGTACAAGGCGTTCTACGACACCGACGCTTCGCTGGCCGAAATCAACCCGCTGATCCTGACCGGCGAAGGCAAGGTCATCGCGCTGGACGCCAAGTTCAACTTCGACTCGAACGCGCTGTTCCGTCATCCGGAAATCGTCGCCTACCGCGACCTGGATGAAGAAGACGCCAACGAAATCGAAGCCTCGAAGTTCGACCTGGCCTACATCTCGCTGGACGGCAACATCGGCTGCCTGGTGAACGGCGCCGGCCTGGCCATGGCCACCATGGACACCATCAAGCTGTTCGGCGGCGAGCCGGCCAACTTCCTCGACGTGGGCGGCGGTGCCACCACCGAGAAGGTGACCGAAGCCTTCAAGCTGATGCTGAAGAACCCGAACGTGCAGGCCATCCTGGTCAACATCTTCGGCGGCATCATGCGCTGCGACGTGATCGCCGAAGGCGTGATCTCCGCTTCCAAGGCCGTGCACCTGACGGTGCCGCTGGTCGTGCGCATGAAGGGCACCAACGAAGAACTGGGCCGCAAGATGCTGGCTGACTCGGGCCTGCCGATCATCTCGGCGGACACGATGGAAGAAGCCGCCCAGAAGGTCGTGGCCGCTGCCGCCGGCAAGAAGTAAGCCGGGCGCCGTTACCAATACAAGCGAACTTGGGCAGCGCGCGTGGCTCCGTGCCCGCGCTGCCAGAGTCAAGCAAAGGACTAAAGCATGTCGATTCTGATCAACAAAGACACCAAGGTCATCACCCAGGGCATCACCGGCAAGACCGGCCAGTTCCACACCCGTGGCTGCCGTGACTACGCCAATGGCAAGAACTGCTTCGTCGCAGGCGTGAACCCGAAGAAGGCCGGCGAAGACTTCGAAGGCATTCCCATCTACGCCAGCGTGAAGGATGCCAAGGCCCAGACCGGCGCCACCGTTTCCGTCATCTACGTGCCGCCCGCAGGCGCCGCTGCCGCCATCTGGGAGGCCGTTGACGCCGACCTGGACCTGGTGGTCTGCATCACCGAAGGCATCCCCGTGCGCGACATGATGGAAGTCAAGGACCGCATGCGCCGCGAGAACAAGAAGACCCTGCTGCTGGGACCGAACTGCCCGGGCCTGATCACGCCGGACGAAATCAAGATCGGCATCATGCCGGGTCACATCCACCGCAAGGGCCGCATCGGCGTGGTGTCGCGCTCGGGCACGCTGACGTACGAAGCCGTGGGCCAGCTGACCGCGCTAGGTCTGGGCCAGTCGTCGGCTGTCGGTATCGGTGGCGACCCGATCAACGGCCTGAAGCACATCGACGTCATGAAGATGTTCAACGACGATCCGGAAACGGACGCCGTGGTCATGATCGGCGAGATCGGCGGTCCGGACGAAGCCAATGCGGCCAACTGGATCAAGGACAACATGAAGAAGCCGGTGGTTGGCTTCATCGCTGGCGTGACCGCGCCTCCGGGCAAGCGCATGGGCCACGCCGGCGCGCTGATCTCGGGCGGTGCCGACACTGCCCAGGCCAAGCTGGAAATCATGGAAGCCTGCGGTATCAAGGTCACCAAGAACCCGTCCGAGATGGGCCGCCTGCTGAAGGCAATGCTGTAAGCAACACACCCGTGCCCTGTGCGTCATCAGGCGCGCAGGGCTCGTTTTGAACTGCTTCGGCCCAGGTCGGAGTGGAATTGCCCCTGCCATGTGCGGGGGCAATGTCATTGTGGCGATGCGCTTCCTAGGGTATCTCCCGAGCCATTTGCCCGTGATTTGAAACCGAATCGAAAGGTTCGCACGATATACATGTCTGTTTCCACAGACAACCGAAACTGCCGCAGTCGGGCAGAGTCGGCTATATAGATAGAAACCTCGAGGAGCCTTGCCGTGGAACTGCTGTCTTCCACCACGTTCTGGATTGCGTTGGGATCGATCATCCTGACCAACATCGTCCTGTCTGGCGACAACGCGGTGGTCATCGCGCTCGCCTCGCGCAACCTGCCGCCCGCGCAGCAGAAGAAGGCCATCTTCTGGGGCAGCGCCGCCGCCATCATCATGCGGGTGGTGCTGACCGTGGCAGCCGTCAAGCTGCTGAGCCTGCCGTACCTGAAGATCATCGGTGCCGTGCTGCTGGTCTACATCGGCGTGCAGTTGCTCAACGGCGACGACGACGAGGAAGGCCACGATGCCAAGGACAATATCTGGGCGGCCATCCGCACCATCCTGATCGCCGACCTGGTGATGTCGCTGGACAACGTGGTGGCCGTGGCCGCCGCGGCGCAGAAGGGTCCCGAGGGCAGCCAGCTGATGCTGCTGATTCTGGGCCTGGGCCTGTCGATTCCGCTGATCGTGTTCGGCAGCACGCTGCTGCTCAAGGTCATGGAACGCTTCCCGGTCATCATCGTGCTGGGCGCCGCGTTGCTGGGCTACCTGGCGGGTGAAATGCTGGTGAGCGATCCGGTGGACGCCGCGTGGTTTGAAGTCAATGTGCCGCATGCCCACCTGGTGTTCGGTATTGCCGGGGCGATCCTGGTGGTGTTGGTCGGCAAGATGATGAGCCGCCGCGCTGCGCAGACGGCCTGACGAAGCGTTTTCAACGCCTCATAGTGAAGGGCAGCCCGCGTGGCTGCCCTTTCTGTTGATGGTGGACGGCAGATGCGGAGCTAACTCATGTGAGTTATCGCACATTTTGTCGGCCGGGCAGGAGACATTGGGAGAGAACTGACAATTTTTGGCGATGAGGCATTGAGGCGCGATTGCGGGGTGACGAAATTTGTCGCTTCTCCCCCTGATCGTGGGGTATCACCCCCTGGCACGGTCTCTGCTCTATCCTCCCCGCACTTCACAAATCGAAGACGTGCAGTGCATCAACCTAAAATCTCTTCGAGGGGTCATCTCATGCAACGGGTACAACAAATGAAGAAGCTGGGCCGTCGGGTTCAGAAGGGCTTTACGCTGATCGAACTGATGATCGTGGTGGCGATCATTGGTATTTTGGCGGCGATCGCAATTCCGCAGTATCAGGACTACGTTACCCGTTCACGCTGGAGCGACAATATCACCTCCGTTTCCACGCTTAAGATGGCGGTTGCGGAGTGTCTTCAAAATAACAGCGGGGCTCTGGGCTCGTGCGATACCGTAGCCAAGCTCACTAATACCGTGGGTTATCCTGGTATTCAAAACCCGGTCAATGGCACTGTGGCGTTGACCGCTGCGACTGCAGCAATTGTTGTTACTGGTGCTGGGGCATTGGCTGCACCGGGATGTACGGTAACGCTGACGCCTACCGTTGGCACCAACGCTGTGACGTGGGCTGGGGTTACTGGTGGCGCGGCTGCCTGCACTAAGTCGCAGACTGGCATCTAAACTTAGTGCGGCTTGGATTTAGGCGCCTTCGGGCGCCTTTTTGTTTGCGCGCACGCTATCATGCGCGTTTCCTCCGAACGCCACGCATGCCGCCCTCCAGGACCGCCTTTGCCGCATCCGCCATCGCCCTGGCGACGGTAATTCCGCTGCTGGTCTCCCGACATACGCTTCCCCTTGCCACTTTCTATGGCGAATGGGCTGGGGCACTGACGTTTCTCATCGCCGCATTTGTCCTCGTCGACAGCAGGTCGAACCTGGCGGCGTCCAATAGGGGATCGATACCCTGGATAGCACTCCTCCCGCTCGGGCTCGTTGCTGTTGGGCTCGTCCAGGCAGCCGCGGGCTTAACTGACCCGACCGGCAGTCGCCTGGCAACACAACTCACCCTTGCTTTCGGCGCAGCGGTCATGCTTGCGACGTGGCGCTACAGCCGGTGCGCATCGCCCGACCAGCGCCGCATCATGGCAGATGCCATTGCCACCGCCTGGCTCGTTGCCGGCCTCCTCGGCACGCTCGCACAGTGGGTGCAACTGTTCCACCTCGAACCTCAGGCCTTCGGCCTCGTCTCCTCCTACTTCTACGACAACAACCGCCGCCTCTGGGGCAACCTGAACCAGCCCAACCACCAGGCCACGGTGGAAGGCCTGGCGCTGGCCGCATCAGTATGGCTGGCCTCACGCGGCAGGCTGCGCTTCCCGGTGTGGCTGGTCGCCACGGTCTTGCTGGAAAGCGGCATCGTGCTATCCGGCTCGCGAACCGGCGTGCTGCATGTCGGGTTGGCTGCCATCTACGCATTGATCGCGGCATGGTTCGCACGTGACGCCCGACGCGATGCCGATCCGATGGCCAGGCCCACCGGCCTGGTCACGGCAGCCACCGTGATGGTGGTCATGCTGCTGGTCCTCCAGCCGGCCATCAAGGCGGCCGGCCAGGCCTTCGACTGGCGCCTGTTCGACACGATTGCCCAGCTGAGGGCCGAAGACCAGGTCTCCGCGCGCGGCGCCCTGTGGGCGCATGCCTGGGCGACGTTCCGCGCCCACCCCTGGCTCGGCGTAGGCTGGGGCGAATTCGGCTGGGCCCAGTTCCAGCAGTTGCCGCAGGTCGGCGTGAAGGTCGAGATGTCCCTTCATGCGCACAATGCCGTACTCGACCTGCTGGCCAAGACCGGAATTCTCGGCACTGCGGGTGTGGCGCTGGCGCTTGCGGGATGGTTGTGGCGCGTGGTGCGTGTCCGGCTCTGGCAGGCAGACGGCGAGGAAAGGGCGCAGACCATCGTCGTTCTCGCGTGGCTTGCCATGCTGTGCGCGCATTCGATGCTCGAGTACCCGCTGCACTACCTGTACTTCTTCCTGCCGTTCTGCTTCATGCTGGGCTGGCTCGAGCCAGGTGGTTTCGGCCGCTGGCGCCTGCCAGGCTGGCTATCATTGGGATTGCTCGCCGGCTTCGCAGCGGTCAGCGCGATCGTGCTGGCTTCAATGTGGCAGGACTACCGGCGCGCCGAGGCCCGTGAATATGCGTCCCGCGAACGCCGCGCCACGCTGCCGATGCCAGCGTACTGGTTCCGTCAGTACGCGTCGGCCGATGTCGCCGAGCGTGCGGCCATCACGCCTGCCAATGCCGCGGACCTGCTGCCTTCGCATGTCGCCGCGGTGCATCTGCTGCCCACGCCCACGATGATTGCCCGCACGGCATGGCTGATGGCGCTGACTGGCGACAGCGCACAAGGCCGCGCATGGCTGGAGCGCTTGCGCTACTACTATCTCGGCGATGAGCCGGCACAGTATGCCGCGCTGGATCAGGCCTGCGGCGAGATCGCCGACTCGGCGCGGCCGCGCGAGTTCTGCCGATGGGTCCGCGAACAGGCGCGGCGTATGCCGGAGTAGGGTGGTCGATCAGTAAGGCACCGCGTATCCCGGCGGCGGAGGCGGTGGATAGTAGTAATACGGCGCTACCGGCCGGCGCGCAGTGTCGACGTGGCCATAGACCGGCACACGGTGGCCGCTGGCGTACATGCACTGCATATAGGCCGCATCGTACCGGTGTTGCGTGCCATAGCCCGAATACGCCGCACTGCTTGTGCCCACCGCCGCGCCGGTCAACAGGCCGACACCGGCCCCCACGGCCGCACCTTCGCCACCGCCGAATGCCGCACCGGCTGCCGCGCCCAGCGCGGTGCCGACGACGGTGCTGCCCACCGCGCTGGTATTGGCCGCCTGGGCCGAACTCACCCCGCCTACCTGCCCGAACGCGTATTGGCGGCAGTTGCCGTCATCGGCCCGGAACTGGTCAAAGGATTTGCCAGTGCCAGGCAGCACCGTCACGGAAGGACCTGACGGCATCACGGCACAGGCGCCCAGCGTCAGCGTTGCCAGAGCCAGAACGACGCCGAGAGGGCGGCTGGCGCAGTGATCAGGTATCTTCATGATGACATCCCCGGGGCAGGCTCCCGGGAGCTTGACGGAGGTTGTGCCGGCACCCTCTGCCAGCCGCCGGGACATGCGTGGATATACGGGTAGTAGCCTTCCGGCTGCTTGCAGTGGTACCACCATGCCTGGGCCGGTGCTTCGGGCGCGGCGCCTTCAGGTCCGGGCGCAGCGACCGGTCCGTCGGGACCCTGCTCGATGTATTGCGTTGGCGCCGCCGGTGCGCCCATGACCGCGGGCGGATAGTAATACGGGTACGGATAGTAGCCATAGGGATAGCCGCCATACACGAATCCCGGGCCGAAATACACGCCCACGCCCACATGCCCACCGTGGTAATAGCCACCGTGGTAGTAGCCGCCGTGGTAGTAGGCCCGGCCGGCTAATGCCGCGCCGCTGGTGGTGATCGCCGCCAGAGCCAGTGCCAACTGGCAAAGCTTGCGCCCGTTCATCGAACTCACCCTAAGCAATTGCGCCAGGCTGTGCCGGCACTGCAGTGCCGCAGCCGGTCCGGCCATGCTGGCCTGATTGATATTGAATACCAATTTACGCCCGCCAGTGGAAGGGCACGTTGTCGTGAAATGCGGCGTTACCTTTATTACGGCACGATGCGCCGGTCGTACACTGGTCCACGCGTGACGTAATGTATTTTGAATCAGACGTCTGAGCCCCACGCCGCTGAAAAATCCGCCTTCATTTTCGGCCTTCGCGGCGCAGTCGCGAAAATTGTAATAAAGTGATTCAACGTAATCACGCATTCAGGACTGTGAACCCCGAATCCCCATCTGAATTTGCCATTGACCCGGTGCGCGTCGAGTTCCGCAACGTGGAAACGGAACGCGCATTCCAGCGCCACCATTTGATACGCAGCCGGTCATCCCTTCACTTGACCCTGCTTTTCTGTTCTGCCTTCTATCTGGCCTTTGCCATGACGGATGTGGCTGCTCTGGGCTATGGACGTGTGACTTTGGTCCTTTTCGTTGGCCGCATGCTGGTCGCGATCACGGCAGTCATGGGCCTGTATCTCCTGCGCGATCAATCAGAATCCATCGTTGCCCACTGGTTCGTGGCAAGCGCGGCCGAGGTCGTAGGCATGGCAACCTTCGCGCTTATCGTCTGGTTCCGTCCGAGTGAAATTCCATGGCATGCGATGTCACTGTGCATCATGCTGATGGTGGTCTATGTCTTCATCCCTAACCGCCTGGTCATCGCAAAGGGTATCGCTATCGCTGCCACGGCGGCCTTCATCCTGATCGCGGTGGAGAAGGGGACCCTGACCGGGTCAGATGCCCTGACGATGTCCATGCTCTTGCTGCTTGCCAACAGCTTCGGCCTGGTGGCGGCCCGCCGCTACCATCGGCTTTGGCGCGACGAGTATCGGGCGTTGATGGATTTGAAGCATCAATCGATCCGGGACCATCTCACCGGCTGTTACAACCGGCGCCATTTGCATGAAGCACTACTGCCGATGGAAATTGCGAGGGCAGAAAGGAGCCGTCACTGGCTGACCCTCGTGGTTTGCGATATCGACCACTTCAAAAGGATCAACGATACCTTCGGACACCAGACTGGTGATGCCGTGCTTCAACATATCGCGGCCTTGCTTCAGGCGATGACGCGCCGGCATGTTGATAGCGTGGTGCGCTATGGTGGCGAAGAGTTCTTGCTGGTCCTGTCGCAGACCGACCTTGACGGTGCTTTGTCCGCCGCGGAGCGCCTGCGTGCGGCGATTGTGGACAATCCGACGGTCGAAGCCGTCAGCGGGAGCATCCCGACTACGGCTAGTTTTGGCGTATTGGCCGTCGATTTTTCGATTGCGGCGCACGGTGCAACCGAAAAGTCCTTGATTGCCGCTGCCGATGCCCTGCTTTATGAAGCCAAGGAAGCTGGCCGCAACAGTATCCGGTGTGGCGAATGGTCCGATGCAGCCGCCGGGCGGGTAGTCGGTTCTCTTCCACTAACGATTTACGATTCCGGCTCGCCGGACAGGTACCCGCTTCATGCCGATTGGGCAGAGGCGCAGTAGACTCCCAGCGACGCTCGGCTCCTGCTTCAGCTTAGGAGCCAGCCACCCAGTCGCCGGATTTGCCGCCATGCTTCTCTAGCAGGTGGACATTGCCGATCACCATGCCCCGGTCCACCGCCTTGCACATATCGTAAATGGTCAGCAGCGCGACCTGCACCCCGGTCAGCGCCTCCATCTCCACTCCGGTCTGGCCGCGCGTTTCCGTGCGCACTGTGCAGGTAATGCTGGCGCTCGCCTCATCCAGTGCGAAGTCCACCGCAACCTTGTTAAGCCCGATCGGATGGCACAGCGGAATCAGGTCGGCAGTGCGCTTGGTCGCCATGATCGCGGCGATTCGCGCGACGCCCAGCACGTCGCCTTTCTTCGCAGTGCCGTCGCGCACGAGCGCGAACGTATCGGGCAGCATGGTAATGCTGCCAGTGGCCACGGCCACCCGGTGGGTGCTGGCCTTGTCGCCGACATCGACCATGTGGGCCTGTCCGGCGGTATCGAAATGGGTAAGCTGCGTCATGGCTGGGTCCTGTGCGGCAAGGTGCGGCAACTGCCAGTGGGAACGGGTTGCGCAGGCCGCTATCATAGCAACATGCCAAAGACCCCATTGCTTCGCAGGCCAGGCGCCGCCGGCCTTTCCGGACGGCAAGGCGCTGCGCCTGTCGGCCCGGCCTCACATGTCCCTGTGCGGCATGCGAGGCCGTGGCGCCGCTCGCTGGTGGCGCTGATCGCGCTGGCCATGGTGACGCCTGCGTGGCCCCAGGGTGGCACTCAGGCGTCGCCCGGTACCGCGGTCAAGTCCTTGGCGACGGTGCCTGCGGAAACCAGCGACCAGGTCTACGACAACCTGAACCGCAGCGTGAAGGCGGGACAGAAATCAGAGTTCGGACTGCGCACCAACAACGCAGTGGTGGATGCCGCCGGCCTGCAGTTGCCGGACATGGGCGACCCGTCGACCGCCGCACTCTCGCCGGACATGGAAAAGCGCCTGGGCGACCGCATCATGCGCGAAATCCGGCGCGATCCGCAGTACGTGCCGGATCCGCTGCTGTCCGATTACCTCAATGCGCTGGGCTACCGGCTGGTGCAGGCGGCGCGGCGCCAGAACATCTCGGGCTCGACCGGCGCCGGGACCTTCGCCACCGGTTTTGACCTGTTCGGCGTGCGCGACCGCAGCATCAACGCTTTTGCCCTGCCGGGCGGCTATATCGGTGTGCATACGGGCCTGCTGGTGCAGTCCGAGACCGAGTCGGAACTCGCATCGGTGCTCGGCCACGAAATCGGCCACGTGATGCAGCGCCATATCGCGCGCGGCATTACCCAGCAGGACCAGTCAATGTGGATCGCGCTGGCCTCGATGGTGCTGGCCGGGCTGGCGGCCACGCGCAGCCCCGACGCCGCCGCCGCGCTCGCGATGGGCGGGCAGGGCGCGGCCATCGCCAACCAGCTGTCGTTCTCGCGCGGCGCCGAGCGCGAGGCCGACCGCGTCGGCTTCCAGATCATGACGGCGGCCGGGTTCGACCCGCAGGGCATGCCGGACTTCTTCCAGCGTCTGCAGCGCGCTTCGGGCACGGCGGAGAACTCGGTGCCTTCCTATGTCCGGACCCACCCGCTCACCTCCGAGCGGATTGCCGACATGCAGGACCGCGTCAGCCACGTGGCGGCACGCAAGGTGTCCAATACGCCGGAATACGAGTTTGCGCGCGCGCGAGCGCGCGTTATCCAGGAAACCTCGCCCAGCGATCTGCAGAACCTGCGTGCTGCCGTGCGCGCTCAGCTGGCCGGTGCATCCGCCTTGCGCTTGCCGGCGCTGCACTACGGCCTGGCCTTCATCGAGCAGCGCCTGGGCCGCTACCCGGCTGCCGAGCAGGAACTGGCCGAGGCGCGCCGCCTGTACGGCAATATTCCGGGCGCCAGTTCGGGCAGCCCGATGCTGGATGTGATGGCGATCGAACTCGCGCGCCAGCAGGGCCGCGTGCCCGAGGCGATGAACCAGGCCACGGCGTCGATGAAGGCCTTCCCGCTGTCGCACGCGGTGGCGCTCACCTATGGGGACACGCTGCTGGGTACCGGCCAGTACGATGCGGCGGTAACGTTCCTGCGTGAACGCACGCGGCAGGAGACCGGGCGCAGCGAATGGTGGGACATGCTGGCGCGTGCCTACGCCGGGCAAGGCAAGCGTGTGCAGCAGCACCAGGCGCTGGCGGAGAAGTATGCGATGGATGGCGCCTACCAGGCCGCGATCGAACAGCTGCAGATCGCGCGCAAGGCCGGCGATGGCGATTTCTACACGCTGTCCGAGGTCGATGCGCGGTTGCACCAGCTCCAGCGCCAGTACCGCGAGGAACGGCAGGACAACAAGGGCATGCCCAACTAGATCCGGTCGGCCCTGTCGGCCCGCTCAGGCGGCCGCCGGCCGCGGGTCGCGGATGAAGCCGAAGCGTTTCGGCACTTCGTTGGCGGCAATCGGTTCGATCGGGATGTCGCGGCCGTCATGGTGGAACACGCCGAGGTCCGCGCCGCACGCGTCGCCATGCCATTCGCATGCGCCGCTGAAGAGGTCGAGGTCGTGGTCGTGCAGCAGCGCGGCGTGCGAATCTCCGTCCTCGCCTTCAATCCTGCCAGCCAGCACGACATTGCCCTGTTCATCGGCATGGCAGGCCTGCACGTCGAACGCGCGTCGCGTGGTCGTGCGTAGCTTGCCTTCATGCAGTCGCACGACCCACGGCGCATAGGCCAGCGACACAAAGACGCGCTGCGGCCCATTCTGGAAGTACCAGGCGCCGCGCTCGTCATGCAGGTAGTTGCGCTCGATGAACGCGACCAGCGTTTCATGCCGGATCGGGTCGCCCGACAGGCCGTGCTGCTGCGCGAACTCATTGCGCAGGCGCCATTGGCCGCGGCGATCCAGCGCCAGCCAGCCGTAGCAGTGGGGCACATCGGGCCAGCGTGCCAGTGCTTGCCGGACTGATTCATCCATGATCGTGTCTCCTCGTTGCTGACGTGCCGGCTTCAGGACATGCTGTCGAAGAAGCGCAGGATCCGGGCGGGCAGCCATTCGATATGCCCGCTGAACGGCAACAGCGGCAGTTGTCCCAGCAGGCCCGCCCGTGGCGTCATGAAGCCGACGTGGCCGCCGTGCTCGGGCTGCTCCAGCCAGACCTGCGGGCTGACGTCGGCGGGGCCCGGCAGGTAGCGGCCTGGCAGGAACGGATCGTTGCGCGCGTTGAGCACGAGCGTCGGCACGGCAATCTCGCCCAGCACGGGCTTGCTCGATGCGCGTTTCCAGTAGTCGTCGGTATCGCGAAAGCCATGCAGCGGCGCGGTCACGACATTGTCGAATGCGTACAGGTCACGGCTCGCCAGCATGGCGTCGCGGTCGAACAGACCGGGATACTGATCCAGCTTGGCCAGTGACTTGCGCTTGAGCGTCTGCAGGAACATGCGCGTGTAAAGCATGTTGAAACCGGCGGACAACGCCGCGCCGCCGGCGGCCAGATCCAGTGGCGCTGAAATGGCCGCGGCCGCGCGCAGGTATCCGGCCGCGCCGCCCTGTTCGCCAAGGTAGCGCAGCAAGGCGTTGCCGCCCAGCGAGATGCCCACCGCCAGCATCGGCCTGCCGTCGGCGCAGTGCTCGCGGCGCAGGCGCTCGAGAATCCAGCGGATCTCGGCGGAATCGCCGGAATGGTAGAAGCGCGGCGCGCGATTGAGTTCGCCCGAGCAGCCGCGGAAGTGCGGGATCACGCCTTGCCAGCCGCGCGGCTGCAGCGCGTGCATCAGCGCCTGCGCGTAATGGCTGCCGGAATCGCCCTCCAGCCCATGGAACATCACCAGCAGCGGCGTGTGGGCGCGCACGGGGTGCGTGGTCCAGTCCAGCTCGATAAAGTCCTGGTCAGGCGTTTCCCAGCGCTCGCGGCGAAAGTGCACACGCGGCGGGCGTTGCGTAAAGCGCGCGGGAATGATGGTCTGGGCGTGCCCGCCCCGCAGCCACCACGGCATGGCGATGCCTTCGCCATAAGCCTGGACGGATGGATTGGCCTGGGTGGTGGGTGGCAGGCGATGGTGCGGAAGCTGCGTCATGCCGGCTCGATGATGCGAAGGGCCGTGCGCGAAGGCGCGCGGCCGGTGGCCGCCTTCAGTGCAGCGCCTGCCCCGGCGCCGCGGCCACGGAGGCTACCTGCACGGCATTGGCCGGGCTGCAGTGGATATGCGCGAGCCGCCAGCCCTCGTGGTTCTGCATCAGCACATAGGTGGTATGCACGTACAGGTCCGCTTCGACCCGGCCCGTGCCGAAGCGCAAGGCCTCGGTCACGTCGAAGATCGACACGCCCAGCGATGCATGGCTGCTGGTCTCGATCGCGTCGATCAGCACCGGCTGTTCTTCAAGCAGTTGCGAGAACGCCTGGCGCAGGTGTTCGTGGCCGATCAGGCGCTGCCCGTCAGGCATGACGCAGGTGATCGAGTCTTCGTCGAGCCACAGTCGCAGCGCGCCCTCGGCGTCGCGCAGTTTCATGGCCTCGCGGAAGGCCTGGACAATGTCTTCCGCGGAATCGAACAGACGGGCAAAACGGGGCATGGTCGCGATGTCAGGAGTCAGGGCCGGTGCAGCAGCTTGCGCAGTTCAACGAACACCATCTCGGGCTCGATGTCCTTCAGGCAGCGCATGTGTCCCAGGGGACACTCGTGTTTGAGGCACGGACTGCATTCGAGTTGCAGCCACATGATACTCGCAGCCTGTGACAGGGGCGGCGTCTGGCGCGGATCGCTGGAGCCGAACACGGCCACCTGCGGCCGGTTCAGCGCGGCGGCGATATGCATCAGGCCGGTATCGTTGCAGACCGCGGCCTCGGACAGCGCCAGCAGGTCGATGGCGTCGTCGAGCGAGGTCTGGCCGCACAGGTTGCGCACGAACGGGGCTTCGCGCGCGATCTCGGCGGCGGCATCCGCGTCGGCGGCGGCCCCCAGCGTGATCATCTGGGCATACGGATACGAGCGCCGCAGCATCTGCGCCAGCCTGGCGAAATGCGCAGCCGGCCAGCGCCGCGCGGGGCCGAAGCCGGCACCCGGGCAGAAGGCGATCAGGCGCGTCTGCGGCGGTATGCCGAAGCGCTCGGCCGTAGCGGCAATACGGTTCGGGTCGGTGCGCAGGCGCGGTTCGGGCAATTCCGCCGGCGGCTTGGCGCCGGGCCGCAGCGCCAGGCGCGCGTAGTGCTCGGCCATGGCCGGGCGGCCGTTGCGCGGCGGGTTGGCGTGGCGCACGTTCAGCATGCCGAAACGCGACTCGCCACGGTAGCCGACGCGCAGCGGAATGCCGGCGAGCCATGGGATCAGCGCCGACTTGAGCGTGTCCGGCAGCACGTAGGCCATGTCGTAGCCTTCGTTCTTGAGCTGCTGGGCGAACATGAAGCGCGCCGAAAGCTGCAGCGTGCCGTGGGTGAGATGGCTCGGGAACACCCTGCCCATCTCCGGCATGCGCGCCAGCACCGGGCCCACCCATTTGGGCGCTAGGGCGTCGATGACCAGCCGCGGATGGCGCGCCTTGAGCAGCGCGAACAGCGGCTGGGCCATCAGGGCGTCGCTGATCCGGTCGGGGGCGATGACGAGGGCTTTTTTCATGAGTGGGGCGAAGCTTGCCCGCGCGTCAGCGCGACGGGCGGGAACGCCAACGCCCCGGGGCGCCGGCAGGCGGCCCGGAGCGTCGGGGTGCTGCGGAAGCGGCTCAGGCTGCTCAGTGGTGGCCCTTCAGCACGGTGCCCGGCTTGAGCTTGTACACCGTGCCGCAGTACGGGCACTTGGCTTCGCCGGTGTCGACCACATCCAGGAACACGCGCGGGTGGTAGTTCCAGGCCGGCGTGTTGGCGGTGGGACAATGCAGCGGAATGTCTTCGGCGCCGATTTCGACGATGTTGGCGGTTTGCGTCATGGTGTTGCGGGTGTCGTGCTTCGGATTGGGTCGGGCTTGCGCCGTGCCGGCAAGGCCGGATGGACGTCAGCCACTTCTTGTCTGGTTTGCCGATTGCGCCGGACATCCCGGCCGCGGCAAAGGCAATATTGTAAGCTGCGGGGCCATGGGTGCCAACGCGGCAGACCGTGAAAGGCGGTCTAAAATGCCCGCTTTCGCATCGTTCTCCCCCAAATTCCTGTCCCTGGACCCGTTCCCGTGCCATCTTTCATCCCTCCCGGCCCCGAAGCGGACCCCGACAGCGGCTCGCCGGCCTGGCAGCAGGCGCTGGAAGCGCTGCAGGGGCTGGCAGGAGGGGCCGCGGCCGCCGGCAACGCTCCCGATCGCCGCCTGCTGTGGGCACTGACGCTGGACGCGGACGGCGCCGTCGGCGCGATCGAGCCGCTCGAGCAGATGCGCGGCGCACGCGGGTGGGGCAAGCCACGGCCGGTGCCGCTGGCGCGCGTGGCCGAGGACGGGCAACTGCCGCCATGGGATGCGCGCGTCGCGCAAGCCATCCGGCGCGACCAGTCGCATAACCGGCGCTACATGCTGGACCGGGCGGCAGCCATCGTGGCACTGATCGGGCATCCGGCGGTCGTGCTGGCCCGCTCGCCGGAACAGGTGCTGGAGGTGACCGAAGGGGCGCCCGCGCTCGAGGCCGTGCACACCAACGGCCGCTATGTGCTGCGGATCTATCCCCCGCTGCGCGAAGCGCCCGCCATGGACGCCTATCTGCCGGCCGCGGCACGGCAGGACGCCGAAGCCCTGCGCCAGGTCACGGTGCTGCGCGACGGCCCGCAGCGCTTGCGCGTGATCCGTTTCACGCCGGCGCAACAAGGCGCGGCGCGGCTGATTGCCGACGGCCTCGCCATCCCGGAAGCCGGCCGCGCGCAACTGGACAGCACGCTGCGCGCGCTGGCCGGGCATTTCCAGGTCGAGGCGGATCCCACCGGCGCCGTGCGCGAACTGGAGCCCGAATCGCGGCTGCGCGCCGAAGTCGCGCCGCATGGCCGCGGCATCGCGCTGCGGCTGGTGGTGACGCCGCTGGGGCCGCTCGGCCCGCGCGTGGCGCCCGGCGCCGGCCGCGAACGGCTGATGGCCAACGTGCGCGGCGAAACGCTCGCGGCGCAGCGCGACCTGGAAGCGGAACTGGCCCACGTGGCCGAGATCTTCGCCGAGCTGCCGTTCCTGGTGCCGCTGGCCCCGCCCGGCGGCGAGCACAGCTGGGTGCTCGACGATCCCGAAGACGCGCTGGCCGTCGTGGAGGCGCTGCCGCGCCTGCCCGCCGTGCTGGCGCTGGAGTGGCCGCGCGGCAAGGAGATGCGCGTGGTGGCCGCGGATCTGCCGCAGCTCAGCGTGACCGTCGAAACCCGCAACGCGTGGTACCGGCTGGTGGGTGAGCTGCGCGTGGCCGAGGGCCTGGTGCTCGAGCTCGGCAAGCTGATCGACTGGACCGGCAGCCACGCCGGCCGCTTCGTGCCGATGGGGCAGGGCGTGTACGTGGCGCTCACGCGCACCTTGCGAGGCCGCTTGCGCGACCTCGCGGGCGTGGCCGACCGCGTGCCAGACGGTATTCGCGTCCCGTTGATGGCCGCGCCGTGGCTCGACGACGTGCTGGCCGGCGCGGGCGTCGATCCCGATGCGCACTTCCGCCGGCGGCTGGCCCGCCTGCGTGCCGCGCGCGAGACCGACATCGCCCTGCCGGCCAACCTGGCGGCGGAACTGCGCCCGTACCAGCATGACGGCTTCCGCTGGGCCATGACGCTGGCCGCAGCCGGGCTCGGAGCCTGCCTGGCCGACGACATGGGCCTGGGCAAGACGCTGCAGGCACTGGCGGTGTTACTGGCCCGCGCGGGCGGCGGCGCGGGCCTGGTGGTCGCGCCGACCTCCGTCTGCGGCAACTGGGCCGCCGAGGCGCGGCGCTTCGCGCCGACGCTGAACGTACACGTCTATGCCGAGGGCGAGCGCGAGACCATGCTCGCGCAGGCGGGGGCGGGCAACCTGGTGATCGTCTCCTACACGCTGCTGCAGCAGGCGCGCCAGGCGTTTTGCGCGCGCGAGTGGCACACCGTCGTCGCCGACGAGGCGCAGGCCATCAAGAATGCCGCATCGCGCCGCGCGCAGGCGCTGTTCGACCTGCCGTCGGGCTTTCGCATGGCGCTGTCCGGCACGCCGGTGGAAAACCGGCTGGCCGAGCTCTGGTCGGTGATGCGCTTCTGCAATCCGGGGCTGCTCGGCTCGCTGGTCCGCTTCAACGAGCACTTCGCCAATCCGATCGAGCGCAGCGGCGCGCGTGAAGTCCGGCAGCGGCTGCGGCGCATGATCGCGCCATTCGTGCTGCGCCGGACCAAGGCGCAGGTCCTTGACGATCTGCCGGCGCGCACCGAGCTGGTCATCCGCGTGGAGCCGGAGCCCGTAGAGGCTGCGCATTACGAAGCGCTGCGCCGGCAGGCCCAATCCGAGGCTGAAGCCGCGCTGGCGCGTGTCGAAGCCGCGCGCAAGGCCACGCGCGGCGCACCGGAAGGCGCGCGCGCCAGGGCCGTTGCACAGGCACAGTTCCAGGCTGAGGCGCGCATCCACGTGCTGGCGCAACTGATGCGGCTGCGCCGTGCCGCCTGCGATGCGCGGCTGGTCACGCCTGAAATCGGACAGGAGGGCGCCAAGCTGCGGACCTTCGTCGAGCTTGCCGGCGAACTCGCGGCCAACGGCCACAAGGTGCTGGTGTTCAGCCAGTTCGTGGACTTCCTGCGCCTGCTCAGGCAGGGGCTGGAGCGCGCGGGCCTGGCGCTGCAGTACCTGGATGGCGCCACGCCGGCCGCGGAGCGTACCCGGCGCGTGGCGGCCTTCCAGGCCGGCGAGGGCGATGTCTTCCTGATCAGCCTGAAGGCCGGCGGCTTCGGCCTGAACCTGACCGCCGCGGACTACGTGATCATCGCCGACCCGTGGTGGAACCCCGCCGCCGAAGACCAGGCCATGGGCCGCGCCCACCGGATTGGCCAGCAGCGGCCCGTCACGGTGTACCGGCTGATCACGGCGGGGACCATCGAAGAGCGCATTGTCGAGTTGCACAAGGACAAGCGGGCGCTGGCGGACGGCCTGCTGGAAGCCGACGAAGAAGCCACGTCCGGCATCGGCGCGCCACTGCCGGACGTGGATGAACTGGTCGCGCTGCTGCGGCGCTGAACGTTGCTCCGGCACGACCATATGCCGGCCGGGCATACCTTCAAGCGAACTCGGTCGTTTGGTTTTGGCCGGAACATTGCTATCGTGTGACCTTTGGACCCGGGCGCCAAGACCCTGGCCCGCGACGGCGTCGTTCTGGTTCCGGCGCCCTGGTCATTCATTTCCTTCGACGGTGCCCCCTATGTCCCGCCTGCCCCTGCGCTTCTCGTTCCGCTCCGCTCTTCAGCTGACTGCCGGCCTGGCCGCAGCGTGCGCCATGGCCGCCCCCGCGCACGCGCAAGGCGAGTGGCCGACGCAGCCGGTGACCATCCTGATGGGTTTCACCGCCGGCTCGGGCGTGGATATGGTGGGCCGCACGCTGCAGGAATCGCTGCAGAAGTCGCTCAAGACCACGATCATCTACGACTACCGTCCGGGCGCCGGCGGCAACGTGGCCTCGGAAGTCGTGGCCCATGCCAGGCCGGATGGCTACACGCTGCTGCTGGGCACGGCCGCCACGCATGGCATCAACCCGGCGCTGTACAAGAGCCTGCCGTTCGATGCCGATGCCGATTTCACGCCGATCGCGCCGCTGGTAGAAGTCTCGAACGTGCTGACCATCAACCCGGCCGTGATCGACGTGAAGTCGGTTAAGGAATTCATCGAGAAGGTCAAGGCCAACCCGGGCAAGTACAACTACGCATCCACGGGCAATGGCACCGGCACGCACCTGGCGTTCGCCGAATTCAATGCGCGCGCCGGTCTCGACATGGTCCACGTCCCATACAAGGGTGGCCCCGATGCGCTGCAGGCCGTGCTCAAGGGCGAAGTCTGCTGCATCTTCAACCAGGTCCAGAGCGTGCTGCCGCAGTATCGTGCGGGCAAGGTGCGCTTGCTCGGCGTGACCACGAGCAAGCGCGTGCCGGTGGTACCGGAGGTGCCGACCATTGCTGAAAGCGCGCTGCCCGGCTTCAACAGCACCATCTGGTTCGGCTTCTTCGGGCCGAAGGGGCTGGACCCGAAGATCACGCACAAGATCAACGACGCGGTGAAGGCCGCGCTGGAAACGCCGGCCATCCGCCAGAAGCTGATCGACGCGGGGAATTCGCCGCGTGTGGAAAGCGTGGATCAGTTCCGTACGACGGTGAAGGCGGACCGGCAGAAGTGGGCGGGGGTGGTGAAGACGGTGGGGGCTTCGATCGATTGATCGGGGTTGGAAGGGGCGCGCCCGTGGAGTTGCGGGCGTGAAGGGCGCCGGCTAGTGAAACTAGAAGTAGAGTTGCTTCAGGTGTTTGCTATGGAGCAAGAAGTCCACGGCAAACAATGAGAGCGGGATAAAGGCGATGCATAGTAGCCAGATTGCCCGCTGCCTGATGGAGCGACCCCATGCCATGGTGGCACCCGCCGCAAAGGGTGTCACCAGGTACGCCGTGAGGGCGTGGAACGTGACCCACGGCGGGCAATCTTCGGCGCAGGAGGAAATCCTCCACGTATCCGCGACAAACGCCGGCAACAGGTCAATCACGCACCCCAGGGCAAAGCCAACGAGGAAAAGCAGGGTCTTTGTAATGAATGTCTTCATGGTTTCGTGATCAGCTGATTTCGAAGAACCAGATTGTTCGGGCTCTGCTCAGGTCGTGGTAGAGCTTCGGGATGCTGCTAATGCCCAAACGGAATCTCAGGAAATTGTGAAAGGCTCCAGTGATGCCATTTGCCGTGAGCGTGGCACCGTTCCACAGGTCAATATGACCTCCCGTCGCGGCATCGGGTGAATCCTCATCGCGCTGCCGATACTCACCAAAGAAGATGATTCCGGTCCGGCCGCGCACCTTGTCCTGCCAGTCCGGCCCGGTCACCACATCCGGCTTCTGGGGCAACCCTGCAAACGGCTTCAGGCAAAGCCATTGAGCCATTTCGTCCGCACGCGTCGCAGTCGGTTTCCCGTTCAGAAGAATGCGGCCGAGCGTTGATTTCCCCCGGCCTGGCCTGACGTTCTGCTGGGAGAACGATTTCATATCGATGCCGATACGGTGCAGGGTTGCACTGAGGCGAATGGCGCACTGGTTGGAGTGAGTCCTTTCCGGATCGCTATAAGGCCTGCCAGTGACGTAGTTGTCCCAGAGTTGCTGGAAGCTGACCGGCCAGATCTTCAGGTTTAGGGTCGAGCCTGCAACGGGATTTGTCCGGACCGTGCGGCTGCCGGTTGCGGGAAGCGATTGCGCTGGCATGATCAACCTCGCGCCAGGGCATCGTCGCCCCAGAAGATCTCATAGTTGCCGAGGCTCTCCGTGGCGATGCGGGGCATCAGTCCGGCCGTGTCGAGCCTGCCGCTGAAACGGCGTCCGTAGACCGCTTCGTCATAGACTCCGGCCTCCCCCTGAAAATCGCTTTGCACAGGATGCTTTGCAAAGCCCTGCGCAACAAGCTCGTCATGCGTCAGCACGTGGCGCATGCCCGTCATGGAGTGAATCAGCCGCGGCGGGGGATCGCACCGGCAGATGCAGAGGTCGCCGTCGAGCGCATCCTTCCGCCCATGGAACGAGTTGGCGTGCCGTGGTCCGACACAAAGAATATGACCCGTGGTCTTGCAGGCGGGACACCAGACGGCATCGCCCTCCAGCGCGAGTGGTACGCCCATCTGGGTCATTCTGGCGTCGTTGGCGCCAACCACGATACCGTTGCTGGTGGTCCTGTCGCCTTGTACGAGGTTGTATCGGATGTGTCGCTGCATGGGATGGTCCTTCAATGTCCGAGAAGGGGCGCATCCATGCGTATAGCGCCGACAGGGCGCTATTGGAATCGGCGGATTCCTAAAGTTGTTGAGGAATCGGCTCTATCGCAGGGCAGGCAATCGTGTTCGCGCGGGCCGTCCTGCCCGCAAGAGAAGGGGGCTTCGCGCGATCACGACAAGCCGGCACATCGCTGCTGCGAAGAGCGACGGGAGCTTACCCTCCAAACGCCGCCGCAGCCCGCTGCAGCCGATCCCTGACCCCAGCCCATTCATGACCATCCGGCAGCGGCTCGAACACCAGCCGCGTGTAGCCCTGCTTGTCCAGCTTGCGCAGCAGGCGGTACAGCTCGCGGGCGTAAGTGGTGGCATCGGCGGGCGCCTGCACCCACGTGCAACGGGGATCTTCGACCGGCGCACGCCCAACCCATGCCACGCGTGCATCGGCGGCCAGGCCGGGCAGTTGCGCCGCCAGTTCGGCCGCATGAGCCAGCACCAGCGGCGTATGCGGGGCATAGTGCGCCTTGAGCGTGCCAGACGCGCGCGGGGCGGCGGCATCAGGCGGCAGCGGCGCTTCGCCGAGCACCTGAGCCATCATCGCCGGCGTGATCGCGCCCGGACGCAGCAGCACCGGGCCGATGCCCTGGTCCAGCCGCGACAGGTCGACGATGGTCGATTCGATCCCCACTTCCACGCCATCGCCTTCGAGCACATAGACCGCATCGCCGAACTCGTCGCGCACATGCTGCGCCGTGGTCGGGCTGACCTGGCCGAACTTGTTGGCCGAGGGTGCGGCAATGCCGCCGCGGCCGCGCTTGAAGCGCGACAGCAGCGCCTGCGCAACCGGATGCGACGGGCAGCGCAGGCCAATGCTGTCCTGCCCGCCGGCCACTGCCGCATCGATATGCGCGGCACGCTTGAGGATCAGCGTGAGCGGGCCGGGCCAGAACGCTTCGATCAGCTTGTTCGCGGCTTCCGGCACCTCGTCGACCCAATAGCCGATGTCGGCGCCGTCCACCACGTGCACGATGACCGGGTGGTTAGACGGACGGCCCTTGAGCGCGAAGATGCGCGCCACTGCTTCCGGGTTCTCGGCGTCGGCGCCGAGCCCGTAGACGGTTTCAGTGGGAAAGGCGACCAGCTGGCCGGCCTCCAGCAGGCGGACCGCTTCGTCCAGTTCGGCGGCCGTGGGCATGCGCGACATCGTGTTCCTTGAGGCTGGCGTGGCAGTGTTGCGGAGTGTTCAGAGCGGGATGTGCAGCGCTTGCTCGGCCACCCGGAATGCCTGTTCCGCGGCCTCGGCGTTTTCGCCAATGCAGTTCACGTGGCCCATCTTGCGCGACGGGCGCGCATCGCTCTTGCCGTACAGGTGCAGCTTGGCTCCGGGCTGGACCAGGACTTCATCCCAAGCCGGCGTGCGCTCCAGGCCGAACTCGAACCACACGTCGCCAAGCAGGTTCAGCATCTTGCCGGCCGAATGCTGGCGCGTGCTGCCCAGCGGCAGGCGGGCCATGGCGCGCACCTGCTGCTCGAACTGGCTGGTTTCGCACGCGTCCATGGTGATGTGGCCGGAGTTGTGCGGGCGCGGTGCCATTTCGTTGGCGATCAGCGAGCCATCGGTGAGCACGAAGAATTCGATGCAGAGCACGCCCACATAGCCCATCTCGGTGGCGATGATCGCGGCGGCGGCGCGGGCGCGGTCGGCGATCGCGGCCGAGACGCTGGTGGACGGCATCGTCGTCGAGAACAGGATGCCGTCGCGGTGCACGTTCTCGGCCAGCGGCCAGGTTGCGGTGCTGCCATCGGCGGCGCGTGCGGCCAGCACCGAGACCTCGTAGGCCAGCGGCAGCATCTGCTCGAGCACGCACGGCACGTGCTGCATGGCCTTCCACGCGGCGCGCACGTCTTCGCGCGTCTTCACGCGGGCCTGGCCCTTGCCGTCATAGCCCATGCGCGCCGTCTTGAGGATGCCCGGCAGCACCGTGTCGGGCAACTGGTCCACGTCCGCATCGTGCTGGATCACCCAGTGCGGAGCGGTCGGCACGCCGGTGCGCTCGGCGCACGAGGCAAAGAACTTCTTCTCGCCGATGCGGTTCTGCGCGATCGACACGCAGTAGCCGCGCGGCGCGACAAAGGAGCCGAGCTGTTCCAGCCGGTCCAGCGACAGCGACGGCACGTTCTCGAACTCCGTGCTGACGGCCTGGCACAGCTTTGCCATCTCGGCCAGCGCGGCCTCGTCGGTGTAAGGCGCGCAGATATGCTTGTCGGCCACGGAGCCGGCAGGGCTGTCCTGGTCCGGGTCGAGCACGCAGACGCGATAGCCCATGGCCTGCGCCGCATGCGTGAACATGCGGCCAAGCTGACCGCCGCCAAGCATGCCGAGCCAGGCGCCGGGCAGGATGGGCGCGCTGGGGTTGTCGACGCCGAACTCGGCGCGCGACTCCGGCGTATGGGCTTCGGAGAGGTGGGGATGGATATCGGTCGGCATTGCTCGGTTCCGTGGTTTCCGGGGGTTACGGCTCGGTGATTACAGCGGCAGCGTCATGGCGCGGGCAGCCTCGGTCTGCTTCGCGCGGAAGGCTTCCAGGGCATTGGCCAGGGCCTCGTCGGTGGTGGCCAGCGTGGCGATGGCGTGCAGAGCCGCATTGGCGGCACCGGCTTCGCCGATCGCAAACGTCGCCACCGGCACGCCCTTGGGCATCTGCACGATCGACAGCAGCGAATCCTCGCCGCGCAGGTACCTGGACGGCACCGGCACGCCGAACACCGGCACGATGGTCTTGGCGGCGATCATGCCCGGCAGGTGCGCGGCACCGCCGGCGCCGGCGATGATCGCGCGGATGCCGCGGCCGCGCGCGGTCTCGGCATAGCGGAACATGTCGTCAGCCATGCGGTGCGCCGAGACCACCTGGGCCTCGAACGGCACGCCGAAATCCTTCAGCATGGCCACGGCGTGCTGCATCACGTCCCAGTCGGAACTGCTGCCCATTACGACGCCGACGACCGGCTTGTCTTGCTTGCTCACGTCCTGTCCTCCGGGCTTACTGCAGTTCCTCGCCGGTCAGGCGCGTCAGCGCCTCACGATACTTAGCGGCGGTCTTCTCGATCACGTCGTCCGGCAGCTTCGGCGCCGGCGCGGTCTTGGGCCACGGCTTGCCGTCGATGCGCACGGCTTCCAGCCAGTCGCGCACGAACTGCTTGTCGAACGACGGCGGGTTGGTGCCGACCTGGTATGAATCGGCCGGCCAGAAGCGCGACGAATCGGCGGTCAGGACTTCGTCCATCAGCGTGAGGGTGCCGTTCTCGTCCAGGCCGAACTCGAACTTGGTGTCGGCGATGATGATGCCGCGCGTGGCCGCGTAATCGGCCGCTTCCTTGTACAGGCGGATCGAGATATCGCGCATCTGGCGGGCCAGCGCCACGCCGATGCGTTCCTCGACCTCGCCGAACGAGATGTTCTCGTCGTGCTCGCCCATCTCGGCCTTGGCGGCCGGGGTGAAGATCGGCTCGGGCAGCTTCTGCGCGTTCTGCAGGCCGGCCGGCAGCTCGATGCCACACACCTTGCCCGTCGCCTGGTAGTCCTTCCAGCCGCTGCCGGCCAGGTAGCCGCGCACCACGGCTTCCACCAGGATCGGCTTCAGGCGCTTGACCACCACGGCGCGGCCCTGCACCTGCGCGACTTCCTCGGGCTTCACCACGGTTTCCGCGGCGACATCGGTCTCGTGGTTCGGCACGATATGCGCGAGCTTGCGGAACCAGAAGTTCGCCATCTGGTTCAGCACGCGGCCCTTGTCGGGAATGGGCTCGCCCATGATGACGTCGAAGGCCGACAGGCGGTCGGTGGTAACGATCAGCAGCTTGTCTTCGCCGACGGCGTAGTTGTCGCGCACCTTGCCGTGGCCGAGCAGCGGCAGCGATTGGATGGAGGACTGGTAGAGAGCGTTAGGCATGGTGGTTCCGATAAAACGGCGAAGCCGCCGGGCACGGAATGCTGCCGCGGCGGCCGGAACGTCAAACCGCCGTCCGCGTGTGCGGATGGCGGTCAGGGGACATTACTGCACAACCTGGGCAAGCTTGCCCGACTTGTACTGGCTGGCGATATCCGCCAGCGATACCGACTTGATCTTGCTGGCCTGGCCTTCGCAGCCGAAGGCGATGTAGCGGGCCTTGCACACTTGCTTGGCGGCCTCGCGGGCCGGCTTCAGGTATTCGCGCGGGTCGAACTTGCTCGGGTTCTCGACAAAGAAGCGGCGGATCGCGCCGGTCATGGCCAGGCGGATGTCGGTGTCGATGTTGATCTTGCGCACGCCATACTTGATGGCTTCCTGGATTTCCTCGACCGGCACGCCGTAGGTTTCCTTCATGTCGCCGCCGAACTTGCGGATCTCTTCGAGCAGTTCCTGCGGCACCGACGACGAGCCGTGCATCACCAGGTGGGTGTTGGGGATGCGCGCGTGGATTTCCTTGATGCGGTTGATCGCCAGGATGTCGCCGGTCGGCTTGCGCGTGAACTTGTAGGCGCCGTGCGAGGTGCCGATGGCGATGGCCAGTGCGTCGAGCTGGGTGGCCTTGACGAAGTCGGCGGCCTGCTCGGGGTCGGTCAGCAGCATGGAGTGGTCCAGCTTGCCTTCGGCGCCGATGCCGTCCTCTTCACCGGCTTCGCCGGTTTCCAGCGAGCCCAGGCAGCCCAGTTCGCCTTCGACGGTCACGCCGATCGCGTGCGACAGCTGCACGACCTTGCGGGTCACGTCGACGTTGTACTCGTAGTCGGCCGGGGTCTTGCCGTCTTCGCGCAGCGAGCCGTCCATCATCACCGACGAGAAGCCCAGGTCGATCGCGGCCTGGCAGATCGCCGGCGACTGGCCGTGGTCCTGGTGCATCACCACCGGGATGTGCGGGTAGGCCTCGACCGCGGCTTCGATCAGGTGGCGCAGGAAGTGCTCGCCGGCATATTTGCGGGCGCCTGCCGAGGCCTGCATGATCACCGGGGCGTTGACCTCGTCGGCCGCCTGCATGATGGCCTGGACCTGCTCGAGGTTGTTCACGTTGAATGCCGGCAGACCATAGCCGTTTTCGGCAGCGTGGTCGAGCAGCTGGCGCATCGATACGAGTGGCATGTCAAAACTCCTGAAGGTAAATGGTGTGTCTCTGAATCTTGTTCTGCTGGCGCTTTCCGTCGCGCTGGCCATACTGGCCGGGCAGGCCATTCTGCACCGCTTGCCGCCGTGCTTCTGCCCGCCGTCGCACTAACTGCTTCAACTTCCCACCCTGACGATCTTGAGGGTGTTGGTGCCGCCGGGCTGGCCCATGGGCTCGCCGATGGTCAGCACGATGAAATCGCCGCGCTGCACCACGCCCTGCGCGAGCAGCAGCTCTTCGGCCTGCTCCAGCGCGGTGTCGCGGTCGGTGCTCGCCTGCAGCGGCAGCGGCACGACGTTGCGGTACAGCTGCATCTTGCGCTCGGACGCCACGTTCGGCGTCATCGCGTAGATCGGCACATGGATGCGGTGACGGCTCATCCACAGCGCGGTCGCGCCCGAATCGGTCAGCGCGGCAATCGCCTTCACTTGCAGATGATAGGCGGTGAACAGCGCACCCATCGCCACCGACTGGTCGATGCGCGAGAAGGTCTGGTTGAGGAAGTCCGTGTCGAGCTGCACCACCTCTGACTTCTCGGCTTCGATGCAGACCGCGGCCATGGCCTCGACGGTCTCCACCGGGTAGCGGCCCGCGGCGGTCTCGGCCGACAGCATCACGGCGTCGGTGCCGTCGAGCACGGCGTTGGCCACGTCGGAGACCTCGGCGCGCGTCGGCACCGGGTTCACGATCATGCTTTCCATCATCTGCGTGGCGGTGATGGTCAGCTTGTTGGCCTCGCGCGCGAGCCGGATCATGCGCTTTTGCAGCGCAGGCACGGCGGCGTTGCCGACTTCCACGGCCAGGTCGCCGCGCGCCACCATGATGCCGTCCGAGGCCTGCAGGATTTCCTCGAGCACGCCCGGGTTGATGGCTTCGGCGCGTTCGATCTTGGCGATCATGCGCGCCTTGTGGCCGTGCGGCTGGCCGGCCACGGCCGCCAGCTGGCGTGCCATCTCCATGTCGGTGGCGTTCTTCGGGAAGCTCACCGCGACATAGTCCGCGCCCAGCGACATGGCGGTCTTGATATCGTCCATGTCCTTGGCCGTCAGCGCCGGCGCCGACAGGCCGCCGCCCTGGCGGTTGATGCCCTTGTTGTTGGACAGCTCGCCGCCGATGCGCACTGTGGTGAAGATCTCGTTGCCGAGCACGCGGTCCACCACCAGCACGATCAGGCCGTCATTGAGCAGCAGCAGGTCGCCCGGACCGACGTCGCGCGGCAGGTCCTTGTAATCCAGTCCGACGCGCGCCTCGTTGCCCAGCTGGCAGGCCGAATCCAGGATGAACGAATCGCCCGGCTTGAGCGTGACCTTGCCGCTCTCGAACTTGCCCACGCGGATCTTGGGGCCCTGCAGGTCGGCCATGATGGCCACCTCGCGCCCGCAGGCCCGGGCCGCCTCGCGCACGAGCGCCGCGCGGTCGATATGGTCCTGCGCGGTGCCGTGCGAGAAGTTCAGCCGCACCACATCCACCCCGGCCGCGATCATGCGCGTAAGCACTTCCAGCGAACTGGAGGCGGGGCCGATGGTGGCGACGATCTTGGTCGAGCGGGTCATGGCGGGAGATCCTTGTGCGGACGTGGACGAGTCTGGCCTCAGCCGGCCGCGCGCTGCTCCAGCACTTCAAACGCGGGCAGCTTCTTGCCTTCCAGGAACTCCAGGAACGCGCCGCCGCCGGTCGAGATGTAGCCGACACGGTCGGCGATGCCGTACTTGGCGATGGCGGCCAGCGTGTCGCCGCCACCGGCGATCGAGAAGGCCTTCGAGTCGGCGATGGCCTCGGCCAGCACCTTGGTGCCGTTGCCGAACTGGTCGAATTCGAATACGCCCACCGGGCCGTTCCACACGATGGTGCCCGCGGCCTTGAGCTGTTCGGCCAGCTGCGCGGCCGTCTTCGGACCGATGTCGAGAATCATGTCGTCATCGGCCACGTCCTTGACCTCCTTGACCGTAGCGGCGGCCGTGGCGCTGAATTCCTTGGCGCAGACCACGTCCACGGGGATGGGCACCGAGGCGCCGCGCGCGGCCATGATGTCGATGATGGCCTTGGCGTCCGCGACCAGGTCGGCCTCGGCCAGCGACTTGCCGATCTTCAGGCCGGCGGCCAGCATGAAGGTGTTGGCGATGCCGCCTCCGACGATCAGGTTGTCCACCTTGTCGGCCAGCGACTTCAGGATGGTCAGCTTGGTCGAGACCTTGGAGCCGGCCACGATGGCCACCAGCGGACGCGCCGGCTGGCCCAGCGCCTTGCCCAGCGCGTCGATCTCGGCAGCCAGCAGCGGGCCGGCGCAGGCGATCGGGGCGTACTTGGCGATGCCGTGCGTGGTGGCTTCGGCGCGGTGGGCGGTGCCGAACGCGTCATTGACGTACACGTCGCACAGCTTGGCCATCTTCTGCGCCAGTTCGTCGCTGTTCTTCTTCTCGCCCTTGTTCACGCGGCAGTTTTCCAGCAGCACCACCTGGCCCGGCGCGACTTCCACGCCATCGACCCAGTTCTGCACCAGTTGCACCGGCTTGCCCAGCAGCTCGGACAGGCGCTTGGCAATCGGCGCCAGCGAGTCGGCCGGCTTGAATTCACCCTCGGTCGGGCGGCCCAGGTGCGACGTGACCATCACCGCGGCGCCGGCGGCCAGGCTGGCCTCGATCGCGGGCACCGAGGCGCGGATGCGAGTGTCCTCGGTGATGTTGCCGGCGTCGTCCTGCGGCACGTTCATGTCGGCGCGGATGAACACACGCTTGCCGGAGAGTTTGCCTTGGGAGATGAGGTCGGATAGACGCAGGACGGTGGTCATGACGGTGTGATGGCGCGAGATTTCGCTTGGATTTCGGGGAAACAAGCATTTTACCTGATCGTGGTCATTGCCTAGCCGATTCCGGGCCGTGTCCCGCCAACGATGTGCATGCTTGCGCACAAGCACGCCGCGCAGTGTCTGATGGTCGACATCGTCCCCCACGAAAGCGGGGTGCGGCGTATATCCTCCTTGTGCCCCGAGTGGGGTAATGTACATAACGTCTGCACCGTCAGACACGCGAAATCACAGAGCCGGTCTATAACGGCCATAACAACAATAAGCTGCCGGGCAAGCCACAAGCATGCCGGGCGGGCAATTCGTCGAGAGTGCAGGGGAAGCAGATGAACGAAGCGGACATGCACGGTGCGATCCGTGGCTTGTACGAGGGTATTCTTGACCCTGGTGCGTGGCAGAGGAGCCTGCGCACCCTGACCGAGATGGCAGGTGCCGCGCACGCGTCGATGCTGGTGTGGGACACGGTGCGCGACCAGGTCAGCGTCAACGAGATCGTCAATCCGGTGCTCGAGCTGTTTACCGAGTACGAAGCCGAGTTCCAGTCCATCGATCCGGCCAAGCAGTTCGCGCCGCGCCTGAAACCTGGCGAATGGTATATCGACGCACGCGACCTCGGCCCGGGCGCCATGGCGCGCCATCCGTTCTACCGCGAGTTCTTCAACCGGTTCGACCTGCGCTCTTACGTGGCCTGCCTGGTCGAGCGCCAGCCGTACTACGAGGTCTATTTCTCGATGCAGCGCGCCACGTCGCAGCCGGTGTTTTCGACCGGCGATACGCGCGGCCTGGCCTGGGTGATCCCGCACATGCGCGGCGCCATCGCCCTGCGTGACCGCACGCAGAGCCTGTCGGCGCTGGCCAGCCTGTCGTCGCAGCTGGTGGAGCGCCTGAGTTTCGCGCTGCTGGTCATGTCGCCGCGCCGCCAGGTGCTGATGAGCAACCGCGCCGGCGAACAGTGGGCACGGCGCCTGGACCCGGCCGGCAAGGTGTCGGAATGGACCCTGTCGCGCCCGTTCGGCGACATGCTGCAGGCCGCCTGCGACCCGCAGCGCGCTACCGCGGCGCAGGCCGCGTGCGCCACCGACGGCCGCGGCAACAGCGCGCAGGTGATCGTGCTGCCGCTACCGCCAGCGCACGCCTTTGCCGCCGAATGGCAGGAGCCCGCCGCGCTCGTGGTCGTGCATGAGGACGGCGCCGCGCCGCCGATGCTGGGCACCGTCCTGCGCGAGCTGTACGGCCTCACGCCGGCCGAGACCCGCCTTGCCACCGCCCTCGCGACCGGCCAGGGCCTGCCGGAAGTCAGCGAGCAACTGCGCATCCGTCACGAGACCGCCCGTACCCAGCTCAAGGCCGTGTTCCACAAGACCGGCACCGGCAGCCAGGCGCAGCTTTCGCACCTGCTGTCCCGGCTGGCGGCGGCGCTGGCAGGGGGCTGACCCCGCCAGGATTGCAGATGCCCTGACAAGAACAAGAAGGGAAGGCATGAACGAAGACGAGATGCACGAGACCATTCGCGCGCTCTACCAGGGCATCTTCGATGCCGATGCCTGGCAGCGCAGCCTCGCCGCGCTGTGCCAGTCCAGCGGCAGCGTGCATGCGGCGCTGGTGGTGCGCGACACGGTGCGCGACCGCGTGCTGGTCAACCAGGTGGTCAACCCGGTGGCCGAAGAGGTCGCCGCCTACCGCGACTACTACGAGGCCCTGGACCCGGCGATCCCGTTCGTGTCGCAGCTCACGGTGGGCAACTGGTATATCGACGCGCGCGAACTTGGGGAGCAGGCCATGCGCAGCCTGCCGTTCTATGGCGAATTCTTCCGGCAATACGGCCTGTCGTCGCTGATGGCTTGCCTGATCGAGCGCCAGCCGCACTATGAGGTGTTCCTGTCGTTGCAGCGGCCGCTAGGCGGCGAGCGCTACTCGCCGGAAGATGCCCGCGCGCTGGACTGGGCCATCCCGCACGTGCGCCACGCCATCGCGCTGCGCGACCGCACGCGCCAGGTGTCGACGCTTGCGCATGTCTCGGCCGAGTTGCTGGAGCGCTTGCCATTCGCGGTGATCGTCTTTGCCGAGGACGGCAAGGTCCTGCTCGCGAACCATTCCGGCGAGGCGTGGAGCCGCCGCCTGCTGCCCGTTGCGGCGCTAGGCGTCGGTGGCGGCGCCACCGTTGCCAGGGCCGAAGAATGGCGCCTGTCGCGACCGTTCCCCGAGGTGCTGCGCGCAGCCGGAGACCCGGTCATTGCCCAGCCGGCGCAGGCCCTGCGCGCGACCGGCCCCGATGGCCGCGAGGCCCAGGTCGTGGTGCTGCCGCTGCCGGCGGCGCACCACCTTGCGGTCGACTGGCAGCAGCCGGCCGTGCTGGTCGCGGTGCATGAGGCCGGCGCCCCGGCGATGGGGATTGCCGGCGTGCTGCGCGAACTATATGGACTCACGCCTGCCGAGATCCGGCTGGCCATGCTGCTGACGACAGGCATCGGCCTGCCGGAGGCGTGCGAGCAGCTCGGCATCCGGCGCGAAACCAGCCGCACCCAGCTCAAGGCGATCTTCACCAAGACCGGCACCGGCACGCAGGCGCAACTGGCGCACCTGCTGACGCGGCTTGGTGTGGTGCTGGGCGCCGGGCAGCCGCCGTCAGGCAAGCAGGCGTAGCGCGGTGTAGACCGCCATGCCCGCCGCGATCATGCCCACCATGCGGCGCGTGAACAGGTAGAACACCGCCGCGCTGACGCCGGCGACGAGCTTGTAGTTGGAAGGCGCCAGCGTGAAATGGCCGTGCCAGGTCATCAGGTCGGGCAGGATGATCGCCGCGAGCGCGGCGGCCGGCGCGTAGCGCAGCGCGCGCTGGAGCCGGTCCGGTACGGTAACGTGTTCGCCCGCCATGAGGAACAGCGCGCGCGTGACAATGGTGAGGACGGCCATGCCGGCGAGCGCGATCCAGATCTCCGTGTGGCTCATGCCTGGTCCCCCTGTTCCGCCTGCGGGGCCACCGCGGCCCGGGCCAGCGCCCTGCGGTCCTGGATGCGGCGCAGCGTCGCGCGCGCGGCCAGTTCGTCGCTGGCCATGCCGGCGGCAATAGCGCCGATCACCGCCACCACCAGGCTCAGCCGGTAGGGCAGGTCAAAGCACAGCAGCGCGAGGATGGCCGACACCACCACGGCCAGCAGCGTCGAGCGTGAATTGATGGTGGCGAACATCACCGGGATCAGCGCCAGGGTGCCGGCCAGCCCAAGGCCCCAGCTGTCCGGGAACAGGCTTGCCAGCACGATGCCGATGATCGACGAGGTCTGCCACATGGCGAAGTTGGTCAGCGCCATGCCCCAGAAGTAGCCTTCCTTGCCCGGTTCATAGCCCGGCGTGCTGTAGCGCTGCATGAAGTAGACGAAATGCAGGTCGCCATTGAAGGAGCCGAGCAGTGTGCGCCGCCACAGCGGCATATAGCTGAAATGCGGTTGCAAGCCCGCGCTGAAGATCACGAAGCGCAGGTTCACGATGGCCGCGGTCAGCCACACCGTCCACAAAGGCAGGCCGGCCGCGAACAGGGGCAGCACCGCGAGCTGCGCCGAGCCCGCATAGACCAGCAGCGACATGCCGATGGCCTCGGGTACGGTCATGACGGACTTGCTCATCGCCACGCCCGTGACCAGGCCCCACGAGAACACGGCGGGCAGCGACGGCGCAAAAAAGCGCGCGCCTTCGATAAACGCGGCGCGCTCGGCTGGTGCAATGCGATGCCAGAGTCGCAACCAGGCCGAGGGTTGGGGGGAAGTCATGGGCAATGTCGGGGGAGAAACGCGGGACGGCGCCGGCGCAGCGGGGGGCTGCCGGCATTGCACCATTATAGGGGCGGACGTCGCTTAGGTAAGCGGATACTTAACAAAATCCGGGCCAGCGTTGGCTGGCCCCCACGCCGGCCCGTGGAACCGGCTGCCAGGCGTGCCTCAGGGTGCGCCGCGATACACCCACTGCATCAGCGCGTCGTGGGCTTCCTGCGCCTGCGAGGCATTGGGGTGGTTGATGAAGCTCACCACCACGTAGCGCTCGCCGTTGAGCGCGTCCACATAGCCGGCCAGCGCGCGCACGTCCTGCAGCGTGCCGGTCTTCAGGTAGGCATTGCCGGCGGCATTGGCGCGCGTGAGCCGGTTGCGCAGGGTGCCGTCCACGCCGAGGATCGGCAGCGAATCGAGCAGGGCCGGGCCGACATTGCTGGCCGCCGCCTGCTGCAGCAGCCGCGCCATGTCATAGGCGCTGATGCGTTCCTCGCGCGACAGGCCCGAGCCGTTGTCCAGCACCAGCCCGGGCATGTCCAGGCCCTGGCGGCTCAGCCAGCGCTGCACCACGCGCGTGGAGCGCGCGGTGCTCGCAGGCCCGCCGCGGTCCATTTCCGCGCCGATGGTCAGGAACAGCTGGCGCGCCATCACGTTGTTCGAGAACTTGTTGATATCGCGCACGATCGTGCCCAGCGGCTGGCCATAGTGCCGGGCCAGCAGCACGGCGCCGCGCGGGACAGTGCCGCTGCGCAGCGCTGGCAGGTGCGTGAAGCGCCCGCCCGCGGCCTGCCACTCGGCCACGAAGCCGCCCCAGGTGAATTCGCTGTGCGACAGCGCGGCGATATTGAGCACGTGTTCGCCGCAATCGCTCGCATAGGCGCCCGAGAACGACGCCAGCACCGTGCCGTCCGGCTGCGCCGACACGGTCGGCGCGGCGCTCGACTGCCAGTCGCCGCAGCGGCCGTTGGTGAGCGTCAGGCGATTGTCCAGGCGCAGCTGCGCCAGTGCCGGCGTGACCGAGACCGCCACGGACCGGCTGGCGTCGTCGGGCGTCAGCGTGAACGACAGCGTCTTGAACGCGTACAGCAGCGCGTCCGGGCCGACGTTGTAGGCGCGCTGGACCTCGCCGTCGATGGTGCCATTGCCGTTCAGGCCATCGGCGAAATAGCTGCGGTCGAGCACCAGGTCGCCGTTGATGGTGGTGGCGCCGGCCGTGCGCGCGCTGGCGACGAGCTTGGCCATTTCCTCGGGCACCAGCTTCGGGTCGCCGTGTCCGCGCAGGTAGACGTTGCCGTTGACCGTGCCGTAGCCGTCCGGCTGGCTGTCGGCATAGAGCGAAGTCTGCCAGCGGTAGTCGGGGCCCAGCAGCTGCAGGCCGGCGAAGGTGGTGACCAGCTTCATGGTCGAGGCCGGGTTCATCGGCTGCTGCGCGTTCCAGCTCGCGCGCGCCGCCGGGGCGCCGATCTTGACCACGTAGAAGCTGGCGGCGCTGGCCGGCACATGCGCGCGCTGCAGCGCCGTGGCGACCTGTGCCGGCAGGCCGGCGCGGACCAGCGTGGCATCGGCCCGCGTGCTGGGGGAGGTCGTGGCGGAAGTCCTGGCAGCCTTGGCCGGGTGGGCCAGGACGGGTGGCTGGGCGGCGGCCAGCAGCAGGGCGGCGGCCGCGCAAAACAGGGTGATTCTTCTTGGCATGGCGGCCATGTTAACGCATGGCCGGTGGCTGCCGGATGACACGCTCGCCGGCCGGCTTGCGCCGGCCGGCGATCATGGCGTGCGCGGTGGCGCCAGGCGTCCCAGCAGCGACTTGAGCGTAGCCTGTTCCTGTTCGGTCAGGGCCGACGCCACGTGCGCGTCATGCGCGATGACGGCCTGCTTCGCGGCCTCGAGCGTGCGCTTGCCGCCAGGTGTCAGCACCAGGCTGTAGGCGCGGCGATCCCCGGCGGCGGGGCGGCGCGCGACCAGGTTCATCTCTTCCAGGGCATCGACCAGCAAGACCGCCCCCGAGCGCGCGATACCCAGGATGCGCGCCAGGTCCGTGAGCTTCAGTTTCGGGTTGCGCGAGATGATCACGAGGGCCGAGAAGCGCGGCGGCGTGATCTGCCATTGCGCCAGCGAGGCGACGAAGTCCTCGTAGATGCGGATCTGCGCGCGGCGGATCGCGTAGCCGACCAGGCTGTCGAGCACGCCGTAGTCGATATCCGGCACATGCGGGTCGAAGCCGCCGTCGGCCCCCGTCCCGGATGCCGCGGGGTCGGGCGCCAGCGGCTCGCGGGGCTTGCGCCGGGTTCTCACGGCACGCGTGCTTTTCGGCGTACCGGCGGCGGCTGCTGCAAGCGCCGGCATGGCGGCGGGGGCGTCTGACAGATCGGGGCTCATTTGAGCAGTTTTCAGTTGCTGTTCTTGATTATCAGCATAACGCCGCCGCGCTGGTCAAAGCCATAGTGGTCTTGCGCACCGTCCCTGAGCATGCCACACGATGTCTTGTTGGGACCGGAAGTTCAGCCCAGCGCGGCGCCGCTCTCGCGCTGGTCGGCCTTGAGCGGGTCGGCCTTGAGCGACGGCACCGGGAAGGCGATGTCGTAGAGCCAGTTGTAGATCAGCGCGTAGACCATGTAGAAGCCGGCCACGGCAATGTCCATGATGAGCGCGTCGACCAGGCTGATGTCGAGGTACCAGGCCACCGACGGCAGGAACACCACCAGCAGGCCAAGCTCGAACAGGACGGCGTGCAGCGCGCGCACGACGACCGATTTGCGCAGCTGTCCGGTGAACCGAAGCATGGCCTTGTCGAAGATCAGGTTGTAGACGTAGTTCCAACCCGCCGCGATCAGCGAGGCCACCGCGCCGATCAGCCCCATCTGGTGCAGTTCGTAGCCGAACACCACGCTGGCAAGCGGCGCGAACGCCAGCAGGCCGATGACTTCAAAGCCGACGGCGTGGCGGATCCGGTCACGGGTGTTGCGCATGGGGCTCTCCTGCAAAGTGTTCGATGGCGTGAAGTCTATCGACTTTGATGGGGATGCCAAGTTAGGTAGTATCGTCAAAACCGATACATCACCGGCCAGTCACGCCATGTCCCTTTCCCTCGACCAACTCCAGGCTTTTGCCGCAGCCGCCGAAACGGGATCCTTTTCCGCTGCAGCGCGCCGGCTGGGCAAGGCCCAGTCGGTGATCAGCGCCGCGGTGGCAAACCTCGAGATCGATATCGGCAACGCGCTGTTCGACCGTTCCGGCCGCTACCCCGTGCTGACCGCGGCCGGCGAACGTCTGCTGGCGGAAGCGCGCGTGATCCTGGAACGCTGCGAACATTTCCGTGGTGTTGCCATGAGCCTGAGTGAGGGCGTGGAGACGCGGCTCGTTCTTGCCGTGGATGAGCTTTACCCTGAAGAGGCGCTCGGGATGCTGCTCGAGGAATTCTCGGGCCGTTTCCCCGCGGTCGAGCTGGAGCTGCTGTTCCCATTGATGGAAGACGTCAGCCGGCTGGTGCTCGAAGGCAGCGCGGACCTCGGCATCATGTGGCGGCAGGAGATCCTGCCGCCGGCGCTGGGTTTTCACGCGCTGGGCTGGGTACCGATGAAGATCCTTTGCGCGCCCGATCACCCGCTGGCGGGCGGCCAGCGCGTCGACTGGGAGGAGCTCAAGCGCCACCGCCAGCTCATGGTCGCGACCCGCACCGACAGCGAGGAGAAGATGCGGCTGCGCGTGGCGTCCGACGTCTGGTGGGTTGAAAGCCAGTGGGTGATCGTTGAACTGGTCAAGCGGGGTCTTGGGTGGGCATTCGTTCCGTGGCACGTAGTGGCCAATTCACCCGCGGCGGCGCAGCTGGTGTCGCCACCGCTGGCGTTCCAGGAGCAGGACTGGCCGGTAGCGCTCGAGTTGGTGTGGCATAAACAGCGCCCGCCTGGCAAAGCCGCTCGGTGGTTGCGGGAAAGGATTTGCGGCCAGGCATTGCCGCGGCCGGAGGTGTCAGGAATTTTGTGTGCTGAGGTCGGTTAAAAAATCTCAGCTCATGGCGGAGGTGAATCGCTCGCCAAACAGAATGGCGAACTGATTGACTGCTTGCCGCCAGGTGATAGGTGGCATCTTCCAATCCTTTTCGATGTTGCGCAAGGCCAGATACAGCAGTTTGCTGGCGGCCTCGTCGCTGGGGAAGTGGCCGCGATTCTTGACGATCTTGCGCAACTGCATGTGCATGCTCTCGATGGCGTTTGTCGTATAGATGATTCGACGCACCTCAGGCGGATAGACGAAGAAGGGAATCACCTGTTCCCATTGGCGCTGCCACATGGCCGCGACGGTAGGGAATTTGCGTCCCCACTCACTTCCCGCAAAGGTGTCGAGCGCTGCGGCCGCCGCCTCGGCCGTGGCGGCCTGATAGATCGGCTTGAGCGCGGCAGCCAACGGCTTACGGTCCTTCCAGCTCGCCAGATTCAGCGAATTGCGGATCAGATGCACGATGCAGGTCTGGATTTGCGCGGCCGGATAGACCGCCTCGATCGCCTCGGGGAAGCCGCGCAAGCCGTCGACCACCGCGATCAGGACGTCGTGCAAGCCGCGGTTCTTCAGTTCGTTGAAGACCTTCAGCCAGAACTTGGCGCCTTCGGTTTGCTCGATCCACAGACCTAGCACTTCCTTGCGGCCGTCGGCGCGGATGCCCAGCGCCAGATAGACCGCCTTGTTCTTGACCGTGCCTTCGTCGCGAATCTTCAGTCGTAGCGCGTCAAAGTACACGATCGGATACATGGCCTCGAGCGGGCGTTGCTGCCATTGCTCGACGTCAGCCAGCACCTCGTCGGTGACCGTGGAAATCAGATCGGGCGATACCTGCAGCCCGTACAGCTCCAGCAGATGGCCCTGAATCTCGCGCACGCTCATGCCGCGCGCATACATGCTGATGACGTGGTCGTCGAAGCCAGGCAGCCGGCGTTGATACTTGCCGACCAATTGGGGCTCGAACGTCGCCTGCCGATCGCGCGGAATATCCAGATTCAGCTCACCGTTGGGCGTCAGGACCGTCTTGGGGCTGGTGCCGTTGCGGTGGTTGCCGGTCTTGCCTTGCTCGGCCTCGTTATCCAGATGGTGACTCAACTCGGCGGCGAGCATACGCTCGGCCAACTGCTTCTTGAGCTGGCCGGCCAAGCCCGATTCGCCCAGGATCGACTCGGCATCCTTGCTCTGCACCTGGGCCAGCAGTTGATCGATCAGCTCATCGGGAAACAGCTTCGGTGCCTTCGGGTTCTTGCTCTTCTTGTTCACTGTCGTGTCGGTCATTGGACGTTTCCGTAATCGTCTCATGACCTCGGCACACTAAAAATCTGACAGGCTCCCGCGGCCCAAAAACCCAGACTCCGACCCGCGCGCAGCGCAGCCGTAGGCGTCCAACCGGCATGGTTAGGAGGGGCCACCAAGTAATCCGGGTTCGCTCATCTGACGTCTCTATCCTGATCATCTACGCGGCAGGCAGTCTGGCTATGCCCTGTACCGTCTTCACCACCACGGTCCGTTCGTCAGCCACGAAAACGCGTTTTTGGTTACTCTTGTCGCGAGACAAAAGTGACTCTCCGGCTACGCCGGCGAAACAGCCACGCCCGCCAAGAGCGCCATCCCACCCCAACCCATTCACCGCTGCCCAACCGTAGCGGCCGGCGCCGCCCCCGATCCCGGCTCTTCCTGATGCCACCCCCCGCCCAACGCCTTGATCAACACCACGCTAGCCGTATACTGCCGCCCCATCAGCGTCAACGCCGTCCGCTCAGCCGTGTAAGCCGTAGTCTGTGCGACCAGCACATCAAGCAGACTGGCCGTACCGGCCCGGTATCGGTTGTTGACCAGCGAAAGGGCATCCCGCGCCGCCCGCACCGCATCGTTCTGCACCACCGCTTCCTGCTCGAGCAGCCGCTGCGCCGCGAGATTGTCCTCGACTTCCTGGAACGCCCCCAGCACGGTCTGCCGGTAGTTGGCCACGGTCTGGTCATAGGCAGCGACGGCCTGCGCCTTGGCGGCGCTACGCAGGCCGCCATCGAACAGAGTGCCGGCCAGCCCTGCGCCGAGCGACCAGATGCGGTCGGGCAGCGATACCCAGCGTGCCAGCGTGCTCGCCGTCAGGCCGCCGCTGGCCGACAGCGACAGCGTGGGATAGTAGGCGGCCTGCGCCACGCCGATCTGCGCGTTTGCCGATGCCATGCGGCGCTCCGCGGCGCCGATGTCGGGCCGCCGTTCCAGCAGCTGCGAAGGCACGGCTACCGGCACGCGCGGCGGCGAGCTGGAGAATTCGGCCTGGCCGAGCGTCAATTCCGAGGGCGGCTTGCCTACCAGCACCGCAATCGCATGTTCAAGCTGCGCGCGCGTGATCTGGATATCGATTTGCTGCGCCTGCGCGCTCTTGAGCTGCGTTTCGGACTGCAGCACGTCGGAGCGCTGGGCGGTGCCGGCCTTGTACTGGTTCTGCACGAGCTGCAGCGATTTGGCGTAATCGGCCACCGTGCGGTCCAGCAGCGCCTTCTGCGCATCGGCCACGCGCAGCAGGAAATAGCTCTGGGCGAGCGTCGCCTGCGCGGACAGCAGGGTCGAGGCGAGATCCGCCTGGCTCGCCTGCGCGCTGGCTTCGCTGCTTTCCACCTGGCGCCGCACGCGGCCCCAGACGTCCAGTTCCCAGTTCGCGCTCAGGGTGACACTCTGGCCGCTGATGGTGTTGCCGCTTGCGCCGCGTGCGCGCGACACACCGGCCTGCGCGTCCACCGTCGGGAAGAAGCCGGCGCGCGCGGCCTGCAGCGAGGCCAGCGCCTGTCGGTACTGCGCCTCGGCGGCCTTGATGTTCTGGTTCGAGATCTGCACCTGCGACATCAGCGCGTCGAGCTGGCTGTCGCCGAACACCTGCCACCATTCCGGCCTGGCATGGGTGTCCCGCGGTTCGGCGGTCTTCCACTCGCCGGTCCAGGCTTCGGCATCGGCAGGCGCTTCCTTGAACGCGGGCGAGACCGGCGCATCGGGCCGCTTGTAGTCGGGGCCGACGGCGCAGCCGGCCAGCAGCAGCGCGCAGGCGAGCGGCACGGGCGCGCCAAGGGCGAGGAGGCGGGAGAGGGAATTCATCATCGTCTTCATCATTCGGTGCCGGCAGCCGGCGCGGAGCCGTGCGGGGCGCCGCGGCGGCGTTCACGCCAGGCCTTCACTTTCAGGCGCCAGCGGTCCAGCGTCAGGTAGACCACCGGCGTGGTGTACAAGGTCAGCAGCTGGCTCACCGCCAGCCCGCCCACGATCGAGATCCCCAGCGGCGCGCGCAGCTCGGCGCCGTCGCCGCGGCCGATGGCCAGCGGCACCGCGCCGAGCAGCGCCGCCATGGTAGTCATCAGGATCGGGCGGAAGCGCAGCAGGCAGGCGCGGTGGATGGCGTCGCGCGGCGACAGCCCGTCGCGCCGCTCGGCATCGATGGCGAAGTCGATCATCATGATCGCGTTCTTCTTCACGATGCCGATCAGCAGGATCACGCCGATCAGCGCGATGATGCTGAACTCCGTCTTGAAGGCCAGCAGGGCCAGCAGCGCGCCCACGCCCGCCGACGGCAGCGTCGACAGGATCGTCAGCGGGTGCACATAGCTCTCATACAGCACGCCCAGCACGATGTAGATCGTGATGATGGCCGCCAGGATCAGGATCGGCTGGCTCTTGAGCGAGTCCTGGAACGCCTTGGCGCCGCCCTGGAAGTTGGCCTGCAGCGTCTCGGGCGCGCCGATCTGGGCCATGGCGCGCTTGATCGCGTCGGTGGCCTGCGACAGCGAGAACCCTTCCGCGAGGTTGAACGAGATCGTCGACGCCGCAAACTGCCCCTGGTGGTTCACGCCCAGCGGCGTGCTGCTCGGCATGACCGTGGCGAATGCCGACAGGGGCACGCGGCGGCCGTTGCCCGTGACCACGTAGATGTCCTGCAGCGCGTGCGGACCCTCCAGGTATTCCTGGCTCAATTCCATCACCACCCGGTACTGGTTGAGCGGGTTGTAGATGGTCGACACCAGGCGCTGGCCAAAGGCGTCGTTGAGCACCGCATCGACCTGCTGCGCGGTCACGCCCAGGCGCGACGCCGCGTCGCGGTCGATGATGATCGAAGTCTGCAGGCCCTTGTCGTTGGTGTCGGTGTCGACGTCCTCGATCCCCTTGATATTGGAGATGGCCGCGCGCACCTTCGGCTCCCAGTCGCGCAGCACCTGCAGGTCGTCGGACTGCAGCGTGAACTGGTACTGCGAGCTGCTCTGCCGGCCGCCGACGCGGATGTCCTGCACGGCCTGCAGGAACAGGCTTGCGCCCGGCTCCTTGGACAGCTTGACGCGCAGCCGCGCGATGATCGCGTCCGCGCTTTCCTTGCGCTGCGACAGCGGCTTGAGCGTGACGAACATCTGCCCGGTGTTGCGCTGCGAACCGCCGGTGAAGCCGGTGACGTTCTCCACAGCCGGATCCGACTGGACAATCCTGATGAAGCTGTCCAGCTTGGGCCGCATGGCCTGGAATGAGGTGGCCTGGTCGGCGCGGATGAAGCCGATCAGGCGGCCCGTGTCCTGCTGTGGGAAGAAGCCCTTGGGCACGATCACGTACAGCCAGACGTTGAGCGCCACCGTGGCCAGCAGGACCAGCCACACCACCGCGCTGTAGCGCAGCGCCACGGCCAGCGTGCGCGCATAGCCATCATGCAGCCAGCGGAACGCATGCTCGCTGGCGCGGAAGAAGCGGCCCCGCTCTTCCTCGGGCACGGCCGGGCGCAGCAGGCGCGCGCACATCATCGGCGTGGTGGTCAGCGACACCACCAGGGACACCAGGATGGCTACCGACAGCGTGATGGCGAACTCCTGGAACAGGCGCCCGACGATGCCGCCCATCATCAGCAGCGGGATGAACACGGCGATCAGCGACAGGCTCATCGACAGCACGGTAAAGCCGACTTCGCGCGCGCCGCGCAGCGCGGCGGCGAGCGGCTTCATGCCTTCCTCGATATGGCGCGAGATGTTTTCCAGCACCACGATGGCATCGTCCACCACGAAGCCGGTGGCAATCGTCAGCGCCATCAGCGACAGGTTGTTCAGCGAGAACCCGGCCAGGTACATCACCGAGAACGTGCCGATCAGCGACACTGGCACCGCCACGCTCGGGATGAACGTGGCGCGCACATTGCGCAGGAACAGGAACACCACCATGATCACCAGCGCCACCGAGATCATCAGCGTGTGCTCCACCTCGCGCAGCGACGCACGGATGGTCGGGGTGCGGTCCATCATCACGTCCATCGAGATGGCCGCGGGAATCATCTTCTGCAGCGTCGGCAGCATGTCGCGCACGCGGTCGACGGTCTCGATGATGTTGGCGCCCGGCGAGCGGTTGAGCACCAGCAGCACCGACGGCTTGCCGTTGGCGGAGCCAGCGTTGCGGATGTCCTGTACGGAATCGACCACGCTGGCCACGTCCTGCAGGCGTACCGGCACGGAGAATGAATTCGGTCCGCTGGTGGCCTTGTTGCCGCCGGTCGCGCCGCTGGTGACGGTGGTCGTGCCGCTGCTGGTCGTGATGGTGGTCACGGTCACGCCGTTGACCACCTTGGTGCTGACGCCGCCCATGGCGGCGGCGTTGGCGGTGCTGGCGATCAGCGCGCCGGCCGACGCCGACGAGAAGGTGCCCGGCGTGGCGTAGCGGATGACGAGCGGCATGTAGTCGCTCGCCTTCATCGCCTGGTCGTTGGCATACACCTGCCAGTTGTTCGTGCGGTTCTCCAGCGTGCCCAGTGGCCGGTTGGCGTTGGTGGCGCTGATGGTATTGCGCACATCCTCAAGCGAGATGCCGTACTTGTTCAGCGCGGTCGGGTTCAGCTCAACGCGCACCGCCGGCAATGACGAGCCGCCGATCGTCACCTGGCCGACGCCTTCCACCTGCGACAGCTTCTGCGAAAGGATGGTCGAGGCCGCGTCATAGAGCTGGCCGCGCGACATGGTCGGCGACGTCAGCGCGATGATCATGATCGGCGCGTCGGCCGGGTTCACCTTGCGATAGGTGGGGTTGTTCGGCAGGCTGGTCGGCAGCGTCGCGCGCGAGGCGTTGATGGCCGCCTGCACGTCGCGCGCGGCGCCGTCGATATCGCGCGACAGGTCGAACTGCAGTGTCACGCGGGTCGAGCCGAGCGAGCTGCTGGAGGTGATCTCCGTCACGCCGGCAATGGTGCCCAGCGCGCGCTCCAGCGGCGTGGCCACCGTGGCAGCCATGGTCTCGGGGCTGGCACCGGGCAGCGAAGCCGATACCGAGATGGTCGGGAAGTCCACCTGCGGCAGCGGCGACACCGGCAGCAGGCGCAGCGCCGCCAGCCCCGCCAGCAGGATGCCGATGGTGAGCAGCGCCGTCGCGACCGGCCGGTGGATGAAGGTGGCGGACAGGTTCATCGCGGCCCCGCTGCCGACGCATCGCCTTCATCGCCGCCTTCTTCGGGGTCGCCGAAGCGGCGCTTGCGCCAGTCCTTGAGGCGATAGGCGATGCGGTCGAAGGCCAGGTAGATCACCGGCGTGGTGAACAGCGTGAGCACCTGGCTGAGCAGCAGGCCGCCGACCATGGTCACGCCCAGCGGGCGGCGCAGTTCCGAGCCGATGCCGGTGCCGAGCATCATCGGCAGCGCCGCCAGCAGTGCCGCCATGGTGGTCATCAGGATCGGGCGGAAACGCAGCAGGCAAGCCTGGAAGATGGCCTCGCGCGGGGCCATGCCGCCTTCGCGCTCGGCCTCGAGCGCAAAGTCGATCATCATGATGGCGTTCTTCTTGACGATGCCGATCAGCAGGATGATGCCGATGATCGCGATGATGCCCAGGTCCTGCCCCGCGAGCAGCAGCGCCAGCAGCGCGCCGACGCCCGCCGACGGCAGCGTGGACAGGATGGTCACCGGGTGGATGGTGCTCTCATACAGCACGCCCAGCACGATGTACATCGTCACCACCGCGGCCAGGATCAGCCACAGCGTGTTCGACAGCGACGCGCGGAACGCCAGCGCGGCGCCCTGGAACTCGGTCTGCATCGAGATCGGCAGGCCCAGTTCCTGTTCGACCTCGCTGATCTTGTCGACCGCGGCGCCCAGCGATTCGCCCGGGGCCAGGTTGAACGAGATGGTCGCGGCCGGGAACTGGCCCTGGTGGTTGATGACGAGCGGGCCGGTGCGCTCGCTGATGCGCGCAAACGCGCCCAGCGGCACCTGTCCGCCGGACGAAGAGGGCAGGCGCAGCTCCGCGAGCGACTGCGGGTCCTTGCGGAACTCGGGCATGGTTTCGAGCACCACGCGGTACTGGCTCGACTGCGTGAAGATGGTCGACACCAGGCGCTGGCCGAAGGCGCTGTACAGCGCGCTGTCGATCACCGCGGTGGTGATGCCGAAACGCGCGGCCGCATCGCGGTCGATGTCGACATAGGCGCGCAGGCCGTTGTTCTGCTGGTCGCTGACCACGTCGCGCAGTTCGGGCTCCTGGCGCAGGCGCTCGACCAGCCGCGGCACCCAGGTTGCCAGGTTCTGCGGATCGGGATCTTCCACCGTGAACTGGTATTGCGTGCGCGACACGCGGTCTTCGATCGTCAGGTCCTGCACCGGCTGCGTGTACAGCGAGATGCCGCCAAGCTTTTCCACCGCGTGCTGCAGCCGCTGCGTGACCACGTCGATCGGATCGCGCTCGCCCTTGGGCTTGAGGTTGATCAGCATGCGCCCGGCGTTGAGCGTGGTGTTGGAGCCGTCCACGCCGATGAACGAGGACACGCTGGCCACCGCCGGGTCTTGCGCCACGACCTTGGCCGCGGCCTGCTGCTTGAGGCCCATGGCCTGGAACGACGTGGTTTGCGCGGCCTCGGTGATGCCCTGGATCAGGCCGGTGTCCTGGACCGGGAAGAAGCCCTTGGGCACCAGCAGATACAGCAGCCCGGTCAGCACCAGCGTGGCGATGGCCACCACCAGCGTGGCCCTCTGGCGGTCGAGCACCCATTCGAGCGCGACGCCGTAGCGGTGGATCACGTTGTCGAAGAAGCGGCCGGTAGTCTTGTGGAAGCGCGACTGCTCTGCCTCGGGCACATGGCGCAGCAAGCGCGCGCACATCATCGGCGTGAGCGTCAGCGAGACCACGGCCGAGATCAGGATCGATACCGCCAGCGTAATGGCGAACTCGCGGAACAGGCGCCCGACCACATCGCCCATGAACAGCAGCGGGATCAGCACGGCCACCAGCGAGAACGTCAGCGAGATGATGGTGAAGCCGATCTGCTTGGAGCCCTTGAGCGCGGCTTCCATCGGGGAGTCGCCTTCCTCGATGTAGCGCATGATGTTCTCGATCATGACGATGGCGTCATCGACCACGAAGCCGGTGGCGATGGTCAGCGCCATCAGCGTCAGGTTGTTGATCGAGAAGCCGGCGAGATACATCACGCCGAACGTGCCGACCAGCGACAGCGGCACGGCCACGCCGGGGATCACCGTGGCCGAGACATTGCGCAGGAACACGAAGATGACCATCACCACCAGCGCAATGGCCAGGAACAACTCGAATTCCACGTCGTGCACCGACGCGCGGATGGTGGTGGTGCGGTCCGTCATGAGCTGCACGTGCACCGAGGCCGGCAGCGCGACCTGCAGCTGCGGCAGCAGCGACTTGATGCGGTCCACCACCTCGATCACGTTGGCGCCGGGCTGGCGCTGGATATTGAGGATGATGGCGGGGTTGGCATTGGCCCAGGCGGCCAGGCGGCTGTTCTCGGGGCCGTCGACGATCTCGGCCACGTCGGTGATGCGGATCGGCGCGCCGTTCTGGTAGCCGATGATGATCTGCTTGTACTCGTCGGCCGAACGCAGCTGGTCGTTGGCGTCGATGGTCGACGCGCGCGCCGGGCCGTCGAAGCTGCCCTTGGCGCCGTTCACGTTGGCCGCGCCGATGGCGGTGCGCAGGTCGTCGATCGACATGCCGAGCGACGCCAGCGCGGCCGGGTTGGCCTGGATGCGCACCGCGGGGCGCTGGCCGCCGCTGATGGTGACCAGGCCCACGCCCTGGATCTGCGAGATCTTGGCCGCCACGCGCGTGTCCACCATGTCCTGCAGCTTGGGCAGCGGCAGCGTGTCCGAAGTCATGGCAATCGTCATGATCGGCGCGTCGGCCGGGTTGACCTTGCTGTAGACCGGCGGCATCGGCAGGTCGGACGGCAGCAGGTTGCTGCCGGCATTGATGGCCGCCTGCACCTCCTGCTCGGCCACATCGAGCGGCAGGCTCAGCTCGAACTGCAGCGTGATCACCGACGCGCCGCCCGACGAGGACGACGACATCTGCTTGAGCCCCGGCATCTGGCCGAACTGGCGCTCGAGCGGCGCGGTGATCGACGAGGTCATCACGTCGGGGCTGGCGCCCGGATACAGCGTGGTGACCTGGATGGTGGGGTAGTCCACCTCGGGCAGCGCGGACAGCGGCAGCAGCCGGTAGGCCACCAGCCCCGAGAGCAGGATGGCCAGCATCAGCAGCGCCGTGGCTACCGGGCGCTCGATGAAGAGGCGAGACGGGTTCATGCGGATTCCTTACTGCTGGCGGCGCGGGGCGGGGGCTTCGGCCGCGGCGCCGCTGGCGCCGGCGCCGGCGCCTTCGCGCTGGCGGCGGTGTTCGCCTTGCGGCGCGCTGGCGCCGCCCTCGGCATGGGCGCCGCTGGCGCCACCCCAGCCGCTGCCGTCGCGGCGCCGGCCGCGCCCGCGCGGCTGGCTGGCGGGCACCAGCTGGGCCGCGCGTGCCGCCGGGTCTACGGCTTCCACGGTCATGCCTTCCTTGAGCCGGTCGGCGCCATCGACCACCACGCGCTGGCCGGGCTCCACGCCCTTGAGCACGGCGATGCGGGTGCCGTCGCCGGGGCCGAGCGTGACCACCTGCACCTTGACCTTGCTGCTGTCGTCGACCACGTAGACGAAGGTGCCTTGCTGGCCGCGCTGGACGGCGGCCACCGGGATGACCGTGGCGTCCTTCAGCGTGTCGATGCGCGTGCGCACATTGACGAACTGGTTCGGGAACAGCATGCCGTCGGCGTTGGGGAAGATCGCCTTGAGCTTGACCGTGCCGGTGGTGGTGTCGATCTGGTTGTCGGTGGTCAGCAGCGCGCCGTCGCCAAGCTGGTTGCGCATCTGGCGGTCCCAAGCCTGCACCGGCATCTTTTCGCCCGTATTGAGCTTCTTCAGCACGGCGGGCAGGTTGTCTTCGGGGATGGTGTAGAGCACGGCAATCGGCTGGATCTGCGTGATCAGCGCAATGCCGTTGGTGTCGGACGTATTGACGATATTGCCCGGGTCGACCTGGCGCAGGCCGATGCGGCCCGACACCGGCGCCACGATCCTGGTGTAGCCCAGCTGCAGCCGCGCGTTGTCCACATTGCCCTGGTCGGTCTTGACCACGCCATCATACTGGCGCACCAGCGCGTCCTGCGTATCGACTTGCTGGCTGGAGATCGAATCCTGCTGCAGCAGGGTCCGGTAGCGCTTCTGGTCGAGCCGCGCGTTCTGCAGCAGCGCCTGGTCGCGCGCCAGCTGGCCGACGGCCTGGTCCAGCGCGGCCTGGAACGGGCGCGGGTCGATCTCGGCCAGCACGTCGCCGGCCTTGACCATCTGGCCCTCCTTGAACAGCACCTTGAGCAGCGGGCCCGACACCTGGGCGCGCACGGTGACGTTGGACACCGGCGTGACGTTGCCCAGGCCGTTCAGGACCACGTCCATGTCGCGCTGCGCGACCGTGGACACCACCACCGGCGAGCGCGGCGCGCCGGGGCCACCGGGGCCGCCGCGCCCGGGGGCGCCCGGACCGCTGGCACCGCCACCGGGACCGCGGGCCGCCTGCACGTCCGGCTTGGCGCCGCGGTGGCTGTACCAGTACCAGCCGCCTCCTGCAAGCAGCACGACGAGGGCCCCCGCAATCAGCTTGCGGCGCGGGGAGCGGGCGGGTCCCTGAGGAGGGCGGGACGGCGGGTTGGGTGGTTGGCCTTGTTCGGGGTTGGACATGTCCGGAATCCTGGGAGCGGCGCGGTTTGCGCCGGCGTTCTTCGCGCGGTCTCGGGCGCGGCGATGCTTCAGTATGCCGCATCAGGTGCGGCACTAGCCCCATCTGGCGTGGGGTTCTGCCCTAGCGGGCAGCGGCCTGTGGGTTTGGCCGGGCAGCGCAAGGGCATGCCATGGCGCAAGGATAATGTGAGACGCCGGATGCACGTGTTTCCGCGGGGCGCCGGTTTATTACAGAGGATTACCAGCGCCGCCCGTGTAACCTCCGGAAACAAAGCCGCCAGCCAGATCCGGCAGCAGAGCGGCCAGCCTGACTATCATGTGCCTATGCGAACGAACCAGCCCACCCAGATCCTTGTCGTCGACGACGACCCTGAACTGCGCGATCTGCTGCGCGAGTACCTGACCCAGCAAGGCTTTGCCGTTTCCGTGCTGCACGACGGCGACGGCCTGCAGGCACGCCTGGAGCGCGAGCGTCCGGCGCTGATCGTGCTGGACCTGATGATGCCCAAGGTCGATGGCCTGACGGCGCTGCGCAACCTGCGTGCGAAGAACGACGATATCCCGGTGATCCTGCTGACCGCGCGCAGCGACGAGATCGACCGCATCGTCGGCCTGGAGATCGGGGCCGACGATTATCTCGGCAAGCCATTTTCGCCGCGCGAGCTGCTGGCGCGCATCAATGCCGTGCTGCGCCGCAAGCTGGCGCGCCCCGCGGCCGCGCCCGAAGACCGCGAAGCGGTCGCGTTCGGGCCGTTCCGCGTGAATTTCCGCCAGCGCTCGCTGCAGCGCGCGGACCAGGTGCTGTCGATCAGCGACACCGAGTTCGCGCTGCTCAAGCTGCTGCTGATGCATCCGCTAGAGGTGCTGTCGCGCGAGCGCATTGTCGAGCTGATGTATGGCACCGCCAGCGGCATCAGCGACCGTGGCATCGACGTGCAGATCTGGCGCCTGCGCCGGCTGCTCGACGAAGACGCGCAGCGTCCGCGCTACATCCAGACCGTGCGTGGGCGCGGCTACACGTTCGTGCCCGACGAAGCCGAAGATATTCCGCAGTGACGCCCATGCCGCCCGGGCTGTCCGTCTGACGGCAGGGTGGCAACGACGAGTCCCGACATGAAGTTGCGTATCGATACCCTGTTCGGCCGCATGGCGCTGCTGATTGCCGCCGTGCTGGTGATCAGCCATTTCTCCTGGCTGGCCATCCTGCGGATGGACCGGCGCCAGCAGCAGGTGGACTACTCGGTCGAGCAGATGCTGTTCCAGTTCGCCAGCATCCAGCGGGCGCTCGATGCGCGTCCGCCCGTGCCGCTGCCGAGCCTGGTCGAGGTGGCCAGCGCGGCCAGTGCCGAAGAACACACCATCGTGCCCAAGGGCCGCTCGCGGCGGCTGGTGGAGCAGTTCATCACGCGCCTGCCGCAAGGCACGCAGATCCGTATCGAGGACGAGGCCACGCCGCGGCTCTGGATCAAGCTGCCGACGCGCGCCGACTGGATCGCGATGCCGATCCTGTGGGTCCACAATCCGCCCCCCGACAACCGGCTGGTGCCGGGCGTGATGCTGGTGGTGGGGGTGGCCATCATCTTTGCCTTGCTGATCGCGTGGCAGATCCAGCGGCCGGTGCGCGACATGGCCGCGGCCGCCGAGCAACTGTCGCGGCAGCAGCCGGTGGCGCCGCTGCGCGAACGCGGCCCGCATGAGCTGCGCCAGCTGATCGAGCGTTTCAACCGCATGGTGGCGGATCTGACGCGCATCGACCAGGAGCGAAACACCATGCTGGCCGGCATTGCGCACGATTTGAAGACGCCGCTGGCGCGGCTGCGCCTGCGCGCCGAGATGCTGTCGGACCCCAAGGCCGCGGCGGGCGTGACGCGCGATGTCGACTCCATGGCGGCCATCGTCGAGCAGTTCCTGAGTTTTGCGCAAACCAGCGAGCCCACCGCGCGGCCGGTGTCGGTGGACCGCCGCGTCAATGAGCTGGCCGCCTCGCTCGCGGAGCAGGAGCGGCAGGTGGTGTTGTCGCTTGGCGCGGGCGATGGATTCCGCATGATCGCCACGCAGCTGGACCGGATCATCGGCAACCTGGTCGACAATGCCTACGTCTACGGCAAACCGCCGGTGTGCATCGCGACTACGCGCACGGCGGATGGCTACCTGCTGGTGGTTGAAGACCAGGGCGCGGGGATTCCCGAGGCGGACAAGGAACGCGTCACGCTGCCGTTCGTGCGGCTGGATCCGGCGCGCGGCGGCAATGCGCATTCGGGGTTGGGGCTGGCGATTGTGGATCGGCTGGTGCGGCAGGCTGGGGGCAAGCTCAACCTGGTGAATGCGGATCAGGGTGGGTTTCGGGTTGAGATGTTGTTTGGGGGGGCGGTGGGGGCGTAGGGATTTGGTGGTCGTCGTGCTTGGCAGGCGCTGCTGTTTCGCCGGCGTAGCCGGCGACTTACTCTTTTGTCCGAGCGACAAAAGTAAGCAGAAAAGCGCGTCGCCTGGCGGCTGGCCATCAACGATGCGCTCCTTGTGTTCAAGCGGCTTTGGTCTCGCAAAACGTGGTTGCCCGTTCGACCCTGCTACGCATAGTGAGTCAGAACCAGTGCCTCCGATAACCGGCTTTAGTACGATCCCCATGTAGGGCGGTGGCCGCCTGCTAACACCGGTATCGCATCATCGCCTTCGGCTGCGGCGCGGCGCACTAGTGGGCAGGGCACCTGTCATCAACGTCGCGGGCGCGCGCGCTTCTCTTATTGGTTTTTCTGCTCGTCCGCGCGCGTGCCGCGCTGCATTTAGACCTTCTTCTTCTCGCCGATGCGGCTTTCCTTGCCGGCGAGCAGCTTGGCGATATTCTGGCGGTGGCGCGCGATCAGCAGGATGGCGATCACCAGGATGGCGCCGGCCATGGCGTCGATGCCATCCATGAGCACATGGAAGAAGGGCGCGAAAATCGCCGCGACCAGCGCGGCTAGCGACGAGTAGCGGAAGAAGAACGCGATGATCAGCCAGGTGGCCAGCGTGGCCAGGCCCAGGATCGGGTCGATGGCCAGCAGGATGCCCGCCGCCGTGGCAACGCCCTTGCCGCCGGCAAAGCGGTGGAACACCGGGAACAGGTGGCCGAGGAACACGGCCAGCGCCACCATCGCCAGGCCGTTGTCATCGACGCCGTAGGCGGGCCCGAAGCGGGTTGCCAGCCACACCGCCAGCCAGCCCTTGAGCGCGTCGCCGAGCAGCGTGAAGATGGCCGCCTTCTTGTTGCCCGTGCGCAGCACATTGGTCGCGCCCGGGTTGCCGGAGCCGTAGCTGTGCGGATCGGGCAGGCCCATGACCTTGCTGACGGCGACGGCAAAGGAAACCGACCCGATCAGGTAGGCGGCGAGAGCGAATAGCAGGTTGGCCATGAGGGGATGCGCGGGCAGTGGCTGCCTTGTCTGGAATTGGCGGGATTGTAGCGCGGCGGCGGACTCATCACGACCGTGACTTCCCCAATACCGCCTGGACCGGGCCGCCTCAGTCAGGCAGCGCGCATTCCACGGGCCTGGCATCGACCAGCGCGGTCAGCAGCTTCGGATCCAGGCTGACCAGGTAGCCGCGCCGCCCGCCGTTGATATAGATCCGCTCCAGGTCCAGCACCGTCGCTTCCACGTACACGGGCATGCGCTTCTTCGTGCCGAACGGCGAAGTGCCGCCGACCATGTAGCCGCTGTGCCGCTGCGCGACCTCGGGCTTGCACGGCTGCACGCTCTTGCAGCCGATCTGGCGCGCCAGGTTCTTGGTGGAAACGGAGCAGTCGCCGTGCATCAGCACCACCAGCGGCTGCGCGCGCTCGTCTTCCATGACCAGGGTCTTGACCACGTCATTACACGTTAGTTTGGGGTTATTGACATCCACATTCCATGGACTAGCTTATGGACGAAGGTCGTTAGTGGGTTGGCTATTTTTCTCGGCCACAGAGGGAAAGGTGCGGGCCGAGCCCACGTGCTTGCGAACGGTTTCGAGGGGGATGCATGGCAACGCTGGAACTCATTCGGTACGTCCCACGGCGGCTCCAGGGTGATGACAAGAAGCTGCGCTCTGCTGTCGGCGAGGTCGTCGAGACATTGCCGCAGATAGTCTGGGCAGATGGCACGCCATGGCGAGAGGCCAATCTGTGGGCATTAGAGCGTGCGCTGGGAAACGGCAGGATAGACATCCAAACCGTTCGTTCGAATTTTGCTGGACTCCTTTGGTATGCGAGGTGGCTTGAGGAGTCCAAATGTGATTGGCGGCATTTTCCCAGAAGGCGGGCGGATCGGTGTCTTGATAGATTTAGAGGTGCACTAATTAAGGCGAGGAGGGAAGGCGTGCTTCGGCCATCAACAACTTCGCATTACATGGCCTCTGTGATTCAGTTTTACCGCTGGATTCTCGCCAATGCGTTAATCGATCCAGCAATAACGATGTGGAAGGATAAAAATATTCGAATTACCAAAGTAGATCAATCTGGTTTCGAGCGATCGATTTCCGTCCAAAGCTCAGAATTAGCAATCCCAAACAGGAGAGTCGATAGACTGCTGCTCGAAGACGGACTTCTTCCGGTTAGCAGTGAGGAAAGAGATCGGATATTAATGATTGCCAGGAATTTTTGTAGTGATGAAATCTTTCTGATGCTTTCTCTTGGATTTTATACTGGAATGAGGATCGGCACTATCTGCGATCTTAAAATTTCCTCTTTGGACAGAGCCGTGCCTGATCCTTATTCTCAGGAAATTCACCTAATATCAGTGGGGCCAAATGCCGATCCTCCAGTTCACACCAAATTTGGCGTAAATGGACAGGTGCGAATTCCAAAGGTCCTTCTCGACGAAGTTCGTGCCTATGCGAGTAATACACACCGCCTTCATCGAGAGGCTTTGGCTCGAGCAGAGAACAAGGATCTTGTATTCCTGACCAAATATGGTAACCGCTATGCAAGGTTTGGGGCTAATTCCGGTAATGCCATCAATGTGGAGATGAATCGACTGCGGCAGATCGGTGTGAAGAATGGGGTGAGTTGTTTGGGCGACTTCAATTTCCACCAATCGCGCTGTAGCTTCGCGACAGCGCTTGCGGAAATCGCAATGAATGTTGGTGGTGAGATAATTGCCATTTCATTTATAAAAGAGGCGTTACTTCATGCTAATGAATCTACATCGCTAAAATATATTAGATTTCTTAAAGAGAACTCCATTAGGGTGAAGATGGGGAATGCGTTCGCTTTGCAGTTCACAGGCATCATTCGAAAACGCAGTCATGAAAAGTAATCGGCCTAGTTCGCGGATCCCGAATTTCACCTTTCCCATGGTGGCGTTTGGTGTACATGAAATCCCATGGGATTTGAAAGTATTTCTCTATTTGGGCGGCGCGCATGCAAATTCGCGAGAGGTGGGGCGTCTTATTGAGGCGGGGGAATTGGGTAAACCCCTGATGGATCGCGTCGCGATAATAGAGAGGGTGCACGAGTATATCCTGGCAAATTTGACCCGCGGGGGTAGCCGTGGGTCCGCGGATACCAGCATCCGCCGAATAAAGGAATTTTTTTCCTGGGTAGATGATTATTTTCCTAACATATGCTTGAGAAATCTGGCGGAAGGGTATTTGATGTGGACGGAGTATCTGATATACAAGTCCTCCAGAATCCACAGTATCAGTGAGCTACACGCATACCAGTGCGCTGTCGCCGTTGCGAAGGTGATTGATAGTGCGCTTGATCTACAAACAAGCCTTCTGAGAAAGAGTCGTCTTCGAAGGCCTCGAGGCCGATGGGATAGGTTATGTTCCGCAAAAGAACGAGAAGATATAAATCTGGAGGATATTTTTCGCTATGGCCGTGCTTTGGTCGATCTCGTTGGTACTCTTACCGATGAGGTTATTTTCGGGAAGCTCCCGATAAGGGTAACGCTGCGAACCGGTGAAACATACGAGAATTGGTTGAAGCTTTGGGGGCCGGCGGAGGAACTTAGAACTCTTCGTGCGGATCGCAAGCCAAGCATTATTTTGTCAACGCTTCAAAAACGACGAGCCTATGAAGCAGATACCTCTCGGGAGGCTAGGGCGCCAATATTTAATTTGCGCATAGGCGCGGAACTTTCGATTTTTATCGCTCAAACTGGGATAAATCTACAGCAAGCCCACGTGCTCCCTGTTGGGAAATTCAAATTTCGCGCCGCAGGAGAAGACTTCGAAGTTTATCGAACGTACAAAGATAGGCGGCATGGAGATGTTGAGTTTCAAATATTTAGAGAATATAGGGAGATATTTGAGAGGTATTTGAAATGGCGCGATTGTAATTTTCCAGAGGATGGTCGGCTTTTCCCGTTTATTACAAAAGGTCGTGCGGCTCATAATGTCGTGGCATTCGAGAATTTAAAAGACTTCTGCAGTAAAGTGGGGGTCAAGTATTTTGCCAGCCGAGTCTTGCGCAAGGCGAGAATAAATTGGATTCTACGGGAGAGCAAAGACCCGAGGCTCACAGCGAGAATGCATGGGCACGCCGAAGGGACTCTCAATGAATCTTATGTGATACCAAGTCGACAAATCGCGCTCGTGGAAATTTGCCGCTATCACAACTCGGCGGAATCTTTGGCAGAATGCCCGGGCCCAGGCGGCTGCGCACAGAGCGCTCCAGAAAAAATGCCTGGCACACCTATCGGGGCCTCAGAACCAGATTGCACCAATGCTGCCGGCTGTCTTTTCTGTAATCAACAACGGGATATCGATAGCGAAGAGCACGTCTGGTCGCTCGTTAGTTACAGATATCTCAAAGCTCTTGAGTTTCGCTCATATAGGAATCCTAGGAGGGATTCGGCGGTACATCCGGCCCATCTGGCAATTGAGCGGCTTAGTCTCAAAATTGGGCAAATTGCCGCTAGTAGCGTGAAGCGCGCCGACTGGGTACGGGAGGCGTTAGCCCGTGTTGACGAAGAGGATTTTCATCCGAAGTGGGACGGATTCATACAACTCATGGAAGGAGCTTCGTGAAGAACAGTCGCAAACATGACGATACGACCGTCCATGACGGATTCGTTGCGTTTCGTCGCGCTCACCAACCTCCGACGTGGCCACCACCTCCAGATTTCCCGATCGTTGTCGATGCTGCGGGAGCCGTCGTCAGTAGATACGGTGATTCGATTTGGGATTTTCGGTGTTGGGAAAATCATCCAGTCATTTTGAATTTCGGCGAGCCAAAGGGGCGTGCAAAAGCTCGGGGCCAGCTAAGCGAGGCCAATGCGCAGCTTCTTCGGCAAGTCTGCGCATGGTGGATATTTAAGTCTAGGACGATCGAAACAGTCAAATCTCTGCGAGATAGATTCTACGAGTGGAGGAGAATTGGTGTTACTTGTGCAAAGTACAATCTACTAATTTCTGAGCTCTATAAGTATCCAGCGCTTCAGGACGAGATTTTTTCCATCATGTCTACGGGAGCGAAGGAGCGGTTGCTTAATATAGGACATGCACTCTTAGAGGGTAGTAGTGAAATTGGGTTCATCTTATTGGATGGGCCTGGATTAATGCGTTTGCGAGCTGCTGTCGGTGATACATCCGATCGGCAAACTCCTTATATTCCGCCGCGAATATGGAAGTATCAAGTTCTGCGTTTGCGGGAATGTCTCGATGATTTTCAAATCCATCAGAACGGCTTTGATTCTATGTATCGGGATTGTGTTCGAATTTATGTCGAAAATCCAAGCATAGCTGCATCTGAATCTCGTTTGTCTGAACAATTTATGGATTTTGCTCGCCGATATGATGCGGCGGGGTTATTCAAGAAATGGATAGGGGATGAGACCTATCTGAATCGTCAGTCGATTAAGAACTTGGGAACGTATGCTTCCTTGATTAGCTACGTAGGTCTGGCGTATATCCTTAACTTTTCGTTGCTTCGGGTTGGCGAGGCTTGGAGCCTGCAAGCGAATTGCTGGGAAACCGAGTATGACGACCGGTTCGGTACGTTTCACATGATCAGGGGGAAGGCAAACAAAGCGAACCGAGGTCTCTCCACGGTGTGGCCGACCGCGCCGTCGGTGAAATTGGCCGTGGACGCTATGGCATCTGTGTCTCGGCTTCGTATGGAGTGGGTCAAGCATACGAACCGAACGCCGCTAGATAAAGCGGCGCTCTCTAACCCTTACCTTTTATCGCGAAGCTACGCTCCTTGGTCGTCTATGACACATGCGGAGTTGCAGGAATCCATGTCAGTGCGTCCACAGGGCCTAACGTACCGCCAGGTTTCAGAATCCTTTCCTTTGCTTTTCGATCGAGAAGAATTACGCGTCACTCAAGAAGACTTCAACATCGCGCGACTAGTGACTCCAAGCCTCAACGCCGAGCAATTTGGCGTTGGGGCGCTATGGCCCCTGGCCTGGCATCAGCTTAGACGGACCGGAGCGGTCAATATGCATGCGTCCGGCATAGTATCCGACGGGTCAATGCAATACTTATTGAAGCACTCTCGACGGGCCATGACCCATTACTATGGTCGAGGGTATTCACACGTGCGTCTGGACAAAGATGCTGAAAAGACTTTTATCAGGACGATGTATGAGACCTTGGCGTTAGAGTTCACGAAATTGCTGGATGAGCGCTATGTGAGCCCACATGGGGAGAAGCGGAAGTCCGAGATTATTCGAATGGTTCAAACGAAGGACCACGCTAAACTAGTGGAAGCGGGAAAACAGGGGAAAGTTGCTTGGCGGGAGACGCTACTCGGTGGGTGCACTAAGCGAGGTCCTTGCTCTTTCGGGGGCGTGGAAAATATCGTCCGATGTGCCGGGGGAGATGGGAAACCGGCGTGCGCCGATGCGCTCTTTGACAGAGGGCGACGCGACAAAATCGAAATACTTCGAGCGCAAATTAAAATGCGACTCGCGGCGGCCGAGTCAGAAAGTCCATACGCGGCAGCACTGAGCGCTCAGTTAGCCGCAGCCGAAGCAGCATTGAGTGTTATCGATCTGCAAAAGGAGTAGTATGAATCGAGCAGAATCAGCCTTTCGAGATGCCTTTAAGAGGCTTCAGACCGATCAGCCTCAACGATTGCCAAAGGGCACGGTCGTCTCCCAGAACAATATTGCAAGAGAAGCGGGTTACGATCCTTCAGCTCTTCGGAAATCTAGATTCCCCACATTCATCGCGGAGATACAACAGTGGTTGGCGCAGTCCGCGATTGAGAAAAAACCAAGTGCTCGACAGACGGAACTAATTCAAGGTGCGCGAAATAAGGAGTTAAGGGATAAGATAAAAACCTTACAGGTTCAAAGAGACAATGCGCTGTCCCTTCTCGTTGAGGCCGATCGCATTATTCTCGAACTGACTGCCGAACTCGAGACTCTCCGTGCAGTAAAGACGGTTCAGAATGTTACGCCAATAATCAGAAATTGAGCCATGGGAAATAATCTTGAGATCACGAAACTATCGCTGCCTTGACAATTTCCGGGGCCAATGATTTCACTATGTCGGCAGGATCAAGGCAAACGAGAAAACCTCTACGGCCACCATTTATGTATATCCAAGGAAGAGCCAGTATAGACTCTTCGATGCACACTGGCATTTTCTTTCGGGTGCCAAATGGGCTCGTTCCGCCTACCAAAAATCCGGAGTGACGGTTGGCAACGCTCGGGTCGCAGATCTCGATTTTTTTACGTCCGAGTTGCCGAGCCAGCTCTTTGGTGGAGACTTGACAGTCCCCGTGCATCAAAACGACAAGGGGCTGCTTTTTCTCATCTTGCATAATGAGGGTTTTTATGACCTCATGCTCTGATACTTGTAGTTCACGAGATGAGACGGATGTGCCACCATGCTCCTCGTATTTGTAAAAATGGCTCGTGTAGTTGATATTATGCTGGCGTAGGAATGCGGTGGCTGGAGTTTCGGTGGTTAGATTGGATGACATCAACGGTATTCCTGCTGCTCTGGGGCTAACTGCTAGGTCCGCCATGGATCTGCGGTTGGGGGAACAGTACTTGCGCGTAGCAGTATCCGTTCAAACCATTTTTCAAATTGATATATGCGGTCGACTTGGACGGGCAGATCGTCATCGACGCATTAAGCCCGCCATCCCTGCACGATAAACTGGAGAGCGAGCTACAAATTCTTATTGTATAGAATACAAGACGATTTGGGACAGGTGGATCCCCGCATCCCACGGACATAACCGCGTTCGATGGGACGTAAATGGCCCATAAAGTCACTCGGGTCGCCAGGAAGAAGCTGTGCGCCGAACATGCGCGTACGACGGAGAAAAGCAAGGTCGTGGCACCTGCCCGTGTCGAAGAGTTGCATTAGGCTTGACTTACGCAAGGGGCATACCACTCGTGCCGGGCGGTTGCAACTGAGTTCCGACGGTACGCTAAGTTTCGATCGGAAATGGACTCGGCGTATGTTGAAAGCAATCGCTATCAACGGAACGGCTACCGGCGGAAGACGGACGTTATCGCGATCGAGGTGACTTGTTCGGGAAGTTCGACCAAGAGCATCACGGGCGGCTTCATACCTGTTCCCTGATGAACCAACTCAGCGGCCGCACCGTCGACGCCGGCGAAACCCCTGCAGGCTGGAAGGCTTGCACGGGTTTTGTTCATTGCAGATGACGCTTAGGGTGAAAAGGCTGGAATGGCCGAGCGGTGTGTTAACTTGCCGCCCTGAGCATCAAAACCTGCGTCCGTCTGGCCGACTGCGGCCCGACGCTGAAACGACCGAGTGCTCGTTCAGGATCGGTTCACATAGGGCCGAAGACGACCCCTATGCTCAGGTCACAACTATGCGCAGATGGCGTGCAATCCTTGGTGCTGGAGCCACTCTGATGGGAACTTGCCGCGATACTGCATGCGCATAGTTATAACGTCCGTCTGAGCCGCCTGCGCGTATCCCATGCCCATAATCGATGCATCGTGGTGTCGGCAGTCTTCATTCAGGCAACGGCCGTGGTCCCTTTCCCAAGTTTGGAATCAACATAACGGTGACGCAGCCGTGGTGTTCTGCTGGCCGGGCGCGAGTGTAATGCCCTTGTTCGGCACGCCAAACCTCGGCCGCCATCGTAGCGTCTCCCAGTGGCGACACCCCGTCGATCCGCAGCGGAAACTATGCGCAGGTTGCAAGGATTAACCATCCCAAAACCCGCGCCGCCGGCGGACTCGACCATACGCTCCACCGCGACCTACACATAGTTGTGACCTGAGCATAGGGGTCGTTGTACTAAACCGCTGACGCGGTAGTGGGAGGTGGGCACAGGTCCGTGGCTGACGTTTCATAAGGAAGGTTGTCTGGCGCTGGACCCCGAGGTGGGCAGCGGTGAAGCCAGGAGCAGTATGTGAACGCCCGGTTGGGCATTCCACCCACTGCTTCCAGGAGGCTCGCCATGACGCCACTGCGCCAACGCATGCTGCACGACATGCAGATCCGCAACCTTGCAGTCAACACGCAGAAGACCTATCTCCTGCAGGTTTCCAGTTTTGCCCGGTACTTCCGGCGTTCACCAGAGGTACTCGGCCCTGAAGAGATCCGTGCCTGGATCATTCACCTGACCAACGAACGTAAGCTCGCGCCAGCGAGTGTGCAACTGTCCGTCGGCGCGCTGCGCTTCCTGTACCGCATCACGCTCAGGCGCGATTGGACCGACGAGGACTTTCCGCTGCCCAAGCGGCCCATGAAGCTCCCGGTCATCCTGAGCTTCGAGGAGGTCACGCGATTCTTCGAGTCGATTCCCAGCCTGAAGCATCGCACCATCCTGATGACCGCCTATGCGGCCGGCCTGCGTGTCTCCGAAGTCGTGCATCTGAAGGTCACCGATATCGACAGCCAGCGGATGATGATCCGCGTGCGCCAGGGCAAGAACCGTAAGGATCGCTACGTAATGCTCTCGCCGAGGCTGCTCGAGGTCCTGCGACTGTACTGGCATGACGCCCACCCGAGGGATTGGCTTTTTCCAGGCAGCATTCCGGGGCGGCCCATCAGCCGCCATGCCGTGGGCGACGCATGCCAGCTTGCACGTGACCGCAGCGGTATCACGAAACCCGTTACACCACATTCTTTGAGGCACGCATTTGCCACTCATCTGCTGGAGACCGGTGCTGATGTACGCAGGATCCAACTGCTCATGGGACATCGCAGCATGGCTACGACGGCACGGTACCTCAAGCTGGCGACGAGCACGGTGTGCGCCACCACCAGTCCCTTCGACCTGCTGCCACATCCCGCACCCGTTCCACCCCAGCCGCCTGCGCCCCAGTACTTCTGAAGCCTGCGATGCGGCCGGCGCTCGAGGTGGCGGATATCTTCCGCCGCTGCGGCCCTCACTACCGGCAGACCCATGCCGATTCTCTCAGTCGTGCCCAGCGCCGTGCGATGAGCGCCATCGAGCTATGCCGCACCGCCGCGCTCGGCGGTCATGTCGAGCAGTGCGATGCCTGCGGACATCAGCGCATTGCCTACGACTCGTGTCGCCATCGCTGCTGTCCGAAGTGCCAGTCGCTCGCCCGCGCGCAATGGCTCGAACGCCGGCGCGCCGAGCTGCTCCCTTCAATCGAATACTTCCACGTCGTCTTCACGCTGCCCGAGCCCGTCGCCGCGCTCGCGTACCAGAACAAGAAGGTGCTCTATGACATCCTGTTTCGCACCAGCGCGGAAACGCTGCACACGATCGCCGCCGACCCGAAGCACCTGGGCGCGGAGATCGGCTTCCTCTCGGTCCTGCACACGTGGGGGCAGAATCTGCTGCACCATCCGCACGTGCACTGCGTGATACCGGGCGGCGGCATTGCACCGGACCGCGAGCACTGGATCGCCTGTCGACCAGGCTTCTTCCTGCCCGTGCGGGTCCTCTCGCGGCTCTTCCGGCGACTCTTTCTCGACCGGCTGCGTCGCGCGTTCGCCGCCGGCGCGCTGCGTTTTTATGGCCAGCTCGAGCCGTTGCGTGACCCGCCATCGTTTGCCGCCTGGCTCGCGCCCGCTGCCCGCGCGGAGTGGGTCGTCTACGCGAAACCACCGTTTGGTGGCGCTGCACAGGTGCTCGATTACCTGGGTCGCTACACGCATCGCGTCGCCATCTCGAATAACCGGTTGCTGCGATTTGATGGCGATTCGGTCCTGTTCCAGTGGAAGGACTACCGTCACGAAGCCCGCCACAAGACCATGACGCTCACGGCCGACGAGTTCATCCGCCGCTTCCTGCTGCATGTGCTGCCCGACGGTTTTAAGCGCATCCGCAGCTACGGGTGGCTCGCGAACTGCCACCTGGCGGCGCGCCTGGCCACCTGCCGGCGGCTGCTCGGTGTCGAGCCGCCCGCCGCTGCGTCCCCCCCCATTGCTGAAGATTACCGTGACTGTTACCAGCGGCTCACCGGCAAGTCACTGCGCGATTGCCCCGTCTGCGGCAAGGGCCACATGGTCCGCATCGAAGGCGGTATGCCTGGCGTCCTTCCGCGTGGTCCGCCAGACCCCAGCCATGGACACTGACCAGCATCACCACCACCCCGAGTACGTTGGTCTTTCCCCACGGCCAATGCGAATCCACTCATGCTTTTGCGTCATCACACCATCAAAATGCCGCGAAACAGAGCACTATCTGCCTACTAACCCTATTCTCCCGATCTTCGCGCGACCGGCTCGGTCAGACCGCCCGCTTCCGGCGTGCCATGGCCACGCCCCGGGTAACGCAAATCACCGTGACGATCATTCAATGCCCATAAACGCCAGCGCCTGCGGAGCGGTTTAGCACAAACATTTTTTTGATTACCGATCGCAGGCTGACCAGACCGGCCTGGTCACGCGTCAGTAGCCGCGATCGCCAACCAAAAAAATCTCTGCTCTGCAGAGGTTTACATATCGACCCATTTGGGCCATTCGAGTCCGCCAACCCTACGGCGGCTTTCCAGGAACAACGGACATCAGCGCCGTGCAGTGCCTGCAGGCTAGCCAGGCTGCGCGGGTACATCCGGGGCCACCTCAAGTCGATTCTCTAGTTCCACAAACCAGCGGGGTCACTTTATCGGTACCACGGTGATACAAGGGAACAAGGGGCCAGGTCGTGCAGACACTACCGGCGTGTCCATCGCATGGGCGGAGGCGCGCTGAGCGCGAACAGCGAACAATGCTAGGATACAAAAAGCAAGTGCCAAATCGCCCAACGTCAAGGAACAAAGGCGGGTTGCTACTCACAGAATGAACGATCCCATGACCAGCAACGATCCTGTCTTTGCAGATGAGCACACAAGCAAGTTGCTTGCACGTGCCATGTTGGGACGCACATTCCACGATTGCCCGGTAGATGTGATCGACAGGATACTTGACGCCGGTACTCTGCGCACCTACGCTGCAGGCGAGTATGTCGTGCGGAGAGGCACCCACGCTACAAATTTCCTGCTTGTGGTCAGAGGAGAGTTGGAGCACAGCGCCACCTACGTATCAGGCCATCGACACCTATTCGGGTTTCTGAGACAGGGCGATTGCAGCGGCATAATATCCCTGATGGACGGCGGCGAGCACATAGTCGACCATATTGCTCGCGTCCCGACGGTACTCTTGGCGATTCCCAATGCGGCAATCATGCGGGAAATGCAGGACCAGCCGCAACTTTGCCTGGCATTGTTGCGTCAACTGGCTCCCCGTACCAGGATCAAATATAGCCGTGTGACCCTGGATCCGGGCGTGCCATTGCCGATACGGCTCGCATGGGCACTGCAAACAATGGCAACCCTGTATGGGCTGCGGCGCGGCGAGAAAATCGTGCTCGATGTGAAGCTGTCACAAGGCGACATTGCCGATTGGCTGGGAGTCAGCCGGCAACACCTTAATCCTCACCTGAAGCAACTCGAGAAAGATGGCATTATCTGCCTCGGGCGTTCTAGCTTGACTATCCTGGACCCGGATCGCCTCGCCAGGATTGCTGCCAGCTGATCGCCTCGACGCTGGCATACCGATTTCCCGGCGTGCGCGACGGACCGCCCCGGATAGACCCCTTAGCCAGAGTCAGGGCTGGCTATTCCCTTCGAAACCGCCTCCCAACGGGACTATCGCTTGCAGAAGCTCTGCGCAGGCGTGCGGCCCAGTGCGTGACGCTCTGGCGCAACGTACATCCATCACGCGCTGAGTTCCCGGCTCCGCAGTGCGTGTCCTCCAGGTAATCCCTGCTCGGGAACGGGGGATCTGTCGCCTTTATGACAGAACTAATTGGTGTCCTTCCCTAAGATTGCCCCATCGCTTTTCCACGGCCAGAGAAAGCAGGTTCCGGCACCGGAACCCATTCTCGCGCGGGAGGGAACCCTCATTCTCCATTGCTTCCGGCACCTCGCTGGCAGAGAGCCGCGTACGCCACGCGGCGCTAAAGGAAAGGCGGTCCGGCTAATCTGAGTTAAATCGAGGAAAGACTATGCTTTCGAAGGAAGATAACATCCGCTTCACCGAAGTCGAACCCGGGGCTGCTCTCCATTCAATGGCCAAACGGTACTGGTTGCCGTACCTACGTGCCGAGGCGTTGGAGGCCAATGGCAAGTCCAGAAAGGTTGAACTGCTGGGCGAGACCTACATCTCGTTCCGAGCGGCGGATGGCACGCTTGGATTCCTTGACGAGCAGTGTCCTCATCGTGGCGCTTCCCTTGTGTTGGCACGCAGCGGCGACAACGCATTGACCTGCATCTTCCACGGCTGGAAGTTCGATGTCAGCGGCAAGTGTGTGGAGACGCCTTCCGAGGCCAATCCGAACTTCTGCAAGACCGTCAAGGTGAAGACCTATCCTGTGCGCGAAGCGGGCGGCGTATGCTGGGTGTACCTCGGCGAAGGCGAGCCGCCTGTTTTCCCGGATTACGAGTACTTCAAGGCCCCACCCGAGTACCGCCGCGCGCGGGTTGGTTATTGCCATTCCAACTGGACGCAGAACCTCGAGACCTTGCTGGACTCCTCTCACATAGGTCTCCTGCACGCCAGCGGCGCAGCCACCCAGGCCCCAAACATCAAGCAGGCTGCTGGTATCAACACGCCAAAGCTTTCAGTTGTGGAAACGCCGTATGGCCTTCAAGGCTATGCCCTGCGTGATAGGGGCGACGGCACGGTCTCGCTTCGGGTGACGGAATTCGTGGCACCATTCACAGTGCTCAATGGCGCCACCCGGGAAGAGGAAGGACGCCTCCTGTACATGGTCCCGATCAATAACCGGCGCGCTGCATTTTGGCGCATGGAATGGGATCTGAACCACACGCAGGACTATTGGGTGGAGCAGGCAAAGGCCGAAGGCATGGAGGAGTTGTTCTTCGAGGACCCTGACGATTTCCTTGCCAATGTCTTTGACCGGACCAAAGAGAACTATGACCAGGATCGCGAAGCCATGGCCCAAGGGCACTGGTCCGGATTCAAGCATCTGCGCGCAGAGGATGCGGCCGTGTCGGACAGCGTCCCGATGGTCGACCGAACCAAGGAAAATCTTGGCGCCAGCGATCTCGTGATCGCCCGGATGCGTCAACAGTTCTTCCGGGGGCTGGAAGCGTTCGAGAATGGCGGCCCGGCGCTGGGTCTTGGGCCGCGAGGCGATGGTAGCGGGATTCCGTACGCCGATATGCGAGGCACTGCGGAGCTCATCTCTTCGGATACGGATCCCAAGGATTTTCACAATCGGGTTCTCCGGGAAGAGCGCGCGGCTGCCCGCGAGGCGTTCCTTGCGGCAATGGAAACCAAATAATCCGGGAATCCGTGCGATCCCGCGGCGGACAAGGCATTCAGACGACTGGCTCGCACGCCCGGGCTTTTGCGGCCCGGGCCCGGCGGCCCACTCCTTCAGGCGACCAAGCACATGACATTCGCACACGCAAAAGCCCACGAAGTAACGTTGGCATGGAACGACAAACTGAAGCTGGGCCTGGCAGCCATGGACGACACACATGAGGAGTTCGTCGAGATCGTCAATGAGATGCTCACCTGCGCCGACGAGGACGTAGCACGCTGCCTGGACCTGTTCGAAAGGCATGCAGAGGCGCATTTTTTGCAAGAGGAGATGTGGATGCAGACGAGCGGATTCCCAAGCATGGACTGCCATGTCAAGGAGCACGAAGCCGTCGTGGCTTCGGTGCGAGAGGTTCAGGCGCTACTGCGGAGTGGCGGGGCGCTTGAGGTGGCACGCCGGCTCGCCGCCGAACTGGCTCGGTGGTTTCCCGCACATGCGGACTATCTCGACGCCGCGCTTGCGCAATGGATCGTCAAGCGTAGCCACGGTGGCCCCCCCATTGTCGTGCGTCGCAACATGCAGTTCGATGGCTAACATGAAGGCGCAGCTACTCATTGGCTGTACGAAACTAATCTAAAGAGGTCTCAACGTGCCCCCGTATAGAAGACGATTCCTAAGTTTTCTTTCCACCGTGCTGGTGTCCGCTGTCATCGGCGCCGGAACCGCCTCAGCTGGCGAATTCCCGGAAAAGCCAATTACCCTCGTTGTGCAGGCAGCGGCAGGCGGAGCAGCAGATCTGCCGGCGCGCATTGTCGGCCAGAAGCTCGGCGTTCTCCTTGGTGTTCCGGTCGTGGTCGAAAATATGCCGGCAGCGGGTGGCATTGTGGCCACGAGGCGAGTCATTCACGCGAACCCGGACGGCTATACGCTTCTCGTCTATGGAACGAAGGCTGCCATCGCTGAATCCCTGTTCAAGACACGTCCCTATAACCTGACGAAGGATCTGACTCCCGTAGCGCTTATCGGCTTCACCGATCTGGCCCTCGTTGTGGATCGAAAATCGCCGCTGAAGACGGTTGCGGATCTGGTCGCGGCCGTCAAGGCCAAGCCAGGTCAGGTGACCGTGGGCGTTGGCGACACGGTTGGCGGCATTCAGCATCTGGGCGCTGAATTGCTGAAAGCTTCGATACAGGGAAACTTCCTGATCGTTCCTTACGGTTCAATCTCAAAGCTAACAGTGGCGGTCCGATCCGGAGAGGTTGACGCAGCATTCGAGCTGCTCCCCGGTATGCTGCCGCAGGTCAAAGGTGGCGAGGTGCGTGCCCTGGCCACTGCGGGAAGCCAGAGAAACAGTGACCTGCCGAATGTCCCCACCCTGGCGGAGTCGGGCGTCCCGAACGCGGAAATGACGACCCTGAGCATGATCGCCACACCAGCCGGAACGCCTCCTGCCGTGATCGCCAAGCTGAACAATGCAGTGAACCAGGCGCTGAGCCAGCGTGACGTCCAGGAGGCGCTGCGCGGTCGCGGTGCCACACCAGCAGCGGGCACGAAGCCGGCAGATGCCCAACGCCTGATGGAAGGCCAGGTGACCAGGTGGCGCGATGCCGTTCGGCTGGCGAAAGTGCCTCTTCAATAATTCGGTCGGTGGCGATCCGGGGGGCATTGCGCCCTGAACATGGATAGACCGCTTCGATAAATCTCTGGAATTTCAATCGTGGAAAAACATACGCAATCTAATGATCGCGCTGGCGCGATGCGCCTTAACGAAACGCATGGCCCGGACCTCAGGTCTTTTGTGAGCTCGGCGAACGATCCAGCCACGGAGTTCCCGATTCAGAACCTGCCGCTTGCTATATTCCGCCGCAGGGGTGCCAATGAGCCATTTCGCGTTGGCACGGGTATCGGCGATCAGGTTCTCGACATTGCGGCGGTTCAGGAACTGTTCGATGGCAGTGCGCGCGAAGCGGCCAGAGCGTGCGGCGAGCCTTCCATGAATGCATTGATGGACCTGGGTCCGTCGCACTGGTCCGCCTTGCGCCTGGGCCTTTCGCGCATCCTGCGGGATGACAGCCAGTACGTGACCGCCATCAATGCATGCCTGACTCCAATCCGCGACGCCGAGTTCGGCTTGCCCGCGAAGATCGGCAACTTCTCGGACTACGCGGCGTCGCTGCATCACGTCTCCAAGGTCACGAAGATTGCGCGTCCCGAGAACCCCGAGCTTGACCCGAATCTGGTTTGGAGCCCCATTGCCTACCACCACCGTCCTTCCACCATTAGGCCGCACGGGCACGGCTTTCTGCGTCCGAAGGGCCAGCTCGGGCATTTCAAGGATGGCAAGCCGGTGTTTGGCCCGTCGGAAAAGATGGATTACGAGGCCGAACTGGGCATCTATATCGCCAAGACCACCGATTTCGGCAAGGCCTTGAGCCTTGATGAGGCTGAGGAGGCCATCTTCGGCCTGACCGTCCTGAACGACTGGACGGCGCGGGATATCATGTTTTGGGAACGCCTGCCGCTCGGTCCGTTCCTGTCGAAGAGCTTCGACACGACGGTTTCACCGTGGGTCGTGACCATGGAAGCCCTCGAACCATTCCGCCGCGCGTCGGTGCGTTCGGCTCCCTATCCCGATCCCTTGCCGAACCTGGACTCGGCGCAGAACCGGGAGCGCGGTGCGCTCGATGTGCATGTCGAGGTACTGCTCCAGACAGAAAAGGGCGAAGCAAGCGGTTTCAGCCCCGTATCGCTTTCCCTCAGCAACACGCGCGACATGTACTGGACTGTCTCCCAGCTCGTCGCTCATCAGACGTCGGCGGGCTGCAACCTTGAGCAGGGCGACCTGATCGGCACGGGAACCATCTCTGGCCCTGCACGCGAAGAATCCGGCTGCATGTTCGAGCTCACGCTGGGCGGCCAGGCAGAGGTCGACATGCCGACGGGCGAACGCCGCGGCTTCGTGGAAGACGGCGATACCCTGATTGTCCGCGCGTACTGCAAGGCCGATGGCTTCCGCAAGATCGGTTTCGGCGATGCCGGCTCCACCGTGCTGCCCAACACCTGAGCCACACCGGCAGTCCGCACCCCGGTGCGCAGACTGTCCCCTCATGGCTGGTATCCGGCCGGCCTTGATTTTCACCTCCACAGGATTTCAGCGTTGCCATGAGACCAAAGCTGCTTCAGCACGGCCGGTTGCCGCCTGCACTCGAATCCAGGCTGGCTCAGGCCTACGACGTCCACCCGTTGTGGGCCGAGACCGATCCACAGGACTTTCTCGCCGAGCGTGGGGGCGAGTTCACGGCGCTGACAACCAGCGCGATCAGCGGCGTCAGCGAAGCCTTGATGGTCGCGCTGCCGTCACTGGGGGTGATCTCGAGCCTGGGTGTGGGCTTGGACAAGATCGACCTCGAGGCCGCACGCAAGCGTGGTATCGCCGTTGGGTACACCCCCGACGGGCTCAACGACTGCGTCGCGGACACGGCGTTCGCACTACTGATGGACGTGGCGCGCCGTATCAGCGCGGGTGACCGCTTCGTCCGGAAAGGAGAATGGCCGAACCGTCCGTTCCCGCTCTCCACGCGGGTCAGTGGCAAGCGGATCGGCCTGGTCGGCATGGGCCGTATCGGACGCGTGATTGCCCGGCGCGGCACCGGCTTCGACATGTCGGTGCGCTATCACAGCCGCCGACCGGTGACCGATGTTCCCTACCAGTACTTGGCATCCCTCGTGGAGCTTGCGGAGTGGGCCGACTTCCTGGTGATTGCCACCGCAGGCGGGCCGGAGACGGAGCATCTCGTCAACGCCGGTGTGCTCGATGCGCTTGGCCAGAAGGGCTATCTCATCAACATCGCGCGTGGCACCGTGGTCGACGACGCGGCCCTCATCGACGCGCTGCAGAGCGGTCGCATCGCCGGCGCCGGCCTGGATGTGTTCGCGAACGAGCCACACGTGCCGGAGGCCTTGTTCGGGCTCGACAATGTAGTACTGCTGCCGCATGTCGCCAGCGCTACCGAGGAGACGCGCCAGGCGATGGGCGAGTTGTTTCTCGAGAACCTAGCCAGCTTTTTCTCCTCGGGACGACCGAAAGCATCGGCATTGGATTAGCCGGGTCGAGGGGGCAGCCACAACCGGACGTGACCCGGCACACGCTTCATCTGATAGAGAACCGGTAAAAACGCGCGAACTGTCAGATAGATGACTTCGGGGTGGCATTGTTGGCTTTTAACATGGTGTCTCCGTTTCCCCGTTCCATAAATTGAATGACATTCAAGGCAGTAGCATGATGCAGCCCGATGAATTGAGTGATGAAAAGCACGGTGGCGAGGACTTTGATTCCTCGCAGCGTTCAAGGCTTGTGAAGCACGGCCTGGAACGTGCTCCACATCGATGGCAACTGCGCGCGACCGGACTGGACGATGCCGCCATCGACCAACCCTTTGTAGCAGTGGCGCACACATTCGGGGAGGTAAGTCCCTGCTCGCAGTCACTGCTGCCACAGATCCAGGCCGCGAAACTGGGCGTTGAAGTCGGTGGCGGTACCGCCCGGGAGTTCTCCACGATTTCCGTCTCGGATGTCCTGGCGCAGCAGCACGATGGCATGCGTTACAGCCTGATGTCACGTGAAGTCATCGCCGATTCCGTGGAGGTGGTAGTTCGTGCGCAAGGCTACGACGCCCTGGTTGGTATCGGTGCTTGCGACAAGACCCTTCCTGGCCTTCTCATGGCCATGGTTCGCCTGAACGTGCCCAGCCTGCTCCTCCACGGTGGGCAGATGCTGGTGGGCTGGCACAAGGGTGAGCAGGTCAACCCGCTACGCATGTTCGAAGGTGTGGGCAAGGTTCACGCTGGTGAAATGACCGCGCAAGAACTGGAGCAGATGGGCACCGATATCGTGACGACGAGTGGCGCGTGCCCAGGGCAATTCTCTTCCGGTACTGCCGGAAGCATAGCGGAAGTGCTTGGCTTCACTCCGCTCGGATCTACAAGCATTCCCGCTGCGTTCTCTGTTCGTCAGGCCGTGGCTCGCAGGGCCTCCGAGCAACTGATGCGGAACGTCAAGAGTGGTGGAGGACCATTGCCCCGCGATCTGGTGACACGAAAGGGTCTGGAAAATGCGGTGGCGGTCGTTGCCGCGACAGGTGGATCGACCAATGCGAGCTTGCACCTGCCGGCGATCGCGCATGAAGCGGGCATTGCCTTTGGTCTGCGCGATATGCAAGAGATCCTGCGCCGCACGCCGACATTGGCCAGCCTGATGCCCGGCGGGCCGCATGTACCCTACGATCTGCATCGGATTGGCGGCGTGCCCGTGGTGCTCAAGGCGCTGCTGAAGGGCGGCTACCTGCATGGCGATGTACCGACCCTGGATGGCCGCACGCTTGAGGAGGCACTTCAAGATGTAGCGGACCCGGATGGCACCATCGTGCGGAGTCACCTGCAGCCGTTCCGTGAAAGTGGTGGACTGGTAGTGCTCACCGGGAATCTGGCGCCAGATGGCGCCATTATCAAGATCGCCGGCCTGACCAAGCTGTCGATTGAAGGGCCGGCCAGGGTCTTCGAAAGCGAGGATGATGCACTCGCCGCGGTCAAGCAATTGGCCTACGATGAAGGCGACGTCCTGGTCGTCCGCAACGAGGGTCCACACGGCGGCCCAGGAATGCGGGAGATGCTGTCGGTGACCTCGGCCATCGTTGGTCAGGGCCGGGGACAGTCCGTGGCCCTGGTGACCGACGGTCGCTTCTCGGGTGGCACGCGCGGGCTGTGCGTGGGACACGTTTCCCCCGAGGCCTCTCAAGGTGGTCCGTTGGCACTGGTGAAGAGCGGGGATCGTATCCGCATTGATGCTGGTACGGGAGAGATCGAATTGCTCGTTGAAGAGGCGGAATTGCGGCGTCGCCGCGCCGAATGGAAGCCCGTCGAACGGCCGGTGCGCCTGGCAGGCGTCACCGAGAAGTATGTCCGGCTTGTCGGCCCTTCCAGCCGCGGCGCAGTGACTCACTCCGGCGCCATGGAGTGGCCGCTGGGCTGAGTCGGATCCGCCTGGCTGATGCCACGGGAACATGCCCCTGAGGGGGTGTTCCTGTGGTATCTCCGCGATGGCAGGTGCCTCGCGACCCCACAAACATAAATTACCCGGCGAGTTCGGCGTACTGTCCGCCGCATGCGTGCATGTGGCAGCGGACGCTCACGCCTGATCGATCCTAACGACGACACGAATTGCAATGAGCGTCCTGACATCTACACCTGTGCGCGATATCTCCCCGTCTGCAGAAGACACCCGGCAATCTGGGGAAACCAGCTCCTTCACCTTTTTCAATGGCGTGCAGGCACTCGTACGCCTGCCGCTCCTGCAGCAAAAGCGCGATGCCCTGGCGGGCCGGCGCACCGCGGGCTTTATTTCCGGCTATCGCGGGTCGCCGCTGGGCACCTATGATCAGGCGCTGTGGAATGCCAGCGTCGAGCTCAAGGCCCACGACATTGTCTTCCAGCCCGGGCTGAACGAGGAGCTCGCCGCGGACGCGGTGTGGGGCACGCAGCAACTGAGCTATGACGCCAAGCATAGCAAGTTCGACGGGGTGTTCGGCATCTGGTATGGCAAGGGGCCGGGCGTGGACCGTAGCCTGGACGCCCTCAAGCATGCCAACCTGAGCGGGACGGCGGCGCTGGGCGGCGTCATGGCGGTGGCCGGTGACGATCACGTCTCCAAGAGCAGCACGCTGGCCCACCAGAGCGACCAGACGTTCATCGCGGCAGGGATCCCCGTGATCGCGCCGGCGTACGTACAGGACATCCTCGATCTCGGGTTGCACGCATTTGCGATGAGCCGGTTCGCGGGCATCTGGACTGGCATGAAGACCGTCCAGGAAGTGGTGGAGTCGGCCACCTCGGTCGACCTCGATCCGCTGCGCGTCCGGATCGCGCTACCGGAAGACTTTCGCATGCCGGACGGCGGCATCCACATCCGCTGGCCCGACGATCCGCTGGAGCAGGAAGCGCGGCTGATGCAAGCGAAGTGGCCCGCCGCGCTTGCCTACGTGCGGGCCAACCGCCTCAATCACAATGTCATCGAAGGCCGCGCGGACCGCGTGGGGATCATTGCTTCTGGCAAGGCCTTTGCCGACGTCCGACGGGCGTTGCTGGACCTTGGCCTCGATGATGCCACCTGCCGGCAAATCGGCCTGCGCCTCCACAAGGTCAATGTGCCATGGCCGCTCGAGCCGCAAGGCCTGCGTGAATTCGCCCTGGGCCTGCGTGAAGTGCTTGTGGTCGAGGAAAAGCGTCCCATCATCGAGTCACAGGTCAAGGACGAGCTCTATCACTGCCCGCCCAACCTTCGCCCCCGCGTTGCCGGCAAGTTTGACCTTGCCAGCGGAGATGGCGATGTGGGTGGCGAATGGCGCCATAGCCACGCGCACCAGGATTGGCTGCTGCGCGCGCCCGCTGACCTGACCCCCGCCTTGATCGCCAAGGCCATTGCCCGCCGCCTGAAACAACTGGGTGTTCCGGCCGACATTGCGGCGCGCATGGATGTCCGGCTGGCGATCATCGCCGCGAAGGAAAGCGCGCTGAATGTCCCGCAGGGCACAGGTGCGCAGCGTCAGCCCTGGTTCTGCCCTGGCTGCCCCCACAACACCAGCACCAATGTGCCCGAGGGCTCGCAGGCGATGGCCGGCATCGGCTGCCACGGCATGGCTGCGTGGATGGACCGCGCCACCGCCTGGGCGCAGATGGGCGGAGAAGGCGCTCCGTGGATCGGCCAGGCACCGTTCAGTACGCGCCGCCACATGTTCGCCAACCTTGGCGATGGCACCTATAACCATTCCGGCTTCCTCGCCATCCGGCAGGCGGTATCGGCCAAGGCGAACATTACCTACAAGATCCTCTTCAACAGTGCCGTCGCCATGACCGGTGGCCAGCCGATCGACGGTGGTCTCGACGTCGCCTCGATGACGCGCGAGCTTGAGGCGGAAGGGGTGCGCCGCATCGACGTCGTGACCGATGCGCCGGAAAACTACGCAAATGCCACGCGGCTCGCGCCCGGGGTCAAGGTCCACCACCGTAGCGAGCTCGACGCCGTGCAGCGTGAGCTGCGCGAAGTGGAAGGCGTGACCGCGCTAATCTACGACCAGGTGTGCGCCACCAAGAAGCGACGCGAACGCAAGCGCGGAACCCGTGCCGACGCGACGCAGCATGTCTTCATCAATGACCTCGTTTGCGAAGGCTGTGGCGATTGCTCGAAGCAAAGCAACTGCGTGGCAGTACAGCCGCGCGAGACCGAGCTGGGCCGCAAGCGGCAGGTTAACCAGAGCACCTGCAACAAGGACCTGTCTTGCGTCAATGGATTCTGCCCAAGCTTCGTGACGATCGAAGGCGGCAGCCTCAAGCAGCCCACTAAGCCTGCCAGCGCCAAAGCCTCGCCGGTCTCGTTGCCTGAGCCGACGCTGCCGCTTGCCCGGAGTGCATGGGGCATCCTCATTGCCGGCGTGGGTGGCACCGGTGTGGTGACCATCGGGCAGGTGCTCGGCATGGCCGCGCACCTGGAAGGCAAGGGCGTCGTCACGCAGGATACGACCGGCATGGCCCAGATGGGGGGCGCGACATGGAGCCACGTACAGATCGCAGACGAACCGGACGCGATCCATGGGGCATGCGTTGCCATGGCAAACGCGGACCTGCTCATCGGGTGCGATGCCATCGTTGCCGGACACAAGACTTCGCTGACCACGCTGGCCCCGTCGCGCAGCTTTGTGGTACTCAACACGCATGCAACGCCGACTGCGGCCTTCGTGCGCAATCCCGACTGGCAGTCGCCCCATGCGGAATGCCAGCAGATGCTCGAGTCCGTCGTCGGAAAGGAAGCAGTGGCGGCCTTCGATGCGGAATCGATTGCCACGCGCATGCTGGGTTCGTCGGTGTACACGAACATGCTGCTGCTCGGCCACGCCTGGCAAAGCGGCCGCATTCCGCTCCCACGCGAGGCGATCCTGCGCGCTGTGGAAATGAACGGCGTCAAGGTGAAGGAAAACAAGGCCGCATTTGAACTGGGCCGGCGCTGCGCGCATGACCCGGCCTGGGCGCAATCGGGCGACACGGCGGCCCAGACGATCACGTTCACCAGGAAGCCGTCGCTTGACGCCCTGGTCGACACGCGTGCCAAGTTCCTGACCGACTACCAGAATGCCGCGTACGCAGACCGCTATCGCGTCTTTGTGGCGAAGGTGCGGCACGCCGAGGCGTCCTTGAATGCCGGCACGCGACTGAGTGAAGCGGTCGCACGCAATCTCTTCAAGCTGATGGCCTACAAGGACGAGTACGAAGTCGCCAGGCTGCACACGGGCCGCGCCTTCCTTGACCAGATTGCGCAGACTTTCGAAGGCGAGTACCGCGTGGTCCACCACATGGCACCGCCGCTGCTGTCCCGGCGCAACGCGAAAGGCGAACTGGTGAAGCGCGCGTATGGTCCCTGGGTTCGCACGGCAATGAAGGCGCTGGCGCGGATGAGGAGCTTGCGCGGCACGCCGCTGGATCTGTTCGGCTACACCGCCGAACGCAAGATGGAGAGGGCGCTGATCACCCGCTATCAGGCCACGATCGAAGAAGTCCTGGCGGCACTTGGCAAGAACAACCTGTCCGTCGCTGTCGAGATTGCGAACCTGCCCGATGAAATCCGGGGCTTTGGTCACGTGAAGGAGCGCCACCTCGCGACGGCCCTGCCGCGCCTGGATAGCCTCATGGGCCAGTGGCGTACAGCGGCGGGATCGAGATCCAGTTCCTGAGGGGTATTCAAGGGATAGCACTTGGCTCCGCGCCCGGGGGAATCACCCGGACTTGGCCGCCAGCGGAAACACCGCTGGCGGCCATTTTTTTTGCCCTCGCGGCGTGGCGCCTGGCAACCCGACGACCCTGCGCCCCCGGCGATGTTGTCTTGATGACAACTCCGAGATGAAAATCGCTTGAACTGCCTGCAATCAGACAGGACCTGTTTGAGGCGGCCGACCGGCTATGCCGACTACGGTGTGACGAGTTTACCGATAGCCGTCAATGCAAGGCCAGCGTGGGCGAACAGCCATTGACCGGGGACCCCTTGGCTGGTTTCGCCACCATCCGTTCGCCTAAGGCCAGGCTGCTGGGCAGGCGGCTGCGCGTGGCATTGGAGACTGCAGTCGAGGACGAGGGCTGGGCTGATCGTTATGAGCGTTGCGTATCAGAACCGGCGAGATCAGTACGCGCGGGGAGTGGCTCGCTACGCCGAGAGCGAGATTGCGGCGCTCCTGTCGGACTGAACTTGCAGCCAGGGTTTTTTACGGGGACTTGCCTAATGGGTACTCGGGCTCAATGGAGTGCCCAGCAGAGGCGGGATGACGCGCACCTGCACGAAGGTGCGTCGGCTGTGGGAGTAGGGGGAGGAGCTACTCGGGCCCAATGCTGCCCGAGTAGCCGATTGCGCGGTGCCTGCCGGACTGGCGAAGGACCTCAGAACTTATGACGGATGCCGATGGCGGCGCCAAACTGGTTGGTGTTACCGCTTGCCAGGAAGTAGCTGCTGGCGAAGCCGTTCGCCGAGGAGTCGAAATTCAGTCCGGAGTTCTTGGCATAGGCGGTGGTCAGGTAGACATCCGTGCGCTTGGAAAGGCTGTAGTCCGCTACGAAGCTGATTTGCCAGGGATTGGCCGGATTGGTCGACGGAGCCACCGAGCTGACACGCAGCGTCTTCAGGTCGTCATAGTAGTAAGCGAGCGTAAGACCGAGGGCAGAGGTGGCCTGGTAGTTTATCCCCACCCAATAATAATCATCGCGTAGAAGCGTGGCGTCGGTATTGCTCTTGCCATTTCCCCAGCGGTAGCCGGCCACGAATTTGGCCGGGCCCACGACATAGCTTGCCGCGATGCCAGCCTTTTTCGCTGTCCCTGGGCTGCCGGCCGTTACCGCGGCGTTCCACTGGTCATAGGCGAGGGACAAGCCGAGCCCATTCGAGCTGTACATCAGGCCCCCGCCATAGGCCGTGTTGTCACGAAAGTGACCCGGCACCTCGCCGGCACCTCCGTTCGCTAGCGGTGTGACGCCCAGAGCAGCCACGCCTACGCCAAAACTGTAGTGGGCAACTGCGGTGAGGCCGCCGAATACACCGGTGTACTTGACTGTGTTATCAGCGCGACCGTTAGGGCCAAGTTGAAGGAATACCGGCTCATACATTGATCCGTAGCTAAGCGGCGAGGCGTGGGCGAACATATCAAACATGGAGGAATACTGGCGGCCGAAGGTAAGCTTGCCGACGCTGTCACTCTGCACACCGACGAATGCCTGACGACCGAAAAGACGCCCCCCTTGCTGAAGCGCCCCGGTATCCAGTCCGAAGCCGCTTTCCAGTACAAACAGAGCCTTCAGGCCTGTGCCCAGGTCTTCTGTCCCCCGCAGTCCAAAGCGGGACCCCGACAAGCCGCCACTGCTGGCCAAGGAGAACCTGTTGCCGCCAGCCTGCTGCGTGATTACGCCAGTCGTGGGGTTGATTGTCGGAGCGCCAATTGCCATATGATTGACAAATTCAACCGGCACATCTGCTACCCCATACACCGTGACGCTCGACTCCGCCCAAGCGGTACCAGCGCACGCCAGCAGTGAAGCAGCGACAACTTGTTTTATCCTCATATTCAAGTTCCTCCTCGTCCCTTTCATTTTTTTGGGAAGTCATTGGGGTTTCGCCCCGGCCTTTTCGCCGAGACAATTCGTGCGCCCATAACGGACGCGATGCTATGCAGGCAGACTCCTGCGACGGATCGGTGTGAACGCGTCCGGGAGGCTGCTGAATCTGGTTGCCGAGGACTACAGGAGGGGTGCAATGACGGAGCGTACGGCGTTGATGACGACACAGCGATACTGTGTGTTGGACTCCCCGATCCAATGATGTGCTTGAGGACCGGCGTGTCCATGCGCTCGCTCTCGCTTACAGGTCGAGCACCAGGTCCTGGGACTTGGCGCGCGAGCAGCAGATAATGATCTTGTCCCCGGCCAGCTTTTCGGCGTCCGAGAGGACAAAGTCGCGATGGTCCGGAGTGCCGGCGATCACCCCGGTTTCGCAGGCCCGGCACACGCCGCCCATACATGAGTAAGGTGCATCCACGCCGGCAGCGAGTAATGCCTCGAGGATGGTGCTGTCCGGCCCGACTTCCACAACCTTGTCGGACTTCGACAGAACGACGCTGAAGGTGTCGTTTGCGCAGCCCTCTGCTGCTGGCGCAATGGGGGCGGCAAAGTATTCGAGGTGCACTTTGTCCTGGTCCAGATCTTTGCAGGCTTCGGTAAAAGACCGGAGCATGGGAACCGGTCCGCAGCAGTAGAAGTCGCAGTCCGGCGAGCTGGACTCGACGATGGCCTGCAAGTCCAGCATCTTTTCCTTCATGCCACCATCAAAATTCAAATGAACAGTTCCTCCCGACCGGGATGCAAGCAGGAGGAACTCATCCACAAATGCGGCCCCCTCTCTTGTTCGTGCTGAGTAGTGCACGCACCAGGGTGCGCCGATCTCTGAAAGACGCTGCACCATGCTCCAGATGGGCGTGATGCCAATGCCACCAGCGATGAAAACAGAGGGAGCACCCGATTCACTAAGCGGAAAGTTATTGCGAGGCTCGGACAGCTGGACCTTTTGGCCGACTCTGAGCAAGTCGTGCATATATCGTGAGCCACCGGTACCCGAGGCTTCCCGATTGACGGCAATCAGGTAGCGCTTTGAATCGCCCGGTCGATTGGTCAGGGAATAGCTCCGCACAAGGCCATTTGGCAGGTGCACGTCAACGTGCGCGCCCGCGGTGGGCATGGGCCATTCCTGACCATCTGTCGGACGGAATTCGAAACCCAGAATGCCGTCGGCAAGCTGTTCAATTGCGTGCAGGATTGCGTTGAGTTTCTTCATGATCCAATGAGAAATCTGAAATTGACTCGACTGGGGAGCGCTGTCGCCAGGGCAAGTGGGAGGCGCCTCTGTCGTAATGAGCGGAGGATATGTCGCGCCCCAGAGCGTGTCTGTCATATTTGTGACAGTAATCGGAAGCTGCCACGCATGTGGCTTCGCTGTGACATGCGGGGACGGGGCCTTCCGGTCTTCAGGAGAGAGCGCGAGATGTTTGTCTTTTTGACAGAACCAATGCGTGCGCTGTCCTACGGTGTCAGGAACTTTGCGGTGGTGAGTTGATCGTCGTCGATGGTGGGACGCGTAGAAGTTGCCGGCATCCTAGTGACCAACTTTTCATGACTGGCTGCAACGTTATAGGAGAGTCACAGTGAGCCATGTACAGGCAAGATTGCTTCAGGACAAAGTCGAGGTCATCACGGGGGCGGGTCGTGGCATCGGGCGTGCCATTGCGCTGGCTCGGTGCCACCGTGGTGTGCAGCGCCCGACGTGAAGCCGATATCCGCGAGACCGCCGCGCTCATCGAGGCGGCGGGCGGGCCATGAATGCCGCACTTAGTGAACTATGCGTCGGGCACGAATCTCTTCTGTCAGGCCGGCGAAGCCTTTTGTGGCGTGGGTATTGTCGTCGGCAGTGCGAGTGTCGCATTGGGACAGAGCAAGATCGCCGACAGCGACCCTGCGCTTTGGCGTAAGACCATCGATTTCAATTTGATCGGCGCCTACCATGCTGCACACGCTGCCATCCCTTGCACTGTTCCTGGCCAGCGTGCCGGATCGGGGCCTGAGCTCCCAGAGCTTCAGCCTGATGCGCCGCGCCTGAGGCCAGGCCGGGCAGAGATACAGGTCCAGCGATAACCGACGGCTGCAAAAGCCTTGCAGCCACTGCCCGCGCAAGGAGGGACTATGGGCCGTTTAGTCCGCAGTGCCCCGCATGACTGGTTATACCGAGGTTGCCCGCTCGGTGGGACTGGATCCACATCGGATCCTGGCCGAAGTCGGGCTGCCCAGAAGCTGCCTGGACGCCGGCAATAAGCCGGTCTCGGCGAGTGCTGTCTACCGGCTGCTCGAAGTATCGGCGGCGGCATCCGGCGTCGAAGACTTAGGCTTGCGCATTGGCGGTGCGGGACTGGCTGGCGTGCGCGGCGGATCTGCGGAGCGGGCGGGGGCTTCTGTCGTCTTTATGACAGAACTAATTTATGCCCTCCCGTAAGATTGCCCCAGCGCTTTTCCACAGCATGCGAAGGCGCATTCCGCTACAGGAACCGATCCCCTTCACGGCGTGAAGCCTGGTCGCTTCACTGACGTCGAACCCGGGGCCGCGCTGTGGAAGAGATCATCACGCAAGGGAACGCCCGCAACTATGCAGCGGTACTGCGTGCGGCTTCGATTGCCGAGAGGATTTGGGGATACGGTCACGTAAAGGAGTGCATTTTCAAGGCAGTGGATTCCAAATGGAATGATGCGGTGGCACAGCTTTCGAGCCGCGCAGTCTTCGAACTTAAGCAGGTTGCGTGAGTTCGCACGACATATGACGTTTCAATTTGATCTGCCGGCCCCCCGCCGCCCTGCGGGGCGGCGACCACCCAAACACACTCCACCGAACAAGGAGAACGACGTGAAGGCAGTGCGAGTGATTTCAAGCCCGGATGGCGGGCAAGTCGTCATCGAGGATATCCCCGCGCCCGTAGCCGGGCCCGGCCAGGTACTGGTGCGTGTGCATGCCGCCGGGCTGAACCGGGGCGAGGTCATCCAGGCGAAGGAACTGCGTACTGGCAACACCATCACCACCGGTGTCGAGTTCGCCGGGGAGATCGCTGTGGTTGGCGACGGCGTGACCGGCTGGCACGAGGGCGACCGCGTGATGGGGCGCGGGCGCCGCTGCCAGGCCGAGTTCGTCCTGGCCGACCCCATGGCACTTATGCCGATTCCTGTCGACCTGTCCTGGATTGAGGCCGCTGCCTTCCCCAACGTATTCATCACCGCACATGACGCACTGGTGGTCAACGGCCGGCTCAAGGGCGGCGAGTCGGTGCTGGTCAATGGCGCCTCGGGCGGCGTGGCGATGGCGGCCATCCAGATCGCCTCGCTGATGGGCGCCAAGCCGGTGTTCGCTCAGTCGCGCTCGGCTGCGAAGCTGGACAAGATCAGCCAGTATGGCATCGACGTGGCCATTGATTCGTCCCGTGACGACCAGGTCGAGACCATCATGCGCGCGACGGACGGGCGCGGCGTCGACATCATCATCGACACCGTTGGCGGCCCGGTCTTCGAGGCCAACCTGAAGAGCCTCGCCGTGCAGGGCCGGCTGGTCAACATCGCGCGTCTTGGCGCTCCCACCGCCCAGATCGACCTGACCCATCTATGGATGAAGCGCCTGCACCTAATCGGGGTCACCTTCCGCACGCGCTCGGCGCAGGAGCGCCTCGACTGCATCCAGGCCTGCGCCCGCGACATGCTCCCCTTCCTGCGCGCCGGACGCATCCGCCTGCCGATCGACCGCACCTTTGCCATGACGGACATCCACGCCGCGCATGCCTATATGAACCAGGACCAACACGTCGGCAAGATCGTGTTGACCCTCGACTAATGCTTCGTATAGAGCTCCTAAAGTCAACATGACCATCCAAATCAGGAGATGGGTCGCAAGGCGCTCTATGTCGGCCACCCGGATACCGCCCAATGGCGTCGAAGGCATGACCGGGGCGGAGAGCCGCCTGCTGCTCGACTTCCTGTACGAGCACTTGAACAGCCCCGACAACGTGTGCCGCCATATGTGGCAGGAAGGCGATGTCGCGATGTGGGACAACCGCTGCACTATGCCGCTCATTTGCTTAGAGTTGGTACAAAGCCCCTCGCAGCACGGGGCACCGCGCCAATCGCTGAATACCTGATTCCCGGGTGCTATCCCATCGAGATATGAAGGAGCCTGCATTGCATCTTACAACCTACCCCTTGGACCATGCGGACACGCCCGAAGAGGTGGGACTTTCCACGCGGCATCTGCAGGCTTTCTCGTCGTTGCTCAACGCCGATGTCGACCGGCGCAAGATCCCAGGGGCTGTGGTACTGGTGGCGCGTAGCGGACGGATTGCCTGGTTCGAAGCTATTGGATTCGAGCAGGCGGATGCGCCGTCTCGTCCGATGCAGCGTCATTCGGTCTTCCGCATTGCCGCGCTAACCCGGCCGGTCGTCGGCGTGGCGGCGCTGACGTTGTTGGAAGAAGGCCGACTAGCCCTGAATGATCCGGTCGAACGTTACATTCCCGAGTTCGCCCGCCTGCAGGTCGGCGTCGAGTCGGTCGATGGAAAAACTGGCGAGAGCCGCCTTGCGCTCGAGCCCGTGCGCCGCGCCATGACTGTGCACGACCTGTTCCGGCACACGTCCGGCCTGACCTACGGGCAGTTTGGCGATTCGCTGGTGAAGCGCCAGTATCGCGAAAACAGATTAATGGACCCCGGACAGACCAACGCCGAGATGGTCGCCAAGCTCGCGGCCATCCCACTGCAATGCCAGCCAGGTGCGGTATTCGAGTATGGCATGTCCACCGACGTGCTTGGCCGCGTCATTGAGATCGTCTCCGGCATGGATCTCGACCGCTTCGTGGCCGAGCGCGTGACGCGACCGCTGCGTATGCATGCGACCGACTTCCGGCTGGTCCGGCAGGACGGTGCGGGCCTGGCGTTGCCGTTCTGCGATTCCGGCGCGCCCAACCCGGTGTTCGACTATGACGAGAGCAATCCGCCCCGGTGGCACTCCGGCGGTGCCGGCCTGCTGTCTACGGCCGGCGACTACGCGCGCTTCTGCCAGATGCTGCTGAATGGCGGTGTGCTCGATGGCGTACGCCTGCTCTCACGAAAGAGCGTCGAGCTGATGCTGAGCAGCCACCTGCCCCCGACCGTGGACTACGGCAGTAGAACGAGAGGGCTTGGCCTCAACGCGCCGTTGCCTGAACTGGGTCAGGGTCACGGCCTGGCCGTGGGTGTGCGCACCGAGCTGGGCTTGTGCCCGGTGCCAGGTTCGGTCGGCGATTTTTACTGGGGCGGCGCGCTTGGGACCTATTTCTGGGCAGACCCAAAGGAGCAATTGGTCGCCATCCTGATGCTGCAGGCAAACGACCCCGCGACACGCGTCGGCTACCGGGCCCTGCTGCGCAACGTTGTTTACGGTGCGCTCGAAGACTGAGCGTACGGCCGCATTGTGGTGACCGGCAGCGCGGCGCCGGTCGCAATTTCTGGAGAAGCACGTATGAAGCAAATGAACCGGCGCTGGATCCTCAAGCAGCGTCCCCTCGGCGATATCGGCGACGACGACCTTCAGCTTGTTGAAGCCCCGATCGCAGAGCCGCAAGACGGCGAGATCCTGGTGCGCAACATCTACCTCATGGTGGCGCCGACCAACCGTGTCTGGATGAGCGAAATCGACCAGTACATGGCGCCGGTGGCACTGGGCGAGGTGATGCGAGGCGTCACCATGGGGATGGTCGTCGAGTCCCGCCATCCGGACTTCAGGCCCGGCGACATCGTCGAAGGTGGCATGGCCTGGGAAGAGTACTCGGTGACGAAGACCGCCAGGCGCGTCCCGGTGGAGTACGGGCTGCCCCTGCACGCATTCGCGAGCGCAATGGGCAACTCCGGCATGACCGCCTACTTCGGCATGCTCGATATTGCCAGGCCGAAAGCCGGCGACACCATCGTGGTGTCGGCCGCTGCGGGCGGCGTCGGCTCGATCGCCGGCCAGATCGGCAAGATACTCGGATGCCGCGTTGTGGGCATTGCAGGCGGGCAGGAAAAATGTCGGCTCGTCACAGAAGAGTTCGGCCTGGATGCTTGCATCGACTACAAGGGCGACAACCTGCTTGCCAGGCTTCGCACGGCCTGCCCGAACGGCATCGACGTCGATTTTGAGAACGTAGGCGGGGACACCATGGACGCCGTGCTGGCGCTCATCAATCCGGGCGCACGCATCGCGCTTTGCGGCATGATCTCGACCTATAACGCAAGTGGTGACTGGTGGAGCCCGAAGATGTTCCGCAACGTCATCATGAAACGGGCCCGGATCGAGGGATTCCTCATCGCCGACTACCGTTCGAGATTTCCGGAAGCCCTGGAAGTCATGGCGCAATGGATCAGGGACGGGCTGCTCAAATACCGGGTCGACATTGTCGACGGCATCGAGCAGGCGCCTGCCGCCCTGAACCGCCTGTTCACGGGCAAGAACATTGGCAAGCAGCTCGTGCGCTTGTCGCCGGAACCCATCATCGGCTGAGTGTGGCTACCCTTACATGCCAACGTCCATGATCCACCCAGATCTCAACAGTCACGACTCGCAAGACACAACCGGTAAGGCCGATCGCGGCGCCCGGCCTCGCCTGCACGATTTCCGGGGCAAGGCGGCAATCATTACCGGCGCCGCGTCGGGCATCGGCCTGGCACTTGCCAAGGCACTGGCGGCGCGCGGTGCTGATCTCGCGCTTGCCGACATCGACGCGCGGGGGCTCGAAGCAGCGCGCGCCCGGCTCGCACCGACCGGCAGGCGCGTCTGCACGCGCGTCCTCGACGTGTCGTCCGATGCGGACGTGCGTGACGCGGCAGTGGAATTCGAAGCAAAGCTGGGTCGTGTCCATCTTGTCTTCAATAATGCTGGCATCGATATGAGTGGCGAACTGGCGTCGCTATCCGAGCAGGACTGGATGCGCGTGTTCGGAGTCAACGTGTTCGGCGTAGTTCATGGCATCCGTCATTTCCTGCCGCTGCTGCGCCGCCACGCCGAGCCAGCCCATTTCGTCAACACGGCGTCAGGCGCTGGCTTCTGGGTGAACCACGCGTTTCCGATGGGTGCCTACGCGGCCACGAAATACAGCGTGCTGGCCCTTTCCGAAGCCCTCGAACAGGAGCTCCGCGGCACTGGCATCGGAGTTTCGGTACTTTGCCCGGGCCCGGTGAAGACCCCCATCGCCGAACGCTCAAGTCATACGAGCGAACAGTTCAAGGCCAGTGTTGCCGCAGGCGCAGCCCCGGAGTTGGTGGCCAGCCAGACGCTGGAGGCGATCGGTTCTGGCGAGTTCTACATCTTCACGCCGACGCGCATGCGGCCGCGCGTGGAAGCACGTTTCGCGCGCATTCTCGATGCGCTGGAGCGCGCCCCCTCCATGACCAACGGACCTGCCACGTCATGATTCACCTCATCTTCCTGTGCAAGCGGCGCGCCGATGTGGACCTCCAGGCGTCCCTGCACTCGCCGTTGGCGGCAGGCCTGCCGGGCGTGCGCCGCTACGTCCAGAACACCGTGTTACCTGTGCCCTGCCTAGCTCCGCAGTACGACAGCGTGGACGAGATCTGGATTAACGATGCGGCTGCTGTCGACCGCTTGATGCACAGCGGGGCTTACAGCAGGTCTGCACTGGCAGGTACAGGTAACAAGATCGGGATCTTGCGGCGCCGGGGTGTAGATCGCCATGCAACGCATGATCGAGGGCCTGCGAGCCCGCTTCAGCGGTGGCCGCCTAGCCAAGATGACGGGCAACGACAAGGTGCACTCGGCGATTCACTTGATCGCGCACACGGACCGGGAAACGAACCGCAAGGCGCTTTATGTCGGCCGCCTGCACAGGGCGCAGTGCATCGAAGGCATGACCAAAGCCGAAAACCGTCCGCTGCTCGACTTCCTGTACGAGCACTCGACCTCGCCCGACATCGTCTACCGCCACATGTGGCAGGAAGGCGCTGTTGATGTGGGACAACCGTTGCACCATGCACTACCCCGTGCACGACTACGGCAACGCCGTGCGCGTGCTGAACCGCGTCACCCTCGAAGGCGAAGTGTCGGTCTGAGCGCGCCATGGCATGACAACGCGTGCTGGCTCGGGCGCTGGCATGTGACCACCTGCCCGGGTTCCCGCAGCGGGACCGGCCGGGCCAATCGGAGACTGGACAATGCAGATAGGGATCCCGACTGAGATCCGGCCGGGGGAGGCGCGTGTTGCCGCCACCCCGGAAACGGTCAAGAAATATGTCGCACAGGGCCACCAGGTGATCGTACAGGCCGGCGCCGGCGTGCGCGCCAGCCAGCCTGATAATGCCTACGAAGCCGCGGGCGCCCGCATCGGCACCGCCGCCCAAGCGCTGGGTGCTGACCTCGTCCTTAAGGTGCACGCGCCCGACGTCGAGGAACTGCCGCGAATCCGGCGCGGCGCCGTGCTGGCGGGCATGCTCAATCCCTTCGACACTGAAAACAAGGCGCGCATGTTCGCTGCGGGCATCACCGCCTTCGCGCTCGAAGCCGTACCGCGCACCACGCGCGCGCAGAGCATGGACGTGCTCTCCTCGCAGGCCAATATCGCCGGCTACAAGGCCGTGCTGGTGGCCGCGCACCACTACCAGCGCTTTATGCCGATGCTGATGACCGCCGCAGGCACCGTCAAGGCCGCGCGCGTGCTGATCCTCGGCGCCGGCGTGGCCGGCCTGCAGGCCATCGCCACGGCCAAGCGCCTGGGCGCGGTGATCGAGGCCTCGGACGTGCGCCCGGCCGTGAAGGAGCAGATCGAATCGCTCGGCGGCAAGTTCCTGGACGTGCCGTTTATCACCGACGAAGAGCGCGAGATCGCGCAGGGCGTAGGCGGCTATGCCCGCCCGATGCCGCCGGACTGGATGCGCCGCCAGGCCGAACTGGTCCACGAGCGCGCCAAGCAGGCCGACATCATCATCACCACCGCGCTGATCCCGGGCCGCAAGGCGCCGGTGCTGCTGCAGGAAGCGACCGTGCAGCAAATGAAGCCTGGTTCGGTAGTGGTCGACCTGGCCGCCGCGCAGGGCGGCAACTGTCCGCTGACCGTGGCCGACGAAGTGGTCGAGCGCCATGGCGTGATTCTGGTCGGGCACACCAACCTCGCCAGCATGGTCGCGGCCGACGCCTCGGCGCTCTATGCCCGCAACGTGCTGGACTTCCTCAAGCTCATCATCGACAAGGAAGGCCAGTTCACGCTCAACCTCGAAGACGACATCGTCGCGGCCTGCCTGATGACGCGGCGCGAAGAAGAGGCCTTGGCCTGCTAAGGAGAGATCGATGGAAATGGTGAACCACACGGTGATCAACCTGATCATCTTTGTGCTGGCGATCTACGTGGGTTACCACGTGGTGTGGACGGTCACGCCCGCGCTGCACACCCCGCTGATGGCCGTGACCAATGCAATCTCGGCCATCATCATCGTCGGCGCCATGCTGGCGGCCGGCCTGACCGAGGGCGCCACGGGCCGCATCATGGGCACGCTGGCAGTCGCCCTGGCCGCCGTCAACGTGTTCGGCGGCTTCCTGGTGACGCAGCGCATGCTGGAGATGTTCAAGAAGAAAGAGCCCAAGACCAAGGGAGGTGCGTGATGACCGAACTCGTCAGCATGAACCTTGTCACCCTGCTCTACCTGGTCGCCTCGGTCTGCTTCATCCAGGCGCTCAAGGGGCTCTCGCACCCGGCTTCGGCCCGCAAGGGCAATGCCTTCGGCATGATCGGCATGGCCATTGCCGTGGTCACCACGCTGGTGCTGATCATCAAGCTCAAGAACGAGTTCCTGGCGGCCGGCACGGCGCAGTCCTCGGTCGGTTCGGGCCTGGCGCTGATCTTCGGCGCGCTGGTGGTCGGCGGCGGCATCGGCGCCTACGTGGCGAAGAAGGTCGAGATGACCAAGATGCCGGAACTGGTCGCGGCCATGCACTCGCTGATCGGTCTGGCCGCGGTGTTCATCGCCGTGGCCGCCGTGGCGGAGCCTTCGGCCTTCGGCATCGCGCCGGCGGGCTCGCATGAGATCCCGACGGGCAACCGTATCGAACTGTTCATCGGCTGCTTCGTCGGTGCCATCACGTTCTCGGGCTCCGTGATCGCCTTCGGCAAGCTGGCCGGGCGCTACAAGTTCCGCCTGTTCCAGGGTGCGCCGGTGGTGTTCGCCGGCCAGCACATGCTGAACCTGGCGCTGGCGGTGGCGATGCTCGGCTTCGGCATTGCGTTCTTCATGACGCAGGACTGGCTGCCGTTCCTGGTGATGCTGGCCATTGCCTTCGTGCTGGGCGTGTTGATCATCATCCCGATCGGCGGTGCCGACATGCCGGTGGTGGTGTCGATGCTGAACTCGTACTCGGGCTGGGCGGCGGCCGGCATCGGTTTCTCGCTGAACAACCCGATGCTGATCATCGCCGGCTCGCTGGTGGGCTCAAGCGGTGCCATCCTCTCGTACATCATGTGCAAGGCGATGAACCGCTCGTTCTTCAACGTCCTGCTGGGTGGCTTCGGCGGCGCGACAGCGGCGGCGAGCGCGGGCGATCAGCAGCAGCGCCCGGTCAAGTCGGGCTCCGCCGACGACGCGGCCTTCCTGATGGGCAACGCCGAGACCGTGATCATCGTGCCGGGCTATGGCCTGGCCGTAGCGCGCGCCCAACACGCACTCAAGGAACTGACCGAGAAGCTGCACGAGAAGGGCGTGACGGTGAAGTACGCGATCCACCCGGTGGCGGGCCGCATGCCGGGCCACATGAACGTGCTGCTGGCCGAAGCCGAAGTGCCGTACGACATGGTCTTCGAGATGGAAGACATCAACAGCGAGTTCGGCCAGGCCGACGTGGTGCTGGTGCTGGGCGCCAACGACGTGGTGAACCCGGCGGCCAAGACCGATCCGAACTCGCCGATCGCCGGCATGCCGATCCTGGAAGCCTACAAGGCCAAGACCATCATCGTGAACAAGCGCTCGATGGCCGCCGGCTACGCCGGGCTGGACAACGAACTGTTCTACATGGACAAGACCATGATGGTGTTCGGCGACGCCAAGAAGGTAGTCGAGGACATGCTCAAGGCCGCTTGACAACGGAACCGAAATTCATGCCAAACATTCAGGGAGACAACATGCTGCGCCCCGCAACCCCGCCCCATCCGTTTGCCGACCTCCAAGGCAAGGTCGCCCTCGTCACCGGCGCATTTGGTGGACTCGGCAAGCACTTCGCGAAGACGCTGGCGCGTGCCGGCTGCCATGTCACGCTGGCCGGCCGGCGCGTAGCGGAGGGCGAAACCCTGCTGGCAGAACTGCGCGAGCAGGGCGCGATAGGCTGCGTCGTCGCACTCGACGTGCGAAACCCAGCATCGGTACAGGCCGCCTTCGAGGCTGCGCAGCGCGAGCTGGGACCCATCGGGATCGTTATCAACAGCGCCGGCATCGCGTCAACCGCGCCGGCACTGGAGGTGAGCGAGGACGACTGGCAAACCGTCATCGACACCAACCTCAACGGCGCTTGGCGGGTCGCGCAATGCGCCGCCAGGATGATGCGCGAGGCGGGCACCGGCGGCAGCATCGTCAATATCGCGTCCATCCTCGGACTGCGCGTCGCCCAGCAGGTGCCGGCTTACACGGCGGCCAAGGCGGGACTTATTCACCTGACGCGCTCGCTGGCGCTGGAATGGGCGCGCCATGACATCCGCATCAACGCGCTGGCGCCTGGTTACTTCGAGACGGACATCAACCGGAGCTTCTTCGAGACCGACAGGGGTCAGGCGCGGATTAAGCGGATTCCGCAGCGCCGTCTCGGGCGTCCGTCCCAGCTCGACGGGGCCCTGCTGCTGCTCGCCTCCAGCGCCTCGGACTACATGACCGGCACTGTCCTGGCCGTCGATGGCGGCCACTCCATCAGCTCAATCTGAGCGCCGCCCACGCCTTTACGAGGAAATGACCATGCAAGTCACCGACCCGCCGGCGGCGAATGCCGGCGGCCCGACCCAATTCGACAGCAGCGCCCTGGCTCACTACCTACTCGCCCACGGTCTGATCGACCGTCCCGTGCTGAGTGTCGAACGCTTCGCCGGTGGGCAGTCCAATCCGACCTACCGGATCGCCTGCGGTCCGCGCCAATATGTCCTGCGGACGAAGCCGCAAGGTCACCTGGTATCGTCGGCGCATGCCATCGACCGCGAGTACCGTGTCATGGAAGCGCTGCAGGGCAGCGACGTGCCGGTGCCACGCACGTTCCTCTATTGCGAGGATGCGTCCCTCGTCGGCAGCCCGTTCTATGTTATGGAGTTCCTGCAGGGACGGGTGATGTTCGACCAATCCCTGCCCGGCCTGTCCTCCGCGCAGCGCGCCGATGTGTACCGCGAGATGAACCGCGTCATCGCTGCCCTGCACAGGGTCGACTATCGGGCCGCTGGGCTCGGCGACTATGGCAAGACCGGCGGCTATATTGCGCGACAGGTGCGGCGATGGACGAACCAATGCCGGGAGACCGGCATGGACGGCAATCCTGCGCTGGCGGCGCTGGTCGACTGGCTGCCACACCACATTCCGGAGGACGATCCAACCTCCTTGGTGCATGGCGACTACCGGCTCGACAATCTCGTCTTCCATCCCACCGAGCCGCTCGTGCTCGGCGTGCTGGACTGGGAACTCTCGACGCTCGGGCATCCCCTCGCGGACCTCGCCTATCACTGCATTAGTTGGCACATCCCCGCCGACCTCTGGCGCGGCATCGGAGGCCTCGACCTGCAGGCGCTGGGTATTCCCGACGAGGCGACCTACCTGCAATGGTACGGGCGCGGCTGTGGCGCCCAAGGCATCGAGCATTGGGACTTCTACCTCGCCTACAACCTGTTCCGGCTCGCCGCCATTATGCATGGCATTGCCCAGCGGGCAAGGAGCGGCAATGCTGCCGCAGCCGACGCGGTGGAAACCGGCCGCAAGGCGATCCCACTGGCGGAGCTCGGATGGAAGTACGCGATGCGCCAAGCTAGCGCATCCCTCGCCTGACGAATCGAAAATGGCCCAGCGTGTTGATGAAGCCGGTATAGGTCACGCGGTCACCGACCGCCACATTGGTCACATCCTGAGCGACGGCATGGACAATGCCGGACGCTTCCACGCCCATGCCATTGGGAAGCGGTACTGGGTACGCGCAGTTGCGGAAATAGGTGTCGGAATAGTTCAGGCCAACCGCCACGATCAGGTGCAGAAGCGGTTCGTGATGCAGGGCATGGAACCCGTACCGTCCCAGACCTTGCCGCAACTTAGCCACGCGCTGAAAGCCGAATTCGGCCGCCGTGCCAACATCGTAAGACGTTCAATATTCAACCCTGATCTGAACGTGTTTCCAACTTTGACAAGCCAGATTGCAACCTAAAGGAGAGCTTAAGTGAGCCAGATCGAAGGCAAATTCCTGCAGGGCAAGGTCGCAGTGATCACTGGAGCGGGCCGCGGCATCGGGTGCGCCATTGCGCTGGCCTATGCCCGGGCCGGCGCGGCAGTGGTTTGCAGTGCTCGACGCGAAGCGGATATTCAAGAAACCGCCGCGTTGATTCAAGCAGCGGGCGGCCGGGCTATTGCTCATGTCGCCGATGTGGCGGACTACGCCTCCGTCTCAGTCCTTTTCTGTCGGGCCGAGGAAGCCTTCGGCGGGGTCGATATTGTCGTCGGGAGCGCGGGTGTAGCCTTGGGACAGGGCAAGATTGCCGATAGTGACCCCGCGCTGTGGCGCAAGACCATCGATGTCAATCTGATCGGCGCCTACCATACTGCGCACGCCGCCATTCCTTACCTGCGGCGGCGTGGCGGGGGAAAGATCATCATGATCGGCTCCGGCCACAGGAAGCGGCCTCGGCCTAACTCTTCGGCATACTCGTGCTCGAAGAGCGGACTGTGGATGTTGATTGAGTCCTTGGCGGTGGAACTGGAGGAGGACAACATCAGCGTCAATGAATTGATTCCCGGGCCGGTCAAGACAGACTTGACGAGTGGCCTCGCTCTAATACCAAACGAATGGGTCAAGGAGCCCGAAGACGTCGCCCCGCTTGCATTGTTCCTGGCGAGCTTGCCCGATCGGGGTCCGAGTGCTCAGAGCTTCAGCCTGATGCGGCGTGCCTGAGGGAGCGGATTAGTCGCGCTTACACAAGATCGAGAGGATCCCCTAACTAGACGGCAGTTCAGCGCCGGCTTCGGCCGTTGACCCTTCCTGAGCCAATGACCGCGCTTCGGCCGACTCGGTCGTCCGACGGTGTAAGGCTGGATGGCCGAAACTGGCCGACTACGGCCTGACACTGCCCCCCTCAGGTGCTCGCCCCGGACCTGTCCACGTGGGGCCGTAGTCGACCCGTTGCGGCCCTCCGTGCCACCGTTGACCAATAGGCCGGTAGCAAAAGTACTACAGCCATTCGAGATGACTGGTCACTAGCAAATCCTTGCTGTAGCAGTCATCTGGTCACAACTTTCTCTTGTGGATCACCCACACAGCCGGAAAGTGTGGCCGTTTGTGCGGGGAGTACTTTAGCCGCTTGCTAGAGAGGCGGTTTGCTATCGCGTACACTGCGAGATCGGGAACTCCGGGGTCAAAGAATGAAAAGCAGTGAAATCTCGAAGATCGCGCTGAACGATCTTGGCGGAACGGTGGCGTCTCTAACCGCAGGAATATTCTGCCTATCTGTCTTGTTTGATTACGGCTATCTACAGGCACTCGGTCTTAACTTCGCTGATGTGCCGACCACGATGGCTGACCATGTCCGAGATGCGTTGCTTTGGGTCCCTTTGGCTCTCACAGCTTTCATCACATACATCTATATGGAGTTGTTCACTCGTCGTATCGAAGGTGGACTTACTGAGGAAGAGATAGTTAGGACATCAAAGAACCCGGAGCGTGTTGCTAGGTTCCGGAGGTTGCCCTATAAGTTTTTTGTGATCATTGCAATTGCAATAATATTCGCTCACTCACTTTTCGGCGATGCTTTCGCAAAAGGTATGTGGTTTGCCGCGCCGATAATGACATTTGAAATTATTCGGTGGGCATTTTCTCATACGGCAGTGGCAGACAGTTTTCATCCGGAATTCCGTCGCGCACTTGTCGTGGTGTTACCAATAAGTTTCTTTATGTACTTCTTTGGGTATGGAAAAGGAATCGAACAACTCGCACAAAAACCAAATGTTCAACTAATTTTGACCGATTCATCGCAAGTCATTCCAGTCACCATCCTACGCCAGCTAGATAAGGGAATCTTGGTGAAGGAGGCAGCCGGCAGCGCAAAGTTTCATCCGTGGGAACAGGTCAGGATGACGTCTCAGGCAATTGACTCCACCGTGGAGCGCAATCGCATATGTCGATGGTTCAATGTGGCTTGCTCGTTCAAGCCATAGCATCGACTTTTCCCCGATGAATGGGGTAGTCCCACGTTGCGACGACGCGTGAAAAGCGGCAGCTCTGGCCACTATGACCTGAGAAAAGCCGCCTCGCCGGTGTTCACGGTCTCCCCGTAGCTAACGTGACATCGGACAGTGTCTCAAGCAGCCGGCCTCGGTCATGGCCGGCATCAGGGCACCGCAGTCTCTCTGAACGACCCATTTCTGCCCGTTGACCCGGTGTCCGTCAACGACCGCTTCCAAGATACAACGGCTCTCGGCTCGGTCAGATCATGACACATGATTCGACCGACCGATCATGGGCCTCGCCGAACCACAGTCTGTTCGATGCCATTTAGCGCTGTCGTGCGGTCGCCCGACCTTCCAGTGCGCGGATGAACCGGATTGACGCGCCAACGTGGCTGAAGATCAGAACTGCTTCGCTGTGGTTCAGGATCGGGTTATCGTGCGCCAGGCTCTTGTTGTTACGTACGTCGTTGAACGCCTCCAGGACACTGATGCTGCTGCGCAAGATGCGGTCGGTCATCTCGGACTCGAGCAGACCGGCCGCCCGAACCGCTTTGACGTACTCGCCCATCAGGCTGTGCAGCGGCTTGTCCCTGTTCACCTCGATGCCGCGGCGCTCGCAGTGTGTACGCAAAAACTTGATCGTGAACACATGCAGTCGATCGAGCGCAGTGGCCGGCTCGTTTTGGTCGATCGCCGTCCGGATGTGCTTCGCCGCGGCTTCAAAGTCTAGGTCGTTGACGCTGGCCGTGAACGCGTCGACTTCCGGGAGCGGGCTCGCCGAATTCTGGTGGAGCCGGTCGACGATCTTTTGAACGTCGACGAGCAGGGAGTTGTCCATGTCCGCCGGCAAGCATTCATACTCGCTCGCGTGCTCGATCATCGCGACGAGCACTTTGGCGACGACGTGGTCCGGCTCAATCATCCAAAAGCCGCGCATTCGGTTGGCTTTGGAACCAGAACTCATATTCGTCCGGTATTTGGCTTCGTCAATGTCGAGCCCTGTGTGCTCTTCGAAGAAAATGGAAAACGTGCGGTCGGAGAAGTCGAGAACATAGCCGTTGTTCATGCCGAGCAGACGTTCGAGTTTTCGTTTTTCAATCGAGGACAGGGTTGCCATGTTGTTCGCTCTGGGTAGGTCGGTCTGTCAGCGATTGTACCGAGGAGCAGTAGCTCGGCTTGGCATCTGGCAACGGCGACCCCGAATGGAGCCAAAGGCTGCGGTCATCCGGCTTCAACTGCGTCTTGCCGGGATGAATCTTTGGATGGCATCGGAATGATGGCCCGACGGTCGTCGGACACAACACGGTCGTAGCGCTGCACGAACGTCGTCATCTTCTCCGGGTGTTCGTTGTACGACACGATCCACCGCTGGATCGCAGCCGCGACCGCTTCAATGAGTTTGCTAATGTTGATGTACTTCGTGAGCGGATCGGCGCTCGGCGGGTAGCCTTGGGCGCCGACGTAGGGTGTCAACTTCGCCACCTTGCCGGCGGCCACTTTCCGAGACTCAAGATTGGACATGTGCAGCAGGCTGTTGCGGAACTCCCACAGTTCCTCGGGCGTTGCATCTGCCGGATCCGGGTCGGCGAAAGTTCGCAGCCAATCGACGAACACCGGCGTCTCACGCGGTGGACGATCGCCGAACTCGACGTAAGCGATGGTGTCGAGGAACGACATTAGCAGTTTCAGGCATGAGATGAAGTGCTGGTTGTTGTACAGCAGCCGTATGGCTTTGAAGTAGTCGTTGTTGATAAGCGCGGACATGTTGAACGTTCGCAACTGTCTACCTGCCGGCGCGGGTTCTGGCTGGTTTCATCGCGCGTGGCAGTCGAATGATGTTGACGTGTCGCTTGAATGTACGGCGCGCGCGGTCGTGGGTCCGCTATCCGATTGAACCTGACGTTCGAGTACCATTCCAGGAGCTCAAGCAAATGACTGGAAGTGGCCGCATGCGGCCAGCCGGATGTTCCTCGCGGACCGACCCCCGTAGGGCAGAAGGCGACCCGCTGCATTTAGGCGCTCAAAATGGGAACAGTCACCGATCTTAGTCTCGACCATGACCTGGAGACGACGGGCGCGGTACCGGCTATGACGTGATTCTGTGGGTTGAGCAGGCCGTCGCCCTGGGTGGCGTTGTCGCGTGCTAGATTCCTGAATCTCATATATTCCTTTGCGTGCTCCGATGACGAATGATCGAAAGGCGCAGGCCCGCATGAAACTCTACGACGAACTCCGGTCTGCGTGCCTAGAGCATCTGTCGGGCAAGCAGGTTAGCTCCGTCGCCTCCCAGCTAAGAAGCCTTTTCCTCTCTGACGCCGTCTTCCGGATGTTGAACGAGGCGAGGCGTATCGAAGAAGGGAGGGCCGTCAGTGGCGTAGCGTGGCGCCTGACGGCCGCAGGTCATGCATCGCTGCTTGCCACTGGAATCAGGCGGCTAGTCGATAAAGACAAGCGCGCGGGTTCACTGGCAGGAATCATTGCGCGTTTGCGCGGCGGCCATGAGCTTCTGACGCGGCGTCACTATGTCGAGGCTGGCGGCGATCCGTACGATTGGGAGGCGGACAAGGAGAAGTATCTACGCGAAGTCGTCGAGGCCGGGGTCGATAACACGGGCGCGGTTCACCGCGGCCACATCGATTGGGTTCACTCGCAGTTCAAGCATCAGCGATTCGACCAACTATGCGACGGCGAAGGGCGTGATCCTTCGCAGTTAATCAGCCTATTGGTTCTGGACAAGCTGTCCGCAGCGCTGAAGTCCGATGCGATCCGCCGCGTGACGACGTACACGGACAAAGTGATTGCTCACGCTGAGCATCTCACCGATGGCATTGAGCTCCCGACCTACAACGACATCGACGAGTCGCTGAGAATCCTCTGCCAAGTCTGCAACTTTATCTCGACCGCGATCTTCTATGATAGCGACCGCTCTCAAGTAGTCGCAACGCCGCAGTACAACGTAACGCAGCACCTTGATGCACCGCTTGCGCTCAGCACGACGTTGCCCGACCTGCAGCAGTTCTGGGCGGACTACTCCCGAGAGCGCGATGGGTGGAGCAGTGCGAAGAGTGGGTACGATCAGCAGTTCCTAGTGTCGCAGCCAGTCGCTGACGACGAACCGGAGGCCCAGGCAGGGTCGTCCTGATCGATTTTCACAGGTGGCGATCGGTGGGGCAGGACCCGTTGCACGAATGCAAGGGCGCCGTCTTCAGTTGGGAACCGGCCGACGACATGCTTCGGAGCGCGTCTCGTTTTCGCGAGCTGAAGCCGTTCCACCAAGCGTCGTAGGCCGTCGTCATCGCCACTGATGATGTATCGGTCGGCGTTTAGCGCTAGCACGTCGTTCATGTGGTCCACCTGCTCCGGGCGTGCGATACCAGTGCCTCGGCGTCCCTTATTGCCGGTCAGCGAGATCAGGCAGGTAGCCGTCAGTGGGAAAAGAATCATGGCCTCGTCTGAACCGAAGCCAACGTGGTTGTCGCCGAAGCGGGATTCCAACACCACAGGCGAGTCGGAGGTCACGTACCGCGATTGAGGATCGATTGGTCTGATAATCTGCAGATCTCTGTGTATCAGCGAGTCGACGGTTGCCTGCCACAGGCGGAGGTTGTCCATTAGAGCCGCTTGTGGATCCACTTCGATATCGTACTGGCCACCGCGAACGAACTTCACGAGCCCCTCTGCCTCCGCTAGAAGTTCGTCTTGCGTGCGGTGTTGCCCCTTGTCGCGGTACATAGCGGCGAGCAGCTTCATCGTCCGCTCCACGGATTCTGTGGCGACCTGAGCTACGACATCAACGAAGCCGGCCTTCACTCGCTTCGCCTCGGTCATAGCGCCAGGTGTTCGTAACTCCGCGAAGCTGATGAAGCTGATCAAGAACTCCACATCGGTATCCGTATAGCCCTTTGCGGCTTCGAATCGAGGGATTGCGTCCGCCAGCCCGGCTTCGACCTGCGAGAGCATCTCTTCAATCTCATATCGCCGGCGCCCTTGTTCGTCCTCGAAGGTATATATATGCGTTTCTAGACCAGTGTTCTCCACCGTCTGACGCCTCGTGTTCCCGGTATGACGATTAAATACGGCTACTCCCCCCTCGGTAGCGAACCCCTTCTGGTACATGCGGGGCAGGTAGTGCTGTCTCTTAGGCCCTTGCAGTTTTGGTGTGCGGTCCATGTCTGTCTTCCCAATGCTATGCCATTGTCTGGGCTGAGCGAGGCATCGTTTCGAAACATACGGCATTCCAGCATACTTAGCGCCTTAGTCGAGGCTTCACAACGGTGCAGCCGATTGACCTCTACTGCTCGAGCTGTGTGCAATCTAGACGAGAATGTCGAGGGCTATTCCTGGCCGGATTTCGCTGGCGGCCACCCCGTTAGCCGCAGTGTCTTGAAGGGCGCGTGAACGGAATTTGTTAGCGGTACGCGTGCCCCTTAGGCTCAAGCTTCCACGCAAATTGAGTCGACCCAGTGATGGGAGAGGCGTACTGGCAGGTTGAAAGGCAAGAGGGCAAGGGGCTTCATTTTTGGGGCGCCTTTTGGTCAGGTCCGCGAAGACGGCCGGTTCTCCACGATGTGCCCAATTTCCTTCTTCTCAGTCCTAGTTAGATGTGGCCAAGCGAGAAGAAACTCCGCGAGTTCGTCCTGGTCGCAATACAAATAGGCTGTTGGGACTTTCAGCACTGCTGCAAGCTTTCTTGCGATTTCGAACGACGGTTCGTGTACGCCCGTTTCATACCGGCTGATACGAGCGCTGGCAGTAGTTTCGTCCAGGCCGATAGCGACGCCCAGCTTATCTTGGGGAATGCGGGCAAGCCGCCTTGCTCGACGCAGGCGGCGCCCGAATACGGTGATCGGCTCCGTTTTTCCCATCCTGCGAATATCGTAGATTCGACATTGCGTTTCCCTACGAAATTCGTAGAATCTAAGCTGTGAAAGCGAAGACCGACTTCGCTCGGCTGCGCCTCCGGTTTGGAGGCTTGTGCTCTCCAAGGCGTGGGCAAGGCTCTGGCGCAACCGTTCGCGCCCAAAAGCGCAGCCACGCACTCCGAGCATTCATCTAATACGCGCGCAAGTCCGAATAGGTAGTTTGGACTCCTGGAGACCTGATTTTCGGAAGAAGGGTTGCCTCGCGCGCGAAGTAAGAACTTCTTGAACGGTAGCGGCATGGAAAAACGAGCAACGGAAACGAGTGATGCCCCCGGACTTGCTGGCAAGGCGAGTCACTACGCCGAGAACGCGGCTCAGAGCCGTGGAGGAGTAGTTACCGATATCCCGCCGGTGGTTAGTCCTCTGGGCAGAGCAGTATGCCGTCATCCAGTCGAGCTGATTTACCACTGGGCACGCTTCGGATTTCCGGTATACGCAGTCGAAGACGTTGATGATCGGGATGCTTGGTTCTTCTCCAACGACCTGCAGGAAGCAGCTGCAATTGGATTCAAGTGGCTCGACAACCAATGTGCCCTGGAGCAGACTTCTTTTGTATTGCACGGGAAGGTCGTCTACGGCTATATCGCTCGTGGGGCTAAGGACGATGGGGACCTTGACACATGTCTCTACCGCAGAGAGATCTGGGATGCTGCAGGTGCTGATATGAATGAAGCCGCGACACCGGAAATTTTGACCTGTGTAAGGAAGGAAATATTTAAATATTTCGCGCTTCGAGGAGGCCCGTTTTTTCTGCTTGATTTTTCCAAACCAGCAAACGTGGCAGCGTATTTCGCCGAGTGGGCGGCATGGCTGGATGTTGGATGAAATAGCGAAAACAATGAGCTAGCGAAACGCAAAAGCATTGGCGCGAGCGTCGTACAGCGCGTGATGCTCGCCGCCATGTGTCGCGACGTGCTTCGCGAAGCGTTCGGCATCGATCTTCAAAAACACGTTCTCATGCTTCCACCCGCGCGGCAACCCTCCCCCGAGCAAATGGGTGACAAGCTCGTAATCACAGTTGGAGTCATAGCAGAGAACAGGCTTGGGCTTGAGCGGTACATTCAAAAGCCACGCCCATAGTTGTTCGCTGAGCTTTGCCAGCGACATGGACCGGCCTGGAAATTGACCGAGTTGAGGCAGCACGACGTCGCGCACGAAGTCATTGCACAATGACAACTCAAAGTCCGAAGACTCCCCATAGAACTCGCGTCCATCCTCCCCCACAATTGCCACACTAATGAGTTGGCTAGCCTTAAAGTCAGTGAATTCTGTATCAATAAAGTAGCGTGTTTTCCACGGGCTACGCGGCAGTCTGACAGGGAGTGCTTCGCCCAGATCATCTCTTGTCACCTCTAGCTCCTTGTTGGGTACCCGCTTGCGATCTCATAGGGCGCCACGTTGTTCTCGTCGTAGACAGAGCGCCAAAGCGCCGCAGTATGTTTGACTGTCAATCTCTCAACAGAAGTAAATGCCCCGAGGAATACTTCTTGAGGAGTTGTTGCAGGTGGGCCATTGCAGTCCAGCTGAACCTTGGCGTATAAGGATGGAGCAGCTCGCTCGTACAATTTTTTGACGCGAGCGTAGTTATCCAATGTGCGATGCTAGATTGTCCATGCCGGCGTAACTAATGTGTAGGGCATGTTCGGGTACGCCGAGCTGGCGTGCCGATTCACCGGTGCCGCCGTGGTCGACGTATTCGTACGGATGCTCGCCGAAGGCGACGCCCTGCCGGCGCAGGAACTGGGTGGCCGGGGTTTCCGAGATATGTTTCGATTTGCTCATGTCGGGGTGCAGCGATACGGGACAACAGGACACTATCCGCGCGGATGGTGCTGCTGGTGCAGCTCGCGCAGCCGTTCGCGCGCCACGTGGGTGTAGATCTGTGTCGTGGAAATGTCGGCGTGGCCCAGCAGCAGCTGTACCACGCGCAGGTCGGCGCCATGGTTGAGCAGGTGCGTGGCAAACGCATGGCGCAAGGTGTGCGGCGACAGCGGCACGTCGATGCCGGCATCGCGCGCATGGCGCTTGATCAGGTGCCAGAAGGCCTGGCGCGTCATGCCCTCGCCGCGCTGCGTAACGAACAGCGCGTCGCAGGCCCGGCCGGCAAGCAGCGTGGGCCGCGCGCCGCCAAGGTAGCGCCGCAGCCAGTCGCCGGCCTGCATGCCGAATGGCACCAGGCGCTCCTTGTCGCCCTTGCCGCCGACCACGCGCGCCACGCCTTCGTTCAGGCCGATTTCCACGGTCTTCATCTGCGTCAGTTCCGACACGCGCAGCCCGCTCGCGTACATCAGCTCGAGCATGGTGCGGTCGCGCAGGCCGAGCGGCGTGCTGGTATCGGGCGCTTCGAGCAGGGCTTCCACGTGGGCTTCGGAGAGCGTCTTGGGCACGCGCGGGGGCTGCTTGGCCGGGCGCAGCAGGATGCACGGATCGGCCTGGATCATCTGCTCGCGCAGCGCCCACTGGTAGAAGCGGCGGAACACGGCGAGGCGGCGGTTCGAAGACGAGGCGCGGGTCTCGGGGTGGCGGGCGAGGAAATAGGCGTTCAGCTCGGTGTCGCCAGCCGCCAGCAGGCCGCCGTTGCCAGCCTGGTGCAGCCAGCGCGCCAGCATGGACAGGTCGCGCCGGTAGGCGTCCATGGTGTTGCGCGAGAGGCCGTCCTCGAGCCACAGCGCGTCGCAGAAGCGGCTGACCAGGTCGAGTTCGGGCGCGATGGCGGCATCGAGCGCTACGGCATCCGCGTCGGCATGCACCGTGCGCGGCTTGCGTGTCGTCCGGCTGGTACCGGCGGGGCGCTTCATAACAGCATGGCGCCTTCGTGGCGCAGCAGCCAGCGTTTCACTTCCAGGTGGAAGCCGTCCTCGGCATGATGGGCGAAGCCGCCGATACCGCTGGCCGAAACCACGCGATGGCACGGGATCACGATCGGCAGCGGATTCTGCCCGCAGGCCTGGCCGACCGCGCGCGGCACACTGCCGAGCTTGCGGGCGACGTCGCCGTAGGTGGTGAGCCCGCCGCGCGGTACCGTGCAGATGGCCTGCCAGACCTGTCGCTGGAAAGCGGTTCCGGCAATGGCCAGCGGCACGTCGAAGCGCGCATCGGGGTCGGCGTAGTACGCCTCGAGTTCCGCCTGCAGGCGCAGCACCACCTCATGGCGCGGCGCCAGCAACTCCGCGGTGTCAGGCAGATAGAAGGTCTCCACGATCCGCTCGCCGTCGGTGCGCACGCCGACCTTGCCGAAGGGTGCGGGGAGGATGGCGTCGAAATTGGCGGGCATGGCAGTGGCGGGAAGCGCGAAGTCCGGATTTTAATGCGTTTTACCCTGTACCGTCTTCACCACCTCGGCCCGTTCGTCAGCCACGAAAACGCGTTTTTGGTTACTTTTGTCGCGAGACAAAAGTGACTCGCCGGCTACGCCGGCGAAACAGCCACGCCTGCCAAGCACGACAACCCCGCCAATACCACGGAAAAGGGCCGCCCGCAGGCGGCCCATCCGCGCGTGAGACCCGGCAGATCTCACACCACCCTCACTGCTCCAACTTAATATTCTGCACCTTCACAAGATTCTTCATCTTATCGAATTCCTTCTTAATCTCCGCCGCATGCTGCGCAGGCGTATTGCCCGAAGGTTCGGCGCCGGCGGCGCGCAGACGCTCCTGGAACCCCTTGTCCTGCAGGGCCTTGACGGCAGCTTCATTCAGCTTCTTGATGACGTCATCCGGCGTGCCGGCCGGCGCCACCAGGCCATACCAGGCCGGGTCATTCGGTTCCTTCAGCCCCATCTCCCCGAACGTCGGCACATCGGGCAGAGAATCCAGCCGCTTGTTCCATGCCACCACGATCGGGCGCAGCTTGCCGGCCTTGATGTAGGGCATCGACGACGGCAGGTTGTCCACCATGATCGGCACCTGGCCGGCCAGCACGTCATTCAGCGCCGGGCCCGCGCCACGGTACGGGATATGCACCATGAAAGTCTTGGTCGAGACCTTGAACTGCTCGCCCAGCATATGTCCGAACGCGCAGGTACCCGATGTGGCGAACGAATACTTGCCCGGGTTGGCCTTCAGCACGGCCAGGAATTCCTTGTAGTTCTTGGCCGGGAAGTTCGGGTTCACCGCGATCACGTTGGCCACGTTGGCCAGGTTGGTGATGGGCTTGAAGTCCTTGATCGGGTCGTACGACAGCTTCGGGTTGCAAGCCGGGTTCACGGCCATGGTCGACACCGTGGAGATGCCGATGGTGTAGCCGTCGGGCGCGGCCTTGGCGATGGCGTCGGCGCCGATCGAGCCGCCGCCGCCGGCGCGGTTCTCGACCACGACCGGCTGGCCCAGGATGCGGCTCATCTGGTCGGCGGCGCCACGGCCGACGATGTCGGTGGTGCCGCCCGGCGCGAACGGAATGATCAGGCGGATCGGCTTGCTCGGAAAGCTCTGCGCTTGCGCGATGGAGGCCGCGGTGGCCAGGGCCAGGGTCAAAGCGATTTTGCCAGCTTGCATGAGATCAGGTCTCCCGTCAGGAAAGTCCGGGCGGGGGTGGTGCCCGGCAGAAAACACCACCGCTTTCCCGCAGGTGGCGGGACGGCGGTGGCAACGTCTGGTCCGGCGGCTCAGCCGCCCAGCAGGCCGCGCTTGACGTCCCGGTCCACGGGGTGTTCGCCGAGGAAGACGCGCAGTACGGCCTGGTAGAAGTCTTCGCCGGGAATCGGGCGGCCGCGCGGGGTGCCATTGATGGCGACCACGGTCCCGGCATCCGGTGAGAAGTCGAGATTGATCACGTCGCCCTTGCGGGCCGTCCCGACCTGGTCGATGGTGCGTTCGAACTGGGCCAGCCGGGCGGACAGCATCTGCATCTGCAGTTCGCTGTGGTTGTCACGCATGCCCTTCTGCAACGCTTTGGCGAATTCCGCGGGATCCACTTCCCGCAGCATGCGAAGCTGCAACCGCTTGGTCCCGGGCGTGCCAAGCACCACGGTGGCGTTGCGCGCTTTCTCGGGCAGGTACAGCGCTGCCACGTAACCCCTGAGCAGCAGCCCCGAACGCAGCGCGGTGCCATTGAGCTGCAGTTCCTTGCCGGCCACGCGCGCGGCATCTTCAAAGCGCAGGCCCTCGAATTCCGTCGCATTGCCGGCCGCCGGCAGCACGGCAAACGCCAGGCCGGCGGCCATCATGGCAAGCATGCGGCGCAGGGTCAGGCGGGATCGGGAATACGGGCGCGGGGCAATGATCCGGCCCGGCGATGAGGGATTGCGGCGGTGCAGCATAAGGGTCAGGCATACAACTTGGTATGCCATGCTGGGCCATTTCTGGAAAAATACCAATCCGGATCTGCCCTAGTCTGCACATTCCGCCGCTTCCCCCCTCGCAGCATCCGGCCAGCTGGCCGTGACAATAACGACAACGTTCACGAGATGTCTTCCGCTCTCCTGCTGGTCCCCGACTTCAGCCTGATCCTGATCGGCTGGCTGCTGGTCCGTTATTCGCCGTTCGACCGTGCCTTCTGGAGCGGCGTGGAGCGCCTGGTCTACTTCGTGCTGTTTCCCGCGCTGCTGCTGCAGTCGACCAATAGCGCCGTGTTCGATTTTTCCTCGACCTCGGCCATGCTTGGCCTTGCGCTGGCGGTCATGGCGTTCGGCATGGTGGCCGGCTACGCCGTCAAATGGGTGCTGCGCCCCGATGCCATGGACTTTGCATCGGGCCTGCAGACCGCGTTCCGCTTCAATTCCTATATCGGGCTGGCGCTGGCCTCGCGCATCGGTGGCGGCGAGGGCCTGGCCATGATGGCGGTGATCGTGGGCTGCACGGTGCCGCTGTGCAATGTGGCCGCGGTATGGGCGCTGGCGCGGCACGGCGACGCGCGGCTGTGGCGCGAGCTGGCGCGCAATCCGCTGATCCTGGCCACCGCCGGCGGGCTGCTGACCAACCTGATGGGGCTGCACGCGCCCGAGGTGCTGGCGATGACGCTCAACCGGCTTGGCTCGGCATCGACCGCGCTCGGCCTGATGACGGTGGGCGCGGGGCTGCAGATGAGCGGGGCGACCGGCACTGTCGGACCGGTCGCGTGGTGGTCCGGCGTCAAGCTGCTGGCGATGCCATGCCTGGCCTGGCTCGCGGGCCGGCTGCTGCCGCTGACCGAGCTGCAGTACCAGATCGTGGTGCTGTACGCCTCGCTGCCCACGGCTTCCAGCGCTTATATCCTGGCGGTGCGCATGGGCGGCAACGGGCCCATGGTGGCTGCGACCATCTCCGTGATGACCGTCGCGGCGATCATCACCACGCCAATCTGGCTCGCACTGGTCAGCTGACGGCCTGGTCCTGCGCGAGCGCCCAGTCGATGTGCTCGCGTACGAGCGGGGTGGCGTCGGCGCGGCGGCTTTCCAGGGCGGAGCGGATCCGCGCGGCCAGCGCGCGGTCTTGCGGCCGCTGGCCGCTGGCGGCGGCGCGCAGGCCGTTGCCCAGCCCCACCGCGAGGTTGCGCAGCCAGCGTTCATGGCCGATGCGGCGGATCGGACTGCCTTCCAGGCGCTGGTTGAATTCGGCCTCGGTCCACAGGAACAGGTCGACCATGTCCGCGGCGTCGAAGCCGTTGCGCACTTCGAAGTCGGGCAGCGTGGCCCGGTGCGCGAACTTGTTCCACGGGCAAGCCAGCTGGCAGTCGTCGCAGCCATACACGCGGTTGCCCATCGGTGCGCGAAATTGCTCGGGGATCGGGCCCTTGTGCTCGATGGTCAGGTAAGAAATACAACGGCGCGCATCGAGCCTGTAGGGTCCAAGGATCGCGCGCGTGGGGCAGATGTCGATGCAGCGGTGGCAGTTGCCGCAATGCGAGGCTTCGGGCGGGTCGGCCGGCAGCGGCACATCGACCAGGATCTCGCCGAGGAAGAACATCGAGCCGCCGTCGCGGTCGAGCAGCAGCGTGTGCTTGCCGCGCCAGCCCAGGCCGCCCTGGCTGGCCAGCGCCACTTCCATCACCGGCGCCGAATCGGTGAAGACGCGGTAGCCGAACGGGCCGATGGCGGCCTCGATGCGGCTCGCGAGCTGCTGCAGCCGGTTGCGCAGCACCTTGTGGTAGTCCCGGCCGCGCGCGTAGAGCGACAGCACGGCGGTGGCGGGGTCGTCGAGCCGCGCCAGCTCATGCCGGCGCCAGTCCGGCGCGGCCGTGGCGGGCAGGTAGGGCATGCGGGCGACGATGGCGCGTACCGTGCCCGGCACCAGTTCGGCGGGACGGGCGCGCCGCGGGCCATGGTTCGCCATATAATCCATGTCGCCGTGATAACCCTGAGCCAGCCATGCCATCAGCCCTGGCTCAGCATGGCTGAGATCGACGTCCGCAATGCGCACCGAGGCAAAGCCCAGCTCGGCGCCCCAGTCCCGGATCGATTGCACGAGCGCCTCCAGGCCGCCTGTAGCGGCTGCATCGGCAGCGGCCACGGGCCGCGGAACGGGGGCGCCTGGCGCTTCGGATGCTCGGTCGGTCATCCCTGAATTGTACGCAATGCCCCTGCTCGAAGAACGTTCCCTGACGCTGGCCGATGAAGCCGCCACCGCCCGCTTCGGCGCGGCGCTCGCCGGCGTGGTACGCGCCTTGCCGCCCACGACCGTGCACGTGCAGCTTTCCGGCGACCTGGGCGCGGGCAAGACCACGTTGTCGCGCGCCATCCTGCGCGCGCTCGGGCATGCCGGCAAGGTCCGCAGCCCGACCTACACGCTGTGCGAGCCCTACGACGTCGCGCGCGCGGATGGTTCGCCGCTGACGGTCTACCACTTCGACCTGTACCGTTTCGCCGATCCCGAGGAATGGATCGACGCGGGTTTCCGCGACTGCTTCGCCGAGCCCGCCTTCAATCTCGTGGAGTGGCCCGAGAAGGCCGGGCGCCTCCTTGGGGAACCAGACCTGCATGTGTTGCTCCAATCGGACATGTCCGCGGCCGGGATCGCGGACATGGCCGGCGAGCGGCGGATCGCGACGCTGCGCGCCTATACTCCCACTGGAATTACCCTGCTGAACGCATGCTGATCAAGCGACTCGCCACCGACCGACCCGATGGACCCGACGGACTGCTGCAAGCCCGCCGCAAGTGGATGGCGCAGTGCTTGAAGCTTGGTGCCGGCACGGCCGTGCTGACCCTCGCCGGACCGCAGCTGGCCTTCGGTGCCGGCATTGTCGCGGTACGCGTCTGGCCTGCCGAGGACTACACCCGCGTCACGATCGAATCCGACACGCCGCTGGCCGCCGTGCACCAGATGATCCACGACCCGGACCGGCTCGTGGTGGACATCGACGGCCTCGATCTCTCGCCCACGCTGCGCGAGCTGGTGGCCAAGATTACGCCGAACGATCCCTATATCCAGACCGTGCGCGTCGGCCAGAACCGGCCGCGCGTGGTCCGCATGGTGTTCGATCTCAAGGAGAACGTCGCACCGCAGGTGTTCACGCTGGCGCCGATCGGCAGCTACAAGAACCGTCTGGTATTCGATCTCTATCCGGTCAACCCGCCCGATCCGCTGTGGAAGCTCGTGCGCGACACCGAGGAGAAGCAGCGCCGTTTCGCCAACAGCGCGCCGCCGCCGGGTGCGGATGGCGTGGCTGGCGCGCCCGCCGGCGCGGAGGAAGACGCCATCGGCGCGCTCGTGCGCAAGTTCGATGAGAAGGGCGACGTGCCGGCGACCACGGCGCCGCCGCCGGCTATCGCCGCGGTCAAGCCGCCCAAGCCTTCGGCGCCTGTGGTGCCCAGGCCCAACGCGCCCGTCGTACCGCCGGTCGCGCAGGGCGATCCAACGGCCGAGCGCCCCTTCAAGATGCGCCGCCTGCTGACGGTGGCGATCGATCCCGGCCACGGCGGCGAAGACCCCGGCGCCATCGGCGCCTCGGGCTCGCGCGAGAAGGACGTGGTGCTGCAGATCGCGCACCGCCTGCGCGCCAAGATCGATGCGCAGCCCAATATGCGCGCGATGATGACGCGCGACGCCGATTTCTTCGTGCCGCTGAACGTGCGCGTGCAGAAGGCGCGCCGCGTGCAGGCCGACCTGTTCGTGTCGATCCACGCCGATGCCTTCCTGTCGCCGGAGGCGAAGGGCGCATCGGTGTTCGCGCTGTCCGAGCGCGGGGCGTCGAGCACGGCCGCGCGCTGGCTGGCCAACAAGGAAAATGCCTCGGACCTGATCGGCGGGGCCAACCTCAACAAGGATGCGCAGGTCGCGCGCGTATTGCTGGACCTGTCGACCACGGCGCAGATCAACGACAGCCTGCTGGTCGGCAAGGCCGTGCTGCAGGAAATCGGCGGCATCAACCGCCTGCACAAGGGCAGCGTGGAGCAGGCCGGGTTTGCGGTGCTGAAGGCGCCGGATATCCCGTCGATCCTGGTCGAGACGGCCTTCATCAGCAACCCGGAGGAAGAGCGCAAGCTCAATGACGATGCGCACCAGGAGCAGCTCGCCAATGCCATCCTGCGGGGGATTCGGAGTTACTTTGCGCGCAATCCGCCGTTGTCGAAGAATCCGTCGGTGTAGGGGGAGTTTGCCATGCGTGGTCTTTTCGCCGGCTAAACCGAAACCTCAAGCCCGCGCCGTACCCCCATCCTCAACCAACGCATCCCGGTCGGCATACCGCGCAGCAATCACCGAGCACACGATCAGCTGCAGCTGGTGATAGACCATCAGCGGCAGCACCAGCAGGCCCAGCGCCGGATGCCCGGCGAACAGGATGTTGGCCATCGGAATGCCGTTGGCCAGGCTCTTCTTGGAGCCGCAGAAAACAGCAGTGATCTCGTCCTCGACACTGAAGCGCAGCCGGCGCGCGACGAAGGTGGTCGTGCCCAGCACAACGAACAGCAGCATGGCGGCCAGCCCCATCACCGCGGCAATGGTCTGCCACTGGTAGTGGTGCCACAGGCCTTCGGCGGTCGCGTCGCAGAACGACGAGTAGACGATCAGCACGATCACGCCGCGGTCGATCTTGCTGGTGATCTGCTTCTTCTTCGCGAGCCAGTTGCCGATCAGCGGACGCAGCAGCTGGCCCAGCGCGAACGGCAGCAGCAGCTGCAGCGCCACGCCCGTGAGCGCCTTGCCCAGTGGCATCGACGCGCCGCTGGCGCTGATCACCAGGCCCATCAGCAGCGGCGTGACGGCCATGCCGATCAGGCCCGAGATGGTGGCGTTGAAGATGGCGCCCGGGACGTTGCCGCGCGCCATCGACGTCATGGCCACTGACGAAGATACCGTGGACGGCAGCGCGCAAAGATAGAACACGCCGAGCAGCAGGTCCGCCGGCAGCGAGTTGCGCAGCGACAGCATCAGCAGCAGGCCGACCACGGGGAACACGACGTAGGTGAAGGCCTGTACGAACACGTGCAGACGCCAGTGCCGTGCGCCTGCCACGAGCTTGTCCCGTGACAGTGCCGCGCCATGCAGGAAGAACACCAGTGCCACGCCCAGGCTGGTGACGGTGCCAAGGTGCAGCGGACCGCGGCTGCTGCCGAACTCGGGGGCCAGCAGGGCAATGCCTATGGCGGTCAGCATGATCAGGACGAAGCCGTCGATCAGGTCATAAAGTTTCTTGAGCTTGGAAAACATGCTGGGCTACTTAGGCTTCTAAGGGTTTAGCCTAGTATTGGACGATACCCGGGTCTAGAATGCAAATTCATTTATTGCATTCATTTATCTCCTCGTTGCATGAATTACACACTCCGGCAGTTGCGGGTGTTTCTCGCCGTCGCGGAAACAGGCGGCTTCAGCCGGGCAGCGGACGCCGTCGGCCTGACCCAGTCCGCCATCAGCCGCGGCGTGGCGGAGCTTGAGGAATCACTTGGCGTGCGGCTGCTCGACCGCACCACGCGTGAAGTCGTGCTGACGCCTGCGGGACACGCGCTCGCACCGGCGCTCGAACGGCTGCTGGGCCAGCTCGATGACACGCTGGAGGACACCCGTCAGCTCGGCGAGCACTATCGTGGCCGTGTGGTGATAGCGGGGGCACCGACCATTTCGGCGCGGCTGATGCCGATGTATGTGGCCGCGTGCGCGGCGCAATACCCGGAAATCCGCCTGACCGTGCGCGACAACGTGCAGGCCGATGGCCTGGAGCAGGTGCGCGTGGGCGGCGTGGACTTTGGCGTGCTGATCGACCCGCTGGTGCACGAAGGGCTCACTATCGAGCCGCTGGTGACGGACCCGTTCTGCTTCGTATGCCGGCGTGACCATCCGCTCGCACAGGCCAGGACGGTCCCGTGGTCGGCGCTGGACGGCATGCGGCTGGTGCTGTTGGACTTCGCCTCCGGCAGCCGGCCGCTAATCGATCGCGTGTTCGGGCGCCACGGCATCGTGCCGCGGGTGATACAGGAACTGGGCCACTCGGCCAGCGTGTTCGGCATGGTGGAGGCGGGCATTGGCGCCTCGGTCCTGCCGACCTACTCACTGCCGCTGCCGGCGGCGTCGCCGCTGGTATGGCGGCCGCTGGTGCCGCGCGAGGAGCGGCGCATCGTCATGGTCCGGCGCGCGGACCGCTCGCTGTCGCCGGCCGCGGCGGCGGTGTGGTCGCTGGTCCGCAACCTCACCATCAAGGCGGCCGCGCCGGAGCAGGAGCCCGCCTGAACGGCTTCAGCGTGACCGGGCGGTGACCATGACCGCCTCCAGGTCGAAGCTGTCGTCCGCCTGCACGCGATAGTGCTCGCGGACCTCGGCGGGCGCGAGCTGCCACAGGTGGCGGATGGCCTCGACCGCGACCGGCGCGGTACGCATGCGCCTGACCCAGCTCTCGAACTCGATGCCGATGCGCCAGGCCGGCGAGACGCCGATGTCATCGGCGGCAAAGCCCGCCGCTTCGAACATCGCGCGCCAGGCCGGGCCGGTGTAGTCGCGCACGTGCGACGGGTCGCGCAGCAGTTCGACCGACTGCAGCCACGTGTCGCGCAAGGGATCTTCGGCGCCGGCGATATCGATCAGCACCACCTTGCCGCCCGGCTTGAGCACGCGGCGCATCTCGCGCAGGGCGGCCGGCACGTTGCGCCAGTGGTGGGCGCTCATGCGCGAGACCACCGCGCAGAAGCTGCCATCATCGAACGGCAGCGTTTCCGCCGCGCCTTGCCGCGTGACGATATTGGCGAGCCCGCGCTCTCGCGCCGCGCCGGCTACCACGTCGAGCATTTCCTGCGACAGGTCATACGCCGTGACGGTGCCGGCGACCGCCGCCGCGGCGAAGCTCGCGTGTCCGGCACCGCAGCCCAGGTCCAGCACGGTGCTGGCCGCGCGCTTTTCCGCCGGGATCAGCTCGGCCAGTTCCTGCGTGAGCTGGTCCAGGTCCGCCCCCTGCGCGTGGACGGCGCTGGTGAGGTAAGCACTGGCAGTCGCGCCGAACTGGGCGGCGACGAGTTCCTGTTGTTGCATGACTGGCTCCTGAACCGGCTCCAGGCCGGTCTTCTGGTGGTTCGGGGACTTGCCCGCAGTGCGGGTCCGGACTACTGTATGACGACTGTTTTCCCGGTACAAGTTACCGTTTTATCCTGGTATAAGACGCACCAGCCTATGGTCGAATCCTCCGATTTCCTCGCACGTCCGGACCATCCGGACCATCCGCCGGATCCGGATGCCGCCGCGCCGGTCACGCGTGAAGCGGTGCTCGGCGCCTTCCTGCGCGCGCACCGCGAACGCCTGGCACCGGCAGACGTGGGCCTGCCACCAGGACGGCGCCGGCGCACGCCGGGCCTGCGCCGCGAGGAAGTGGCCCAGCTTGCCGGGCTGAGCGCCACGTGGGTGACATGGCTGGAACAGGGCCGCCCGGTGGCGTTGTCGGCGCGGGCGCTGGCCGGCCTTGCCAGCGCGCTGCGCCTGTCGCGCGCCGAGCGGGCCTACCTGTTCGAACTGGCCGGGCGGCGCGATGCGCAGCAGGCCGGCAGCGAAGCGGTCCCGCCGGCTGTCATGGCCAGCGTGCATGCCATCAACGGCCCGGCCTACCTGCTGGACCGCCAGTGGAACGCGCTGGCGTGGAACGAGGCCGCGGCACGGTTGTTTGTCGGCTGGCTCGATGGCGGCAACCAGGAGCGCAATCTGCTGCGCGCGATGTTCCTGTCCGCGCCGCTGCAGGTGCTGGTCGACGACTGGACGCACCGGGCCGGACGCCTCGTGGCGGAATTCCGCGCGCACAGCATCCGCCATGCGGAAGATGCGCCGATGCGCGCGCTGATCGAGGGATTGATGGCCGACAGCCCGGCCTTTCGCGCGGCCTGGCTGTCGCAGGATGTGGAAGACCGCGAGGGCGGGCGCCGCGGCTTCCACCATCCGGCGCTCGGCGCGCTGCAGTTCGAGCAGCTCACGCTGTGGCCGGCGGCGGCGCCGGGGTTGATGCTGGTGATGCTGCTGCCGGCCTGAGGGCCGCAGCAGGGGAGAGCAGCCGCTTACTTGGGCTGCATGCGGATCGCGCCGTCGAGCCGGATCACTTCGCCGTTGAGCATGGTGTTGCCGATGATGGCCTGGGCCAGCTTGGCGTATTCGGCCGGGCGGCCGAGGCGCGGCGGGAAGGGCACCATCTTGCCGAGCGCGTCCTGGACCTCCGGCGGCATGCCCAGCAGCATCGGCGTCTCGAACAGGCCGGGGGCGATCGTCACGCAGCGCACGCCGTCGCGCGACAGGTCGCGCGCGATGGCCAGAGTCATGCCGACCACGCCGCCCTTGGAGGCCGCGTAGGCGGCTTGCCCGATCTGGCCGTCGAAGGCCGCGACCGAGGCGGTGTTGATGATCACGCCACGTTCGCCTTCGGCGTCGGGCGTGTTCTGCACCATGGCCGCCGCGGCCAGGCGGATCATATTGAAGGTGCCGACCAGGTTGACGCGGATGGTCTTGTCGAAGGCGTCGAGCGGATGCGGGCCGTTCTTGCCCACGGTCTTGCTGGCGACGGCGATGCCGGCGCAGTTGACCAGCCCGGCCAGGCGGCCCAGTGCCAGCGCGGCGGCCACGACGGCCTGGCCGTCGGCTTCGGAGGCCACGTCGCACTTGACGAAGGCGCCGCCCAGCTCCTGCGCGAGCGCGGTGCCCGCGGCCTCGTTCAGGTCGGCGATGACAACCTTGCCGCCCGCCTCGGCAATCATGCGTGCGGTGCCGGCGCCCAGGCCCGATGCGCCGCCCGTGACGATGAATACATTGCCCTGGATGTCCATCTGCAGTCTCCTCTATGGCCAGTCGCGTTGGCGACTGCCGTTTACGTAAACGTCAATTCTCGCGCTATTGTACGGAGCCATGAGTGGCTGGCAAGAGGGAAAGCCATGCATCGCGAAGAAACAAAAAAAGCGACCCGAAGGTCGCTTTTTTTGCGGTCTTTATGCCGAAGCTTACTTGAGGGCTTCGAACACGCGTGCGGTGATGCTGTCGACGTCGCCCACGCCCGCGATCTTGCGGTACTTGGGCGGGGCCACCTTGGCAGCGGGGTCGCCCTTGGCGGCCCAGTCCGAGTAGTAGTCCACCAGCGGCCGGGTTTGCTGCGAGTAGACGTCCAGGCGCTTGCGCACGGTCTCTTCCTTGTCGTCGTCGCGCTGGATCAGCGCCTCGCCGGTCTCGTCGTCGATGCCCTCGACCTTGGGCGGGTTGTACTTGACGTGGTAGGTGCGGCCCGATGCCACGTGCACGCGGCGGCCGCTCATGCGCTCGATGATGGCGTCGAACGGCACGTCGATTTCCAGCACGTAGTCGATCGCGACGCCGGCTTCCTTCATCGCCTCGGCCTGCGGAATGGTGCGCGGGAAGCCGTCGAACAGGTAGCCGTTCTTGCAGTCGGCTTCCTTCAGGCGGTCCTTGACCAGGCCGATGATGATGTCATCCGACACCAGTCCGCCCGCATCCATGACCTTCTTGGCTTCGACGCCCAGCGGCGTGCCGGCCTTCACCGCGGCGCGCAGCATGTCGCCCGTGGAGATTTGCGGAATGCCGAACTTCTCGCAGATGAACTTGGCTTGCGTGCCTTTGCCGGCGCCAGGCGCACCCAACAGGATCAAACGCATTTACGGGTCCTCAGAGTTTTGAATCTGGTGTGGCGGGAGATGAGAACGAGGGTAACGCCGTAACTTGACGCAGGACTTACTGCGCGCGCTTGGATCAGGTCACGTGGTCGGCCGGTGCGGCGCTGCGGGGGAACGCGGCGCGGGTCACCGGACGGGCTCTATCTTTATCTCCCCACCGAGCCTTGGCCGGCCGGTGCATTCTGGTGCACCATTCCGACGGCTCTGTATCGTCAAGCATTATGCCATGAGGCGGCAGGAATCCGGCCCGAAATCGAGCCGATTCCATGGTTGCAACAGTATGAACCCCAACGCAAAGGCCATGTCACGCAACAAAGTGCTCAGGGGCCTTCTTGCGCCATGCCTTGCGCCCACAGTGCGCGCACGCGTTCCAGATCGGCCAGGGTATCGACGCCGGGTGCCGGCGCGGCCGCCGTTTCCAGCACCGCGATACGCTCGCCATGCCACATCGCGCGCAGCTGCTCCAGGGCCTCGGTCTGCTCCAGCGGTGCCGCCGCCAGCGTCGGGAAGCGGCGCAGGAAGCCGGCGCGGTACGCATACAGGCCGATATGGCGCAGCACCGGCATGGGCGGCAGCGGCACCTGGGCAAGCGAGGCGGGCACCGCGGGCACGCCGGCCCAGTCGTCGCGCGACCACGGAATCGGCGCGCGCGAGAAGTACAGCGCACGGCCGGCAGCATCGCACACCACCTTGACCACGTTCGGGTTGAAGACCTCGGCGACGTCGTGCAGCGGATGCGCGGCGGTCGCGATCGCGCAGTCGGGATGATGCGCGAGGTGAAGCGCGACCTCATCGATCAGTTGCGGGTCGATCAGCGGCTCGTCACCCTGCACGTTGACGACAATGGCGTCGTCGGGCAGCGCGAGCTTTGCCGCGACTTCGGCCAGGCGGTCCGTGCCCGAAGGGTGGTCGGCGCGCGTCAGCACGGCGTCGATCCCGTGCGCGGCGCAGGCTTGCGCCACCGCCGGCGCATCGGTGGCGACCACGGTACGCCGCGCCGACGACGCGTGCGCGCGTTCGGCCACGCGCACGATCATCGGCCGTCCGCCGATATCGGCCAGCGGCTTGTCCGGCAGGCGCGTGGATGCCAGCCGAGCGGGAATGACAACGGTGAAGTCCGGGATGCTCATGATGCGCGCCTCAGTCCGCGCTTGGCTTGGCCGGGTCGATCACGCGGCCCGGCACCGACTGGCGGGCCTCATCGGCCAGCATGACGGGGATGCCGTCGCGGATCGGGTAGGCGAGCTTGTCGGCGTGGCAGATCAGTTCCTGCGCGGCGCGGTCGTATTCCAGCTTGCCCTTGCACAGGGGGCAGACCAGGATTTCAAGCAGCCGGTTGTCCATCTTGGTGTTCCTTGTTGAGGCCGGGGGCGCCGCCCGATGCGGGCGCCGCGGCAGTCGTCGGCGCCGCGACGCGCGCCTGCACGGCGCGGCGAATCTTGTCGATCAGGCCCGCGTCGATCACGGGCGTGGTGGGCACGACCCAGATGCGCGGGTCGTCGAATCGCTCGCATTTTACGGCATCCTTCTCGGTGATCAGGATGACGTCGGCGTCGAGCGCGTCGGGGTTGCCGGCGAACGGGTCGTCGGCGAAATCGTAGTGGTCGGGCAGCGGCAGCGTCTTCGGGCTCAGGCCGGCACCGCGCAGGCTCGCGAAGAAGCGCTCCGGGTTGCCGATGCCGGCCGCGGCCAGGACACGGCGTCCGGCAAAGGCGCCGACCGGCCGCGCCATGGCCGGATCGTTGAGCCGCCAGGCCTCGTCCAGCTCCAGGCGCATGCCGTAGACATCGGGCCGGTCCGGCGTGGCGCGGAAGTTCGGATCATTGATCAGCGTTGCGTCGCGCGGGCGCGACAGCGGCTCGCGCAGGGGGCCGGCGGGCAGCATCAGGCCGTTGCCGCCCATGCGGGAGTCGAACATCACGATTTCGAAGTCGCGCTGCAGCCGGTAGTGCTGCAGGCCGTCGTCTAGCAGCAGCACATTGACGCCGGGGTGCGATACCAGCATGGCCTGCGCGCACAGCGCGCGGTCGGGAAAGACCCAGACCGGCACGTCGGCGGCGCGCGCGATCAGCAGCGGTTCGTCGCCGACGTCCGACGCCTTCGAGGTCGGCTTGACCCGGCGCGGATGCTTGAGCGCGACCCCATAGCCGCGCGACACCACGCCCGGACGCAGGCCGGCCTCGGTCAGCGCCTGCGCCAGCGCGATCACGGCCGGCGTCTTGCCGGTGCCGCCCACGGTCACGTTGCCGACCACGATCACGGGCATCGGCAGCCGCGTGGACTTGAACCAGCCGCGCAGGTAGCCGTGGCGGCGCACGCGTGCGATCAGGCCGAACAGCAGCGAAAACGGCAGCATCACCCACGCGAACCAGCCCCGGCGCTGCCACTGGGCGGTCACGAAATCGGCAAGGGCATGGCGCGGAACGGACATGGGAGGGCGGGGCGAAGGGTTGGTTGGCTGGCGCGGCGGCCGGCCGGACGCGCACATTATGGGCATTGCCCTGCGCATGCGGCAACCCCGGGCCCGGCGCCATGCCGGTGTCCGAGCCCTGCGGAGGTCAGCGCGGCTGCGCGCTTTGCGTCGAGAAGGTCAGGCGCGACAGTCCGGCCAGGCGCGCGGCTTCCATCACGTTGACGACGGCCTGGTGCGTGGCCTGGGCATCGGCGTTGACGATGACCACCGGCGGCTGGCCGCCAGACGCGGGACCGGCCGCGGCGCGCAACTGGTCCGCCAGGCTGGTCACGTCCTTCTGCTCCATCACATGCTTGTTGACGGAATAGATGCCGCGCGAAGACACCGATACGACGATCTCCTGCGGGCGCTGTTGCGCGTGCTCGGCATCGGCGGTCGGGAGCTGGATCTGCAGCTCGGTGTAGCGCGAGTAGGTGGTCGTGATCATCAGGAAGATCAGGATCACGAGCAGTACGTCGATGAGCGGAATCAGGTTGATTTCCGGCTCTTCGCGCCGCTGGCGGGAACGGAATTGCATGGCGTTTCCTGCCTGTTCCGGTGCTTAGCCGCGCCGCTGCGGCAGGATGGCGTCCAGGAACGCCGTGGCGCGGAATTCCAGCTCGGCCACGTAGTCGTCCACGCGGCGGCGGAAATAGCGCCAGAAAATCAGTGCCGGGATCGCCACGATCAGGCCGAAGGCGGTGTTGTACAGCGCTACCGAGATACCGTGAGCGAGCTGCTCGGGATTGGCGCCCGTGCCGCCCTGGCTGCCAAAGATCTCGATCATGCCGATGACGGTGCCGAGCAGGCCCATCAGCGGGGCGACCGAAGCGATGGTGCCCAGCGCGTTCAGGTAGCGCTCCAGGTCATGGGCAACCACGCGACCAGCTTCCTCCACGACTTCCTTGGCGGCGTCGCGCGAAGTCTGCGGCTGCAGCACCACGTGGCGCAGTCCGGCCGCAAGGACGCGGCCCAGCGGCGAACTCTGTTCCAGCGTATTGACCACTTCCGGCGTGGCGCGGCGCTGCTGCGCGGCCGAGAGCGCTTCTTCGTAGAGGCGGGTCGGAAGCACCTTGCTGCGCTTGAGGGTAAGGAAGCGCTCCACGATCAGTGCCAGCGCAAGAACCGAAGCGAGCAGCAGCGGCCAGATCGGCCAGCCGGCCGCTTGAATGATCGAAAACAATTGGACCCCCGAATCGACAACCAAACACGACAAAAAAACGACCGGCTTTATATGGCAGGCCTTGGATGCGCGCACACCGGGTCTCTGCACGCAGCGGCACTGCTCCGAAAATCAGGCAGCACTCTAACCCGCGCCATGGCGCGCGGCAAGACGCTGGCAACGGGTGTCTCGGCCGCGCATCGGTGCGGTGACGCACGCTTTCCACAGCGAGGCGGGACAGTATTGTGGATGGATTGTGGAAACCAGCCGGACAAGCAGGCTAAGTTATTGATCCGAAAGGGTAAAGATGGCGCTGCCTGTTTTTTGTGCAGATCGGGTCTCACCGCCCTTATTTGGCTGTGGATAGGCTTTCGCAGGCATCGGGAGGGGTTTACCCGCTGCTTTCCACATGACTACGGGACAGGATTGTGGACGGCCTGTGGAAATTGTTCTGAGAAGGAAGCTAAGTCATTGATTTCAATGGGAGGATGCATCCCTGCCTAAAAAATGGGCAATGTGGCGCGCAGCAGCTCGCGGCATCTGCCGCCAAAGTCCTGGCCAATGTCGGTCTTTTTCCACACACCACAGGGAGAGCATTGTGGACGGCCTGTGGACAACCCTTGGAGATCGATCCTAACTCCTTGATTTATCAGGGGGTGCCGGCCATTGCCCGCAAAATAGGCAAGGGTACCGTGCAAAGGGCATGAAACAGGCTTGTGGCCCTTGGGATTCATCTCCCGGACCGGCTTGATGACATCGCACCGGCGCAGGCGACTAACGCTGTACATTCTCAGCGCTTGTGCCGAATGAATCTCTTTTATCCAGAGTTCCTGTGGATAACTTTGTGAACAAGCCCGGGGTGCCGCCTGTAAGTGATTGACGCGTAAGGAAATTGGTTACATTGCCTAATTTTTGTTGCGCTCCGAAAATTCATAAGAATCAAAGGCTTGTACCTACTCATGCGGATTCCGGCAGGGGTTGGCGACAACATATCTCCCCTCTTGACATAGCCGTTATGCTGTGGACATGTCCAACCCACGCCGCATGCACGGCGACGCCCCATGCCCGAGCCGCAGAACTTTTCGCGTGACTTGCCTTCCATGCCCGCCCGAAACCCGCGCGAAGCGATCCCGGTCGGCGAACTGAACCATGCGATCGCGACCATGCTTGAGCGTGGTTTTCCTTTGACCTGGGTACGGGGCGAGATTTCCAACCTGACCCGGGCGGCCAGCGGCCACTGGTATTTCTCGCTCAAGGACGCGCGTGCGCAGATTCGCTGCGTGATGTTCCGCGGGCGCAATCAGCATGTCGACTTCACGCCGCGCGAAGGCGAGGCGGTGGAAGTGCGTGCCGTGGTTACGCTTTACGAAGCGCGCGGCGACCTGCAGCTTGGCGTCGAGGCCATGCGCCGTGCCGGCCTCGGCAATCTTTACGAAGCGTTCCTGCGCCTGAAGGAAAAACTGGCACAGGCAGGACTGTTCGCGCTCGAGCGCAAGCGGCCCGTGCCCGCGCACCCGCGCGCGATCGGCATCGTCACATCGCTGCAGGCGGCCGCGCTGCGCGATGTGCTGACCACGCTGCGCCGGCGCGCGCCGCACGTGCCGGTGATGGTCTATCCGGCGCCGGTGCAGGGCGCCGGCGCCGCGCAGAAGATTGCCGACATGCTCGATCAGGCCTCTGCCCGGCGCGAGTGCGACGTGATCATCCTGTGCCGCGGCGGCGGCAGTATCGAAGACCTGTGGTCGTTCAACGAAGAGGTGGTGGCGCACGCCATCGCGCGCAGCGCGGTGCCGGTGATCTCGGGCGTGGGCCATGAAACCGACTTCACCATCGCCGATTTCGTGGCCGACGTGCGCGCGCCCACGCCTACTGGAGCGGCGGAACTGGTCAGCCCGGACCGCGGGCACCTGCTGGCGCTGACGCGCCGGGCCGGGGACGCACTGGCGCAGTCGATGCGCCGCGAGCTGGACCGGCGCGCGCAGCACCTGGACTGGCTCGCGCGCCGGCTGCGCAGTCCGCAGGCGCAACTGCAGGAGCGGCGCGCGCGCGTCGACAATCTGGCGCGACACTTGCGTTCGGCATTGCGGGAGACCGTGGTGGCACAGCGCCACCGCCAGCAAGTGCTGGCGATGCGCTGGACCGCCTGCCGGCCCGACACGGCCGCGGCGAGCGCGGACGTCGCGCGGTTGTCGCAGCGCATGCAGGCCGCGGCGGCCCGCCAGCAGGAGCGGCAGGCGCAGCGCCTGGCACGCGTCGCGGGCGCGCTTGAACTGCTGGCGCCGCAACGTACGCTGGAGCGCGGCTATGCCGTGCTGCTCGACCAGCGTGGCCGCGCCCTGCGTTCGCCGGCCGAACTGCGTGCGGGCAGTGTCGTGGAGGCCCACCTTGCCGAAGGCGTGGCCGACCTTGCCATTGCCGCCGTGCAGGCCAAGCTGGGCGGATTCTGAGCAGGCTGCCCGCGCCGGCGCGGACAAACTAACATGACCCCAGGGGGCTTTGCGCCGCGGTTTGCGTGGGTCTTGCAAGTCTCCTACAATCGGCAATTCCCCGACCACAACCCCAACCCACAGAGACAGAACAATGGAACACAAGCTCCCCCCGCTGCCGTACGCGCATGATGCCCTGGCTCCGCACATCTCCAAGGAGACGCTGGAGTTCCACCATGACAAGCATCACCAGACCTACGTCACCAACCTGAACAACCTCATCAAGGGCACCGAGTTCGAGAACGCGACCCTGGAAGAGATCACCAAGAAGTCGTCCGGCGGCATCTTCAACAACGCCGCCCAGGTGTGGAACCACACCTTCTACTGGGACTCGATGAAGCCCAACGGCGGCGGCCAGCCGACCGGCGCCCTGGCTGACGCCATCAACGCCAAGTGGGGCTCGTTCGACAAGTTCAAGGAAGAATTCACCAAGACCGCCGTCGGCACCTTCGGTTCGGGCTGGGCCTGGCTGGTCAAGAAGGCCGACGGCTCGCTGGACCTGGTGTCGACCTCGAACGCCGCCACGCCGCTGACCACCGACGCCAAGCCGCTGCTGACCTGCGACGTGTGGGAACACGCCTACTACATCGACTACCGCAATGCCCGTCCGAAGTACGTCGAGGCATTCTGGAACGTCGTGAACTGGGACTTCGCCAGCAAGAACTTCGCCGGCTGATCCGTTTCAGCGCCGATGTGAAAAAGGGCCCGCCGGGCCCTTTTTTCATGGGCGCATCGTTTCGACTTCGCAACACGCGCAGGGCAGATCCGGTTGCCGTTTCTTTCCGTCGCGGGGAAAGAGTTACTGACGATACGAACGGGTGCCGGGCGGGGGCAGGCAGGAATGAACGTTGCTCACACGGATGTCAGGGAACCCCATCGACTTTCGCGGAGTCCACATCATGCCCGAATTCAAGTCCAGGCTGACCGACTACCACTACGGCGGCCACAGCGCGGTGAGCAATGATCGCGGCCGGTTCGCTGCCGCAGAGGTGACGCCGGCCAGTCACGACAACTACCTGATCCAGCCGTATGTCCCATCAGGCGCCAACGAGCCGGTCGGGGTCGAACGCTACGGCATGTATGGCGTGGCACCGGGGTGGCCGGCCACGGACGCTCTGGCTAGCCCTGCCTATGTCGAGCCCATACCTGGATGCTATGACGGTGACGGCGTGCGTACCGGGGCGCAGGCGAGCGAGGCCAGACTGCTCGAGCGGTTCGAGGTGGAGATCGCCCAGGTCGTCGACCCGGGCATTGTCAAGGCCGAAATCGAAACGGGGGTTTGCACGCTGCGCGGCACGGTACGCGATGCCGCCACCCGGATTCGCATCGAAGCGATTGCCGGCCAATGTCTTCCGGAGTACGCCATACACAGCGAACTGCTGACATCGACGCCGCCACAGGCCGCAAGCGATTGACGGCGCCATGCATGTCGTCGCCGGCCGCACCGCCTGATTCGCCATGAAGCCGCATATCCAGAAATCGCGCCGTGCTCTGCGCAAAGACGAGCCGCATGGCCGCAGCCGCTTCTACATGCAGCTGCTCGTCTTGCTGTGCGTGCTGGGGTTCGTGTACCTGCTGATCGTTCTGTACCCGCGCGGCGCGTGGTAATGCAGCGTGGTAATGCGGCCAGCGAATGCGGCCAGCGATCAGCCGCATATCGCGTCATGCAGTATCTTCAAAAGCCGCTCGGTTTGCCGGATGCGCGACTGTTCGAACTGGTAGGCATCATGGTCCCCATCGGCCTTCGCCTGCGATGCGCGGATGCGCGCCAGCGCGAGGCTTTCCTTTTGCGTGCGCATCGCGGCAAACAGGGCGTGCTCGGCGGCCTTGTCCTCGGCCGCGGCCAGGGTCATGCCGCTGAATGCGTGTCCGGTATGGCAGCGAAAGCGCAGCGGGTGCGTATCGCGGAGCTGCCACATCGCCCCGCCGCATTCGGGACAGGTGATGGCCGCGCGCATGGCAATGCGGTCCAGGTCTTCAACGCCGCCCTCTGGACTGCCTGCGGTGGCGGCCTCGGTTCGCAGTGCGTCCATGTCTTTCTCCCACTGGTGTTGACCTCCGCCGGCATGAAGCAGGCCCGCAATGGCTTCCCCGATTTCGCGGGGTTCTGCTACGGCATCGGCACCGGCGGCCTCCATTGCCGCGCGCGGCATGGATGACGCCTCCGCATTGCACGGGTGCTGGATCAGCGTGCGTCCGCCAAAGGCGCGCACGAATGCCAGGCCCGCAGCGCCGTCATCGAGATCGCCGCTGAGGATCACGCCGATCACACGCGGTCCGAACGCAACCGCCGCGGAGCGGAACAGCGGATCGATCGCAGGCCGGCTGTGGTTCTCCTGGGCGCCGTGCGAGAGTTCGATCTCTTTCGCCGTGACAAGCATGTGGTAGTCGGGGGGGGCCACGTAGATGTGGCCGGCATGCCAGGTTTCCCCATGGCGCGGATATGACGCGGGCAGCTTTCCCCACCGCGCCAGCAGGCTTGGCAGCTGAGACTGGTGCTTGCCTACATGCAGGACGATGAAGACGGCGGCATCGAGATCCGCCGGCAGAGCGGCCACGAGGTCCCGCAGCACAGCGAAGGCGCCGCGCGAACCGCCGATCACCACGATATTTCGGGTCATTGAAGCTCCTGCAACCCCGCCTGCCACGCAGTGGATATGCCATGCAGGCGGTCACGAACCGGGTGCGCCGCTGGGCCGTGTCCGGAGTTCACGGTGCTTTACTGGCTGGTCGCGTCCCCGTCGCCTTCGCCGCCATTGATCTCGTTGGCCGTCTTGCGGTTGTCGATCGGCCTGCGCGGGTCTGGTTTGGCAGCGTTGCCCGAGGTCTCATCGTCGACCAAGCCGTTGCCTTCCCCGGTGACCCTGACTTCGATCGTCTCCGGTGTTGGCGGGGCTTCTTCCCCGGATGTATGGTTGCCTGAGGCCACGGCCTTGACGGGCATTGCTGGCTCCCGGATATCGGTAAGGGCGGTTTGGCTAACCGGTAACTTTGTCGCCGAAGCCGCCAGCGCGTAGTAGTGCGGAATGCGTTGCAGCGCCCATGCGGACGCCGCCTGGCGGATCTCGGTGCGGTTGCCGCGAAAGCGCCGGGTTTCGGTGAACGCATGGGGCAGGCCGGCCCGCGCTTCCAGGCGGATCAGCCACGCAAAGCATTGCGTGCCCGGGGGAGTGCCGTCCGGCGCGCCATCATCGGCTACGCCGGTATTGGCGATGGCGACGTTGGCCCCGCTGAGCCTCATCACGCCACGCGCCATGGCCAGCGACACAGCTTCGCTGGTCAGCCCGTGCCGGCGGATGAGCGTGGCGCTCACGCCCAGGATCTGCGTCTTGGCATCGGGCGAGTAGGCCACGACGGCGCACTTCAGCGTGCTGCCGCAGCCAGGCACATCGGCGATATGCGAAGCAATCAGCCCGGCCGTGCATGACTCGGCCGTGGCAAGGCGCAATCCGCGCCGCTGCAGGAAGCGGGCGGTTTCCTCGATCGGATCCATGGCATGTTCCGCTGGGCTATACGTCCCCTTCGCAGCAAGCTTCACGCCAGAACTGCCTGGGCTGCGCGAGCCGGCGGGCAGTCAGCCCCGGATCTGGCGCGGATCATGGCCGAACGAGCTGCGGCTGCGAATCTGGCCGTCCCGGCCGTGGATGAACAGCTCACTCTTGCTCTGCCTTGCCATCTCGGTGGCAACCTCGATCGCATCTTCCTGGGTTGCAAACAGCTTCCTGCTGGCGGGGTTGCTGGCTTCCTCGACGGCCCAGCCTTGCAGTGCCGGCACGACATGCACATCCATGGACTTCATTTCCGGTACCTCCGGTTTGCCCGTTCCCCTTGAGTTATTCATCGGCAGGCGGGCCGAGGCAATCGGCGCGTGTCTGACAACGGCGTAGGCGAAACGCGTACGAGAATGCAGGTGCCCGCGGCCTGCGGCGGCCCAGCGAGCCGTAAAGATCCACCCGAGGCCTCCCACCGCGGTGCGCGCTATTGCGCCCCGTACGGAAAGCCGTGCTGCGCGCTCATCCGGTCAAGCCGCGCGCGCATGCGGGCCAGGTCGGCGGCGAGCTGGCGCGCCATGAACGGGAGCGGGCCGGACTGCATGTCGGCCCCTGCGGTGGCCATGGGCGCGGCGGGCGATGGCGCCTGCCCGGTTTCGAGCGCCTCGGCCATCGACAGCAGCGCGGGCTCGATGCCCGGGTCTTCGCCCTCGCGCATGCCCGTTTCGTGTTCGATCGCGGCCATGAGTTCCAGCGCGCTGATGCAGACGCGCGCGGCGTGCTGGGTCTCTTCGAACTCTGCTGCCGGCACGCCGGTCTCCTTGGCCACGGAGGGAATCAGCCCGCGCAGGGGAATCAGTGTCGTGCCGAGGTCGAGCATGGCCTTGCGCTGTTCCGCGGCATCGGCAAAGCCGCTCTGCATCTTGCGGTGGACCGCTGCGCTGGCCCGCAGCAGCGCGGCCAGCAGGATGCGCCAGGCATAGGAGGCATGGGCGGGCAACGCGAACGAGAACACGAGCGCGATCGCCGTGCCGATAAGGACATCGACGGTGCGCCACAGCGCGTCATAGACGTTCTGGTTGCCATGGCCGGCGGTGATCACCACGGTGATCGCTGCGAGCAGGGCGATATAGCCGCCCTTGCCAATGGCGTGGTACGCACAGTAGCCGCAAATGATGGCCATCAGCAAGTACGTCAGCAGCGGCATGCCGACATACGATTGCTGCACGATCAGCGCCAGGCCCGCCAGCGCGCCGATCAGCGTGCCCAGCCCGCGCTCGGCCGCGCGGCGCCGGATATTGCCGTGGTGCTGCAGCCCGCCGATCACCACCAGCACCGTGATGGTGGCCCACTCGCCGTGCGGGATGTCGATGCCAGTGGTCAGTGCGATCGATGCCAGCAGCGCGAATGCGACGCGTATCGCGTGGAACTGCCTGGCCTGACGGAAGCGAAGGTTCGTGTCGAACAGCACATCGGTGGTCTTGCGCAGGAGATCGAGCATGATCGCGTGGCGGCTGGGGGCGAATGCCAAGTGTACGTCACGTTGCGCGGCCACGAGCGACGCATTTGCGTTGGCGGCCAGTGCCGGGTGCGAGGTCCCGGGCGCTAGCGCAGGGGCGCGGGGCTTCTTACTCTTTCATCCATGCCTGGTTGCGCCACGACACGATTTCATTGGGTGGCGCTGCACCGCCCGGCGCGCCGCCCTTGCGGTACGCGAGCGTGAACAGGACCAGCGAGGTGCGGCGCGACGAGTACCGGTCGCGTAGCGGCATGCCAGACCTTACCGGCCACCAGTGCGGCGGCAGCCGTCCGGCGCTGGCGTAGGCCAGGCCGCAGTATCCCCAGCCGGACGATGACAGCTGCCACAGCCAGCGGAATCCTTCATTGGGAGGGCGGGAGCGTACGCGCATGCAGTTTCCTCCCTGCAGGACGGCTGGCGCGTTAGTGCATGACGGCTGGCCGGCACTGCCGGCTAGCCGCGCTCATGGGAGGCGGGCAGGGCGCTTTGTCGCGGCGACAGCGCTGCCTCGAATCCGTACCTGCCAACATAGCATCTGGTGGCGGCGCAGGGGAAGTTTCCTACCAAGGCGCAACTGCCGCGTACGCTTCACACGAGCGACGAATCGTCGTCGAAGAAGCCACCGTCGTCGAGTCCGCCGGACAGCCCGCCATCGTCCAGGAAGCCGTTTGCCGAGGCTGCATTGCGGTTGCCGGACAAGGCCGGGTCGTCGTTGCCGAAGTAGTTGTTGACGATGGTAGTGTCGCTCGCTGCCTGGCCCGTGCCCGACTGGCCGAGAAAGCCGCTGCCGCTGTTGTGGTGGAACAGGTTCTCGATACCCTGGAACAGGAACGCGCCGCCGGCCACGCCGGCGGCGGTGGTCGCAATGCTGCCCAGCGTGCTGCCAAGCCCGCCGCTGAGGAAGCCCGGGCGTGGCGCCTGGACTGGCACCCCCTGCGGCATGGGTTGCGGCATCGATTGCGGCATCGGTTGCGGCACTGCGGCGGCCGGTGCGGGCGGCATCTGCGCTGGGGCGTGGCCCCATGCGTTCTGCGCGTTGATGAAGCTGCCGGTGCCGGCGCCATTCCCCGCGTTGGCCTGTGCGGCGGCGAGCTGCCCCTGCAGCGATGCGACCTGCGCCTGCGCCGAGGCGAGCGCGTGGTCGAGCAGCATGGCGCGCTGGACCAGCAGGTAGGCCGCGTCAGGCTGCCGGGCCACGGCCTCGGCAATGAGCTGTTGCGCCTGCGGGTCCTTGGCGCCGGCACGGGCCTGCGTGAGCTGGGTCAGAAAGGCTTCGAGTGCCTGCAATTCCTGGGGGGCCATCAGATTTCTCCTGTCCGGACTGTCCGGTGCTTGAGTACGCAGGCAGTCTATGGCGCGAGACTTAAGCGAAACTTAAGACCAGGCGAACCGGCCTTTCAGGCTGCACCCGTGAAGGCGCGCCACAGCATCAGGCCGGCTGCCGCCATGCTCACCAGCGCGAACAGGCGTTGCAGCCGTGCCGGGTGTGCCGCCGCCACGAAGCGCCTGCCCGCCAGCATCGCTGCCACCGCACCCAGCGCAAAGGGCAGGGCCATGCCCCAGTCCACACGGCCACGGGCGGCAGCTGCGGTGATGGCCCCCGCCGAAACCAGCGCAATGACTGCCAGCGATGTCGCCAGAATGCTGCGCGCGGTCAGGTCGGTATAGCGTCGCAAGGCCGGCACGATAACAAAGCCGCCGCCCACGCCGAGCAGCCCGCTGAGCAAGCCGGACAACGCGCCGATGGCGGCAAGCGCCCGTGCGCACGGACGCGTCCAGCGCAGCCGGCCTTGCTGCGGGTGCAGTACGCACGGTGGACGCACTGCGCCGGGCGCGGCCGTGCCGGCCCTGCGCAAGGTGCGCCACGCATTCAGCGCCAGCACCAGTGCGAACGCCGTCATCAGCGGCGGATTTGGCAGCCGCCCTGCCAGCGCCACGCCGAGCGGGGCCACGGCCATGCCGAGCACGCCGATCAGCGCCGCCGCGCGATAGCGCACGATGCCGTCGCGCAGTCCGAGTCCGGCGCCCACCGCGGCCGACATCCCTACTGCGATCAATCCCATCGGGGCGGCCTGGGCGACGTCAAGGTGCAGGCCGAACACCAGCATCGGCACTGCCAGGATGCCGCCGCCGGCACCCGTGGCGGCCAGGATGGCACCGATGACTGCGCCGAGCGCGGCGGTCAGGAGCGAGGCTTCCATCGCGGCTACCCGGTCACTTCCGGCCGCACCAGCCACTCGCGGCCCTTGAGCATGCCCTCCCAATACAGCGCGGGCAGGACGTTGGCCTTGAGCATCCAGGCAGCGCGCGAAGGGCGCGTGCCGTCGATGAACCATTTGGGAAATGTCGGCCTGACCTTGCCACCATAGACGAACTCGGCCAGCACGATCTTGCCGCGCTCGACCGTGAGCGGGCATGAGCCATAACCATCGTAGTGCGCCAGGCCGTGCGCGCGGCCCAGGCTGGCCAGCACATTGTGCGCGACGATCGGAGCCTGCTTGCGCGCGGCTGCCGCGGTCTTGGCGTTGCTGGTATTGGTCGCGTCGCCCAGCGCCCAGATGTTCGCAAAGGCCGCATGACGCAGCGTGGCCGGATCCACGTTGATCCAGCCGGCGGCGTTTGCGAGCGGACTGGCCTTGATGAAGCCGGGCGCGCTCTGCGGCGGCACGACGTGGATCATGTCGAAATCTTCTTCCACGCTCTGCGTGGTGCCGTCCGCCATGGTGCGCACGAAGCGCGCACGCCGGCGCACGCCGTCGATCGCCGTCAGGCGGTGCTGCAGGCGCAGGTCGATGCCGTAAGCCTGCACATAGGACATCAGCGCCGGTACATAGTCGGCCACGCCGAACAGCGCTGCACCTGCGTTGAGAAAGCTGACGCGCGTGGCATCCAGAGTGCCCTGGCGCCGCCAGGCGTCGCAGGCCAGGTACATCGCCTTCTGCGGCGCGCCGGCACACTTGATCGGCATCGGCGGCTGGGTGAAGAGCGCCTTGCCGCCGTGCAGTTCGCTGACGAGCTGCCATGTGTAGGGCGCCAGGTCGAAGCGGTAGTTGGACGTTACGCCATTGCGGCCCAGCGCCTGCGCCAGGCCCTCGATGCCGTCCCAGTCAAGCTGCAGGCCCGGGCATACGACGAGCTGCTCGTAGCGCACGATGCGCGCGTCGTCGAGCCGGACCTCGTTGCGCTCGGGATCGAACGCCGCCACGGCGGCGCGGATCCAGCGTGCCTGCGGCGGAATGCAGTCCGACATCGCGCGCACGGTGGCGCCGGCCTTGAACACGCCGCCGCCCACCATGGTCCAGCCGGGCTGGTAGTAGTGGTGCTGCGCTGGGTCGATCAGCGCAATGTCCAGCCCGGGCTCGCGCGCGAGCAGGCTGGCGGCCACGGCAATGCCGGCGGCACCGGCGCCGACGATGACCACGCGGTGGGTGCTGTCGATGACCTTGCCGGCAGGGGCATGGCCGGGTTGCCCGCCGGGCGTGGCCGGGCGGGGATCTTGGGGGCGAGGATCCATGATTGGGGGCGTTCCTTGGGGTGAGTGCTGCCCGCCGCGGTCAGGCGGCGGAGGAGATGCGGCCGGGCCGCGGCGGCTTCAGACCGCGTCGAGGGGAATCTTCAGGTAGCGCACGCCGTTGTCCTCGGGCTCGGGCAAGTGGCCGGCGCGCATATTGACCTGGACCGAGGGCAGCATCAGCGCGGGCATGCCCAGCGTGGCATCGCGCTGCGTGCGCATGGCGACGAAATCGTCCTCGGTCACGCCGTCGTGGACATGCAGGTTGCCGCGGCGCTGGTCGGCCACGGTGGAGCGGAAACGCAGCTCGCGGCCGCCGGGCTGGTAGTCATGGCACAGAAAGAGTTCGGTCTGCGGCGGCAGCGACAGGATGCGCTGAATCGAGCGGTACAGCGTGCGCGCGTCGCCGCCGGGAAAATCGCAACGGGCGGTGCCGTAGTCGGGCATGAATAGTGTGTCGCCGACAAAGGCGGCCTGCCGGCTGCCGTCGCTGACGAGATAGGTCAGGCACGCGGGCGTATGTCCCGGCGTGGACAGCACGGTGACCTCGAGCTCGCCGATGCGCAAGCGGTCGCCGTCGGCCAGCAAGCGGTTGAACTGGCTGCCGTCGCGCGCAAAGGCAGTGCCGGCGTTGAACATCTTGCCGAACACGGTCTGCACGGTCGTGATGTGGGCGCCGATGGCCGTCATGCCGCCCAGCCGGGCCTGCAGATAGGGCGCCGCGGAGAGATGGTCGGCATGGACATGAGTCTCGAGAATCCACGCGACCGTGGCGCCGAGCGCCTGTACCCGCGCGATCAGGCGGTCGGCGCTCGCGGTGCTGGTGCGCCCGGCGCTGGCGTCATAGTCGAGCACGCTGTCGATGACGGCGCACTGGCGCGAGGCTTCGTCGAGCACGAGATAGCTGACGGTGCTGGTGCGAGGGTCGAAGAAGCCTTCGACGGCAAGGCTGGGGGCGGATGGGGTCGGTTGTGCTGCCACGATTGTCTGCCAGTTGATGTTCTGGGCAGGGGAAGATCAATTTTCGTGCCTGCTGCGCCGCTTGTTGCGCGGGAAGGGCGGGTTCCTCCAGAAAAATCAACGGGAAAGAGATGCCCGGGACGCGCGTGGAGCACCGCCTCGATCGCGCCCCTATGGCATACTCCTCTGCCATTTGGCAGTAATTGGCAGTTCATGACAGTGGGCTGCCCATCATGATGGCGCCCCCCAGGACTCTTCCTTCCGAAACCGGCAATACCCCGGCCCAGGCCGATGCAATGCGTCCGCTGATCGCCTTCCTCGAACATGAGGCGCAGCCGATGATCGTGCTCGATCCCGACTACAACATCGTCGCGGCCAATGCCGCCTACCAGCGGCAGTTCGCGCGCAACGGGACCCAGTACGTGGGCAGGAAGTGCTACCAGGTTTCGCACCAGTACGACGTGCCGTGCGACCGGGCCGGCGAACACTGCCCGATGCAGAAGGCGCGCGAAACCCTTGGCACGGACCGCGTCCTGCATGTTCACCACACGCCGCGCGGCCCCGAGCATGTCGATGTCGAGCTTCGGCCCATTGTGGGCGCCGACGGCGCGATCGTCGCCTTTGTCGAGCGGCTCAACACCGTCAGGAGCGCGTCGGCGCGCGTCAGCGAGGACGGCCTGGTCGGGCGCTCGCCGGCGTTCAACGCGGTGCTCGAACAACTGCATCGCGTGGCGCCGTCCGCGCTGCCCGTGCTGCTGCAGGGGGAGTCCGGCACCGGCAAGGAGATGTTCGCGCGCGCCCTGCACGACGCCAGCGACCGCGCGGACGGCCCGTTCGTGGTGGTGGACTGCTCGGGCCTGTCGGAGACGCTGTTCGAGAGCGAACTGTTCGGCTACGAGAAGGGCGCGTTCACCGGTGCGCAAGCGCGCAAGCCCGGCCTTGTCGAAACCGCGCAGCATGGCACGCTGTTCCTCGACGAGATCGGCGACGTGCCCCTGGCCATGCAGGTGAAGCTGCTGCGGCTGATCGAGTCGCGCACGTTCCGCCGCGTGGGCGGACTGGAAACGCATGCCGCCGACTTCCGCCTGGTGGCGGCCACGCACAAGCCGCTGCAGCAGATGGTGGCGCAGGGCACGTTCCGGCAAGACCTGCTGTATCGCATCAACGCCTTTCCGATTCATCTGCCGGCCTTGCGCGAGCGGCCGCAGGACATCCCGCTGCTGGCGCAGGCACTGCTGCGGCGTGCGCTGCCGGTGGACCGGACCCTGCGCATTGACGACGAGGCCGCGGCACGGCTGTGCGCGCACGCGTGGCCGGGCAATATCCGCGAGCTGCGCAACGTGCTGGAGCGGGCCATGCTGTTCGCCGATGACGGGGTGATCCGTGTCAGGGATCTGCCGCCGGAACTGGCGCAAGGCCCGCTCACGCCGGCACGCACGGACCTGCCGGGCGATGCCGCGTGGCATGGCCACGGCCGGATGCGCTGGCCCGACGATGCGGCGCTGCGCGCGCTGGCGCTGGAATTCCCGGGCACGCGCAAGGCCCTGGCGACCCATCTTGGGTGTAGCGAACGCACGCTGTACCGGCGGCTGCAGCGCCTGCCGGCGGCGGCCACGGTTCAGGCAATTTGAATGACTCGGACAGTGCGCGCCGCCCCGCCGGCAACGGTGGCGCGCTAACATCGTCGGGTTTGCTGTCCGCTGTTCGCCCCCCAAGATGACCTTTGTCGTGACGGATGCCTGCATCCAGTGCCGCCACACCGACTGCGTGGAAGTCTGCCCCATGTCGTGCTTCCACGAAGGGCCCAACTTCCTCGCCATTGATCCCGACCAGTGCATCGACTGCTCGATGTGCGTGCCGGTGTGTCCGGTGGGCGCGATCTATTCCGAGCATGACCTGCCCGAAGACCAGCGCCATTTCCTGGCGCTCAACGCCGAACTGGCGCGCCGCGCGGACTGGCCGCCGCTGCTGCAGGCGAAGGGGCCGCTGCCCGGTCATGCCGACTGGGCCGGCCATCCCGACAGGCTGTCGCTGCTGATCCGGTAAGCGGCGCGAGCCTCCGCTTCAGCGCTTCTGCGCGCGGTACTCCGGAAACGCCTCGGCCAGCGTCAGCACCGTGCCGGTCAGGCTGCCGTCATAGCCCGGCAAGGCATTGACGCGCTCGCGAAAGCTCTCGCTCGTGAGCGCGCCGACGGCATCGGCCAGTGCGGGGCTGGTCAGCTTCTTCTTTTCGATCGCGAAGAAGTAGCGCTCCTTGAGCACCGGCACGAACTCCAGCCCGAAGCGCCGCGCCGCGGTTTCCACGCCAAAGCCCACGTCCGCCATGCCGCTGCCGATATACGCGGCGACCGCCGCATGCGTGAACTCGCCGTTGTTGTAGCCCTCGATCCGTGCCGGATCGATGCCGCGCGCCGCCAGGATCAGGTCCAGCAGCAGCCGCGTGCCGGAGCCGACCTGCCGGTTGACGAAGCGCACTTCGCGCCGCGTCAGGTCTTCCAGTGTCAGCACGCCGAGCGGGTTGCCCATGCGCACGAACAGCCCCTGGCTGCGCACGGCCAGATGGATCAGGCAGTGCGTGTCGGGCTTGAGCCACGTGGTGAAGTGGCGAACCATGCCATGCTCGAACTCGCCGACCGGCACATGGAAGCCAGCGATGTCGCAGGCGCCTTCCGCCAGGGCGGCCACGGCTTCCACGCTGCCGCAGTACTTCAGGTCGTGCCGCACCTGCTGCTCGTCGAGGAAATCGCGCAGCGCCGCCACCGCGAAACCATGGCTGGCGTGCAGGCGCACGGCCGGGTCGGTCCGGTCCATCAGCTTCTTCAGTTCGATCTCCAGCTCCGACGCCAGGCTGTCCAGCGTCGGCGACAAGCGCGCGCCAATGCGCTTGCTGGCCCATACCAGCTGCTGCGCCAGCGGCGTCAGGGCACTGCCGCGTCCGCGCGTCTTGTCGATCAGCGGGCCGCCGAACAGCGCCTCGGCATCGCGCAGGATGCCCCACGCATAGCGGTAGGACAGCGACACCGCCTCGGCCGACTGGCTGATGCTGCCGGAGGCCTCGATATGGCCGAGCAGCGCCACCAGGCGCGAAACGTCCAGCGGCTCCGCAGTCGGGCTGTCATCGTCCCGGATCTGCAGGTGAGGGGAGATCGAGATGCGGATCATATGAAAAAAATAGCTTATTGAACCCTGCCGGACAACTACTTATAGTCGCTCCAACGGCCATAAAGTCGTCGTTATACCCCGGTAAATAGGAAAAAAATAGCATATAAACGGTCGCCCCGCCGAGGATGCGGCCCCCACAGGAGACGCCATGCCAGATACCGCTACCCTCGCTACGGCGCCGGCCGACGCGGCCCGCACAGCGGCCATCGCCGCGATCGTGGCGGCCCGCCAGGACATGCCCGGAGCCCTGCTGCCCATCCTGCATGAAATCCAGGATACCCAGGGCTACATCCCGGAGACGGCCGTGCCGGTCATCGCCAAGGCATTGAACCTGTCGCGCGCCGAAGTGCATGGCGTGATCACGTTCTACCACCATTTCCGCCAGCAGCCCGCCGGCCGCCACGTGGTGCAGGTCTGCCGTGCCGAGGCCTGCCAGTCGGTCGGCGCCGAGGCGCTGGCCGAACACGCGAAGCGCGCGCTGGGCTGCGATTTCCATGAAACCACCGCCGACGGCGCGGTCACGCTGGAGCCGGTCTACTGCCTGGGCCAGTGCGCCTGCGGCCCGGCCGTGATGATGGGCGAGCAGCTGCACGGCTACGTCGATGCCAGGCGCTTCGACGTGCTGGTGCGCCAGCTGCGCGACGTCCAGCCCGCCAACGAGGAGGCCCAGGCATGAGCGCCGCAGTCACCACCATCTTCGTCCCGCGCGACTCCACCGCGCTGGCCCTGGGCGCCGACGACGTGGCGCGCGCGATTGCGCGCGAGGCCGCGGCGCGCGGCGAATCCGTGCGCATCGTGCGCAACGGTTCGCGCGGCATGTTCTGGCTTGAGCCGCTGATCGAGGTGCAGGCCGGCGCGGGCCGCGTGGCCTACGGCCCGGTCAGCGCCAGTGATGTGCCGGGGCTGTTCGATGCCGGCCTGCTGCAAGGCGGCGCGCATGCGCTCGCGCACGGCCTGACCGACGAGATCCCCTTCCTCAAGCGCCAGGAACGCCTGACGTTCGCACGCGTCGGCATCACCGATCCGTTGTCGCTGGACGACTACCGGGCGCATGAAGGCTTTGCCGGCCTGGAACGCGCGCTCGCGATGGAACCCGCCGCGATCGTGCAGGAAGTGACCGACTCGGGCCTGCGCGGCCGCGGCGGCGCGGCCTTCCCGACCGGCATCAAGTGGAAGACCGTGTTGGGCGCGAAGTCGGCCGTCAAGTACATCGTCTGCAATGCGGACGAGGGCGATTCGGGCACGTTCTCCGACCGCATGGTGATGGAAGACGATCCGTTCATGCTGATCGAGGGCATGACCATCGCCGGCCTCGCCGTGGGCGCGGAGCAGGGCTATATCTACTGCCGTTCCGAATACCCGCATGCGATCGCCGTGCTCAATGCCGCCATCGCCATCGCCACCGCTGGCGGCTGGCTGGGCGATGACATCCGCGGCAGCGGCAAGCGTTTTCACCTTGAAGTGCGCAAGGGCGCCGGCGCCTACGTATGCGGCGAGGAAACCGCGCTGCTCGAGAGCCTGGAAGGCAAGCGCGGCGTGGTGCGCGCCAAGCCGCCGCTGCCCGCGCTCGAAGGCCTGTTCGGCAAGCCCACGGTCATCAACAACGTGATCTCGCTGGCCACGGTGCCCGTGATCCTCGCGCGCGGCGCGCAGTACTACCGCGACTTCGGCATGGGCCGTTCGCGCGGCACGCTGCCGTTCCAGCTGGCCGGCAATATCCGCCAGGGCGGCCTGGTCGAAAAGGCATTCGGCGTGACGCTGCGCGAACTGCTCCACGACTACGGCGGCGGCACGCGCAGCGGCCGCGCCGTGCGCGCGGTGCAGGTGGGCGGCCCGCTCGGCGCCTACCTGCCGGAATCGCGCTTCGACGTGCCGATGGACTACGAGGCCTATGCCGCGTTCGGCGGCGTGGTCGGCCACGGCGGCATCGTGGTGTTCGACGAGACCGTCGACATGGCGAAGCAGGCGCGCTACGCGATGGAGTTCTGCGCGGTCGAGTCGTGCGGCAAGTGCACGCCGTGCCGGATCGGCTCCACGCGCGGCGTCGAAGTCATGGACCGGATCATCGCCGGCAACGAACCTGTCAAGCACATCAAGCTCGTGCGCGACCTGTGCGACACCATGCTCAACGGCTCGCTCTGCGCCATGGGCGGCATGACGCCGTACCCGGTGCTGTCCGCGCTCAATGAATTCCCCGAGGACTTCGGCCTCGCCCCCAACCCAGCCAAGGCGGCATAGGTCCACCTAAGCCGACTAACGAAGAGAACAACGGGAGACAACCATGGATTGCCGCGATGTGATTGACTTCGGCACCCCCGCCAGCGAATCGACCGAGCTGGTCACCCTCGAGATCGACGGTGTCAGCGTCACCGTGCCCGCGGGCACGTCGGTGATGCGCGCCGCGATGGAGGCGCAGGTCAGCGTGCCCAAGCTGTGCGCGACCGACAGCCTGAAGTCCTTCGGCTCGTGCCGCCTGTGCCTGGTGGAGATCGAAGGGCGCCGCGGCTATCCGGCCTCGTGCACCACGCCGGTGGAAGCCGGCATGAAGGTGAAGACGCAAAGCGACAAGCTGTCCGACCTGCGCCGCGGCGTGATGGAGCTGTACATCTCCGACCACCCGCTGGACTGCCTGACCTGCCCGACCAACGGCAACTGCGAGCTGCAGGACATGGCCGGCGAGGTGGGCCTGCGCGAGGTGCGCTACAACGACGGCGGCCCGATCGCGACCCACACCGAGATGAAGAAGGACGAGTCCAATCCTTACTTCACCTACGACCCGTCCAAGTGCATCGTCTGCAACCGCTGCGTGCGCGCGTGCGAGGAAACGCAGGGCACCTTCGCGCTGACGATCTCGGGCCGCGGCTTCGACTCGCGCGTGTCGCCGGGCACCAGCCAGTCGTTCATGGACTCGGACTGCGTGTCGTGCGGCGCCTGCGTGCAGGCCTGCCCGACCGCGACGCTGACCGAGACCTCCGTCATCAAGCTGGGCCAGGCGCCGCGCAGCGTCGTCACCACCTGCGCCTACTGCGGCGTGGGTTGCTCGTTCAAGGCCGAGATGAAGGGCAACGAGGTCGTGCGCATGGTGCCGTACAAGGACGGCAAGGCCAATGAAGGCCACGCCTGCGTCAAGGGCCGCTTCGCCTGGGGCTACGCCACGCACCAGGACCGCATCCTCAAGCCGATGATCCGCGCGAAGATCACCGATCCGTGGCGCGAGGTGTCGTGGGAAGAGGCCATCAACTACGCGGCTTCGGAGTTCAAGCGCATCCAGGCCAGGCATGGCAAGGATTCGATCGGCGGCATCGTGTCGTCGCGCTGCACCAACGAGGAAGGCTACCTGGTCCAGAAGCTCGTGCGCGCCGCGTTCGGCAACAACAACGTCGATACCTGCGCACGGGTCTGCCACTCGCCGACCGGCTACGGCCTGAAGCAGACGCTTGGCGAATCGGCCGGCACCCAGACCTTCAAGTCGGTCGAGAAATCCGACGTGATCATGGTGATCGGCGCCAACCCGACCGATGGCCACCCGGTGTTCGCATCGCGCATGAAGAAGCGCCTGCGCGCCGGCGCCAAGCTGATCGTGGTGGATCCGCGCAGGATCGACCTGGTCGATTCGCCGCACATCCGCGCCGACTACCACCTGCAGCTGCGTCCGGGTACGAACGTCGCGCTGGTGACGTCGCTGGCCCACGTGATCGTGACCGAAGGCCTGCTGGCCGACGCCTACATCGCCGAGCGCTGCGAGGACCGCGCGTTCCAGCAATGGCGCGACTTTGTCTCGCTGCCCGAGAACTCGCCCGAAGCCATGGCCGAGGTGACCGGCGTGCCGGCCGACCAGCTGCGCGGCGCCGCGCGCCTCTATGCCACCGGCGGCAACGCGGCCATCTTCTACGGCCTGGGCGTCACGGAACATGCGCAGGGCTCCACCACGGTGATGGGCATCGCCAACCTCGCCATGGCGACCGGCAATGTCGGCCGCGAAGGCGTGGGCGTGAACCCGCTGCGCGGCCAGAACAACGTGCAGGGCTCGTGCGACATGGGTTCGTTCCCGCACGAACTGCCGGGCTACCGCCACGTGTCGGACTCGACCGTGCGCGGGCTGTTCGAATCGGCGTGGAATGTCCAGATCAGCCCCGAGCCGGGCCTGCGCATCCCGAATATGTTCGAGGCCGCGCTCGGCGGCAGCTTCATGGGCCTGTACTGCCAGGGCGAGGACATCGTCCAGTCCGACCCGAACACCCAGCACGTGTCCGAGGCGCTGTCGTCGATGGAATGCATCGTGGTGCAGGACATCTTCCTGAACGAGACCGCCAAGTACGCGCACGTGTTCCTGCCGGGCTCGTCGTTCCTGGAAAAGGACGGCACCTTCACCAATGCCGAGCGCCGCATCTCGCGCGTGCGCAAGGTGATGCCGCCCAAGGCCGGCTACGCTGACTGGGAAGCGACCATCCTGCTGGCCAACGCGCTCGGCTATCCGATGCACTACAAGCATCCGTCCGAAATCATGGACGAGATTGCCCGCCTGACGCCGACGTTCTCGGGTGTCAGCTACAAGCGGCTGGACGAACTGGGCAGCATCCAGTGGCCGTGCAACGAGCAGGCGCCGGAAGGCACGCCGACCATGCACATCGACCAGTTCGTGCGCGGCAAGGGCAAGTTCATCATCACCAAGTACGTGCCGACCACGGAGAAGATCACGCGCGCCTATCCGCTGATCCTGACCACGGGCCGCATCCTGTCGCAGTACAACGTGGGCGCGCAGACGCGGCGCACCGAGAACGTCCAGTGGCATGACGAGGACCGGCTCGAAATCCATCCGCACGATGCCGAGGAACGCGGCGTCAAGGACGGTGACTGGGTCGGCGTGCAGAGCCGGGCAGGGGAGACCGTGCTGCGCGCGATCGTCAGCGAGCGCATGCAGCCGGGCGTGGTCTACACCACCTTCCACTTCCCGGAATCCGGCGCCAACGTCATTACCACCGACAACTCCGACTGGGCCACCAACTGCCCCGAGTACAAGGTGACCGCGGTGCAGGTGATGCCGGTGGCGCAGCCATCGGCGTGGCAGAAGGAGTACCACGCGTTCAACGCGCAGCAGCTGCAGCTGCTCGAAGCCGCCAGTGCCGACCCGGCCCAGGCCGCGGCAGGCTGAGAGGAGGATCGCATCATGATGCGCTGCCTGAATGCGCCGGAACTCGAACCGGCGCTGCAAGCGGACGGTGAGCCGGCCACGCACAGCACCTTCGCCGTGAGCCGCTGGCGCAACGGCGAACACGCGCTGAGCCCGGACGAGCTGGCCGAAGAGGTGCCCGTTGCGCTGGAATACAACGGCATCTCGCACGCGGTGATGCTGGCCACGCCGGCGGACCTGGAAGACTTTGCGCTCGGCTTCAGCCTGAGCGAGGGCATTGTCTCCAGTCCGCGCGATGTGTACGACATCGAGGTCGAGCCGCGCGAGCACGGCATCGCGGTGCGGCTGGAGATCGCGTCGGAAGCCTTCATGGGCCTGAAGGAGCGGCGCCGTTCGCTGGCGGGCCGCACGGGCTGCGGCCTGTGCGGCACCGAATCGCTGGAGCAGGTGATGCGCATGCCGGCGCCGGTGAAGAGCGAAGCCAGCTTCGACGCCGAGCTGATCCAGGCCGCGTTCGTGCAGCTTCAGCTGCGCCAGGCGCTGCAGCGCGAGACCGGCGCCACGCATGCGGCGGCGTGGCTGCGTGCCGACGGCCATGTCGCGATGGTGCGCGAGGACGTGGGGCGCCACAACGCGCTCGATAAACTCGCCGGCGCGCTGGCGCGCAGCGGCGAGGACATCGCCACCGGCGCCGTGCTCGTGACCAGCCGCGCCAGCTATGAAATGGTGCTCAAGGCCGCGTCCATCGGCGCCGGCGTGCTGGCCGCCGTCTCGGCGCCCACGGCGCTGGCCGTGCGGCTGGCCGAGCAGGCCAACATCACGCTGGCCGGCTTCGTCCGCGCCAGCGGCCACGTGGTCTACACCCATCCCCAACGCCTGCAACACGAAGCGAGCCTGGCATGAAGATCGACAACCTGATTACGATGGCCAACCAGATCGGCAGTTTCTTTGAAGCGATGCCGGACCGGGAGGAGGCGCTGGCCGACATCGCCGGACACATCAAGCGGTTCTGGGAGCCGCGCATGCGCAGGGCCTTGCTGGGCCATGTGGATGCGGATGCCGGCGCCGGACTGCTGGGGATTGTCCAGGAGGCGGTGGGCAGGCATCGGGGCGTGCTGGAGTGAGGCGTTCGGGTATGGCCTGACCAGGTGCCCGGCATGGCAGGCACCTAGTCATCCGCATCGCGCGACGCCGTCTCCCTTTCCCGTCTTGCTGCCCGACGCCGCTCGGCATCCACCATCGCCTGCAGGCACGCCTCGGGCCCCCCATGCACGAGCCTGGCCGGGCAGGCCAGCATCAGGTTCTTCGGCAGCCCGAAGTCCTCGACCAGATACCCCTGCGCATCCCGGGCACGTCCGCGCGCATCGACGCCCGCGGTCGCGCGCTCGCGCAGCGACCCGTGTTCCCCGTAGTAGCCCCACACCGGCTTCTGCAGCGCCACGGCGAAGCCGACTTCGAAGGCCGTGCCCGAGTCCGGTTCGCCAGGCCCGCGGAAATCCCCGAGGTTGGCCATGACCCGGTCGGCACGGCGGATCAGCGCGATATTGGTGTCGTAGATCCAGCGAGCGGTGTCCGGCCCGGACAAGCCGGCGGGCGCCGCCTTGTCGAGCGGATACAGCCCTTCGAAGCCATACCGGGCGCATAGCGCCTTGAGTTGCTCTCCCCATTCCAGGGCATCCTCGCGGAACACATCGAATCCGGCCAGGTAGAGGGTCGTCATAGGGGTCTTCATGGCAAGGCGCGCAGGCGCAACGGTTGTTCAGGACGGCTGCCAGCATAGCGCAGCGCGCGTGCCGCTGGCCGGCAGGACCGGCAAGCCTGCGCTACCATTGCCGTTCCGTTTTTCGCCCGATTTCCATCCGCTCCCATGTCCGCAATCCAGATCCTCCAGGTCGGCCCGCTGACGCCGCCGACCAACCTCGCGCTGCAGGAGCGCTTCGGCGCTGCCGCGCTGTGGCAACAGGCCGATCCGCTGGCCTGGGCGCGCGAGCAGGGTGGCGAGGTGCGCGTCGTGGTGACCTCCGCCCGGCATGGCTGCAGCGCCGCGCTGATCGCCGCGCTCCCGCGCCTGGAGGCCATCGTCAGCTTCGGAGTCGGCTACGACTCGATCGCGCTCGACGCGGCCCGCGCCCGCGGCATCCAGGTCAGCAATACGCCCGAGGTGCTCAATGACTGCGTGGCCGACCTGGCCATTGGCCTGCTGATCGACGCGGCGCGCGGCATTGCCCACGGCGACCGCTTCGTGCGCGCGCAACGCTGGCCGCAGGGCGGCTTTGCGCTGACCACGCGGGTATCGGGCAAGAAGCTGGGCATCCTGGGCCTGGGCCGCATCGGCGAGATCGTCGCACGCCGCGCGGGCGGCTTCGACATGGAGATCGCGTACCACAACCGCCGTCCGCGCGAAGGCGCGCCGTGGCGCTTCGAGCCTGACCTGAAGGCGCTGGCGGCATGGTCCGACTTCCTCGTGGTGGCCTGCGTGGGCGGCCCCGAAACCGAGGGCCTGGTCTCGCGCGGGATCATCGAGGCGCTGGGGCCCAAGGGTATCCTCGTCAATGTCTCGCGCGGCAGCGTGATCGACGAGGCGGCAATGGTGGAGGCACTGGCCGACGGCCGGCTCGGCGGCGCGGGCCTCGACGTGTTCCGCGACGAGCCCAATGTCCCGCCGGCGCTGCTGGCGCTCGACAATGTCGTGCTGGCGCCGCACATGGCCAGCGGCACGCATGAAACGCGCGCTGCCATGACCGCGCTGACGCTCGAGAACCTGGAGGCGTTCCTGGCCACCGGCAAGGTCCTCAATCCCGTCCTGTAACACCTGCCGACCTGCGCCCTATACTGGGAAACACCGGTCGCCGGACCAGTGTCAGGAGGCAATATGGGACGCAAGTATATTGATTGCCGCGAGTTTCCGAGCGAGGCCAACTGCACGGTCGCCCTCAGCGCCGACAGCGAAGACGAACTGCTCGAAGCCGCGGTCCAGCATGCCGTGGCTGTGCACCAGCACCAGGACACCCCTGAGTTGCGCGCGCAGTTGAAGACCCTGTTCAAGGACGGCGCACCGCCGGCCTGAACCGTGTTGGCGCGCCGGCACCGGCGCGCCATCTCCCGCTCCTGTCCCCTTTGTGCGGCATTCGCCGCCCGTGATATCCGCCTTGTGCGTGGGTCAATACCCATGCAGGCAGTCATGGCGCATCATTGACGCCTCGCTATATACAGCCTTATATTGCGCCTGACAGTACGCTCAAGCCTATCCGCGCCCACGCGCTTCCAGGACTTCCATGCAGACCTCCCGCTCCGCTCGCACGCCGGGCCCGGCTTTCCGGCGCCGTGCCGTTCATTTCGCCAGCGCCGCGCTGGCCGCCCTGGCGCTGGCCGCCCCGCCCGCCTTCGGCGCCGACCTGGTGGTATCGGCGGCGGCGAGCCTGACCAATGCGTTCAAGACGCTGGCCGAGTCGTTCGAGAAGGCGCACCCGGACACCAAGGTAGTCCTGAACTTCGGTGCGTCGGACGTGCTGATGCAGCAGATCATCAAGGGCGCGCCCGCCGACGTGTTCGCCTCGGCCGACCAGGAAGCCATGAACAAGGCCGAGGCCGAGAAGGTGGTGGTCCCGGCCACGCGCCGCGACTTCGCCGCCAACCAGGTCGTGCTGATCGTGCCCAGCGACAGCAAGCTCCATATCGGCGCGCTGCAGGACCTGACCAGGCCCGAGGTGAAACGCATTGCCTTCGGCAACCCGGCCTCGGTGCCGGTCGGCCGCTACACCAAGGGCGCGCTCGAAGCCGCCGGCCTGTGGGACGCCGTCTCGGCCAAGGGCGTGCCCGCGCAGAACGTGCGCCAGAGCCTGGACTATGTCGCGCGTGGGGAGGTCGAAGCGGGCTTTGTCTTCGCTACCGACGCGGCGGTCATGCCGGACAAGGTCAAGGTGGCCGTGCGCGTGCCCAGCCGCACGCCAGTGACCTACCCCATCGCCTTGACCAGCCTGACCAGGCAGAACACGCAGGCTACCGCCTTCGTGAGCTACGTGCTGTCGGCCGAAGGCCAGGCGATCCTGGCGCGCTACGGCTTCCAGAAGCCCTGATCCGGACCGGCACATACCATGAACGCTGTCTGGGTGCCGCTGCTGCTGTCGCTGAAGGTCGCGGGCTGGGCCACCGCGATCAACGCCGTGCTGGGCGTAGCCGCGGCCTATGCGCTGGCGCGCTGGCGCTCTCCGGCACGCGACGTGGTCGACGCGGTGCTGACGCTGCCGCTGGTGCTGCCGCCCACGGTGCTCGGCTACTACCTGCTGGTGCTGGTGGGCCGGCGCGGTGTGTTCGGCGAATGGCTCGGCACGCTCGGCATCGAACTGGTGTTCACATGGCAGGGGGCGGTGCTGGCCTCGACCATCGTCGCTTTTCCGCTGGTGCTGAAATCGGCGCGCGCCGCGTTTGAAGGCGTGGACCACCAGCTGGAAAACGCCGCGCGCGTGCTCGGCGTGCCGGAAGCGGGGATCTTCTTCCGCGTCACGCTGCCGCTGGCCGCGCGCGGCATCTTCGCCGGCGTGCTGCTGGCCTTTGCGCGCGCGCTCGGCGAGTTCGGCGCCACGCTGATGGTCGCCGGCAACCTGCCGGGGCGCACACAGACCCTTTCCGTCGCCATCTACGAGGCCGTGCAAGCCGGCGACGACAACACCGCCAACCTGCTGGTGCTGGTCACCTCGGTCACCTGCGTCGCGATACTGGTGGTGGCGGGGCGGCTGGTTCCCGCCACGGCGCGCAACCCGGCCGAAATCTACGAGCGCGGACGCCTGCGGCGCACGCGCACGGCGCAGTGAGGCAGCCATGAGCATGCAGGTCAGCATTCGCAAGCGCATGGTCTCGGCCGACCGTCATTTCGAGCTGGACATCAGCTTCGATTCGGACAGCCGCCGCATCGCGCTGTTCGGCCCTTCCGGCGCCGGCAAGAGCCTGACGCTGCGCGCCATCGCCGGGTTGCTGATGCCGGATTCCGGGCGCATCGTGCTCAACGGCCGCACGCTGTTCGATGCCGAGGCCGGCATCAACGTGCGCCCGCAGGAACGCCGCGTCGCCTACCTGTTCCAGGAGTACGCGTTGTTCCCGCACCTGACCGTGGAGCAGAACATCGCCTTCGGCCTCGCCAGGGGCTGGCGCAATCCGCGCCGCGGCGCCATGCACCCGGAGACCGAACGCTGGATCCACGCTTTCGGCCTGCGCGAGATCCTCGGCAATTATCCCGCCGAGATCTCCGGCGGCCAGAAGCAGCGCGTCGCGCTGGCGCGCGCGCTGGTGGCAAAGCCCGATATCGTGCTGCTCGACGAACCGTTCTCGGCACTCGACCCCGCGCTGCGCCTGCGCATGCGGGAAGAGCTGCGCGCGTTGCAGGCCAGTCTGGACGTGCCGATGCTGGTCATCTCGCACGACCCGGCCGACGTGGAAGCGCTCGGCGAGCACGTGCTGGAGATCCGCGAAGGCCGGATCTTTGGCGGCGGTACCGCGCGCCGCCACCCGCCCGTCTACGCCCCGCTACCGGCCAGCGTGGTCTGAGCCGTGCGCAGCAGGTCGACATAGGCGCCCTCCAGCAGGGCGCCGGCTTCCACCCCCAGCTGGTCCAGCAGGCCGTGCGCTTCCGCGACGCCGTCGGCCACGCTCTCGTCATCGGCCAGCACCACCTCAAGCTCCAGGAACTCGCCGAGTTCTTCCACGCGGTCCAGGTGAATGCGCGTGCGGCCCGCCAGGTACAGCGTGCGTACCTTGCGCACGCGTCCCGCTTCGCCGTGGGCGGCCGCCAGCGCGGCACGCAGCGTATCGGGCGATGCCGTCGGGGAAAGGAGGTAGAAGCTCTCCTTGGGACCGGCCTGATCGGGGCGCGCGTAGAAGATCAGCTCGCCGCGACCGGCGCTGAACGCCCTGAGCTTCAGCCGGCCGTTGGGGCACGGGAAGAAGGTGTCGTCCTGCTCGATCCGTTCCGGTCCGCTGCTTGTCAGCGCCGCGACACGCGGCTCGATGGCGTCGATGCTGTCCAGACGCGCCTTGATTTCGATATTTCTTGCCATGGGTACCTGCCTTGTTGTGCGTGTTCAGTCCAGCAGCAGCTTCGCCGCGATTGCCCACATGGTGACGCCGATCACCACCTCCAGCACCTGCCATGCGCGCGGCCGCGCGAACACCGGCCTCAGCAGCGCGGCGCCATAGCCCAGCGCGAAGAAGAACAGGAACGACGCCGTCACCGCGCCCGCGGCGAACTGCGTCTCGCGGCCGTGGAACTGCGTGGAGACCGAACCGATCAGCATCACCGTGTCGAGGTACACGTGCGGATTGAGCCAGGTAAATGCCAGGCAGACGCCGAGCGTCGCCAGCAGCGGCCGGGGCTCGGCATTGCTCGGATCGAGCACCGCCGACGACCGCATTGCCGCAAGGAAGCTGCGCGCGCCATACCAGACCAGGAAAGCCGCGCCGCCATAGCGCATGGCCGCGCCAAGCCACGGAAGCTGCCGGATCATGACCGCAAAGCCCGACACGCCAGCCAGGATCAGCAGGGCATCGGACAAGGCGCAGATGAGGCAGACCCAGAACACGTGCTCGCGGCGCAGTCCCTGGCGCAGCACGAAGGCATTCTGGGAACCGATCGCAAGGATCAGGGAAAGACCGAGGGAAAAACCGGCCAGCGAGGCGTCCATGTGCGGGAAGATCGGGTCTTGCGAGGAGGCCCGACATTATGGACGACCCGCACGCGCTGCGCTGCCTGCCTACGCCACCACGCCCAGGATGACGCTGGACGCCTTGAAGATTGCCAGCGCGCGCACACCCGCCGCAAGACCGAGGGCCTGCACGCTCTCATTGGTGACGATGGCCGCCACGCTGCCGCCGCCATCCAGGTCCAGCACGATCTCCGCATTGACGGCACCGGGCACGACGCGCGACACCACGCCGGGCAGCTGGTTGCGCGCGGACAGGCGCAAGCCGGGATCGGGCAGCCCGATGAGGACCGACGACGCCTTGATCAGCGCAAACGCCTCCACGCCAGGTTTCAGCTCCAGCGTCTCGACGCTCTCATGCGTGATCGTGGACACGATGGCCTGCCCGCCCGGCAAGGCCAGCACCACCTCGTCGTTGACGGCGCCGCCGCGGATGCTGTCGACCTTGCCGAACAGCTTGTTGCGCGCACTCGTGCGGATCATGAAACGCCTCATCACGTTAAGGTCTTCAGCCGCGCTATCGCCCAGGCGGCCAAGGTGGGCGACGAAGCGCCGGTGTTCTTCCTCGAGCGCCCGATAGGTGCGGATCAGCTGTTCGGCGCGCTCGGTGAGGCGCGTGCCGCCGCCACCCTTGCCGCCCGCGGCGCGCACCACGAGCGGTTCGCCGGCGCTGTTGTTCATGGCGTCGATGGCGTCCCAGGCGGCCTTGTAGCTGATGCCCACGGCGCGCGCCGCCGCCGTGATCGAGCCCTGTTCGCCGATGGCGGCCAGTAGCGCGATGCGATCCTTGCCGCCCCAGTCGTGTGAGCCGGAGCGGAACCAGATGGCCCCCTGGAGTTCAAGCATGGCGTGGATGGCGCCGCCCTGCGAAGGCGGCGCGGCAGAGTCGGAATGCGGTTATGGTAATCGCTTTGCGCCGTCGGCCGGGGACTCCGGCTCCTGATGCGCGGGGATGTACCAGTGCATGCGCCCGCCGGCGAAATACTGCCGGTCCAACTGGCGCAGCAGGCTCCATGCCATGAAACGGTCGACCTCCAGGTCCACCCAGGCCCACGGGCGCTCGGGATCGCCTTCACGGACGATCTCCACGGAGTTGACCGGTACATGCTGCGCGAGCATGTCGCGCAGCATCGCTTCGGTGACGTTGCGGCGCAGGCCGCGGATCAGGATCTGCATGGCTTGCGTGGCCGTGCAACGCGACGCGCGCCGCGCGCTCGGGCGTTTGCGCACCCCCAGGCGATGGAATCGGCGTTGGCCACGCCGACGATCAGCACGCGCGCGGGCCGCCGGCGCGGCGCTTGCCGCCAGCCGCCGGGTTGCTTGCCTCCGGACGTGCCACGCGCGCGCGTCCGTTGCCGGTCTTTGCAGCCGGAGCCACTGGCAACTCGGCGGACTGGGCCCCGCCGTGCGCGTGGTCGGTGCCCAGCACGTCGGCCACTTCACGGTAGTGCGCCAGGCGCTCGCTCTCCAGCGGCGCGCTCACGGTCAGCACGCGATGCGCGGCCACCATCAGCCTGCGGCGCTCGTCCTGCTCCGGCACCAGCAGCGGCAGCGCGTTCAGCGCGCGCTGACGGTCAAGCTGCACGATGAAGGTCTGCTGCCGCACCAGCGACTTGAACTCGGCCAGCGTCAGGCGGCCGCGCCCCTCCGGCTGCTCGCGCGCCATCTGGCGCAGCAGGTTGAACGGGCGTTCCTCGATCGCGGCATTGGCGTCCGCGACGTAGGCCAGCACGCGAACGAAGGCTTCGCGCATGCCGCCCTGCTCGATGGCAGCCTGGGCATCCTGCAGGCGCCGCTGCGCCAGCTCCTTGCGCAGCTGCACCGTCACCGGCGATTCCAGGTTGACGGGTGCCTGCGCCGTCATGCCCACCAGCGCCGCCATCATCGGTGACTGGTATATCGCTTCGAATACCTGTTCGTACCAGGCATCGCGCACATCGCGATACTGGTCGAGCGCGGTAGTGATCTGCGCCGACACGGCACGCTCCATGGTCAGGAACGGGTTGTCCTGCGAGACGGCATGGCGGTGCTCGCGCACCATCGGCGCCAGTGCGCCGATCCAGGCCATCCACGGATTGGCGTCGGTGGCCGCCGAGCGCTCCAGGCGCGACGGGTGGACAGCGCGCGAAGCCTCCGCGCCAAGCTCGCTCGATGCCGCGCGCACCAGCGGCGAAGCGAAGGTGTCGTAGAGGTGCTGGTTGACTTGGGACACGCGGCGCACGACTTCGAACGCGCGCTCGTCCTCGCGGCCGTCGTCGAGCGCGAGGATGTCGGCGATCTTGCGGCGCTCGAAGCGCACCAGATAGCGCCCCTCGATCAGGTTGCGGTGCGGGGTGCCGGGCGCGATGTCCTCGATCTTCGCCTCGTACAGTCCCGGCGGCAGCACGTCGATGAGATCCAGCGCGCAGAACAGTTCGCTGTGCTCGCGGTTGGCCACGCCCGCGGACACGAAGATGCCCAGGTGCCCCACCGTCGGATGCAGGCAGTACACGATGACCTGGTCGTTGGCGACCAGCTCCTCGTCGGTGGCGTACAGGTCGGGAATCCAGTTCAGCGCCTGCTGCGGCGGCGTGATGTTGTCCCCCCATGACGCGAACACGATCACCGGCGAGCGGATATTGCGCAGGTCCACCACGGTCTTGCCATCGGCGCTGCGCACCTGGCCCGCGGTCAGGCGGTTGCCGACGAACAGGTTCTGCACGATCCAGTCGATCTCTTCCCGGTTCATCAGGAAGTGTCCGCCCCACCAGCGCTCGAACTCCAGGAAGCGCGGGCCTTCCGTATCGGCCTTGGCGTAGACGTTGTAGAGCTTGCCCCAGAGCGTGTTGGAAGGATTGAGCTGCTCGAAGTTCTGCACCAGCCAGGCGCCGTCGAAGCGCCCGTTGCCGAGGTCGGCCGTCAGCGAGGCCAGCCACGACCCGCCGAGCAGGCCGCCGCTGTAGCGCATCGGGTTGGTGCCGCGCTTGCCGGACCAGTACGCCAGCGGCGCGCCCGCCACCAGCAGCGGGCCGACGGCGGGTGCCACCGCCGCGAGGATCATCAGCGCCCAGCCGGCCTGGCAGTTGCCGACCACGAATGGCTTGCCCGGCGCATCGGGATGGCGTTCCTTGATGATCTGCAGGAAGCCGGCCTCGGCCCGCGCGACGGCTTCGATGGTCTGGCCCGGGCACGGATCGCGGAAGAACGTGATGAAGTAGCACGGATGCCCGGTGCGCAGCGCGATGCCGATCTCGCTGTCGGCCTTGAAGCCGCCGATGCCGGGGCCGTGCCCGGCGCGCGGGTCGATCACGACAAACGGGCGCCTGGCCGGGTCGGTCGGCATGCCGGCCGGCGGGATGATGCGCAGCAGCGCATAGTTGACCGGCTCGGGCTGCGTGCGCGCGTCGGCGAGCATCTCGTAGTCGAACACGAGCACCGGCGGCATGCCTTCGCGCTCATGTTCGGAGGATTCGTTGCCGCGCTGGCGCAGGATGTCGAGCAGCAGGACCGAGCGTTGCCAGGCATCGACTCCGTATTCGAGCGCGGCCCACGGCCATGCCGCGAATGGGGCAAGGGCGCCGAACTGCGCCAGTGGGCCAGTGGTCGCTTCCGTGGTTTCAGGCTGTGCGGACCCGAGAATGGTCGGGCCGGAGGCGTTGCTAGCGGGCATTCCACGTTCCCTGGTTGGCATCGGGTGTGTGCGCCACGCATGCCGGGTCAGCCATCCGGGCCTGCCCCTGACGTGACGCATTGTGCTTTGCAGCAAAAACAAGCCTACCAGCGTGCCATGTCCATGGCAACCGCACCCATGTGGCCGACCGCGTGCAGACAGCGGCGATCGCGCGGCTCGAGGCGCTGATCCCGCTCGCGCCGCTGCACCGGCCGCACAATCTCACGGCGCTGAGTACGGCGAGGATGATGCGGCAGAGGGGTTAGGCGCTCCGGGGCCTTGGGGATGATGCCTGGCGCCGCCCGCCAGGCATGGCAAGCCCCCGGCCGGCTACGCCAGGTAGTGATGCCTGAGGGCCTCCACATCCACCCCCAACCCCTCGGAGAGATACCGTCCCATATCGCCATACCCCGCTTCGATTGCCTGAATCGAAGCTTCCATATAACTGGCCCGCACCTCCAGCAATGGCATCATGACTTCCGGCCGGATCCCGAACTGCGCGATGCGCTCCAGCGCCTGCGTGTTGAACCGCGCATTGCGCTGGTTGGATTCGAGGTAGTTGGCGAGGATATCGTCCTGCCCCACGCCAAGCGCCGAGAGCAGCAGCAGTGACGCAAAGCCCGTGCGGTCCTTGCCCGCGGTGCAGTGGTACAGCAGCGTCTTGCCCGCCTGGGCATTGCGCATGAAATCGCCAAAGACCTGCCGGTAGCGCACCGGAAAGTCGCGATAGACGCCGAGCATGAATGCATCCACGTCTTCAGGCGTGCTTTCGCGCAGGCGCGGCATCAGCACATCCATGGCCATGCTGCCTTCGAGCACCGGCATGGCGATCCAGTTGAAGCGCTGGCCGAACGGGGCTTCGTCCGCCGACTTTTCGCCGGGCGAGCGAAAGTCCACCACGGCGTCCAGCCCCAGCCCCTGCAGCCGGTCGATGTCGGCCCCGCAGGCAAGTGCCGGATTGCCGCTGCGGTACAGGCGGCCATGCCGTACGCGACGGCCGCCGGCTCCGGCAAGGCCGCCGAGGTCGCGCGCGTTGCTGACGGTTTCGAGTTGCAGTTCGCTCCCATTCGCGGCGGGCCCGAAGGGCACCGCCATATGCAGGCCCGGCGCGTGCAATGCACGCATGCCTGGGGCCCAGGCCAACCATTGGCTGATCATTTGTCGTCCTCTTGTCTGTCTTCTGTGGCGCGATCGGTTCGCGCCAGCGCCGCACGCAATGCCGCGGCGTCGACGCCGGCCCGCAGGCCTCGTACCAGAACCTTCATGTTCGACTCCCAATTATCCCAGATCGCTCCGGCGCCTGCGTCACCTGCCAGTTTGACGCATTGCGGCGAACCTCAGGGCAGGCCGCACTGGCTGGTTGCACGCGCGTTTAGTAGGGTCCTGCCGAAGCAGCGGTCCCGCCAAACGTGACGCCAGGCTGCTTGCTGGCACAATACCCGGCATGAAAAGTCTCTGGTCCGCCTTTGTCAAACTGGTGGTGCTCGCCGTGGTCGGCGGCGCGCTGCTTGCCACGGTTGCCGTGCTGGTGGCCAATCGCCAGCTGCCATCGCTCGATGCGCTCAACGCGTTCCGCAGCACGCCTGACTATGTGCCGTTACGCGAGTTTCCGCGCGACCTGGCCGATGCGGTGGTCGCCATCGAGGATGAGCGCTTCTACCTGCATGACGGCATCGACTACGTCGGCGTCATGCGCGCGGGCGTGGCCAATCTCTCTGACGAGCTGTCACAGGGCGCGTCGACCATCACCATGCAGGTCGCGCGCAACTTCTTCCTGTCGCGCGAAAAGACCTATACGCGCAAGCTCTACGAGGCGCTGCTGTCGTACCGGATCGAGCATGCGATGAGCAAGGACGAGATCCTTGAGCTGTACATGAACAAGATCTACCTTGGGCAGGGCGCATATGGGTTTGGCGATGCGGCGCGGGTTTATTTCGGGAAGTCTCTCGGCCAGCTGACGCTGGCCGAGTGCGCCATGCTTGCGGGCCTGCCCAAGGCGCCTTCGGCCAACAACCCGGTGGTCAACCCGCGGCGGGCGCGGCAGCGGCAGGCTTATATCCTGCATCGGATGCTGGAGCTGGGGAAGATTTCGAGGGGCGAATATGACGCGGCGTTGCTGGAACCCATGAGGCTGAAATAGGGGCCCGGCAACGCCGGCACGCCGGCAAGATGCGGTACCCGTCTACCGCTTCAACGCCTGCAATCCCGCCGCAATGTCATTCGCGGCCGCGGACAGGATCTCCCGGTAAGCGGCCACGACTCCCTCGACCTCGCCGGGCGCGGCCAGATCCGACTGCGTACGTCCGCTCACGACTTTCCCATCCGGCAGCCGCCGCACGGTCCAGTTGATGGTCGCCCCGGCCCGCTGGCCGATATCGGCGTCCAGCCGCACCACTTCGGTAGTGATCCGGTACACCGGCGACACATCGGCCAGCCCCTGCTGGTAGGTATCCACCGCGCCCAGGCTGGCCTGCAGCTGCTGCGACAGCGCATCGCGCATCTCGTCGGGCAGCGGCGACGACCAGCGCGACAGGTCCAGCAGCCTGAGCCCGGCTTCATTGCCATTGCGGCTGTCCCGCACCACGAGCTGCGGCCGGTTCAGGCGTTCGGGCACGCGCACGGGCGCCACCTCGATCCACAGTGGATCTGTGTTGGTCGCCGGTGTTGCCGCGCTGGCGACAGCGGCGGCCGGCCCTTGTGCGAGCGTGTAGTAGCGGGGCTCCGGCGAGGCGCAGCCCGCCAGCACCGTGGCGGCGGCCAGCGCGGCCAGCGCACAGGCGCGCGTGGCATGGGTCCGATTCATCATTCCTTCTCCGGCTTGCCGCGCAGCAGCGCTTCGGGGTGGCGTTCGAGATAGTCGGTCAGCGTGCGCAGCGACGTCGCGGTGCGGGTCAGCTCCTGCACCATGCGGCGCGCATCCTGCTGCAGCGGCGCGTCGGAAGCCAGCGTGCCGTTGGCGGTCGACAGCGTCTTGCGCGCGTCCTGCAGTGCGGCCAGCACCTGTGGCGCGACATCGCCGTTGAGCTGCTTGACGAGTTCGTCGGCGCTCGCGAGCGTGCCGTTGAGCGCGGCCACCGACTTGCGCAGGTCCTCGCCGATCTGGTCGAACGGCACCTTGTCGATGCGGTTGACGATGTCGCCTACCTGCGCCTGCAGCTGGTCGAACGTGCCCGGCGTGGTGGCGAATTCGGGAATCGGCGCGTTCAGGTCGACGTTCGCCGGTGGCGCCTTCGGGAAGAAGTCCAGCGCCACGTAGAGCTGGCCGGTCAGCAGGTTGCCGGTGCGCAGCTGCGCGCGCATGCCGCGCTTGAGCAGCCCGGCGATGATCTCGTGGCGGCGGGTCGGGTCCTGCACGTCGCGTTCGCGGAAGCCCATGCGCGACGGGTACAGCTCCACCACCACCGGCATGCGGAACGCCTTCTTGTCGCGCTGGAACTCGATGCCGATGGAGCGCACCTGGCCCACGATGACGCCGCGGAAGTCCACCGGTGCGCCCGGCGCGAGCCCGCGCACGGACTGGTCAAAGTTGAGTACCGCCAGGGTCGGCGCCAGCTCCTCGGGCTCCTTCATGGCCTCGACTTGATCGGCGGCGAGCAGGAACTGCGTGTTTTCCGCGGCGGGGGCCGTCGCGCTGGTGCCTTCGGGCGCCTGGAAGGCCACGCCGCCGAGCAGCACGGTGACCAGTGATTGCGTCGACAGCTTCAGGCCCGACGCATCGAGCTTGAGGTCGACACCGCTGGCGTGCCAGAAACGCGTGTCGGCATTCACCAGCTTGTCATAGGGCTTGTTGACGAACACGCGCAGGGTGATGTCGCGCCCGTTCGGATCGAGCTGGAACGCCACCACCTGGCCCACCTGGACGCGCCGGTAGTAGACCGGCGAGCCGATGTCGAGCGAACCCAGGTCCGACGCGCGCAGCACGAACTGCTTGCCCGACGAGTCCGATGTCACGACGGGCGGCGCCTCCAGGCCCTTGAACTCGCGCCTGCTCTCGTTGGACTTGCCCGCGTCCACGCCGATGTAGGCACCGGAGAGCAGCGTTTCCAGCCCCGATATGCCGCCGATGGCAAAGCGCGGCCGCACTACCCAGAAGCGCGTGTCGGCCACGGCGAAGTTCTCGGCGTCCTTGGTCAGCTCGATCTTGGCCAGCACGTGCGAGCGGTCAGGCGCGAGCCGCACCGATTTCACCAGGCCGATGTCCACGTCCTTGTAGCGCACGGCAGTCTTGCCCGGCGTCAGGCCTTCGGCCGAGCGGAAGGTCACGGTGATCTCGGGCCCGCGCGAGGCCAGCGTGTGGACCAGCAGCGAAATGCCGACCACGGCCGCGACGATCGGGATCAGCCAGACCAGCGACGGCAGCCAGCGCGCGCGGCGGCGGCGCTCGGGTTGCGGCAGCCCCGGCGGCGAGGGGGGAGTGTTGTCAGTCTCGGGCATCTTGTTGTTCCAGCGAGTCCCATAGCAGGCGCGGGTCGAAGCTCAGCGACGCGAGCATGGTCAGCACCACGACCGAGGCAAAGGCCAGCGCGCCGCCGCCGGGAATGATGGTGGCCAGCGCCCCGGCCCGCACCAGCGAGGCCAGCAGCGCCACCACGAATATGTCGAGCATGGACCATCGGCCGATCACCTCGATCAGGCCATACAGCCTGGTCCGCTGCCGCAGGCGCCAGGTCGAGCGCATATGCACGGAGACCAGCAGCAGCGTGAGGATCAGCATCTTCAGCAGCGGCACGATGATGCTGGCGATCAGCACGATCCCCGCGAGCAGGTGCGAGCCCGACAGCCACAGGTAGATCACGCCGGACAGGATGGTGTCCTGCTGCGTGCCGAGGATGGACTGCGTCACCATTACCGGCAGCAGGTTGGCGGGAATATAAAGTATGTAGGCCGACAGCAGGAACGCCCAGGTACGGGCCACGCTGTCGGGCTTGCGGTGGTGCAGCGTGGCGCCGCAGCGCGGGCAGGGCCGGCCTTCGAGCGAACGGGGGCTGACCAGGTCGCAGGCATGGCAAGACAGCAGCCCCAGCCGCGTGGCCGTGGGCACCTGCGGCAGCGGCGTGCGCTCGTCGTCGTCGGTGATCTCCTGCACCACGCTACTGGCGAACTGGCGCGAGCGCTGGAGCTGCTCGCGCGCGCCGGCCAGGCGCGGCAGCTTGCGGCGCGGCGGCTGCGTATCGCTCATCGGCGGGCTCCGTCCGTGGCCTTGGCCTGCGCCTCTTGCGGCGATTCCAGGAAATGCCACAGGTCGCGCGGATCGAACGACAGCATGGCCGCCAGCACCACCACCAGCGCGCCGAACGACCACAGCGCGATGCCGGGCAGCACCTGGGCCATGCTCGACAGCTTTACCAGCGTGACCAGCACGCCGATCATGAACACTTCGATCATGCCCCACGGCCGGGTCTGGCGGATGCCGCGCACGACGCGGTCAAAGCCGGCAGGCATGCGGCGGGCCGCCATGGGCACCAGCAGGTAGGCCATCATCAGCATTTCCGAAAGCGGGAACAGGATGGTGGTGGCGAACACCAGCGCGGCCACCAGCGCCATGTTGTCGGCATATAGCGCCTGCACGGCGCCGAGCAGCGTGGTTTGCGTGCGCACGCCTTTCAGGTCCATCTCGACGATCGGAAAGGCGTTGGAGACCAGGAACAGGATCAGCGCGGTGATGACCAGCGGCAGCAGGTGCCGGTAGGCGCGCGTGCTTTCGCGGTACAGCTCGCCGCCGCAGCGCAGGCACAGCGCGCGTTCGCCCGGGGCCAGTTCCGCGCGCTGGTACACGGCGTCGCAGTATTCGCAGGCGACCAGTCCGTGCAGGGTGCCAGCGTCCAACGGCGTGCCGGTGTCACCGTGTGCCATGCGTCGCGCTCAGCCGGGCCGCTTGCCCGGCGCGACTGCCGGTGCGTCGGGGTTGTCGACCAGCGCGGGCGCGGGGCTGGGCGCGGGCGCCGGCGCCATGGCTTGCGCGCGCTGCACGGCTTCGATCTGCGAGCCGATGGTCCAGTCGCGCAGCAGGGCGTAGGCCACCGCGAGCAGGGTCGGGCCGATGAATACACCCAGGAAACCGAAGGCCAGCGCGCCGCCGAGCACGCCCATCATGATCCAGATAAGCGGCATGCCCGTGCCCTTGCTGATCAGCAGGGGCTTGATGATGTTGTCGGCCATGCCGACCACGGCTACGCCCCATACCACCAGGAAGATCGCCCAGCCCGTGGCGCCAGCGTGATAGAGCCACAGCGCGGCAGGCAGCCAGATCAGCGGCGGCCCGACCGGGATCACCGACAGGAAGAACGTGACGAAGCCCAGGATGGCAGCCCCCGGCACGCCCGCGATCCACAGGCCGATCCCTTGCAGCACTGCCTGGATGAACGCCGTGCCGAGCACGCCGTAGACCACGCCCTTGACCGTGCTGCCGGCCAGCGCGAGCAGGTGGTCGGCGCGCTCGCCGGCAATGCGGCGCATGCCCGCGCGCAGCCAGTCGACCGCGTATTCGCCGCCGGTGTAGAAGAAGAACGCGAGGATGATCGACAGCGCGAGCTGCCCCAGTCCGGCGCCGACCGACAGCCCGGCGCCGAGCAGCGCATGGCCGACCGGCGCGATCAGCTTGCGCAGGTTGGCCATCATGTCGGAGTCGGCGTGGAACAGCCCCTGCCACGACGTCTGCAGATAGCTGCCCACATAGGGCAGGCTGCTGAGCCAGTCGGGCAACTGCGGAACGCCCTGGTCCATGTAGCGGTCGACCAGGCCGGAGAGTTCATCGATATGCGCGGCAAAGCTCGCGCCCGCATAGACAAAGGGGCCGAGCACGATCACCGTGGCCAGCACCACGCAGATCAGCGCTGCCAGGCCGCGCCGGTTGCCGAGCCAGCGCGCCAGCACCGTATAGGGGTACCACGAACTGAATGCCAGGATGGCGCCCCACAGCAGCGCCGTCGTGAACGGTGCCAGAACCAGCAACGAGCCGCCGATCAGCACGACCAGCGCGAATACGGCGGCGATCTTTTCAATCAGTTGGCCGGAACTCATGACTTCTCCAATTCCGCCGGAGTGACGGAAACGGCGTAAATATAGCCTACGTCGGTCCCCCCGGCGGCGAGAGGGCCATTTCGGGGGCCGGTGCAGGCACTCGTGCGGGCATAGCCGAGGGAACAACCCACAGTGCCACACCTGTATGACATGCGCCAGCACCGCATGGAAAGCATGAAAGCGCAAACGGGCGCCGTAGCGCCCGTTGCCGTGCGGAAAGAACTGGCTGGTCAGGACGTCGCGCTCATCACGCCGTCCTTGAGCAGCGCTGCCACCAGGTCCGACTGCGTCACCATGCCGACCACGCGGTGGTGGTCGTCGATGACGGGCGCGTGGTGCAGGCCGCCGTCGCTGAACGCCTGCGCCAGTTCCACCATGGGCTGCTCGGGGCGCGCGGTGACCACGGCGCGCGTCATCAGGTCGCGCACGGTGCCGGCCAGGCGGCGCGCACCGGTGTCGCGCTGCGCGGCGAAGAAATCGCTCTGGGTGATGATGCCCAGCAGCTTGCGGTGTTCGTCGACCACCGGCAGCGCCTTGATGCGGTGCCGCGTCAGCAGGTGCGAGGCCTCGGTGGCGGGCCGCTCGGCGCGCACCGTCACGACGTCGCGCGACATGATGTCGGAGCACAGCACGTTGCCGAAGCGGCGCCGGTACGCGCGCAGTTGCGCGGCCATCAGGATCGCTTCGAGATCGTCTTCTTCGATATCGAGGAACTCGCCGCGCGCCTGCAGCGCATCGTGCAGGTCGGCGCGCGTGAAGCCGACGCGCTGTCCGGGCGGAAGATCGCTGGTGTGGTGCTGCACCGGCGGCTCGGGCGGGCGGTGCGGATAGCGCCGCTGCGACAGGTTGTTGAAGGCCAGTGCCATCAGCAACAGCAGCATGGAATTGAACAGCACCGGCACGACCACGAAGCCGAAGCCCAGCGCACTGACCGCAGGTCCGCCAAACACAGCAGTGATCGCCACCGCGCCGCTGGGCGGGTGCACGCAACGGAGCTGGAACATCACCGCGATGGCGACCGCCACCGCGGTGGCCGCGGCCAGGCCGGGGTCGGGAATCCAGCGCGCGCAGGCCACGCCGATCAGCGCGGCGAACAGGTTGCCGCCGATGATCGACCAGGGCTGTGCGAGTGGACTCGAAGGCACTGCGAACAGCAGCACCGCCGAAGCACCCATCGGCGCGACAAACCATGGGTTGAAGCCGCCCAGGGTCTGGTGGCTGATCCACTCGGTGCAAAACAGGCCCAGCAGCGCGCCGAGGCAACTCTTGATGCGCTCGAGACGGCTGGCCGATACCGGCAAGGGGACGAAAGTGCGCAGCCAGGCACGGGTGTTATGTGCAAGTGCAGCGACGGCGGGGGCGGAAGGCATTCGGGAACGGGGGCGCGTTGGAATGGTCGGTGTAATATATCACGGGGTGATATATTTGGCGGCCTTTGGGGTGGAAAGCACCGACACCATGTCCATGCGGCTGATCGGCATTGTCTCGCTGCGCGACCTGCTGCGGCCGAGCGGGCAGGTCTTCCATGAGGAGTTCAGCCGCGAGCGCCTGCGCGGCGTCGCGACCGGCAAGCTGAGCGCTACGCGCTGAAGCGCTAAAGCTTGTAGGTCGACAGCAGGATGCTGGTCTCCGTCGCGCTGATGCCGTCGATCAGCCGGATCCGGTCCAGCGTGCGGTCGAACGCTTCGAGCGAATCGGCGCGCAGCTCCGCAATGATGTCCCAGCGGCCGTTGGTGGTGTGCAGCGCCTGCACATTCGGCTCGCCGCGCAAGGCCTGCAGCACGGTGCGGGCCTTGTTGCCTTCCACCGCCACCGTCATCCACGCGCGGATGCGGTGCGGCTCGGCCTCCGGCCGCAGCCGCACGGTATAGCCGACGATCAGTCCTTCCTTCTCCAGTTTGTCGATACGGTTCTGCACGGTCGCGCGCGACACGCGCAGCGCCTGCGCGAGCGCCGTGACCGGCGTGCGGGCGTTGTCGCGCAGCAGCGAGAGCAGTTGGTGGTCAATGGCGTCCATGGGGCGGGTTGGCGCTTTGTTGTTTTGTCCTGGCGATTTGTACATTCAACAGCGCAGATTGTGCAAGTTGCTGGCTATTAGTTAACACCGGCCTGCATCAGAATGCAATCGAACAAATAACCGCGCCGCAGACTGCTGCCGACGCCTTCAAGGAGCCGCCGTGATCACCACCCCTACCATCCTGCTTGTCGAACCCACGTTTTACGATGTGTCGTACAGCATCAACCCGTGGATGGATCCGCAAGCGTGGGCGCGCGATCCCCGCGGCATGCACCGCGATGCCAGCAATGCCTTTGATGCGCTGCACGATGCGCTGCGCCTGGCCGGCTTCGCGGTCGAACTGGCGCCGGGCTTCCCGGGCGTGCCGGACATGGTGTTCCCGGCCAATGCCGCCGTGGTGCTGGACGGCCGCGCCGTGCTCGCGCGCTTCCGCTACCCCCAGCGGCGCGGCGAAGAGGCGCCGTTCGCCAGCATCTTCGAAAGCATGCGCCAGCGCGGGCTGGTCGATGAAGTCATGCAGCTTCCGGACGGCTGCTACCAGGAGGGCGCGGGCGACTGCATCTGGGACGCCAGCCGCGGCCACTTCTGGGCCGGCTTCGGTCCGCGCTCCTCGCGCGAGGCGGCCGATGCCATGGCGGCCCGGTTCGGGCGAGAGGTGGTGGCGCTGGAACTGGCCACGCAGCACAGCTATCACCTGGATGTGTGCTTCTGCCCGCTGTCGGGGGGAGAGATCCTGTACTACCCGCCGGCCTTCTCCGAAGCGTCGCTGCGCGACCTGCGCGCACGCGTGCCGGCCAGCCTGCGCATCGAGGCGACCGAGGACGACCTGCGCCACTTCAGCGTGAACGCCGTCAACCTGCACGACCAGGTCGTGATGACGCGCACGACGCCGCACCTGCGCGCCGAACTGGGCGGGCGCGGCTACCAGTTGCGCGAAGTCGACCTGTCGCCGTTCATGCTGTCCGGCGGTGGCGCCTATTGCATGACCTTGCGCCTGGACCGCAGCAGCGGGACGCTCAACGCATCTCGCGCGGCAGCGTGAACGGTTGTCACCGGGATTCGGGAGTCCACCATGAAAGACACCACCATGACGCGCTTCCTGGACGCCACGGACGTTGCCAGGCTGGTCGGCGCCATCGGCGTGCCGGTTGCCCTCGCGCAATTGTCCGACCACGTGCGCCAGGATTTCCTGCGCTGGGATCAGTTCGAGAAGTCGGCCCGGCTGGCCAGCCATTCGCCGGTCGGGGTGATCGAGCTGATGCCTGTGAGCGACGGCGTGCAGTATGCGTTCAAGTATGTGAACGGTCATCCGCGCAATGCGCGTTTCGCCATGCCGACCGTGATGGCCTTCGGCATGCTGGCCGAGGTCAAGACCGGCTTCCCGCTGATGCTGGCCGACCTGACCCTGGGCACGGCGCTGCGCACGGCCGCCACCTCGGCACTGGCCGCGCGCGCCATGGCGCGGCCGGACAGCGCGGTCATGGCGCTGATCGGCAATGGCGCGCAGGCCGAGTTCCAGGCGCTGGCCTTCCACGCCATGCTGGGCGTGCGCGAGGTCCGTGCCTATGACATTGACCGCGAGGCCACGGCACGGCTGGCGCGCAACCTCGCGGCGGTTCCGGGTTTGTCCATCGTTCCCGTCGAAACCGCGCGGGCCGCGCTGGCGGACGCGGACATCGTCACCACGGTGACCGCCGACAAGAAGCAGGCGACGATCCTGACGCCGGACATGGTGCGCCCGGGCATGCACCTGAACGCCCTCGGCGGCGACTGCCCGGGCAAGACCGAGCTGCATCGGGACATCCTGCGCCAGGCGCGCATCGTGGTGGAGTATGAACCGCAGACGCGGCTCGAAGGCGAGATCCAGCAGCTCGCGCCCGACGCGCCGGTCACCGAACTCTGGCAGGTGCTCTCAGGCCGCGCGCCGGGGCGTGCCGGCGCGGACGAGGTGACGATCTTCGATTCGGTCGGGTTTGCGCTCGAAGACTACTCGGCGCTGCGCTGGCTGTACGCGGCCGCGTGCGCACGCCATGCCGGCCGGCAGATCGAGCTGGTGGCGATGCCGCCCGACCCGCGCAACCTGTATGGCTGGATGGTGGACGCGCAGGCGCCGCGCGCGGCAGCACCGCAGGAGACGGCGCTGGCGTGACCGGCCTCGGCCGGGGTTTCAGCCGCCCCGGCCCATCATCAGCTGCGCGCGCAGGAAGCCCTTGACCTCTTCGAGCGAGGGCGTCTTCAGGAACACCATGATGCCCCAGTGCTGCAGTGCGTCGGCCACGCCTTCGTAGGCCTGGCGGTTGGTGATGACCGCAAAGATCACGTGCAGGCTGGAGAAGAAGTTCTGCAGCTTCTCGATGGTGGCGGACTCGGCGTCGTTCAGTTCGTCGACGTAATAGAGCACCACGCGCGGCTGCGCGCTGACCGAGGCGATCACCGTGTCGAGCAGGTCGTCCACCACCGCGGTGCGCAGCGGAAGGCCCCATTTGCCGAGCTGGCCGTGGATGCGCTGGGCTTCCTGGTGGTTGGGGTGGAACACCACCAGGTCCAGCGCGTTGCCGCTGGCGGGCGCGTCATGGCCGACGCGCGTCGCCAGCAGGCGGTGCACGGTTTCCTTGTGGATGCGGCGGTGGCCGCCATTGGTCTTCCAGGCGCCGAGCTCGCCGCGCTCGACCATCTTCTGCACGGTGCCCAACGATACGTTGAGCAGTTTTGCCGCGGTACGCGTACTGTAGTAAGGCTTTTCAGCCAGTGCCGGATCCAGTTTCATCCCATCACCCGAAGTAGTCCCGATCACGGCCCCGCGCTGCGCCAGGCACCTGCGCCGCACGGCCTGCTGCCGTCATCCTGGTTGACTGACCCTGTTCGTCGGCCCGCTCCCTGGCCCGACCGCAGCTGCGTTGCTGCTCTAGTTCTTTTCTTTGTGGCTGTTCTTTGCTGACCGGTCCGTGTGGCTAAGCTGGACCCAATAATATGCCGGAAAGAGCAGAATATCACTGCTCATGAACAATAATCGACTGACATTTTTGTTCTTTGACACACATTCCGCAATCCGCAGCTATCTGCCGCAATAAGGCTCAACAAGGCGCCCTGCCTGGAGGCAGACCCGTGCAAGCGGTGTCAGTTCCCGCCGCATTGCCGCTAGCGGGCTACAGGCCGTACTTGCGAGTCTTGTCGAACAACGTGGTTTTGGCGACGCCCAGCGCCTCGCTGGCGCGGCTGAGGTTGCCGTCGTGCCGGCGCAGCGCATCGGCGATCAGGGCGCGCTCGAACTGCTCCACCGCCTGGGCCAGCGGCAGCGCCTCCGGTGCGGTGGTGCCGCGGCCCGGATCGCAGCCAAGCCCCAGCACGTGGCGCTCGGCCAGGTTGCGCAGTTCGCGCACATTGCCGGGCCAGGGGTAGGCCACCAGCGTGGCCAGCTCGGCCGGGGTGGCCGGCACGGCGTCGCGCCCGAAGCGCAGCGCGGCCTGCGCCACGAAATGCTCGAACAGCAGCGGCACGTCTTCGCGCCGCTCCCGCAGCGCGGGCAGTTCCAGCGTGATCACGTTGAGGCGGTAATACAGGTCGGAACGGAACTGGCCAGCGTCCGACAGCGCGCGCAGGTCGGCCTTGGTGGCCGCGACCACGCGCGCGTCCACCGGCACGGGCTCGTTGGAGCCCAGGCGCTCCACCACGCGTTCCTGCAGCACGCGCAGCAGCTTGATCTGCAGCGGCATCGGCATGCTCTCGATCTCGTCGAGGAACAGTGTGCCGCCTTCGGCGTGTTCCACCTTGCCGATGCGGCGGCGCGCGGCGCCGGTGAAGGAGCCGGCCTCGTGGCCGAAGATCTCGCTTTCGAACAGCTGCTCGGGCAGGCCGCCGCAGTTGATGGCGACGAAGTTGCGCGCATGGCGCTGGCTGGCTTCGTGCAGGCAGCGCGCCACCAGTTCCTTGCCGGTGCCGGTCTCGCCGTGGATCAGTACGTTGGCCGCCGTGTCGGCCAGGTCCGCGATCAGCCGGCGCAGCCTTTCGATCGCGGGCGAGTGGCCGATCAGCCGGGCCTCGAGCTTGTCACGGCCGGCCAGGCGCTCGCGCAGCGACGCCACCTCCAGCGTCAGGCGGCGCTGTTCCAGCGCGCGGCGCGTGGCGTCCACCAGCTGCTCGGGCGAGAACGGCTTTTCCAGGAAATCATAGGCGCCTTGCTTCATCGCCTGCACGGCCAGGCCGACGTCGCCATGCCCCGTGATCATGATCACCGGCAGTGCCGGGTCGCGCGCGCGCAGTTGCGCGAGCAGGGCCATGCCGTCGATGCCGGGCAGGCGGATGTCGCTGATCACGATGCCGGGCCAGCCCGCCGCGGTCTCGCGCAGCGCGGCCTCGGCACTGGCCACGCCGCGCGTGGCAATGCCTTCCAGGCCAAGCGCCTGCTCGCAGCCCAGGCGCACGTCGGCATCGTCCTCGACGATCAGTACAGTCAGCTCAGCTGGCATGAGGGGCTTCCTGGCGGACCAGCGGCAGGACCAGCGTGAAGCACGCGCCGCCGTCCGGATGATTGGAGGCGGACAGGCTGCCGCCGCTTTCGTTGAGGATGCCTGCCGAGAGCGTGAGGCCCAGGCCCAGGCCCTCGCCGGCAGGCTTGGTCGTGAAGAACGGCTCGAACAGCCGCGAGAACGCTTCTTCCGACAGGCCGGGGCCGTTGTCGCGCACGGTCAGGTGCGCCGTGCCGCCGCTCACATGGGCATGCAGCGACACCATCGGCTGTTCGCGCCCCGATACGGCGTCAAGCGCGTTGCCGATCAGGTTGACCAGCACCTGCTCGAGCCGGTTCGGGTCGCAGGCCACCAGCAGCCCCGGCTCGATCTCGCGCTGCAGCCGCGGGTGCGCGGCCTCGACGCGGGTATCGAGCAGGAACAGCGCGTTGTCCACCGCCTGCGCCAGCTCGGCCTGGCGCAGGCCGTTGCCGGGCTTGCGCGCGAACGACTTGAGCGCGCCGGTGATGCGTCCCATCCGTTCCACCAGGCCGATGATCGTGCCGAGGTTGGCGCGCACCGTGTCATAGTCGCCGCGGTCGAGGAACTTGCCGGTATTGCCGGAAATCGTGCGCAGTGCCGCCAGCGGCTGGTTGAGTTCATGCGCGATGCCGGTCGACATCTGCCCCACCGCGGCCAGCTTGCCGGCCTGCAGCAGGCCGTCCTGGGCCTGGCGCAGCACGGCCTCGGTGCGGATGCGCTCGCTGACCTCGGCCTGCAGGCGCTGGTTGGTGGTCGACAGGTCGGCGGTGCGCTCCGCCACCTTGCGCTCCAGTTCGCTGTTGGCGGCTTCGAGCGCGGCGCGCGCGGCCAGCCGCTCGCCGATGATGCGCCGGCGCACGTTCCAGGCCGCGCCCAGCAGCAGCACGAACGCCGTCAGCACGCCGGCCAGCGCCGCGCTGTTGAGTGCCGCGACGCGCGCCTGCGAGGTATTGGACAGCAGCGTGAGGTGCCAGTCGGTGCCCGGCAGCGCGGCCTGCTGCGCGAGCATCGGCGGGCCCTGGCGCAGCCGCACCAGGCGGTCGCTGCCATTGCCATTGCCGAGCAGGCGCACTTCCGACAGCGGCAGTTGCGGCAGCGGCGCGCGGTTGTATTGCAGGCTGCGCGCGAGCCGCTCGCGTACATCGGGCGATAGCGGGTGCAGTGCCGCAAGTTTCCAGGATGGGTCCGAGGCCAGGATCACCACGCCGTTCTCGTCCGCGAGCAGCATCTGGCTGTCGGCGCCCTGCCAGCGGTTTTCCAGCGGCTCCAGGCCGATCTTGACCACGGCCACGCCGTCGGGGTTGTCGCGCTCGCCCAGCGGCGCGGACAGGTAGTAGCCCGACTCGCTGCGCGTGGTGCCCACGCCGTAGAAGCGGCCGAGCTGGCCTTCCATGGCGGTACGGAAGTACGGGCGGAAGCTCAGGTCCTCGCCCAGGTAGCTGTCGGGCCGCTGCCAGTTGCTCGTGGCCAGCACCTTGCCGCGCGCATCGAGCACATAGACCGCGCGGGTGCCGGCGCGCGTGTTGAGGGCGGACAGGTAGTCGTTGGCGCGCGCCGCCGCGGCGCTGTCGCCGGGCTGGCGCAAAAGCGTGCCGATGCGCTCGTCCAGCGTCAGCAGCCCCGGCACGTAGTCGTAGTGCGCCAGTTCGCTTTCCAGCGCCTGCGCGTACAGGCGCAGCTGCACCTGTCCGCGCTCGGCCTGCCGTGCCAGCGCGGTGTCATAGCTGAAGCGGTAGCCCAGCCACCCGGCCAGGCCGACCAGCACGGCCAGCGCCAGCAGCGCGAGCAGCGGCGCGGCGCCGCGCAGGGCGGGGGAGCGGGGGGCAGGGTGGCGGGCGGGGTCGTGGAACGGATCGGGCTGGCCGGTCATGAAGTGCTGGGTAAGGCTGCTGATATGCGGCGCCGCAAGGCTGGCGGGCGCCTACTTTTACCACACCGTGGAGACACAAAAACAAAAAAGGGAGGGGCTGGCCCAGGCTCCTGCCGGCGGCGCCATGTAGCGCTGCTTTGCGGCCCGCGGCCTTGCGGCGAACTTCCGAACCCACTGTGGCTCAGACCGTTATGGGCAGCAGCAGTCAGGCGTCGGCGTCGACGCATGGGGAGGGGCCATGAAACTGGCGGGCGAGACAGCGCTTGTGACTGGCAGTGCGAGTGGGATCGGCCGTGCCATCGCGTTGCGCTTTGCGCAGGAGGGTGCCAACGTTGTGCTGGCGGTACACCGTGTCGATGACCGCGCCGAACAGGCCTTGCAGGCGTGCGATCCACGGGACGCAGGGGATGGCTGGTGGCCGGCGACATCGGCCAGGTCGCGGATATCGGCCACATGATGGCGGGAGCGCTGGTATGCGGAGCAATGATGCCCGTCGTGGCCGGCTGACATTGCACGGTGCCTCGCGCGGCGCCTGAACGGTTGACTACTGGTCCCCAGCGCACCTGTGGGCGGCGTTCAGGGCCGCTTTGATGCCGCTCGCAGCGAATGCAACTGCGCCGTCAGCCACACTGCGCTTGGCTGTGCCGCCGCGTTGCCGCATTGAACCAGATAGGGCTTGCCGGAAAAGCTGCTCTTGCTACCGGCGAGTTCGATGAACTGTTCAGTGCTCACTAACGTGGTCCGGTCTTCGATGTAATGGAGCTTGGTGAGCAAATGGGATTTCGCTTCCGATGCCGTGTGCCACACGCCATTGCGGTTGAACCGGCACCCCGATGTTTCCAGGCGGGAAAGCAGTGATGTAATTTCCAACTGCACAGCGGGCCTGGCCTCGCCGGCCGCGACCATCGTGGCCATGCTCATGGCCAACGCAAACAGAGTATTGCGAACATGCAATGACACAGCACCCTCTCATTTTGGACGTAGCGCGGGCGTTACCTTGGCGTGCCGAACGAGTCCGATATTGAACCCAGATCGGTGACACGGCAAGCTACGAAAGTACCTTGGAAGCAGAGCCGGTCATTCGTGCTACGGCCTGTTGGGCTATTCGCCGGGAATTACCGCGGGGAGAAACTCAGGCGATCGTGCCAGGTGCGCAATTCCGCGGCGCGGAAGGATTGGAACTTCCCACCAAGCGCCAGGAGAAGATCGGATTGCGATGTCCCAAGCATGGTCGCAGCCTCGGAGATTGTCAGTCCGGTGACACGAATCCGGTTGGTGATGTCCTGCACAATTCCCGCCTTGACGGGGATCTCTTCGGCGTCCGCGAAGCCAAGCTGCGCATAAACATTGCTCTTTCCATATACGAAGCGAAACATGTGGACTCCTTTGCTTATCCCTCGACAACAACCCCTTTCTGCATTGGCTGATGGTGGGTGAGGCCGCGATTATTGCGGGAGGCCAATGTAAAGACAATCTCGGGGAAACACCGATCTGGTGCAGAGCCTCCTGGGCCCTGGCAGTCATCACAGTGACACAATGCGTGCGCCGTCACCGCATGGCACAGGCTGCCCGCCCCTCGATTCGAAGCCGCGCACTGAAATCGCGAGAACGCTTTCGGATCCCTCAGATCGCCTGCAAGTTGGGAAGGAGTCGGTCGAACTCCTGCTTGACGACGGTGTAGCACTCGCACACGCGAGCCTCCAGGCCAGCCCGGTCCAGCACGTCGATGCACCCGTGGTGATAATGGATCAGGCCTGCCTCCTGTAATTTCAGCGCTGCCTCGGTCACGCCTGCCCTGCGCACGCCCAGCATGTTGGCGATCAGCTCTTGCGTCATGCGAAGCTTATTGGTGGGCAAACGGTCCAGGCTCAGCAGGAGCCAGCGGCAAAGCTGCTGGTCAATGGAGTGATGCCGGTTACAGACAGCGGTCTGCGCCATCTGCGTAATCAGTGCCTGCGTATAGCGCAGGAGCAGCCGCTGCATTGGCCCGCCACGGTTGAACTCCGCTTTCATTGCCGCGCGGTCGAGCATGAAGCCCGCGCCCGCACTCTGCACGATCGCGCGGCTCGGCATGGTTTCTCCACCCATGAAGATGGCGATTCCGACGACGCCTTCGTTTCCTACGATGGCGATCTCGGCCGACGCGCCGTTCTCCATGACATAGAGCAACGACACGATCGACGTGGTGGGGAAAAAGGCATAGTCCAGGCGGTCGCCGGACTCGTAGATCGCGCTGCCCAGCGGAAGATCAACGGGCATCAGTTGTGCCGCCAGGCGAGACCATTCTGACTCTGGCAGAACGGACAAGAGATGATTCCCTCGCGGAGCGTCCAAGTGCAGCATATCTCGCTTCCCTTGTGCAATCGCGTGTCGATGGCGAAACGAGAAACAGGCCATGCAAGCATCGGGATTCCAATATATACCTTCGGCAAGAATGGATGGGTGCGTCACGCGCCCCTTGCCCAAGGTAATGTGGCCGATCGGATTCTTCGAACACGCAAAAATTGCACGACTTGCACGATAGCGTACCGACAGGTCGCAGGCGATCTCTTATTGTGGCTGCATCGATTCTGTCCTGTGACCGGGGCGTGGAGGTTGCGCACCGAACAAGACGCCGTGGATGCGCAGGAGATAGGGGGTTGTATGGCTATCCAGCATGCAGGTCACAGCGTGATTCTCTTCCCGGCGTTGAATGGCGGTTGGTGCTTTGCCGAGGTCGATGGCGCATCGGTCTATCGCTTTGGTCCCTTCGATTCCCATCAGGTCGCCGACGAACTCGTTTCGGTCCTGTTTCCCGAAGTGCCCAGGATCGAGCTCAGCGATTCATCCGAAGTTCTGGACGACAGCGCACTGATGATTCGCGGGAACGCGGAACGAATGACAAATAGCACGTGGTCGTCAGTCCGGGCTTCCCGCACGAACTCGTGATCGAAAGATCCCCAAATGAGGCATGTGATGCGAATCGAAGATGCAGAGGTGGTTGGCAGCGGCGGTCTTTCCAGCCAGTGGGCGAAACAGGCGGATAACGAGCGTATCAGCGCGGTCGCCGCGTTATTGATGCCGTTAAGCCAGGCGTTGGATGGCGGAGATCCCTGGCCGTGGGCCCGGCGGCTGCACGACGTTGCGAGCGGCCAGCAACTTTCGGATGAAGCCTGCGCGGCATTCTGCCAGCAATGGCTTCGCACCAGCGAACCCACCCTGGAAAACCTGTACGCCTTTGTCTATGGGATTGCCGAGGCCACTTGGTAGAGGGTTACGCAAGGTGCGGTAGAAACGAACGCCTTCAATGCTGCGGAGGTTCGCCGCGCGCCTGACGGATTGCGGTTCAAGTAATCCTGCATGCCCTGGCGCAAGAGCGTACAGTGAGAGCACGGTCCAACGGAGATGACAATGGACAATTCCCCGAGTGCCAACTACAAGGGCTTCGACCTTTATCCGCTGGTCTACCGCTATGATTCGCCCCGCGAGTGGCATGAGCGGCGGCCTGACCGCACCTACAGCGCTTCCGTCGTCATCTGCCGTGAAGGCGAGGAACCAACCGCTGCCAACGGCAAGGTCTTTGCCTTGGCCGCGGAACAATGGGAAAGCCTTGGCCTCGCGAAGCGCGCGGCGGTCAGGACGGGAGAGCAGATCATCGATGGCCTGGTCCCCGGCCAGAGCATGGGAGGCGTCTAGTATCGGACAACGCTTTGACCGACCTGCCTCTGCCTTCTGCGAAAGCCGCCCATGGCGTCGCGATCCCTCGCGCGTATCAGTGCATCTGCGGCCAGCAAGTCTTCTTCCGCAACAGCCGCTGCCTGGCATGCGAAGCGCCGCTTGGCTATGCGCCATCGCTGCGGGGCTTGTATCCGTTGGAAGCGGGGCCGGAACCGGACACCTGGCGGATCGTCGGCAATGACGCGGCAAGCGCGCTCCTGTACCGCCGCTGTGCCAACTTCACCACCGCCGCGTCCTGCAATTGGCTGATCGAGCCCGACGACGCGGCGCATCCGGACTTGTGCAAGGCTTGCCGGCTCAACCGCACCATTCCGGACCTGTCTTGCAGCGAGAACCTGCCGCTGTGGCAAAACCTGGAAAGGGCCAAGCGCCGGCTCGTGTCACAGCTCATCGGGCTTGGCTTGCCGGTCAAATCCAAGGTGGTGGAGGACCCTGACAGGGGACTTGCCTACGACTTCCTGCGTCGTTTGCCCGGACAGCCGCGTGTGCTGACAGGGCACGTGCGCGGCATCATCACCATCGACCTGGAAGAGGCCGACGACGTGTTTCGCGAGCGCGCCCGCGTCGCGATGCACGAGCCTTACCGAACGCTGCTCGGTCACTTCCGCCATGAGGTTGGCCACTACTACTGGTGGCGGCTGATCATGGGAAGCGACTGGCAGGATGCCGGCCGCCGCGTCTTCGGGGACGACCGGCAGGACTACGCCGCGGCACTGAAGCAAGGCTATCGGCATGGCCCGCCGGCCGATTGGGCGCAGCACTTCGTCAGTGCCTATGCGAGTGTCCACCCGTTCGAGGACTGGGCGGAAAGCTGGGCGCACTATCTCCATCTTCGCGACACGCTCGATACTGCTATCAGCTTCGGCATCGCGCCGATGCAGGTGGATAGCGAGTCCGAATCCTTCGGCGTACCTGACCTGTGGTGGACCGACGACCCCGGCGGGGACGCATTCCTGGAGATGCTGCACCGGTGGATTCAGATCACCGGCGTGATGAACGAGATGTCGCGCGCGATGGGCCAGCACGATTTCTATCCGTTCGTCCTGCCCCGGCGTGCCGTCGCCAAACTGCACTTCATCCATTGCGCAGTGTCGCGCCTGCCGGAGCTGCCGCAATGCAAGTGTCCGGTATGAGTCCCGCCTGCTCGCCCAAAGTGCGGATCGAGCTGCACGTCGATCTGGCGTACCACATCGATACCCCGGGCGGCGACTTCATCTTCAATATCCATCCCGCGCACACGCCATGCCAGTGGGTGTCGTCCGAGCACCTGTCGCTGAGCCAGGCCATCGAGGCTGAAATCCAGACCGATGCGCTGACGGGCAATCGATACATGCGGTTGCGCGGCCAGCCGGGGGAACTGGCGGTATCGTATCGGGCCACGGTCGACCTGCGGCACCATCAGGCCGATCCCGCTCAGTTGCAGGAGATCCCGATCCATCGGTTGCCACTGGAGGTGTTGGGCTATATCTATCCCAGCCGCTATTGCGAGTCCGACAAGTTATTGCGGCTGGCGATGGAAGAGTTTGGCAGCCTCCCCCAGGGCTATCGGCGCGTACAGGCCATCATGGCATGGGTGCAGCGGCAGATCACCTACACGGCGAACGCATCCAATGCGCGCACGTCGGCCGTCGAAACGCTGATCGAGCGTGCCGGCGTATGCCGTGATTTTTCGCACCTGATGATTGCGCTCTGCCGGGCCGTCAACATCCCGGCGCGGTTCACCACCGGCACGGATTACGGCGCCGACCCGTCGCTGGGTCCGCCCGATTTCCACGCCTATGTCGAAGTCTATGTCGGCGACCGCTGGTACATCGTCGATCCGTCCAGAACCGGCATTCCGATGGGGTTCGTACGGATCGGCACCGGCCGCGACGCCGCCGATGTGTCGTTCGCGACGATCTTTGGCGACGTCACGCCGATCTACGCGCCAATGGTTCATGCCATCGCCATCGACGAACCGGCGCAAGGCTTCGTGATGCCGTACCACACGGAGAAGGCCGTCTCGACTGGCAATTGATGAACCCGGTGCGCCGCACGGCTGGCGCGCAGCGCGGAGACTGGAAAATCCCTGGCCGGCTTGGCCCGCCAGCTACGCCAAAGCATCGGTCAAGGGCCGCCACAACCGCGCGGCGTCCGGGTTGCATTCGGGGGATCCCTGCCCTATGGTCATATGGCGAATCCGGCGGAATGTGACTTACGGCGGACGTCGGCTTGTCATGATGAGGCAAGGCGGACAGATAGGGGCACTAGCGGGGGGCTCTCCGTGGCAAATACACCCAAGACGAGCATCGGCGCAGGCACGCCAGCCGCGCCGGAAGGCGCAGAGATGCGAGAGCCGGTGCTGGACGTGGTGGACCGTGTATCCGAGATGTGCTTCGGCCTGTTCATGGCGCTCACTTTTGTGGGCGCGGTGGCGAGCGGCACGGGCGGGCCGAACGCCAGCCGCACCATGCTGCATGCCGCCCTGGGTTGCAACCTGGCCTGGGGGCTGGTCGACGCAGTCATGTTCCTGGTGCGCACGCTGGCAGGCCGCGGCCAGAGGCTCGCCCTCGCGCTGGCCGTCAGGAATGCGAAGGACCGTTCGGTGGCAACCGCTCTCATACGTGATGCCTTGCCACGGAAAATGAGGTCGCTGGTGACCGAGACGGAACTGGAAGCCGTGCGGGCGCGGCTCGCCGCCGACCCGACACTGCCGGCCCGTCCCCGCCTGAACCTGGGCGACCTGCTGGCGTCCGTGCGGATCTTCTGCATTGTCGTCCTGACCACGTTTCCGGTAGCGCTGCCGTTCGTGCTGGTGGCAGACGTGCGCCAGGCACTGCTGATCTCGCGCGTGCTGACGCTCGCCATGCTCTTTATCGCCGGATGGGCGCTGGGCCGCTACGCAGGCATTGGCGGGTGGGCCACCGGCCTGGGCATGATGGCGGGAGGGGCCGCCCTGACTGCAGCTGTCATTGCGCTGGGTGGCTGAGGTGCGTGCCGCGACCTTGCTGCTGGCCCTCACGCTTGCGGCGGCCGGCGCAAGCGCAGAGGAGCCGCCCCAGCCTGCACCGGATGCTGCCCCAATGCCTGCCAGCATGCCTTGGACGTTTTCGGCAACCGGCTACTGGAATATGCCGCGCGAGAGCGGTGACTATCTCAGCGGCATCTTCATTGCTGAAAAATCGCAACTCCACCTCGAGGCAAGAACCAACTACGAGGCGAAGCATTCGCAGTCGGCATTCATCGGCTGGTCATTCGCGGGGGGCGAAGCCATCCAGTTCAAGGCGACGCCTATCGTCGGATTCGTCTGGGGCTCGACACACGGTGTGATTGGCGGGCTCGAGGCCAGCGTGGCCATCAGCAAGTTCGACTACTACATCGAAGCCGAATACCTGGATCCGAACGGGGCAGAACCGGGATACCTCTATGCCTGGAGCGAACTGGGCTACCGCCCCGTCGAATGGCTGAGATTGGGCCTCGTCGCCCAGCGCACGCGGATTTACGGGGGCGACCGCGATCTCCAGCGGGGCGGCTTTTTCCAGGTCACGGTGCGCAAGGTCACCGCTGGTTTCTACTGGTTCAACCCTGGCTCGCACGAGCAGGTCGCGATCCTGTCGCTGGGTGTCAGCTTCTAGAGTAAGAGGCAAACCATGTGGATGAACTGGCTTCTTGTCTTTGTCCCGATTGCAATCGCCCTGGAGTTCCTGGCTCCCGACCATCACCTCCTGATATTTGCTGCCTCATCACTGGCCATCCTGCCCCTTGCCGGACGAATGAGCCACGCCACAGAGCAACTGGCGGAACGCATGGGCGAAGCTGTTGGCGGACTGCTCAATGCGACGTTCGGCAATGCGGCGGAACTGATCATCGCGCTGACTGCCTTGCGTGCCGGACTGTATCAGGTAGTAGAAGCGTCCATTGTCGGTTCCATCATCGGGAACCTGCTGCTGGTGTTTGGCGCCGCGATGCTCGCCGGGGGCATCCGCTATCCCGAACAGGCCTTCAATCCGCGTGGCGCTCGTTCCCAGGCGACCATGCTCATTCTGTCGGCCATCGCGCTGATTCTTCCGGCTGCCTTCGAAGCCGTCGAGGGCAAGTCGGCCGTGCTGGACCCTCTCAGCGTTTCGATCGCCATCGTCCTCCTTGTCGTCTACGCGCTGTACCTGGTGTTCTCGCTGGTTACGCACCCGGCGCTGTTCCGCAGCGCGCACGAAGCCGAAATGGCCATTCAGGAAGACACGGAGCACAAGGCACACGCATCCACGGGAGCGGCGCTTGCGATTCTGGCGGCAGCCACCGCGGCCGTTGCGTGGATGAGCGAGATCATGGTGGGTTCGCTCGCCCCCGTGATGCATGAATACGCGCTCAGCGATATTTTTGTCGGTGCCTTCGTGGTCGCGATCTTGGGCAATGCAGCCGAGCATGCATCGGCTATTACCGCGGCAATGAAGAATCGCATGGACCTGTCGTTTTCCATTGCGGTCGGCTCGAGCGTCCAGGTGGCGCTGTTCGTCGCGCCGGTGCTGGTGCTGGCAAGCCATTTCCTCGGTCCGGCGCCGATGGACCTCGCGTTCCGTCCGGCCCTTGTGCTGATTGTCATCCTGTCGGTGCTGGTCACGGCGCAGATGGCTAGCGATGGGCATGCGGATTGGTTTAAGGGTACGCAGTTGCTGGTTGTATATCTTGCGCTTGGGCTTACCTTCTTCTTTCTGCCGGGATAGGGATGGGGATGTTTGATGATGAGGGGGTTGTCGTGCTTGGCAGGCGCCGCTGTTTCGCCGGCGTAGCCGGCGAAACAGCGGCGCCTGCCAAGCACGACAACCTTCCGGACCAGAGACCCCCCCAAAAACCCCCACCCACATTCCACCAAAAAACCAAAAAAAAAGCCCGGCTGCCTGATCGGCAGCCGGGCTCCGGCGCGTGCCCTATCGAAACAGGGCGGCTTACTTGCCCGCCAGCACCTGGGCGGATGCCAGGGCAGGGGCGCTGTCCGCGACGGGTTCATCCTCGTCGGACGGCACGGGCGCGCCGATGGCGCCTTCGCTTTTGGCGACGACAGCCGTGGCAATCGCATTGCCCAGCACATTGGTCACGGTGCGACCCATGTCCAGTACGTGGTCGATGCCGAGCACCAGCAGGATGCCGGCTTCCGGCAGGCCGAACATCGGCAGCACGGCGGCCACCACCACCAGCGAGGCGCGCGGCACGCCGGCGATGCCCTTGCTGGTGACCAGCAGCACCAGCAGCATGGTGATCTGCTGGGTCAGCGACAGCTGGATGCCATACACCTGGGCCACGAACAGCGCCGCGAACGAGGTGTACATGATCGAGCCGTCCAGGTTGAACGAGTAGCCCAGCGGCAGCACGAAGTTGGTGATGCGCTCCTTGACGCCGAAATGCGTCAGCTGGTCGATGACCTTCGGGTAGGCCGATTCGCTGCTGGCCGTGGCGAAGCCGATCATCAGCGGCGCGCGCATCAGCCTGAGCAGGCGGAACACGTCGCGGCCCAGGAAGTAGTAGCCGCCCGCGATCAGCGCTACCCACAGCAGCGCCAGCGCCAGGTACAGGCTGCCCAGCAGCTTGGCGTAGACCACCAGCACGCCCAGGCCCTGCGCGGTGATGACGGCCGAGATGGCGCCGAACACGCCCACCGGCGCGAACGCCATCACGTAGTTGGTCACCTTCAGCATGACGTGGCCGAGGCCCTCGATGCCTTGCAGCACCGGCTTGCCCACGCCGTCCTTGACGGTGCCCAGCGCAAAGCCGAAGAACAGCGAGAACACCACGATCTGCAGGATCTCGTTGGTGGCCATGGCTTCGACGAAGCTCTTCGGGAACATGTGCGCGACAAAGTCACGCAGGTTCAGCGCGCCGGTCTTGAGGGTGGACGCGGCATCGGCCGCCGGCAGCGGCAGGTTCATGCCGTGGCCGGGAGTCAGCAGGTTGGCCATCAGCAGGCCGAGCAGCAGCGAGGTGATCGACGCGCCGATAAACCAGCCCATCGCCTTCATGCCGATGCGGCCGACGGCGCGGCCGTCGCCCATGCTGGCGATGCCGGCCACGAGCGTGGCAAATACCAGCGGTCCGATGATCATCTTGATCATCCGCAGGAACACGTCAGTGAGGATGGACAGGTGGTCCGCGATGGATTTGGCGGTGGCGGCGTCCGGCGACAGATTGTGCGCGGCGGTGCCGACCAGCACGCCAAGCAGCATCGCAATGAAGATCAGGGTGGGCAGTCGGTTCAGTTTCATCGTGGGTCAGGCCGTGCGTCCGGTGCCTCGCCCGCGGACGGGGAAGGAGCCGGACGGCTGTATTGCGGGATCGGCCGGGCCGGAACGCTGTGCCGCCGGCAAGGGCGGTGCGTCGCGCCGGCGCGGGCCGGGGACGTTAGCGGGGCAACAGGCGCCGCATTCGCGCCTGGGCGGCGCGGGCAGATTGATTGGCGGGTTCCGTCATATGTCTCCTCCTTGGTTTTTGGCGTTGGCCGGCACGTCGCGGGGACGGCCTGGCCTGCCTGTTGGCCCTGTCGGCGGCGCCATACATTGCACGAGACGTGCCAGGGCCGCATGCCTCGCAGTGCACGCTAAGCCGCTGAAAACAAAGGAGAAAAAATGTGATGCCGGCGCCAGTGTTCGGCCGTCCGGATGTTGGGTGCGGCAATCGTTCGGATTTCCGAACGATTGCCGTGGCATGCCGCGCGAGCGGGAGCCCGCGCTATGGACGTTCAGTCACTTGCCGGTGCCAGGTTCTCGCACTCGGCAAGGTAGGCATCGAGCGGAACCGGCCGCCCGATGGCATAGCCCTGGGCGTAGTCCACGCCGATCGCGCGCAGCGCGTTCAGCGTGCGCTCGTCCTCCACCCATTCGGCCACGGTCCGCACGCCGAGCCGGTGGCCGATATCGTTGATCGAGCTGACGATCTCGCGGTCGACCACGTTGTCGGCCAGGTTGCGGATAAAGCTGCCGTCGATCTTGAGGTAGTCCACCGGGAACTGCTTGAGATACGCGAATGACGACAGCCCGGAGCCGAAATCATCGAGCGCCACCGTGCAGCCGGCGCGCCGCATTTCCGTTACCACGCGGTTGGCGGCGGCCATGTTGTTGATCAGCGCGGTTTCCGTGATCTCGAGCCGGATACGGCTGGCGGGCAGGGCCGATCGCTCCAGCTCGGCATGCAGGAAGGGCAGCAGGAAGGGTTCGTCGAGCGAGTTGGCCGACAGGTTGACCGACACCGACAGGCCCGGCACGGCGCGCAGGCGCTCGCCGTACTCCCGCAGCACATGGCGGATGACCCAGCGGTCGACGTGCCCCATCAGGTCATAGCGCTCCGCGGCCGGAATGAAGGCGCCGGGCATGATCATCTCGCCGTGCTCGTCGACCATGCGCACCAGGATCTCGATATGGCGTTCCTCGCGGCCGTCGCCGGGCTGGTGCTGCAGCGCGCGGATCTCCTGCGCGAACAGCCGGAAGTGATTGCCTTCCAGCGCCGAGTGGATGCCCGCGGCCACCTCGAGTTCACGATGGTGGCGCCGCGCGTCGCTCTCGTCGCGGCGATACACCGACACGCGGCTGCGCCCGGCCGCCTTGGCGGCATAGCAGGCCACGTCGGCGCGGCTCATCAGTTCGCCGACCGGCGGCACGTCCTGGTCGATGGCGGCAATGCCGATGCTGGCGCCCACGTCGTACACGCGGCCGTCCCACGGGAAGCGCCGGCTGCGGATGGCGTCGATCACGCCCTGGCCGATGGCCTCGGCCTGGTCGACCGTGCAGTCCTTGAGCAGCAGCCCGAACTCGTCGCCGCCGAGCCGCGCCAGCAGGTCGTCGGGGCGCACATGGTTGCGGATCAGGTAGCCCAGCTCGCGCAGCAGGATGTCGCCGGCGGCGTGCCCGGCGGTGTCGTTGACGATCTTGAAGCGGTCCAGGTCGATGAAGCACAGCGCGGCGTGGTGGCCCTGCGTGCGCGCGGCCTCGCAGGCCTCGCGCAGCCGCTTTTCGAACCAGGTGCGGTTGGGCAGCCCGGTGAGCGCGTCGTGCATGGCCGAATGGGCCAGCTCGCGCTGCATCGCACGGGCCGTGGTGATGTCCTGGAACACCAGCACCGCGCCCAGCACATCGCCGGCCGCGGTGAGTACCGGGGCGGCGGAATCCTGCACGTCGTGGCGCTCGCCGGTCAGGCTCTGCAGCACCGCGCCCTCCTGCAGGTAAGCGGGCGTGAGCGTCTGCAGGCAGGCTTCGACCGGGCTGGGGATGGGCAGCCCGGTGAGTTCGTCGACGATGCGGAACACGCGTTCGAGCGGCAGGCCGCTCGCGCTGGCCATGGTCCAGCCCGTGAGTTGCTCGGCAATCGGGTTCATGAAGGTCACGCGCATGCCGGCGTCGGTGCAGATCACGGCGTCGCCGATGGACTGCAGCGTGATGTGCAGGCGTTCCTTCTCCTCGAACAGCGCCTCGGTCAGGCGGCGCTGCTCGGTGATGTCCCAGTTCGTGCCCACCAGCGCAAGCGCGGCGCCGTCGCCGTTGCGCGTGACATTGGCCATCGCGCGCACGTGGCGTACCTGGCCATCGGGCCAGACGATGCGGTATTCCGTGTCGAACGCCTTCTCGCCGCGGATGGCCTTGCGCATCTCGCCGTTCACGCGGGCCACGTCGTCGCGGTGGAGCATGGCGATCCACTGCGCGATCACCGGCGCGCCGTGCGCGGCATCGGTGCCGTGCAGCGCGTGCATGCGGGCATCCCAGGTAATGCCGGAACTGGTGAAATCCCATTCCCAGATGCCCACGCCACCGGCTTCCACCGCGAGCTGGGTGCGGCGCGACAGCTGCTCGAGCTGCTCCTGGGCGAGCTTGCGCGTGTGGATATCCTCGATCTGCGCGATGAAGTGCAGTGGGCTGCGGCTGTGCTGGTCGCGCACCAGGGACACCGCCAGCAAGGCCCAGCGGTACTCGCCGGCCTGGTGCAGGAAGCGCTTTTCCATGCGGTAGGACTCGATCTCGCCGTCCAGCAGCCGTTGCATCTGGCGCAGGTCGGCATCGAGGTCATCGGGGTGGGTGATGTCCTGGAAGCGCTGCTGGTACAGCTGTGCGGGGCTGTAGCCGAGCAGGTCCGTCAGCGCGCGGTTCACGGTCTGCCAGCGGCCGTCCAGCCCGGTCAGCGCCATGCCGATGGCCGAATGTTCCATGGCCAGGCGAAAGCGCTGGTCGCTGCTGTGCAGGCTGGCGCGGCCATGGCGGTTCTGGTCCGCCAGGTAGGCGATGCAGACCGGGAACACCATGATCAGGGCGGCCGACAGCGGCACCGACTGCTGCACCCCTGCCGCCACGGCGGCCAGTTCCATGGTCAGCGTGGCCAGCAGCGTCAGCAGCGCCGTGCCGAACGGGTTGGCGAACATGGCCGCCAGCACCAGTGGCAGCGACATGGCGACGAACGGATCATGGCCTTGCCACAGCGCGAGCGCGCCGATGGCCAGGCACAGGGCGAGCAGGCCGGCCTGCGGCAACAGCATGCGGCGCGCAAAGGTTGCGCGTGCGCGTGTGGCGTTGATGGTCAGCGCCAGCGGCAGCAGCACCACCATGCCAAGTGCGCCCGCCTGCCACCAGGCCCACCAGAGGCTTGCAAAGCGTGTGCCGGCCACCCAGGTCAGCGCCGCCGCGCCGGCCGTGGCGCCCAGCGCCGGCCCCAGCATGCAGGCCACGCCGAGCGTGAACGCGAAATTGCCGAGCGGGCCCAGGCGCTCCGCGCTGGCATGGGCGGAGACAAAGCGCAGCAGCCGTGCCGTCCATGCGACCTCGAACAGGTTCGCGGCGGCCAGCAGTACGGCCGCGTCCGGGCCGTCCAGGAACAGGCAGTTGGCGGCCAGGTTGGCGCAGAACATGCTGGCAAGCAGCCACGGCGCCTCGGCGCGCGGCCGATGCAGCAGCAGGCACAGGCAAAAGGCGTTGGGCAACCACAGCGTGGCCACGCTGCCGGGCAGGCGCGCCAGCCAGATGCCGAACGCGGCCAGGGCGAAATAGCCCATGCCGCAGATCAGCATGGGCAGCCAGCGGCGCAGCGGTGCGCCAACGGAGGGAGCGGCCGTATCGACCGTATCGGGCGTCATGGACGGTTCTGGCAGGCAGGAACGTGGGTTCAACGTTGCCAGGGCGTAGCGGGCCCCAGCGTAGCGCCACTGTATCGGTTCGGAATCGGAGGCAGGTCGGAGATAGCAGGCAGGTACCGTGCCTGTTGCCACTGGTGCTGTCGCGCTTTTTTTGGTATGGCGCCGCCACCGGCGGAGGACGTCATGGCGATGGCCCCGGTCATGGTCGCGCGGCCCCGGCCAAGTGTGCCTTTCCCCACAGACACCGCGATGCCTGCCGCTTCAAGCTGAACTGTCCGCGCCGCATGGGCGGTGCGATGTCCGCACGGAGGAAGCAGCATGGCTCGTTATCTGCGTGTGGCGGCGTGGTCGCTGGCCGGCTTGGTCGTGGCCGCGGCCGGGGTCGTCTATGGCGCCATGCTGATCGGCGACCAGAAGGCCGGGCGCACCATTGACGTCAAGGTGGCGCCGGTGGCCTATCGCGACGATGCCGCCAGCGTAGCGCTTGGCAAGTACCTGTTCGAATCGCGCGGCTGCATGGAGTGCCACGGCGCCGCGGCCGGCGGGCGCCAGGTGTTCGACGACCCGGGCGGGCTGCAGGTGCGCGCGCCCGACCTGACGCGCGGCAACGCTGAGATCGCCCATTACCAGCCGATCGACTGGGTCCGCAGCATCCGCCATGGCATCGCGCCATCGGGCCGGCCGCTGCTGGTCATGCCCAGCGAAGACTACAACCGGCTCAGCGACGATGACCTGGCCGCGCTGGTGGCGTACCTGCGCAGCCTGCCCCCGGGCCTTGGCGCGCCCGCCGACATCCGCATGCCGTGGTTCGTGCGCGCGATGTATGGCGCGGGCTTGATCCGCGACGCGGCTTCCAAGATCGACCACAAGCTGCCGCCGTCGCCGGCGATCGTGCCCTCGGTGACGGCGCAGTACGGCGGCTACGTGGCCAATGCCTGCCAGGGCTGCCACCGCGCCGACCTGCGCGGCGGCAAGATCCCCGGTGCCCCGCCTGACTGGCCACCCGCGGCGGACCTGCGGCCCGTTGCGGGGGGCGCGATGGCGCGCTACGACCGTGCCGCCGCCTTCATCGCCATGATGCGCAGCGGCAAGCGGCCCGACGGGTCGGCCATCAGCACCGTGATGCCGTTCGATTCCTTCGGCCGCATGAACGACACCGACCTGACCGCGCTTTACCTGTACCTGGCCAGCCGGCGGAGCTGAGCCGTCAACCTTGCCGGCGGGCCAGGCGCCGGCCGGCGGCGATGCCCGGCAGCTCCACCCAGCGGTGCAGCAGCATCGCCAGCAGCAGCGCCAGCACGGCGTCGATGGCGAATCGCGCGAGCTGCAGCGCGTACTGGTCCGGGGCCAGTTCGGGCATCAGCCGCTTGACGCCCTCGATCACGGTAGGGTGGACCAGGTATAGGGCGTACGATAGCTCGCCCAGCCATACCAGCGTGCGCGGCACGCGCAGCAGGCCGCAGTGCTCGGCGGCGACCGCGCCCGCCAGCAGCGCGGCGGCGGGCAGCCCGCGCCCCGCCAGGCTGAACTCGGGCCCGACCAGCGGCAGCGAGGCCAGGAACCAGGCGGTGCCCGCGACCAGCATCGCCCACGCCGCGCCGCGCGTCAGCAGGTGGCGCCAGCGCGCATAGGCCCATGCCAGCAGGCAGCCGAGCAGGAACTCCAGCACCAGCGGATTGCTCGCCATCGCCACCCACGGCCACGCGAACGGATAGCCCTGCGCGGGATCCATGACGGGCGCGCCGAAGCGCCACCACGGCAGCGCCAGCGTGAACCCGGCGAACAGCGCCAGCACCACCCACAGCGCGCGCCGGCCCGCCAGCCATAGCCCGAGCGCGAAGGCGCCGTAGAAGGCCATCTCGTAGTTGAGCGACCAGCCCACGTACAGCGCGGGATAGCCGTAGTAGGGCGCATGGTCCGTACTGGTGGGCACGAAGGCCAGCGACAACGCGAACACCGCCGGCGTGACCGGGTTCAGCAGCAGCGCGTGGATGACCGACATGGTCCAGTACGGCGGCGCCAGCCGGCAGCAGCGGCGGATCACGAAGCTGGCCGGCGTTTCGGGCCGCGGCCGTGCCAGCACCGCGACCCACGCGATGATGAAGCCGCTGATGACGAAGAACACATCGACGCCGACATGGCCGCGCTTGATGAGGTTGGCGGTGATCCACGCGAGCACGGGCGTCTGTCCGGTGCCCAGCGTCAGGCCGGAGTGGTACAGCACGACATACGCCGCGGCCAGTCCGCGCAGGGCCTGGATGCTGTCGAGTGTCGCGACGGCGCGTTCGCGGGATTCTGGAATAGTCGGAGTCACTGTTGCTGTGGCGGCGGGCGGACGCCCCTGATTTCCTGACTGACCTCACCCGGCTGCACAAAGTTCGTGCATGACGCGCGCGCGTCACGCCCCTGCCGGCAAGGTGACCGGAATTGCACTATGCTCATTTGTCCGCGGCGGCCGGTCAATGGCCGTGGGCGCGGCGTGTGAACAAGACTACGGGCAACGTACCCAAGGAGTGTCCCCCCATGACAACTCTCAATATCAACGGCAAGGCGCAGGAAGTCGACGTGGATCCGTCCACGCCGCTGCTGTGGGCCTTGCGCGACAACCTTGACCTGACCGGGACCAAGTTCGGCTGCGGCATGGCCGCGTGTGGCGCCTGCACGGTCCATATCAACGGCCAGGCCACGCGCAGCTGCGTGACGCCGGTCTCGGCAGCGGCCGGGGCGCGCATCACCACCATCGAGGGCGTGAATGCCGACAAGGTCGGCCGCGCCGTACTCGACGCCTGGATCAAGCATGACGTGGCCCAGTGCGGCTACTGCCAGAACGGGCAGGTGATGAGCGCGGTGGGACTGCTGCGCAACAAGCCCCGGCCCACCGATGCCGACATCGACCAGGCCATGGCCGGCAACCTGTGCCGCTGCGGCACCTACCAGCGCATCCGGGCCGCGATCAAGGACGCGGCCCGCGCGCTGGCCTGAGCGGAGGCCCTGACATGCGTATTCGTGGACTCGAGGCCCTGGCCGGCGCAAGCACGGCGCAGGGCGGCAATGCCGACGGCAGCGGCGCTGCCGGCGTGGCAACGCTGGATCGCCGCAGCTTCCTCAAGCTGAGCGGCCTGGCCGGCGGCGGCCTGGCACTGGGCATGGTGCCCGTGGCGCAGGCCCAGGAGGGCGGCGCACCGAAGGCGCCCCCATCGGCGCCGCAGGCGTTCCTGGTGATCGCGCCGGACAACACGGTGACGATCGCGGTGAACCGGCTGGAATTCGGCCAGGGCGTGCACACCGCGCTGCCCATGGCGCTGGCCGAAGAGCTGGACGTCGACTGGCGCAACGTGCGCGCCGCGCTGGCCCCCGCCGGCGATCCGTACAAGGACCCCGGCTTCGGCATGCAGATGACTGGCGGCTCGACTGCCATCAACCATTCGTTCCAGCAGTACCGCGAACTGGGCGCCCGTGCCCGCGCCATGCTGGTCGCCGCGGCGGCGCGGCAATGGCAGGTCGATCCCGCCAGCTGCAAGGTCGAGCAGGGCGTGGTGAGCTCGGGCAGCCGGCGTGCCACCTTCGGCGAACTGGCGCCCGCGGCCATGGAGATGCCGGTGCCGCAGCAGGTGCACCTGAAGGACCCGTCGCAGTTCCGGCTGGTGGGCAAGCCGACGCCGCGGCTCGATGCGCGCGGCAAGCTCGAAGGCAAGCCCGCGTTCGGCATCGATACGCGCGTGAAGGACATGATGGTGGCCGTGGTGGCGCGTCCGCCGCGTTTCGGCGGCAAGGTCAAGTCGTTCAACGCCGACAAGGCGCGCGCGATCAAGGGCGTGAGCGACGTGATGCTGGTGCCGGTGGACCGTGGCGGCACCGGCGTGGCCGTGGTGGCCAACGGCTACTGGCCGGCCAGGCAGGCGCGCGAGGCGCTGCAGATCGAATGGGAAGACACCGGCTCGAAGGTGTCGTCGCAGGCGCTGTTCGATGAGTACGCGAAGCTGGCCGCCCAGCCCGGCATCGTGGCGCGCGCCGGGGAGGGCGATATTGCCGCGGCCGTGAACGGCGCGCCGCGCAAGATCGAAGCCGAGTACCGCTTCCCCTATCTCGCCCATGCGCCGATGGAGCCGCTGAACTGCACGCTGCAGCCCGAGGTGGCCGGCAAAAAGGTGCAGGCGGTCAAGGTGTGGGTCGGTTCCCAGTTCCAGACCGTGGATCAGGCGGCCGTGGCCCGCGTGCTCGAACTGCGCCCGGACCAGGTCACCCTCAACACCATGATGGCGGGCGGCGGCTTCGGCCGCCGCGCGGTGCCCACCTCCGACTACCTGGTGGAAGCGGCCAACGTGCTGCGCGCCTGGGTCGCCAACGGCCACACCGAACCCCTCAAGGTGGTCTGGAGCCGCGAGGACGACATCCGCGGCGGCTACTACCGTCCGCTGCATGTGCACCGCGCGCGCATCGGCCTGGACGCGCACGGCAAGGTGGTGGGCTGGCAGCACGCCATCGTCGGCCAGTCGATCCTGAAGGGCACGCCGTTCGAGCCGTTCATGGTCAAGAATGGCGTCGACGCGACCATGACCGAAGGCCTGCTCGAGAACGACTACAACCTGCCGATGCAGCTTTCGGTACACCACCCGCAGGTGGACGTGCCGGTGCTGTGGTGGCGCTCGGTCGGCAACACGCACACCGCCTACGTCAAGGAAACGCTCGTGGACGAAATGGCCGCGGCGGCCAGGCAGGATCCGGTGGCCTACCGCCTGGCGCGGCTGGACGAGAGCAAGCACGCGCGCCATCGGGCCGCATTGCAGCTGGCGGTGGAAAAGTCCGGCTACGGCAAGCGCAAGCTGCCCAAGGGGCACGCGTGGGGCGTGGCGGTGCACGAGTCGTTCAACTCGGTGGTGGCCCATGTGGCCGAGGTCTCGCTGGTCAAGGGCGAGCCGCGCGTGCACCGCGTCACCGCCGGCGTGCACGCCAACCGCGTGGTCAACCCGTTGTCGGCCGAGGCGCAGATCCAGGGCGCCTGCATCTTCGGGCTGGCGATGACGCGGCCCGGGTTTGCCATCGAGATCGAGAACGGCGCGGTGAAGAACAGCAACTTCCCCGACTACCCGCCGCCGCGGATCACCGACGCGCCCGTGGTCGACGTGTTCTTCGTGCCCTCGCAGGACCCGCCCACCGGCCTGGGCGAACCAGGCGTGCCGCCGATTGCCCCGGCGGTCGCCAATGCGCTGTTCGTGCTGACGGGCAAGCGGCAGCGCCAGTTGCCGTTCGTGCTGGCCTGACCGGCCGGTGCGCCGGAGGTGCATGCCGCCTCCGGCGCTATCATGGCGGCATGACGACGACCGCCACTCTCCACTATATCTACGATCCCCTGTGCGGCTGGTGCTATGCCGCCGCGCCGCTGGTGCAGGCCGCCCAGGCCGTGCCCGGCCTGGCGCTGGCGCTGCATGCCGGCGGCATGATGGTCGGGGCGCAACGCCAGCCGGTGACGCCGGCACTGCGCAACTATGTGATGCCGCATGACCGGCGCATCCACGCGCTCACGGGCCAGCCGTTTGGCGACGCCTATTTCAACGGCCTGCTGTGCGATCCGCATGCCGTGTTCGATTCCGAGCCGCCGATTACCGCGATCCTTGCCACGGCCGCGCTATCGGCCGAGTTATGGGACGAGTTATGGGACGAGTTATCGGCCGATGCGCCGCAGGACCTGGCACTGGCCATGCTCAAGCGCATCCAGCACGCGCACTACGTCGAAGGGCGGCAGATCGCCCGGCCCGAGGTGCTGGCCGCGCTGGCCGCCGAACTTGGCATGGCGCCCGAAGCCTTTGGCGCGGCCTACAGCGCCGCGGCCGGGGCGCCGGCCGCCCGCCATATCGAACAAAGCCGGCGCCTGCTGGGCGCGCTGGGTGGACGAGGTTTCCCGACCTTTGCGCTCGAAACGGACGGTGGCTACCGCGTCCTCGATTTCGGTCCCTATCTTGGCAAGGCCGCCGAATGGCAGGCGTCGATCGCGCAGCAGTTGCCGGCCAACACCAACGATGCCGGTCGCGCATCACCCGTCTGCGGGCCTGACGGCTGCGTGTTGTAATCCACGCAGCCGGGGCGCGGCCCTATTGCCTTTGCCGCCAGGCCCGCGTAGAACGTGAAAAAAAGCGAGGGCGGCGGCGCCCGCCGGACAATCGAGGTGTGGACATGGAGACCCAGGAAAGCGCGCTGACCATGGCGCTGATGACCGAACCCGCACGCGTGAAGATCTGCCGCGCGCTGCTGCAGGCAGGCGAAGAGGGGCTGCCCGCGGCCGACCTGGCGCAACTGGCCGGCCTGCCGATCAAGCGTGCCGGCCACCTGTTCGAGGAAATGCTGCAGGCCAACGTGGTCACCCTGGCCATCCGCGAGCGCCGTGTCTGCTACGTGCTCAAGGCGCGGCTGGCGGTGACCGAAGCGCTCGGCTATATCGACGCCAGCGGGCTGGCCGACTGAGCCCGCGGCACGGGACATACCTATCTGCTGACTTCCTTCAGCGCGCGTTCCCGCGCGGCCTGCATGTCCTGCACCAGCCGGTAGGCGGCATAGTACTTGTAGATGTTCCGCACATAGGTCGTGGTCTCGATGCCGATCTTCTCGGCCACCACGATTTCCACATTGTTGAACCACTTGTCCGGGTCCAGGCCGCGCGCCGCGGCCTCCTTGCGCATCTTCGCGATATTGCCGGGGCCGGCGTTGTAGCTGGCAAAGGCAAAGAGCGGGCGGTTCGCTTCGGAGAAGTGCGCATCGGCGAAATACTGCGTCATCAGCTTGTCCAGGTACTTGGTGCCCGCGTGGATGTTCGACTCGGTCTGCTTGATATCGCCCACGTTGAGCTCCTTGCCGGTGGCGGGCATGACCTGCATGACGCCGATCGCGCCCACATGGCTGCGGGCCTTCTGGTTCAGCTGCGATTCCTGGAAGCCCTGCGCGGCCAGCATCAGCGGGTCGAAGCTGTAGTCCTTGCCGTACTTTTCGAAGAAGGCGATGGTCTGCTCGAAGCGCTTGTATTCCGCATCGTTGGTGTTGTTGCGGATCTGCTTGACGCTCTTCATCAGTTGCTTGAGCCGGTATTCCGCGACACTGTGCTTCTTCAGGTGGTTGACGTAGAAATCATCGATCGCCGCACGCAACTGCGGGCTGTTCTTGCGGAAGGCCCAGCCGACATAGCCCGCGGCGCGGACCACGAGGTCCTCGCGCACCTTGATCTTGGGCAGGATCTGCGCCCACATCGCGGCTTTCCAGTCGTCCACCACGATGATCGGCAACAGCCCGGCATTGACCATCTCCATGGCATCTTCGTCTTCGAGCGCGTCGGGCAGCAGCACAAGTTTCACGGGTGCCTTGCCGGTCTGGCGCAGGCTGTCGTTCAGGGCCGTCAGGCTTTCGTAGTAGCTGCTCGTGCGCCGCACGTGCACGGTCTTGCCGGACAGGTCGACCAGGCTGGACAGCGCCGGTGCCTTGGGCCCGGTGACGATCAGTTCGCGCACCGGCTTGCGGTCGCGTGGCGCGGCGAAGTCGACCAGCTTGAGCCGGGATTCGGTCTCGGTCAGGTTGCCGGCGGCAATGTCGCCCAGGCCAGCGGCCAGGTCGGGCAGCAGGCGGTCGCGCGTGGTCGGGATGATGATGACCGTCAGCGGGCGCTTGCCGAGGCGGCTGGCGTAGGTCTTGTTCAGGTAGCGCTCGAAGTCCCGCACCAGCCCGGCCGTCAGGCCGCACTCGCGGCCCTTGTCACTGAAGTACAGCGTGCGGCTGTAGGGCACCAGCACGCGGATGACGTGGCGATCGACCATTGCGTCGAAATCGCCCTTCCAGGGTTTGTTGGCCAGGTTGAGCCCGCGTACGGCGGCGGCATCGGTTTTTGCGGCTGGCGCGGCCGCTGTCGGCGCGGACGCCGGCGCCGACTTTTGCTGCGCGGCGGCAAGCGGGCCGAAGCAGCATGCTGCCCCCACCAGGCCTTGCAGCAAGAGGCCTGCCAGCTTGGGGGGCAAGCGGAAAGCGGGCATGTCGGGCAGCGCGGCCGCTGCGCGAGTGCCTGCGGCGCGTGCTACTGGAGTCTAGTGCGGATACGGCCCGGTGCAAGCCGGTCGTGAGCCGGCTGGCGACGGGGGCGCCGGCAGCGGCTTGCCAGTCCACTGCCGGCGAAGATGCTGCGGTTCGCTACTGCTTTGGCGCCGCGAGTTCCTGGCGCGCGGCGTTGTCCGCGGCCTGGTCCTCGGCCTTGCGCTCCTGCTTGGCTGCGTGGACGTCCTGCTTGTACTCGCCCTTTGCAGTCTTCTTGGTGGCCTTGTATTCATCGGCCGCCTTCTTGCGGGCCTCGCGGCGTTCCACCAGCGGATCCTTCGGTGGTTCGATTTGCGTCATGCCTGGCGGCACGCCTTGCGCCCCCGCCGGTGTGGCCGGTGTGGCTGGAGTGGCTGGAGTGGCTGGAGTGGCTGGTGTGGCCGGGGTGGACTGGGTGGACTGGGTGGACGGAGTGGCGGGAGTCTGGGCAAAGGCAGCGGCACAACTCAGACCGGTCAGGACCGCGGCGAGTGCGCCGGCCACATGGGTCGGACGGACGGGCTTTTTCAGATCCATTTGGAACCTCATCGGGTTGTTGTCGAATGCGGCCCGCAGGCTGTTGCACGGGAGCAGGTAGCGGCACCTGTGATCCAGCGGTGCGTTGGCCGCAAGATTCACTCTAGCGAGGGGATGGGGTCGGGGATGTCGGGTTTGGGCCGAATGAGTGGGGGGAGGATGTCTGACAGCGGTGTCGTGCCTGGCGGGCGTGGTTGTTTCGCGGTTTGGCCGGCGGGTCACTTGGCCGGACGGCGAAAGTCAGCAAAAGGCGCATTTGGCGGCTGGGCGGTTTGCGAAAGCTGGTCGGCCGCTCATGGGTATGATGGCTCGGCCTTCGTGGTTTCCCTAGTTACCCCGAAATGTCAATCTGATGCCCCGGATTGTCAAAATGCTCCGCCTTGCTCCTAGATACTTGGCGAGGTCGGCCGCAACGGCCCACGGTATCGACCTCTGACAAGATCGCAAGGAGAAGACCAGCATGGAGCTTAAGGACAAGGTGGCAATCATTACGGGCGGCGGGCAGGGCGGCGGCGAAGGCATCGCGCGCGTGCTGGCGCGTGAAGGCGCCAGGATTGCCGTGGTGGACCTGAACCTTGACGCCGCCAGACGCGTCGCTTCCAGCATTGATCCGGACGGCAAGCGTGCGATCGCCATCCGCGCCGACATCAGCAAGAAGGCCGACACGGAGGCCATGGCCCGCCAGACGCTGGAGGCGTTTGCCGCGATCGACATCCTGGTCAATAACGCCGGCATCGGCGGCGCCTCCGCATTGGTGTGCGACGTCACGGAAGAAAACTGGGACCGCGTGATGGGGGTGAACGCCAAGGGCATCCTGTTCTGCTGCCAGGCGGTCATCCCTGCCATGAAGGCGCAGGGCAAGGGCAAGATCGTCAATATCGACTCCATCGCCGGCATTCGCATGGCTTACTTCAGCAGTGTGGATTACACCGCGTCAAAGCATGCGGTCACGGGACTGACGCAACACCTCGCATGGGAGCTGGCGGACCAGCGCATCAATGTCAATGCCGTGTGCCCCGGCGGCATCCTGACGCCTGCCATTGAAGCCTATGCAAGTCCGGAAAAGCGCGATGCGCTGATCCGGCGGACGGTGCCGCTGGGCAGGTTCTGCAAGCCCGAGGAGATCGGCGAGGCGGTATCGTTCCTTGCCAGCGACCGTGCCGACATGATCACGGGCCAGATGCTGGCCGTGGATGGCGGCACCCTCACCGGATATGGCGAGGATCTCCGCGCGGTGCTGCGCCAGCGGCTCCAGGAAGAACGGGGCCATTGAGCTCGTCGCGACTGGCAGCCTTGAAGGCTGGCCCGCGCTGAAGCGGGCCGGCAAGGCGAGGCTGCCGCCGCCGGTTCAGGGTAGGTTCAATAGTGGATGCTGCCGGGGATTCCGCCGCCGACCGCGATGGCTTCGCCATTGATGGCCACACTCAGCGGTGAAGCGAGGAAGGTCACCACGCAGGCGACCTCGCTGGCATCGACCATGCGGCCGAGGCTGCTTCTGGTCGCCGCCCACGCCTCGGTTGCCGCATCGGTCTTCTCGGTGCGCGTGGGTCCGGGATGGACCGCCGTGACATTGATGCCCTTCGGGCCAAGTTCATCCGCGAGGTTCTTGGTGATCGCCGCCACGCCGACGTTGCGAAGCGTGGCGATGGGCCGGCCCGTATGGTAGATCGCCAGGCCGCCGATATTGATGATTCGTCCCCAGCCATTTGCGGCCAGATGCGGCGCCAGCGCCCGCGCGGTGCGAAGATAGCCGATGACCTTGATGTCGATATCTTCGAGTGCTTGCGCATCGACGATCTGGTCCAGCTGCGTGGCCGGCGAGATGCCGCCTGGCAGCGCCGCGGCATTGACCAGGATATCGATGCCACCCAGGGCTTCGATCGCTTGCTCCACCATGGCGTCGACGGACGCCTTGTCGGCGGTATCGACCGTCAGCGGCACAATACGGCGGCCGCTCAGCGCCGCGAGCTCCGCGGCTGTCGCCTCCAGCGCCTCTTGCCCGCGCGCGGCGAGCACGACATCAACGCCTTCCTGCGCGAGCTGCAGGGCAATCGTCTTGCCAATGCCGCGGCTGCCACCTGTCACGATGGCGCGCTTGCCTTCTAGCCTCAGGTCCATGATCTCTCCGATTTCCTGCAATGTTCCAGCAATGGGTTCCGGGCGATCATGCCCTGAGCACGTCGCCCCGTGATAGCGCATGCGTCCTGGTGGAGCGGTGATGCCCGCGCGCCGGGAAGCAACGTTACGGTACCAGTAGGGCGCCAGCGCCGCTGGTCTTGCGCGCTTCGCGCGCACGATGGGTCTCCGCGGCATCGGCCAGCGCAGCGCTAGCGGGTACTTTCCCGTGCCGGTGATTGACGGCGCCACACCGTCACGCTGCAGCCAAAGCGCATGGAGAACCACCTGGAGAATGCACTAAGCGAGGAAAAGCCCAGCAGGATCGCAACGTCCGACAGCGGTCGCGCGCTGTTTTTAAGGTATCTCGTGACGAGGTCGACCCTGACGGCATCGACGACGGAAAGGTAGTTCTGTCCATAGGCAGCCAGGTGGCGATGCATCGTCTTGCGGTCGATGCCAAGCTGCCGGGCTACCTGTTCGGCCCCGCACTGGCCGGTTGGCAGCAGCGCGAATACCAGCTTGCGCACCTTGTCCGGCATGGTGGAGCCGGACTGCGCCAGCTTGGTATCCAGGAACTCGCGCGCATGACGTCCCAGTGCCGGATCCGGCGCTGCGTTGGCCACGTCGAGGTCGGAGGCGGCCAGCAGGATGCCATCGAAATCCTGGCGGAAGCGCACCGGTACACCGAACACGCGCCGATGCGTGGCAAGGCTGGCTGGCGCGGCATGGCTGAAGCAGACGCTGCGCGGCTTCCATGCCGGGCCCGCGAGCAGCTTGAACAACCGGAACCAGAGGCAGATCACGAACTCCGTCGATTGCCGCATGGAACCATCCACGGACACGAGGAGTTCAAGCCTGACAAGCGCGGCGTCCCCGATCGTCTCGATGCGCATATCGAGACCTTCGTTGAGCAAATGCAGATAGCGCGCCATCGCGTCCAGTGCGTCGCGCAGGGTGGCGCACTCGCGCATCGCCGTCCACAGTGGGCCCCGCGTTGTCAGTTGACGGGCTTCCGCCACGCGCAGCCCAAGGTCTTCCAGGCCGGCACGCCGTGCCGAATCCTCCAGCAGGCGCATGACCGACTTCGCCGGCACCCGCATTTCCGGGTCCACCAGCGCCGTCGGGCTGATACCCGCCTGACGCAGCTGGCGATAGGGATCCAGGCCGAGCTGGCGGGCCACGTCGACAAACTCCGTCAGGTTCACATGTTGCAGCAGTGTCGACATAGGACTTCCCCAAGGTGCCCCAAAATGTAAAGTGGCTGCCCCCGAATGTCAACGCGTCGCGCGCCAGTTCCTCAATACTGTGCATCGACCCTTCTGCATCGACCTCTACTACAACCTTTCGGAGTCGCAATGCGAGTCGAGCCACTTACGTGCGACACACACACACCATTGCAACGCAAAGCGAGACTGAGAAACTGACAATGAGCCAGATCGACCCCAATATGCTCAGGGACAAGGTTGCCGTGATCACAGGCGCGGGCCGCGGCATCGGACGCACCATTGCACTGGCCTATGCCAGCGCCGGTGCTGCGGTGGTATGCAGCGCCCGCAGCGAGGCCGACATCGCGCAGACCGCCGCGCTGATCCGCGAAGCGGGTGGCCGGGCCATCGCGCAGACCGTTGACGTGGCGGACTACGAGACCGTCGCGGCCCTGTTCCAGCGCGCCAGCGATACCTTTGGCGGTGTCGATATCGTCGTGGCCAATGCCGGTGTCGCGCTCGAGCAGCGCCGGATCGCTGACAGCGATCCCGTGCTCTGGCGCAAGACCATCGATGTCAACCTGACGGGTGCCTACCACACCGCCCATGCCGCCATTCCCCACCTGCGCCGCCGTGGCGCCGGCAAGATCATCATGATCGGTTCCGGCCAGCGCAACCGGCCCAATGCGGGCCTGTCGGCCTACTCGTGCTCCAAGAGCGGCCTGTGGATGCTTACCCAGTCGCTGGCGATGGAACTCCAGGAGGACAACATCAGCGTCAATGAGCTGATACCGGGGCCGGTCAGGACGGACATGACGCGTGACGTCGCCATACCGCCCGGCGAATGGTTCAAGGATCCCGCCGATGTCGTCCCGCTTGCCCTGTTCCTGGCCGGCATGCCCGATTTCGGTCCCAGCGCGCAGAGCTACAGCCTGATGCGCCGCGCCTGACACCATGCAGACGACCGGCGGGCGCGGACACCGCTCCCGCGACAACCGAAGGCTGCAAATGGCCTTGCAGCCGCTGCCCGTGCAAGGAGGCCCATGAGTCGTTTAGTCCGCATCGCCACGCTGTCGCGCTATACCGAGGTGGCGCGCTCGGTCGGCCTGGATCCGCTGCGGATCCTGGCGGAAGTGGGGCTGCCGCCAAGCTGCCTGGACGACGGCGACAACCTGGTTTCCGCCAGCGCAGTCTGCCGCCTTCTCGAAATGTCCGCGGCAGCCTCCGATGCCGAAGACTTTGGCCTGCGCATGGGGGAGGGCCGTCAATTGTCGGTATTGGGGCCGCTCGGCATGGCAGTGCGAGATTCGCGGACGCTGCGCGATGCGCTGGGTGCGATGGTGCGCTACATCACGCTGCACAGCGAGGCTCTGTTCCTCGGCGTGGAAGAACGGGAGGGCGCTCTGGTCATCCGCGTGTCGCTGATGGTCGAGCATTCCGGCTCGACACGCCAGGCCGACGAAATGGTAGTGGTGTCGCTTTACCGGATGCTTCAGGAGCTGATCGGTCCACGGTGGCGCGCGCGGCGTATCTGCCTTTCGCATGGCGCCCCGAGAAATCCGGCAGCGCACGCGCGCGTGTTCGGCCGGACCGTGGATTTCGGTTGCGACTTCAACGGCATTGTCTGCGAGCTGCAGGACATGGAGGCAGTGCCGTGCTCCGCGCGCCCGGAGCTGGCGCAGTACGCGCATGCCTATCTGGAATCACTGAGCGCGCGTGCGACCCTGTCCATGACCGAAAAAGTCCGGCGCATGGTGCTGTCCTTGCTCTCGTCGGGAAACTGCGGCGTGGAGCGCGTCGCCAGCCAGCTTGGCGTCGACCGGCGCACGGTCCACCGCAAGCTGCTGCAGGAAGGCTCGACTTTCAGCAGCATTCTCGATGAGGTCCGTGCCTCGCAGGCGGTGCAGTATCTCCGGCATTCGGACCGCCCGGTCAGCTACGTGGCCGTGTTGCTCGGGTTTTCGATGCAGAGTGCGTTCTCGCGCTGGTTCCGCGGCCATTTTGGCTGCAGCCCCAGTGCATGGCGCAGCGATGGCATGCAGCCGGCCGGGCCGCTGCCGCGGCAACAGCTGCTGGCGGCGAGCCCCGAGCAGCGGGCGTAACGCGGCGTTGCTCAGGCCGCCTGCGGCCAGACGATGCGGTGCTCTGCTTCGATCGACAGCGTCACGGCAGCGTCGGTATCGATAAAGTTCGCTTCGTCCGGCTTGACTGACTCCCGGAAGAGCGGCGAGCGCACCGCTGCCTGCAGCGCGGCATCATCCTCGAACCAGATCTGCGCCGCGCCGTCGAAGCGCGGCTCGCCTTGCTCACAGGCATCGGCACAGGCGGCCGGCAGCGTGGCACTCTGGACATAGCGGCGCAGACCCGGCACCGACGCGGCCAATGGCCCATGCGTGCCGCGCCAGTAGCGCAGCATGTCCGCGCGGCCGAGATTCGCCTTGCGCTTGAAGAAGGTCATTCGCTTTGGCAACGATTCGTCCCTGGCGATCGATGCGCCGGCGTGTACGACGTGATCCGTTGTGTGCAGACGCACGCAGGGCCCGGGGGCGGCCAGTTTGCCAGCGCCCGCCAGCGCCGACCCGACATACTCCGCGCTGTGCAGGAGCGCATCGAGAGCCGCACTATCTTCGACCCAGATCTCGTCCACGGTATCGTAGTGCGCAGCCTGACCGGGGACCAGGCGGACAGTGTTCTGGACGTAGCGCCGCACACCGGGAAAGCTCGCCGCCAGCGGCGCATGCGCTTCTCGCCAGTAGCGCAGGAAATCGTGGCGGTCCACATCGGGGCGCCGCGTGCAGAGGAAGATGAGATGGATCATGTCGCGGGCGTGCCGGTGGTGACGGCGGGCGCGCGCTCCAGCGCGCCGAGAATCCGCGCGAATCGCGCTTCCAGGCGCGGCCGCATGCGTGTCGGCGTGAAGATGTAGAACTCGCCCGCCCGAATCGCCTCCAGTGTCTGGCTTGCCACCAGTTCCGGCGCCGTGCCAGCGGCAACACTGGCCCTGAACGATTCGCTGGCATGGCTCGAGCGTTCGGCGATGGGGGTCTTCACCGGGCCAGGACAAAGCACCGAAACACCAATGCCGGTGCCGCGCAGTTCCTGCTCGAGCGCCTCGGAGAGGGCTACCACGCTGTATTTCGTGGCCGCGTAGGCGCCCATCGGGAAGTCGCTGTTCACCCAGAAGCCAGCGCCCGACGCCGTGTTGACGAAATGCGCCGGCTCGCCGTGCCGGCGCAGCAGCGGCAGGAAATGACGGATACCGTGAATCACGCCAAACACGTTGATGCCGAACGCGCGGATCCAGTCCTGCTCCGATAGCGAAGCCAGTTCGCCGCTCATATCGATGCCGGCGTTGTTGAAGACCAGGTGGATGCGCCCCAGTTTCGCCGCGAACTCCGCCGCCGCATCGCGCACGTCCGCATCGGAGGAAACATCCAGTACGCGCGTGCAGATGCGCCTGCCGGTCGATGCGAGCTGCTCGCGTGCAGTGTCAAGCCCGTGCGCGTCGATGTCGGCCAGTGCAAGGTCGGCACCGCGAGCCGCCAGTGCCTCGGCCAGTGCCAGGCCGATGCCCGACGCGGCGCCTGTGATGATTGCCGTCTTGCCCTGAAAGTCCTGAAGGCGGGGGCGGGCGTTCGGCCGGGACTCGTTGCCGCCGATGTCTGTATGAATCATGGATATTGGTGGTTAAGGGCTGCGCGGCCGCGGCATTCAGCCGATTACGGATTCCGGAGCGAGGCGGACAAGCTGCTTGCCGGTGTTCTTGCCGGTAAACAGGCGGTTCAGGGCGGCGGGCGCCTGCTCGATGCCGTCAACGATGTCGACGCGGTACTTGAGCCGGCCGTCCCTGACCCAGTTCGCCAGGGCTTCCACGGCTTCGTGGAACCGCGAACGGTAGTCGGCAATAAGGAAGCCTTCGATGCGGGCGCGTTTCATGATGACGTTGCGGAACAGCTTCGGGCTCCACCAGTCACCGCTTGCGTTGTAAGTCGAGATCATCCCGCACAGGGCGATGCGGGCACCCGGATTGATCAGAGCCAGCACGGCATCCATGGTCTCGCCGCCCACGTTCTCGAAATCGACGTCGATGCCGTCCGGGCAGGCGTCGCGAAGATCGGCAAGCAGGTTGCCGCCCTTGTAGTCGACACAGGCATCGAGGCCGAACTCATCCCTGACGAGCTGGCATTTGGCCTGGCCACCCGCGACGCCAACCACCCGGCAGCCGAGTATCTTGCCGATCTGGCCGGCGATCGAGCCGACGCCACCTGCGGCGGCCGACACCACGATGGTCTCGCCAGCCCTGGGTCTGGCAATGTCGAGCATGCCGAAATAGGCGGTCATGCCGGAGCTGCCCAGCACGCTCGCATACGCATGCAGGGGCAGGCCATACTCCACCGGGACGCGCCGGGCAGTCCTCGTTACCGAGTACTCTTCCCACGCCATGCCGCCTTCGACGATGTCGCCAGGCCTGAAGTCCGGGTGGTGGGACTCGATGACCACGCCCATGGTGACGCCGCGCATCACCTCGCCCAGCGCCACCGGGGCCATGTACTGGTCGATCTCGCTCATCCAGACGCGGTTGGTCGGCGCCACCATGAGATAGAGGTTGCGCACCAGGATCTCGCCGTCGCGCGGGCGCGGCAGCGGCGCTTCAACGAGCTGCAGGTCGTTGTCGCCGATATCGCCGACGGGGCGCTGCCTGAGGATCCAGCGCCGGTTCATTGTCTTCATGCTTGCTCCTCCAAAATTTATGCCTGGTACCGCGTGCGCGGGCCGCACTGCCGGTCGCCGTAACGCGCTCGCTGCTCAGTCTTCCAGCGCGCCATATACGATGTTGCGCAACAGGGCCCGGTACCCGACGCGCGTCGCCGGGTCGTTCTCCTGAAGCATCAGAATGGCTACCAGCTGCTCTTGCGGATCCGCCCAGAAATACGTCCCGAGCGCGCCGCCCCAGTAAAAATCGCCGACCGAACCCGGCACCGGGCTCAGGCCCCGCACAGTGCGCACGCCCACTGTCAAGCCATGGCCCTGGCCGAGATCGGGCAATGGCGCGTTGATGCCGAGCCCTGTGGTCGAGCTGCCATAGCGTGTGGCCGGGGGCAGATGGTTGCCAAGCATCAATTCGACGGTCTTCCTGGAGAGCAGGCGCACGCCATCGAGCACACCGCCGCTGAGCAGCATCTGACAGAAGCGCGCGTAGTCGCCGGCCGTGGACAGCAGGCCGGCGCCGCCGGAATGCCAGCGAGGCGGGTCGTGCTCGTCGTAGTCGAACAGGGCGGTCGATTTGCCGGATGCGCCGGATGGCAGTGCCAGGCCAGCGCCGTCCTGGCGCTTCAGCCCGAAGGCCGTTGCATGCATGCGCAGCGGCTGTGTCACGCGCTCCGCGACGAAGCGAGCCAGGTCCATGCCCGAGACTATCTCGATGACGCGGCCGAGCACGTCGGTGGACATGCCATACTCGAACACCTCGCCCGGCTGGCATTGCAGCGGGATGGCCGCCAGCTTTGCGACCATCTCGGCATTGGTCTGCCCGGGGTCCATCGTGGCGCTTTCGCGATACTGGCGCTGCACCAGCGAATCGCCGAACTGCCCGTATGTCAGGCCGGACGTGTGCCGGAACAGGTCGTGGACGGTCATGGCGCGGCGCACCGGTTCGAGCACAAGGCGGCGCCCGCCGGGTTTCCCGTCGGCCGTCTCGACGCCGACCTGAAGGTGCGCGAATTCCGGGATGTAGCGTTCGACCGGATCGTTCAGGGCCAGTCTTCCTTCTTCCATCAGTATCAGCGCTGCCACGCCAATGACGGGCCGGGTCATCGCAGCAAGGCGAAAGACGGAGTGGCGCTGCATCGGACGGCGCGGGGTATCCGCATGCTCGAAGCCGAACGCCTCGAACCAGGCGATCCGGCCCTTGCGCGCAACCAGCACGACGGCGCCCGGGATCTTGCGACGGTCGATATCTGCATTGAACACCGATGAGATCGACCGCAGCCGCCGCGCGGACAGCCCGACCTCTTCAGGGGTATCAGCCTGGTCCAGGGCACAGGTCTTGAATGGCAATACTGGCTCCTTCATGTTTCGCGGCATCAGCGCCTTGCGCCTGCCGTAAGGCATATGTACCGAGTCTAGGGAAGCAGGCGGCCGGGCGGATGATGGTGCGGGTCTTCGCCGTGACCGCCGGGGACATTGCGTATCCGGGGCACGCACTGTCGACGGGTACCGGCGAAGAGGGGAGCAACCGGCGAAGGTCGAATGATTGCGGCAGATCGCCGCGATGGCCGTCGGTGGCCGAGTGCGAACTCCGGCAGGAAGGCAACAGCCAGCGCTGCCGGAGCCGCGGACCGTCAGGGCTGGATGTTGTAGGTCTTCACGATGGCGGCATTGCGGTCGTACTCGGTGCGCAAGGCCTGGCCAAGCTGAGCCGGGGTTTGCGCCGGCACGGTCTCGAAGCCGAGCCCGAGAATCCGCTCCTGCACCTTGGGCGTCGAGGCTGCCTTGTAGACGGCAGCCTGGATTTTCTGGACCACGTCTGCAGGCACCTTGGACGATACGAACACGCCCGCCCAGTTGTTGAAGTCAATGTCCGGATAGCCCAGCTCGGCAAAGGTCGGGACTTGCGGCAGCAGCGGCGAACGCTGTTTCGCGGCCAGCGCATAGGCCTGCAGCTTGCCGGCCTTGATCATCGGCAGCGAGGTCACCATGCCGTCGTACATCACCGCGATCTGTCCGCCCATGACCTGTGTCAGCGCCGGCGGAGAGCCGGCAAAAGGCACGTGCTGCAGATCCATGCCAGCTTTCTGGTTCATGATCAGGCCAGCATAGTGGGCGACCGTGCCCGCACTGTATGAAGCAAAACTGAGCTGGCCCGAATGGGCTTTCACATAGCTGATCAGGCTCGGCAGGTCCTTGGGCGGCAGGGCCGTCGACCCGACCAGCAGGAGGGTCGACCTGGCCACCGCGGCCACCGGCTTCACATCCTTCATCGGATCGTAGGAGACCTTCATCACATGCGGGATTTCCGTGAGCACATTGGTGGTCGACACCAGGATGGTCTGCCCGTCGGCCGGCGCCCCCAGCAACGTGTTCATCGCAATGCCGCCGCCGGCGCCTGGCTTGTTGTCGACCACCACGGACTGGCCCAGTTCGGCCGTGAGCGCTTCGGACAGCACGCGTGCCAGCACATCCATGGTGCCGCCGGCAGGCGCTGGGACCAGTACCCGGACCGGCTTGTTGGTCCATGCCATGGCGACGGGCATGGACAGGGCCAGGACAGCGCAGGCAGCGGCGCGGCGCACGCAGTTCAGGGTAGGGCGGATTGGCATAGATGTCTCCCCGTTATGGGTGTGGTCTCGAAATGGGTGCCATGGACGACGGCAGTCGTGCCAGAAGTATGGGCGGGCGATGCAAAGCGTCTTAACATTCAGGGGCAAATATTTGACATTTCGGGACAGTTAGGGAAAGCCCAATGCGGGGATGCCCTCGGGGGCAGTGCGGGAAAACGGGGAAATGCGTCGGGAAATGCGCAGATCGCGGCGCGACGGCACCGCGGCGGCAAACGGGATCAGATGTCGCGGATGGCTCCGCTGGCGATCCCGGTGCGGAAGAGTCTGAAGGTCTCGCCTACTGCTTCGCGCAGCGGCGTGCGGGGCAGGGGACCAATCAGGTTCTCCAGCGCGGTCGCGTCGTAGTCTTCGGGAAGCCCGAGCGATGGCCCGGCGAACGTGATCGTTCCGCGCGCTTCCGGTATGACCGACTCGATCGTCTCGACGACTTCGCCCATGTCTGCGACGCTGCCTTGCATATTGAAGACGTCAGCGCCGCGATAGCCGGAACGTGCGCACGCGATGAACATGCGCGCAAGGTCGTCGGCATAGTGAATCTGGCTGCGGCCGCTGTATGGAATATGGAAACGACGCGCGAGCGCTGCCGCCAGGACGGCCTGGGTGGGCGCCGCGGTCAGGCCATAGTCTCTTCCGGCGCCGAAGACTGTTGCCGGGCGAAGGCCGATGCTGGAGACGCCTCTGTCCTGGTAATACACGCGCGCCATGCCCTCTTCTGCCTGCTTGAACACACCATAGAGGGTCGTCGGATGCCCGCAGGTATGGTGCAGGATGGTTGCATCGCTCGCCGCGTCGCAGCTGTCGTACACCGCAATCGATGACGCGTACACGATGCCGGCGATCCGCTGGGCGCGCCGCGCCACTGCTTCGAACAGATTCACGCCGCCCAGCACGTTGACGCGGGCCCCAAGCGGAGGATCGGCCTTGAACCTTGGGTGAATCAGCGCTGCCAGGTGAATCACATGCGTGATGCGATACCTGTCCAGTGTTGCCTCGAGCAGGCCCAGGTCCGTGATGTCGCCGCGAACCATCTCGACGCGCGACAGATGTGCATCGTCCATCAACAGGCGCAGGCGCCGGACGTCGTTGTCCGCGTCGAAGGCAACGACCGGCACGCCTTCCTGTACGAGCCGGCGCACCGTCCATGCGCCGATACATCCCAGTGCCCCGGTTACCAGAAATCGCTCAGAGTTCGCCATCGTTGCCAGTCACCGGTTGCGGGCACCGCCGCGTGCCCGGAATGAACTGTCAACATTCTAGGAAGGCCATCGCCATCGGGATTGACGTGGCGGGGCGCCGGCGTGACAGCCGGGGACATTGCGCGAGGAGTTCAGGCTGGCGCGGGAAGCCGTAAGGGGCCAGGGTTGAGCGAATCTCGCCACCTCGCCACCTCGCCTCCGCGTCACCAAAGGCCCCCGACACCCACCAAGGGAAAACCCCCATCAAGTCGCTGTCTTGAAATGCCCATACCCCGTCCCTATAATTAGCACTCGCTGGGGGTGAGTGCTAACAGCTCCCTGCGGTACCCGAAATTCCGCGGCCGCCGACTCTGATCGCGGCTCGCTTGTGAATCAAAACTCACTTTTGTATCTAGGAGTCCGTATGAATCTGCGTCCTTTGCACGACCGTGTGATCGTGAAGCGTCTGGACAATGAAACCAAGACCGCGTCCGGTATCGTGATTCCCGACAACGCCGCCGAGAAGCCGGATCAAGGCGAAGTGCTGGCCGTCGGCCCGGGCAAGAAGGATGACAAGGGCAACAATATCGCCCTCGACGTGAAGGTGGGTGACCGTGTGCTGTTCGGCAAGTACGCCGGCCAGGGCGTGAAGGTCGAAGGCCAGGAACTGCTGGTCATGCGCGAAGAAGACATCATGGCTGTCGTGAACAAGTAATCACTTGTCGACGACACCCACCGCAAAGAATTAGGAGAATCAGAACATGGCAGCAAAAGACGTAGTGTTCGGCGACGCCGCCCGTGCCAAGATGGTCGAAGGCGTGAACATCCTCGCCAACGCAGTGAAGGTTACCCTGGGTCCGAAGGGCCGCAACGTGGTGCTGGAGCGCAGCTTCGGCGGCCCGACCGTGACCAAGGACGGCGTGTCCGTGGCCAAGGAAATCGAGCTGAAGGACAAGCTGCAGAACATGGGCGCCCAGATGGTCAAGGAAGTGGCTTCCAAGACCAGCGACAACGCCGGTGACGGTACCACCACCGCTACCGTTCTGGCCCAGTCGATCGTGCGCGAAGGCATGAAGTTCGTCGCCGCCGGCATGAACCCGATGGACCTGAAGCGCGGTATCGACAAGGCAGTCGCCGCCGCCGTGGAAGAGCTGAAGAAGGTCAGCAAGCCCACCACCACCAGCAAGGAAATCGCCCAGGTTGGCGCGATCTCGGCCAACAGCGACACCTCGATCGGTGAGCGCATCGCCGAAGCCATGGACAAGGTCGGCAAGGAAGGCGTGATCACCGTCGAAGACGGCAAGTCGCTGGCCGACGAGCTGGAAGTCGTGGAAGGCATGCAGTTCGACCGCGGCTATCTGTCGCCGTACTTCATCAACAACCCGGAAAAGCAGGTTGTCCAGCTGGACAGCCCGTTCGTGCTGCTGTTCGACAAGAAGGTTTCGAACATCCGCGACCTGCTGCCGGTGCTGGAGCAAGTGGCCAAGGCTGGCCGCCCGCTGCTGATCATCGCTGAAGACGTCGAAGGCGAAGCCCTGGCGACCCTGGTGGTCAACAACATCCGTGGCATCCTGAAGACCGCCGCCGTCAAGGCCCCGGGCTTCGGCGACCGCCGCAAGGCCATGCTGGAAGACATCGCCATCCTGACCGGCGGCACCGTCATCGCTGAAGAAATCGGCCTGACGCTGGAAAAGGCCACCCTGAACGACCTGGGCCAGGCCAAGCGCATCGAGATCGGCAAGGAAAACACCATCATCATCGATGGCGCCGGCGACGCCGCTGCGATCGAAGGCCGCGTGAAGCAGATCCGCGCCCAGATCGAAGAAGCGACCTCGGACTACGACCGTGAAAAGCTGCAAGAGCGCGTGGCCAAGCTGGCCGGCGGTGTTGCCGTGATCAAGGTTGGCGCTGCAACCGAAGTCGAAATGAAGGAAAAGAAGGCCCGCGTGGAAGACGCCCTGCACGCCACCCGCGCTGCGGTGGAAGAAGGCATCGTCCCCGGCGGCGGTGTGGCCCTGCTGCGTGCCCGCGCTGCGATCTCGGGTCTGCAAGGCGAGAACGCCGACCAGAACGCCGGTATCAAGATCGTGCTGCGCGCCATGGAAGAGCCGCTGCGCCAGATCGTGCTGAACGCTGGTGAAGAAGCTTCGGTCGTTGTTGCCAAGGTCATCGAAGGCAAGGGCAACTACGGCTACAACGCTGCTTCGGGCGAGTACGGCGACCTGGTGGAAATGGGCGTGCTGGACCCGACCAAGGTCACCCGCACCGCACTGCAGAACGCCGCTTCGGTGGCTTCGCTGATGCTGACCACGGACTGCGCAGTTGCCGAAACGCCGAAGGAAGAGTCGGCTCCGGCAATGCCGGGCGGCATGGGCGGCATGGGTGGTATGGAAGGCATGATGTAATTTGTGCCGACCGACTGCCCTGACGGGCAGGCTGTCTGAAGAGACCCCCGCAAGCGCGAGCTTGCGGGGGTTTTTGCTTTGCGGCCGGCCGATGACATCGGCGCTGTCGCCAGAGGTATGAATCAGGTCTGCAACATGCGGCAGGCGCGAACGCCCTCGACACGGGCACCTTGGTACGGCGCGGCCGCCCTGCAAGTGTCTCCGCTTCCACTATCGATGCAGTGGTGCCCGCCAAGCCCTTTGCGAGATGGATGTGCGACCCCGCTGCTTCGCGTTCCCGGGTGCACGTGTTTCATTTCTTCATCGCCTGCAGGCTGATCGCTTGCCGGCATGTTCCACCATTGGATCGATACCAATTGCGAGTCGCATCGCCAAGAATGCATGTACGTCGGTAGGGCTTGGGCAGGTTCCCCGGTTGTTTGCACGGATTGCGCTTTCCCACCATCCGCCCGACCGTGCCTATATGATTTTCCAAGGGCGAAGCCATATGTCCAGGTACGACAACAAGAAGGAAAGAGGGGTCATTCTTCCGATTGTGGGCCTGACTCTTGCCGTGCTGCTCGGCATGGCAGGCCTGATCATTGACCTTGGGGCCATGTTCGTCGCGAAGACCGAGCTGCAGTCAGCGGTCGACAGCTGCGCGCTCGCGGCGGCGCAGGAGCTGGATGGCGCCGCGGATGCCCTGACACGCGCGACCAGCGCCGGCCTGACCGCCGGGAATGCCAACAAGGTCAAATACCAGAAGGCCTCGGCATCGCTGGTCGACACGGATGTCACGTTCAGCGATTCGCTGACCGGAACCTTCAGTTCGACGTTCGCGCCCGTGGCCAATGCGCGCTACGCCAAGTGCAATCACCTGACCAGCGGGATCGTGGCCTACCTGATCAAGATGGTCGGCGGGCCAAGCAGCAATGCGGTGGCAGCCGTGGGCGTGGCTACCCGCACCCATGCGCAAAGCACCTGCCCGATTCCCGTCGGGCTGCTCCCCAAGACCGGTGGTACCGCACCCGACTATGGCTTCACGGTCGGAGACTGGGTCACGGTACTCTATGACGGGACGACGACCGCCGGCCCGGGAGAGATGGGCTGGTACAACCTGGACGGCTCGACGAACGCCAACGAAACCAAGAACGAAATGTCGGTCGGCTACTGCAATTCGAAGGTCAACGATACGCTTCGGACGCCTGGCGCAAAGGTTGCTGTCGATGACCAGTGGAACAGCCGCTTCGGCATCTACAAGAACAACGGCGACATGCAGGCGATGCGCCCTGACTTTACGGGCTATTCGTACACGAGCAAGAACTGGACGAATGGCAGGAACGCATATAACGGCGCTTCGGGCGGCACCGATCCCACTGCCGCCAACTTCAAGGCCAAGCGGCTTTCGTTCGCAAGCTATGGGGATACGAGCACCGATGTACAGGTGGGTGACAACATCACTGGCCTGAATATGAAAGGTGGTTACAAGAACCTGGCGGCGCCTGGCAGCACGGGCGACTACGCCAAGCTCGGGATGAGCCGGCGCCTCGTTATCGTACCGGTGGTTTCGACCGCGTCGAAAGTCGTCGATTTCGCCTGCATGCTCATGCTGCAGCCAATCAGTGGCCCTACGCTGACGGTGCAGTTCGAATATCTCGGCAACGCTGCAAGCTTCAGCAGTCCTTGCACGACCAACGGCCTGGCCGGCGGCAATTTCGGCCCCATGATCCCGGCGCTCGTAGAGTAGGGGAAAGCGATGAAAAAGCGACAGAAAGGCGTGGCGCTCGTCGAGTTCGGCATCACGATCTCGTTGCTGCTGGCGATCTGCTTTGCGCTCACCGAGTTCGGCCGGGCCATCTATACGTACAACACGCTGACGAAATCGGTGCGCGACGCGGCGCGCTACCTCAGTACGCAGGCGGCGGGCAGTGCGACGGCGCACGCCATGGCACAGCAGCTGGCCGTCTATGGCACTCCGGTGGTGGGCGCCAGCCAGCCGCCCCTAGTGCCCGGCCTGACGACCGGCATGGTCAGCATCTGCGACGCGGCGGATGTGACCTGTACCTCGAACATGGGGCAGGGCAGCAATCCCGCCATCAATACGGTGACGGTCCGGATCTCGGGATACACGTTTACGCCGCTGGTGGACATTCTCGGCTTTACGCGGTTCTACACCGGTGGCAGCAACTCCCTGACGTCCATTTCCTTCAGCGACATCTCAGCCACGATGAGGCAGGCATATGAATAGACGGCAGCGAGGTGCGACAGCGGTGGAGTTTGCGCTGGTGGCAGCGATCTTCTTTGCGGTGTTGCTTGGGATCATGGAGTTCGGGCGCGTACTCTACACCTGGAACTCCGTGGCGGAAGCGACGCGATGGGGAGCGAGGCAGGCTGTCGTGTGCGGACGAGGATCGGGATCGGTGCTCAGCCGCATGCAGCAGATTGTCCCCAGTCTCTCGGCCAGCAATGTCTCCGTTACCTGGTATGACGCAGGCGGTGTCAGTGCGAGCTGCGACAGCACGTCTTGCACAGGGGTTTCGGTCACGGTGACCGGACTGTCCGCGTCTACGATCGCACCGGCGGCCTGGTTCGGAAGATCCGGATTGACCGTGCCGGGATTTGCGACCTACCTTCCGCGCGAAATCATGGGACAGGATCCGGGGAGCGGCACAGTCTGCAGCTAGTGTCACGCGTCGTCAGAGGCAATGCCCCGCATCGGTATGCGGGGCTTTTTTGTTGGCGCAATGCGAACGGCGTGCAGGCTTGACCATTGGCCACGGATAGCGGAGTCAGGGTCAGATTTCGACGACGCAGCACCAGTCGAACCGTGAATTCTCGAGCTCGCCCGTACGCCGACTGACATACCCGCGCGGATTGCACACCACGCGCGAGTCGTCGATGCAATAGTCGAAGCTGGTGTGCGTATGGCCGTGGATCCACAGGTCGGCCTGTGCCACCAGGTCGGGCCGGCGTGACAGGAATCCGCCGGATACCAGGTCGTGCGAATAGCGCGGATCGAGGCTGCCGAGGTCAGGGCCATGGTGGGTCACGACGACGGTCTTGCCGTCGAACGGCCGGGCCAGTTGCTCGGCCAGCCATGCTGACGCGGCCTCATGGCGTGCCAGTGCATCTTCCGGTCGAAAGTGCCGCAGATGTCCGTCATTGCCCTTGAGTTCGATCAGCCGGTGGTCGAGCATCGCCGCGGAACAGGCCTGCATCGACGCCTCGCGCCGATCGGTGCCGAACAGGTTGTAGTCGGTCCACCAGGTTGCCCCGAGAACGCGTACGCGCCCGTTGGCCGCGCTGAACTCTGCCACAGCGCCGTTGAGCAGATGCATGGCGGGATAGGCGGCTGCGGCGTCTGCCATCTGCGCGTCCACGGCGTCGAAATTGCCTTCGTAGTATTCGTGGTTGCCCGGAACGTAAATGACAGGCTGTTCGAAGGTGTCCGCGGCCCAGTCGATGCCGTTGCGGCCATTGGCGACGTCGCCAGCGAGTATCACGATATCTGCCTCGCAGGCCGGTACCGATTGCGGCATGGCGTGCTCGATATGCAGGTCGCTCAGGATACGTAGTTTCATTGGGACTCCCGCGAATTCATTCGGACTGCGCGCCGTGGCAGGGCGGCGGTGCTTGAATTCTTAAGAAGGCCGGCGATCCGGTCAAGTCCCGTGTCGTGCCGTGTCGGCGCGGTGCCGCATAGCGGTTGCGCAGCAGGCGAAAAAGCCCGGCGCTAGGTCCGGGCAAAGACTGTCTTGCCGGCGTTGCACCGGGGAGACAGCCGGGGGAACCGTGTGCGGCTACCCGGAAACGCGCTCAGCCCTGTCCGGACATGGTCGGCAACAGGACCCGATAGATCTGGATGAATGCCGGTCCCAGCAGTACCAGGAGCAGCGAAGGGAAGATCGTGAAGATCAGCGGAAACAGCAGTTTCAGCGCAATCTTCGCCGCCATTTCTTCCGCGCGCATGCGGCGCTTGGTGCGCAGCATGTCCGACAGTACGCGTAACGAGTCGCCCAGGCTGGTACCGAAACGATCGGCCTGGATCAGCATCGAGGCGAACTTGTCGACGTCTTCCACACCTGTGCGCAGCGAGAGGTTGGACAGGGCCTTCTCCTTGGAGAAGCCCGAGCGCAGCTCCAGCAGCATCAGCTGCAGTTCGTCCGCCAGGACAGGGCAGCGCAGCGCCAGTTCGTCGGCCACGCGCATCAGCGCCGCGTCCAGACCAAGACCGGCTTCGACGCATACCGTCAGCAGATCGATCACATCGGGAAACTCTTCGAAGATCGTGCGCTGGCGGTTGGCCACCTTGCGCGCCAGTACGAAGTTCGGCAGGTAATAGCCGATGGCGGCAAGCACCGTCAGCAAAGCGAGTATGGTGTGTTGCTGCTGGAGCTCGGCTTCGCCCGTCGCGGCGACCAGACCGGCCATCGGCAGCACGACAGCCAGCACCGTCTTGGCGGTGAAGTACAACGGAGCGGCGCCCGCGCTGCGCCACCCGGCGTTCATGAATCGCACCCGCAGTTGCGAACCTTCCCATCCTTCCTTTGGCAGCGACAGGCGCGAGACAGGCTGGGTCCATCGCACCAGCTTGCCGAGCCATGCCTGCAGCCATCCGGTGCCGCCCTCCGCCTGGCCGGCGTGGCCGGCAACCTGCTCGGCACGGCCGCGCATGCGGTTTGGCGAGAACGCATAGAGCACGCCGAACACCGTGCCGAATGCCGCCACAAAGATCAACCCGAGCACGATAAGCTGCTGGGCCTGGACCCCTTGAAAGATGCCTTGCATGATGGACCCCCGTCAGGCTGACTGCCCAAGCCGTGTGTGTCGTAGCACTACGATGTATGTGTTCTGCTGCCTGCCGGCACGATGGCATCACACCCGTATGCGAATGATCTTGCGCATCCACAGTACGCCCAATGTCATCATTAGCAGTGCGCCCCCGATCAACTGCAAACCGATCGGGTCGTCCCACAGTACCTTCATGAAGCCCGGGTTGATGACCAGGATCATTCCGGCGGTCGCGAACGGGAGCAGGCCGAGCACCCACGCAGACATGCGCCCCTCTGCCGAGAGCACGCGGATCTTGGCGAACAGCTTGAGGCGCTCGCGCACCATGTTGCCAATGGTGTCGAGGATCTCCGCCAGGTTGCCGCCGCTCTCGCGCTGGATCAGGACCGCGATGACGAAGTAGCGCAGATCGCCGACCGGCACGCGTATGGCGAGATTGGTCATGGCTTCGTCGAGCGCCACGCCATAGTTGATTTCCTCGAAGGTGGTACGGAACTCGGGCCCGATCGGCGCCTTCATTTCCTGGCCAACCATGCCAAGCGCCCCGCTGAATGAATGTCCGGCGCGTAAGGCGCGGGCGATCATGTCGACGGCATCCGGCAACTGGGCCTCCAACTGCCTGATCCGCTTGGCGCGCTGGCGAGAGACATGAAGGATCGGCATCACCGCGGCGACGGCGGCGGCGATCAGCATGATCGGCATGGCTAGCGGCGATACCGGGATCAGTGCCACAGTGCACAGTGCCACCGTCGCGCAATAGCCCAGCAACTGGGCCACCGACCACGAACTGCCCGACTGTTCCAGCCAGCGATCAAGCGCGCCGACGCGCGGCAAGGTCATCAGCCATCGCTGGATCTGCGGCGAATCGGCGAGCAGCCGTTTTTTCAGGATCGATAACTGCTCTGCGCCAACCTGGCCGCCGGCGGAGAGCGCGCGAAGCCGGGCCTCGATACGCTTGGCCGCGGCGCCGTGCGTACTGTTCCACCAGATGAAGATACCCTCGACACAGAGCACCACGGCCACGAACAGCAGGATGCCGAAGGCATAGAAGATCATGCTCATGAGTTTCTCCGCGTAGCGTTTTCGCTGTGATATCCGGTCGCTGACTCAGACTTCATGTCGCTTGGACGGATCGTAGGTTTCGTCGGGCAGCCCCACGCCGAATACGCGCAGACGTTCGGCGAACTTGGGGTACACTCCCGTGGCGCGGAAGTGACCGCGGACAGTGCCATCCTTGTCGACGCCGGTGCGCTGGAAGGTAAAGATTTCCTGCATGTTGATGATGTCGCCTTCCATGCCGGTGATTTCCGAGATGCTGATGATCTTGCGTCGCCCATCGGTCAGGCGCGCGGCCTGGACGATCACCGTGATGGCCGAGGCGATCTGTTGCCGCATGGCCTTGGCCGGCATGGTCAGCCCGGCCATGCTGACCATGTTTTCCAGGCGCGTCAGGGCATCGCGCGGCGTGTTGGCATGGATGGTGGTCAGCGATCCTTCATGGCCGGTGTTCATGGCGTTGAGCATGTCGAGGGCCTCGCCGCCGCGCACCTCGCCCAGGATGATGCGGTCCGGGCGCATCCGCAGCGCGTTGCGCACCAGCGCGCGCTGCGTGATCTCGCCCTTGCCCTCGATGTTGGGCGGGCGCGTTTCGAGCCGCAGCACATGAGGCTGGCGCAGTTGCAGTTCGGCGGCGTCCTCGATGGTGATCACGCGCTCATCCTCGGGGATGAAGCCGGACAGGATGTTCAGCAGCGTGGTCTTGCCGCTGCCGGTGCCGCCCGATACCAGCACATTGACCTTGGCCTTTGACAAGGCCTGCAGCATCTGCGCCATCGGCGGTGTCAGGCTGCGCAGTTCGACGAGGTCCGACACCTGAAGCGGATTGACGGAAAAGCGGCGAATCGAAAGCAGGGGCCCGTCGATGGCGGAAGGCGGAATGATGGCGTTAACGCGCGAGCCGTCGGGCAGGCGCGCATCGACCATCGGGCTGGTTTCGTCGATGCGGCGGCCCACGCGCGAAACGATCTTTTCGATCACCTTCATCAGGTGCGCGTCGTCGTAGAACACCACGTCCGTCAGTTCCAGCTTGCCGCGCCGTTCCACGTAGGTCTGGCGTCCGGTATTGACGAGGATGTCGGAGACCGTTGGGTCTTTCAGCAGTGGCTCGAGCGGACCGAAGCCGAACATCTCGTCATAGATCTCGATCGTCAGCTGGCGCCGCTCGTTGTCGTTGAGCAGCACCCGTTGTTCGTCGATGATCAGGTTGACCAGCGTGGCGATCTCCTGCTTCACCTGTTCTTGCGGAAAGCGCGCCAGGCGCTCCAGTTCCACGCGGTCCAGCACGGTTTCGTGCACATCGCGCTTGAGGGCATGGTAGCCCGCTGACGCGGTGGTGCGGGCGGGTGCTGCCGTGGTGAACTGGATCGCGGCATGGCCATTGGTCGTGAATGCAGGCGCGGCGCCGGCAAGCTGTTCACGGATCGACATGATGGGCTCCTTCACTTTGAATAGGGTTCAGCGCAGGCCAGCCAGGCCATCATCAGGTGCTCTTGGTGCGCAACATCAGGCGACGCAGTGGCGATACGGCATCCGCCTTGCTGTGGCGGCCGTTCTCGGGCGGCGCGGCCAGTTGCGCGGCCATGGCCTGCAGTGCCCGCGTGATGGGGCTGCGCCGGCTCAGCTTGCCCACCGGCTCGCCGTGGCTCACGGATTCATCCACTGCGGACGGGTCGTCCGGCAGGACCACTGCCACCTTCATACCGAAGATCTCTTCCATGGTCGCGCGCGGCACGTCGCTCTTGCGGCCCATGCGATTGAGCACGAGCTGGATCTTACTGGCCGGGTAGTGCAGGGCGCGCAGGATGTCGAGCATGCGGCGGCCCGGGCGACCGCACGCCACGGCCGGCTCCGTCACGACATAGATGCGCTCGCTCTGGTCCAGTACGCTGATCGACAGCGGGTCGATGTTCTGGCCCATGTCGACCAGGATGAAGTCATAGTTAGGCTGCGCCACAGACAGGATCCACTCGAGCTTTTCCTTCTGGATATGCGTCGCCTGGACCGGATCGGCCGCGCCGGCCAGCAGGTCGAATCCGTTATCCACGTGGACCAGGCTGGCATCCAGAAGCGCGGCGTCCATGCGGTCGGCCTGGCCGCAGATGTCGGGCAGCGTGGACGGCGGTGTCTTGTCGCTGACAATGTGGACGAGATCGCCGAAGTGCCGGTTCAGGTCCACGACCAGCACGCGCTTGCCGTATTGCCGCGCGATCGTGTCGCCGAGATTCGCGGTGACGAAACTCGTGCCCACACCGCCTTTGCACGAGATCACCGAGATCACCTGGGCGGCCTCATGGGCGCGTGGAACAAAGGTCGCCTCGACACGCTTGATGGCATCGGCAAGCTGCGCCTTGTCCAGTGGCCACGACAGGACATCGCGAATGCCGGCGCGCATTGCCTTGATCAGGACGTCGGGGCCCGGCGCCTGCGTGACCAGGATGCAGGGCAGGTCGGCGTGTTGCTGGCGCAGTGCCTCGATGGACAGCATCTGCGCAGGGCCCAGGTCAGGCAGCTCCACGATCAGCAGGTCGGCCATGCGCAGGCGCCCGGCATGTAGCGGGAAGCGGGCCAGGCCTTCCTGAAGCGACATGGCCCGGAAGTTGCCGACTGCGGCGCAGAGCCGGTTGATTTCGGCGAGCCGTTCGGTGTCTTCGGATGCGATCAGGATCTTCAGCATGGTGTCCTCGCGAATCTCGGTTCTGGTTAGCCTGGAGCGGGTGTTGCGATAGCCGCGGTGTTCAGCGGCTGCTGCCGCCCATGCCTACACCACCGTAGCCGCTCGAGCCGAAGTCGATCGAAAAACCGCCGGGCGCACCGCCCGTCGGCTGCATCCGGACCAGCGAGCGGTCGAAGTTGCGCATCGCGGCTACCGCGGTCTTGCCATCGGTACCGGTGACCGTCGGCAGGCCGGCCGGCGCATCGGGGTTGATGATCTGCATCTGGTTGACCGTGGCGAGCGCCACGCCGCGCTGGCCGTCCCACACCGGGGTGGTGGTCATGCAGCCGGACAGTCCCAGGCAGGACAAGGTGCCCAGCACCAGGGCGGCCGCGCCGCGCGAAAGCTTCGAGATCTTGTTCATGGTCGTTCTCCGGTTTGCTGTGGCGCGGCGGCTTAGTTGCTGCCCGATGCGGTGCCGGCGGTCCGCGCCTGTGCCAGGCGCGCGGCGGTGGCTTCGATGCGAGCGATACGCGCTGCGGAGTCTTCCGGCGGCGGCAACGCCGCCACGCTGCGAATGCGTGCCTCGGGTGCCTTGGGTGCGGCGGCCGCCGGCTGCGGCGCCGCAGGAGCCTTCGGGACCGGCGCCGCGGGCGTTGCAGCGGCCGGGACCGCGGCCCTGGACGGCTCCTCCAGCGGGCGGCCTTCCGGCATGGCCGAGACCGACGTGGCCGGGGCGGCTTCGCTGCGCGGGGCCGACGGTGCCGGCGCGGGCGCTGCGGCCGGTGCCTGCTGCGACGGGGCCGGTGCCGGCGCGGGCGGCGTATTGCGGTGGCCCTCCATATTGCCCATGAAGTACAGCGAGAACGGATCGGGCGTGGTGAAGCTGTCGGTGGGCAGCGGATAGTTGTTGTTCTGCATCGGCTTGACCAGGCGCGGCGTGATGATGAACACGAGTTCGGTCAGGTCCTGCTGGTACTGCGTGCTACGGAACAGCGTGCCCAGCACGGGCACTTCGCCGGCGCCGGGGAGTGCCTTCAGCGAACCGCGCGCGCTGTCCTGCAGCAGGCCGCCGATCGCGAAGCTTTCGCCATCACGCATCTGCACGGTGGTGGAAGCGCGGCGCGTGGTGATGAGCGGAAGCACCGTCTGTCCCGACAGGCTGCTGCCGCTGACGGTCGCGCCGGTCGGCGACAGTTCCGAGACTTCCGGCGCCACTTTCAGGTGGATGCGGCCGTTGGCGAGTACCGTGGGGGTGAACTTCAGGCCCACACCAAACTCCTCTTCCTGCAGCGTGACCGTGCCCGCACCGTTCAGCACATTGGCCTGCGCCACCGGGATGTAGATCTTGCCGCCGGCCAGGAAGCTCGCTTCCTGGCCGCTGATGGTGACGAGGTTCGGCTCGGCCAGGATCTTGACCAGGCTGTCGTTCTTCTGCGCGTCAATGGCGAACTGGAATGGCTTGTTGTTGGCCTTGCTGCCAAAGATCGCCGCCGAGGCGCCGGTCAGCAACGAGGTCACCAGGCCGCCGGTCCAGGAGCCGAAACCGCCCTGCAGGTTCACTGACGAGCCGAGCTGGTTCAACAAGGTCTTGGAGACCTCCGCCACCTTCACTTCCAGCATGACCTGTTGTGGCGTGTCGACCGACAGCATGTTGAGCACGCCGCCTTTCTTGCCGCCGTCACCGCCCCCACTGCCAGCCTGCGCCGCATTGGCATAGGCCTGCGCAATGTCCATCGCCTGCAGGGCCGACTGGGCATTGGTGACACTGCCGGTCAGGACAAGATTGTCCGCGGCGGTCATCACGCGAATGCCGGGTTCTCCCGGCAGGAGCTGGCCGAGCGATGTCTGCAGTCCGCCGGCGTCCGCGTTGACCACGACGTTGATGATGCTGCAGCTGCCGCTGCGGCCCTGCACGATCATGTTGGTGGTTCCCACCGCACGGCCGAGTACATAGAGCGTCTGTGCCGACACCATCGTGGCCTGCACCACGTTCGGGTTGCCCAGCGTGCGGTTCTTGACCGGCTCCTGCAACGTGATCAGCTGCGACTTGCCGACCGGGACAATCACGCTCGACTCCTGGCGGACCGGGCCGGTGCAATTAGGACCGCGGGCATCGGCGGCGGGCACCGGCGCGGCCGACGCGACGGGCGCGGTGCCGGCGGGCGTCATGCTGATGGTCATCTGCATCGGTGCCTGGGGCGCCTTGGCGGCCGCTGGCGCGGTGGCCTTGGTGAGGTTGCCGGCTTCGACGGCGACCTGCGCGGCAGCGGCCAACGGTGTGCAGAGGATGGCAGCCAGCACCAGGACGCGGGTGCCGCTGGCGGCTTCGGATCGTTTTTGGTTCATTTTGAATCTCCCCCCGGAGAAGCTGTGTTGCAGCTCAAAATTCGTCTATGCCGTGCGCTACGAGATCAGAAGCACTCGACGCCGCCCTGGATGCCTGCCAGCACGCCGACGCAGTTGCCTGCGTGTGGCTGTGCCGCCACCGTGCGGGTCCTGACCACCGTGCGCGTCTGCGTCTGCGTCACCACCTTGACCTGGGGCGCTTCCGGCGCCTTGCCGAGCAGGGTGCCCTTGGTGGCGCCACCGGTGTTGATGTCGGCCACGTCCATCTGGTTGCGCAGGACTAGCGACAGGGTGCCCACGCTGCGCGCCACGTCCAGTTTCTCGGCCTGTTCCGGCGTGACTTCCAGCGTCACCGCATTGACGACCTTGGGTTGGGTGTCGTCACGGCTGACTTGCTGTGCCACAGCCAGCACGAGGATCTTCTCGAGCACGATCTTCGAGATGCTGCCGTTCTGCGTGCTCTTGGCTTCCTCGTTGGTATTGACGATCACGTCGACGAAGTTGCCCGGCAGCGCGAAGCCGGCCACGCCCACCACATCGTTGACGCGTACCGTGATGGCCCGCTTGCCGTCGTTGATGACGGCGGACAGTCCGCCCTTGGTGCCGACCGGCGCCAGCTTGGCATCGAGCACCGGCTCGCCACGCTGCAGGCTGGTGCGGACCACGCGGCCCTCCAGCAGCTTCAGGTCTTCGAACGCACCGGGCGGCACGCTGGCCGAGGGCCAGTTGACCAGACGCAGCTGGCTGCCGTTCAGCGGCTGTCCGAGGTTCAGGTCGTTGGCGGCAACCACCACTTGCTTGACCGAACTGGACGATTGCTCCATCAGCCATCGCGACGCCGATACCACGGCCGCCACACCGGCGAGCAGGGCAATCAGCAGCATCAGGATTGCGCGAGTGTTTTTCATGATGACTCTCCCCTGGAAGTTCCGTGTGTGCTATTTCCGTTCAACTCGCCGCGCGCTGGTCCATGGACCAACGATGGTGACTGCTGGCGGGCGGCATGCCTTCTGCAGAGGTCCGCAGCCCGTAGTAGGCTTGCCACGCGGCCACCAGTCCCTCTTCAGTGACTTGCGGCGCATGGCCGTGATAGCGCACGCCCGACGCGACCAGGCGCAGCAGGTCGCGCGGCAGGCAGGCCAGCAGCGGCGTGTCGCTCTCGTAATGCAGGCTGTCGACCAGGAAGTTGAAGACGGTGTCGGCGCTGCTCAGCCCGAAATCGGCGGCGGTGCGCTGGTACACCTCGCGGTAGTCATCGACCGACAGCGGTCCCACGTACAGTTTGCTGCCGAGCCTGCGCAGGAATGCGTCGTCGCCGAGCGCCGACGGCTCGAGGTTCGTGGAGAAGATCGGCCACACGTCGAAGGGCACCGAGAAGCGCACTCCGGTCTGCAGCGTGAACATGTCGACGGAGCGGTCCAGCGGCACGATCCAGCGGTTGAGGAGGTCATCGACACCAACCAGCTGCCGGCCCAGGTCATCGACGATGTAGATGCCGTTGTTGGCTTTCATGTGCGGTGGCGCCTGATAGAAGCCGGCGATGCGGTCGTAGCGCAGATCCAGCGTGGCCAGCGTGAGCTCGCCGCCGGACAGCACCACCGGACGGTGGCACAAGACCCAGCGACGGTCCAGCGACCGGCGTGCCAGCGAGGCTTCGCTGTCGCTGAAAGGCACATGCACCAGGGGGTCGAAGACCTGGATGATTTCGCCTGCCACGGTGATCGCATGCGGCACCGGCACTGCGCCCGGCAGCAGCATGCCAAGGCGCTGGGCGAGATAGGTCTTGCCGCTGCCGGGGGGGCCGTAGATCATCAGCGCGCGGCAAGTGTTGAGCGCCATGCCGATCGCGTCCAGCAGATGGACCGGGATCACCAGGTCATGGAAGGCCGCGGTGACATCGGCCTTGTTGACGGAGCCGTGACTGACGGAGTGGTGCTTGACGGCTTCGATGTAGGCATCGAGCGTGACCGGGGCCGGGCCGTTGTAGCTGCAGCGCGCGGACGCCTCGGCGGCGCGCGTGTACCCGGCATCGGTGAGGCGGAAGCGGACATCGAGGTCGCTGGCGCCACGATGCGCGATCTCGAGCAAGCGTTCGCGTACCGCGACCGTGGCGACTTCGTTGACCACTGTTGCCGGAAGCTTGAGCGTGTCGGTCAGCGTGGACAGCGTCGCGGTGCGGTGCAGGTATGCGGCCTTCATCAACAGCCCGAGCAGCTGCGCGACTTCCAGCCCGGTATCGGCGATGGTACGCGGAAGCACATGCCAGGGCGGAAGCGATGCCGCGCCATGGTCGGCATTGGCGCTCCGGATAGCCGTGACGGGCTCGAGAAGCCTTGGTGTGTGGCCCGTGTCGTGATGCTCGTTCATTGCCGCCCCCCTGAAAGCTCGATGTCGTTATCGCTAACGCGCATGTATGGCGTGAAAGCCTCTATAGGTGTCAGGTACTCATGAAAAGCGTGATGACTGTGCCAGCGGCGATGGCGACGCCATAGGGCAGGGAGCCGACGGAATGTGCAGGGCTTCCTGTGCTGCCAATGCCGACCACGTTGTGAAACAGCTGCGCGCCTTTCCCGTTCCGTACGGCGACCGATATGCCCCAGAGGCCGCCCAGTACGAACGTCAGCAGTGCAATGCGCAAGGCCATGCCGGAACCCAGCCAGGCGCCGACGGCTGTCATCAGCTTGACGTCGCCGGCGGCCATGCCGCGCAGCATGTAGAACGGCAGGAGGAGGACGAAGCCTGTCAGCCAGCCCATCGTCCACGCAAGGATTCCAGTGCCAAGGCCATGGACATAGATGTTGGCCGCGCACGCAAGCAACCATGCACCGAACGTCAGCCAGTTCGGAATGCGGCGCCGCTGGATATCCGACGCAGCCGCCATCAGCACGATCGCAATCACGCTCGGGCCAACAAACGGCGCTTGGGGTGCGAGTTCAAGGGGCATGATTCTTTGTCCGCATTGGTTTGATCGATCACGGCATGGATGAGGCGACCCTGTCGAACAGGTCGCGGACCGTTTGTCCGACTGACGTGACCGCGGCGAGGATCACCAGTGCAATGAGCATGGCGATCAGGGCGTATTCGATTGCCGTCACTGCGTCTTCGCCCCGAATGAATGCATGCACGCCTGCAAACTTACTGATCATGACGGTTCTCCGGTGGCGCCGACGCGTTTGCTTCGCGACGGTCCACAAGGGTCTCTGCATTGCCTGGCAGTGTCGCCGCAGGCCCTGTCTACAATCCAACCCTGGTATCAGGTGCGCGACCGGAGCTCATGGCTCTGGGCGCCGATCGCGCACGCTGCAAGCGCTTAGGCCGTGACCAGGGCGCTCTGGATCTTGTCGAAGACCGTGCTCAGGTTTTGACCGACAAGCTTCGCGCCGGCAATGATCAGAAGGGCGATCAGTGCGGCGATAAGGCCGTACTCGATGGCGGTGACGCCATCTTCTTCAACGAAGAAACGCTTGGTGTTGTCGATGAGTTTTTGCATGACAATCTCCTTCGGTTAAGGGCACTTCTGTTACGGGATGGACAAGCTGAGGAGACGGCGGACAAATGGCGGGCCGCAGGTGGCGCAATCGTGAAACGGCCACTGGCCGCCCCGAATCCGCTGTGGCATTTGCTCAGCGGAGCCTGGTGCGTCAGGCGAACAGTGGTCTATGACGCGTTGCGCACGGTTCCTGGCATTGCAGATGTGGAAGCATGCTGCAGATGCAAAGGCGATCTTTGCCCACGATGCGATAGCTTCGCGGGATCGAATGCGCCGGGCATTGGTTTGATGTGCTTCCAGCATTTGCGAATACCTCAGTTCCCCGTTTCTGATCGGCCTTCTCTTCCCGTTACCGGGTAGCGCGCCTTTTTCTAAGCATCCCGGCTGGACGGTGCAGTTCCACGCTGGGTACGGACTCCATCGCAAAAGCTGGGCCACCCTTGCTGAAAGGCTTGATCCATAAGGGATTTCAGCCGCCTCGGGATCCGGGGGGCGTGTGGCTGGCGGCCACGGCCATGCCAGCGTTTCTGAGGAGAATCGTGCTTCTTTCCGCGATCGCGGCGGCGGTGTAAATCACCATGATGGGATCTCGGTCGGACGGCCGCCAAAAGTATGAGTCGCCACACTCCTTTTGGATGGCCTTATCCGCGTCCCGTCGCGCTGCGCAGGGCCAAGGGCGTAGAGCCTGGCAGCCAGTGCGCGCGCTACCAGCGTTTCAGTCTGGAAACGACCGGCTTCGCGAACCGGACTCGATCTCCGGCAGTCTCGTGCGGTTCGACAAGAAAGCGCGTGGGGGCTGGCGTGCGGACAGGCGTTCAGGATTGAAACGTACGTAAATCGGGGGCCTGAAGGCGTCTGTCCGGCGGTCCTTCACTGCTTGTCTATTTGCCACGTGCTGACAAGAATATAACGGCGTGTTGCGTGCCTCTCTGCTTTGCGAGGCGTACGCCGTTAGTCAGCCATTACGCATTGGCACAAGAGAGAACCAGGGGAAGGGGAGGCGATGAGCAACATGGACCATGGCTCGACGGCAATACTGGAAGCGCCGGCGTCCAGGCATTGGCTGAATCTGGAGCGCGTGCGCTTTTACAGCCTTTCCATGTTGTTGGTCTATCTGGTGTTTATGGTCTTGTGGGCTTGGGAAAGCAAGGGCTTCACATCGGACAGAGTCGTACGTCCTGGCGGCGACTATTCCGTCTTCTGGAGCGCGTCGTACCTGGTGCTGAAGCACAGTGCGGCGCAGGTATATGACTATGCTTCGCTGAAGCCCGTGATCATGGCCTTCGGAGCGGTCAAGGGCGATGGAAATTTCTATCTGCCCTGGCTTTACCCACCGACCTACTTATTGCTGGTCTTGCCGCTGTCGCTGTTGCCGTTCGCCGTGAGCTACGTGCTCTTTATTTTCGGTACGGCAGCGATCTATGTCACCGCGTTATTCCGGATCCTTGATCTTGAAGACGTGCCGCGCCACCTGTTGTGGCTGCCGGTGATCGCGTTTCCCGGTGTGCTGGAAGCAGCGATGATCGGCCAGAATGCCTTGCTGACCGCCGGAATCGCGGCATGGTCGCTCATCCAGCTAAGACGTCGTCCGGTGGTGGCCGGCATGTTGATCGGCGTGTTAAGCGTAAAGCCTCAGCTGGCAATCGTGTTTCCCATTGCGATGATTGCTGCCGGGGAATGGAAACCCTTTTTCGTGGCAGCGGCGACAGCGTTGACGATGGCTGCGCTGAGCATCGTGCTATTTGGCTGGCAACCATTTTCGGTATTCCTTGCGGATGGCCGTTCTGTCGCGGCGCATGTGCTGGAGCAGGGAGAACGTGGGTGGTTTTCCAGCCCAACCGTATTTGCCATGATGCGCACTTTCGGCGCTTCGGTGCCAGCAGCCTACGTTGCGCAGCTGATTTCGGCCGCCTTCGGGATAGTCGTGCTGGTCAAGGTCTGGCGAGGTCAGACGCCGATGGCGCTGCGCGTCGCGGTGGTTGCGGCGGCCACTGTTCTCATCACGCCTTACCTTTGGTTTTATGAGCTGACCTGGCTCGGCATCGCGATCGCCGGCATGACCGTCGATTGCGTGCGGCGCGGATGGATGACAGGGGAGCGGGAGCTGCTGGCGGCAGCATGGCTTCTGCCATTCTTCCTGGGGCTGAACCGACTGGCTGAAGTGCCTCAGTTCGGCCCGGTCGTGACGTTGCTGCTCATGGCCGCCATTCTCCGCAGGGCCAGACAAGGCATTCCAGAACCAGGACGATAAGTCCTGGCAAAAAAATATAGCGCACAAGAGCGCATTCGCTTGCGGTAGTTGCCGAGCGCAGCGCCGCGCAGGGGAGAGAATCATGTCGGGTGCTTACGATTTCGGAATGCTTTCCCTCGTTGTGCCTTGCTACAACGAGTCCGCGAGCATCGCAAAATTCTTCGATTGCGTGGTGCCGATCCTGGAATCCATCGACCGGATGCGCTTCGAGATCGTGGTGGTGAACGACGGCAGCTCGGACGACACGCTCGAGCAGCTGCTTGCCTATGGTCGCCGCGACGAGCGCGTGCGCGTAGTGGACCTGACGCGCAATTTTGGCAAGGAAGCCGCATTGACCGCCGGACTCGACGAAGCCCTCGGCGACGCCGTGATCCCCATGGACGTGGACCTGCAGGATCCACCCTCGCTGATCCCCGAGCTTGTCGCGCGCTGGCGCGAGGGCGCGGAAGTCGTGCTGGCGCAACGGAGCAGCCGCCAGTGCGATTCCTGGCTCAAGCGCGTGACGGCGGCCAGCTATTACCGCATCCACAACCAGTTGTCCGATCTGAAGCTGCCTGTGAACGTGGGCGACTTTCGCCTGATGGACCGCGTGGTGGTCAACGCGCTCAAGCAGTTGCCGGAGCGTCATCGCTTCATGAAAGGCCTGTTCGCCTGGGTCGGCTACAAGACGGCCATCGTCCGTTACGAGCGCGAGTCGCGCAGCGCAGGCCATTCGAAGTTCTCGGGCTGGCGCCTGTGGAACCTTGCTCTCGAGGGCATCACCAGCTTCAGCACGCTTCCGCTGCGCAGCTGGACCTATATCGGGCTGCTGATCGCCTTCAGCGCATTTATTTACGGCACCTTCATCGTGGCGCGGACGCTGATCTTCGGGGTAGATGTTCCCGGCTATGCATCGCTGCTTTCCGTCGTGCTGTTCCTGGGCGGTATCCAGCTGATCGGACTTGGCGTGGTCGGCGAGTATATCGGCCGGATCTATGACGAAGCGAAGGGGCGGCCCATCTACCTGGTGCGACGCCGCTACCAGGAGCTTGGCCAGGACCGGCTGCTGGCCTCGGGACGGCGGGTCATCCGGCTGGAACGCGGGCACGCCGGCAAAGGCCGCTGATGTCGGGCTCCGACCTCCATGCAGGGGCCGAACTATTTCCGATAGGTCCAGCTCCGATGCGCAAGATAGGTGAAGGCTGGCACCGTCACCACGACGCAGGCGATTCCTGTCCAGTAGCTGGCTCCCAGCACCTGCGCGGTCCAGGAAATGCCCATGGTCAGGCCCAGCCCGAGCAGCGATACGCCGGCAAAGCGGCCCAGCGTCCGGTGGTGCAGCCGGGATGAGAAGCTCCACAGGGTGTTGAGAAGATAGGAGCAGCCGGTCGCGCACACAAACGCCACGCTGTTCGCCGTGACCGGTGCAATCCCCATGGCACTGACCAGCGTTGCCGTGACGGCGACATGGACGCCGGTCGAGCCGGCCCCTGCTGCCAGGAAGCGTGCGACCTGACGGACCTCGTCCGTCCCGTCAACGGCGCTCACGATGCGCGTACGATGGCCATCAGCGAAATACCGAACGGCAGCGAGGCGCGCGCCAGCCAATGGCGTTCCGTGCTGAACAGTGCGTGCAGCGCGTTGTTGATCGACTGGGGCGGAATGCCGGCACCGCTTGCTTTCTCGCTGCCGCGTAGCTGGTCGCTGAGTCGGGCGGTGACTGCCAACGGAGACAGAAGGGTATTGAAGTAGGTGATGCGCTCCAGGTGCAGGCCGCAACAGCTGACCAGTGCTTGCAGCGATCCCTTGCTGTAGCGCCGCTGGTGATGCAGGAAGACATCGTGGCGGCTCCACAGCCATTGGTATGCGGGCACGGTGATCAGTACCGCGCCGCCCGGCTTGAGCATCTTCGCCGCGCAGTCCAGTGCCCCGTCATCGTCGGCAATGTGTTCCAGGCAATCCAGCAGGCAAACCAGGTCAAAGCTGCCTTCCGGAAACGGCATATCGTCCGGGCACCGGCCGCTGCGGATGTCATAGATGCCGCCGGTCTTTTCGCGTGCCAGCTGCAATGCAGTGCCATCCATCTCCACGGCGCTCACTGTGCCGAATTGCGAAAGCATGGCAAGGTTGCCGCCGGTACCCGCCCCGATTTCCAGGATGGACGCGTCGTCGGGAAGTGCCAGGCCGGCGAGGACGGTCGCGAGAATGTCGCGCCGCCCGCGGAACCACCAGTGGCCGGCTTCAGTGTCGGCCATTTCAAGGTAGGCATCAGGAGACATGGACGATTCCTCGGAGGTCGGTAAGGTCAGCCCTGCACGCATACCAGGCCGAGATCGCCCTTCTTCACCTGCAGCTTGTAGTCCCGCATCAGCCTGAACAGTGTCACGCGCGAAATCCCGAGTTCTGCCGCGACGTCGATCAGGCGCTCATGGTTGCGCTGAAGCGCCTCCACGATCGCGCCCTGTTCGGCGGCCTCGCGAATCGCCGCCAGCGTCAGCGGCCGTTGCTCTGCCGGCGTGGCCAGCTCGAGGTCTGCCGGCTGGATTACCCCGTCTTCACACATCGCCGCAGCATGCCGGATCCGGTTGATCAGCTCGCGCACATTGCCAGGCCAGCTGTGCTGCTGGATCGCGCGTAGCGCGGTCGGCGAGAAGCCGCGGATGTGGTTCGGCGACTGCTTGCGCACGCCGGCGAGCACATGCTCGGCGAGCAGCATGAGGTCGCTGCCGCGCTCGCGCAACGGTGGCTGGCGCACGCGCAGCACGCACAGGCGGTGGTACAGGTCGCCGCGGAACCGTTCGGCCGCGATGGCCGCTTCCAGGTCGACATGGGTGGCCGAGATGATGCGTACGTCCACCTCGATAGATTCGGTGCCGCCCAGGCGTTCGATCCGGCCAGTTTCCAGGAAGCGCAGCAGGCTGGTCTGGCTTTCCAGCGGCATGTCGCCGATTTCGTCCAGGAACAGCGTGCCGCCCTGAGCCATTTCGATGCGGCCGAGCTTGCGTTTGGCCGCGCCCGTGAACGCACCACGTTCATAGCCGAACAGTTCCGACATCAGCAGCGTGGGCGGGATGGCGGCGCAGTTGACGGCGACAAAGGGCTTCTGCGCGCGTTCGCTGGCGCGGTGAATCGCCTGCGCGGCCAATTCCTTGCCCGTGCCCGATTCGCCCGAGATCAGCACGGGGGTGTCCCAGAGCGAAACCTTCTCGATGCCGCGAAACAGCGCCTGCATGGCCGTGCAGTTGCCGATCATGCCGTCCGGACGCATGCTGTTCGCCGCCCGCTGCGCAGCGGGCCGCATCTGCGCGATGCCTTGTGCGTGGCCGAGCGAGTGCATCAGCTGCGCCAGATCGAACGGCGCGGTGTAGTAGTCGACGAAATAGAGGCCGAGCAGGCGGCGTGCCGCATCGCCGAGCGCGTCGCGGCTGGCGACGATGCCAATCCAGCTCATCAGCGGATGGGACAGCCAGGGCTCGAAGGACTCCAGCTCAATGTCGCTGAAGCCGCTGTGGACATCGAGCAGGGCGGCAGTGGGCTGTGGATTGTGCGAAAGCGCTTCGAGGTCATGCAGGCTCGACGCAAAGCTGATCTTCCAGCCGCGTTGCGAGAGAGCCCTGCACAATGTGGCGTCGTGATGCTGCGACAGGTAGAGCAGCGGACGATTGGCGTAAGTGCTCATGCGATTTCCCCGGATCTTTTTATTGACGAAACCGATGCCAGCGGTTGCCGGACCGGATTCGGTGGCCCTCAGGCCCGCTCCGGCCGCGCGTGCGTTGCGTCGGCCAGGCGTATTCCCCGAATTCTGTTCTTGCCGCGCCTGCTTGCAGGCCTGGCTATTACCCCTCGTGATGCCGGCGCACCGGCATCCCGCTGTGTTCGCGGTCCCCATCGCCGCCATGGTCATCCATGGCTGGCTTCGACTTTCCAGGTTGCACGGGCCGCCCGCGCTGGCGCGGCCCGTGGTTTCCTGAAAGACCTCACCTGTTCTTCCCGGCCCAGACCGCAACGGTATGCGTCGGTGCGAGCCATTCCCTGCGGCGCGGCCCTACGCCTACAGCACCAGCCCGATTCCCGCCCTGGGATGCGGAGTCGTTCTGAAACTGACCTCGATCGAACGTTTGCCAGTGCGTTGGCACTTCGGTTCAGACTTCCCCAATTCCGGGCCTCATGTTCGCGTGGACATATTCGCGACGAACGTGCCAGATCCGGATATCTCATTGAAAGTAAAAGAGAAAACGAGGGTTGGATAAGAGTCGCGAGTATTTGGAAGCGCTAAAACGTTCCATTTCTGTTACCGCGGCTGCCGTTGGTCACAATCCGGGGTAACCGCATGACGGTGGAAACGACACTCATACTCATCACCCTGTGGCTGGAAAGGCATTTCCATCATGAATGTCCGCAGATGTGGGGAGGCGTCATTCAAAAGACCTGAGGCGCCGCGGCACCAGCATTGCGCGTCATGAGGGCCTCGAAGTGGTTTCACTCGCGTTACAAGAAAGACGTGATTACACGGTAGGACACCTCGCCTGTTGGCTTTACCCCTAAGACTATTGGAGCGCTGAGGCAGGTGTGAGCCGTGGCGCGGCGCGGGCCGGCGGTTCGATGACAGGCCTTTGCACGAGTCGTGGCATGAGTGGTCCATCCATATCTCATCTCTATGGATGGGGGAGCGGAAATTGCACGGTAGTTGGCATGACGGCGCGATCTGGTTGCATTCGTGAAACCCAGGCCAGAGGGAAGACTGTTTGACCCGGCAGTTCCGGGGGCGGCAATGGCTCGGGCCAGAGCGCCAAGCCTTTGATTCTGCCGGCACAAACAAAAATGATTCGTATTGCCAACATTGGGCGCCAAAACAATTTCACGGGTGATACGTGTGCCGGCGTGGCGCGTCGTTGCCGAGTCCGTCGGCAACGCCACCTGGCGAAGTTTGCCTGCCAGGTGGGCATGGGCTTCCTGCTGGTTCTGCAGGTGCTTGCGGCGGGGTTGGTACCTGTGGCCGGCTACTGGCGGGCACTTTCCCGCGTGGTGGGGGGCGATGCCCCGGTTGTGATCTACGGATGGCTCAGTAGATACCCGGCAATACGCGAAAGCGCACCTTATCGCGATACCGCCGGTATTCGGGATCCTCGGATAACAGCCGTTCTTCGCGACTGATTCGCATGACCTGCAGCGAGTACAGCCCTGCATAAACCAGCAGGTTCTGCAGTCCGAAATTGGTGATCAGGAAGCCGATATCGGTGATCAGATAGCTCAGGTAGATCGGATGACGCATGAAGCGGTAGGCGCCGCTGGAGACGATTCCCCGATTTGCCGGCAAGATGCCGAACGAGAAACGCAGCGAGAGCTTGGCATAGATCTGCCAGGCAATCCCTGCGACTTGCAGGCCTGCGCCAACTGCCTCGGGTGCGAGATGCGCGCCAGGCGCCAGTTGGATTGCGAGGAAATAATATGTGCCACCCAGCGAGCAGAGCACAGTAACGGGATTCCAGTCCCGCTTCTTGGGGACCCGGGCAAACAGGCTCAGGCCGAGCGTCAGGCAACTTGCCAGCACGAGCAGCAAGAGGGTGATTCGCGACGGGTCTGCCAGCCATTGCCGGATCGCTCCATACGCGAAAGCTGCAAGCAGGACTGCGGTAGTAGCTCTTAGCGCCAACTCCAATAGCAGTTCCCGGAGGTCTGTTTTGGATGCGGCGCTTGCTTGCACCTTCTGCGCGAGGCTTTCTGACATGGTTTCCCCCCGTTCCAGCGGAATTCAGTTATCCGCTTCTTATCGCTGGAATGTCTTTGTGCACTCAGCTTAGTCGGGGCAGGCTCGGCGCCATATCGGGCAAAGGTATGTTTCGCGCATGAATAGGCGCCGCGTTGCACAGATGACTCGCGCAGCGCTAACGTGCTGAAGCAGTCTTTCCGGCGTGGCGGGGCGAAATGGAAACCAGCGGATGCGGGGGAAGCTCCGCTCTAGAGAACCAGCGGCCGGTCATCCAGCTCATTTGGGTTGCGGCCACCATCGGATGGAAAATGCGCCGCCAGCAGATCATGAATCTGCCCTACGGCCTTCAGCACCGGCCTGACCGACAAATCCCTGGCAAGCCCTGCTGCCAGTTCGTCGCAAACCGCACGCCACGTCTTCGCTCCCACGCGCCCATCGATACCCCGGTCGGCCAGCAATTCCACCGCATGGTCGGCCAGGTTGATATAAAGCAGCACGCCGGTGTGCTCTTCGGTATTCCACACCTCCAGCGCGCCAAACAAGGCCCGTGCCCGCGCCCGCGCCGTGGTGCCGCTCCAGGCATGGCCGAGCGGCAGGCTGGGCTCGATGACCACGCGGATCTCGCCAAGGTGGCGCGCTTCGCCGGCATGGACGGCATCGTGCAGTTGCTGTTGCGCCTCGGCCGGGAAGTGGCGGCGGGCGGTGCCGGAGGTGGTGCCGAGGTGGCGCAGCGCGCGTCGCAGCGATGGCATGGTTCGCTCTCCTTACCAGTTGCCGGAGGCACCGCCGCCGTCAAAGCCACCGCCGCCTCCGCCGCTGAAGCCGCCCCCGCCGCCGCCGAAATCATCGCCGCCGCCGAAGCCGCCGCGACGTCCCCAGTCGCTGCCCATGCCGTAGCCGCCCAGTCCGCCCAGCCCGCCGGCGATCACGTCGCGGCCGCGCGGCGTGGTGACGATCTGCGGGCCGCGCCGCCGCGTGGCCGCGGTCAGGAAGAAGAACACGATGATGGCCAGCGGGAACAGCACCGGCAGCCAGTCCGACCAGGACGATGCCTCCTGCTTGCGCGGCTGCGGTCCGGCCAGGCCCTCCTTGTCGATGGTGGCCTGGATCGCGGAGATGCCGGCTGCCAGCCCGCCATAGAAGTCGTTCTGGCGGAAGTGCGGGGCCATGACGTCCTGCAGGATGCGCTTGGACATGGCGTCGGTGAGCGATCCCTGCACACCGCGGCCGACTTCCAGCCGCATCTTGCGCAGGCCGGGTGGATTGTCCTTTGCGATCATGACGATCACGCCGTCGTCGATGCCCTTGCGCCCGGCGCGCCAGGCATCGGCCACGCGGATGCTGTAGGCGTCGATGGTCTCGGGCTCGGTCGTCGGCAGCATCAGCACGAAGATCTGGCTGCCGCGCCGCTGCTCGTACTCGGCCAGCACGTTTTCCAGCGCGGTGCGCTGGCTGGCGGACAGGGTATTGGTCAGGTCGGTGACGCGCTGGGTCAGCGGCGGCACCGGTACGAACCCGTCATTGGCCGCCAGGGCGGGGAACGCCAGCATGCTGGCCAGGCAGAGAATGGCGGCCAGCCAGCGGCGCCAGGAGCGGAAGGCGGGCAAGTCCATCAGGGTGCCCATGATGCGTGCCTTGCTGTCAGAACTTCACGGCAGGGGGCGTGGAGATGGCCTTCTCGTTTTCCACCGCAAAGGAAGGCTTGACCTCGTACTTGAACACCATGGCCGTGAGGTTGGTGGGGAAGCTGCGCGCGAGCACGTTGTAGTCGCGCACGGCGGCAATGTAACGCTGGCGCGCTACGGTGATGCGGTTCTCGGTGCCTTCGAGCTGCGATTGCAAGTCGCGGAACGAGGCATCGGCCTTGAGCTGCGGGTAGTTTTCCGACACCGCCAGCAGGCGCGACAGGGCGCTGGACAACTCACCCTGCGCCTCCTGGAAGCGCTTGAACGCTTCAGGATTGTTCAGGGTCTCGGGCGATACCTGGATGCTGGTGGCGGCGGCGCGTGCCTTGGTCACGGCCTCGAGCGTCTCGCGCTCGTGCGTGGCGTAGCCCTTGACCGTGTTGACCAGGTTGGGGATCAGGTCGGCGCGCCGCTGGTACTGGTTCACGACCTCGCCCCAGGCCGCCTTGACCGCCTCGTCCCTGGTCTGGAAGTCGTTGTAGCCGCAGGCCGACAGCAGGCTGGCCACGCAGGCCAGCAACAGCCAGCGGAACCAGCCGGCAGCCCGGTTCGAGGTCGAGGACAGGGGCAATGAGGCGCGCATCGTGGGCTCCCGGATTGAGACGAATCTCAAGTGTAGCGCACGGCGCGTTGCCACCGGCGGCTACCCCGGGAGGGCTCCGTTCAGGCCGCGAAGGCCTTGCGCGCGGCATCCAGCGTGGCCTGCAGGATGGCGTCATCGTGGCAGGCGGAGACAAAGCCCGCCTCGAACGCCGAGGGCGCCAGGTACACGCCGTTGTCGAGCATCGCATGGAAGAAGCGGTTGAAGCGCGTGGTATCGCTTTTCGTGACTTCGGCAAAGCTGCCCGGCACGCCCTCGCGGAAGTAGATGCCGAACATGCCGCCGATCGCATCGGCGGCGAATGGCACGCCGGCGGCGCGGGCGGCTTCGGCGAGGCCGTCGGCCAGCTTGCGGGTTTGCGCGGCGAGCTTGTCGTAGAAACCCGGCGCCTGGATCAGCCTCAGCGTGGTCAGGCCGGCGGCCACCGCCAGCGGGTTGCCGGACAGCGTGCCGGCCTGGTACACGCCGCCCAGCGGTGCCAGCTTTGCCATGATGTCGCGCCGGCCGCCAAAAGCCGCCGCCGGCATGCCGCCGCCAATGACCTTGCCCAGGCAGGTCATGTCCGGGGTGATGCCGTAGTGCGCCTGGGCGCCGCCCAGCGCCACGCGGAAGCCGGTCATGACTTCGTCGAAGATCAGCACGGCGCCGTCGCGCGTGCACAGTTCGCGCATGGCCTTCAGGAAGGCGTCGCTCGCGCGCACGAGGTTCATGTTGCCGGCGACCGGCTCCACGATGACGGCGGCGATCTCGCCCGCGTGCTTCGCGAAGGCCTGCTCCAGCTGCTCGACATTGTTGTACTCGAGCACCATGGTGTGGCGCGTCACGTCGGCGGGCACGCCTGCGGACGATGGCGCGTTCTGCGTGGTGTCGGCAAACGTCAGCAGGCCCGAGCCGGCCTTGACCAGCAGGCTGTCGGCGTGGCCGTGGTAGCAGCCTTCGAACTTGATGATCAGGTCTCGGCCGGTGAAGCCGCGCGCGAGGCGCAGCGCGCTCATGGTGGCCTCGGTGCCGGACGAGACCAGCCGCACCTGCTCGATGGACGGCACCAGCTTGCAGATTTCCTCGGCCATCGTGATCTCGGCCTCGGTCGGCGCGCCGAACGAGAAGCTGTGCGCGGCGGTCTCCTGCACCGCTCGCACCACGTCCGGGTGGGCGTGGCCCACGATCATCGGGCCCCAGGAACCGATGTAGTCGATATAGCGCTGGCCGTCGGCATCCCACATATAGGCGCCTTCGGCTCGCGTGATGAAGCGCGGCGTGCCGCCCACCGAGCGGAAGGCCCGCACGGGCGAATTGACGCCCCCGGGGATGGTTTGCTGGGCGCGGTCGAAGAGCTGCTGGTTAAGGGACATGGTCTGACTGGGTCTAAAACTCGGGAAACGCGTTCAAGCGGACGCGATCTGGCGCCAAAAGGATGGGCAAGGCGGCGCATACGTGGAGCAGCGCGGCTTTTGTCCCGTATTTGTACGCTAACGTGCGCGAACACGGCGGATTTGGCCCGATTCTGGCTGAGCGGCTGGCGCCGTCGGCGCCGATTCGGTACCATCTGCGCTGAATTTTAATGGAGAGCGACCAGCGCCTGTTATGGAATACAAGACTTGGATGTGCCTGATCTGCGGCTGGATCTACGATGAAGCTGCCGGCGCGCCGGAAGACGGCATTGCCCCGGGCACCAAATGGGAAGACGTGCCCATCAACTGGACGTGCCCGGAGTGCGGGGCCCGCAAGGAAGATTTCGAGATGGTGGCGATCTGACGCCACGGCTCGCTGGCGTCGCGTGCGCGGTGTCGCGTCGCGCCGACGCGACAATTCGCCGGGCCGTGCCGGGTGCTCCGGATTGACGGCCCTCCGGCGTCTTGTCACACTCTGTCGCAAAATGATTCTCCGTCCACCCCGCTCTCCGGGGGGTGGCAAAGGACGGAAAGGCAGGTGCGGGTTCCACGTGCCGCCACAGGCCGGTCATCTGACCGGCCTTTTGTAGGGAAGATTAAATCGGGGTTCCGTCGGGGCCGCTGGCCAGACCAGGCTGCTTCGCGCGGGTGTTCTCAAGAGATTGCCGGTGCTCCGCAGGGAGACGCTGGTCGCGGGAACAATATGCGGGTCGCTCAACCACTAGAAAACCATCGGGTCAATGCCGGCGCCAGCGCGCAGCCGGAACAGGGGCCGGCGTGCGCGCCGGCATCTTCGCGCAGAGTGCTGGTGATCGACGATTCCAGCACCATCCGCCGTACGGCGGAGATCTTCCTTTCGCAGGCAGGCTATGAGGTCGTGCTTGCCGAGGACGGTTTCGAAGCGCTCGCCAAGGTCGGCGACATGCACCCCGACCTCATCTTCTGCGACATCCTGATGCCGCGTCTCGACGGCTATCAGACCTGCTCGCTGATCAAGAAAAGTCCGCGTTTCCACGCCATTCCCGTGGTCATGCTGTCCTCGCGCGATGGCGTGTTCGACCGCTCGCGCGGGCGCCTGGTCGGCGCGCAGGATCACCTTGCCAAGCCGTTTACGCGCGATTCGCTGCTGCAGGCTGTCCAGACGTGCCTGCCCGGCCTGGCGGCCGGCAACGCGCTTCCGGCATGACCCGGATTCAAGGAACTGACTCATGACAACCATCAACAAGATCCTCATCGTCGATGACTCGCCCACCGAAGCCCTGTTCATGTCCGACCTGCTCGGCAAGCAGGGCTTCAAGGTTTCGGTCGCGGGCAACAGCGACCAGGCCTTCGCGCGCCTCGAGGCCGAGGCCTTCGACCTGATCCTGATGGACGTGGTGATGCCTGGCCAGAACGGCTACCAGGCCACGCGTGCCATCAAGCGCGACGACCGCTTCAAGGACATCCCCGTCATCATGTGCACCAGCAAGGGACTGGACACCGACCGCATCTGGGGCATGCGCCAGGGGGCGTCCGACTATATCGTCAAGCCGGTCGACAGCAAGGAATTGCTCACCAAGATTGCGGCGCTGTCCCACTGACGGCACCCGTTCTCGCCAGTAAGCTGGGGACGCCACATGAACGCGCCACGCCAAGACCTCCGCACCCGCCAGACCCGATTGCAGGACTATCAGGCCATGCTGGCCAGGCGCCTTCGCGAAGCGCGCAGCGTGCCCGCAACGGACAGCTACCTGGCGCTTCAGGTTGGCCAGCGCGGCTGGCTGCTGCCGCTCGCGCAGACCGGCGAGGTGCTTGACATGCGCCATCCGAGCCGCGTGCCGCTGACGCAGCCATGGTATGCCGGCCTGGTCAATGCGCGCGGCAGCCTGCTTGGCGTAGTGGATTTCGGCCTGTTCTGCGGCGACGGCCCGACCCCGCTGCAGCCGGGCAGCAAGATCGTGGTGCTGTCGCGCCAGGTCGAGCGGGCCTGCGGCATCCTGGCCACGCGCGTGGTCGGCCTGCGCCACGCGGCGGATCTGCGCGCGCCCGCGCTGGATGTGGCGGTCGGCGCCGCCTGGGAAGGCCGGCGTCTCGATGATGGCGACGGCCGCGCCTGGCAGGTGCTGGATGTGCATGCGCTGCTCGATGCGCCGGCCTTTCTCCAGGCGGGGCGCGTGGCGGACTAGCCGGTGCGGATGTTCCGGCGCGGTGAATCGCGGCGCCCGCAGGCGACAGAACAAATAACGCGGTGGCCCGGGTCGAGGCCGCCCCAGACAACGATTCAACGGACAGAGGGTGCTATGGGGTTCAAGAAAATCAGCCTGGGACGCCGGACGCCGGCAGCCAGCGCGGCTGCTGGCCTGGTGGAGGACCGCGCCGGCGCGGGCATGCGTGGCAACGGGTTGGGCCGCACCCCTGTCGATGCCGTAGCGGCATGGCTGGAACGCATGCCGTTCTCTTCGCAGCAGCGCGCGCTCACCATCGGCGTGGTGGTGTCGCTGGTTGCGCTGCTTGGCTCGGTGTACATGGACAACCGCATCGCCAACAACGCCGCCGCGCAGATCGAGGTCTCCGGCGACATGCTGATGCACTCGCAGCGCCTGGGCAAGGCCGCGCCGGTGGCGCTGCTGGGCAACGTGCAGGCGTTCACGCAGCTGCGCCAGTCCAAGGAGGCCCTGGCGGAAGACTTGCAGGCGCTGCTGGCAGGCAGCGACGCCAAGCAGGTGCGCGCGACCACGGGCGCGGCGCAGCCGCTGCTGGAAACCGCGATCAGCTCGTGGAAGCGCAGCGAGAAGAGCGCCGCCGACGTGCTCGCGCAGCAGCCGGTGCTGACCACGATCGGCCAGACGCTGCAGGTCTTCAACGCCTCGAACCCTGAACTGCTTGAAGCCGCGGAACAGGTCGCCGCGCTCAAGCTGCAGTCCGGTTCCAACTCGCGCGAGGTGGCCGCTTCGGCCCAGCTCGTGATGCTGACGCAGCGCCTGGGCAAGAACCTGAACGAGTTCCTGTCAGGCGAAGGCGTGAACCCCGAGACCGCGTTCCTGCTCGGCAAGGACACCAACACGTTCCGCGAGACGCTCGACGGCCTGCTCAATGGCAGTGAGGCGCTGCGGCTCAATGCCGCCAGCGATGCCGAGACGCGCTCCTACCTGCAGCAGCTTTCGCAACGCTTCGACGCGGTGCAGAAGACCACCCAGACGATCCTGCAGAACCTGCCCGGCCTGATTGCCGCCAAGCGCGCGCAGCAGCAGATCTTCAACGACAACGAAGCCCTGCGCGGCGAATTGTCCGCGCTGCAGAAGGCTTACGCCGAGGCAGCGCGTTACCGCCCTGTGACGCTCGGGGCGACGGTGGTCTCGGCGCTGATGACGCTGCTGTGCCTGGCGGGCCTGGCCGCGCTGTACCTGCGCGACTCACGCCTGCGTGCGCTCGAAGCCGAGGCGCGCGAGCGTGAAGCCGAAACACGCCGGCTGGAGGAAAAGCGCAACAACGACACCACGCAGAAGGCGATTCTGCAGCTGATGAACGAGCTGCAGGACATCGCCGACGGCGACCTCACGCGCCAGGCGACCGTGACCGAGGACATCACCGGCGCCATTGCCGACTCGGTGAACTACACGGTGGAAGAACTGCGCGAACTGGTGGGCCGCGTGCAGCAGACGGCAGGGGAGGTGACACTGGCCTCGGGCCAGGTGCAGGCGACCTCGAACCAGCTCGCGGCCACGACCGAAGAGCAGTCGCGCCAGATCCGCCAGACCGGCGAGTCGGTTGTGGACATGGCCGACCGCATCACGCAGGTTTCGCGCGGCGCGGCCGAATCGGCCAACGTGGCGCGCGCCTCGCTGACCGCCGCGGAGCAGGGGCAGCAGGCCGTGCAGAACGCCATCGCGGGCATGAACGACATCCGCGAGCAGATCCAGGAGACATCCAAGCGTATCAAGCGCCTGGGCGAATCGTCGCAGGAGATCGGTGAAATCGTCGAGCTGATCTCGGACATTACCGAGCAGACCAACGTACTGGCACTGAATGCCGCCATCCAGGCGGCGTCCGCCGGCGAAGCCGGTCGCGGCTTCACGGTGGTGGCCGAAGAAGTGCAGCGCCTGGCCGAACGCTCCGGCGAGGCCACCAAGCAGATCGGCGCGCTGATCCGCACCATCCAGACCGATACCCAGGATGCCGTGCACGCCATGGAGCGCAGCACGCAGGGCGTGGTGGAAGGTGCGCGACTATCTGACAATGCAGGTACCGCGCTGCAGGAGATCGGCCGCGTGTCGCGCCAGCTTGCCGAGCTGATCGAGCAGATTTCCCGTTCCACCTCGCACGAGGCCGACCTGGCCGGCGGCGTCGCCCGTCACATCGAACGCATTCTGCAGGCCACCGAGCAGACCACCGCCGGTACCCGCCAGACCGCGAGCTCGGTGCGCGAGCTGACGCAGCTGACCGAAGAACTGCGCAATTCCGTATCGCGATTCAAGATTGCCTGACCAGGATGACGCCCGCCGTGGCGTCCGGACTGCCCTGACCCGCGCGCAAAGGCCGCAATGGAAGCCGTGATGTCTTTGAATTCTCCCTTTTCGCGTGATCCCGCCGAGCCGCAGCAACAGGTGCTGTTGCCGGAGGACCCGACCCAGTCTGCGGCGCTGCCGGATGTGGCGGAACCAGCCGTCCCCGCCTCGCGCGACCTGTCGGTGCTGGCATGGGTGGCACCGAGCCTGCGCGCCGCGCTGGATGACGCCGCGACCGAGCTGTCCCACTACGTCGAAGAAGTCCAGCAGGCGCCCGAGGCGCTCGGCGCGCGCGATACCACATCGCTGCGCCTGGCCGGGCAACAATTGCACCAGGCCGCCGGCGCGGTGCATATCGTGGGCCTGCGCGGGGTCGATCCGTACTGCCAGGCCTTGCGGCGCCTGATCGAAAGTCTTGACGGCGGCGGCGTGGCCGCCGATGCCGGCACGCTTGCGTTGTTCCGTGCCGGGGTGCTGGCGCTTGCCGAGTACGTCGACGACCTGATGGCGGGCGATGAACAGGACCCGCTGCGGCTGTTCCGCCCATATGCGGAGATCCTGGCGCTGCTCGGCGACGAGCGCGTGCATCCGGCCGACCTGTGGCTTGACGAGCTGCAGATGCTGCCCGGCATCCTGCTGCCCACGCGCAACGCATCGGTCGTCACGCGCGCGCGGCAGCGCTACGAAGCGGCACTGCTCAAGGCGCTGCGCCTGCCGGTGCAGTGCAACGAGTCCCAGCGGCTGCGCGAGGCGTACCTGCCGCTGCAGGAGGCGCTGGACGAGGTACGGGCCAGCGAGCAGGAGGCACGCCGCGCCACCGACCACCCGGACCGCGGAATCTGGCATGTGCTGTCGCTGGCGTTCCGTGCCCTGGCCCACGGTTTGCTGCCGTCAGACCTGCTGGCGAAGCGCTTTGCCGGCCGGGCCCACCTGCTGCTGCGTCAATACCAGCAGGGGCAGGTGCGCGTGCCGCAGGCCCTGCTCAACGACGCCATCTTCCTGCTGGTCTGCACCTTGGCGGAGCAGGCGGAGTCTCCTCTGCACGATGCCGACGAGAGTGCGGTGATGACGTTGCGCGCCGACATCGCGCGTACCGTGCAGGCATTCCGCCTCGACCGCGCGCACGCCACGCCCGGTGCCGACTACCGCCTGCGCTACTACGGCTGGCTCGATCCTATCGATACCCGTAACCTGCAGCAGGCTGCCGCAGGGTTGGAGCGTGCCGCCGAAGGCGATCCCGCCGCCTGGGAAATCGCACTGGCGGCGTTGGCCGAGGCCGCGCAGCCGCTTGCGCAGCCGGCCTTGCAGCTATGCCTGTCGCAGGCCGCGCTCAGGCCCGCGGGCGAACCTGGGCGCGGCGAGGCGCTGGGCGCCACCGGCATTGCCGTGTTCCTGTCGCGCGCGCTGGCCTTGCCCTGGCGCGTGCACGGCATGAGCCCGAACCCCGCGGCAGCGGTCTTTGCCGCACGCTGCGAGGAGCTGGCGCAATGCCTGGCCGACCCGGCCGCCGCGGCGCCGGCATGGCTCGCGCGCATGGCCGACGAAGCCCGCGCCCAGGCGGCGCGCGTGCAGGCAATCGCGCAGTTGCGCGCCCAGCTTGACGGCGGTGAATCGTGGCTTGACACCTATGACCGCAATGCCGCCCGGCCCGATGCCGGGAACAGCCTGGCGGAGGCCGTGCAGGCCTTCGAGGCCTTGCGAAGCACGCTGGACGCGCTGCAGTACACCGACATCCTGCCGGCAGCGCTGGGCGATGAGGCGCAGCGGGCCGGCGAAGCCGTGCAGGAGGCCGTGCGCCAAGCCGGCATGCTGGGCACCGTCGCCGATGAAGCCTTGCGTGGCGAATCCCTGGCTGCCATTGCCGAGACGCTGGGCACCATGCATGCGTTCATCGATGCGCTGGAGCTGGGCCGCACCCCTCATGAAACGCAGGACGAGGATCCTGACGAGGGGCGGGCGCCGCGTCAGGCAGGCGCTGTCAGCAGCGATCCGCTGTCGGTGGCACGTGCCGCTGCCAGCGAAGCGCTCCGCACCGGTGCTACGGCCGACACGCCGACGATTCAGCGACTGCGTGCAGCGCTGCAGGCGCTGGCTGACCAGGCTGCCATCGACGACAATGCCGCGCTGCGACGCCAGGCCACGGAGGCGACCACGCAACTCAACGCGTGGCTTGCTGGCAGTGACACCGGCGACCGGCTGGTGGCGGCACTGGCCGAGCCGATGCCGGTTGCCTCGCCGGCGACCGCACAGGCGCAGGCGCCGGACGACGGCGCAGCCCTGGACGCCGAGCTGTTCGGGATCTTCCTGCACGAGGCCGACGAAGTTCTCGGCGGCATCGCGGCCGATCTGGGTTCGGGTCTGAAAGCGCTTGGCGATGCCGATACGCTAAGCCGCATCCGGCGCGCGTTCCATACGCTCAAGGGCTCCAGCCGCATGGTCGGCCTGCACCGCTACGGCGAGGCCGCCTGGGCCGTGGAGCAGGTGATGAACCTGTGGATCGCGGAGGCGCGCGAGCCGGTGCCGGCTCTGCTCAACCTGCTGCGGCGCGCGCATGCGGAGCTGTCCGCGTGGGTGGCGCTGCTGCATCGCGATGCCGGTGCGGCGCATGACATCGCGCCGCTGGTGGCCGCGGCCGAGGCGGTCCGCGATCCGCAGCCGGAAGCGCCCGCAGGTTCCGCCGCAGCGGAGCCCCACCCGGCTGTCATCGAGGATGCGCTGCTACCTGACATCCTGGCTGTGGATGCTTCGGCAGCGAGTCCGGAGGCCGGGACGGATGCGCCTGCGGATACCGCCGACGGGGGCGAGGGCAACGTGATTCCCTTCCGCCTGTCGGGGGCGTTGTCCGCCGAGGACGACAACTTCAAGGTGATCGGCCCGATCCGCATTGGCCTGCCGCTCTACAACGTCTACCTGCAGGAAGCCGACGACCTCCTGCGCCAGTTCGCCACCGACATTTCCGAGTGGCGCCATGAGAACCACCCATGCCCGAGCGAGCTGGCGCTGCGCGTTGCGCATACGCTGCAGGGCAGCGCGTCGACGGTCGGGCTGGAGCCGGTGCGCGAGATTGCCGAGGCGCTCGAGCAATTGCTGCTGCAGCTCGGCTCGCACCCCGTCGCCATGCATCCCGGCGACTTCCGCCTGCTGGAGCAGGCGGTCGAACGGCTGCGTGGCATGCTCCATCAATTCGCCGCGGGCGTCTGGCCCGAGGCGGATGCCAGCCTGCACCGCAGCCTGACAGAGTTCGGCGAGCGTGCCATGCTGCGCCCGCGTGTCCTGGTGCCGGCACCCGAGGTGCCCGCCGGCCCGGATGATTCCGTGGCCAGCCTGTTCGGCCAGCTGCAACCGTCCGTACCCGAGCCGCGCGTGGAAGCGGAACCGCCCGCCGCGCCGGAGTCCTCGCGGCCGGCAGTGCCGGCGCCGGCAGCTGTGACGCATGACGCGGTGGTGATCCCGTTGCCGGCGCCGGCGCGTCCGCTGCCGCCGGCAGTCGTGCAGGCCGATGCCGCCGGGCTGGACGCGACCCTCGTCGAGATCTTCCTGGAAGAGGCGCATGGCAGCCTGCCCGAACTCGGCCGGCTCGTGCGCACATGGGAAGCGGCACCCGAAGACACACGGCAAGGTGGCCTGGTGCTGCGCGCGCTGCATACGCTCAAGGGCAGTGCGCGCATGGCAGGCGCCATGGCGCTGGGCCAGGCTGCGCACGAGATGGAAACGCTGCTCGACGCCAGCCTGCGTGCGCAGCGTGTCGGCCCGCAGTTGTTTGCCCGCCTGTACGCGTGGTACGACCGGATCCTGATGCACGTGGAGGCGCTGCAGGCTGGCCGCCTGCTCGTGCCGGACGATCCTGATGTCATCAACGGGCTGGCCGCGCCGGAACCGCCCGCGCCGCCGGTGATGGCCAGCGCCGAAGTCGCTAAGCCGGAGAGCGCTGGCCCTGCGTTGCCGATGCCTGACACCAAGGCCCCCAGTGGCGCCCTGGCGCAGGTGTCGGATGCAGCCGAGCGCCAGCGCGCGCTGGTGCGCGTGCAGGCCCGTGCGCTCGATACGCTGATCAACGAGGCTGGCGAAGTCGGCGCCACGCGTGCGCGGCTGGAAAGCGAACTCGATGCCATGCGCGCCTACCTGGGCGAGCTGAACGACAACGTGGCGCGTCTGCGCGGCCAGTTGCGCGAGATCGAGATCCAGGCCGAATCGCAGATGGCTTCGCGCATCGCCGACGCCCAGCACCGGCAGGAATTCGATCCGCTGGAATTCGACCGTTTCACGCGCTTCCAGGAACTGACGAGGATGATGGCCGAGTCGGTCAACGACGTGGCCACCGTGGAGCAGAACCTGCACCGCGGCTTTGACCGTACCGCGGGCGACCTGGCCGCGCAGGCGCGGCTCACGCGCGGCCTGCAGCGCGGGCTGATGCAGGCGCGCATGGTGCAGTTCGACGCGCTGGCCGAGCGCCTCTACCGCGTCGCGCGCCAGGCCGCCGCGGAGACCGGCAAGGAGGTCCGGCTGCTGATCCAGGGCGGTACGGTGGAAGTCGACCGGTCCGTGCTGGACCGGATGGCCGGCCCGATCGAGCACCTGATCCGCAATGCCGTCGTGCATGGCATCGAGACCGCCGAGACTCGCCGCGCCGCGGGGAAGTCGGCGGCCGGTTCGCTGACGCTGGAAGTGCAGCAGGAAGGCAACGAAGTCGTGTTGCATTTCGTCGATGACGGAGCGGGCCTTGATCTTGCGCGGATCCGCGCGCGCGCCGTGGAGCGCGACCTGTTGGCGCATGACGATGAAGCCAGCGACGCGCGGCTAACCGAGATGATCTTTACGCCCGGTTTCTCGACCGCCGACGCCGTTTCGGAACTCGCCGGCCGCGGCGTCGGCATGGACGTGGTCCGCGCCGAGACCGTGGCGCTGGGCGGCCGCATCACGCTGTCGACGACAGCTGGTCGCGGCACGACGTTCACGGTGCACCTGCCGCTGACCACGGCGATCACGCAGGTGCTGGTGGTGGTGCTGGGCGGCCGCATGTATGCCATGCCGAGCGGCATGATCGACCAGGTTCAGCAGTTGCGTACGCAGGCCCTGCTCGATGCCTACAATCAGGGGCATCTCACCGTCGCCGGCGGCGAGGTGCCGTTCCATTACTTCGGCGCCTTGCTCGAGGAAAGCGCGGCCAGTCCGTCCGGGCGCAAGTATTCGCCGGTCGTCATCGTGCGCAGCGGTACCGAGCGCGTCGCCGTGCACGTGGACGAAGTGGTGGGCAACCGCGAAGTGGTGGTCAAGCACATCGGTCCGCACCTGGCGCGCCTGGAAGGCATTGCCGGTGCCACGACGATGGGCGACGGCGAGATCGTGCTGATCTACAACCCGGTGGTGCTGGCCCAGCGTTTCGAGCGCGTGCGCGGTGAAGTGGCGCCCGCCGCCGTGCAGCCGTCGGCAACGCAGCCGCTTGGCGCGGTCGCGGAGCTGGCTGGCGATGGCGCCGCGACGCCGGTTCCGGGCCTGGTTGTGCAGCCGACGGTGATGGTGGTGGACGATTCGCTGACCGTACGCAAGGCCGCCCACCGCCTGCTGACGCGCGCTGGCTACGAGGTACTGCTCGCCCGCGACGGCGTCGATGCGCTCAAGCAGCTCCAGGATGTGATGCCGGACGCCATGCTGGTCGACATCGAGATGCCGCACATGGACGGCTTCGACCTGACCCGGAACGTACGTTCCGACAGCCGCACGACCCACATGCCACTGGTGATGATCACGTCGCGCACGGCGGAGAAGCATCGCCGTTACGCGCAGCAGATCGGCGTGGACGTGTACCTCGGCAAGCCCTACAACGAGGACGAACTGCTCGGCACGTTGCAGCGGCTGATTGGCGCACGGGCCGCCCGGGCGGCGGGTTCCGTTGCGCAGATGCTCGGGGATCAACCGGCGCCCTGACGCGGTTTGCGAAGGACCGGGAAAGCAGAGTGGGCCGCCATGGGGCGGCCCACTTTCTTTCCGAACATCGTTGAGCGAACTGGCGTGGTGACGCGCGATTACGCGCGATCACGCGCGGCCACGCGGTCAGTTACCAGCGCATCTGCGCATTGTGCGTACCCGTGCTGACCACCTGCGTCTTGGTCCGGCCCTCATACGTGGCCCGCACGTTGTAGCTGCCTGCCGGTGCGCGCAGCAGGCACTTCGGGCCGTCCGCCACGAAGTTCGCGACTTCGCGACCATTGCGCGTCAGCGTCACGTTGACGTCGGACAGGTATTCGCCGCGCGGGCCCTGGGTGAAGAGCAGCCCCATGTTGTAGTCGCCGGACTGCGCGGACAGTGCGCGCTGTTCATCCGTAGCAACGCCGCCGCAGATGTAGGTCACCGACCCGGACTTGCGCTGCACCATCGCATCGCGCGGTGGCGGTGGCGGAGGTACGGCCAGCGGCGGGGAGGGCGCCGCCAGCGGGGGCGACGGTGCTGCCGGAGCCGTGTTAATCGGCGCCGGTGTCGGCGCAGGCGCCGCAGCCGGTGGTGCCGCCGTGGTGGGCGGCAGCGGCGGTGTGCCAGGCGCCGGCGGAGTGGGTGTCATGGGCGCGGCCGCGGCATCCGCCGGGGCCGTGTAAGTCTGGGCTTGTCCCGCAGCAGGCACGAACGCAAGCATTGCCACTGCGCATGCGCCCGTGAAAAGGGCCAGTCGCAGTGCCCTTGCGCGCCGTCCTCGCGTGTCTTGCAGGTGGATGGGGCGCGAGCTTTGCAAAGATAGTTGCCGCATCTTGGCCTCCTTGACGAAAGAGGGAAGGACAGTGCCGCCAGCGCCCCTTACGGGCCAGGCGGATGTCGCTTCCATGCTAAGGGAGCAATGCCTGGGCGCACTGCCGGTCAGGCTCCTACATGCTTGTCGGAGGAGGGCGCCTTGCGGGAGGCGGGTGGCGCGCGGGCCACCCGGGATGTGCACGCCGCGGCAGTCCGGGGCGTGCGAAGGACGGAAGGATTACGTCTTGCGGCTGACCAGCCTGGCCGGGACCGACAACGTCAGTGCAGCACCCACCACCAGGCAGGCGGCGAGCAGGTACATGCCGGAATCGGTGCTGTGGGTCAGGTCCTTGAGCCAGCCGACCGCATACGGGCTGAGGAAGCCAGCGAGGTTGCCGAGCGAGTTGATCAGCGCGATGCCGGCAGCCGCGCCGGTGCCGGCCAGGAAGGCCGTGGGCAGGCTCCAGAACAGCGGCAGCGTGGTCAGGATGCCGATGGTGGCCAGCGTGAGCGCCACCATGGCCAGCGCGGTGCTGTCATGCCATTGCACCGAGAGCACCAGGCCCAGTGCGCCGAGCGCGGCCGGGATCGCAATGTGCCAGCGGCGCTCGCCCGAACGGTCCGCGCTGAACGCGACCAGCACCATGCCGATCACGGCGCAGCCATACGGAATCGCAGTCAGCAGGCCGATGTCGAGCGCGCCCTTGACGCCGGTCTGCTTGATGATGGTCGGCAGCCAGAAGCTCACGCCATACAGGCCCATCACGAAGCAGAAGTAGATCGCGCTCATCAACCATACGCGCGGGCTTGAAAACACGGTGCGGATGGGCGGGTCTTCCTTGTGCGCGTCCTCGCTGGCGATATTGCGCTCGAGCAGCGCCTTCTCTTCGGCGGTGAGCCACCTGGCGTGCGCGATGCGGTCGTCGAGGTAGGCCAGCACCATCAGGCCGACCAGGATCGACGGGATGCCTTCAAGCAGGAACATCCACTGCCAGCCGGACCAGCCGTTGTGGCCGTCGAAGGCCTGCATCGCCCAGCCCGACAGCGGGCCGCCGATGACGCCCGACAGCGCGATGGCGGTCATGAAGAACGTGGTGGTGCGTCCGCGCCGGTTGGCCGGGTACCAGTAGGTCAGGTACAGGATGATGCCGGGGAAGAAGCCGGCCTCCGCGATGCCGAGCAGGAAGCGCAGCACGTAGAACATGGTCGGCGTGGTGACGAACATCATCGCCGCGGAAATGGCGCCCCACGTGATCATGATGCGGGCGATCCAGATGCGTGCGCCGACCTTGTGCAGGATCACGTTGCTCGGCACTTCGAACAGGAAGTAGCCGATGAAGAAGATGCCCGCGCCGAGGCCGTAGATGGTCTCGCTGAATTTCAGGTCGCTGAGCATCTGCAGCTTGGCAAAGCCCACGTTGACGCGGTCCAGGTAGGCCACTACGTAGCACAGCAGCAGGAAAGGCACCAGGCGCCAGCTCACCTTGCGGTAAGTGGCGTCTTCAAACTCGGCGTCGCCGACGCCGGGGTTCACTGCAGTCGTTGTCATGCTGTCTCCTCGGGATGTTTGCGCTTCTCTGACGCTTCTATGACGCTTCGGTGTTGCAGCTACGGCTATTGCGGGAACGGAGGGCGCGACTATACGCAGCGGCCGCCGTCCACTTCGATGCAGGTGCCCGTGATGAACGCGGCTTCGTCGCTGGCCAGGTACAGGCAGGCATTGGCGACATCGGGCGGGGTCGACATGCGTCCCATCGGGATGGTGGCGAGGAACTTCGCGCGGTTCTCGGGCGTGTCGGGCATGCCCATGAACTCTTCGAGCAGGCCGGTGGCCCCGATCACGGGATTCACGCAGTTGACGCGGATATTGTCCTGACCGAGCTCCGCCGCCATGGCCTTGCTCGCGGTGATGACGGCGCCCTTGCTGCCGTTGTACCAGACCAGGCCCGGGCGCGGCCGGATGCCGGCGGTCGACGCGATATTGACGAACACGCCGCCGCCACGCGTACGGAAATGCGGGATGAAGGCGCGCGCCGACCAGAAGATGCTCTTGACGTTGACCGCATAGACGCGGTCGAACTCGTCCTCGGTGATCTCCAGGATCGGCTTGTTGCGGTGGGTGGTGCCGGCGTTGTTGACGACGATATGCACGTCGCCGAAGGCGGCCAGCGCGGCATCGCGCATGGCCTGCGTGTCGGCTTCGCGCGAGACGTCGGCGCGTACCGCGCGCGCCTGGCCGCCGGCTGCGCGGATCGCCGCGGCCACGCGCTCGGCGGCGTCTTCGCGCAGGTCGGCCACCATGACACGGGCGCCTTCGCGCGCGAACGTATGCGCGATGCCTTCGCCAAAGCCGGACCCGCCGCCGGTTACCACCGCTACCTTGTCTGCCAGTCTCATCGCTTGTCTCCTTGGGTTTGTTATGTCGTGCGAGGCGTCCGGCCGCTCAGTGCGCGAATGGCCCGCGCCCGCGCAAGGCGTTGGCCACCATCATCACGGCCAGCAGGAACGGCAGCGCCACATAGAGGCACCAGTGCACGCGGTCGCCCACGGTGTCGCCCCACTTGCGCTTGAAGACCTGCAGGCGCGGCATGCCGGACGGATTGGTCGCGCGTTTATTCTTCACATGCCAGGCCATCCAGAAAAAGAAGATGGCAAAGGCAATCGACAGAAAATTGATGTTACCCATGTTGAATGGCAATGGTTTTCAGGGTGGTAAAGGCGTAGAGGGCCTCGAAGCCCTTCTCGCGGCCGTAGCCGGACTGCCCGGTGCCGCCGAAGGGCAGCTCCACGCCGCCGCCGGCACCGTAGTTGTTGATAAAGACCTGGCCGGCGCGCAGCTTGCGCGCGAGGCGAAGCTGCCGGCCGCCGTCACGCGTCCACAATCCCGCCACCAGTCCGTAAGGCGTACCGTTGGCCAGCGCCACGGCTTCGGCTTCGGTGTCGAACGGCATCGCGGCCAGAAGCGGGCCGAAAACCTCCTCCTGCGCGAGCCGGTGCGCGGGCGGGACGTCGCGGAACAGCATCGGCACCTGGTAATAGCCGGACTCCGGCGCATCCGCGACGATCTGGCCCTGCGCCATGACCGCGATGCCGGCGTGCTGTGCGTCGGAGACGAAGTCCCACACGCGCTGCTGCTGCTTGCGGCTGATCAGCGGGCCGCATTCCAGGTCCAGTTCGGAGGGGCCGACACGCAGCGACTCGAACACCGAGGCGAGCCGGTCCAGCAGCGCATTGTAAAGCTGGCGTTCCACCAGCACGCGGCTGCCCGCCGAGCAGGTCTGGCCGGCGTTCTGCACGATGCCGTTGACGATCACGGGCACGAGCGCGTCCACATCGGCATCGGCAAAGACGACCTGCGGAGACTTGCCGCCCAGTTCCAGCGTGACCGGCACGTGGTTCTCGGCGGCGAGCTGGGCCACCTGCTTGCCGGTCTGCGGCGAGCCGGTGAACGAGATGTGGTTGATGCCCGGGTGGCGGGCCAGCGCGGCGCCGGCCTCATGGCCATAGCCGGTGACGATATTGAGCGCACCTTCGGGCAGGCCGGCTTCGGCGGCGATCTCAGCCACGCGCAGCAGCGACAGGCAGGCGTCCTCGGCCGGCTTGACCACGCAGGCGTTGCCGGTTGCCAGCGCCGCGCCGACGCTGCGGCCGAAGATCTGCAGCGGGTAGTTCCACGGGATGATGTGGCCGGTGACGCCGTGCGGCTCGCGCAGCGTGAGCACCGTGTAGCCGGGGTTGTACGGAATGGTCTGGCCGTGCAGCTTGTCGACGGCACCGGCATAGAACTCGAAATAGCGGGCCACGGCGCGGGCATCGGCGCGGGCCTGGCGCGCCGGCTTGCCGGTGTCGCGCGCCTCGAGCGCCGCCAGCTCTTCTTCGTGGGCGATCAGCGCCAGTGCCACGCGGTTGAGCAGCCGCACGCGCTCGGCCGGCGCCATGGCGCCCCAGGCGCCGTCGGCGGCTTGCCGCGCGGCGTGCACGGCGACGTTGATATCGGTGGCGTTGCCGCGCGCGATCTCGGCAAACGGTTCGCCATTGGACGGGTCGAACACTTTGATGCGCAGGCCGTTGTCGGGCGCGATCAGGCGGTTGGCAACGAAATGCTGGGCGTGCATGAGGGTCTCCGGGAGGTTCCGCGGGTTCTTGTTTCGGAGGCGTGGCTCGGAATTCAGCGTTGGCTGAAGAATGCGCCATTATCGCGCAGCCCGGGCGGCGTGCAAGGCACGGTCTTTGTCAGCCTCGGGTCAGGGGCGAGCCGTTATAATGCCCGCCATCCATAAACACACCGCAGGCATCTGGAGAATCGCATGAGTTTCAATCTCGTCTCCCCGGGCAAGGACATTCCCAACGATTTCAACGTCATCATCGAGATTTCCGCCCAGAGCGATCCGGTGAAGTACGAGGCTGACAAGGAAACCGGCCTGCTGTTCGTGGACCGCTTTATCGGCACCGGCATGCGCTATCCGGCCAATTACGGCTTCATTCCGCAGACGCTGTCGGGCGACGGCGACCCGGTGGATGTGCTGGTGCTCAGCCCGTTCCCGATCCTGGCCGGCGCGGTCGTGCGCTGCCGTGCACTCGGCATGCTGAAGATGACGGACGAGTCGGGCGTGGATGCGAAGCTGGTCGCCGTGCCGGTGGACAAGCTTTCGCCGGCCACCGCCTTCATGAAGGGCCTGTCGGACGTGCCGCAGAACCTGCTCGACCAGATCAAGCACTTCTTTGAGAACTACAAGGCACTGGAAGCCGGCAAGTGGGTCAAGGTGGAAGGCTGGGCCGGCATCGAGGAAGCCCACAAGGAAATCACCGACGGCGTCGCGAACTACAAGAAGTAATTGCGGTCGCCTGGCAATTTATGTGCCGTTCTCGTGCAAAGCTGAACGGCTGCTGAACGAACCCCGCCACGGCGGGGTTTTTTGTTGCGTAAAACATGACCATCGGCAAGCCACCCGCGAGCGCGCCGGGTTACGCTATCGGTGTCCCCTAACACTACAGGAGTTCCTGTGAACCGCCTTCAGAGCGTGTCAGGTGCCATGCCGTTTCCCGGCACTGCGCGCCGTTACGATGGCCTGGCCATCTTCTTCCACTGGACAGTGTTCCTGCTGGTCGCCGTGGCCTATGCGGCCATCGAACTGAAGGGCTTTGCCGGCAAGGGCACGCCGGCCCGCTCGCTGGCCATGGCCGCGCATGAGTGGGCCGGAGCGTTGGTCCTGGTGCTGGCCGTGCCGCGCCTGCTGCGGCGCCTGGTGCGCGGCGCGCCGCCGGCCGAGCCGGGCCCGCGCTGGATGCAGCACGCGGGCGAGGCGATGCACTGGGTGCTGTACCTGTTCATCCTGGCCCAGCCGATCCTGGGCCTGCTCGCGCTCAATGCCGGCGGCCATGTGATGGCGCTGCCCACGCTCGGACTCGAGATTCCGGCGCTGGTCGGGCCGGACGAGGCGCTGAAGAACCAGGTCAAGGAGATCCATGAAACGCTGGGCACGGCGTTCTACCTCGTGATCGGCCTGCACGCGATCGCGGCGCTGTTCCATCACTACATGCTGGGGGACAACACCTTGCGCCGCATGTGGCGGCGCTGAGCTGTCAGTCCCGCTGGGCGAACGGCGTACGCTCGTTCAGTTCGTCCAGGTAGGCATCGATGCCTTCGCGTTCGCGTGCGAGGAAGCGCTCCACCGCGTCCGCGAAGGCCGGGTGCGCCAGCCAGTGCGCCGAGCGCGTCGGCACGGGCAGGAAGCCGCGGGCCATCTTGTGCTCGCCCTGCGCGCCGCCTTCGAAGGTGCCGATGCCGTGGCGGATGCAGAATTCCAGCGGCTGGTAGTAGGCAGTCTCGAAGTGCAGGCACGGGTGGTACTCGAGCGCGCCCCAGTAGCGTCCGTACAGCGTGCTGATCCCCGGCGTGTCGTCGTAGACGAGCAGCGAACTGGCGATCGGCGCTCCCGCGCGTTCGGCAATCACCAGCAGCAGGTGCTGGGGCATGGCCGCACCGATGCGCCGGAAGAAGTCCAGGTTCAGGTAGGGCGTGGAGTGGTGCTCGCGGTAGGTCTGGCGGTAGCAACGGTTGAAGAAGCGCCAGGCGTCGTCGTCGATCTGCGCGCCGCGCAGGTGGCGGAACGTGATGCCGGCTTCGGCCACGCGGCGCCGCTCGGCGCGGATGTTCTTGCGTTTCTTCTGCGATAGCGTGGCAAGGAAATCGTCGAAGCCGGCGTAGCCCGCATTGGTCCAGTGGAACTGCACGCCATGCCGCATCATCATGCCGGCCTGTTCCATCAGGTCAGCCTCGGCATCGTTGGGGAACAGGATGTGCAGCGACGACATGCCGCTTTCCGCGGCCAGTGCCAGGGCAAGCTGCAGCAGCAGGCGGCGCGCGTCGGTGCTTTCGGCCAGCAGCCTTGCGCCGCGCACGGGCGAGAACGGGATCGCCGAGAGCCACTTGGGGTAGTACTCCAGGCCGTGGCGGGCATAGGCATCGGCCCAGGCCCAGTCGAACACGTACTCGCCATAGGAATGGGCTTTCGCGTACAGCGGCATGGCGCCGGCGAGCCGTTCCGGCCGTCCGTTGGCGGCGGGTGCCCACAGGGTGAGGTAGCGCGGGCTCCAGCCGGTGTCGGGGCAAGCGCTGCCGCTGGCGTGCAGCGCATGCAGGAAGGCGTGGCGCAGGAACGGGGTGGCGTCGGGGTCGCTGGCGACCAGGGCATCCCAGGTATCGGCCGCGATTTCCGCAAGGTCCGAGACGATCTCCGTCCGGTAGTCCTGCACGCCACCGGCTTCGAGCGGTTCCGCCGCTTGCCGTGGGTCGGGCCTGTCGAACGGATTGCCCGGATTGCCCGGATTGCAAGATTCCGACTGCATGGCGCCTGGTTCCGTATCTCCAACGATCGGGCCGAGTCTACCGGAAACCACCGATGGCCGCTCCCGCCCCAGCGACAGCGTGCGCCGCGTCGTAAAATGGCGCATGGCCGTCACGAGTGCGGCCGCCAGAACCCCCTATGCCGCCGGCTGCAAGCCTGCCGCGCTGCAGACCGGCAACCAAGGCCGGCAACCAAGGCCCGATATGAAGAATCCGTTTTTCAACCTGTATTCCCACGGCTTTGCGCGCGTGGCGGTGGGCGTGCCGGTCTGCCGCGTGGCCGACCCGGCCTTCAACGCCGCCGAGACCATCGCCCTGGCCACGCAGGCGGCCAGGCAGGGCGCCGTGCTGGTGGCGTTTCCGGAGCTCGGCATCTCGGCCTATACCTGCGATGACCTGTTCCACCAGCGGGCCCTGCTGGATGCCTGCGAAGCGGCGCTGGGCACGATCGTCGAGGCCTCGCGCAAGCTGTCGGCGGCGCTGATCGTGGGCATGCCGCTGCGCGTGGAGCACCAGCTTTTCAACTGCGCGGTGGTGGTGGCGCGGGGTCGCGTGCTTGGGGTGGTGCCCAAGTCCTACCTGCCGAACTACTGGGAGTTCTACGAGGCGCGCCAGTTCAGCGAAGCCGATAACGCGGCCACCGACTCCGTCCGCCTGCTCGGCCAGGACGTGCCGTTCGGCGCCGGGCTGCTGTTCGAGGTCGAGGACATTCCGTACTTCCGCTTCCATGCGGAGATCTGCGAAGACGTGTGGGTGCCGATCCCGCCGTCGTCGTTTGCCGCGCTGGCCGGTGCCACGGTGCTGGTCAACCTGTCGGCGTCGAATATCGTGATCGGCAAGGCGGGCTACCGGCACCAGCTCGTGTCGCAGCAATCGGCGCGTTGCCTGGCCGCTTATCTCTATACCTCCGCCGGCAAGGGCGAGTCGTCCACCGATCTCGCCTGGGATGGCCAGGCGCTGATCTGCGAGAACGGCGAACTGCTGGCCGAATCGGAGCGCTTTGCCGACACCTCGCACCTGCTGTTCGCCGACGTGGACGTCGAGCGCCTGTCGCGCGAGCGCATGCACCAGGTGACCTTCGGCCACTCCGTGCGCCGGCACAAGGCCGAGGTGGACAAATTCCGCGTGGTCCGCTTCCCGCTCGACGTGCCGCTGGACAAGGCGCTGCCGCTCGAGCGCAAGGTCGCGCGTTTCCCGTACGTGCCGGCCGATCCGCGCCAGCGCGACGAGCGCTGCCACGAGGTCTACAACATCCAGGTGCAGGCGCTGGTGCAGCGGCTGTCGGCGAGCAAGATCTCGAAGGTGGTCATCGGCGTGTCGGGCGGGCTCGATTCCACCCATGCGCTGCTGGTGTGCGCCAAGGCGATGGACCGCCTGGGTCTGCCGCGCTCGAACATCCTGGCCTACACCATGCCGGGCTTTGCCACCAGCGACCGCACGCTGCGCCAGGCGCGCCAGCTTATGGAGCTGGTGGGCTGCGCGGCGCGCGAGATCGATATCCGCCCGAGCTGCCTGGCAATGCTGAAGGACCTGGACCATCCGTATGCACGCGGCGAGAAGGTCTATGACGTGACCTTCGAGAACGTGCAGGCTGGCGAGCGCACCAACCACCTGTTCCGGCTGGCCAACCACAACGGCGCGATCGTGATCGGCACCGGCGACCTCAGCGAACTGGCGCTCGGCTGGTGTACGTACGGCGTGGGCGACCATATGTCGCACTACAACGTGAACGCCAGCGTGCCCAAGACGCTGATCTCGCACCTGGTGCGCTGGGTGGCGGAAACCGGGCAGGTCGGTGAAGGCGGCTCGGACGTGCTGATCAACGTGCTGGACACGGACATCAGCCCCGAACTGGTGCCCGGCGATTCGAACCACGGACCCGAGCAGAAGACCGAGAGCACCATCGGCCCGTACGAGTTGCAGGACTTCAACCTCTACTACACGCTGCGCTTCGGCTTTACCCCGTCGAAGATCGCCTTCCTGGCGCTGCATGCCTGGGGCGACCGCGAGCACGGCACCTGGCCCAACGGGCCACACGTGGCGCGCAACCAGTACGGCCTGCCGGAGATCAAGCACAACCTGGCGATCTTCCTGGACCGGTTCTTCCGCACGAGCCAGTTCAAGCGCTCCTGCATCCCGAACGCGCCCAAGGTGGGCTCGGGCGGCTCGCTATCGCCGCGCGGCGACTGGCGCGCGCCGAGCGACTCGGAATCGGTGGTGTGGCTGAAGGATCTGGAGAAGGTGCCTGACTGAGGAGGGCGGCGGGGTCAGCAGTTGTCGCCGCCTTCGCTCAACCGCGTCTTCCTGCTTTCCACAGGCAGTCCACAGGCAGTCCACAGGTGACCCACAGGTGACCCACAGGAGATCCACAGGAGATCCACAGGAGATCCACAGGAGATCCACAGGAGATCCACAGCTTATGCCAAGAGTTGATCACAGGGTTGATCACAGGATATCCACAGGCATGTGATGTGCGAGGCAACTTTGTCATGCGCGCGCCAGCGCACCCTGCGCATGCATTGAACGGCGCGCGTCATCGATAGACCGCGTCAATGGCTGGTAAAATGCCAGTCGAACCACGCTCTCCGCGCGCCCGTAGCGCGCCGGCGGTGCGCTACCCAACGACTAAAACAAGGGGCCAGTCATGAAGCAGATTACCGCCATCATCAAACCGTTCAAACTCGACGAAGTGCGCGAATCGCTCGCGGATGTCGGCGTGACGGGGCTGACGGTGACCGAAGTGAAGGGATTTGGCCGTCAGAAGGGGCACACCGAGCTGTATCGCGGTGCCGAGTATGTGGTCGATTTCCTGCCGAAGATCAAGATCGAGGTCGTCGTCGCCGAGAACCAGCTCGATACCGTGCTGGACGCCATCGTCAAGGCCGCGCACACCGGCAAGATCGGCGACGGCAAGATCTTCGTGACGGAGATCGAGCGCGTGATCCGCATCCGTACCGGCGAGCAGGACGAAGCCGCGGTCTGATGCGTGCGCCGGGCGGCGCCGCCAGGCGTCAGCTCGGCAGTTTCCAGCCGTAGCGCACGGACACCAGCCGCATCGCGATGATGCTCAGTGCGCCGGCAAGCAGGGCGGCTTCCTGATCCACCTGCAGCCAGGTGAGCGCCATATAGACCCAGCAACCCACGAACGAACATGTCGCATAGGGGGAGCGGTCGCGCAGGATCATCGGGACTTCGTTGCACAGCACGTCCCGCACCACCCCGCCGAACACGGCCGAGATGATGCCCATCATGACCGCCACGGTCGGTGTCATCTGCGCCACCAGCGCCAGCGAGGCGCCCGTTACCGAGAACAGCCCCAGGCCGATCGCATCCGCCACGATCATGGCGCGCTCCGACGCCACGCGGCTGACCACGCGCAGGACAAGCGACGCACCGATCGACATCGCGAAGATCAGCAGCACATAGCCTTCGTGCTCGACCCAGTAAAAGGGGCGGCGGTCCAGCAGCACGTCGCGCACGGTGCCGCCGCCGAACGCGGTGGCGAACGCGACCACGAAGGTGCCGACCACGTCCAGGCGCTGCTTGCGCGCGTCGACCACGCCCGATACGGCAAAGGAAAGCATGCCGATCACCTCCATGACATGGAGGATCAGGGGCAGGCGCCCCATCAGCAATTCCAGTGGCAGGTGCATCAGGCGCGGGGCTGGCGCAACAGGACCATCACCGCGCCGGCGCCCCCCAGCGCCTCGCGGGCCTGGACGAAGGCGATCACTTCCTCTTTCTGCACCAGCCAGCTGCGGACTTTGCCTTTGAGTACCGGGACCTTGTCGGGCGAGCCGATGCCCTTGCCGTGGATCACGCGCACGCAGCGCACGCCGTTGCGCACCGAGCGGCGCAGGAACTCCGACAGCGCTTCGCGTGCTTCATCGGTGCGCAGGCCATGCAGGTCGACCTTGTCCTGCGGCACCCATTCGCCACGGCGCAGCTTGCGGATCACGTCCATGCCGATGCCGGGCCGGCGGAAGGACAGGGTCTCGTCCGTTTCGAGCAGCATGTCGACGTCGTACTCGTCCGACAGCGACGCCTGCAGCACGGCCTTGTCATTGCGCTGCGTCTGCACCGGAATCGGGGCGGGGCGGGGATTCGGGAGCGTGGCGTGGTTGCGCTCACGCAACTGGCTGACCTGGCCCACGCTGCTGCGAAAGACGTCGGCTTCTTCGCGCGCGCGTTGCGCGGCCTGCTCGGCGGCGAGCCGTTCGGCTTCGCGGCGCTCAGTGTCGGCCTTGAGGGTGTCGCGCAGTCCGGCCAGGTCATTCAGGCCGAAGCGCTTGGTCGAACGGTCGGGTTTGCTGGCACCGTGCGTCATGGAAAATTCTCCGGGGGCTCGGCGCAATTATATCGACCGGCGAATCTGGACAAGCGACGGGCCCGGCCGGTCGGCCGGGCCGCAAGGGGCTTACTTCAGGGCTTCGACGAAGCGCTGGGCGTCCAGCGCGGCCATGCAGCCCGTGCCGGCGCTGGTGATGGCCTGGCGGTAGACGTGGTCCTGCACGTCGCCGGCGGCGAACACGCCCGGAATGCTGGTGGCGGTGGCATCGCCGGCAAGGCCGGACTTGGTCACAAGGTAGCCGTTCTGCATGGCCAGCTGGCCGACGAACAGGTCGGTATTGGGCTTGTGGCCGATCGCGATGAACACGCCGGCCAGCTTGATGTCTTCAGCCTGGCCCGACTTGGTGCCGCGGATGCGGATGCCGGTCACGCCCGAATCATCGCCCAGGACTTCGTCCAGCACGCTGTCGTAGCGGATTTCGACGCGGCCTTCCTTCACACGCTGCAGCAGGCGGTCGACCAGGATCGGCTCCGCGCGGAAGCTGTCGCGGCGGTGGATCACGGTGACCTTGCTGGCGATATGGGACAGGTAGAGCGCCTCTTCCACGGCGGTATTGCCGCCGCCGACCACGGCCACTTCCTGGTTCTTGTAGAAGAAGCCGTCGCAGGTGGCGCAGGCGGACACGCCGCGGCCCATGAACGATTCCTCGGACGGCAGGCCCAGGTATTGCGCCGAGGCACCGGTGGCGATGATCAGCGCATCGCAGGTGTACTCGCCGGCGTCTCCGATCAGGCGGAACGGACGGGCCGGGTTGCCGTTTTCGTCGACGAGCTTGGCGGTGTGGATGTGATCGAAGATGATTTCGGTCTTGAATTCTTCCGCATGGGCCAGCAGGCGCTGCATCAGCTCCGGACCCTGCACGCCCTTGGCATCGCCGGGCCAGTTCTCGACATCCGTGGTGGTCATCAGCTGGCCGCCTTGCGCCAGGCCGGTGATCAGCACCGGCTCCAGGTTGGCGCGAGCCGCGTAGACAGCGGCGGTGTAGCCGGCGGGACCGGATCCGAGAATCAGCACTTTTGCGTGTTTTGCCATGATGCGTTCCTGTGGCGGTGCGCCTTGCTGCGCACCGGCATTGCTCGAAACCGACATTATAAGAGGAGCGGCATTTGCCCACTGTTGCAAATTCCAATGGCGGCGATAGGGCCCGGCCACGCTAAAATGGCCGCCACCATCACCTGCAAGTGAACCAGACCAAGGCATGGCCAGAGCAACCACCACCACCCGGACGGACCCGTCGGCGCTGCCTTCGCGCATCGGCAAACTGCTTGGCGAAGTACGCTGGTTCCTGTTGCTGGCCGTCACGCTGGGCTTCCTGTGCGTGCTGGCCAGCTACAGCAAGACCGACCCCGGCTGGTCGCACGCCAACCAGGTGGCAGACATCCACAACCTCGGCGGCCGCGTGGGCGCCTGGGTCTCGGACGTGCTGTTCTTCATCTTCGGCTTCTCGGCCTACTGGTGGGCGGTGCTGCTGGTGCGCCGCTGCTGGCGCGGCTGGCGCACGCTGACCGCGGAACTGCCCGAGCGCGAGGAGCATCGCCAGGGCGTGACGGTGAGCTGGATCGGCTTCGCGCTGACGCTGTTTTCCAGCATGGGCCTGGAGGCCATCCGCATGTATCCGCTGCGGGCCGCGCTGCCGCGCGCGCCGGGCGGCGTGCTGGGCGACCTGCTCGGCGGCTGGATGCAGACTGCGCTGGGCTTCACCGGCGCCACGCTGCTGTTGCTGCTGATGTTGGCGATCGGCCTGTCGCTGTTTTTCCATTTCTCGTGGCTGTCGGTGGCCGAGCATATCGGCGGCTTTGTCGAGAACCTGTTCCTTGGCTTCAAGGCCCGGCGCGAGAGCAAGCAGGACCGCATCATCGGCGAAGCCGCCAAGGTCGAGCGCACCGAAACCGTGGAAGTGCAGCGCGTGCGCATCGAGGAGGCGACGCCGGTGCAGATCGTGCGCCCGCAGGCGGTGCCCAAGCACGAGCGCGTCGAACGCGAGAAGCAGCAGCCGCTGTTTGCGGATATCCAGGATTCGGACCTGCCGCCGCTGTCGCTGCTCGACCCGATCCCGCCGCACCAGGAAACCGTCAGCGCCGAAACTTTGGAATTCACCTCGCGCCTGATCGAGAAGAAGCTCAAGGACTTCGGCGTCGAGGTCAAGGTGGTGGCGGCCTACCCGGGCCCCGTGATCACGCGCTACGAGATCGAGCCCGCCACCGGCGTGAAGGGCAGCCAGGTGGTCAACCTGGCGCGCGACCTCGCGCGTTCGCTGTCGCTGGTGTCGATCCGCGTGGTCGAGACCATCCCGGGCAAGAACTACATGGGGCTGGAGCTGCCGAACCCGAAGCGCCAGACCGTGCGGCTGTCGGAAATCCTGGGTTCACAGGTCTACAACGAAAGCTCTTCCAGCCTGACCATGGCGCTCGGCAAGGACATCGCCGGCAAGCCGATGGTGGCCGACCTGGCCAAGATGCCGCACTGCATGGTGGCCGGCACCACGGGCTCGGGCAAGTCGGTCGGGATCAACGCCATGATCCTGTCGCTGCTCTACAAGGCCAAGCCGGACAGCGTGCGCCTGATCCTGATCGACCCGAAGATGCTTGAAATGAGCGTCTACGAAGGCATTCCGCACCTGCTGTGCCCGGTCGTGACCGATATGCGCCAGGCCGGCAACGCGCTGAACTGGGCGGTCGGCGAGATGGAGCGGCGCTACAAGCTGATGAGCAAGCTCGGCGTGCGCAACCTGGCCGGCTACAACAAGAAGATCGACGAAGCCGCGGCGAAGGAAGAAAAGATCCCGAACCCGTTCAGCCTGACGCCGGACGCGCCCGAGCCGCTCGAGAAGCTGCCGACCATCGTGATCGTCATCGACGAGCTGGCCGACCTGATGATGGTGGTGGGCAAGAAGGTCGAGGAGCTGATCGCGCGGATCGCGCAGAAGGCGCGCGCCGCCGGGCTGCACCTGGTGCTGGCCACGCAGCGTCCGTCGGTCGACGTGATCACGGGCCTGATCAAGGCCAACGTGCCGACGCGTATCGCCTTCCAGGTCAGCAGCAAGATCGACTCGCGTACCATCCTTGACCAGCAGGGCGCGGAAGCGCTGCTCGGCATGGGTGACATGCTCTACCTGGCCCCGGGCACCGGCCTGCCGGTGCGCGTTCACGGGGCCTTTGTCTCCGATGACGAAGTGCACCGTGTGGTCGAAAAGCTCAAGGAAGGCGGCGAGGCCAACTATATCGAGGGCATCCTCGAAGGCGGCCTGACGGAAGGCGACAGCGGTACCGATGGCTTTGGCGGCGGTGCCGGCATCGGTGGTGGCGGTGGCGAAGCCGATCCGCTCTATGACCAGGCCGTGGAAGTCGTGCTGAAGAACCGGCGCGCATCGATCTCACTGGTGCAGCGCCACCTGCGCATCGGCTACAACCGCGCCGCGCGTCTGCTCGAGGATATGGAAAAGGCCGGGCTGGTATCGGCCATGTCCGGCAATGGCAACCGGGACATCCTGGCGCAACCCGGCGTGGCCCGGGAAGATGACTGAGCGCCGCATCGGTAACATGTGGTTACCCGGCAGGTGGCGCCGGAAGGAATCCGGGGCCGCTCACACGCTCTAACCATCAGGTTGCACCGCCGCGCCATGCAGACTGGCGTGGCGCCTTTTCCCTCAGCAAGGATCTGATACATGCGAAAACGCGTTCTCGTGTCGGCCTGTGCCGCGTTGGCCGTCTTTGCCGCGCACATGCCCGCGGCCCTGGCCGCCGCCACCGACCAGCTCCAAAGCTTCGTTACCGGCGTGAAGAGCGCCAAGGGCGAATTCACGCAGCGCCAGGTCAGGGGGCAGGGCGACAGCCTCAAGGTCACCGGCACGTCGAGCGGCAGTTTTGTGTTCGCACGCCCCGGGAAATTCACGTGGCGTTACGCCAAGCCCTATGAGCAGTTGCTGCAGGCCGACGGCCAGACGCTCTACATCTACGACAAGGACCTGAACCAGGTTACCGAGCGCAAGCTCGACGGCGCGCTGGGTTCCAGCCCGGCGGCCATCCTGTTCGGCAGCAACGACTTCGAGAAGAACTTCACGGTGAAGAACGGTCCCACGCGGGACGGCGTGGAGTGGCTGGAGATGACGCCGAAGTCGAAGGACACGCAGTTCGAGCGCATCGGCATCGGCTTCAAGGGCGGTAATCTCGAGGCAATGGAATTGCGCGACGCCTTTGGCAATACCACGCTGCTGACATTCTCCGCGATGCAGAAGAACCCGCCATTGCCGGCGGATGCGTTCCGGTTCACGGTGCCCAAGGGCGCCGACGTGATGAAGCAATGAGGCGCGCCATGTCTGCACTGAAACCAGTGTTTTGCGCCCTGGCGGTCGTACTCGGCCTGTCCGCCTGCGCAACGGCGGGAGGCGGCAAGTTCGATGTCGATTCCTTCCTGCGCGGATCCGACACGGCGCTGCCGGAAGTGCTCGGCAACCCGGCCTTCCTGTCCGCGACGCGCATTCCCGCGAACGAGTGCGCGGTCATGCTGCAATCGGCCAGCACCGGCGTGCTGGAAGGCCTGCCGCCCAGCAGCAGTGCGCGCGGTCCGGCCTGGGTGCTGCATCGCGCCGATTCGCCGGCGCAGGTCTGGCTCGTCACCAGCGAAGCCGGCGGCGAACGGACCTGTCATGGCCCGTTGCCCGCCGACGCCATGAAGACCCTGGTCGACCGGGCCAAGGGCTGATCAGAGCGGCGCGAAGCTTCACTGGACCAAGGAACAGAACATGCTCTCCATGCTTCGTCGACATGCACTGCACACACTAGCCTTTGCAGCGGCGCTTGGCGCCGGGTGCGCGGCGCCGTCCGCGCCACCCGCCGGAGCTGCCAGCTCCACCAGCTCCACCAGCCCGACTCAGGGGCCCGCCCAGGGTCCCACCCGGAGCCCGACCGGCCCGCAGGGCGCACTTGGCACGCCGGAGGGTTGCCAGGCCGACAAGCTCGGGGACGACAGCCTGGTCGGCAAGACCGAGGCCGAGGCCACTGCGATGCTGCAAGGCTGCGCCTGGCGGCTGGGTGAGCGCGATGGCCAGCAGTATCCGGGCACCATGGACTACAACCCGCAACGCCGTACCCTGGGCATTACGTCCGGCAAGGTGGCGTGGGTGCGCCGCGGCTAGTTGTCGGGCAGGAAGCTGCCGGGCCGCTCGGGTTTCAGAGCAGGAAGCGCTTGTTGCCGGTCACCGCGGTCGGCTCGACCTTGCGGAAGGTTAGCTTCACGCTGCTGTCGAGCCGCCGACCGGCCTGTTTGCGTCGCAATGCACGCAGCACCAGGCCTTTGTGCCCGACCGTGCCTTCAGCGTAGGGCTGGCCATTGCCGATGTCCAAGGCCCCGGCGGCCAGCGCGGCATTGCGTTCGGCCGCGCTCTTTTCCAGCAGCTTGTCGAGTGCCATGCGCGCGCGTACCTGCGTCATCAGTGCCGCGTCGGACGGATTGGCGCGGGCGCGATCGGCGTCCCGAGGCAGTTGCACCTTCCCGGCCAGCCGCCGCAGGGCGGCGCGCAGCTCGGCGCCATCCATCTTGTTGTCCTGGACGATCCAGACCGCGTCATGACGGATCAGCGGTTCCGTGTCGGCCATCCTGCGCAGCAGCACGGCCGGCAGGCCCGGGGCGCCCAGCTGGTGCGAGCGGCGGATGGCGTTGACCGTGATGCGCCGGATCTGCGGGTTGTCATGATCGGCCAGATCGACGAGCACACGCTGCGCGGCGTCGGCAGAGTCGATCATTTCGGCCAGCTGGCCGGCCAGGGAAACCTCTTCCACGCTGCTGAGCCTGCCCTTGCCGACAAGCCGTTTCATCTTGAAGACCAGAAAGTGATACTTCAGCATAATTCCCCAGGCGATCTTGTAGCCGCGTGGCGGATGGCTACATCCGGCCGGCCTTGCCCGCAGCCTTGTCTGTTGTCTCCGCTCGATGAATGCATCCCGTGGCGACGCGAGGTGATCGCTGCCATGAAATGAATCCGGAGCCGGCCCAGGCCCGGATATCGGCAGCCGACGGCCTGGACTTGAGGGAAATCAGGGTTCGGCCCCCCTGGCGGATGGTTGGCAACAGCCACCGCCGCGCGGCGCTGACGAGACAATGGTCTACACTGTCACGTTCCCCGGCGCCGCTGGCGCCAACCACGCCGCTGCCTTGCGGCTGGCGCGTGGTTTTGCGATTTCCGAGGCCTGAAATACCGTGGCGGACACGCTGTTTTCCGATTCTTACGACCGTTCCCGGCAACCGCTCGCCGAGCGCCTGCGTCCACGCAATATCGACGAGGTGATCGGCCAGCAGCACCTGCTCGGGCCGGGCAAGCCGCTACGCGTCGCGTTCGCGTCCGGCGAACCGCATTCGATGATCCTGTGGGGGCCGCCCGGCGTGGGCAAGACCACGCTCGCGCGGCTGATGGCCGATGCCTTCGACGCGGAGTTCATTGCTTTGTCGGCCGTGCTGTCCGGCGTGAAGGACATCCGCGAGGCAGTGGAGCGCGCCGAGCAGTTCCGCGCGCACGGGCGCCGCACGCTGGTGTTCGTCGATGAAGTCCACCGCTTCAACAAGAGCCAGCAGGACGCCTTCCTGCCGCATGTGGAAAGCGGCTTGTTCACGTTTATCGGCGCGACCACCGAGAACCCGTCGTTCGAAGTCAACGGCGCCTTGCTGTCGCGCGCCGCCGTGTATGTGCTCAAGAGCCTGGACGATGCCGAGCTGACGCAGCTCGCGCAGCGCGCCAGCGAAGAACTGGGCGGCATCACCTGGCAGGATGAGGCCCTGAAGCTCATCGTGGCCTCCGCCGACGGCGATGGCCGCAAGCTGCTGAACAATATCGAGATCGTGGTCAGGGCGGCCCGCAATGCCGGCACAACGGAGATCGATACCGCGCTGCTCGGCAGCGCGTTGTCCGAGAACCTGCGCCGCTTCGACAAGGGCGGCGATGCGTTCTACGACCAGATCAGCGCGCTGCACAAGTCGGTGCGCGGCTCCGACCCTGACGCCGCGCTGTACTGGTTCTGCCGCATGATCGACGGCGGCGCGGATCCGCGCTACCTCGCGCGGCGTATCGTGCGCATGGCGTGGGAGGACATCGGCCTCGCCGATCCGCGTGCCGCCCGCATCACGCTGGACGCCGCCGAAACCTATGAACGCCTGGGTTCGCCCGAAGGCGAGCTGGCGCTCGGCCAAGCGCTGATCTACCTGGCCGTGGCGCCCAAGTCGAACGCCGGCTACAACGCGTACAACGCGGCACGTGCGTTCGTGTCCAAGGACAAGTCGCGCCCGGTGCCCGTGCACCTGCGCAACGCGCCCACGCGGCTGATGAAGGAACTGGGCTACGGCCACGCCTACCGTTATGCGCACGACGAACCCGAAGCCTATGCGGCGGGCGAGCACTATTTCCCCGACGACCTGAAGGCGCAGGGCTGGTACCAGCCTGTGCCGCGCGGCCTGGAAGGCAAGATTGCGGAGAAGCTGCGCCACCTGCGCGAACTCGACGACGCCTGGCACCGCGAGCACCGCGGCAAGGGCAAAAACGGGGAATGAGGCGGCAAGCGCGCACAGTTCCGAGGCGGCGGGGCGCGCGGGTGAAGTAAAATGGCGGGTCCGCCGGCATGTCGCCGGCCCGCACTTCCCACACCGCAACATGCTCGACATCCAGCTGTTCCGCAAAGACATCGACGCCGTGGCGCAACGCCTTGCCACGCGCGGCTTCCAACTCGACGTAGCGGCCTTCCAGGCGCTCGAAAGCGAGCGCAAGCAACTGCAGACCCAGACCGAGGAACTGCAGGCCCGCCGCAACAGCCTGTCCAAGCAGATCGGCATGCTCAAGGGCAAGGGCGAAGACGCCTCGGCCGTGATGGCGGAAGTGGGCGGCATCGGCGACACGCTCAAGGCCTCCGCCGCGCGCCTCGAGGAAATCCAGGCCCAGCTGTCGGACCTCATGCTGTCGATTCCGAACCTGCCGCATGAAAGCGTGCCGGTCGGCAAGGACGAGACCCAGAACGTCGAGGTGCGCCGCGTCGGCGAGCCGCACCGGTTCGATTTCGAGGTGCGCGATCACGTCGACGTGGGCGAGAAGCTCGGCCTCGATTTCGATACCGCGGCCAAGGTGACGGGCTCGCGCTTCTCGATGCTGCGCGGCGGCGTGGCGCGCATGCACCGCGCGCTGGTGCAGCTGATGCTGGACACGCACACGCAGGAACACGGCTACACCGAGATGTACGTGCCGTACATCGTCAATGCCGCGTCGATGCGCGGCACCGGCCAGTTGCCCAAGTTCGAGGAAGACCTGTTCAAGGTGCCGCGCCATGTCGGCAGCGCGGGTGACGACAACCCGGGCGAGCGCACCGAGAATTTCTACCTGATCCCGACCGCCGAAGTGCCGCTGACCAACATCGTGCGCGATGCCATCGTCGCGGGCGACAAGCTGCCGCTGCGCTTCGTCGCGCATACGCCTTGCTTCCGCTCGGAAGCGGGCTCGTACGGCAAGGACACGCGCGGCATGATCCGCCAGCACCAGTTCGACAAGGTCGAGCTCGTGCACGTGGTGCCGGCCGAGCAGTCGTTCGATGCGCTGGAGCAGCTGGTCGGCCACGCCGAGGCGATCCTGAAGAAGCTCGAACTGCCATTCCGCACCATCGTGCTGTGCACGGGCGACATGGGCTTCGGCAGCACCAAGACCTATGACCTCGAAGTGTGGATCCCGGCGCAGAACACGTACCGCGAGATCAGTTCGTGCTCGAACATGGGCGACTTCCAGGCCCGCCGCATGCAGGCGCGCTATCGCGTGGGGCAGGGCAAGCCGGAACTGGTGCACACGCTGAACGGCTCGGGCCTGGCCGTTGGCCGCACGCTGGTCGCCATCCTCGAGAACTATCAGAACGCCGATGGCTCCGTCACCGTCCCGGCCGCGCTGCAGCCGTACATGGGTGGCACCACGCGACTGGAACCTGAACTGTAAAAAACTGCATGCCAGCCTCTTGCGCTGGCTGGCTGAACCTGTCTATAATCTTGGTTTCGCTGCACGGCGACCAAGTTACCGGAGAGGTGGCAGAGTGGTCGAATGTACCTGACTCGAAATCAGGCGTACCGGCGACGGTACCGTGGGTTCGAATCCCACCCTCTCCGCCAATACAAGAAGCTGCCGACTGTTTCGACCACCGGCAGACAAGAAGACTGTAGTAAAACTCAGACCGACTCTTGCGCAAGCAAGCGTCGGTTTTGTTTTTTGTGCGCCGGTTTGTTACGTGCCGGACTTCCGAGGGCAGCCGATGACATCCACTCCCGCCGAACCGCCGCGTTTCCAGGGCGATCCCGACGAACTGCCTCGCGATGCCGGCCTGGTTCCCGGCATGCCGTACCGGCACTACAAGGGTGGCGCCTATGCCGTGGTCGGCGTGGGCCGGTTCGAGGCCGACCTGTCGCCGGTGGTGGTCTATCAAGCGATGCGTGATCGTTCCCTGCTGTGGGTGCGTGCCGCGGAGGTCTTCACCGAGCCCGTGGCCACCACGCAAGGCACGGTACCGCGCTTTGCGCCGGACTGGCCGGCTGCGCTGGCCTGCCTCGATTTCCTGCCGCGCAAGGCAGTCCTCGAAGTGCTGGCGCAGTATGACGCGCCATACCGGCACTATCACGATCGCCGCCATGTGCTCGAGATGTTCGAACAGGCACAGGTGCGGGGCGTGGCGCTGAATCCTGCCCAGGCGCTGGCGGTGCTGTTCCATGACGCCGTGTATGTCCCCGGCTGCGAACACAACGAGGCCGCGTCCGCCGCGCTGATCCCGACCATGGCGCCGGGCGTCGATGCCGCCACCATCGCGCTGGCCGCGCAGATCGTGCTGGATACGCGCACGCACGAGGCCACGGTCGCTGACTCGGCGCTAGTGCTCGATCTGGACCTTTATCGGCTCGCCGTGCCAGCGGCAGACTTCGACGCATACAGCCTTGCCGTCTTCGAAGAGAACCGTGCGTTGCTGGCGGCGCAAACCGGGCTTGCGGACGAGCCGCTGATGCAGGCCTTCCGCGAACGCCGCGCTGCCTTCCTGTCCACGCTCGCGCAGCGTCCGCGGCTATTCGGCACCGACGCCTTCGCCGACTGCGAGGCACCGGCGCGCGCCAACATTGCGCGCGTTGCCGGCGGCTGAATACATGCGCGAGGCAAGTGCGGCCATGGTGATGCCCGCCAACGCGCTGGGCGTGCTGGCGCTGTTCGCGCTGGCGGCCGTGCTGCTGTTCTGGCTGATTCCGCTGTTGCTCATCATCCTTCGGCCTTTAGTGAGCCGGCTCGATGCGTGGCGTGCCGCAGGCGTGGCGGCATTGTCCAGGCGCACCGCCGACGCCGGCGGCCGCCCGTCGCGGCTGGGTGCCGTGACGCTGCGCATGCTGGAGCGCGACGCCGCCGAGTTGCTGCTCGTTGCCGCCGCAGGCGCGATCCTGCTGGCCTGCGGCGGCGCGCTGCTCTGGCTGGTCGATGGGATTGCAGAAGGGCACGGTATCGTCGCGCTGGACCATGCGGTATTCGACCAGCTGCGCGCGGCGCGGCAAGACTGGCTCGATGTCGCCATGATTGCCGTCACCGAGCTGGGCGGCGCTCGAATCTCGGTAGCGGTGGGCGTCGTGGTCTTCGCCTGGCTGGCGTGGCGGCGCGCGTGGGCCGCCGCGGCGTACTGGGCCATCGCTCTGCTCGGTGCGCGCGCCTGCGTGTTGGCGCTCAAGTTCGGCTTGCAGCGCCATCGTCCGGCCAGCATCTACAGCGGACTGGAGTCCTACTCGTTCCCGAGCGGCCATGCCACCAGCAGCATGGTTACCTATGGCTTTCTCGCCTTGCTGGTCTGCCTGCGCCAGCCATGGCGCGTGCGCGTGCCGGTGCTCGCGCTGACAACCGTTGCGGTGACGGCGATCGGCCTGTCGCGACTGTACCTGGGCATGCACTGGTTCTCCGACGTGGCGGCCGGATTTGCACTGGGTCTTGCGTGGATCACCTTGCTCGGTACGGCCTATGTGATGCTGCACGTTCCCGCGCGGCTACCGGCGTGGCAGCTGGGCGCGATCGCCGCGGCTACGGTCGTGGCGGCTGCCGGTTATCTGATTGCATTCCGACTGCCGGACAGGATCGGGCAGTACCGGCGGGCGGGCGCGCTCAGCGACCCGGTTGCGGCGCCGGTTCCTCCGGCGCTTCCGTTGTCCCGACCGGCAGGCGCGACACCAGAAGCTGATCGATCTTGTGGTGGTCGATGTCCAGCACCTCAAAGCGGAAGCCCGCCACGGTGATCGATTCCGACTTCTTCGGAATGCGCTTGAGCGCGTAGATCACCAGCCCGGCCACCGTATCGACGTAGTCTTCGCCGGGCAGCGAGTCGATCTCCAGCGCCTTCTTCAGGTCGACCAGCGGCGTGAGTCCATCCACCAGCCACGAGCTGTCGTCGCGCCGCACGATCTGCTCGTCTTCGCTCGAATAGAGGATGTCCCCCATCAGGGCGCCGACGATATCGTCGAGCGTGACGATGCCGACCACGATGCCGTACTCGTTCATCACCACGGCAAAGTTCTCGTGCATTTCGCGAAAGCGCGTGAGCGCTTCGGACAATGTCAGCGTGTCGGGAATCACCAGCACGTTCTTGTCGTGGTGCTTGCCGATATTGCCGATCACCGTCGCGCTCTCGTCGGCCAGCAGCAATTGCAGGATGTCCTTGGAGGCGATGTAGCCCTGCACGTCGTCGAGATCGTGGCCGCATACCGGATACTGCGCGTGCGGCTGGTTGACGAGCTTGCGCCGCACGCTGTCGGCGGTCTCGTCCAGGCTCAGGTAGACCACGTCGTCGCGCGGCGTCATGATCGCCGTGACGTTCTTGGAGTCCAGTTCGAACACGTTCTCGATCAGGTGGATCTCGTGCTTGAGCAGCACGCCGGCTTCGGCGCCGGCGTCGACCATGGCGGCGATATCCTCGGTGGTGATTTGCTCGACGGTCTTGGTCGGCAGGCCAAACAGCCGCAGGGTCGCATCGGCCGCGGCGTTGAACACGAAGACCAGCGGCTTGAGCACGCGCAGCAACGTCAGGATGGGATCGATCACCGCGAGCGCGCATGCCTCGGGAAAGGACATGGCGATGCGCTTGGGGATCAGGTCGGCAAACTGGATGAACAGCAGAGTGACGATCAGGAACGAGCCGATGTTCGCGACGCGCTGCGCGATGCCGGCGTCCATATAGGGTGACAGCCCCGCGAATACCAGGTCCGAGACATGTTTTTCACCGAGGATACCGGCCAGGATCGCGACACTGTTCACGCCGATCTGCACGATCGTGAAGAAGTTTCCGGGCTCTTCCTTGAGCAGAAGCACCTTGGTGGCGCGGCGGTCGCCGCGTTCGGACAGGGTCTGCAGCTTGGTGCGGCGGGCGGCGGTCAGCGCGATCTCGGAAATCGAGAAGAAGGCACTGATCAGGATCAGGAGGAGCAGGGTCAGTACGAACATGGCTGGATGCAGGCGCCGTTCGGGCGCCTTGATGATGGTGCAGGCCGCGCGAGGCTGTCAATCAATCGCGCCCCCGGGCGTTGGCAGCCATAGTGGCGTCGAAGCTGGCAACGGGAGTTTCGAGCCGCTCGGGCAGGGTGGCGGCGAGAGCCGCGGCGGCCTGCGCGAACTGCGCGCGCATGTCGTCCACCAGGCTTGACGCGGCGCGGTGGCTCGCGCGCAGCAACTGTATTTCGAACGGCAGGGCAGGCTGCACGGCATGAAGCGAGACGCGGCCGAGGCTGGCGCTCAGCGCCGTGTACTGGTCCAGCAGGGCCATGCCCAGGCCGGCTTCCACCAGCGACAGTGCCAGCGAATACGTTTGCACTTCCAGCGTGGAGCGCGGTTCCAGCGCATGCCGCGCCAGGGTTTGGCGCACGAGCAGGCCGAGCGAACTGTTGTCGTCATAGCCGATGAAGGGCCGCTCCATCAGCTTGCGCATGGACACCACCTGGCGCCGGCCGCCGGCGGGCAAGGGCTGGCCGCGCGGTACCGCAAGCAGCATATGGCCGGCAGCCACCGGCTCGGAGGTGATGGCTTCATGGCGCGGCGGCGAGAAGGCGAAACCCAGGTCGATCTGGTTGGCGAGCAGCGCGTCGACGATCTCGTCGGTATGGTGGGTCAGCACCTGGACCTGGGTGTCGGGGTAGCGCGCGCAGAAGCCGCGCACCGCCGGCACCAGCAGCGGGCCGGCCAGGCTTGGCGTGGCGGCCACGCGCAGGCGCCCGGCGCCCTTGTGGCGCAGGCTTTCCGATACGCGCCGCACGCGCTCGATCTCGCCATATAGCCTTTCGACATCGCCGTACAGCGCGGTGGCCTCGGGCGTCGCTTGCAGGCGGCCGCGCACGCGCTCGAACAGCCGGAAGCCGAGCGAGGCCTCGGCATGCTGCAGCACGCGCGTGACCACGGGTTGCGAGACGTGGAGCAGGCGCGCGGCCTCGCTGACCGTACCGGTCAGCATGATGGCGCGGAAGACTTCGATCTGGCGCAATCGCATGGTGGAGATGCTGGTGCGTGGCGGCCTATAGCCTGAAGACATATTCTGGCACGTATTGGCATTGGGCAAGCCGCGTGCGCTCGATTACGCTGCTGCCATCGGATCGGAAGCGAGAAGGATGGCAATGCGGGTAGTGATCGTTGGCGCCGGCGTGGTCGGCATGACCAGCGCCTGGCGCCTGGCACAGGATGGCCACGAAGTGACCGTGCTCGAGCGGCATGACGGCCCTGGCGAGGAAACCAGCTTCGCCAACGGCGGCCAGCTCAGCTACAGCTACGTGGCGCCGCTGGCCGGGCCGGGCGTGATGGGCAAGGTGCCGGGCTGGCTCCTGCGCCACGATTCGCCCATGCGCTTCCGGCCCGTGGCGGACCCGGCGCAGTGGCGCTGGCTGGCCGCGTTCATGCGCGCATGCAACGCCGCCACCAGCGAGGCCACCACGCGCAAGCTGCTGCGCCTGGCGTTCTACTCGCGCGACCTGATGCAGGCGTTCGTGGCCAGCGAAGGCGGCAAGGCCGGAGCGGGGACGGACTTCGATTTTGCGCGGCGCGGCAAACTGATTGTGCACCGCGATGGCGCCGCGTTCGAGTCGGCGCGGCGCCTGCTTGACTATCAGGCCAGCCTGGGCTGCGAGCAGCAGGCGCTGGACCGGGAGGCTTGCGTGGCGCTGGAGCCCGCGCTGCAGGGCATCCGCAACGAGATTGCCGGCGCGATCTATACGCCGAGCGAGGAAGTGGGCGACTGCCACCGCTTCTGCCTGTCGCTGGCACGGTTGCTGCAGCAGCGGCCCGGCGTGTCGATGCGCTTCGGTACCATCGTGCAGGGATTGGTGCGGGAAGGGGATCGCATTGCCGGTGTGCAAACGGCTTCCGGGGTGGTGCCGGCCGATGCCGTGGTGGTGGCCGGCGGCATCGGCAGCGTGCCGCTGCTGCGCCCGCTGGGCGTGCGTCCGATGCTGTGGCCGCTGAAGGGATATAGCATCACCGTGCCGCTGTCGGGCGGCGCGCGCGCACCGCATATCAGCATCACGGATTTCGCCAACAAGATCGTCTATGCGCGCATCGGCAATACGCTGCGCGTTGCTGGCATGGCCGACCTGGTGCGCGGAGGCGCGCGTATCGATCCGGAGCGCGTCGGCACGCTGGTGTCGCAGACGCGTGCACTGTTTGACGGTATCGTGCCCGATATCCCGCTGGCGCAGCTGCAGCCCTGGGCGGGACTGCGGCCTGCCACGCCGGACGGCTTGCCGATGGTCGGTCCATCGCGGGTGCGCGGCCTGTGGCTCAATCTCGGGCACGGCGCGCTGGGCTTCACGCTTGCCATGGGCAGCGCGGGCCTGCTGGCCGACCGGCTCGCCGGCCGCACGCCAGCCGTCAACGCAGAGGAATTTTCCGCCGCGCGCGCATAGCCGCACGGCAGCGTCTTGCAGTACGTGGTTCCGAGGAAATGCCTCGATCAACAAGCACCCTCAACAGAAGGAGCGCCAACATGAAGCAATCGCACACTTGCCGCAACCGGGTTCCCTTGCACCTGCTCGCAGCCGTCGCCCTCAGCCTGGTCAGCACATTCGCCGCGACGTCGGCCTGTGCCGCCGATGGCGATACGCTGCGCAAGATCAAGGAGAGCGGGGTGATCTCGCTCGGCTACCGCGAGTCGTCGATCCCGTTCTCGTACACCGACGGCAAGGAGGTGATGGGCTACTCGCACGAGATCCTGCTGCAGATCGTCGACAAGGTGAAGAGCGATCTCAAGATGCCGAACCTGCAGGTCAGGCTCACGCCGATTACCTCGCAGAACCGCATTCCGCTGGTACAGAACGGCACCATCGACATCGAGTGCGGCAGCACCACCAACAACCTTGAACGGCAGAAGCAGGTGGCGTTCTCGAACAGCCTGTTCGTGTACGGCATCAAGATGCTGACCAGGAAGGATTCGGGGGTGAAGGAGTTCACCGACCTGAAGGAGCGCAACGTGGTCACCACCGCCGGGACCACTGGCGAGCGCCTATTGGTCAAGATGAATGGCGAGAAGGCCATGAACATGAACCTGATCAGCACCAAGGATCATGGCCAGTCTTTCCTGATCCTGGAAAGCGGCCGTGCCGCGGCCTTTGTCATGGACGAGCCGCTGCTGTACGGCGAGCGCACCAAGGCCAAGAACGCGGGCGACTGGGTGGTGGTGGGCGCGCCGTTGCAGACCGAGAACTACGCGTGCATGTTCCGCAAGGACGATCCTTCGTTCAAGAAGCTGGTCGACGGCGTGGTGGCGGACCTGATGACCAGCGGCCGGGCCGAGAAGCTGTACAACAAGTGGTTCATGTCGCCGATCCCGCCGCGCGGTATCAACATGAACTACCCGCTGTCCGCCGACATGAAGGCGCTGTTTGCCGCGCCGAACGACAAGGCGTTCCAGTAAAGACGAAACGCCGGCGGGGCAGGCTGGCAGTTATATAGCCATGATGAATCGTTATTTCCGTATCGATAGCGGTTGCGGTAGCGTTGAGGCCGATATAGGCTCATAGCAGCACAACCGGCCGGCAGGCCCTTCACAAGAGGCTGCCGGCCATTCCGCATCCCACTGGAGAACATATGCGATCGATTCGTCATGGCTGGCTCAAATCCCTGCTGGCTGCCTCGCTGATTGCCGGCGCCGCCGGCCTGACTGCCACCGCGGCCAGCGCCGCGGACCTGCTCGATAGCGTCAAGCAGGCCGGCGTGCTGAAGGTTGGCCTGGAAGGCACCTATCCGCCGTTCGGCTTCCGCGGTCCCAAGAACGAGCTCGACGGCTTTGACGTGGATGTGGCGCGTGCCGTCGCCGCCAAGCTCGGGGTGAAGCCGGAATTCGTCACGACCGAATGGAGCGGCATCATTGCCGGCCTGCAGGCGGGCAAGTTCGACGTGATCGTCAACCAGGTCTCGGTGACGCCGCAGCGCAAGCAGGTGCTGGACTTCTCCACGCCCTACGTCTATTCCGCCGCCCAGCTCATCCAGCGCAAGGATGACAAGCGCGAGTTCAAGTCGCTGGAAGAACTGAAGGGCCACAAGCTTGGCGTGAGCCTGGGCAGCAACTACAACGACCTGGCCAAGTCGGTGCCGGGCATCGACGTCAAGACCTATCCCGGCGCGCCCGAGTATCTGCGCGACCTGGCCGCGCAGCGCGTCGATGCCGCGCTCAACGACCGGCTGATGGTGAACTACCTGATCAAGACCGCCAACCTGCCGCTGCGCCCCGGCGCGGTGGTGCCGGGCGCCAATGCCGAGGTTGCCATTCCGTTCCGCAAGGACAATCCGAAGTTCGCCCAGGCCATCGACCATGCGCTCGACGACCTGCGCAAGGACGGCACCCTGACCAAGCTGTCGGTGAAGTGGTTCGGCTCGGACGTGACCAAGCCCGGCAAGTAAGCCGCTTCTGCCTGTAACCCGTACCCCGCCCGGCCGAAGGTCGCGCGGGGTTTGCGCACATCCCGGCAGGCCGCTACGATGCGTGCATTTCCTTCTGCCTCCCCCAAATGTCCGCTCTCCAGCTCGTATCCGATTCCTTGCCCGTGCTGCTGCAGGGCACGCTGCTGACCATCAAGTTTGCACTGTGGTCGATGGCCTTCGGGCTGGTGCTGGGCACGGTGGTGGCGCTGATGGGCATCAGCCACAGCGCCTTCCTCAAGGGCATCGCGCGCGGGTACGTCAGCATCATGCGCGGTACGCCGCTGCTGGTGCAGATCTTTGTCGTCTACTACGGCTTGCCGGGCGTCGGCATCGCGCTGGAGCCGACGCCCGCCGGCGTGCTGACGCTTAGCCTCAATGTGGGGGCTTATCTTTCGGAGAGCATGCGCGGCGCGATTCTCGGCATTTCGCGTGGCCAGTGGCTGGCCGCGTACAGCCTTGGCCTGACGCCCGGACAGACGCTGCGCTATGTGGTGGGCCCGCAGGCGCTGCGCCTGGCGGTGCCGAGTCTTTCCAACAGCCTGATCAGCCTGATCAAGGACACCTCGCTGGTGTCGGTCATTACCGTGACGGAGTTGCTGCGCACGGCGCAGGAGGTCATTGCGGCCACATACCAGCCGTTGCCGCTATACCTTTCGGTGGCGGCGATCTACTGGGTTCTCAGCACCGGGCTTTCGGGGCTGCAGCATATGCTGGAGCGCCGCTTGTCGTTGCCGGGGCGACACTGAGCACCGATTCGGCAAACAAGAAGGGCCAGCCCATTCGGGCTGGCCCTTCTTCGCATGACTGAGCCGCCTGCTTAACCCTGCGCGACGCGGCTGGCAATGTGCGCCAGCGCTTCATCGACCTGGTCCACCAGGATCAGACACAGTTCACCAGCCTGCAGCCGGGACAGCGAGGTGTCGATGGCCAGGAACTCGCCACGGATCTCGTCGATCTTGCTGGCGCGCGTGGCGCCTTGCAGGCCCTCGCGCAGCAGGGCGAGCACTTCGCCGTCGGCGCGGCCACGCTGGCACTGGTCCTGGTACAGGATGACCTCGTCGAAGACCCCGCCAAGGATCTGGGTCTGCTTGCGGATATCGTCGTCGCGGCGATCGCCGGCGCCGCTGATCACCACCATGCGGCGCGTGGCCGGCATGGTCTGCACGGCATTGCACAGCGCCTGGATGGCGTCCGGGTTGTGGCCGTAGTCGGCAATCAGCGTGGCGCCCTTGTAGTCGAACACGTTGAAGCGGCCCGGGGCCGTCTGCGCATCGTTGACGAAGGTCGCCAGGCCGCGGCGAACGATGCTCCAGTCGATGCCGAGCGCCCAAGCCGCGGCGATCGACGACATGGCGTTCTCCACCTGGAAGCCGATCGTGCCGTTGCGCGTCAGCGGGATCTCGGCCAGCGCGAAGCGCACCTCGGTGTCGCCTTCGGAGGCAACGATGTGGTCGCCGTCGACGAATACCACGCGCTTGCCCTGCGCACGGTGCGTGGCCATGGCCGGCTGGCCCGGATCATGCGCGAAGAACGTCACCGAGCCCGGGCAGGCGTCGGCCATGGGAACCACCATCGGGTCCGCGGCGTTGAGTACGGCCATGCCGTGCGGCGCCACGTTCTGCACGATTACGCTCTTGAGCACGGCCAGGTCTTCCACCGTGCTGATGTAGGACAGGCCCAGGTGGTCGCCTTCGCCGACGTTGGTCACCACGGCCACATCGCAGCGGTCGAAGGCCAGGCCTTCACGCAGCAGGCCGCCGCGCGCGGTCTCGAACACGGCAGCGTCCACGTCCGGGTGCAGCAGCACGTTGCGCGCGCTGCGCGGGCCGCTGCAGTCGCCGGTGTCGATGCGTTCGCCACGGATATACACGCCGTCGGTGCCGGTCATGCCCATGCGCAGGCCGCTGGTGGCCATGATGTGGGTGATCAGGCGGACCGTGGTGGTCTTGCCGTTGGTGCCCGACACCGCCACCACCGGAATGCGGCCATCGTCGCCGTCGGCGAACATGGTCGATACGATGGCTTCGCCAACCGCGCGGCCCTTGCCGTACGAAGGCTGCAGGTGCATGCGCAGGCCCGGCGCGGCGTTGACTTCGACGATGCCGCCAGCCTGTTCCTCGAACGGCTTGAGCACGGTCTCGCACACGGCATCCACGCCGGCGATGTCCAGGCCGACCATCTGCGCGGCGGCCACGGCGCGCGCGGCGATGTCCGGATGGACGTCGTCGGTCACGTCGGTCGCGCTGCCGCCGGTCGACAGGTTGGCGTTGTTGCGCAGGACCACGCGCGTGCCCTTGGGCGGCACGGACTCCGCCGTCAGGCCCTGCTTGGCCAGCACGGCCAGGGCAATGTCGTCAAAGCGGATCTTGGTCAGCGAGGTCGCATGGCCTTCGCCGCGGCGCGGGTCGCGGTTCACTTCCTCGACCAGCTGGCGCACGGTATGCGAGCCATCGCCGATGACTTGCGGCGGATCGCGGCGTGCCGCCGCGACCAGATGCTTGCCGACCACCAGCAGGCGGAAGTCGTGACCCGGAATATAGCGCTCGACGATCACGTCCGAGCTGATGTCCGAAGCGACTTCATAGGCCGTCATCACTTCTTCGCGCGTGCGGATGCGCACGGCCACGCCCTTGCCCTGGTTGCCGTCGCGCGGCTTCACCACCACGGGGGCGTCGATCTCCTGCGCGGCTTCCCAGGCTTGCTCGGCGCTGCGCACCGAGCGGCCGAGCGGTACCGGCACGCCGGCGGCATGGAGCAGGCTCTTGGTCAGTTCCTTGTCCTGCGCGATCGATTCGGCCACGGCGCTGGTGGCGCTGGTTTCGGCGGCCTGGATGCGGCGCTGCTTGCTGCCCCAGCCAAACTGCACCATCGAACCCTGCGTCAGGCGGCGGTACGGAATGCCGCGCGCCACGGCGGCGTAGACGATGGAGCCCGTGCTCGGCCCGAGGCGCACGTCTTCGTCGAGTTCGCGCAGGCGGTGCAGCGCGTCGTCCAGGTCGAACGGCGCGTCGTCGCGTGCGGCCAGGCACAGCGCCTGGGCCAGCTCGAACGCCAGGCGGCCGACTTCTTCCTCGCTGTACTGCACGATCACCTGGTAGGTGCCGGGCTCGACGGTCTGCGCCGTGCGGCTGAACGTGACCGGGCAGCCGGCCGCGGCCTGCAGGCGCAGCGTGGCGCCTTCCAGCACGTGCGCGAGCGACAGCTCGCCAGCTTCCTCGTCCGGATGCAGCGGCCCAATAGCGGGAAAGCGCGCGCGCAGGCGGTCTTCAAAGCCGGGCAAGGCGGCAACCATGTCCGATGGTTCCGGGCAGGCCACGATCGCCTCGATGGCGGTGTGGCGGCACCACAGGTTCGGGCCGCGCAGGGCCCGGATGCGAGAGACTTCCATAGATCTGGTATCCGTTCTTCTTCGGGCCGTCAGGCGCGGCGCGGGGGCTGGCCCATCCACTGGTGCACGCGGTCGACGGTGGCGGCGGTGGCGCTTTCGTCGCACTGCAGGACCAGCAGGTCGCCGGCCACCAACTGGCCGAGCGCGGTCTCGATGGCGTCGCGGCGCGTGCCTTCGTCGATGATCTTGGTGACGCGGCGTCCTTCGTAGAGCCCTTGCTTGAGCAGGGCGCGGGCTTCTGCGTCGGGCAGCGCGCGCTTGACGCTCCGGTCTTCGCACAGGAACACGCGGTCGAAGGTGGCGCCCAGGACCTTGCCTTGGCGGACCATGTCTTCGTCGCGGCGCTGCACGCCAGCGCCGTAGACGATCATGCGGCGTTCGGCCGGGAAGCGGTCCAGCGCGGCGGCCAGGGCCTCCAGCGCAGGGGCGTTGTGCGCATCGTCCACGACCACGATGGCGCCGTTGCGCTCGAACAGCGTGAAGCGGCCCGGCACGTCGACCTGGCCCACGTCGAAGGTCACGATGCCGGCGCGGATCAGGTCATTGGAGATGCCCAGCGCCCAACCCGTGGCGACGGCCGCCAGCACGTTTTCCACCTGGAACGAGACGCGGCCGGCATAGGTCAGCGGAATGGCAGCCACATCGGCCAGCGGCGTTTCGCTGTTGCCGGTGGCCAGAACCACCTTGCCGTCGCGCACGAACACGGCGCGCTTGCCGTTGGCACGATGCGCGACGATGGCCGGCAGTTCGGCCGTCAGGCCGAAGAAGATCACGTCGCCGTCCGACAGCTCGGCCATTTCCACCACGCGTTCGTCGCGCGCGTTGAGCACGGCCGCGCCGTTCTTGAGCACCACGTCCACCTGGGTGCGCAGTACGTTGAACATGCGGTCCTCGTCTTCGACGTAGTAGTCGCCCATGTGGTCGGGCGCATCGAAGTTGGTGACCACGCCGACCTGGCAGCGGTCATAGACCAGGCCTTCGGAGAGGATGGAGCCGCTGTCGTTCTCGAACACGGCGGCTTCCACCGCGCGGTTCATCAGGATGCGATGGCCCGCGTCCCAGTTGGCGCGGTCGCCGGCCTGCACCAGGCGGCGGTCCAGGAACAGGCCGTCGCTGCAGGCGAGACCGGTGTGCTTGCCCGACAGCTGCAGCAGGCGGGCGACCAGCTTGGCCACCACGGTCTTGCCGTTGGTGCCGGTAATGCCGACCACCGGGATGCGGCCGGGGTTGGTGTCGTCGGCCTCGGGGAAGAGGTGGTCGACGATGGCGCGGCCCACGGGGCGCGGCGTGCCTTCCGCCGGCTTGAGGTGCATGAGCAGGCCAGGGCCTGCATTGACTTCCACGATGGCACCGCGTTGCTCGGACAGCGGGCGCGAGATGTCCTCGGCCACCAGGTCCACGCCTGCGATATCCAGGCCGACCACGCGCGCGGCCAGCGCTGCATGCGCGGCCACGCTGGGGTGCACGCGGTCCGTGACATCGAATGCCACGTTGCCGGTGCGCTGGATCAGCACGGTCCTGCCTTCGGCGGGTACCGAGGTGCCATCCATGCCCTGGCGCTTGAGCTCCAGGCGCGCGGCGGAGTCCAGCCGGACGCGGTTCAGCGGATGGTCTTCGGTGGTGCCGCGGCGCGGATCCGAATTGATCTGCAGCTCGATCAGTTCCTCGATGGTGGACTTGCCGTCGCCGACCACGCTGGCGGTCTCGCCCATCGCGGCGGCGACCATGCGGCCGCCCACGACCAGCAGGCGGTGCTCGTTGCCGGGGATGAAGCGCTCGACGATCACGCCGTTGCCTTCCTCGATGGCCACCGCGTAGGCGGTCTCGACTTCCTCGCGCGTCACCAGGTTGGTGAAGACGCCGCGGCCATGGTTGCCGTCGTACGGCTTGACCACCACCGGCACGCCGATGTCCTCGGCGGCTTCCCAGGCATCTTCCGGCGACTCGACCATGCGGCCTTCCGGCACCGGCACGCCGCACGATTCCAGCAGGCTCTTGGTCAGGTCCTTGTCGCGCGAGATGCTTTCGGCGATGGCGCTGGTGCGGTCGGTCTCGGCCGTCCAGATGCGGCGCTGGCGCGCACCGTAACCAAGCTGCACCAGGTTGCCGTCGGACAGGCGGATGGATGGGATGTCGCGGTCGTCGGCGGCATCGACGATGCAGGCCGTGCTCGGGCCCAGGCAGTGCTCATCGACCAGGCGGCGCAGGTTGTCGACGGCGGCGGGCACATCGAAGGGGAGGTCCTCGATCGCGGCCATGACCAGGTCGCGTGCGCTGAACAGGGCGGCGCGCGTGACTTCTTCGTGCCAGGCGCGCACGATCACCTTGTAGACGCCGCGGATCGGGGTCTCGCGGGCCTTGCCAAATCCGCCGGGCATGCCAGCCAGGTTCTGCAGCTCAAGCGTCACGTGTTCCAGGATGTGGCCCGGCCAAGTGCCTTCCTTGAGGCGCTGCAGGAAGCCGCCGCGCTCGCCAATGCTGCAGCGATGCTCGATCAGCGTGGGCAGCCATGCCGACAGGCGTTCGTAAAACCCCGGAATCGTGTTGGAGGGAAAATCCTCCAGCTCCCCGATATCGACCCACGCCTCCAGCACGGGCCGATATGTCCACATATTCGGGCCGCGCAGCGACATGACATCGAAAATCTCAATGTCCTTCTTTTTCATTGATTTAGCTTGAGGCAATGGGCGGAACCGCCCGAGAAATGGAAGCCTAACCTTTCAATAACGTTACAGCATACGTCAGGTTGACTTCTTTAGCTGACATCCGATTGTGCAATGCATCAGGGCACCCGCTGGTTTGCGTTATGTATACTTGCGGGCAAAATCGCGGGCCGCCAGTGTGCGGCCATTCTAAATTGTTTCAAGTTATGTCCGTTTCCGCTGGACGCTGCAAGGCGCGCCGACAATGACCCAATCCTCCCTGCCCGTCTCTCAAAGCCGCGTCCCGGACGAGCCCTGGCGGGCTGCAGCCGGTGCGGTGCTCCGCCCCGGCGAGACCATCCTGGCCGGGCTGGAACTCGACCTCGACGCGAGGCTGCATTTTACCCAAGGGTGGCTGGTTGTGACGGACCAGCGGCTTCTGGCCAGTGCTCCCGGTGAAAAAAGTGTGCGGGAATGGGCCATCGAGCCTGGCCTGCGCCTGTCGCACACCGATCATGCGGGCGTCGGGACGCTCGAACTAGGCAGTGCCACGGCGCGCCTGGCGAGCTGGCACTACACGCTTGGTTACAATCCTGCCGCGCTGCGGCTCGTCGATCAGTTCGAGGCGCGTCGCGATGCGCCTGTTGCCGGTGCACCACAGGGTGCCGGCGAAGTGCTGTGCCCCATCTGCAAGGCCCCGCTGCCGCCCGGCGAGGAGCAGTGCCCGCAATGCAGCCGCGAGGTGGAGACCCCGCCGTCGACGTGGGCGCTGCTGCGCCTGTGGCGCTTTGCGCGCCCGTACCGCTGGGAACTGCTGGCAGGCTTCCTCCTGACGCTGCTGTCCACGGCGGCTACGCTGGTGCCGCCGTACCTGACCATGCCGCTGATGGACAAGGTGCTGATCCCGTTCCAGAACGGGGTGCCGATCGACTATGGCCTCGTGCGCCTGTACCTGGCGGGACTGCTGGGCGCGGCGCTGGTGGCGTGGAGCCTGGGATGGGCGCGCACCTACCTGCTGGCGCGCGTGTCCGAGCGCATCGGCGCGGACCTGCGCACCACCACCTACGAACACCTGCTGAAGCTGTCGCTGGAATATTTCGGCGGCAAGCGCACGGGCGACCTGATGGCGCGCATCGGCTCGGAGAGCGATCGCATCTGCGTCTTCCTGTCGCTGCACTTGCTGGACTTTGCCACCGACGTGCTGATGATCGTGATGACGGCGGTGATCCTGGTGTCGATCAACCCCTGGCTCGCGCTCGTGACGCTGGTGCCACTGCCGTTCATCGCATGGATGATCCACCTGGTGCGCGACCGGTTGCGCCACGGCTTCGAGAAGATCGACCGGATCTGGTCGGAGATCACCAATGTGCTGGCCGACACCATTCCCGGTATCCGCGTGGTCAAGGCCTTCGCGCAGGAAAAGCGTGAAGTGGCCCGTTTCCGCGAAGCCAACAAGCACAACCTCGCGATCAACGATCGCGTGAATGCGGTGTGGTCGCTGTTCACGCCGACCGTGACGCTGCTCACGGAAATCGGCCTGCTGGTGGTGTGGGTGTTCGGTATCTGGCAGGTGTCGCACAGCGCCATCACGGTCGGTGTGCTGGTGGCCTTCCTGACCTATATCAGCCGCTTCTATACGCGGCTCGATTCGATGAGTCGGATTGTGTCGGTCACGCAGAAGGCGGCGGCCGGCGCCAAGCGCATCTTCGATATTCTCGACCACGTCTCGAGCGTGCCAGAGCCTGTGCGCCCGGCGAAGCTGGAGAAGGTCGAGGGCGCCATCGAGATGCGCGACCTTGGTTTCCGCTATGGCAACCGCGCGGTGATCCGCGGCCTGGACCTGTCGATCGCGCCGGGCGAGATGATCGGGCTGGTCGGGCACAGCGGCTCGGGCAAGAGTACGCTGGTCAACCTGATCTGCCGCTTCTATGACGTGTCCGAAGGTGCGATCCGCGTCGATGGTATCGACATCCGTTCGCTGCCGGTTTCGGAGTACCGCCGCCATATCGGCCTGGTGCTGCAGGAGCCGTTTCTGTTCTTCGGCACCATCGCCGAGAACATCGCATACGGCAAGCCTGGCGCGACGCGCGAGGAGATTGTCGCGGCCGCGCGCGCCGCGCATGCGCACGAATTCATCCTGCGGCTGCCGCACGGCTACGACTCGCTCGTCGGCGAGCGGGGCCAGGCGCTGTCCGGCGGCGAGCGCCAGCGCATCTCGATTGCGCGCGCGCTGCTGATCAATCCGCGCATCCTGATCATGGACGAGGCCACGTCGTCGGTGGATACGCAGACCGAAAAGGAAATCCAGAAGGCGCTCGATAACCTGGTGCAGGGGCGCACCACGATCGCCATCGCGCATCGTCTGTCCACGCTGCGCAAGGCCGATCGCCTGGTGGTGATGGACCGCGGACAGATTGTCGAAGTGGGTGGCCACGACGAGTTGCTCGCGCGCGAAGGGGCCTACTACAAGCTGTACCAGGCACAGGCCCGCAACGTCGATACCGAGGACGAGCCGGCCGACGAGGATGCCCTGCTAGGCACGGAGACCGCCAATGCTTAATGATGCCAACCTTATCGCTGGCGAAATTCCCGATACGGAATTCACGCTGACCCGCAACGCTTTCGGCAAGCTGGTGCTGACGCTTGGCAACGGCACGGCGCACGAGGGCGTGGTACCGGTGCGCGCCTTCCCGATCGGCGCGCCCGATGACGGCATCGGCATGATGAGCACGGACGGCCGCGAGCTGGCCTGGATTCCGCGGCTCGATGGGCTCTCGGGACCGCAGCGTTTCCTGGTGGAAGAAGAGCTGGCCGCGCGCGAATTCATGCCGGAGATCCAGCGCATCGTCAGCGTCTCCACATTCGCTACGCCGAGCGAGTGGACCGTGCAGACCGACCGCGGACAGACCACGCTGGTGCTGCGCGGCGAGGAAGATATCCGCCGCCTGGCCGGCAGCACGCTGCTGATTTCAGACAGCCATGGCATCCACTACCTGATCCGCGACCTGATGGCGCTGGATCGTCACAGCCGCAAGATACTCGATCGCTTCCTCTGAGCTTGCGCTGTCAGGAACTGCTGCATCAATGCAGCAGTTCCTCGCCGTCCTCGTCGTCGTACTGGTCGTCGTGCATCAGCGGGGTATCCGCGACCATGTCGAAGACGGTCGAGTGGTAGTGAATGCTGAACCAGTCGCGGAACATTTCCAGCGACAGTTGCGCTGGCCACAGCGACTCGTCGAACCACTCGGCGAGCATGAACTCGAAGAAGCCACGCCAGCGTTTTTCCACCCAATGCCTGGCATTGTCGGTCGTGTCCGCCAGTTCCTCGGGCAGCAGGAAAACGCTTTGGTCTTCCCGTATGTGTTCCAGCGTCAGGTTTGGGACAGGCTCCGGATCGACGGCCTGGATCCAGTCCAGAAACGGCTGCTCCGGAACGATCGCCACCAGGGCGCGGTTGATAGTGAAGCGGGGATAGTCGGACATGGCAAGGCTACAGGGCAGACTGCAGGACGGTATTGTAGACGCCGGAATGGGTGGCAGCGGCGACGCCCACGTGGCGTGGGGCGGACGGCCTCCCATAAGGCCAAGAAAAAACCCAGCCGGCAAAGGCTGGGTTTCGGAAATACTGGTGGAGCCGGCGGGAATCGAACCCGCGTCCGCAAGCCCTCCACAGAGAGTTCTACATACTTAGTTCTGTCATTTGATTTAACCGCCGCATCGCGGACGAACACGCTCTACGATGGCGAGTCACTTGGTTTTCGTCCCTGCAGTCGTGACACCGACGGGGCTTATCTGACGTAAATGACCTCGCTGGTTCTTGCGAACCCTAGCCCGTCAGCGAGCCAGTGCGAGGACGGCGGCCCTTAGGCTGCCAGTGCGTAACGTTCGTCGTTAGCAGTTATTACATTCCCATTGATTAACGAGGTGACGGGTCCTCGGTATGCCCTCCACTGCTTCGCAACCCACGTCGAAACCAGGTCGGCCCCAGTGATGAGAAGAACGGATTGTACTCGGTTTGGACGGAAGTTGCCGCGCCGGGTTCCGTTTTTGCATGCGAACTCCGGATCAGGCCGGGATGAGAAGCGGAATCAACTCGGCCGGATGCCGCACCAGGTAGTCGGCGCCCCAGGTTTCCGGCGGCTCGCCTTCGCCGCAGTACCCGTAGGCAGCGGTGATGGTGAGCATGCCTGCGGCTTTGCCTGCCTGGATGTCGCGTAAGTCGTCGCCCACATACACGCATCGTTGCGGCGCCACGCCGCTCAGTTCGGCGGCATGCAGCAGCGGGGCGGGATGAGGTTTGGCATGGGGCGTCGTGTCACCGCTGACAACGGCGGAGGCCCTTGGCGCGAGCCCGATGGCAGCCACGAGCGGCACCGTGAATCGCGCAATCTTGTTGGTGACGATGCCCCAGCGGATGCCGGCGGCCTCCAGCGATTCCAGCACGTCGGACATGCCGTCGAACAGACGCGTATGCACGGCAATGTCGGCTTCGTAGTAATCGAGAAACAGGTCGCGCAGAGCGGGGAAGTCAGGGTCGTCGGGTTGCTTGCCGAACGCTGCGCCGAGCAGTCCGCGCGCGCCGTGCGATGCAACCGGCCGCAGCTTTTCGTAGGCGACCGGCGAACGTCCATGCTCGACCACCAGGCGATTGGCCGCGGCGGCCAGGTCTGGTGCGGTATCGGCCAGCGTGCCGTCCAGATCGAAAAATACAGCGTCGATCCCCGCCGTCATTCGACCACCCGGCGGAAGGCCATCATGTAGTTCACGTCCGTGTCGCGGCCCAGCGAATAAACCTGGGAGAGCGGGTTGTAGCTCATGCCGCATACCTCGATGAGGTCCAGTCCGGCATTGCGGGCAAAGCGCGCGAGTTCGGAAGGCGTGATGAACTTTTCATAGTCGTGCGTACCGCGCGGCAGCATCTGCAAAATGTACTCGGCGCCCACGATGGCCATCAGGTAGGCCTTCAGGTTGCGATTGATGGTGGACACGAAGACATGGCCGCCGGGACGAACCAGGGTGGCGCAGGCCTGGACGATGGACGCGGGGTCGGGCACATGTTCGAGCATTTCCATGCAAGTCACGACATCAACGCTGCCCGGTTCGCGAGCGGCCAGCGCTTCAGCGGCGATCTCCTCGTAGTTGATCGCAACACCGGATTCCAGACTGTGCAGGTCGGCCACGCGCAAGGCCTTGCTTGACAGGTCAATGCCGCGCACCTGGGCGCCTAGCCGGGCCATGCTCTCGGACAGGATGCCGCCGCCACAGCCGATGTCGACTACTTTCTTGCCGGCCAGCCCGGCAATGCCGTCAATCCAGCCCAGGCGCAACGGGTTCAAGTCATGCAGTGGCTTGAACTCGCTGTTCGGATCCCACCAGCGGTGAGCCAGCTCGCTGAATTTATCGATTTCCTTGGGATCGGCGTTCCGGCCGGCGGAGTTGCCCGCGGAGGGCGGCAAGGCTTGCGTAGGCGACGTCATGGTGTTCGGAGCCGGCGATGGGCAATGTGCCTGAGCCGGCGGATGGGAAGGGGGTCTGGCCAACTGTACCAAAAAAAAAGCCCAGCTTGCGCTGGGCTTTTCTGCATCGGAAAGGATCCGATTAACGTGCGCTGCGGGTGCCGACCACTTCGACTTCCACGCGACGGTTCGGCTGCTGGCAGGCGATCTGTGCCTTGCGGGTGCCCTTGCACGACTTCGCATCGACCTTCAGCTGACGCTTGCCCTTGCCTTCGGTGTACACGCGGTTGGCTTCAACGCCCTTGCTCACCAGGTAAGCCTTGACCGATTCAGCACGACGGATCGACAGGCGATCGTTGTACTTGTCCGAACCGAACGAGTCGGTGTGGCCAACGGCGATGATGACTTCCAGGGTGATGCCTTGCAGCTTCGACACCAGATCGTCCAGCTTCGCCTTGCCTTCCGGCTTCAGGACGGCCTTGTCGAAGTCGAACAGGGTGTCAGCTGCGAAAGTGACCTTCTCGCTGGAGACGACCGGCGGAGCAACCGGTGCCGGTGCCGGTGCCGGAGCAGCGGCCGGGGCCAGGGCGCCGTCGCACAGGGCGTTGGCGGTAGCCGGGGTCCAGGAGCTGTCGCGCCAGCAGAGCTCGTTCGTGCCATTCTTCCACACGTACTCGCTCGTACCGTTGCCCCAGTTGTCATTCACGGCCTTCTTTTCATAGGGGACGGACTGGGCTTGAGCGGATGCAGCCATTACTGCGGTAGCTGCAACGAGCGCGAGCTTGGCAAATTTTTTCATATTTCTCCTCTCAGGATGAGATCACCGCAGGGTTACTGCGAGCAAATGGACGAAAACAAGTCATACATTCTTCGGAGTATAACATTCTCGATGTGGTGTATGCTCCACTTCGAACAATGTCTGGCTCTTCGCTGGGGAATTGTGCCACAAGGCTCGTTTCCTAAGAAGTAAATATATTCGATTCAATCAATGGGTTTTGGGGCCTGTGGTGTTTGTGCAACATGGTCCTTGAATTACCCGCAAAGCCTTGTGGCATCAGGCTTTGCGGGTTTCGATCCAAGCGCGGCGGAGGTCCGAACGGGCCCGGGGGAGGGGGGCGGAGGCGGGTCCGCGCGCATGTTAGAATGGCACGTTGGCCAGCCGCCGGATGCCTCGCGCATAGGGGCGGAAAACATGGGCCTCCTTTCGCTTAAACCCGCCGCATAAACCACGCCGCAATGGATCCATTCGCAAAAGAAACCCTTCCGGTCTCCCTCGAAGAGGAAATGCGCCGCTCGTATCTGGATTACGCAATGAGCGTGATCGTGGGCCGGGCGCTTCCCGATGTACGAGATGGCTTGAAGCCGGTGCACAGGCGCGTGCTCTATGCGATGCATGAGCTCAACAACGACTGGAACCGGGCCTACAAGAAATCGGCCCGTATCGTGGGTGATGTGATTGGTAAGTATCACCCGCACGGCGACACTGCTGTATACGATACGATCGTCCGCATGGCGCAGGATTTCTCGCTGCGCTACATGCTGGTCGACGGCCAGGGGAATTTCGGTTCGGTGGATGGGGATAACGCAGCAGCAATGCGTTATACAGAAATCCGCCTCTCGAAAATCGCCCACGAGATGCTGCACGACATCGACAAGGAAACTGTCGATTTCGATCCGAACTATGACGGTTCGGAAAAAGAGCCCGCTATTCTCCCGGCGCGAATTCCGAATTTGCTTATCAATGGTTCGTCGGGTATTGCGGTCGGCATGGCCACCAATATCCCGCCGCATAACCTGAATGAAATCGTCGACGGCTGTCTTCACCTGCTGCGCAATCCGCAGGCTACGATAGATGAGCTGATTGAATTGATTCCCGCGCCCGATTTCCCGACTGCCGGCATTATCTACGGCATCCAGGGCGTGCGCGAAGGCTACCGTACGGGGCGTGGCCGCGTCGTCATGCGTGCCCGCACGCACTTCGAGGACATCGATCGTGGTCAGCGCCAGGCCATCATCGTCGACGAGCTGCCGTACCAGGTGAATAAGCGCACGCTGCTCGAGCGGATCGCCGAACTGGTCACCGACAAGAAGGTCGAGGGCATTTCGGACATCCGCGACGAGTCGGACAAGTCCGGCATGCGTGTGGTGATCGAACTCAAGCGCAACGAAGTGCCCGAGGTCGTCCTCAACAACCTATATAAGAACACCCAGCTTCAGGACACCTTCGGCATGAACATGGTGGCCCTGGTCGATCGCCAGCCGCGCTTGCTGAACCTGAAGCAGATGCTGGAGTACTTCCTGGCGCACCGTCGGGAAGTGGTCACCCGGCGCACGGTGTTCGAGCTGCGCAAGGCGCGCGAGCGCGGCCATGTGCTGGAAGGTCTTGCGGTCGCCCTGGCCAATATCGACGAGTTCATCGCCATCATCAAGGCGGCGCCGACGCCACCGATTGCGAAACAGGAATTGATGACGAAGTCCTGGGATTCCGGGCTCGTCCGCGAGATGCTGGCGCGTGCAGAAACCGATACTCCGGGTGGCCGGGCATCGTATCGTCCGGACGGCTTGCCGGCCGTGTTCGGCATGCAGGCCGACGGTCTGTACCGGCTCTCGGACTCGCAGGCGCAGGAAATTCTGCAAATGCGGCTGCAACGCCTCACCGGTCTGGAGCAGGACAAGATCGTCCAGGAATACCGCGAAGTGATGGCGATCATCGCTGATCTGCTTGATATCCTGGCGCGCCCGGAACGCATTACCACCATCATCTCCGACGAACTGACTGCCATCCGCGCAGAATTCGGCGATGAGCGCCGCTCACAGATCGAGCTGAACGCGACTGAACTGGATACCGAGGACCTGATCACCCCGCAAGACATGGTGGTCACGCTGTCCCACAGTGGCTATATGAAGAGCCAGCCGATCTCCGAGTATCGCGCGCAGAAGCGCGGCGGACGTGGCAAGCAGGCGACGGCCACCAAGGAAGACGACTGGATCGACACGCTGTTCGTTGCCAATACCCACGACTACATCCTGTGCTTCTCGAACCGGGGCCGTCTGTATTGGCTGAAGGTCTATGAGGTGCCGCAGGGGTCACGCAACTCGCGCGGCCGGCCGATCGTCAATATGTTCCCGCTGTCTGATGGCGAGAAGATCAACGTCATCCTGCCGGTGCGCCAGTTCGATGCAGAGCACTTCATCTTTATGGCCACGGCCCGTGGCACGGTCAAGAAGACAGCGCTGACGGAGTTCTCCAATCCGCGCAAGGCCGGCATCATCGCCGTGGATCTGGATGAGGGTGATTACCTCATCGGCGCGGCGGTCACAGACGGCCAGCACGACGTGATGCTGTTCTCGGACGCCGGCAAGGCCGTGCGTTTCGACGAGAACGATGTGCGCCCGATGGGCCGTCAGGCGCGCGGCGTGCGCGGCATGAACCTCGACGACGGGCAGGCGGTGATCGCCATGCTCGTGGCCCCGGCCGAAACCGCCGAGACCGCCGAGCAGGCCGAAGCGGCTTCGCCTGGCAGCGTGCTGACCGCCACGGAGAACGGCTACGGCAAGCGCACCCCCATCGCCGAGTACACTCGACACGGGCGCGGCACCAAGGGCATGATTGCGATCCAAACGAGCGAGCGCAATGGCCGTGTGGTAGCCGCTGCACTTGTTTCGCCCGAAGATGAAATCATGCTGATCACTACGGGTGGCGTTCTGATCCGTACGCGTGTGGCCGAGATCCGTGAAATGGGGCGTGCCACGCAGGGCGTCACGCTGATCAACGTCGACGAAGGTACCAAGCTCTCGGGCCTGCAGCGCATCGTGGAAAGCGATGCCGATAACGGTTCCGGCTCGGAAGAGGCGGAAGAGGCCGACGACGCTGATACCGATGCCAATTCGTAAGTTGTTGCAACAATAGGACACCGGCCGGAACTCGCCAGACGGCGGGCCGGACTAAAACGGACATATTTTCCAGGGAGTCATTAATGCTCAAGACCTATCGACGTATCGCTGTTCTGGCTGCTTTCGTTCCGACGTTTATGGTGGCGCAACATGCCCATGCCCAGGACGCGGACAAGACGGCAGCCATCAAGGAACTGCTTTCCGTCATGCAGGCCGACCAGGCTGTGAAGGGCCAGGCCGACAACTGGCAGCAAGGCGCCAAGCAGGAAGCTCCGCTTGTGCTGGAACAGGTACTGGTCGAGAACAAGACGCTGAGCGACAAGCAGAAGCAGGCCGCCGTCGAGAAGCTGAAGAAGAACGGCGCGGTGCAGCGCATGGTGGATGGCGCCGGTACGGCGTTCAACACCGACGGCTTCCGCAAGGACGCCATCCAGGCTCACTATGACGCCTTCGGCAAGTACTACAGCACCCAGGAAATCAAGGACCTGACCACGTTCCTGAAGTCGCCGACCGGCCAGAAGTTCATGGCCAACCAAGGCAAGGCGACCCAGGAGATCTGGGGTTCGATGATGCAGAAGTATGGTCCGCAAGTCGGCAAGTCGATGCGCGATGCCGCCGAAAAGGAAATCTCGGCTGCCGCGAAGTAATCGCTGGGCGGGCAGGGCGCTGGTCCGGCGCCCGCCCCGCATCGCCCAACGGGATGCGGGTTTGAGGGATAATGGCTGCTTGGGTTACACCGGCAGCCATTTTTCTTTTCCAGTCCATGAACGATCCACAGACTCCTGCTCTCGCTGGCATGCAGCGCGCATTGGCCGAACGTGTCTTCAACTTCTCGCCCGGTCCGGCGGCACTGCCTGCCGAAGTGCTGCAACAGGCTGCCGAGGAAATGCTGTCATGGCACGGGAAGGGCATGTCGGTCATGGAAATGAGCCATCGCAGCAAGGAGTTCGAAGGGATTCTGGCGGAAGCCGTGGCGGACCTGCGCGAACTGCTGCACATCCCCAAGAACTTCCGCATCCTGTTCCTGCAAGGCGGCGCCATCGGCGAGAACGCGATCGTGCCGCTGAACCTGATGCGTCTGCGCGATGCAGAGCGCCCGAAGGCGGATTTCGTGGTGACCGGGGCGTGGTCGGTCAAGACCGAACAGGAAACCCGGCGCTATGGCGAAGTCAATATTGCCGCATCGAGCGCTGACAGGAAGTTCACCAATGTTCCCCCAGTAGCCGGCTGGAAGCTGTCAGATGACGCGGCTTACGTGCACCTCTGCACCAATGAAACCATCGGTGGCGTGGAGTTTCACGAAATTCCAGACATTGGGCAGGACCAGGGGCGCATCGTGGTGGCGGACGCATCGAGCCACATCCTATCGCGCCCGGTCGACTGGTCGCGCGTGCAGGTCATGTATGGCGGCGCGCAGAAGAATATCGGCCCCGCCGGCGTGACCATCGTGATCGTGCGCGAGGACTTGCTTGGCCACGCCCATCCGCTATGCCCGTCGGCATTCAACTGGCGCCTGGTGGCGGAGCATGACTCCATGTACAACACGCCGCCGACCTACGCCATCTACATTGCGGGCCTCGTGTTCAAGTGGCTCAAGCGTCAGGGCGGTGTACCGGCCATTGAACAGCGCAATATTGCCAAGGCAAAGGCGTTGTACGATTTCCTCGACCAGAGCGATTTTTATCGCAACGAGATCGATCCGCATTGCCGTTCGCGCATGAACGTGCCGTTCTTCCTCGCTGACGAAAGCCGCAACGAGGCATTCCTGCAGCAGGCCCGCGCCAACGGTCTGCTGCAGCTCAAGGGCCACAAGTCCGTGGGCGGCATGCGCGCCAGCATCTACAACGCGATGCCGATCGAAGGCGTATATGCGCTGATCGACTTCATGCGCGAGTTCGAACGCGCCGCTGCCTGACGGCGCCGCGTCGGCCCGCCGCGCGCCAGACGCACGCGGCATCGTTTCATTCTCAGGCCCTCCTGCGCGGAGCGGCCCAACGGGTTCCTGCAAATGACAAGCGAAGACAACAACACCGCGCGCGAGGAGACGCAGCAGAACGGTGCTTCCCCGAGCGAGGCGGAGCGCGCCCTCGGCGCTGAACTGGCCCCCCTGCGCGAGCAGATCGATAAGGTGGACCGCGAACTGCTGGCCATGCTGAACCGGCGCGCGCAGCTTGCACTCGATGTCGGCGAAGTGAAGAAGAAGTACGGTGCCCCGGTGTTTCGCCCGGAGCGCGAGCTGCAGGTGATTCGCAAGGTGCAGGCCGCCAATCCGGGGCCGCTGCTAGGCGAGAGCGTTGCGTCGATCTGGCGTGAGGTGATGTCGGCCTGCCGTGGACTGGAAAAGCCGCTCGAAATTGCTTTTCTCGGTCCGGCTGGCACATTCTCCGAACAGGCCCTCTACGCCCACTTTGGTCATGAAGTGAGCGGGGTGCCATGCCCTAGCATCGACGAGGTGTTCCGTGCCGTGGAGGCGGGCACCGTCGAGTACGGCGTGGTTCCGGTGGAGAACTCGACCGAGGGCGCGGTGTCGCGCACGCTTGACCTGTTCCTGCAGACCTCGCTGAAGATCAGCGGCGAGATTGCGCTGAAGGTGCACCATAACCTGATGGCCTCGTCGCCTGACATGAAGGGCGTCAAGGTGGTGCGCGCGCATGCGCAGGCGCTGGCGCAGTGCCAGCACTGGCTCACCGCGAACTATCCGCACCTTGAGCGGCAGGCCGTATCGAGCAATGCCGAGGCCGCGCGCATGGCGAGCGAAGACCCGACGGTCGCGGCCATTGCCGGTGAATCGGCGGCCAATCGCTATCACCTGCATATCATTCGCCCGCATATCCAGGACGATCCGCACAACCGCACGCGTTTTGCCGTGATCGGCCGGTACGAGACCGAGCCGTCGGGCAGCGACCAGACCTCGATGATCCTGTCGGTGCCAAACAAGGCGGGCGCGGTCTACCAGTTGCTGGCCCCGCTGGCAGAGAACGGCGTGTCGATGTGCCGCTTCGAGTCGCGCCCGGCGCGCAGCGGCGCCTGGGAGTACTACTTCTACGTCGATGTCGAAGGCCACCAGCATGAGCCCGCGGTCGCGCGTGCGATCGAGACGCTGCGGCGCAATGCCGCCTACCTGAAGGTGCTGGGGTCGTACCCGTCCAGCAAGTAAGAGCAAGCGTACGCACGGATGCGACGGCAAGGAGACGAGATGGCAGAGCAAGGCAAGCAGGGCGGCAAGGTACTGTTCGGCCCGGATTACGTCAGGGCAATCTCGCCCTACGTGGCGGGCAAGCCGATTTCCGAGGTCGTGCGCGAGTTCGGTCTCGAGGAGGCAAGCATCGTCAAGCTCGCGTCGAACGAGAACCCGCTGGGCATGCCGGAGTCCGCCAGGCACGCGGTGGCCGCGGCGATTGCCGAACTGGGGCGCTATCCCGACTCGAACGGCTTTGAACTGAAGGCGGCGCTTGCCGCAAAGCTCGGTGTACCGCAGGACTGGCTCACGCTGGGCAACGGCAGCAACGACATCCTTGAACTGGCCGCGCATGCGCTGGTCACGCCGGGGCAGTCGGTGGTGTACGCCGAATACTCGTTTGCGGTCTATGCCCTGGCCACCCAGGAAATCGGCGCGCGTGCGATCGAGGTGAAGGCTCGCGACTATGGCCATGACCTCGAAGCGATGGCCGCCGCGATCGCGCCCGATACCCGCCTGGTATTCATCGCCAACCCGAACAATCCGACCGGGACTTTCGCGCCCGCGGCGGCACTGGAGGCGCTCCTGGCCAAGGTGCCCGCTCACGTGGCCGTGGTGCTGGACGAGGCTTACAACGAATACCTCGACGACGACCAGCAATATGATTCGGTGGCGTGGGTGCGCCGCTATCCGAACCTGCTGGTGTCGCGCACCTTTTCCAAGGCATACGGGCTGGCAGGCCTGCGCATCGGCTATGCCGTGGCGCAGCCGGAGCTGACCGATCTGCTGAACCGTGTTCGCCAGCCGTTTAATGTCAACAGCGCGGCGCAGGCCGCGGCTGTCGCCGCGCTTGGCGACACGGCGTTCCTGCAGCGCAGTGCCGAGCTGAACCGCGCGGGCAAGGCTCAGCTCATCGACGCCTTCTCACGCCTCGGGCTCGAGTCGGTACCATCGTCCGGCAACTTCGTGCTGGTGCGCGTTGGCGATGACGATGACGCCGGTGCACGCGTCAACCTGGCGCTGCTCAGGCAGGGCGTGATTGTCCGCCCCGTGGGCAACTACGGCTTGCCGCGCTGGCTGCGTGTCACGATCGGCTTGCCCGACGAGAATGCCGCGTTCATCGCGGCACTGGAATGCGCGCTCAAGTGAGCCGCGCGAGCACCATGCATCCCTGTTTTCGAATTCCCTGTATTGCCCGCCCCCGAGGGCTGAGATTGTGAGCGCTCTGCATTTTTCCCGTATTGTGATTGTCGGTGTCGGCCTGATTGGCGGTTCGCTCGCGCTCGCGCTCAAGCGCGCGGGCGTAGTCGGCACGGTGGTTGGCGTGGGCCGGTCGCCGGCATCGCTGCAGAAGGCGCTTGACCTTGGTGTCATCGACGAAGCCGCTTCGCTGGAAGACGCCGTGCGCGACGCCAGCCTGGTCGTGCTGTGCGCGCCGGTGGCACAGAATTTCGCGCTGCTGCATGCGCTGGAGCCGCACCTGGGGCCGGGCACCATCGTGACGGATGCCGGCAGCACCAAGTCCGACGTGATCATGGCGGCCAAGACGGCGCTTGGCGACAAGGTGGCCCAGTTCGTTCCGGCCCACCCGATCGCGGGCCGCGAACTCAATGGCGTCGAGGCTGCGCTGGCCGACCTCTATGTCGGCAAGAAGACCGTGCTGTGCCCGCTGCAGGAGAACTCGCGTGCCGACGTGGCCGCGGTGCGCGCGATGTGGGAAAGCGCCGGTGCCGAGTGCCACGTCATGTCCGCCGTGCAGCACGATGCGGTGTTCGCCGCGGTCAGCCATTTGCCGCACGTGCTGTCCTACGCGCTGGTTGCGCAGGTCGGCAACGCCGAGGACGCGGCGCTCAAGCTTGCCTTCGCCGGTGGCGGCTTCCGTGACTTCACGCGCATTGCGGCATCGTCGCCGGAAATGTGGCGCGATATCTGTGTCGCCAACCGCGAGGCGCTGCTGCGCGAACTGAACACCTACCAGTCGGTGCTGGCGCACCTCAGGACGCAGATCGAGAAGGGCGACGGCGCTGCGCTGGAGCGCATTTTTTCGCGTGCGAGCAAGACCCGCCTGCAATGGGGCGCGGACCGAGCGGCCGCGGCCAATACTGAACCCTGAATTGGCGCGGCCGTGAGCCGCGCCCTAGTGTGAATACCATGGAACACCTGACGCTTGCCCCCCTTACCCGCGCCGCGGGCACGGTCCGTCTGCCCGGCTCGAAGAGCATCTCCAACCGCGTGCTGTTGCTGGCCGCGCTGGCCGGCGGCGAGACGCGCGTGCGCGACCTGCTCGACTCCGACGACACCCGCGTCATGCTGCAGGCGCTGAAAACGCTCGGCGTGGCGTGGCGCCAGGAAAGTGGCGACTATATCGTCACCGGCTCGGGCGGCAATTTTCCGGTCAAGGCGGCGGAACTGTTCATGGGCAACGCGGGCACCGCGATCCGTCCGCTGACTGCTGCGCTCGCGCTGCAGGGCGGCGACTACAAGCTGTCGGGCGTGCCGCGCATGCATGAGCGGCCCATCGGAGACCTCGTCGATGGCCTGCGCCAGGTCGGCGCGGACATCGGCTACCTCGGTAATGAAGGCTATCCGCCCTTGCATATCCGTCCCGCGCAGATCCGCATCGACGCGCCGATCCGCGTGCGCGGCGACGTGTCGAGCCAGTTCCTGACGGCGTTGCTGATGACCTTGCCCATGGCGCAGGCGGCCAGCGGCAGGATCGAGATCGAAGTGGTCGGCGAGCTGATCTCCAAGCCGTATATCGAGATCACGCTCAACCTGCTCGCGCGCTTTGGCATCGATGTGGAACGGCAAGGCTGGGAGCGGTTCATCGTGCCGGCCGGGGCGGTCTACCGGTCGCCGGGCGAGATCTTTGTCGAGGGCGATGCTTCGTCGGCGTCCTATTTCCTCGCGGCCGGTGCTATCGGCGGTGGTCCGGTGCGCGTGGAGGGCGTGGGCATGGCGAGCATCCAGGGGGACGTGCGCTTTGCCGAGGCGCTCAACCGGATGGGCGCCAATGTGATGGCCGGCGACAACTGGATCGAGGTGCGCGGCACCGAACGCGATGACGGACGGCTGCACGGCATCGAACTCGATTGCAACCATATTCCCGATGCCGCCATGACGCTCGCGGTGGCCGCGCTGTTCGCCGAAGGCACGACGACGCTGACCAATATTGCCAGCTGGCGCGTCAAGGAAACCGACCGTATCTCGGCGATGGCGACCGAGTTGCGCAAGCTCGGTGCGCAGGTGGAGGAGGGGGCGGACTACCTCAAGGTGGCGCCGCCCGCGCAGTGGCAGACGCCGGCCGATGGCATTGGCACCTATGATGACCATCGCATGGCGATGTGTTTCTCTCTGGCCGCGTTCGGTCCGCTGCCGATCCGGATCAATGACCCGGCCTGCGTGGCCAAGACGTTCCCGGACTACTTCACGGTGTTTGGCGGCATTACGAGCTGAGCGCCGCGCCGTCCGCCTGCGCCGGTGCATGCCGGCGCTCCCGTTGGTCCCAGTAGCGATCGAAGAAGTAGTGCGCCACAGTATTGATGGCGGGCTCGATGAATGTGACCGCGCCGCTGACAGCCAGGCTGCCGGTCAGCGCGTAGGTCACGCTGAAGGCGATGCCGAGGTGCAGGATGCCGAACGTCAGGGTCTTGGCCATGGTAGATTGCCTCGCAAACAAATCAGGGAAGTAACGGGAAGGGGCTGGATGCAGCGTCGCAGGATGATGAATCAAATGATAATGATTCTCAATTGAATTTCAAATCAAAGTTTTCTGTCGGCATCATCAGCAATGACTATCGTTCACGTCATCACTATTGACGGTCCAACCGCCTCCGGTAAAGGCACTGTGGCGCACAAGGTGGCCGATGCGGTCGGCTACCACCTGCTCGACAGCGGTGCGCTATACCGCCTGGTGGCGCTTGCGAGCGACCGCGAGGGCGTGGATATCGCCGATGTCGATGCCCTTGCAAGAACCGCGTCGCGCCTCGATGTGAAGTTCGGCCCGGACCGGGTCTGGATGTCCGGCGAGGAAGTGAGCCTCGCGATCCGCGCCGAAGCCATCGGCAACCGTGCCTCGGCCATCGCCGTGCACCAGCCGGTACGTGATGCGCTGACCAAGCTGCAGCGCGATTTCCGCAAGCTGCCCGGACTGGTCGCGGACGGCCGCGATATGGGCACGGTGATCTTCCCTGACGCCCAGCTCAAGGTATTCCTGACGGCAAGTGTTGAGGCGCGCGCTCGCAGGCGCTATAAACAATTGATTGATAAGGGAATTTCTGCTAGTATTGAAGACCTTTTGCGTGACCTTGAGGCGCGCGACGCGCGGGATCGAAACCGTGCCGCCGCGCCGCTGCGTCCCGCCGAGGATGCGAACCTGCTCGATACCTCCGACATGACGGTGGATCAGGCAGTGGCGCAGGTGCTGGAGTGGTTCGCCGCTGTGCGCAAATACTGACTTCGTCAGGCGTATCGAAGCGGCGGGCGCTGCCCGCACCAAGGTGTCGGCCCGCCCAGAGGCATGGCCGGCAGTGTTTAACCTGACCCCGCTGCACATGGCAGACTGAGCGCGATGGTCGCGCCGGCCGGTGTACCGCGGATGGAACCTTACGTTTATGTCCGACCTGCAAACCAACGAATCCTTTGCCGCACTGTTCGAGGAATCGATCGCCCGCTCCAATATGAAGGCTGGCGAAGTGATCTCCGCTGAAGTCGTGCGCATCGACCACAATTTCGTGGTCGTCAATGCCGGCCTCAAGTCCGAGGCATTTGTGCCGGTGGAGGAGTTCCTGAACGACCAGGGCGAACTCGAAGTGCAGGCCGGCGACTACGTCTCCGTGGCCATCGATGCACTCGAGAACGGCTATGGCGACACCATTCTTTCCCGCGACAAGGCCAAGCGCCTGGCATCGTGGCTGAACCTCGAGAAGGCGCTGGAAGACGGCGAAATCATCTCGGGTACCGTGACCGGCAAGGTCAAGGGCGGCCTGACGGTCATGGTCAACGGCATCCGCGCGTTCCTGCCGGGCTCGCTGGTTGACGTGCGTCCGATCAAGGACACCACCCCGTACGAAGGCAAGACCCTGGAATTCAAGGTCATCAAGCTGGACCGCAAGCGCAACAACGTTGTGCTGTCGCGCCGCGCCGTGGTCGAAGCCACGCTGGGCGAAGAGCGCCAGAAGCTGATGGAAACCCTGAAGGAAGGCGCCATCGTCAACGGTATCGTCAAGAACATCACCGACTACGGTGCGTTCGTTGACCTGGGCGGCATCGACGGCCTGCTGCACATCACCGACCTGGCCTGGCGCCGTGTCCGCCACCCGAGCGAAGTGCTGTCGGTTGGCCAGGAAATCACCGCCAAGATCCTCAAGTTCGACCAGGAAAAGAACCGCGTTTCGCTGGGCGTGAAGCAGCTGGGCGAAGATCCGTGGGTCGGCATCTCGCGCCGCTACCCGCAAGGCACCCGCCTGTTCGGCAAGGTGACCAACCTGACCGACTACGGCGCGTTCGTCGAGATCGAAGCCGGCATCGAAGGCCTGGTGCACGTGTCCGAAATGGACTGGACCAACAAGAACGTGGCTCCGTCGAAGGTTGTCCAGCTGGGCGACGAAGTGGAAGTCATGGTCCTGGATATCGACGAAGACAAGCGTCGTATCAGCCTGGGCATGAAGCAGTGCAAGGCCAATCCGTGGGACGATTTCTCGCGCAACCACAAGAAGGGCGACAAGCTGAGCGGCCAGATCAAGTCGATCACCGACTTCGGCGTGTTCATCGGCCTGCCTGGCGGCATCGACGGCCTGGTGCACCTGTCCGACCTGTCGTGGCAAGAGACCGGCGAAGAAGCCGTGCGCAAGTACAAGAAGGGCGACGAAGTCGAAGCCGTGGTCCTGGGCATCGACGTCGACAAGGAACGCATCTCGCTGGGCATCAAGCAGCTGTCGGGCGATCCGTTCAACAACTTCATCTCGGCCAACGACAAGGGCTCGATCGTTACCGGCACCATCAAGGCCGTTGACGCCAAGGGCGCCGTGGTCCAGCTGGCCGACGACGTGGAAGGCTACCTGCGTGCATCGGAAATCTCCGCTGACCGCGTGGAAGATGCGCGCAACGTGCTGAAGGAAGGCGAGCAGATCACCGCCCTGGTGGTGAACGTCGACCGCAAGTCGCGCAACATCAACCTGTCGATCAAGGCCAAGGACAGCGCCGAGCAGCAGGAAGCGATGCAGAAGTTCCAGGCCGACACCAGCACTGCTGGCACGACCAACCTGGGCGCTCTGCTGAAGGCCAAGCTCGGCCAGGACAACCAGTAATCGCAGGCCCTGACGCCCGCGCGAACGCCCATGACCAAGTCGGAGCTCGTCGAAAAACTGGCTGCCCGCTTTCCGCAGTTGCTGCTGCGGGACGCGGACATCTCAGTGAAAACGATACTCGACGCGATGTCCGATGCGCTGGCCGATGGCCATCGCATCGAAATTCGCGGATTCGGCAGTTTTGGTCTGAACCGGCGTCCGCCGCGCGTTGGGCGCAACCCCAAGTCCGGCGAGCGAGTGCTGGTGCCCGAGAAACGGGTGCCGCACTTCAAGGCGGGCAAGGAGTTGCGCGAACGGGTGGACCGGAGCCTGACGCCGCCTCCGGGCGCTGGAGGTAACGGACACCTGACCGGTACGCCGTCCGGCAAAGGCCCCCAGGGCGCTGCGCCGGGCAGTTCGACGGTGCTGCATGAGGGAAGCGGGCTGAATCTGGCCCGCTCCTGATGCCGACCGGCAGCCGGCACTGTGTTGTCGAGAATGGAAAAAGGCGCTCCGCTCGGGGCGCTTTTTTCATTTGGGGTATTGGTGCGGGCTTGCCGTTTTCGTTTGCTGGAAGTGATTCCGCTACAATGCCGGGGTCTGCCGCACGCCAGCGATGCGCATGTGCGCTCCCGCAACGCCACGCCTGCCCTTACTGCATGAAACTCGTCGCCTGGATTATCCGCATCGTCCTGTTTGCGCTGCTGTTCGTGCTGGCGCTGCGCAATACCGCGGACGCTTCGCTGCAGCTTTTCTTTGACGCCGTCTGGCGCGCACCACTGATCCTGATCCTCTTCGTAGCCTTTGTCCTGGGCGCAATTGCGGCCCTGGCTGCGATTGCACCAGGCCTGATGCGCCAGCGCATGGAGGTGGCGCGGCTGCGCCGTGCGCTCGGCGATGCCGGCCGCCAGCCGACATCTGCCGACACGGAACGTGACGGAAAGAGCGCTCCTTACAACGTAGTTGGCCCGAAAGTCTGATCCATGATGTTTGAAACCTGGTGGCTGCTGGCGCTGCCACTTGTCTTTGGCCTCGGATGGATGGCGGCGCGCATGGATGTGCGCCAGCTCATCAGCGAGCAGGGCGCCTTGCCGCGCTCGTATTTCAAGGGCCTCAATTTCCTGCTCAATGAACAGCCGGACCAGGCCATCGATGCGTTCGTCGAAGTGGCCAGGCTGGATCCCGAGACCACCGAGCTCCACTTCGCGCTGGGCGCGCTGTTCCGACGCCGCGGCGAAACCGAGCGTGCGATTCGCGTACACCAGAACCTGGCCACGCGCCCGGACCTGCCGGAGCCCGAGCGCGAGCATGCGCTGTATGAGCTGGGGCAGGACTTCCTGCGCGCCGGCCTGCTCGACCGGGCCGAAGAATCGTTGCGACGGCTGATGTCCGGCCCGTATGCGGCCTCGGCCAAGCGCGTGCTGCTCGAGCTTTACGAGGTGGAGAAGGAGTGGCAGAAAGCCATCGATGCCGCACGCGAACTGCAGGCGCTCGACAAGACGGACCATCGTCTGCAAATTGCCCAGTTCTGTTGCGAACTCGCGCAGGATGCGCTGCAACGCAAGCGCCCGGAAGATGCCGTCAAGTGGTTGCGCCAGGCCATGGAAGAGAATCCCGCCAATGTTCGCGCACCGATCCTCCTCGGCGACGTGGCCGCCGCCGCTGGCGATGCCCGTGCCGCGCTCGGCCACTGGCTGGCCATCGAGCGACAGGATGCCTCCTTTCTTCCGCTGGTGGCCGAGCGCGTGGTGAAAGCCTATGCCGGGCTCGGTGAGCAAGGTGCCGCGCTCGACTGGCTGCGCGGCCTGCTGAAGGGCAGTCTCGCGCCCGAGCTGCTCGATGTCGCATTCAAGACCGAGCTGGAGCAGAACGGACCTGAAGCAGCGACACGACTCATGCGCGAGCAACTGCGCCGCCAGCCGACGCTGCTTGCGCTGACCAAGTATTTCGAGGCCCAGGCTGCCGACATGGCGCCTGCCGCCGCAGTCGCCGGCAACGGCGGCGAAGGCCTGGCCGTCGATGAGTCCGGTGACAGCGACAAGGCAAAGGAAATTACAGCGATCCGTGATCTGCTGCAGTTGCGTACGCGCAATCTGGCCCGCTACACCTGCCGCGAATGCGGCTTTCGCGCGCGGCTTTTCTACTGGCAGTGTCCCGGCTGCAACCGCTGGGAGACCTATGCGCCCCGGCGCTCGGAAGCGCTAGGCTGACCGGGCCACCGTGCGAATCTATTTCATGTACATGCTATGAAAGTCACCATTATTGGCAGTGGCTATGTTGGCCTTGTCACCGGCGCGTGCCTGGCCGAGCTCGGCAACGATGTGTTCTGCCTCGACGTCGATGAAAAGAAGATTGCCTTGCTCAACGCCGGCGGCGTGCCGATCTACGAGCCAGGCTTGCAGGAGATCATCCAGCGCAATCGCGCGGCCGGACGTCTGACGTTCTCGACCGACGTGGCGGCCAGCATCGAGCACGCGGATGTGCAGTTCATCGCAGTAGGAACGCCGCCCGATGAAGACGGCTCCGCCGACCTGAAATATGTGCTCGCCGCGGCACGCAGCATTGGCCGCTACATGACTGGCTTCAAGGTCGTGGTGGACAAGTCCACCGTGCCGGTGGGCACGGGCGATCGCGTCACGGCAGTGATTCGCGAGGAACTTGCCGCGCGCGGCCTGGAGGACCTGCAGTATTCCGTGGTGTCGAACCCGGAGTTCCTGAAGGAAGGCGCCGCGGTGGAAGATTTCATGCGCCCTGACCGCATCGTACTGGGTTGCAGCGCGGACGCTGCCGGGCGCCATGCCCAGGCCACCATGCGCCAGCTCTATGCGCCGTTCAACCGCAACCATGAGCGCACCTTCTACATGGATGTGCGCTCGGCCGAGTTCACCAAGTACGCGGCCAACTCCATGCTGGCCACGCGCATCTCGTTTATGAACGAGCTGGCCAACCTCGCCGACGAGGTCGGTGCCGATATCGAGCTGGTACGCATGGGCATCGGATCGGATCCGCGTATCGGCTACAGCTTCCTGTATGCGGGTGCCGGCTATGGCGGGTCCTGTTTCCCGAAAGACGTGCAGGCACTCATGCGCACGGCGGAGGAGTATGGCAAGCCGATGCGCGTGCTGGAGGCTGTCGAAGCCGTCAACGGGGCCCAGAAGCAGGTGCTGGGCGACAAGGTGGTACGCCGTTTCGGCGATGACCTCAGCGGGCGCACCTTTGCGCTCTGGGGCCTGGCCTTCAAGCCCAATACCGACGACATGCGCGAAGCGCCTTCACGCGTGCTCGCGCGTGAACTGATTTCGCGCGGCGCGACGCTGCGCACGCATGACCCGGTGTCCATGGACGAGGCCAGGCGCGCGCTGGAGGCGGATCTCGCAGACATCCCTGGCGGTATCGACAGGATCAGCTTCCACACGGGCCAGATGGAAACGCTGGATGGTGCCGACGCGCTCGTGATCGTGACGGAGTGGAAGGTCTTCCGCAGCCCGGATTTCGAGCAGATCAAGCGGCGCCTGAAGACGCCGGTGATCTTCGATGGCCGGAATCTGTACGAGCCGGAGGCCATGGCGCAGACCGGTATCGAATACCATGCGATCGGGCGTTCGGGCGCGAAGCGCTGAACGCATCGGCAGGCGGCCGTGTCCCAGTAGGATCGGTATGCCGGAGGAACTATGGCTATGAATCAAATTTCGCAGGATCAGATCCGCCAGGCGCGCATCCTGGTGGTCGGCGACATGATGCTGGACCGCTACTGGTTTGGTGACGTCGAGCGTATTTCGCCGGAGGCGCCGGTTCCGGTCGTCCAGATCAAACGCAGCGATGAACGCCTGGGCGGCGCAGCCAACGTGGCCCGCAACTCGGCCGCGCTGGGTGCGCAGGTCGGCATGCTTGGCGTTGTAGGCGAAGACGAGCCAGGCCGCACCATCGAATCGTTGCTGTCAGCATGCAAGGTCCAGCCGTACCTGCACCGCGATGCCAGCGTCAACACGACGATCAAGCTGCGCGTGCTGGCCCACCAGCAGCAGCTGTTGCGCGTGGACTTCGAGAATCCGCCCACACATGAAGTGCTGCTGGGCGTGCTCGATGGTTTCCAGGAGCTCCTGAACCAGTACGAGGTGCTGGTGCTGTCCGACTATGGCAAGGGGGGCCTGACGCACGTCGGCCGCATGGTCGAGGCCGGCCGCGCGGCGGGCCGGATGGTCCTGGTCGATCCCAAGGGCGACGACTATTCGCGCTACCGTGGTGCCACGCTGATCACGCCTAACCGTGCCGAGATCCGCCGCGTCGTCGGGGCCTGGAAAAGCGAACAGGACCTCACCGCGCGTGCCCAGAACCTGCGTCGCGACCTGCAGCTCGAGGCCTTGCTCCTGACCCGTTCGGAAGAGGGCATGACCCTGTACACGGAAGCCGAGGTCCTGCATGTCTCGGCACAGGCGCGCGAAGTCTATGATGTATCAGGTGCCGGCGATACCGTGATCGCCACGCTGGCGACCATGCTGGCGGCGGGGGTGTCGCTGAAGCAGGCCGTGCAGTTCGCCAACCGCGCGGGCGGCATCGTGGTGGGCAAGCTGGGTACCGCTGTCGTCAGCTATCCGGAGCTGTTCGGCTCGGCTGGCTGAACGCGTACGATTTCCGGTGCCCCTGTTGAACTCTCTGTCGGACCGATCATGACCATCATCGTCACCGGCGCTGCGGGATTCATCGGCAGCAACCTTGTCAAGGGACTGAACGCGCGTGGCGAGGACCAGGTTGTCGCGGTCGACAATCTCCAGCGCCCTGACAAATTCCACAACCTGGTGGATTGCGAGATTCGCGACTACCTCGACAAGGACGACTTCCTGTCCCGCTTCGAGCGCGGGGAGTTCGGCAGGGTCCGCGCGGTGTTTCATCTCGGGGCCTGCACCGACACGATGGAGCAGGACGGGCGCTACCTGATGGCGAACAACTACCGCTACAGCAAGGTGCTGATGGAGTCCTGCCTGGCGCAGGACTCGCAGTTCATCTATGCATCGTCGGCGGCAGTCTACGGGGAGTCACAGGCATTTCGCGAAGCGCGTGAATGCGAGCGGCCGCTGAGCATCTACGGCTACTCGAAGTTCCTGTTCGACCAGGTCGTGCGCGAGCGGCTGGAGGGCGCCCTGTCGCAGGTGGTCGGCCTGCGCTATTTCAACGTGTATGGCCCGGGCGAGGCGCACAAGAATCGCATGGCCTCGATCATCTGGCAGCAATTCGAACAATTCCGTGCCGAGGGTACGGTGAAGCTGTTCGGCGAACATGCTGGCCATGGAGCGGGTTGCCAGAGCCACGATTTTGTCGCGATCGAGGATGTCGTCAGGATCAACCTGTTCTTCCTCGACCATCCACGCCGATCCGGCATCTTCAACGTGGGTACGGGCCAAGCGCGTTCGTTTAACGATGTGGCTTGCGTCGTGGTCAATACGCTGCGTGAGGCGGAGGGCAAGCCACCGCTGGCGATCGACGAACTGGTGCAGGAAGGGCTGCTGGAGTACATCCGCTTCCCCGACGCACTGCGTGGCCGGTATCAGAGCTTCACGCAATCGGATCTGTCGCGCCTGCGCGCCGCGGGCTATGCCACGCCCTTTGTTTCCATGGAAGAAGGTGTGGCGCGCTACTGCCAGTGGTTGCTCGATCGCTGTCGTTGAAGGCGCCCGGCGGCGTCGTCGCGTTCGGAAACATCCTCGTGCAAGGCACGTGAACGTTTGTTTCGGCGTGCGCCGGCGCACGCGGCCGGTCCTATCCTGAGCGCACCTTGCCAATTCCGGCAAGGCAACGCAAACGGAAAAGGAACTCACCAATGTTCAAGACAATGCTCAGGCGCGGCTGCCTGGCTGCAGTGGTCTGGATGTCGTTCACCGGGGCCGCGATGGCCACGGTCGATGTCAACACGGCCGACGCATCGGCCCTGACTTCGGTGAAGGGCATCGGACCTGCAACCGCCAAGAACATCATTGACGAGCGCACCAAGCACGGGCCCTACAAGAGTGCGACGGATCTGGCCGAGCGCGTCAGCGGCGTCGGAACCAAATCGGTGGCGCGCATGCAGGAGGCTGGCTTGACGATCGGTGCCAAGGCTGCGCCGGCGGCAGCTCCGGCCGGCGCTGCCGCTGCCACTCGACCCGCCAAGCGCTGACATGGCATGGCGCCGCCGGTGCAGGGGGGCACCGCGGCGCCATGGTCCTGCTCCATCCAGTCCAGGCAACCAGGTTCCATGTTGTGCCACTGGTATGGCTCGTGCTTGTCAGACGCACGGTTCTTCGCTTGCCGACAGCGGCGGAGTATCATGCGGCAGCCCGCAACAGCCACGGTCATTCCGTCGGCCGCGCACGATCTTAAAAGCCAGGCCAGGCCTCGCCCTTTCCCGGGGGCAAGGAGAGTCAGGCAGAACAACAGGGAGCATAACAATGACGAATGGCGAGGACACAGGGTTCCTGCCGAAGTGGCGATTGAAGACGGAAGGGGTCATCGGTCCGGATGAGCGCCTGCCTGCGGGGCAGACGCTGCTCGCCGGCATTCAGCACGTGGTGGCGATGTTCGGTTCCACGGCGATCGCGCCGATCCTGATGGGCTTCAATCCGAATATCGCCATCCTCTTCTCCGGCATCGGCACGCTGATCTTCTTCCTGTGCGTGCGCGGCCGGGTGCCCAGCTATCTCGGTTCCAGCTTCGCGTTCATCGCTGTCGTGATCGCGGCCACGGGGTACGCCGGAAGCGGGCCCAATGCCAATATCCCGGTAGCCTTGGGCGGCATCATTGCCGCGGGTGCGCTGTACACGGTGATTGGCCTTGTGGTGCAAGCGGTCGGCTATGGCTGGGTCGAACGGCTGATGCCGCCAGTGGTCACCGGTGCGATCGTCGCGGCCATCGGTCTGAACCTCGCCCCGGTGGCGGTAAAGGCCGTGAGTAGCTCGTCGTTTGACACCTGGCTAGGCCTTTTGACCGTGCTGGCAGTCGGGCTGGTGGCAGTCCGCGCGCCAGGAATGGTCGGGCGCCTTCCGGTGCTGATTGGTGGCCTGTTCGGCTACCTGTTCTACTATGCCGGCGCGAATCAGATGGGTCTCGGCAAGCCGATCGATTTTTCTGGCGTGGCGGCGGCGAGCTGGTTTGGCCTGCCGTCGTTCACTTCGCCGGTATTCGAGGCCGGCGCCATGCTGCTGATCGCGCCGGTGGCAATTGTGCTGGTGGCAGAGAACCTGGGGCACATCAAGGCCATTGGGGTGATGACGGGGCGCAACCTTGACCCATACATCGGCCGCGCCTTTATTGGCGACGGCGTCGCGACCATGCTGTCGGCCAGCGGCGGCGGCACCGGCGTCACCACGTATGCCGAGAACATGGGGGTGATGGCCGTTACCAGGATCTATTCGACGCTGATCTTTGTTGTCGCGGCCGCGGTGGCCATCCTGCTCGGATTCTCACCAAAGTTCGGTGCGCTGATCTTGACCATCCCGGGCCCGGTCATCGGCGGACTGACCATTGTGGTGTTCGGCCTGATTGCCGCCACGGCTGGCCGTATCTGGGTCCAGAATCACGTGGACTTCTCCAGTTCGCGCAACCTCATCACGGTGGGCGCCACCTTGACTGTCGCCGCGGGCGACCTGACGCTGAAGCTTGGTGGCATGACGCTGGGTGGTATCGGGACTGCAACGTTTGGCTGCATCCTGCTTTACCACCTGCTGGGCGGGGGCAACAAGGAGGCGTAAGCCAGCGCGGCCACACCGGGAGTGGGCCTGACCGGCCGCCTCCGGCGCGCGGCGGGGGCCTGATTTACAATGTGCGGGACATTTCCACTCCGCACCATGGCCTACAAGACAATTGAAGATACCATCGGCAATACGCCGCTGGTCAGACTGCAGCGCATTCCCGGTGCCGCCAACGACGCACGCGGCAACGTCATTCTAGGCAAGCTTGAGGGCAACAACCCGGCCGGGTCGGTCAAGGACCGCCCGGCGGTGTCAATGATCGCCCGCGCGGAGTCGCGCGGCCGCATCAAGCCCGGCGACACGCTGATCGAAGCCACTTCCGGTAACACCGGTATCGCGCTTGCCATGGCTGCGGCAATCCGCGGCTACAAGATGGTGCTGATCATGCCGGAAGACCTCAGCCTGGAGCGTCGCCAGAGCATGGCCGCCTATGGCGCCGAGATTATCCTGACTCCGGTGAAGGGGGGCATGGAGTACGCGCGCGACCTGGCGGATGCCATGGAACGTGACGGTAAGGGCGTTATCCTGGACCAGTTCGCCAATCCGGACAATCCACTGGCCCACTACGAAACGACCGGGCCGGAGATCTGGCGCGATACCGAAGGCCGGATCACACATTTCGTTTCGGCCATGGGCACGACCGGTACCATTACCGGTGTCTCGCGTTACCTGAAAGAGCAGAACCCTGCCATCGAGATCATCGGTGCGCAACCGGCGGAAGGCTCGCGGATTCCCGGCATCCGCAAATGGCCGGAAGCCTACCTGCCGAAGATCTACGACCCGAAGTATGTGGACCGTACCGAGCCTGTCAGCCAGGCCGATGCGGAACACATGGCGCGCCGCATGGCGAGCGAGGAGGGCATTTTTTCAGGTATCTCGGCCGCCGGCGCCCTGTGCGTGGCCATGCGCGTTGCCGAGGAAGTGGAAAACGCGACGATCGTTTTCATCGTCTGCGACCGGGGGGACCGGTATCTGTCCACCGGGGTATTTCCCGCCTGACGGGCGGCATCATCATGCTTCCGCGCGTCGAGGCATGCAGCCGACTGGCTTGCCAGTCGCTGCATATCAAGGCAAGGCGTGAGCCTAGGTCGCCGATTTGTCCCGGATCCAGCCCTGGACAATGTCAAAGACGGACTGTGGGCTGAGTTGAACCATGCAGTCGCAGGTTATGGTTTCGAGCTTTTCGCAATCCGTGCAGCTCTTCTCCCGCACCAGATTCTGAGCCCTGTTCCCAAGCGCCGCCCACCGGCCCGGGTGCATCGGACGCGTGGGCGGAAACAGCCCCAGCGTACGTTGCCCGATCGCGGCCGACAGGTGCAGTGGGCCTGTGCCGCTCGCAATCAGGCCATCCGCTTGACGGATGAATGCCGTTAGCTGGTCCAGCGTCTGCGTGCCACAAAGGTTCGTAACATTTGGCTGTTCCAGCAGTGCGCTGCCATTGGCCTTCAGCCACTCTCCTTCCTTTGCACTGCCTGTCAGCCAGAGATGGACGTCCTCTCTGCCTGACTGCATCCTGGCGAGCGTTGCGTAATGCTCGATCGGCCATTCCCGGCCATGGCCGTTGGACTTGGTGTGGAGAACGAGATTGAACGTATAGCGGCCCTGCATCTCCGCAATTGCCCTGTCCACCGGGATATCAAAGTGGTACAGGCCGGGAATTTGCTCGAGAGAGGGGATGTCGCGGCTGCCATACGGGCTCAGAAAGCGGAAATTGATCTGCGCCTCGTGTTCTTGCGTGGTGCTCTTGCTGAAGCGCACTCGCCGGTTGCAGTAGAACAGCAGGTAGAGCTTCTGGCGCGCATTGCCGATTCGGTGCCTGATCCCGGCGCGAAAGGCCGCCAGTGCCAGCTTGCGGTCAGGCTGGGCCAGGATGACGGTATCGATGCCCGACTTCTTCAGGTAGCCGACGGGGTCATTGGCGATGTCTTCCAATTCGACGACTTCATTGATGTCGGTGCAGAGGCGAACCAGCGGCGCTGCATAGGCGCGACACAGGAAGCTGATCTTTGCAGTCGGATTCAGTTGCCTCAGTCGAGCGACCATAGGCAAAGTCAGTACTATGTCGCCGATATTGTCGGTGCGGCTGACCAGTATGTGTTTGCTTCGAATTGCCATTTATCTTCGATGTGAGAGCAGGGTGGTGTCATGCCATCCGGGCATTACCGTCGCGCCCGCTTGCGCAAATACCGCAAATACCACTTCAGGCTTTCCACCGGCTTGCCCTGGCGGAACATGAAGCGCGAATGCATGCGCATTTCCTTGGTGTTCCTCGGCTCCGGATCGAGCGGCATGTCGTGCCACGGTGACAATGCCAGATACTTGCGGAACATTGCCCGGGCCTCATGCCCGCTCCAGTCGGCCCATGGTTTGACCGAGCCCGCGAAATGGATGAAGACGGCCTTGCCGACCGGACGCATCGCGAAGCTGTTGACGTTCAGGTCGTGGATCAGGTCGTACAGGTAGTTCCAGCGAGGCGATATGTACCGCGCGCGGCCATTGAGCACTTTATTTAGCGCGTCCTGGTCGTTGAAGCGCATGTCGGTGCTGGTATCGAGCAGGGCTTCCAGGGTTTGCGGCGTGATATTCTCGGCCAGCCACTTCTCGATATTCATGAACAGCACACCGCCGTTGAAGTACTCCGCGCGCGCCAGGCCCAGTGCGGCAACGCGGCGGCGCAGCGTGACTGGGGCGTCAGGCACGACGACGGCGATATCGTTGCTGATGTCCATGTCGACCAGCTCATCGAGGCGGCCGACACACAGGATGTCCGCGTCCAGGTACAGCACGCGCTCCGTCTGGCCGCGCAGCACTTCCGGAATCACCAGCCGCGTGAAAATCGACAGTGAATAGTGCGAGTGCCCGAGGAAATGCGAGAACTGCGTGAACGACGACAGGTCGAGCAAATGCAGCTGCGTGCTGACCGGGTACATCGCCTCCAGTTGCTTCAGGCGACGCTGGTTCTCTTCCAATGCCGAGAACGTCAGTACATGGAATGTGAAGTGCTGCCCCGGGTTGTTGTCGATGATCGAAGCGATGGTCGCGCCCATCGGTCGGAAGTAGTTGTCATCGACGCAAAAGGCGATGTGGAACGACGGCTTGCCGTTGGTGCCCGTCAACGGAGCGGGCGCGGGGCTGGTGGGCGAGGTCAGGTTCATGGCATGGCCTTCATGACTTGTTCGACGGTGACGGCCTTGACCCAGTCACGTCGGTTTGCGGCGGTGATGACCGTGCTGTTGTCGCGGTCGATCGGCACCCATTCCGGGTTCTTCTGGCGCATCAGCGCAATGACCGGCACATGCACGGCATTGGCCAGGTGCATCACGGCGGTTTCCACCGAAATGATCAGATCGCATTGCGCCAGGACGGCCGGCAACTGGAAGAAATTGTCTTCGGCGCTGAACAGCTCGGTGCGCGCCAGACCGTATCCGCTGATGACCTCCCGGGCATGCGCCAGTTCCTGCGGCACGGCATTGACAATGAAGCAGCTGTCGCGCCAGCGTGGCAGCTGCTGCATGCCCTGGATCAGCGCGGCGACCTGATCCAGCGTCCAGCAGCGCTTCTTGGTTTTGGCGTACGGATTGATGAAGACGAGCTTTCCCTGGCGCGGAACGAATCCCCAGGCCGCCAGCGTGTCCTGCGCATACTGCTGCCATGGCGCGGGAATATCGACAAACGGAAAGCGCTCCGCAGCGCTGACTTCCAGTCCGCTGAGCTGTCGGAACCAGTGGGCGTACACGTCGCTGATATGCTGCGGCGCGGCCCGGTCGACCTTGTACGGCGGAATCGATGCATCGAGCTTGCGGTAGGCAAGCAGGTGGTGCGGCTGATAGAAACGGACCTGCCGCGTCATGCCGACCACGAAACCGTCGGGGCTGATCGCGCGCGCGAGGTTCGCGTACTGGTGCGGGCGCAGTGTCGCGAGCGACACCACGATCGGGTAGTGCTCCTGCTGCGCTTCGCGAATGGATGCTTCGTAGAGTTCCGGGCTGTAGGTGCGCGTATAGACCTTGCTGAAGAACGGGCACGCTGCGACCCAGTCGTAGAGCGAGTACTTGCGGAGGTATTCCCAGGCCTTGGCGTCGCTGGTGCGGCGCACTTCATCGACCCACAGATGGATCTCCAGGTGCGGGTTTGCCTGCGCGAAGGCTTTGAAGAAGTTTTGCAGATAGGTGAAGTCGCCCAGGGCGAGGTGGGCGATAAACAGTATTTTCTTTGACTGCTTCAGCAAATCTGCGGGAATCAGGGTCTGGGGTTGGGTCACGAATGGCTCGCGGGAAGTCGCGTGGCGTCAGGCCGCTATTGTAAGGGAGGGCACCGGTTGGTCCGGAAATTGCCGTGGCTTTTGGCGCACAATTCGCGCGCCTAATAAATTGGCCTGCCAGCAAGAGGCCGGCAGGCCGCAATTTGCGTCGTGATGGCTGGGCCTCAGCCCATTGCTGCCTTGACGGCCTCGCCCAGCTGGTACACCGCCAGCGCGTAGAAAAAGCTGCGGTTGTAGCGGGTCAGCACATAGAAATTGCGCAGGCCGATCATGTACTCGGTAGGCTGGTCGGGCGTAGGCAGGTCGACCACGAGGACACCGGTTTCGCCTTCACGCGCCAGGTCGACGGGCTCATCGAGCCTGAGGCCGGCCTTGGTCAGCTGGTTCAGTGTCCGCGTCGGCCACGGTTCGCCGTCCGCGGCCGCGGCTGCGATGCCGCGGCTGCCTTCATCCGCGGCCAGCCGCCAGACCACGGGCCGGTTGGCCTCCCAGCCGTGCAACTGGAGAAAGCGGCCAACGCTGCCGATGGCGTCGGCGGGGCTGTTGCGCAGGTCGATGCGTCCGTTGCCGTCGTAGTCGATCGCATATTCGCGCAGGCTGGTCGGCATGAACTGCGGGATGCCGATGGCGCCGGCGTAGGACCCCAGCACGGAAAAGACGTCGGTGTGGGTGTCGCGGCACCACAGCAGATAGTCCGCAAGCTGGTTGCGGAAGAGCGTTGTCCTGGCGTCGCGGTTGGGCGTGGTCGGGTAGTCGAAGGCCAGTGTCGAGAGCGAGTCGATCACGCGGAACGTGCCCATGTCACGCCCATAGATCGTCTCGACGCCGATGATGCCGACGATGACGGAGGCGGGCACGCCGAACTCGGCCTCGGCGCGGCGCAGCGTATCGCGGTTCTCCTGCCAGAAGCGCACGCCAGCATTGATGCGGATCGGCTCGATGAAGCGCGAGCGGTAGGCGCGCCAGCTTTTGCGGCCTGGCGTGGCCGGCGGCAGGATCAGTCGCGCCACGGTGGCGGAATAGACGGCCTGCCCGAACCAGCCTTCCAGCGTGCCGCGGTCGAAGCCGTGGCGGCTCACCATTTCGTCGATGAAGGCTCGCGTCTGAGCGTTGTCGCGATAGCGCCCGGGTTCGATTTCTTCTTCCCGTACGCTCACGCGGCGCTTGCCGGCGGCGAGAAGGCTCGGGGAGAGGCCGCAGAGTCCCAGTGCGGCAGCGGATAGCGCGGCGCCCAGCAACGGGCGGCGCAATGAACGCTGGGTGTCGGTCATGGTGTCCTTAGCAAGTCGCAGCGAGTATAGCGGATGGCACTCCGCCATTCCGCTGCGAATGCGGCGCTGCGACAGGCCTGGCGCGGCGCTGGGCAGCCTTGTCCTGTGCTAACGTAACGTTTGGAGACAAAAAAGCGAAGATAAGACATGCCGACGGGCTATTACACGCATCCGGAGTTCCTGCTGCATGAGATGGGTCATTTCCATCCCGAGTGCCCGGAACGGCTGCAGGCGATCGAGGATCACCTGATTTCCCACGGCATGGACGGCCTGCTCGAACGCCGCGAGGCGACTCCCGCGACCCGCGAGCAGATCGAGCGCGTGCACGGAGCCGACTATGTCGATTCGCTCGAGCGCGCCAGCCCGGCCAGCGGCTACTATCCGATTGACCCCGACACGTCGATGAACCCGCATACGCTGGCTGCCGCGAAGCTGGCGGCGGGCGCGGCGGTGGCGGCCACCGACGCCGTCATGGCCGGCGAGGTGGAAAACGCATTCTGCTGCGTGCGTCCGCCCGGACACCATGCCGAACCCGACCGCGCCATGGGCTTCTGCTTCTTCAACAACGTAGCCGTCGCGGCGCGCCATGCGCTGGAGGCCCATGGCCTGGAGCGCGTGGCCATCGTCGATTTCGACGTCCACCACGGCAACGGCACCGAGGCGGCGTTCCGCGGCGACGAGCGCGTGCTGATGTGCAGCTTCTTCCAGCACCCGTTCTATCCGTACAGCGGCACCGAACACATCGCCACCAATATGGCGAACATCCCGCTGCCGGCCTACACCAACGGACTGGCCGTGCGCGAGGTGGTCGAGACCATCTGGCTGCCGCGCCTGAACGAATTCCGTCCGCAGATGCTGTTCATCTCGGCCGGCTTCGACGCACACCGCGAGGATGACCTCGGCCAGATGGGCCTGGTCGAGCAGGACTATGCCTGGATCACCGGCCAGCTCGTCGATCTGGCGCGCGCCCATGCGAACGGACGCATCGTCAGCTGCCTGGAGGGCGGCTACAACCTGAGCGCGCTGGGGCGCAGCGTGCTGGCGCACCTGAAAGTGTTGCTGGAACGATAAGGAGGGATGCGGGCATGGCCGACACCGATCCGCGCACGAGCGCGCCGCTGCTGACCGAATCGCGCGACGCCGCCGGCGTGGCGCGCCTGACCATGAATCGCCCGGAGGCGTTCAACGCGCTGTCCGAACGCCTGCTGGACGAACTGGCCGCCGCCTTCTCCCGGTTGGCCGCGGACGACAGTGTGCGAGTGGTGGTGCTGGCCGGCGCGGGCAAGGCCTTCTGCTCCGGCCACGATCTGCGCGAAATGCGCGCCGAACCGTCGCACGACTACTACCGGCGCCTGTTCGACCGCTGCACGCGCATGATGATGGCCATCCAGAAGATGCCGCAGCCGGTCATTGCGCGGGTGCATGGCATCGCGACCGCGGCGGGTTGCCAGTTGGTGGCCATGTGCGACCTGGCAGTGGCCGCCGACGATGCGCGCTTTGCCGTCTCGGGCGTCAATCTCGGCTTGTTCTGTTCCACACCGGGCGTGGCCCTGTCGCGCAACCTGTCGCGCAAGCAGGCCATGGAGATGCTGCTGACTGGCGACATGATCGACGCTGCCACCGCTTGCGCCCGAGGCCTGATCAATCGTGTGGTGCCCCTGGCGCAGCTGGATGAGGAAGTGGCACGCCTGGCCGCCAGCATCAGTGCCAAGCCGGCGGCGGCCGTGGCGGCGGGCAAGGGGCTGTTCTACCGGCAGCTCGAAATGGGCATTGAGGCGGCCTACCAGCTGGCTGGACAGACCATGGCCTGCAACATGATGGAGGATTCGGCGCTGGAAGGCGTTCAGGCCTTCATTGAAAAGCGCTCACCCAGCTGGCGTGCTCCATGAGGCATATTTCGGTGCCCTATATGCCGGGATCGCATAAGGGAATCGATAAAAATTCGTTAAAGGTATGAAGCGGATCGCTTAAAATGCCCGCTTCATAAAAAATAACGTGCGGCAACAGCGCTGGAGACTTTCTCGCCTGTTGCCGTTTTCTTTTGGTCACTTTTCATGATCGAACTGCAAGGACTCTCGCAGCGTTTCCCCGGCGGGTCGGGTGAAGTGCATGCTTTGCGGGACGTCAGCCTGTCCATCGGGGCGGGCGAGGTCTTCGGCATCATCGGCCGCAGCGGCGCCGGCAAGAGCACGCTGGTGCGCGCCATCAACCTGCTCAACCGGCCCAGCAGCGGCCGCGTGATCGTCGCCGGGCAGGACCTGACCGCGCTGGACAATGGCGCGCTGCGCCTGGCGCGCCGCGACATCGGCATGATCTTCCAGCACTTCAACCTGCTGTCGTCGCGCACCGTGTATGACAACGTGGCGTTGCCGCTGGAGCTGGCAGGCAAGTCGAAGTCGGAAATCGAGGACACCGTGCTGCCGCTGCTGGACCTGGTCGGGCTGTCGGCGTTGAAGGACCGCTATCCGGCGCAGATCTCCGGCGGCCAGAAGCAGCGCGTGGGCATTGCGCGCGCGCTCGCCAGCAAGCCCAAGGTGCTGCTGTCGGACGAGGCGACCTCCGCGCTGGACCCGGAGACCACGCGCTCGATCCTTGACCTGCTCAAGCAGATCAACCGTGAACTGGGCCTGACCATCGTGATGATCACGCACCAGATGGAGGTGATCAAACAGGTCTGCGATCGCGTCGCCGTGCTCGAAGCCGGCCGCGTGGTGGAAGCAGGGCGCGTGATCGACGTGTTCCTGCGTCCGCAGCATGAAGTCACGCGCGCCATGATCGGCGACGTGATCGCGCAGGAGCTGCCCGAGAGCGTGCTCAAGCGCGTGGAAAGCCGCCTTGGCAACGGGCGCGACCACGTCTACCGCCTTGCCTTTACCGGCGAGGGCGTGGACCAGCCGGTGCTGGCCCAGGCGATTCGCCGCCATGGGCTCGATTTCAACATCCTGCATGGCCATATCGATGAGATCCAGGGCCAGGCCTTCGGCTCGCTGGCGATCATGGCGACTGGCGAACTGGCCGACGTGAAGGCGGCAATGGAATACCTGCAGCAACAAGGCGTGGTGGTGGAGGAGATCGAACATGTGGTCTGAAATGTTTGACCTGTTCCTCACATCGTTCAATGAAACGCTGCTGATGGTGGCGATCTCGGGCGTGGTCGGCTCGCTGCTGGGCGTGCCGCTGGGCGTGCTGCTGCACCTGACCAATCGTGGCGGCGTGCTGTCGCACCCGCTGTTCAACCGCACCATCGGCGTGGTCGTCAATGCGGTGCGTTCGATTCCGTTCATCATCCTGCTGGTGGTGGTGATTCCGTTCACGCGCGTCATCGTGGGTTCGTCGATCGGCACCACGGCGGCCATCGTGCCACTGACCATTGCGGCGATCCCGTTCATCGCGCGCCTGGTGGAAAGCGCGCTGCGCGAGGTCGACAAAGGCCTGGTCGAGGCGGCGCAGTCGATGGGCGCCACCACCGGCCAGATCGTCTGGAAGGTGCTGCTGCCCGAGGCGATGCCTGGCATCGTGGCCGGCCTGACCATCACCTTCGTGAGCCTGGTGGGCTATTCGGCCATGGCGGGCGCGATCGGCGGTGGCGGCCTGGGCGACCTGGGCATCCGCTATGGCTATCAGCGCTACATCACCGAGGTGATGGTGGCGGTGGTGGTGATCCTGATCATCTTCGTGCAGGCCGTGCAGAGCTTTGGCGACTGGCTGGTCCGGCGCATCAGCCACCGCTGATCCTGACGGAATTCGGTTCACCGGCAACTAACGAGGCTGTGCCGCACACGCGGCCAGCCGGCTACCAGAAAAGGAAGACAAGACATGCAACGTCGCAACCTGCTGCAATGGATTCTCGGCGCCGCGCTCGGCGCCACGCTGGCCACTGGCGCAATGGCCCAGGAAAAGCCGATCAAGATCGGCGTCACCGGCGGCCCGCACGCGCAGATCATGGAGCAGGTCAAGAAGGTCGCGGCCAAGGAGGGCCTGAACATCCAGGTGGTGGAGTTCAGCGACTACGTGCAGCCCAACGCCGCGCTGGCCGCCGGCGACCTGGACGCCAACAGCTACCAGCACTTGCCGTACCTGGAAGCCCAGATGAAGGACCGAGGCTACAAGTTCACGCATATCGCCTTCACGGTGACGTTCCCGATGGGAGTGTATTCCAAGAAGATCAAGTCGCTCGATCAGCTCAAGCCGGGCGCGCGCGTCGGCGTGCCGAACGATCCGACCAATGGCGGACGCGGTTTGCTGCTGCTGCAAAGCAAGGGCGTGATCAAGCTCAAGCCGAATGCCGGCCTGAAGGCGACGCCGCTGGATATCGTCGAGAATCCGAAGAAGATCCGCATCGTCGAGCTGGACGCCGCGCAGCTGCCGCGCTCGCTCGATGACCTGGACGCCGCGGCGATCAACGGCAACTACGCCGAGTCGGCGGGTTTGTCGCCCACACGTGACGCAATCGCCATGGAAGGCCCCAAGGGCCCCTACGCGAACCTGATCGCGATCCGCGAAGCCGACAGGAACAAGCCTTGGGTCGCCAAGCTGGTCAAGGCCTATCAGTCGCCGGAAATCAAGCAATACATCACTTCTACCTTCAAGGATTCGGTGATCACGGCCTGGTAAGTCGAGGATCTCATCCAATTCGACGATGTGCGTGCCGCCCGCGTGGCGGCACAATCACCAGGGTGCAAGAAAGCCTGCCGGGCTATGCCCGGCAAAATTTTGCCTATAAAATAGTACGATCGTTCGAAAAATATGAGAGCCGCCAACCCGGTGGTTATAATGACGAGCGGACAAATTTCTGACTATCAGCTATCAGTGGAGTGAGCGCATGAAAGTACTCGTCGCAGTCAAGCGGGTGGTGGATTACAACGTCAAGGTGCGGGTCAAGGCCGACGGCACCGGCGTGGATCTGGCCAACGTCAAGATGAGCATGAACCCGTTCGACGAAATCGCCGTCGAAGAGGCCGTCCGCCTGAAGGAAGCGGGTGTCGTGACCGAAGTCATCGCCGTGTCGTGCGGCGTGGCGCAGTGCCAGGAAACCCTGCGCACCGCCATGGCCATCGGTGCCGACCGCGGCATCCTGGTGGAGTCGAACGAAGACCTGCAGCCGCTGGCCGTGGCCAAGCTGCTCAAGGCGCTGATCGACAAGGAGCAGCCGCAACTGGTGATCCTGGGCAAGCAGGCCATCGACGACGACTCCAACCAGACCGGCCAGATGGTGGCCGCGCTGGCCGGCCTGCCGCAGGCGACCTTCGCCTCGAAGGTGGTGGTGGCCGACGGCAAGGCGTCGGTGACACGTGAAGTCGACGGCGGCCTGGAAACGCTGTCGCTGAAGCTGCCGGCCGTGGTCACGACCGACCTGCGCCTGAACGAGCCGCGCTACGTCACGCTTCCGAACATCATGAAGGCCAAGAAGAAGCCGCTCGATACCGTCAAGCCGGAAGACCTGGGCGTTGACGTCAAGCCGCGCCTGTCGACCGTGAAGGTGGTCGAGCCTGCCAAGCGCAGCGCAGGTGTGATGGTGCCGGACGTCGCGACGCTGGTGCAGAAGCTGAAGAACGAAGCCAAGGTTATCTGAGCGCGGGGGAGATAGAACATGACTGCACTCGTCATTGCTGAACACGACAATCAATCGATCAAGGCCGCCACGCTGAATACCGTGACGGCAGCTGCCCAATGCGGCGGCGATGTCCATGTGCTGGTGGCTGGCGCCAACGCCGCCGCCGCTGCCGCTGCCGCCGCGAAGATCGCCGGCGTGTCGAAGGTGCTGCTGGCTGATGCCGCCTACTTCGGCGACGGCCTGGCCGAGAACGTGGCCGAGCAGGCGCTGGCCATTGCCAACGACTACAGCCACATCCTGGCTCCGGCCACCCCGTACGGCAAGAACATCCTGCCGCGCGTGGCCGCCAAGCTGGACGTGGCGCAGATCTCGGAAATCTCCAAGGTCGACGCCCCGGACACGTTCGAGCGTCCGATCTACGCCGGCAACGCCATCGCGACCGTGAAGTCCTCGGACAAGATCAAGGTCATCACCGTGCGCGGCACCGCGTTCGACGCCGCTGCCGCCGAAGGTGGCTCGGCTGCCGTCGAAAACCTGCCGGCCGTGGCCGACGCAGGCGTGTCGCAGTTCGTTTCGCGCGAAGTTGCCAAGAGCGACCGTCCGGAACTGACCGCCGCCAAGATCATCGTCTCGGGTGGCCGTGGCGTGGGTTCGGGCGAGAACTACACCAAGGTGCTGACGCCGCTGGCCGACAAGCTGGGCGCCGCGCTTGGTGCCTCGCGCGCCGCCGTGGACGCCGGCTTCGTGCCGAACGACTATCAGGTCGGCCAGACCGGCAAGATCGTCGCGCCGCAGCTGTATATCGCCGTCGGTATCTCGGGCGCGATCCAGCACCTGGCCGGCATGAAGGATTCCAAGGTGATCGTCGCGATCAACAAGGACGCCGAAGCCCCGATCTTCTCGGTGGCCGACTACGGCCTGGTTGGTGACCTGAACACCGTGGTGCCGGAGCTGGTTGCCGCACTGGGCTGATGCATCGCCGGCCGCGCGTGCGGCCGGTCCTGTAGAGATGCTGCACAAGCCGTTCCGGGCACGTCCCGCGAACGGCTTTTTCATACACGTTTGGAGACATCGATGACCTACCGCGCACCGCTCAAGGACATGCTGTTCGTGATGAACGAGCTGGCCGGGCTGGAAGCCGTGAGCAAGTTGCCGGGCCTGGAGGAAGCCACGCCGGAAACGGCCCAGGCCGTGCTCGAGGAGGCAGCCAAGTTCAATGAACAGGTGGTGGCGCCGCTCAACCGTACGGGCGACCTCGATCCGAGCAGCTGGAAGGACGGCGTGGTCACTACCACGCCGGGTTTCAAGGACGCTTTCCGCCAGTTCGGCGAGGGCGGCTGGCAGGGCGTGGTCCACCCGCAGGACTTCGGCGGCCAGGGCTTGCCCAAGCTGATTGCCACTGCCTGCAACGAGATGCTGCAGAGTGCGAACCTGTCATTCGCCCTGTGCCCGCTGCTGACCGACGGCGCCATCGAGGCACTGTTGACCGCCGGCTCCGACGAGCAGAAGTCTGTCATCCTGCCGCGCCTGATCTCCGGCGAATGGACCGGCACGATGAACCTGACCGAGCCGCAGGCCGGTTCGGACCTGGCCGCGGTGCGCACGCGTGCCGAGCCTCAGGGCGACGGCACTTACAAGATCTTCGGCACCAAGATCTTCATCACCTACGGCGAGCACGACATGGCGGACAACATCGTCCACCTTGTGCTGGCCCGCACGCCCAACGCGCCGGAAGGCGTGAAGGGCATCTCGCTCTTCGTCGTGCCGAAGTTCCTCGTCAATGCCGATGGCAGCCTGGGCGAGCGCAACGACGTGCATTGCGTGTCGATCGAACACAAGCTCGGTATCAAGGCCAGCCCGACGGCCGTGCTGCAGTTCGGGGACCATGGCGGTGCCATTGGCACGCTGGTCGGCGAGGAGAATCGCGGCCTGGAGTACATGTTCATCATGATGAACTCCGCCCGGTTCGCTGTCGGCATGCAAGGGGTATCCGTGTCCGAGCGTGCCTACCAGCAGGCGGTGTCCTACGCGCGCGAGCGCGTGCAGAGCCGCCCCGTCGATGGTTCGGCCAGGCAGGCCGTGACCATCATCCACCACCCGGACGTCAAGCGCATGCATGCTGACCATGCGCGCGCTGACCGAAGGCGCTCGCGCCGTGGCCTACGTGGCCGCCAGTCACAGCGACATGGCCCACTTCCACCCGGACGAAGCCGTGCGCGCGCAGAACCAGGAGATCTACGAGTTCCTCGTGCCGATCGTCAAGGGCTGGAGCACGGAGCTGTCGATCGATGTCACCAGCCTTGGCGTGCAGGTGCACGGCGGCATGGGCTTCATCGAGGAAACCGGTGCGGCCCAACACTATCGCGATGCACGTATCCTGCCGATCTACGAAGGCACCACCGCCATCCAGGCGAACGACCTCGTCGGCCGGAAAACCTTGCGCGACGGTGGCGCGGTGGCGCGTGCGATCTGCGCCCGCATCGCGGAAACGGAAGCCGCGCTGGGCAAGCATGGCGGTGCCGCATTCACGGCCGTGCAGGCGCAACTGGCCAAAGGCCGTGCCGCGCTGGAGGCCGTGGTTGCGTTCGTCGTTGCCAATGCGAAGTCGGACCCGAACGCGGTGTTCGCCGGCAGCGTGCCTTACCTGAAGCTGTGCGGCATCGTGTTCTCGGGCTGGCAGCTCGGCCGTGCGATGCTGGCCGCGGATGCGAAACGTGCCGAGGATCCTGGCTTCCATGACGCCAAGATCGCGACGGCGCATTTCTTCGCGGAGCATGTACTGTCGCAGGCGTCGGCGCTGCGCGATGCCATCGTCGCGGGTTCCGCGCCGGTGAATGCAGTCTCGCCTGACCAGTTCTGAGCTGGCGGTTTCGGCAAACAGAAAGGGCGGCCCGTCGGGTCGCCCTTTTTGCGTGCGCCCAGCATGGGCGCACTCTTGTGGGTGCAAGTCCCACCGTAAGTTGATCACAGCGAACGAAGCGAAGCGCAACTGCGTGAGGGTGACCGAGCGTGGGGAGGAAGCGTGGAGCGAAGCTGCGAGCCGAGGGACACGAACCGGATAGAAGGCGGTGCCGACCAGGACGAGCGGGCGCAATTCCGCGAAGTTCTTGTGATCAAGGGGAGGCGGCGTAAATCCGGCGGTTGTGCAGCGAAGGAGTGCGTTCTTACCTGGGGACGCCCCGCCTTGCGCCTGAAAGGGCGACGGCGTCGAGCCGGAGCGGGGTCTCAGCAGAGGTCATATTAGTTGGGGGTAGCGCCGGGAAGGCTCGAGTCCACCGACGAAGGACCGAACGAGAGGGAGTGTTCGAAGCCGTGTCGATGCAACAGGCATTGCGTCAGAAGCCCGCGCGAGCGGGGCGAGCGAGGGAAACGGACGGTGAAGCCGGCCGGGAACTCGCTCGTGACGAAGCCGGCGGCCCGCGACGCGAACCGGAGGACACAGGGTCGGCGCTGCTGGCAGCGGCGCTGACGCGAGAGAACCTGAAGCAGGCGTTCAGGCGGGTCCGACGCAACAAGGGTGCCGCTGGCGTAGACGGTCTGGATATTGATCAGACCGCTCGCCATCTGGTGTCGGCGTGGCCGGAGATTCGCCAGCAACTGCTCAAGGGGACGTACCGGCCCAGTCCGGTACGGCGGGTAACGATTCCGAAGCCGGACGGAGGCGAGCGTGAGCTTGGTATCGCGACGGTGACGGATCGGTTGATCCAGCAGGCGCTGTTGCAGGTATTGCAGCCGATTCTGGACCCTACCTTCAGCGAGCATAGCTATGGCTTCCGTCCCGGCAGGCGTGCGCACGACGCGGTGCTAGCCGCACAGTCGTACGTGCAATCGGGTCGGCGAATAGTGGTGGACGTGGACTTGGAAAAATTTTTTGACCGAGTCAACCACGACATCCTGATTGATCGCCTACAGAAGCGCATCGAGGACCCCGGAGTCATCCGGCTGGTCCGGGCGTATCTGAACAGCGGGCTGATGGATGGCGGGGTGGTGCTGCAACGGTACGAGGGCACGCCGCAGGGCGGTCCCCTGTCGCCGTTGCTGGCCAACGTGCTGCTCGATGAGGTGGACAAGGAGTTGGAGTGCCGAGGCCATTGCTTCGTGCGCTACGCCGACGATGCGAACGTGTACGTTCGCAGTCGGAGGGCGGGCGAGCGGGTGATGGCGCTGTTGCGGCGGCTGTACGGCAAGTTGCGCCTGAAGGTCAACGAGGCAAAGAGCGCGGTGGCGAGCGCGTTTGGCCGCAAATTCCTCGGCTACAGCTTCTGGGTAGCCGCAGGAGTGGTCAAGCGCAAGGTGGCCGTTAAGCCGCTGCTGACGTTCAAACAACGCATCCGCGAACTGACCGGTCGCTCAGGCGGCCGGAGTCTACGTGCGGTCGTGGAGCGGCTGCAGCCATATGTACGGGGTTGGAAGGCCTACTTCCGGCTGGCGCAAACACCTCATGTCTGGCGAAAGCTGGACGAATGGATGCGTCATCGGTTGCGCGCGATCCAACTCAAGCATTGGCGCTACGGCACTACGATCTACCGGGAATTGCGGGCGCTGGGGGCTGCGCATGCGACAGCCCAGCGGGTGGCGGCCAACAGCCGCTGCTGGTGGCGCAACAGCGATGGCGAGCTAAACCGCGTGCTGAATATCGCCTTCTTCGACCTACTGGGGATGCCTCGCCTTGCTTAACCTCAACCTCTCGAACCGCCCGGTGCGGACCCGCATGCCGGGTGGTGTGGCAGGGGCGCAGCCCGGATGGCTGCCTCCTATGCCGATTAAGTCGGCCGTTGCGGCCGGCTGTCAGGCCGTTGCGGGGCGGGGCACGCCGTGCGGGCGCTGCGGCTTCAGGTAGCGCGCGACCGACAGGTCGTCGGCGCGGATCGCTGGCGATTTGCCCGACACCAGGTCGGACAGCAGCTTGCCGGAGCCGCAGGCCATGGTCCACCCGAGCGTGCCGTGGCCGGTGTTCAGCCAAAGACCGCGCACCTGGGTCGGACCGACGATAGGAGTGCCGTCCGGCGTCATCGGGCGCAGGCCGGTCCAGAACGTAGCCTGGCTGACATCGCCGGCACCGGGGAACAGATCCGTCACCACGTGTTCCAGCGTGCGGCGCTTGGCCGGGTCGAGCGAGCGGTCATAGCCGACGATCTGCGCCATGCCGCCGACGCGGATGCGGTCTTCGAAACGCGTGATCGCGACCTTGTAGGTTTCGTCCAATACGGTCGACACCGGGCTGCGCGAGGCATCGGTCATCGGGACCGTGATCGAGAAGCCTTTGAGCGGATAGACCGGCAGGTTGGACATGCCATGCAGGAACGGCTTGACCAGCTGGGTCGACCAGCTGCCCAGCGCTACCACGACGAGGTCCGCCTTCATCGCCTCGCCATCCACCACGGCGCCGGTCACGGCGTCGCCCTGGGTCATCAGGCTGTTGATGGAGCGGTTGTACAGGAATTTCACGCCCAGCATCTCGGCCATGGCCGCCAGCCGTCCGGTAAACAGCTGGCAGTCGCCGGTTTCATCGTTGGGGAGGCGCAGGCCGCCGCTCAGCTTGTGGCTGACGGCGGCCAGCGCCGGTTCGCTCGCGGCGAGTTCCTCGCGCGAAAGCAACTGGTAGGGCACGCCGGCCTCCTCGAGCACGGCGATGTCCTTGACGGCGCCGTCGAGCTGGTCCTGCGTGCGGAAGACTTGCAGCGTGCCTTGCTGGCGGCCTTCATAGGCAATGCCGGTCTGGGCGCGCAGGTCGCGGATGCAATCGCGGCTGTATTCGGCCAGCCGCACCATGCGTTCCTTGTTGACGGCGTAGCGCTCGGCGCTGCAGTTCTGCAGCATCTGCCACATCCACTGCAGCTGGAACAGCGTGCCGTCCGGGCGAATACTCAGCGGCGCATGTTCCTGGAACATCCACTTGATGGCTTTGAGCGGCACGCCCGGAGCCGCCCATGGCGACGCGTAGCCGGGCGAGATCTGCCCGGCGTTGGCAAAGCTGGTGCCAAGCGCGGGTCCAGCCTCGCGGTCGACAACGGTCACTTCGTGACCGGCTTTGGCCAGATACCACGCACTGGTGACGCCGATGACGCCACTGCCAAGTACGAGAACGCGCATGTTTCGGGGGCTCCTAACCAGGATGTCAGGGTAATGAAGGATTTGTCTCTATACTATTTAAACTAATCCAGTCATAGTTATCGAATTTCTCAGGAAAACAGGAATAAGTCATGAGAACGAGTCGCCAGCCCGTGCGCGCCCTTGACCGGCTCGACCGCAAGATTCTGATGCTGCTGCAGGCGGACGGCAGGATGTCGATGAAGGACCTGGCCGAGGCGGTCGGGTTGACCATCACGCCATGCATCGAGCGGGTCAAGCGCCTGGAGCGCGATGGTGTCATCATGGGCTACTACGCGCGGCTCAATCCGGGCCTGCTCGGCAGCGCGCTGCTGGTGTTCGTGGAAATCTCGCTGGGGAACAAGTCGGGCAATATGTTCGAGCAGTTCCGCCGTGAAGTCCTGCGGATTCCAGAGGTGCTGGAGTGCCACCTGGTCTCCGGCGATTTCGACTACCTGATCAAGGCGCGCATCCGAGAGATCGGCGAATACCGGCGTCTGCTCGGCGACATCCTGCTGCAGTTGCCGGGTGCGGCGCAGTCGAAGAGCTATGTGGTAATGGAAGAGATCAAGGAGACACTGGCCATCTCCGTGGAGGAGAAGGCGCAGCCAGCCTGACGATGAGACGTTCGCCGGATTCCGCCCCCGATCCGCACGGCGCGTTGCACCGCGAACGCGACGCCGAAGACGCTGGCGCCGCGGTCGGCGTTCGCGCGCCGGTGGCGCGCAAGGGGCGCGGCGCGGTCAGCAATATCCAGGGCCGCTACGAACGGGACCAGCGCGAGCCGTTTGATGACGGCTGGGCGGCGCCAGGCACCGACGAGATCGCCGGCGCCGATGATGTCGAAGATGCTGGCGACACGGCGGCGAGCCGCAAACTGATTCCGATTGTCCCAGTCGACCCGGAGCCGCTCGCGCCGCTGCGCACCGAGGTCACCATCGAGCGTGCGCGCTCCATCCTCACGCGCAATGCGTCGCCGGATATTCCGTTCGATGTTTCGCTGAATCCATACCGGGGCTGTGAACACGGCTGCATCTATTGCTTTGCAAGGCCCACGCACGCCTACCTGGACCTGTCGCCCGGACTGGATTTCGAAACCCGCCTGTATGCCAAGACCAATGCCGCCGAACGGCTGCGCGAGGCGCTGAGCCGTCCGTCGTACCGTTGCGAGACGATCGCGCTCGGTGTCAACACCGACGCCTACCAGCCGATTGAGCGCGAGTATCGCGTGACGCGCGCCATCCTGGAGGTACTGGGGGCTTGCGACCATCCCGTGGCGCTGATCACGAAGTCCTCGTTGATCGAGCGTGATATCGACGTGCTCGCACCCATGGCGGCAAAGGGACTGGCCGTGGCGGCCGTAACGCTCACCACGCTCGACGCCGCCATTGCCCGCACGCTGGAGCCGCGGGCGGCCACGCCTTCGCGCCGCCTGCGCACGATCCGCACCTTGTCGGAGGCAGGTATTCCGGTTGGCGTGAGTATTGCGCCGGTCATTCCGTTCATCACCGAGCCTGACCTGGAGCGCGTGCTGGAAGCTGCGCGCGAAGCTGGTGCCGTTTATGCCAACTACATCGTGCTGAGGTTGCCATGGGAAGTGCGCCCGCTGTTCGAGGAGTGGCTGCAGGCCCATTTCCCGGACCGTGCCGAGCGGGTGATGAACCGCGTGCGCGAAATGCGCGCGGGGAAGGCCTATGACGCCAGCTTCGCCACGCGCATGCGCGGAACAGGGGTGTGGGCCGATCTGATGCGCCAGCGCTTCTACAAGGCGGCAGACCGGCTGGGATACCGCTACAACCGATTCGAGCTCGATACTTCGCGATTCCGTGTGCCGCCCAGTTGGACAGCTGGCGCCGACGGCGCGCAGGGAACCTTGTTCTGAGTGCTGGCGGCCGCTTCCTGGTCGCCAATCATGCTGCTTGCCAACTCCAGCGCGGCCCTGGCGCGGGCCGCAGGTAGCCCTGAAGACAGCGCGAGCCTGACTGCGATGGCCGCCAGGCGTCCTTCTTCATACGTAGGCATGTCAGTCTTGCTCCTTTGTACGGTCGGTGCGAGAGCCGGCCGGACGGATTGATTGCCGCCGGAGGCCGGCGGTTTTTCCAGTATGGGCGATTTGCGCAGAAGGGAAACCTGTCATCGGGCCGGCTTTGCATACGGTCAAGTCGGGCGCAGGTCGTCCCGGACCGGCGCCGGTGCCGCTTGCATTTCAGGGGCGGGGTTTCAGGCGTGATCCCAGTACGGCGGGTTGCCGAAGCGCGCGGCGAAGAATTCGACAAAGGCGCGCGTCTTGGCAGGAATCAGGTGGCGGCTCGGGTACACCGCCCAGATGGAGACCGCCGGCAGGACCGGGTACTCATCCAGCAGGGTCACCAGTTCGCCACTGCGCAGCAATGCGCCGACATCCCAGGTGGACTTGAGCGCGATGCCCATGCCCGCCACCAGCGCATCGCGAATGACTTCGCCGTTGTCCACGCGCAGATTGCCTTGCACGGTGACCGCGGACTCTCCGAGTGGCGTGTCAAAGCGCCAGGCGGACTGGTCGCCAAGCACCAGGCAGTTGTGGGCACGCAGGTCCTCCGGGTGCTTGGGCGTGCCATGCGCGGCAAGATATGCAGGGGCGGCGCAGATCACGCGCCGGCTCGGGGCCAGCGCGCGGGCCACCAGCGATGAATCCGGCAGCGCTCCCATGCGCAAGGCCACGTCGATGCCGGCGTCGACCAGCGGTACAAGCTGGTCGCTCAGGCGCAGGTCGAGGCGGATTTGCGGATAGGCGTCGAGGAAAGCCGGGATCGCTGGGGAGACATGCTGTCGTCCGAATGACGCCGGCACCGTCGCGCGCAACAAGCCGTATGGCTGTTGCGCGCCCTTGCCAACTGACTGCTCGGCGGCTTCGGCCGTGGCGAGCAGGTGCTGCGCATGTTCGAGAAAGCGTTCGCCGTCGGCGGTCAGGGATAACCGGCGCGTGGTCCGGTGCAGCAGGCGGGTGCCAAGGGTCTGTTCCAGCCGTGCCAGGCGCGCACTGGCGGTGGAGGTGGAGAGCTGCAGGTCGCGTGCGGCGGCAGAGACGTTGCCCAGCAGTGCCGCGCGCGCAAAGACGGCGACATCGAGCAGGTCGAAATACATGGCTGTCCGCCGCCGGATATCGGATTACTGCGGATTGCTGCGGCTTACTGCGACAGCGCGCGTGCCGCTTCCACCTGCGACTCGAAAAAGGTCTGGAAGCTGATGGCAAGTCCGGCCATCAGCAGCCCGGTGCCGATCAGCAGCGAGAGGATCACCAGGATCACCACGGGCCACCCCGAGCGCGTGGGCGTGCCCGCTGGATTGAAACGGGCGTCCCATTTGTCATCGGGGCGCAGACCATAGACGATTGCGGCCAGGAAGGCGCTGATGACGGATGCGCCGCCGGCCACGGCGAATGTCCAGTTCAGCGCAGGCGATCCTGCCTCGGTCACCATGGAGGCAACACCCACGGCACCTCCCAGCGTAGCGAGCAAGTGCAGCCAGCCATACGGGTCGCGCAGTCCTCCCAGGTAGAACCGGTGCGCGCCAACACTGCCGAGCAGGAAGGCAAGCGCCACCGTCAGCAGCTTCGATCTGGACCGCGTGGACGACACGGCGGTGGGTCGGGATGCTTGTGACGCTTGGCTGGCTGCAGGCATGGGGGCAACGTGGCGAAGGGGTGCCGGCGGCATGCCACCGGCAGCGGTCAAGGGACTCGGCGGCAGCGGGTGCCAGCCGGGACACATTGTACGACGCCACCCCGGCAGCCTGGGCACGGGAGTGCGATGGCAGGAGCAGCTAACGCCTGGCAGAAGGGAGGACGCTATGGAAAAGGGCGCTTGCGTGCTCGCCGATATGGGTGCCGATATGGGCCTCGCCAACCAGCACAAGCGTCAATAGCATCAAGAAAAGTATCGGCAGCAACAATTTCCGGCGTGCTCAGCCAGGTTGCTCCGCAAGCGGATCATGACAGGCCCCGGCAGTTTGCCGGTCATTTGCCGTGGAGGCTGCGCCCGGCTGGTTTCCCGGCCTTGCAGGAGGTGCCGGGCAGAGGCAAGTCAGTTTGGTATGCCGTCTGCGCAGGCGGTACGCTGCGCAGACCGGGGCAGTATCGGGCGACAGCCTGTGCGCGCGTTGGGCGCGCACTCAAATAAGGACAGCAGCCAGGCCGATGAGTTCCAACGAGATTAACGACCGCCGTCGCGGCCGCGAGCCTGCCAGCCAGGGCCGACGCCGGGCGGGCGGTTGTCGTTGCGATTGGCGTCGCTCTGGCTGGTGCGCTCCGGGTGGCGCGGACGGTTGTCGTCGCGGCCATTCGCGGCATTCGGCCGGCCGCTCAGGCGGTCATCGGCGCGGGCGCGCGCTTCCATGCGATCGATCTGTGCTTGCACATGGTCGCGGCTCTCGGCCCGTACGCTGGCCATTTGCCAGCCCCCCGCCGCCTGGACGCGCGGTGTGCGCGCATCGGCGTGCGGGCGAGGCCAGAACGTGACTTGTGCATGGCTTGCGGCGACGGCGCCGACCAAGCCCGCAGCTGCGAGGATGCCAGCCACCAAGTCGCGCAGGAGTGAGCGGGTGAACATGCGGAATCCCAGGATCCTGACGCGCAGCGTTGTGGTTTCAAAGTTGGGTTCATGGTACGCATGGGGCATCGGCCCGCCTATGCCAATCGCGTTACCGGTGTAACGGATTGTTTCGGGGTACTTTGACGGTCCGATGGCGGGCTTTAGGGGGCGTAGCGGATGCGGTAGATCGCGCCCGCGTCGTCGTCACTGACCAGCAGCGAGCCGTCCGGCGCGGCCAGCACGTCCACGGGGCGGCCCCAGAATTTGCCATGCTGCAGCCAGCCTTGCGCGAAGATCTCCTGGCGTACTGCCTTGCCCTGCGCGTCCACGATCACGCGCACGATCCGGTAGCCGACCCGTTCGCTGCGGTTCCAGCTGCCGTGCTCGGCAATGAAGATGTTGTTGCGGTACTCGGCGGGAAACTGCGTGCCGGTGTAGAAGCGCATGCCCAGCGCCGCGACATGCGCGCCGAGCTTGGCGACAGGCGGTACGAACTCGGAGCAGGCGCGCTGCTTGCCGAACTCGGGATCGGGGATGTTTCCCGCGTGGCAGAACGGATAGCCGAAATGCTGCCCGGCCTGTGTCACGCGGTTCAGCTCGTCGTCGGGCTGGTCGTCGCCGAGGTAGTCGCGGCCGTTGTCGGTGAACCACAGTTCGTGCGTCGCGGGATGCCAGTCGAATCCGACTGAATTGCGCACGCCGCGCGCCACCACCTGCAGGTCCGAGCCGTCGGGCTTCATCTTCATGATGTTGGCGTAGCGGTTCTCGTCCGGCGCGCAGATATTGCAGGGGGCGCCAACTGGAACGTAGAGATAGCCGTCCGGGCCGAAGGCGATGAACTTCCAGCCATGCGTCGTTTCCTTTGGAAACCGGTCGGTGACGACTACCGGCGTCGGCGGGTGGTCCAGCCGGGCTTCGATGTTGTCGAGGCGGACGATGCGGGAAGTCGACGACGCGTACAGGCTGCCATCGCGGAACGCTACGCCCACTGGCCTGGCCAGGCCGCTTGCCACGACGCGAACAACCGGTTTGCCGCCTAGCGCTGAGGGCAGTGCATAGACCTTGCCTTCTTGTGTGCCAACGAACAATGTGCCGGATGGCGTGAGCGCCATGCCCCGGGCGTTGGGGACTTCATCGCTCAGGACTTCGATGCGGAATCCTGGCGGCAATTGGATCTGCGCCAGGGGCAAGGCCGCAGATGTGGCGGCCGGAGCGCTAAGCAGAGTGAGACAGGCCAGTGATGCCAGACGTGCGGTGCGATCAACGAAGTGCCGGACGATTCCCATGGCGCGCCTCCCGTCGCGGATTCCGCCACGATGCCTCCGCTCACGCACAGCGTCAACTGCCTAAGTGTTTGTTTGACCACGGATATTGGGCTATACTCTTGCGTTTCGTGTTCGAACACCAAGTTTTCTGAGGAATCATCTCATGGTCGTTATTCGTCTGGCTCGCGGCGGCAGCAAGAAGCGCCCCTTCTTCAACATCGTCGCTACCGATTCGCGCAACCGCCGCGATGGCCGCTTCATCGAGCGCGTTGGCTTCTACAATCCGCTGGCTTCGGAAGGCGAAGAAGGTCTGCGCGTGGTGCAGGACCGTCTGGCCTACTGGCAAGGCGTTGGCGCCCAGCTGTCGCCGACCGTTGCTCGCCTGGTCAAGCAGAACGCCGCCAAGGCCGCTGCCTGATAGCAGTTTGCAGCGCGTTCCCGATCGGGGCGCGTTTTCATTGCACACGTGACTGAACGAAAGCAGGGCGCCGCTGCGCCGAGGCCCTTGAATCGGCCTCAGGGCGAGTCGTCAAAGGCGGTCAAGCTGCCGGCGACGCTTCTGTCTGCCGATCCGCTGCCGGACGATCTGGTGGAGGTCGGCTATGTCGGTGCCGCCTATGGCATCCGCGGCTGGATCAAGGTCCAGCCCCATGCCGACGACGCATCCGCGCTGCTGCATGCGCGCCGCTGGTGGCTGCTGGTGCCCCCGCAGGCTGGCCTGGTGGCCGCGGCGGAGGCTTCGCATGCCCAGGCGGTCTGCGTCAGGATCGCGCAATCGCGCGAGCACAGCGGAACCGTCGTGGCGCAGGCAACTGGCGTTTCGGACCGCAACCTGGCGGAAGCGCTCAGGGGGCGGCGCGTGTGGATCCGGCGTGAGGATTTTCCGGCGCCGGACGAGAATGAGTTTTACTGGGTGGATCTGATCGGCTGCACCGTGAGCAACGAGCAAGGCGAGTTGCTGGGCGAGGTGTCCGGTCTGATCGATAACGGGGCTCACCAGATCCTGCAGGTGGCTTACGCATTGCCCGACGGTAAGGCCGGTGAGCGGCTCGTACCGTTTGTCGATGCGTTCCTGCGTACGGTCGACACCGCGGGCAAGCGCATCGTGGTGGACTGGGGGCTCGACTACTGAATTTGTGCCGACGCCGGTGCGGGTTCGGAGGGGGAGGGCGGATGCAGTTCGATGTAATCACGCTGTTTCCCGACATGTTTCGCGCGCTGACCGACTGGGGCATTACCAGCCGGGCAGCCAAGCAGCAACGGTACGCCCTGCGTACGTGGAATCCGCGCGATTTCACCACGGACAACTACCGGACCATCGATGATCGGCCGTATGGTGGTGGTCCCGGCATGGTCATGCTGGCGAGGCCGCTGGAAGATGCGATCGATGCTGCCTCGGCGGCACAGTCGCGGGCCGGCGTGGAAGCGCCGCACGTGGTGCTGATGTCGCCCCAGGGTGCGCCGCTGACCCACGAGAAGGTCATGTCGCTCGCGCAGCGACCCGGACTGGTGTTGTTGTGCGGCCGCTACGAGGCGATCGACCAGCGCCTGATCGATCGCCGCGTGCACGAGGAAATCAGCCTTGGCGATTTCGTGCTGTCCGGCGGCGAGCTGCCCGCGATGGCATTGATCGATGCCGTGGTGCGGCACCTGCCCGGTGTGCTGGGCGATGCGCAGTCGGCGGTGCAGGACAGCTTTGTCAACGGCTTGCTCGATTGCCCGCATTACACGCGGCCGGAAGAGTATGAGGGTGTGCGGGTACCCGAGATCCTGCTCGGCGGCCATCATGCCGAGATTGAAAAATGGCGGCGCCAGCAGGCGCTGGCCAATACCGCGAGAAAGCGTCCCGACCTGATCGAGACCGCTCGCGCGCAAGGTTTGCTAACCCGTTCCGACGAGAAGTTCCTGTCGGAATGGTTGGTGAAAGAAGGGCGGGAGAATTCTCCCGCCAGGTAAAACCCCATCCTCTGCCGGGGCCCGGGCAATGCCTGGGGCATCCAACGCCGGCACGATGGTTACGGAGAAAGAACGATGAACATCATCGAGCAGATCGAGAAGGAAGAGATCGCGCGTCTGACCGCGAACAAGACCATCCCCGCATTCGCACCCGGCGACACCGTGATCGTCAGCGTGAACGTGGTGGAAGGCAACCGCAAGCGCGTGCAGGCTTACGAAGGCGTGGTGATTGCCAAGCGTAACCGTGGCCTGAATTCGTCCTTCATCGTGCGCAAGATCTCGTCGGGTGAAGGCGTGGAGCGTACGTTCCAGCTGTACTCGCCGCTGATCGCCGGCATCGAAGTGAAGCGTCGCGGCGACGTGCGTCGCGCGAAGCTGTACTACCTGCGCGAGCGCTCGGGCAAGTCCGCACGTATCAAGGAAAAGCTGGTTTCGAAGGCAGCCAAGGCTGCCCAGTAAGCCGGACATGCCGGCCGGGCCTACCGGCCGGATGTTTCCTCAGGAAGGGCACCGCAAGGTGCCCTTTTTGCGTTTTTGGCAACTGTGCCGGATTGCTGCGCTGCCGAAAGGCGAGCATCTGTCATACTTGAACCTGCTATGCGCCCCGTCTTTGACCCAGAGTCCCTTCCCATCATCGATGTCGACAAGCGCCGTCCGGCACTGAGCGCACCGCGCCTGCAGGCGGACTTCATCCGCCACCGCTTGCAGGCACCGCCCGCCTGGGCGCCCGAGCTGACCGATGAATCACGTGTCTACGACCGCAGCCGCAGCCTGCGCCAGGCTGCCGTACTGGTGCCGATTGTCGAGCGCCGCGACGGTCTGACGGTGTTGCTCACCGAGCGTAATGCCAACCTGAGTGCGCATGCGGGACAGATCAGTTTTCCTGGCGGCAGCCAGGAAGACCATGACACCAGCCGCATTGATACCGCCCTTCGGGAAACCGAAGAAGAGGTCGGCCTGGTGCGCGACTATGTGGAGGTGCTGGGGGCGCTGCCCGATTACATCACCGGCACCGGCTTCCATGTCAGCCCGGTGGTGGGCCTGGTGCGCGACGGCTTTACGTTGCGGCCCGACGCCTCGGAAGTGGCAGATGTGTTCGAGGTGCCGCTGGCCTTCCTGATGGATCCTTCGCACCATGAGCGGCGCCTGTTCCGCTGGGTCGATGGCGAACGGATGTTCTACGCCATGCCGTTCCCGCGCGAAGGCGGTGGTCACCGCTTCATCTGGGGCGCGACGGCGGGCATGCTGCGCAACCTCTACCACCTGCTCGCCGCCTGACTCGCAGCCAGATCAGGCGGCAGCCTGATCGCGCTGCCCGATGCAATGCGGGCAACTCTTGCCGACGACGTAGTGCGGGCTTTGCTGTTCTTCCGGCGTCACCACGGCACGGCAGGCGAAGCACTGTTTCGGGCCGGCGGGCTCCAGGTTCGGATTGAGCGCGGTGCGGTAATCGAAGACGAAGCAGTCGCCGCGATAGTGGCTGCCGCCGACTTCCTCGAAATACTTGAGGATGCCGCCTTCAAGCTGGTAGACGTGGTCGATGCCGACTTCCTGCATGTGGATCGCGGCCTTCTCGCAGCGGATGCCGCCGGTGCAGAACGACACCACGGTCTTGCCTTCGAAATCCGCCTTGTGGGCTTCCACCGCTTCGGGGAATTCGCTGAACTTGGCGAGGTTGTATTCCACCACCGTATCGAACGTCCCGACCGCCACTTCGAAGTCGTTGCGCGTATCGAGCATCACCACCGGACGGCCGTCGTCGTCATGGCCCTGGTCCAGCCAGCGCTTGAGGTCGACCGGCCGCACCGACGGCGCGCGCCCTTCCTCGGGACGGATCAGCGGGCGCTTCATGGTGATGATTTCCTTCTTGGCGCGCACCAGCATGCGCTTGAAGGGCTGGTTCTCCGACAGGCTTTCCTTGGGCGCAATGTCCGCGAAGCGCGCGTCGGCATGCAGCCAGGCCATGAAGCCATCAATGGCTTCGCGCGGGCCGGCCAGGAACATGTTGATGCCTTCGGGCGCGAGCAGGATGGTGCCCTTCAGGCCAAGATCCTCGCAGCGCGAGCGCATTTCCGGCCGCAACGTCTCGATGTCGTTGAGCGAGACGAACTTGTAAGCGGAGATGTTGACGATCTGCATGATGGGCTGCGCTGCGCCACGCGCGCAAACGCGCGCGATAACTGCCTGATTGGAAAGGCGAAATTATAGCGCGCCGGGCCGGCGCCGGCCGGCATTTCCCAGCGTCGTCCTCGGCTATCGGGGGCGGGTGCGATGTTCCAGGCCCGGGCCGCTGCCCATGCCGAGCCGGTACAATGTCGCCCATGTCTGCCCCCCGTTTCGTACACCTTCGCGTCCATTCCGAGTATTCCGTCGTCGACGGCATCGTCCGCCTGGATGATGCCGTCAAGGCCGCGGCCGGCGATGGCATGGGCGCGCTCGCTCTCACCGACCTCGCCAATGCCTTCGGCCTGATCCGCTTCTACAAGGAAGCGCGCGGCGGCGGCGTCAAGCCCGTGGTCGGCGCCGATGTCTGGCTGTCCAATGCGGACGACCGCGACAAGCCCGCGCGGCTGCTGCTGCTGGTGCAGGACCGCATCGGCTACCTGAACCTGTGCATGCTGCTGTCGCGCGCGTGGCTGTCGAACCAGCACCGCGGCCGTGCCGAGATCGAGCCCGGCTGGTTCGGCGAGCCCGGTGAAGAGGGCCAGCCGCTGGCGACAGGGCTGATCGCGCTGTCGGGCGCAATGGGCGGCGATGTCGGCATGGCGCTGGCCAACGGCAACGTCGATGGCGCCCGCCGTGCCGCGGCGCATTGGGCCTCCGTCTTCCCGCAGCGTTTCTACATCGAGCTGCAGCGCGCCGGTCATCCCGGCACGGATGCCTACGTGCAGCAGGCCGTGCACCTGGCCGCCGAGATGCAGCTGCCCGTGGTGGCCACGCACCCGGTGCAGTTCATGACGCCGGACGACTTCACCGCGCACGAGGCGCGCGTCTGTATCGCCGAAGGCGAACTGCTGGCCAATCCGCGCCGTACGCGCCGTTTCACCACGGACCAGTACTTCAAGACGCAGGACGAGATGTGCGCGCTGTTCGCCGACATTCCGTCCGCGCTCGAGAACGCCGTGGAGATCGCGCGGCGCTGCAACCTGACGCTGGAGCTGGGCAAGCCGCGCCTGCCGCTGTTCCCCACGCCCGACGGCATGTCGCTCGACGACTACCTGGTCTTCATGGCCAAGGACGGCCTGGAGAAGCGCCTGGCCGTGCTGTTCCCGGACGAGGCACAGCGCGAGGCCAAGCGGCCCGAGTACTACGCACGCCTGGAGTTCGAGACCGGCACCATCATCAAGATGGGTTTCCCGGGCTACTTCCTGATCGTGGCGGACTTTATCAACTGGGCCAAGAACAATGGCGTGCCGGTGGGGCCGGGCCGGGGCTCGGGTGCCGGTTCGCTGGTGGCCTATGCGCTGGGCATTACCGACCTGGATCCGCTCAAGTACGCGCTGCTGTTCGAGCGTTTCCTGAACCCGGAGCGGGTGTCCATGCCCGACTTCGATATCGACTTCTGCCAGCACGGCCGTGACCGCGTGATCACGTACGTGAAGGAAAAGTACGGCAAGGATGCGGTATCGCAGATCGCTACCTTCGGCACCATGGCGGCCAAGGCCGCGGTGCGCGACGTGGGCCGCGTGCTCGACCTGGGCTACGGCTTCGTCGACGGCATCGCCAAGCTGATTCCGTTCAAGCCCGGCAAGCTCGTCACGATCGAAGAGGCCAAGAAGGAAGAGCCGCTGCTCACCGAGCGCGAGAACAACGAGGAAGAAGTGCGCCAGCTGCTGGAGCTGGCGCAGCGCGTCGAAGGCATGACCCGCAACGTCGGTATGCACGCCGGCGGCGTGCTGATCGCGCCGGGCCGGCTGACCGATTTCTGCCCGCTCTATACGCAGGGCGCGCAGAACGACGGCATGAGCGGCGTCGTCAGCCAGTACGACAAGGACGACGTGGAAGCGGCCGGCCTGGTCAAGTTCGACTTTCTGGGCCTGACCACGCTGACCATCCTCGACTGGGCCGAGCGCTATATCCGCCGGCTGGATCCCAGCAAGGCGGACTGGAACTGCAGCCAGATCCCGCTCGATGACGGCCCCGCCTTCGACATCCTCAAGACCGCCAACACGGTCGCGGTGTTCCAGCTGGAAAGCCGCGGCATGCAGGGCATGCTGAAGGACGCCAAGCCTGACCGCTTCGAGGACATCATCGCGCTGGTGGCGCTGTACCGCCCGGGCCCGATGGACCTGATCCCCAGCTTCTGCGCGCGCAAGCACGGCCGCGAGAAGGTGGAGTACCCGGACCCGCGCGTCGAGCCCGTGCTCAAGGAGACCCACGGCATCATGGTCTACCAGGAGCAGGTGATGCAGATGGCGCAGATCATCGGCGGCTACTCGCTCGGCGGCGCCGACCTGCTGCGCCGCGCCATGGGCAAGAAAAAGCCCGAGGAGATGGCGCAGCACCGCGTGATGTTCCGCGAAGGCGCCGACAAGAACGGTCTCTCCGCCGAGCAGGCCGACGACATCTTCGACCTGATGGAGAAGTTCGCGGGCTACGGCTTCAACAAGTCGCACGCGGCCGCGTACGCGCTGCTGGCGTACTACACCGCGTGGCTCAAGGCGCATCATCCGGCCGAATTCATGGCAGCCAACATGTCGCTGGCCATGGACGACACCGACAAGGTCAAGATCCTTTACGAGGACTGCAAGCTCAACAAGCTCGCGGTGCTGCCGCCCGACGTCAACGCCAGCGAGTACCGCTTCGCGCCGACCGATGCCAGGACCATTCGCTACGGCCTCGGCGGCATCAAGGGCTCCGGGCAGGGCGCCATCGAAGACATCCTGCGTGCGCGCGCGGAGCGGCCCTTCACGGACCTGTTCGACTTCTGCGAGCGCGTCGACCGCCGCCAGGTGAACCGCCGCACCATCGAGGCGCTGATCCGTGCCGGCGCGTTCGACAGCCTCAACGACAACCGCGCGCAATTGCTGGCCTCGGTCTCGATCGCGATGGAGGCGGCCGACCAGAAGGCCGAGTCGGCCAACCAGGTCTCGCTGTTCGACTTGATGGGAGATGCCGGCGATGCGCACCGGCCGGAACTGATCGATGAACCGCGCTGGACGCCCAAGCGCACCTTGCAGGAGGAGAAGCACGCGCTCGGCTACTACTTCTCCGGGCACCTGTTCGATGCCTGCCGCGACGAGGTGCGCCGCTTCGTCAAGAGCACGCTGGCCGGCCTGGAAAAGGAAGTGCAGGGCAACGGCGGCGGTTTCGGCCGCGACGTGCGCGGCAAGACCATCGCCGGCGTGATCGCCGGGGTGCGCACGCAGATGACGCAGCGCGGCAAGATGATCATCGTGCAGCTCGACGACGGCACCGGGGTGGTGGAGATGACCGTCTTCAACGAGGTGTTCGATGCCAACCGGCATATGTTCCGCGAGGACGAGCTGCTGATCGCGACGGGCAACGCACGCCACGACACCTTCACCGGCGGCGTGCGCTTCACGGCCGAGTCGGTCATGGACCTGGCGACGGCGCGCAGCGCCTATGCCAGTGCGCTCAGCATCGCGCTCGCACCGGAAGACTCGACCATGGAACGTTTGCGCACGGTGCTGACCCAATACCGTGCCAAGCCGCGCGATGCGGGCCCGGCGGGCCTCGGCCTGCTGGTGCGGTACCGCAATCCGAGTGCCGCGTGCGAGATCCATCTCGGACCGAACTGGCGCGTGGAGCCGGACGAAGCCCTGCTCGGTGAACTGCGGCAGTGGCTCGGCAACGACGCGGTGGAGCTGATGTATTGAAGTTCGGGGCAGGGCGCGCAAGGCATGGCGCCATGCCCTTTTGCGCACCTTCCGGCGCCTCTGCCGCGCCGGGGAATGCGGTTACAATGGCTGCGTTTTTTGCGCCTCTATGTGGCGTTTTCGCCATGCCGGGCAACATCCGGTAATTCCCCGGCGTTTCCCGTGCCACCCGGTCAGACGGGTGCGCGTCGCATCTTTCAAATTAAGGGCGGTAGTGAGCAATCCAGCGAAGTCCGAACAATCGGCCGGACAAGACGTACAGGTAGGCAAGCGCCTGATGGGCTATCTGCGCCCCGAGCTGCGCATCTTCATTGCCGCCATCGTGGCCATGGCCGTGGTCGCGGCCAGCGAGGGCGTGATCCCGAAGGTCGTCAACGACTTGCTCGACAAGGGCTTTGGCGGCCAATATGCCGGCAAGCTGTGGCATGTCCCCGCCATCCTGACCGGCGTGGCGCTGATCCGCGGCGTGGCCCAGTTCGCGTCCGGTTACCTGTTGAGCCTGATCTCGAACCGCGTGCTGCTGAAGATGCGCATGCAGATGTTCGACCGCATGCTGCACGCGCCGGCCCAGTTCTATCACCGCAATACCGCGGCGTCGCTGATCAACGCGGTGATCTTCGAGGTCAACCAGGTGCTGTCGATCCTGACCAGCGTGTTCATCACGCTGGTGCGGGACTCGCTGACCGTAGTGGCGCTGCTGATCTACCTGTTCTACACGAACTGGCGCCTGACGCTGATCGTGGCCGTGATCCTGCCCGTGATCGGCTACCTGATGTCGAAGATCAACCGGCGCCTGCGCCGCCTGAACCGCGACCACCAGACCCTGACCAACAGCGCTGCCTATGTGGTCGAAGAGGCCGCAGGCGGCTTCAAGGTCGTGAAGCTGCACGGCGGCGAGGCTTACGAGATGAACCGCTTCCGCGCCATGGCGGAGCGGCTCAAGAACTACTCGATGCGCATGGCCGTGGCCGGCGGCCTGAACCAGCCCGTGACGGCTTTCCTTGCCGCGCTGGCGCTGTCGGTCATCATCACCATCGCCATGATCCAGGCGCAGGGCAACCAGACCACGATCGGCGGTTTCACCGGTTTCGTAATGGCCATGCTGCTGCTGATCTCGCCGCTCAAGCACCTGACGGACATCAACCAGCCGCTCACGCGCGGCCTGACCGCGGCCGAACTGATCTTCCGCCTGATCGACGAGCCGGTGGAGCCGCAGGACGGCGGTGTGCGCATCGAACGTGCCAGGGGCGACCTGGTGTTCGAGCGCGTCGGCTTCCGTTATGGCGAAGGCATGCGTGCGGCGCTGGAGGGCATCGATATCCGCGTGCCCGCCGGCGAGGTGGTGGCGCTGGTCGGTCCGTCGGGCAGCGGCAAGACCACGCTGGTCAACCTGGTGCCGCGCTTCTTCGACCCGAGCGACGGCCGCATCCTGCTGGATGGTCACGCCATCGGCGATATCGCGCTGCGCGAGTTGCGCAACCAGATCGCCTTCGTGAGCCAGGACGTGGTGCTCTTCAACGACACGGTTGCCGCCAACGTGGCGTATGGGGTCGGCCCGGAAGACAAGATCGATATGGCGCGTGTCGAACGTGCGCTGCAGGCCGCCTACCTGACCGATGTGGTGAAGAACCTGCCCGAAGGCGTCAACACGAACATTGGCGACAACGGCATGAAGCTCTCTGGTGGCCAACGCCAGCGCCTGGCCATCGCTCGTGCGATCTACAAGGATGCGCCGATCCTGATCCTGGATGAAGCCACCTCGGCGCTCGATTCGGAATCCGAGCGCCAGGTGCAGGCCGCGCTCGAAGCGCTGATGGTCGGCCGCACGACGCTGGTGATCGCGCACCGCCTTTCCACCATCGAGAACGCCGACCGCATCGTCGTGCTCGACCATGGCCGCGTGGCGGAGCAGGGCACGCACGAGGAGCTGCTGGGCGCCAACGGCCTGTACGCCGGGCTGCACCGGATCCAGTTCGCTACACACTGATCCTGGCTGCCGGCTCGCGGTTTGCGCCTTCGCTACAATGGGCCGACAACAACGACCGCGAGAGAGACAGCCATGACCCGCCCGGCCCTTCCCATCAGCCGTTACCCGGTACCCGAACTGAAGGCGCTGCCCGACGACATCCGGCAGCGCATCCTCGAAGTCCAGGAAAAGGCCGGCTTCGCGCCCAACGTCTTCCTGACGCTGGCCCACCGGCCCGACGAGTTCCGCGCCTTCTTCGCCTATCACGACGCGCTGATGCTGAAGGACGGCGGCCTGACCAAGGGCGAGCGCGAGATGATCGTGGTGGCCACGTCGGCGGCCAACCAGTGCCTGTACTGCGTGGTCGCGCACGGCGCCATCCTGCGCATCTACGAGAAGAAGCCGCTGGTGGCCGACCAGGTCGCGGTGAACTACCTGAAAGCCGATATCCCGCCGCGCCAGCGAGCCATGCTCGATTTCGCGCTGAAGGTGTGCCAGGCCTCGCACGAGGTCGGCGACGCCGACTTTGCGGCGCTGCGCGAGCATGGCTTCAGCGACGAAGACGCGTGGGACATCGCCGCCATTACCGCGTTTTTCGGCTTGTCGAACCGCATGGCCAACACCATCAGCATGCGCCCGAACGACGAGTTCTTCCTGATGGGCCGCGTGCCCAAGAGCAAGTAAGCGTGTGCTTGTGCGCTGGGCCGCATGATCAGCGAATCTCGGCGCACTCCCCGTTGCTTGGATTGAACAGCACCGGCCATGCCTGCTCATAGATGCCGGGTGTGCAGCGCTGCTGGCAATTGGCGTGTGCGAGCGTGACGCGCCGCGGGTCCTGCCAGATCAGCAGCCTGCATTGGGTGCCATCGGTGGCCTCAAGCACGATATGCGGCGTCTTCTGGACTTGCTTGAAATCCGCCAGGTCGAACTGGCAGGTTCCGCGCTTGGATACCCACAGCTTCCACTTCAGGGACTTCACGTCATTGGCGACTACGCGCATCACCGCGTCTTCGCGGAAACCGTCGTCTTCCGTCCGGCGGCAGGTGCCGGCCAGGCTGATGTCGTGCGCCGCGATCGGCGTGGCGCGTGGTTTTTCGGGGGCGGGGGCTGCGGCCACGGGCGCTGGAGGAGGCGGAGGTGCCCGACGGGCGATGGGCAACTGCTCGCAGGCAGTGCACAAGATCATGGCCAAAAAGCATGGGGCCAAATGCGCGGCTTTCATCCGGGTACCTCACTACTGAACGCCTTGGACCTGCGGGCTGCCGCCCGCGCTTGTCGATGGGATGGCGTTAACTGAGTTATAGCGGATCGCCACGAACGCGCATGGTCATGAGGATCACTTGCGCGTAGGTAGAAACACCACCCCCTTTCGCTGGCGAACCGTCGATCGCTTTGTCGCTTGCCCGAATTTGGAAGCCGTTACTGAAAAGTGCGTGAATTTCAGTAACAAAGCCTGCTTCAACGTCGATACGATAGTCGGTGCTCTGGGACCAGAGCGGATCACCAGTCATTCCTGCGGCAACCCGGATAGCGACAACGATATGCCCCGCCCCATCTCCGTGACCATCCACCGGTCCGCGCTCGCCAACAACCTGGCCATCGCGCGGCGCCTCGCACCCGCATCGAAAGTCTGGGCCGTGGTAAAGGCCAATGCCTATGGCCACGGCATCGCCCGGGTCTACCAGGCGCTTGCGTCGGCCGACGGCTTCGCGCTCCTGGACCTGCACGAAGCGGCCCAATTGCGCGACCTGGGCTGGGCCGGGCCGATCCTGCTGCTGGAGGGGTTCTTCGACGACAGCGATATCGCGCTGCTCGCCTCGCTGCGCCTGACCACGGCGGTGCACGGAGAAGAGCAGTTGCGGATGCTGGAGCTGGCATCGCGCGATGGCCGGCTGGCGCCGCGATCGCTCGACGTCTGCCTGAAACTGAATTCCGGCATGAACCGTCTCGGCTTCAGTCCGCAAGAGTACGGCGCGGCCTGGCGGCGCCTGAGTGACATTGCCGCGGTGAGGTCGGTGACCCACATGAGCCATTTTTCCGATGCGGATACCGACAAAGGCGTCACGGAACAGGCGGCAACTTTTTACGCTGCCACGCGCGGCCTGCCGGGGCAGGTCTGCATCGCGAACTCGGCGGCGACCATGCGTCATGCCGATTGCCACGCGGACTGGGTGCGGGCAGGCATCATGCTGTACGGCGCCGCGCCGTCGGGCTGCGCCAGGGATCTGGCCGGCACAGGACTGCAGGCTGCACAGACGCTTGCCAGCCGGATACTGGGCGTGCAGGAGCTGCAACCCGGCCAGTCGGTTGGCTATGGCTCGCACTATGTCGCGACGCGACGCCAGCGTATCGGCATCGTCGCTTGCGGCTATGCCGATGGCTATCCGCGCACAAGCTCTTCGCACACGGAGCATTTCGCGCCGGTTCGCGTCGGCAACCGGAACACACGCACGGTCGGACGCATATCGATGGACATGCTGGCAGTCGATCTCAGCGAGTGTCCCGAGGCCAATGTCGGCACGCCGGTCGAACTCTGGGGCCGGCACGTTCCGATCGACGACGTTGCCGCGGCGGCGGGCACGATCGGGTATGAGCTGATGTGCGCGGTGGCACCGCGCGTCCCGGTTGTCGTGGCGGACTGACGGATAGCGATCACCCGCCGCGTGTAGCGGGGGCGCCTGGCTACATCAGGATGATGTCGTACTGCTCCTGGTGGAACGTCGATTCCACCTGCAGCGAGATCGGCTTGCCGATGAAGTCGCCCAGCATCGCCAGGTGCTGGCTTTCCTCTTCCAGGAACAGGTCGATGACTTCCTGCGACGCCAGGATGCGGAACTCGCGCGGGTTGAACTGGCGCGATTCACGCATGATCTCGCGCAGGATGTCGTAGCACACCGTGCGCGGCGTCTTGACCTGGCCCTTGCCCGTGCACACCGGGCACTGCTCGCACAGCACGTGCGCGAGCGATTCGCGCGTGCGCTTGCGTGTCATCTCGACCAGGCCGAGCTGCGAGAAGTTGTTGACGGTGATGCGCGTGCGGTCGCGCGACAGCGCGCGCTTGAGTTCCGACAGCACCGCCTCGCGGTGCTCGACATTCTCCATGTCGATGAAGTCGATGATGATGATCCCGCCCAGGTTGCGCAGGCGCAGCTGGCGCGCAATGGTGTGCGCGGCTTCGAGGTTGGTCTTGAAGATCGTGTCGTCGAAGTTGCGCGCGCCGACGTAGCCCCCGGTGTTGACGTCGATCGTCGTCATCGCCTCGGTCTGGTCGATCATCAGGTAGCCGCCGGACTTCAGGTCCACGCGCCGCGACAGCGCCTTCTCGATCTCGGCGTCGATATTGAACAGGTCGAAGATCGGCCGCTCGCCGGCGTAGTGCGACAGGCGCGGCAGCACCGCCGGCGTGTATTCCTGCGCGAACTCCACCAGCCGCTGGTAGTTCTCGCGCGAGTCGATCTGGATCACGCCAGTGGCGTCGTTGATGAAGTCGCGCAGCACGCGCTGGGCCAGGTCGAGGTCCTGATAGAGCAGGCTCGGCGCCGGCTGCGTGGTGGCGTTCTGGCGGATCACGGCCCAGATCTTGCGCAGGTAGGCGATGTCATTGCCCAGTTCTTCGTCGCTGGCTTCCTCGGCGATGGTGCGCACGATGAAGCCGCCGCGCTCGTCGGCCGGCACCAGGCCCTGCACGCGGCTGCGCAGCGCCTCGCGGTCAACCTCGCCTTCGATGCGCTGCGAAATGCCGATGTGCGGGTCCTGCGGCAGGTACACGAGCGTGCGCCCGGCAATGCTGACCTGCGTGGACAGGCGCGCGCCCTTGGTGCCGATCGGATCCTTGATGACTTGCACCATCAGCGCCTGGCCTTCGAACAGGGTCTTCTCGATGGCGAGCTGGGTGCCGTTCTTGTCTGGATCGCGCGGGTGCCAGATGTCGGCGACGTGCAGGAAGGCGGCGCGTTCCAGGCCGATGTCGATGAAGGCCGACTGCATGCCCGGCAGCACGCGCACGACCTTGCCCAGGTAGATGTTCCCGACCAGTCCGCGCGTCAGGGTGCGCTCGACATGCAGTTCCTGGACGGCGGCCTGCTGCACGATGGCAACGCGCGTCTCTTGGGGCGTGATGTTGACGAGGATGTCTTCAGTCATGGCGGATGAAACGCGTTGCCGGTGTACCGGCGATGTATTGTCTGCCCGGACTGGCAGGCTTTGGCAGGTGCCGTTCAGAACCTCAGGCGGGCCTGCCTGAGTAACGCAGCCGTCTCAAACAGGGGCAGTCCCATGATACCTGAATAGCTGCCTTCGATCCGCTCGACGAACTCCGCCGCGCGCCCCTGGATGCCGTAGGCGCCGGCCTTGCCGAGCGGCTCGCCGCTGGCGACGTAGCCTTCGATCTCGGGCGTGGTCATCGCACGGAATGTGACGCGCGAGATCGACAGGGCATGATGCATGCCCAGCGTCGAGACCACGGTCACGGCGGTCAGCACGCGGTGCGTCGTGCCGGACAGCGCGGCCAGCATGGCCGCGGCGTCGGCGCCGTCGGCCGGCTTGCCGAGGATGTCACCGCCGAGGCACACGGTGGTATCGGACGTGAGCACGGGGGCGTCGGGCAGCGCGCGCCGTTCGCGGCGCCGCAGCGCGGCTTCGGCTTTGAGCGCGCAGACGCGCTGGACATAGTCGTCGGGGGTCTCGCCGGGCTGTACGACTTCCAGCGACTCCGCGTCTTCGTCATCATCGGCGAGTAGCAGTTCATAGCGCACGCCGAGCTGCGTCAGCAGTTCGCGGCGGCGCGGGCTCTGGGAGGCGAGATAAAGGTAGTCGTGCATCACGGCGGGCGGGAGCGGAAGATTCGGGAACAGGCGGGCCCGGGGGGCCGCCCAAGGCCCGCATTGTACTGCCGGTGCCGGCTCAGGCCCGGTGATAAGGGTGGTTCTGCGTGACCGACCAGGCGCGGTAGAGCTGCTCCGCCAGCAGCACGCGCACCATGCCGTGTGGCAGCGTAAGGCTGGACAGCCGCAGCAGCGTTTGCGCCCGCGCCTTCAGCGCGGGATCGAGGCCGTCGGCCCCGCCGATCAGGAACGCGACATCGCCGCCTTCGCGCTGCCAGTCGGTGAGCTGGCCGGCGAGCTGCACGGTAGTGAAATCGCGCCCGCGCTCGTCCAGTGCCACGATGCGGCACTGCCGCGACAGCGATCCCAGCACCGCGTCGATGCGCGCGGCTTCGCGCTGCATCACGGTGGCGGCGTTATTGGAGGAGGAGCGGGTTTCGGGCTTGACCTCGCGCAGTTCGATGCGCAGCTCTGGCGGCATGCGCTTGGCATACTCGTTGAAGCCAGTTTCGATCCAGCCAGGCATCTTGTGGCCGACCGCGACGATGACCAGTTGCATGGGGTGTATTGCCGCGCGGCCGCAGCCGCGCGCGCAAGTTCAGACTCAGGCCGAGCGCGTGGTGCGCTTGCGGGCTGCCGGCTTGGCGGCGCCGGTCTTGGCAGCACCGGTCTTGGCCGCGCCAGTCTTGGCCGCGGTGGTACGCGTGGCGGTCTTGCGCGCCGGGGTGCCGGCGGCCGTCTTGCGCGGCGCGGCGGCGCGCGTGGCGGGAGTCTTGGCGGCAGCGGTCTTGCGGGCCGGCTTGCGGATGGTGGCGATGGCGTCCGGATCGGTGTCCTCGTGGCCCATCGGAGGCGAGGGCTCCTTCATGCCTTCGGGCAGGCGGGCCAGCGCCGGGCGCAGGTTGCTGGCACGGCGCGCGCGCGGTGCCGGCGCTTCGTCTTCGTCATCGTCCATCGGCTCGCTGGCCTTGGCCAGGCCCTTGGCGGCGGCGAGCTTCATGCGCACCGGCTTGTCGCCCCAGATCTCTTCGAGGTTGTAATACAGGCGCAACTGCGGCTGCAGGATGTGCACCACCGCGTCGCCGCAGTCGACCAGAACCCATTCGCCGGTTTCCAGGCCTTCCACCGCAACGATATGGCCGCCGGCTTCCTTCACCGTGTCGCGCACCGACGCCGCCAGCGCCTTGGTCTGGCGGTTGGATGTCCCGCTGGCAATCACCACCCGGTCGAACAGCTCGGTCAGGTGGGTGGTGTCATACACCTTGATGTCCTGCGCTTTGACATCCTCGAGGCCGTCGACGATGGCGCGTTGCAGTTTGCGAATATCCATGGTGCGTTCTTGTTCAGCTGAAATCATTGGGGGGGCGGCCGGCTCAGGGCTGTCCTGAGGCGGGGCGGTAGAGCCCGCGGCTCGCGATGTAGTGTGCCACGCCGGCTGGCAGTTGGTCATCCGCCGGGAGGCCGGATGCCAGGCGCTGGCGCAGGCCGGTGGAAGACAGGTCGACGGCGAGCGTCTGGTCGATCCACATCCGGCCGGAGGGCGTGCATTGTATCAGGTGCGTGTCGGCCTGGCGCGCGACCAGTGCTTCGCGCACCGGTCCTTCGAGTTCAGACAGATCGAAGCCAGGGCGCGTGGCGGTACAGAAGTGCACATGCGCGAACAATTCCTGCCAGCCGTGCCAGGTATGCAGGCGCAGGAGCTGGTCGGCGCCCATCAGCCAGCACAGCGACGCCTCGGGGCCGTATTCATCGCGCAGCTGGCGCACGGTGTCGATGGTGTAGCTCGGGCCCTCGCGGTCGACTTCCATCCGGCTCACGCGGATCTTTGCGGAAGTGCCGGTCAGGGCGGCGGCCGCCAGCTCGGTCATGGCGAACCGGTCCGCGGCCGGGGTCACGTCGGCACCTTTCTGCCACGACTGGCCGGTCGGGATCCATACCAGTTCATCGAGCGCCAGGTGGTCGATACAAAGGCTGGCCAGTGCCACATGGCCGATATGGGGTGGGTCGAAAGTGCCGCCGAGGATGCCCAGGCGGTACGGGCGGGCGTCTTTGCCGGCATTGGCCGGCACGTCGTCTTGGTCGGGATGTGCCATACGGTTGCCGTCAGGCCCAGTCGCGCGCCGGCAGGAAGTCGGTGTACAGCGCGCTTTCGGCGCTACCCGGCTCCGGCTGCCAGTCGTAGCGCCATGTCACCTGCGGCGGCATCGACATCAGGATCGATTCGGCGCGCCCGCCGGACTGCAGCCCGAACAGCGTGCCGCGGTCGAACACCAGGTTGAATTCGACATAGCGGCCGCGGCGGTAGGACTGGAAATCGCGCTCGCGCTCGCCGTACGGGGTGTCCTTGCGGCGCTCCAGGATGGGCTGGTAGGCGTCCATGAAGGCATCGCCGACGCTGCGCATCATCTCGAAGCTGCGCTCGAAGCCCAGGGCCGAGAAGTCGTCGAAGAAGATCCCGCCAATGCCGCGCGCCTCGCCGCGGTGCTTGAGGAAGAAATAATCGTCGCACCACTGCTTGAAGCGCGGGTACAACTCGTCGCCAAACGGGGCCAGCGATGCCTTGCAGGTGCGGTGGAAATGCGCGCAGTCGTCGGCGTTGCCGTAGTAAGGCGTCAGGTCCATGCCGCCACCGAACCACCAGACCGGATCGGCATCGGGCCTGGTGGCGATGAAGCAGCGCACGTTCATGTGCACGGTGGGCACGTACGGGTTGCGCGGATGGAACACCAGCGACACGCCCATGGCTTCGAAGCCGCGCCCGGCAAGCTCGGGCCGGTTGGCGCTCGCCGACGGCGGCAAGGTGTCGCCGGTGACGTGCGAAAAGCCCACGCCGGCACGCTCCATCACGGTGCCGCCCTCCAGGATGCGGGTGCGGCCACTGCCGCGCAGGCGCTCGGTGGGCGGCTTTTCCCAGGCGTCGGTCAGGAACGGCTGTCCGTCGATGGCGGCGACGGCGTCGGTGATGCGGTCTTGCAGACCGAGCAGGTAGGCACGGACTGCCTGGGAATCGATCATGGCGTGTAGGGGCGGGGGCCCCGGATGCAAGGGCGGCCGTGCCGGCGTCTGGCCGGCACGGCCGTCATGGGAGTGTCACGATTGTAACGGCTGGCGCGGCACTTGCCGGCGCGCGCCGTCCGCACGTGACGGGCCGCCAGGGGCCGGTCGGGCCCGGTGGCGGCGTCACACCGGTCACACCGGCGCTCAGCGCTTGATGGCGCGGTAGCCGATATCGGTACGGTATTGCATGCCATCGAAATGGATCTGCTCCACGGCGGCGTAGGCGGCGCGCTGCGCGGCCTTGACGGTATCGGCCAGGCCCACCACGCAGAGCACGCGGCCGCCCGTGGTCAGCAGCGTGCCGTCCTTGAGCGTGGTGCCGGCGTGGAACGTCACGCTGTCGTCGGTTTCGGCCGGGATGCCGGTGATGGCGTCGCCCTTGCGCGGCGCGTCGGGATAGCCGTAGGCCGCAATCACCACGCCCAGCGCGGTGCGGCGGTCCCAGTCCAGTTCGACTTCGTCGAGCTTGCCCGACACGGCCGCGTCCATCACGTCGACCAGGTCGGTCTTCAGGCGCGCCATGATCGGCTGGGTTTCCGGGTCGCCCATGCGGCAGTTGAATTCCAGCGTCTTCGGGTTGCCGTCCTTGTCGATCATCAGGCCGGCGTACAGGAAGCCCGTGTACGGAATGCCGTCCTTTTCCATGCCGCGCACGGTCGGCAGGATGATCTCGCGCAGCGCGCGCGCATGCAGCGCGGGCGTGACCACCGGCGCGGGCGAATAGGCGCCCATGCCGCCGGTGTTGGGGCCGGCGTCGGCGTCCAGCAGGCGCTTGTGGTCCTGGCTGGTGGCCAGCGCCAGCACGTTCTTGCCGTCGACCAGCACGATGAAGCTGGCCTCCTCGCCGTCGAGGAATTCCTCGACCACCACGCGCGCGCCGGCGTCGCCGAGCTTGTTGTCGGCCAGCATCATGTCGACCGCGGCATGGGCCTCTTCCAGGCTCATGGCGACGACCACGCCCTTGCCGGCCGCCAGGCCGTCAGCCTTGATCACGATCGGCGCGCCCTGCGCGTCGATGTAGGCGTGGGCCTGGGCGGCATCGGAGAAGGTCTGGTAAGCCGCCGTCGGAATACCGTGGCGGTGCATGAAGGCCTTGGCGAAGTCCTTCGACGACTCGAGCTGCGCGGCGGCCTGGGTCGGGCCGAAGATGCGCAGGCCCTTGGCGCGGAACACGTCCACGATGCCGGCGGCCAGCGGCGCCTCGGGGCCGACAACGGTGAAAGCCACGCCTTCGCGCTCGGCAAAGGCAGCCAGCACTTCCGGATCCGTCAGCGGAACATTCTGCAGGCGCTTGTCGAGCGCGGTCCCGCCATTGCCTGGTGCCACGTACACCACCTGCAACTTGGGGGATTGGGCCAATTTCCAGGCCAGCGCGTGTTCACGTCCACCCGAGCCGACAACCAATACTTTCATGATCCACTGCCAGAAAAGAAACGCATGCAAAAAGGCGGCAGCCTGTTCGTGCTGCCGCCGGAGGGGCTATTCAGTCTAGTTACTCTTCGATGACTGCGTTGGTGAAGACTTCCTGCACGTCGTCCAGGTTTTCCAGGGCGTCCAGCAGCTTCTGCATCTTCACCGCGTCGTCGCCCGAGAAATCGACTTCGTTCTGCGGCTTCATCACCACGTCGGCCACTTCGGCCTTGAAGCCGGCGGCTTCCAGAGCCGCCTTGACCGCGGAAAAATCGTTCGGCGGGCAGGTGACTTCGATCGAGCCGTCTTCATTGGTGACGACGTCGTCGGCGCCGGCTTCCAGCGCGGCGTCCATCAGCTTGTCTTCCGGCGTGCCCGGCGCGAACAGGAACTGGCCGCAATGCGTGAACATGAAGGCCACCGAGCCTTCGGTGCCCATGTTGCCGCCGTGCTTGGAGAACGCGTGGCGCACTTCGGCCACGGTGCGGGTGCGGTTGTCGGTCAGGCAGTCGACGATGATCGCGGCGCCGCTCAGGCCGTAGCCTTCGTAGCGGATTTCCTCGTAGTTCACGCCTTCCAGGCCACCCACGCCGCGCTGGATCGCGCGCTGGATGTTGTCCTTGGGCATGTTGGCGTCCATCGCCTTGTCCATGGACAGGCGCAGGCGCGGGTTGGAGTCGGGATCGCCGCCGCCGAGCTTGGCGGCAACGGTGATTTCCTTGATCAGGCGGGTCCAGATCTTGCCGCGCTTGGCGTCAGCGGCGGCTTTCTTATGTTTGATATTGGCCCATTTCGAGTGACCGGCCATGATTCTCTCCGAAGCGGAAAACGTGAGGTTGTGCGGGAAGGCTGCAGCTTGCGCGCGCCGGGTACTGCCGGGTCATCGCCGGGTACTGCCGGGTATAAAACGGGCGCGCCGGGTGACGGGTAGGCCCGGCTGCTGGCTATAATCAGCCGATGATTTTATCACGCGGCCCCGCCTGCGCCGCGCCTGTGGCCAGCCGCCACGCTTCCCGATCCTAGACACCATGGCCGAACCTATCCTGATCGCCAAGAACGCCGAGCACGAACTGGCCCTGCTGCCGCAAATGGGCAACCGGCACGGACTGATTACCGGCGCCACCGGCACCGGCAAGACCGTGACGCTCCAGACGCTGGCGCAAGGCTTTTCCCGGCTCGGCGTGCCGGTCTTCATGGCTGACGTCAAAGGTGACCTGACCGGCATTTCCCAGCCTGGCCAGCCTGCGGAGAAGCTCAAGGCCCGCCTGGCGGAACTGAGCCTGCCCGAGCCGGCATGGGGCGGCTGCCCGACCACGCTTTGGGACGTGTTCGGCGAGAAGGGCCATCCGGTGCGTGCCACCATTTCGCACATGGGCCCGCTGCTGCTGTCGCGCATGCTGGAGCTGAACGACACCCAGCAGGGCGTGCTCAACCTGGTGTTCCGCATTGCCGACGCCAATGGCCTGCTGCTGCTCGACGCCAAGGACCTGCGCGCGATGCTCCAGTACGTGGGCGACAACGCGGCCCGGTTCACCACCGAATACGGCAATATCTCCGCCGCCTCGATCGGCGCGATCCAGCGCGGCCTGGTGGCGCTGGAATCGCAGGGTGCGGACCTGTTCTTCGGCGAGCCCATGCTGAACCTGGAAGACTTCATCCAGACCGACAAGGGCCAGGGCGTGGTCAACATTCTGGCGGCGGACAAGCTGATGAACTCGCCCAAGCTCTACGCCACATTCCTGCTGTGGATGCTGTCCGAGCTGTTCGAGAAGCTGCCCGAGGCCGGCGACCTCGACAAGCCCAAGCTGGTCTTCTTCTTCGACGAGGCGCACCTGCTGTTCAACGACGCGCCCGAGGCGCTGCTCGACAAGATCGAGCAGGTCGTGCGGCTGGTGCGCTCGAAGGGCGTCGGTGTGTACTTCGTCACGCAGAATCCGGGCGATATCCCCGATACCGTACTGGGCCAGCTCGGCAACCGTGTGCAGCACGCGCTGCGCGCGTTCACGCCGCGCGACCAGAAGGCGGTCAAGGTGGCGGCTACGACCATGCGCGCGAACCCGAAGCTCGACCTGGAAACCGTCATTGGCGAACTGGGCGTGGGCGAGGCGCTGGTGTCGCTGCTCGACGCCAAGGGCACGCCGGGCGTGACCGAGCGCGCATGGGTGCTGGCGCCGGGCAGCCGGATCGGCCCGATTACCGACGACGAGCGCAAGCAGCTGATTGCGACATCGCTGGTGGCGGGTACGTACGAAAAGGCGATCGACCGCGAATCGGCCTACGAGAAGCTGCGCGGCAGCGTGGCGCCGGCGGCGAACGGTGGCGGCGCCACGGCGCAGAAGCCGTCGGCCGGCGCGCCAGCCGAAGCGGGCGGATGGCTGGGCACCGCCGGCGAGATCTTCGGCACGCTGACCAAGGGTACCGGCAAGAGCGGCCGCGGCGACTCGATTTTGGAGTCGATGGCCAAGTCGGCCGCGCGTACCGTCGGCTCCCAGGTCGGCCGCGAACTGATCCGCGGCGTGCTGGGCAGCCTGCTGGGCGGTGGCAAGAAGAAGTAAGCGCCGCTCAGTCCGAGCCGTTCTGCGACGCGGGCCGGCTTCCCGCGGCGGCCTTGGCGGCTGCCGCGTCTTCGCGCATCTTGCGGCTGAACATCCGCGCGAAGAACCACGCCATGCCGATGATAAAGACGATGACCGCGAGGCTCATCAGCCCGGTGCCGGTCGTGAACAGGATCTTGAAGGCTTCCATGCGGATCTCCCAGTGAGATATCGACGTGTTGCAGCACAAGCTGTGCGACGTCGAGTGTAGGGAGGCGCGCTTGCGGGGTCGTTGAGTAGGATCAAGCCCTCGCCAGCCAAGAAAGTCGGGGGCCAGCCCACGCCGGCCCGCCGCGGCGTCAGTTCTTGGTGCCGAACAGGCGGTCGCCCGCGTCGCCGAGGCCCGGCACGATGTACGCGTGGTCGTCCAGATGGCTGTCGAGCGACGCCACGTACAGCTTCACGTTCGGGTGGGCCTTGTGGAACACCTCAACGCCCTCGGGCGCCGCCACCAGCGCGACGAAAGTGATGGCCTCGTCCTTCACGCCGCGGCGCTTCAGCACATCCACGGCATGCGCCGCCGAGTAACCGGTGGCAACCATCGGATCGCACAGGATGAAACTGCGGTCTTCCACGTCCGGCAGGCGCACCAGGTATTCCACCGGACGGTGCTGCTCGTCGCGGTACACGCCGATATGCCCGATCCGCGCCGACGGGATCAGCTCCACCAGCCCATCGCTCATGCCGACACCGGCGCGCAGCACCGGCACGATGGTCAGCTTCTTGCCCGCGATCACCGGCGCGTCCAGCGGCACCAGCGGCGTTTCGATATGCCGCGTGGTGAGCGGCAGGTGGCGCGTGATCTCGTAGCCCATCAGCAGCGTGATCTCGCGCAGCAGCTCGCGGAAGGTGCGCGTGGACGTGTCCCGGTCGCGCATATGCGAGAGCTTGTGCTGGATCAGCGGGTGGTCGAGGATGTACAGGCTGGGGAAACGCGGATCTTGTTTCATGGCGGGCGGCGAAGGCTCGGCGGGAGAGGGGTGAAGCGGGCGGCCCCGGTCTTGTGGATCGGGGCGCCGCGCCGTTGTAGCGGGATTGTAATGGAAGCGGGCCGCCGCGCGGCTGCGGCGGATCCTGCCTGTCGCTACGTTTCCGGACCTGCCGTGCCGGCAGGCCGCGCGTCAGTCGAGCGCCCGGTTCTTCGACTCGATATCGACCATGTAGATCGCGAGCGCCGCCACGGCCAGGAACGATGAGAGCAGCACCAGGGCCAGCGTGAAATGCGTGGTCATGACCGGGGCAACGATGGCCGGCGCGAACAGGCCGCCGAAGCGGGCCATGGCGCCCGCCGTACCCATCCCGCTCGCGCGCAGGTCGGTCGGATACACCTCCGGCGTGAAGGCGTAGAGCGCGCCCCAGGTGCCGAGCAGCGAGAAGCTCATCAGCAGGGTGGAGCCGACCACCAGCGCGGGAGACTGGCCCAGGCTGTAGAGCATGCAGCCCGCGGCGCTGAGCAGCAAGAAGCCGATCAGCGTCGGCTTGCGGCCCCAGCGCTCGACGCCATGCGCGGCAAGCGCGAAGCCCGGCAGCTGCACCAGCGCGAGCAGGATCAGGAAGACCTGGCCGCGCATGAAGCCGAAGCCCTGGCCGGCCAGCTTCACCGGCAGGTAGACGAAGACGCCGTAGTAGGCGATCGAGATCAGCGCCCACGCCACCAGCAGGCTGATGCTGCGGCGACGGAAGCCGGTCGCGAACAGCGCCAGCACCGACTTGCGCTCCATCTTCTGCGGCTCGAGCGCGCCGATTTCAACCGAAACGCGATTGGCGGCCGCTACACGCTGCAGCACCGCGCGTGCCTCGGCCGAGCGTCCCGACTTGTTCAGGTAAAGCGGCGACTCGGGCACGAAGAAGCGGCAGACCACGCCGACCAGCGCAGGGATGCCGGTGACCAGGAAGATCAGGCGCCAGGCTGCATCGCCGTGCGAAACGGCGATCAGCGCCAGCACCGCCAGCAGGATCGTGCCGACGGCCCAGAACGATTCCAGCAGGACCAGCCAGCGGCCGCGACGGTCCGAGGGCAGGAACTCGGCCATCATGGTGTAGTCGACGGGCAGGGTGCCGCCGACGCCGATGCCGGTCAGGAAACGCAGCACCAGCAGCCACTGGAAATCCGGCGCGAACGACGACGCGACACCGCAGATGGCGTCGATGACCACCGCCATCATCAGCACGGGCCGGCGGCCGATCCGGTCGGCCAGGCGGCCGAACGCGAACGCGCCGATCAGCATCCCGACAAAGAACATGGTTCCGGTCTGCAGCGCCGTGGGCACGGGAATGCCGAAAGTCTTGGCAATCGAGGGCGCGGTGAAGCCGATCGACAGCACCTGCATCGCGTCGGCGAGCCAGACCAGGCCGAAGATCACGAACAGCCGGTACTGGAAGCGGCCGACGCCGGCGGCGCGGATGCCTTCCTCGATCGTGATGGCCCGGGACGTTGTTGCCCTCGGGTTCGACGGCGGGGCCGAGCTTACCGACGCGTCAGCGATGGTCGTGGGGGGCATGGATGAAATGGATGACGACATTTTGTCTACCTGTCTACCTGTCTACCTGTCTGTTAGAGGGCTGTTTCCTGAACCCGGATGCACACGTCTGTCGAAGCAGGGGGCCGGACCAGTGCGCGGGTCCAGACTGACGCGTGATGCTGTCGCGCCGCCGATTGCAACGTAACGTTGGGGGGCTTCAATCGGGCGAAGCGAGAACTATGCCGGGAGCACTCTGGCCATGCATGGGTGATGTGGATACGTCATCGTGACTCCTTATTGTCTACCCTTGGTGGTTTTCTGGTCTTGTATTCATCGTGGCACGCAATCGCGGTGCGCGCTCCTTGTCCTGGAATGCACCGCTGCATGCCCTGCTCGCACTCATGTAGTGCGTGCTACATGATCGTTCAGCGTAAGCTACATGAAAGGGGCCGGCAAGGCCGATCTGCGGTTTTCTCCTCGGGGTTTTCCCGCGCGCCGCCATGCGTGCGCAGGCAGGGTCTCCTGTGCGGCGGAACACCGCCGTCAGTGGTTCCGCCGGACACGGCATGTCCTCGTCCGGCAGGTGGAAATGGTGCGCGGCGATCGTGCCGCGCAGGTCTCCATCAGGTCAGTGCGCGGGTGCCGCGCGCAGGCGCGCGACGGTGGCCTCTACGTCCTGCCACGCGGGTTTGTCGGGCGCGAAGCGCGCGCGCAGATATTGCGTGACCGCGGTGACCTGCTTGTCGTCCAGGCTGTCGGCGTAAGACGGCATGGCGCCGAGCGTGCTGTTCGGCGGCGCCGGCATGCCTTGCAGCAGCACCTGGATCACATTGTCGGGCCGGTCGCTGTGCAGGTTCGTGTTGAGTGCCAGCGAAGGCTTCACGCCGAACTGGCGCATGCCCTGCTCTGACTGGTGGCACACGGCGCACGCGCTCTGGTACAGGCGCGCCGCGGGGCCGCCCAGCGATCTGGCTGCCTCGGCGCTGCGCCGCTCGTACTGCGCGGCCTGCGCGGTGATTTGCGCGGGCGCGGGCGGCGGGGCGCTGAACGACGCGACGTAGTGCGCAATGGCGCGCACATCCGATTCCGGCAGTTGCGCCAGCTCTTCCACGACGGGAGCCATCGGCCCCGCGGCAGCGCCGTGGTGCGCGGCATAGCCACCGCGCAGGTAGGTGAACAGGGCGTCTTCGGTCCACGGTACCGGCGCGCGCGACAGCGCGGTCAGCGCGGGCGCATCCCAGCCTTCGGCGGTGCCGCCTGTCAGGTAGTGGCGCCCGCCTTTCTCGCCGCCGAGTGCGTTGCGCGGCGAATGGCAGGCGCTGCAATGACCCAGGCCCTCGGCCAGGTAAGCGCCGCGGTTCCATTGCGCCGATCGCGTGGCATCCGGCTGGAATGGCGCGTTACGGTGGAACAGCAGGTTCCAGCCGGCAAGCAGCGGACGCAGGTTGAACGGGAAGGCCAGTTCGGTGCGCGGCACGCTGGTCTTCACGGGCTCGGCCGACATCAGGTAGGCATACAGCGACTGCATGTCGGCATCACTGATCTTCGCAAAGGCCGTGTAGGGAAACGCCGGGTACAGCCGGCGGCCGTCGCGATGGATGCCTTCGCGCATGGCGCGCTCGAATGCGGCGAATGACCACGTGCCGATGCCAGTCTCGGCGTCGGGCGTGATGTTGGTGCTGTAGACCGTGCCGAACGGCGTTTCCAGCGCCAGGCCGCCGGCATTCTTCACGCCGCCCGGTGCGGTATGGCAGACCGCGCAGTCGCCGGCGGCCGCTACCAGCCGTCCGCGTTCGAGCGTCGCGGCCGAATAGAAGCCGGGTTCCGGCGGCGCCACGGGTGCGATGGGCGCGCGCCACGGCAGCACCGTCGCGCACAGGCCGGCAGCGGCGGCGGCCGCGGCGGCGAGCCAGCCGCGCTTGCTGCGGCGCTTCTCAGGCGGTTGCGTGTCCAGTGCCAGGCGGATGCACTCGGCGCTGAACGGCGGTTCGCGCAGGCGTACGCCGGTGGCATCGAAGATCGCGTTGGCGACGGCCGCCGCCGCAGGCAGTGTCGCGGCGGGGCCGGCGGCCAGGGTATTGCGCGTAGCCAGGGTGCCGGCCATGCGGATTTCCGGCACGTTGGTGCAGGTCACCGTGGGCAGTGTGTCTGATGCCTCCGGCTGCCCGGCGGGCCATGCATCAAAGCCGGACGCTGGCGCGGTCAGCTGCCTTGCGGCCTGCGCCACCACGTGTTCGAGTGCTGGTGAAGCGGGCGTGGCGCGCTGCGGCACGGCCGCTTCGCTGTCGTGACCGATGGTCACACGCGTGACGGCGAGTTCGCCGGTGGTGCCATCGACTTCCACTTCCGCGACCCACGCCGACCAGCTTTGCGCATCATCGCTCTCTACGGCATGCGCATACGCGAAGCCGCGACCACGACGCACGTTGCCCGAGCGCGCAGCGCCGGCACGCGGCGCTGACGGGTTCCATCCGGCGCGTTCGGCCACGTCGCGAACCAGCGCCGCGCCGCGCGCGTCGTCGAGGTGTTCCAGCCGCAGTGCTACCGGATCGGCGCCGGCACTCGCGGCAATCTCGTCAAGGTGCGATTCCTGCGCGAATACCCGTGCGCGGGCGCTGGCGAGCGGTGCATCCGGCGAGCCGGCATCCGCACCGGCAGCGCTGATGTCGATGTTGGGGATACGGTACGGCGGCAGCACGCTGTCGCTCGCTTGCGCGTCGCCGGCGACTTTGGTCACCGGAGCCGGCGTATGGGTCAGCCACAGCGCGAGCGGCAGGGCCGGCGCTGCGGTGCCGCCATGCGTGGCGGCGTACGCGTCGATGACGGCGCCGGCGCGCGCGCTGTCGATGTGCCAGTCCAGCGTCGCATCGGCCAGCCCGATGTCTTCAGCGGTAATGGTTCGCCGCACGCAGCAGCCAGCGGCGTGCGCCATCAGCGCGGCGTCGGCGGCGGCATGGTGCGCGAGCAGGCCAGGATCGGCACTGTCGTCGGCGCTTTGCCAGCACACCAGCGTGACTTGATGTTCGGCGATGCCAAGCAGCGCGGCCAGTTCGGCACGCAGCGCGCCCGGACGCGTGCTGGGCAGCCAGACGTGCAGCGTGCCGTCGCGCCAGTCCGCGACCGCCGTACACGTCGCTGTCGCTGCCTCCACGCCAGCCAGCGGCCACTGGTAGTGCTGTGCCTGGCGTGCGCACGACTGTGCAAGCGCCCCCGCGGCGTTGCCAAGCTGCGCGAGCGCCTGCCGCCGTACGGGTGCCGTATCCGCTGCTGGCGCAGCGGTCCAGCGCGCGCGCAGTGAAGCAGCCGCGTGCGCGGCCTGTTCGGGGGTGTCCGCCACCACGCCAGCGAAGTTGTTCCTGACGACGATGGCACGCACGCCCGGCGCCGCCGCGGCAGCGTCCTGGTCCTCCACGCCGAGCAGGCGCGCTACGAGCGGCTCGCCGCCGGCCCAGCGCAGTCCGGGCGGGCGCAGCACATGGGCGGACAGGCAGCGCGGCAATGGCGGCGGGCTCTCCGCCGTCATCGAGACCGCGGTGCCGGAGCGGAGTGCCAGCGTGTCGTTCACGGCTGCGCTCCTTGCGCGCATTCGCGCTGCAGGACCGCCGCGCGCAGCACGGCGCGCACGATCTCCACGTGCGTGCCGCAGCGGCACAGGTTGAAGCGCAGCGCTTCGCGGATCTCGGCCTCGCTCGGGTCCGGATTCTCCGCGAGCAGCGCCTTCGCGGTCATGATCATGCCGTTGAGGCAGTAGCCGCACTGCGCGGCCTGCTCGTCGATGAACGCCTGCTGCACCGGGTCGGGGTGCGCGGGCGTGCCCAGTCCCTCCAGCGTGGTCACGTCATGGCCAAGCACGGCCTTCACCGGCAGCACGCACGAGCGCGCGGCGGTGCCGTCCACCAGCACCGTGCAGGCGCCGCACTGGCCCAGTCCGCAACCGTACTTCGGGCCATTGCAGGCCAGGTCGTTGCGCAGGATATAGAGCAGTGGCGTGTCGGGCGCCACGCAGACCGTATGGTCGGCGTGGTTGACATGCAGCGTCAGGGGGCGGGGCGCGTTCATCGGGGGCAGGGGGCGGTTTGAACATCACGCATCGCTGCGCCGCGCCCCTTCATGGCGAGGGGCTGTGGCGCGTCGGACCCATACAGCGGCGACACCGGCCGTACGGGCAAACCGGCTCAGGCGGACATCATGCAGCCGCCGACAGCGGCGGGCGTCCGGCCGAAACCAGCGGCACGTTGTACACATCGTAGCCGAAACACCAGTCGGGATTCTCGTTGGTGCGCAGCCACGTGTTGTTGTGCGAGACCAGCTGGACCTTGCTGGCGCGTTCGGCACGGTTGGCTTCGTACAGCGCGAAGGTGGCGGCGTGGTCGTCCGTGCCGGCCTCGACGAAACAGCGCGTGAGCATGGCGGCATCCTCGATCGCCATGGCAGCGCCCTGGGCCATGTGCGGCTTCATCGGGTGGCAGGCGTCGCCGAGCAGCACGAGGCGGCCGAGGCTCCATACCGGCAGCGGATCACGTTCCAGCAGCGGCCACTTGGTCACCTCCACGGTGCCTTCGATCAGCGACTGCACGCCCTGGTGCCAGCCGTCGAACGCGGCGCGCATCTCTTCGATGCTGCTGGGCACCCAGCTCTTGCTCATGTCCCACTCGGGCTCGGGCACGCCGGTCACGTAGTAGATCTCGTCGAGCTTGCCGGTGTCGAAGTACACCATCATGTGGCGGTCGTCCGACCACCACTTGGTGCAGCGGTCATGTGTGAAGCCCTTGACGCGCGAGATCGGGAACACCGCGCGGTGCGCGACATAGCCGGTGTACTTGGGCGGCTCCGCGCCGAGCAGCGTTTCGCGGATGCGCGAGTTCACGCCATCCGCGCCGATCACGATATCGGCCTCGTCGACGGTACCGTCCGTAAAGCGCAGTTGCACCACGTCGCCCTGGTCGGTCACGCTTTCGAGCTTCTTGTTGAAGAACAGCGTGCCAGGCGCCACGGAATCGGTGAGCAGCTTGTGGAAGTCGCCGCGGTGCACGGTCAGGTAGCTGGCGCCGTAGTGCTTCAGGGCGTAGTCGCCGAGCGGAATCTGCGCGATCACCTCGCCGCTCTCCCAGTCGCGGCTGTACCAGTAGTCGGGGTGGCAGCCCATGTCATTGAGCGCGTCCTCGATGCCGATGCGCCGCATGATCTTCATCACGTTCGGACCCACGTGGATGCCAGCCCCCAGGCGCGAGAACGCCGGCGCCTGTTCATAGAGCCTGACCTGGAAGCCGGCGCGCTGCATCAGGGCGGCAGCGGCCGTCCCTCCGAGTCCTGCGCCGATGATTGCGATTCGCGGTTTGCCTTGCACGTTATTTCTCCTGGCGGTGACACATGGGTCGATGAGTGGGGGCCGGCTCCGCGGCCAGTTGTTGAAAACGAGTGTACACACTCAAAAAATCAAGGTAAAGCCAGATTTGCATCACCCTATGGAAAACCCTGATGTTGATGTGATCGCCATCGGGTTTCTCCCAGTAATGGCGAATTTATGCGCAAATTAAGGGCATCAGCTATTCAGTGCGCACTGAATGAGTGCTCTTTTCGGTGCGCAGAATCTGTTTGCGCATATATAGTGTGTACACTACAATCAATCGCAACCGCGGACGACCGGCATCACTGCCGGGAGCGGCCGGGTAGACAAGGCATTCCCAAGACAACAGATGACGGAGTCGACAGTGCAGAAAGTTTTCCGAATCGGCCAGATCGTGCCGAGCTCCAACACCACGATGGAAACCGAGATCCCGGCCATGCTGACCGCGCGGCAGCAGGTCCGCCCCGAGCGCTTCACCTTCCATTCCAGCCGCATGCGCATGAAGAAGGTGGTCAAGGAAGAACTGGCCGCGATGGATGCCGAATCCGACCGCTGCGCCGTGGAGCTTTCCGATGCGCGCGTGGACGTGCTCGGCTACGCCTGCCTGGTCGCGATCATGGCGATGGGGCACGGCTACCACCGCAAGTCGGAGCAGCGCCTGAAGGCCCACACCGTCGAGAATGGCGGCGACGCCCCGGTGATCACGAGCGCCGGTGCGCTGGTTGACGCACTCAAGGTGATCGGCGCGAAGCGCATCGCCGTGGTCGCGCCGTACATGAAGCCGCTGACCGAGCTGGTGGTCGACTACATCCGAAACGAAGGCTACGAAGTCGTCGACTACCGCGCACTGGAAATCCCGGACAACCTCGAAGTGGGCCGCCACGATCCCGCCAAGCTGCCGGGTATCGTCGCGCAAATGAAGATTGCCGATGTCGATGCCATCGTGCTGTCGGCCTGCGTGCAGATGCCGTCGCTGCCGGCCGTGGCCAAGGTCGAGGCGATGACCGGCAAGCCGGTGATCACCGCGGCCATCGCCACCACGTATGCGATGCTGCGCGCACTGGACCTGGAGCCGGTCGTGCCGGGTGCCGGCGCGCTGCTGTCGGGCGCCTACTGAGGGCCGCACCATGAGCACCTTCCTCTATGGCGGCAACGTCCAGGCCAATGACATCCGTCAACACTATCTGCGCTACGGTGGCAACGATGGCGAGCGCGCGTCGCGCGACGCCGTGATCATCGTGCCGGGCATCACGAGCCCGGCGATCACCTGGGGCTTCGTCGGCGAACAGTTTGGCCAGCACTTCGATACCTACGTGCTGGACGTGCGCGGCCGCGGCCTGTCTGAAGCGGGCGACACGCTGGACTATAGCCTCGATGCGCAGGCCACCGACGTGATCGCCTTCGCGCAGGCATTGGGCCTGCAGCGCTACGCGATCGTCGGCCACTCGATGGGCGGACGCATCGGCGTTCGCGCCGCGCGGCAGCAACCGGCAGGCCTGACGCGCCTGGTGATGGTCGATCCGCCGGTCTCTGGCCCGGGCCGCCGCGCTTACCCGGCGCAACTGCCCTGGTATATCGATTCGATCCGCCTCGCGCGCGCCGGCATCGACGCCGAGCGCATGCGCCGCTTCTGCCCGACCTGGACGGAAGAACAACTGCGCCTGCGCGCCGAATGGCTGCACACCTGCGACGAACGCGCGATCCTGGCGAGCTTCAACGGCTTCCATGAGGACGACATCCACGCCGACCTGCCGCACGTGTCGGTGCCGACGCTGCTGATGCGGGCGGGCCGCGGCGACGTGGTGCGCGATGAGGACGAACAGGAAATCCGCACGCTGCTGCCGGGCGTGCTGGTGAGCCACGTGGCCGATGCCGGCCACATGATCCCATGGGACGACGAGGCCGGCTTCTACCGTGCCTTCGGCGATTTCCTCGGCGCGCCATTGCCCGCGCTGGCCTGATTACCGCGATCGGAGGAGCGAACATGCCCGTAAGCGATTACGACCTGACCCAGGCGTGGAAGCAGGTGCTCACGCTGTCGAAGCTGGAAGCCGGCCAGACGGTCACGGTGTTGACCGGTGCCGCCACGCATCCGCAGACATTGCGTACCGCCATGGTGGCGGCCGCGTCGATGGGCACCATCGTCAACCGGCTCGACCTGCCGCCGGTCAATGGCGAGAAGGCGCTGAGCCGCGACGCACTGGCCTATCTCGGCACCACGCCGCTGACCGGCAACCGCGCCGCCATTGCAGCGCTCAAGGCGAGTGATCTTGTGCTCGACCTGATGACGCTGCTGTTCTCGCCCGAGCAGCACGACATCCTGAGCGGCGGCACGAAGATCCTGCTTGCGGTGGAGCCGCCCGAGGTGCTCGTGCGCATGGTCCCCACCGAAGCCGACCGCAAGCGCGTGAAGGCCGCCACGGCGCGGCTGTCGCGCGCGCGGGAAATGCATATCGTCTCCGACGCGGGCATGGACTTGCGCTGCAGCCTCGGCGAGTTCCCGGCGATCAGCGAGTACGGCTTCGTCGACGACCCCGGCCGCTGGGACCACTGGCCGAGCGGCTTCGTGCTGACGTGGCCGAACGAAGGCGGCACCAACGGCACCATCGTGCTGGACCGCGGCGACATCCTGCTGCCGATGAAGTCTTATATCCAGGAGCCGATCCGCATCAAGGTCGAGGGCGGCTATGTGAGGGCGATCGAAGGCGGGCTCGATGCCGAGCTGCTGGCCGACTACATGGCATCGTTCAACGACCCGGAAGCGTATGCGATGTCGCATATCGGCTGGGGCCTGCAGCCGCGCGCGAGCTGGTCCGCGCTGGCCATGTACGACCGAGAGGCCACCATCGGCATGGACGCACGCGCATTCGAAGGCAACTTCCTGTGCTCGTTCGGCCCCAACAACGAAGCGGGCGGCAGCCGCACTACCGCCTGCCATATCGATATCCCGGTGCGCCGCTGCACGGTCAGCCTCGACGGCGAGCCCGTGGTGGCGCGGGGCAAGGTGACGGACGGCCACCACGCGCCCGTCAACACTTTATTCAAGGACGCCAGCCATGCATGACGAAGTCCAGACCTACCAGCGGCAAGGCTTTGGCACCGCCATGGAGATCCGGCCGCCGTACGGGCTGCTGATCATCGATTTCGTCAACGGCTTTGCCGATCCGAGGGTCTTTGGCGGCGGTAATATCCCGGAGGCCATCCGCAATACCCGGCCGCTGCTGCGCGCGGCGCGCGAGCAGGGCTGGCCGGTGGCGCACAGCCGCATCGTGTTTGCCGATGACGATGCCGATCACAACATCTTCACGCTGAAGGTGCCCGGCATGCTGACGCTCAAGGAAGACAGCCACAACAGCGCGATCGTGCCGGAGCTGGCGCCGGCAGCCGGCGAGCTGGTGGTGCGCAAGACCGTGCCGTCGGCGTTCTTCGGTACCTCGCTCGCGGCGTGGCTCACGCAGCGCGGCGTGCAGACGCTGCTGGTGGCCGGCTGCGTCACCAGCGGCTGCGTGCGCGCGAGCGTGGTCGACGCGATGTCGCTCGGCTTCCGGCCGCTGGTGCTGTCGGACTGCGTCGGCGACCGCGCGCTCGGCCCGCACGACGCGAACCTGTTCGACATGGAGCAGAAGTACGCCACCGTGCTGAGCCGCGACGAAGCGCTCGCGCAGATCGCGCAGCGCGCGGCGGGCGTGCGCGCGGCGGCCTGACGCGTGCCGGCGAGACCGATACGCCGCTCAGCCGGCCATCGCGCTGCGTTTCCGGGCCGGCTTGCCGGAAGGCCTGGCCGGCGCGGGCGGGGCGTCGGGGACGGCGCCGGGCACCGCCACGGCGCGCAGCACCGTCTGCTGGATCACATCGCGCCAGTGCGACACCGCGGCCGGGCTCATCATGGGCTCGCCAAGAAAGGCGCTGAGCGTATGATGGTTCGAGTTATAGAAGTAGCCGAGCGAGGCGATCACCATGTAGACGTCGCGCGCGCCGGCGTCGGGTCGGAACAGGCCCGACGCCTTGCCGCGCGACAGGATACCGTCGAGCACGGACAGCGCGTAGCTGGAAATGTCGCGCAGCCGCACGGACTTGCGCGCGTGCTTGCCCTGGCTGATGTTCTCGCTAGTGAGGATCGCGACGAACTCCGGGTGCTCGAGGTAGTAGTGCCAGATGAAGTCGATGAGCTGCGAGAGCGCGCGCACCGGATCGGCCGCGTCGAGTTCGCCTTCGAGTTTCTGCTCGGCTTCATTGAGCTGCAGGTAGATGGTCTCCAGGACTTCGACGAACAGCTTTTCCTTGCTGCCGAAGTAGTAGTAGATCATCCGGTCGTAGGTCTTGGCGAGCGAGGAAATGCGTTCGATGCGGCCGCCGTCGTAGCCGCGCTGCGCGAAGACCTTGATGGCCGCCTTCAGGATCCGGTCGCGGCTGTCCTGCGCCTGCCGGGCGCGCGTGCCGACTGCCGCGCGCTGGGTTGCGGTCTTGAGGGTCATGTTGGATGGCTCGGCATGAGGTCTGTGTCTGGCAGGCAGTATAACGGTGGCATCGAGGGTGCCGCCTGAAGCGAAGCGGCAAAATTCACGAGCTATGACTGCGACAATCCTCGATTCCGTTCCCGAGGCGGAGGCCTCCACCCCGCGCGCGCAGCGCCTGGCGCTGCTGCAGGCCAGCGGCGTGCTGCTGGTAACGCGCGCCCCGCAGGCGGCGGCGCGTCCCGCGCCAGGCCAGCCGGGCGCCGCGTCGGACTATGTGCCGGCGCTGCCCGATATCTTCGTGGCCGTGCGCGATACCGGCGAGGTGCTCGCCTTCAACGGCCATGTCGACCTGGGCACCGGTATCCGCACCGCGCTGGCGCAGATCGTCGCCGAAGAGCTCGACGTGCCGCTCGCGCGCGTGCGCATGGTGCTTGGCCATACCGAGGCCACGCCCAACCAGGGCCCGACCATTGCCAGCGCGTCGATCCAGATTTCCGCCATCCCGCTGCGGCGCGCGGCCGCGCAGACGCGCGCATGGCTGCAGACGCGCGCGGCGCAGCAACTGGGCGTGGCGCCGGAAACGCTGGAGGCCGACGACGGCGTGTTTCGCGTAAAAGGCGTGCAGGACGGCATCGGCTACGGCGCCCTGGTGGCCGGCGGACATGTCGAGCTGCCGCTGGCCGACGACGTGCCGACCAAGCCGGTCGAGGCCTATCGCATTGTGGGCCGTGGCGCGGGCCGCGTGGATATCCCCGACAAGGCGCGCGGGGTGCTGACCTTCGTGCATGACGTGCGCGTGCCCGGCATGCTGCATGGCCGCGTGGTGCGCCCGCCGTACGCCGGCCGCGATGCCGGCGATTTCGTCGGGACCAGCCTGCTGGAAGTCGATCGCGATTCCGTGCGCGATGTGCCGGGACTGGTCGACGTCATCGTGCAAGGCGATTTCGTCGGCGTGGTCGCCGAGCGCGAGGAGTACGCGGTATTGGCGGCGCGGCGCCTGCGCGTGCGCTGGAAGCCGGTCCCGCCGCTGCCGGCGCTCGACGATCCCGAGCCTGTGTTGCGTGCCAATCCGGCCACGCGCCGCGCCTTGCTGGACGACGGCGAGATGCCGGCGGCCAATGCCGGCACTACGCTGGCACGCCACTATGTCTGGCCTTACCAGATGCACGGCTCCATCGGCCCGTCATGCAGTGTGGCGGACTGGCGCGAGGACGGCCTGACGGTATGGTCGGGCACACAGAACCCGCATGTACTGCGCATTGACCTGGCGCGGCTGTCCGGACTTGGCGAGGACAGCATCGAGATCGTGCGCATGGAGGCCGCAGGCTGCTACGGCCGCAATTGCGCCGATGATGTTTGCGCCGACGCCGTGCTCCTTTCGCGCGCGGTGGGCCGCCCGGTGCGCGTACAGCTCTCGCGCGAGCAGGAACACCTGTGGGAGCCCAAGGGTGCGGCGCAGCTGATGGACGTCAGCGCGACGCTTGGCGCCGGCGGCGAATTGCTCGGCTACGACTTCGTCAGCCGCTATCCGTCCAACGATGCGCCGACGCTGGCGCTGCTGTTGACCGGGCAGGTGCCCAATGCGCCGTGCATGCTCGAGATGGGCGACCGCACCGCGGTGCCGCCATACGCCTACGCGGGCCGCCGCATCGGCTGCGACGATACGCCCGCCATCGTGCGTGCATCGTGGCTGCGCGGGGTATCGGCACTGCCGAATACGTTCGCGCATGAATGCATGATTGACGAACTGGCGAGCGAGGCCGGCACGGACCCCGTGGACTTCCGCCTGCGCCACCTGCCGGACGAACGCGCCGCCGACCTGCTGCGCGCCGTCGCGCAAGCCGCGGGCTGGCAACGCGGGACACAGGGTTCACGCGGCGTACCGGATGCGGACGGCAAGCTGCGTGGCCGCGGCGTGGCCTACGCGCGCTATATCCACAGCCGCTTTCCGGGCTTCGGCGCGGCGTGGGCCGCATGGATCCTCGATGTTTGCGTCGATGCCGACACTGGCCAGATCGCCGTCGAAAAGATCGTCGTGGGCCAGGACACCGGCATGATGGTCAACCCCAACGGCGTACGCCACCAGATCCACGGCAACGTGGTGCAGACGCTGAGCCGCGTGCTCAAGGAGCAGGTGCGCTTTGACGGCACGGGCGTGGCCAGCCGGGAGTGGGGCGGCTATCCGCTGCTGACTTTCCCGGAGATTCCGCCGATCGAGGTGGTGCTGATGCCGCGGCAGTCGGAGCCACCTTTGGGCGCGGGCGAGTCGGCATCATTGCCGGGCGCGCCGGCGATGGCCAACGCATTGTTCGATGCGATCGGCGTGCGCTTGCGGCGGCCGCCGTTTGTGCCGGAGACGGTGCTGGCCGTTCTGCGTAGCCGTCGGCCCTAGCAAACCGGCAGCAGTATTTGCGCTGCCGCTCAGTTCCCGCCGTTTGATTCGTCGATCTCGCTCATCTTGCGTAGCAGGTAAGTTACCGCCACGCGCTCGGCCGGGTTCAGGTTGCCAAACGTCTGTTCGGAAATCTGCTTCGCGAACGGCACCGTCTCGTCGATCAGCGCCAGCCCGGCCTCCGTCACCGTCACCACCACCTTGCGCCGGTCATTCGGATCGTGCGATACCGCAATCAGCTCGCGTGCCTTGAGCCGCTCGATGATGCCGCGCACCGTGGCCTGGTCGATCGCCGTGGCGCGCACCACTTCATTGAGCGAGCACGGTTGCCGGTCCCTGACCGCGCACAGCACCACGAATTGCGCGGCCGTGAGCTGCGAATCGGGAATGGTCTGCTGGAAGATGGCCACGTGGCGCTGGTACGCGCGGCGCAGCAGGTGGCCCACCTGTTCGGTGAAATCGTAGCCGGGGTCGGTCTTGGCGGCGGGCTGGTCGGAGGAGGAGGGCACTTCGATCGTGGTGCGATGGATGGTGTGCCCCGAGTATACCGACGAAGGTGGCGAAGGTGCGCCTGTGGCGAAGCTTAATCGACGGTAATGGCCGCGCTCTTCGCTACCTTGCCGAAGCGCTCGTACTCCTGCAGCGTAAGCGTCTGCAGCTCCGTCGCGCTCGAGCCCTTCGGGTTGAAGCCGGCCTGCGTCAGCTTCTCGCGCACGTCCGCGCGGCCCAGCGCTTCGACGAAAGCGGCATTGAGTGCCTGCACCACGGGCGCGGGCAGGTTGGCCGGGCCATAGACGCCGAACCACGGCTCCACCGCATAGCCCGGCAGGCCGGCCTCGGCCAGCGTCGGCACGTCCGGCAGCGACGGCGAGCGGCTCTTGCCGGCCACGGCCAGCGCGCGCAGCTTGCCTGCCTGGATGTGCGGCAGCGAGGCCGGCAGGTTGTCGAACATCACGGCGATATGCCCGCCGAGCATGTCGTTGATGGCCGGGCTGCTGCCCTTGTACGGCACGTGCGTCAGGCCGGTATGCGTCATCTGCGAGAACATCGCGCCGGCCAGATGCATCGACGTGCCGGTGCCCGCGGTCGCGTACGTCAGCCCGGAATGTGCCTTGGCATAGGCAATCAGTTCCGGCACGGTCTTCACCGGCAGCGACGGGCTCACCTCAAGCACGATGGTCGAGGTGCCAAGCAGGCTGATGGCGGTGAAGTCCTTGCGCGGGTCGAACGGCACCTGCTTGTAGACATGCGGATTCAGCGCATTGGTGGAGATCGCACCGAAGCCGATGGTGTAGCCATCGGGCGCGGCCTTGGCCACGGCGTCCATGCCGATGTTGCCGCCGGCGCCGGGCCGGTTTTCGATGACCACGGGCTGGCCCAGTTTCTCGGCCACGCGCTGGCCGACGGTACGCGCGACGAGATCCGTGGTGCCGCCGGCGGCGTACGGGACGACGAAGCGGATCGGCTTGGCCGGGAACGTGTCGGCCGCGGCGGCGGCCAGCGGCAGGGCGCCGAGCGTGGCGGCCGTGGTGGCACCTAGCGTCAGGGCGATCAGCGTGGCGCGGCGGCGAAGGGCAGGGCGTTGCGGCATGGCGCGGAAACTCCTCTACGGGTTGCGTTGTTCTGTAGTCCCGGCACGGCCATCGGTCCATTGTCGATGGATGTCCGTGCGGAAGCGCCCATTGTAGGCAAATGCGGACGAGCGGAGGCATACCGGGCGGTAGGCCGATGTCCATGCTTCTTTTCGAATACAATCTTCTGGTCGTCTTTGCCGACCCGGCCGGCCACGGTTGCGGCGGCAGCCTCTCCGCCTGAATTCCCCCGTGCCAGTTTCACCAAAATCTCTTGCCATGCCCGCTGCGCTGCCGTTGCCGCAGCGTTCGGGGCTGGCTATCGCGGCCGTTGGCGCCGTGCTGTTCTCCGCCAAGGCCATTGTCGCCAAATTGATGTACCGCTACAGCGTCGACGCCGTCATGGTGATCACGCTGCGCATGCTGTTCGCCGTGCCGCTGTTCATGGCGATCGGCTGGTGGCAGTCGCGGCGCCTGCCGGCGCTGTCGTGGGCCGACCGTGGACGCGTGGTGTTCCTTGGCTTCATTGGCTACTACCTGTCGAGCTTCATGGATTTCCTGGGCCTGCAGTACATCACCGCGGGGCTGGAACGGCTGATCCTGTTCCTGACGCCGTCGTTCGTGCTGCTGGCCACGGCGCTGCTGTTCCGGCGCCCGATTGCCGCGCGGCAGTGGGTGTCGCTGCTGCTGGCCTACCTCGGCATCGTGCTGGTGTTCGCCCATGACCTCGATGTCAGCGGCGCGCAGGTCTGGCTTGGCGGCGCGCTGGTGCTGGCCAGTGCCTTGACGTATGGTATCTACCTGATCCTGAGCGGCGAGCTGGTGCAGCGCATCGGCTCGCTGCGGCTGGTGGCGTATGCGATGTGCGTGTCCACCGCATGCTGCATGCTGCAGTACCTGGCGCTGGGCCGGCCTGTAGCCGAGCTCGCGCAGCCGGCGCCGGTGATGTGGCTGTCACTCGTCAATGCGGTGTTCTGCACGGTGCTGCCCGTCTCGATGACGATGGTGGCCGTGGCCCGCATCGGCGCGCCGATGGCCTCGCAGGCGGGCATGATCGGCCCGGTATCGACGCTGTTCCTGGCCTTCTGGCTGCTCGACGAACCGGTCAGCGGCGTGCAGCTGGCGGGCAGCGCGCTGGTGCTGGGCGGGATGTACCTGTTGTCGGCGCGCAAGGCATGACCGGGCGGCGACACCACCCCTGACTGACAAACGATACAAGCAGCAAGCAACTGGGAGAACGAGAAATGGATCTGGGACTGCGTGGCAAGCATGCACTGGTGTGCGGCGCGAGCAAGGGCCTGGGCTTCGCCTGCGCGGACGCGCTGGCCGCCGAAGGCGTGGACGTGGTGATCGTTGCGCGCGGCGCCGAGGCGCTGGAGAAGGCCGCGGCCGACCTGCGCGCGCGCCATGGCCGCCGCGTGATCGCGGTGGCCACCGACATCACGAAGCCGGAAGGCCGCAAGGCCGCGCTCGATGCCGTGGCCAAGCTGGGCGATCTCGACATCCTGGTCAACAACGCCGGCGGCCCGCCGCCGGGCAATTTCCGCGACTGGGACCGCGACGCGTGGCTGGCGGCGCTGGACGCCAACATGCTGACCCCGATCGAACTGATCAAGGCCACGGTCGACGGCATGATCGCGCGCAAGTGGGGCCGCATCATCAACATCACGAGCGGTGCGGTGAAGGCCCCGATCGACATCCTGGGCCTGTCCAACGGCGCGCGCTCGGGCCTGACCGGCTTCATCGCCGGGCTGGCGCGCGAAGTGGCGCAGCACGGCGTGACAGTGAACAACCTGCTGCCGGGGCCGTTCAACACCGATCGCCTGGCCAAGACCATGGAAGGCGCGGCACAGAAGGCCAACCTGAGCATCGAAGAAATCGCGCAACGCCGCGCCGCGCAGAACCCTTCGCGCCGCTTCGGCGACCCGGCCGAGTTCGGCGCCACCTGCGCCTTCCTGTGCAGCCGCCAGGCCGCGTACATCACGGCGCAGAACATCCTGCTCGACGGCGGCGCCTACCCCGGCACGTTCTGAACCCGGCGCGGCCCCGCTACTGGCCGCACCTTTTACCTGCAGTCGCTTACCGCAACAAGGACCCTTGATGACCCGCCCACGTATTGCCCTGATTGCACACGACCACAAGAAGGACGACATCGTTGCCTTTGCCACACGGCATCGCGAATTCCTTGCGCAGTGCGAGCTGCTCGCGACCGGTACCACCGGTGGCCGGCTGATCGATGAAGTCGGGCTCGATGTGACGCGAATGCTGTCCGGGCCCTGGGGCGGTGACCTGCAGATTGGCGCCCAGCTTGCGGAAGGGCGAGTGCGCGCCGTGATCTTCCTGCGCGACCCGATGACGCCGCAGCCGCACGAGCCGGATATCAACGCGCTCGTGCGCGCGTGCGACGTGCATAACGTGCCGTGCGCGACCAACGTCGCCACGGCGGACCTGCTGATCGCCGAGCTGTGCCGCATCGAGGCGAAAGGCTGATCCCCAACCCCAATTAGCCTGACTGACAGGAGACATGCAGATGACCAAAGCCATCCGGATCGAACAGACCGGCGGACCGGAAGTGATGCAGTGGGTCGACGTGGAAGTCGGCGAGCCCGGCCCGGGCGAAGTCCGGGTCCGCCATGAGGCGGTGGGGCTCAACTATATCGACGTCTACTTCCGCTCGGGCCTTTACAAGCAGCCGCTGCCCGCCGGGCTGGGCATGGAAGGCGCGGGCGTGGTCGAGGCGGTGGGCGCGGGCGTGACCCACCTGCGCGCGGGCGACCGCGTGGCCTACGCGGGCCGCCCGAACGGCGCCTATGCGCAGGTGCGCGTGATGCCGGCCGATATCGTCGTGCGCCTGCCCGATTCGATTTCCTTCGAGCAGGGCGCGGCCATGATGCTGCAGGGCCTGACCGCGCAGTACCTGATCCGCGACAGCTACCGCGTGCAGGCCGGCGACACCGTGCTGCTGCATGCGGCGGCCGGCGGCGTCGGGCTGATCGCCTGCCAGTGGCTCAAGGCGCTCGGTGTCACGGTGATCGGCACGGTCGGCAGCGATGAGAAGGCGGAGCTTGCGCGCGCGCATGGCTGCACGCATACCGTGGTCTATACGCGTGAATCGTTTGTGGACCGGGTCAAGGAGATCACTGGCGGCAAGGGCGTGCCGGCCGTGTATGACTCGATCGGCGCCGACACCTTCCACGGCTCGCTCGACTGCCTGGCGCCGCGCGGCACCATGGTCAGCTTCGGCAATGCCTCGGGCCCGGTGCCGCCGTTCGATATCTCAGTCCTGGGCAGCAAGGGGTCGCTGCGGCTTACGCGGCCGACGCTGATGACCTATGTGGTTCACCGCGAATTGCTGGAGCCGATGGTGGCGGACCTGTTTGAGGCGGTCGGCAGCGGCAAGGTGAAGATCGATATCCGGCAGAGATATGCGCTGGCCGATGTCGCGCAGGCACATCGGGACCTGGAGGCGCGCAGGACGACGGGGTCTACGGTCCTGTTGCCGGGATAGAAGGCGATCAGGGGGCGCATGCCACGAACGATGATGTTCCCCCTATACCTCCGGATTCACCAGCGTCATATCCGAACCGTAAGGATCCTCAGCCCGCACCACCACGACGGTGACGTTGTCATGGCCGCCATGATCCAGCGCCATCTTCACAAGCGCCTCGGCCGCGGCAGCGGGATCGCCGCCTGCGGCCAGTACCGATGCAATGCCATCGTCGTCGACTTCATTGCTCAGGCCGTCGCTGCAAAGCAGGAACACATCGCCATCGGCGACATCGACGAACAGCTGTTCCGGCATGAGCGTGTCGGCCGCGCCGACGGCACGCGTGATGGTGTTGTGCGCAGGGTGGTGCCGCGCTTCCTCCGCGGTGATCAGCCCGCGTGCGAGCAGCCGCTCTACCTGGCTGTGGTCGCGCGTCAGGCGCTGCAGCCGTCCGTCGCGCATCCGGTAGAGCCGGCTGTCACCGGCCCAGAGACATCCGCAGCGGCGGTCACCCACTGCCAACGCCACCACGGTGGTGCCCACGCAGCGCACCTGCAGGCGCGCGGCTTCGGCAATCAGCGTGCGGTTGACGTCCTGCAGCGCGGCGCCCACGTCGGCCAGCCGTTCTTCCAGTGATGGCCGCGCCGCCAGGCCCGCCAGTGCCTGTGTGACGGCCTGGCTGGCGAAATCACCGACCGCGTGGCCGCCCATGCCGTCGGCCACGACCCAGATGCCCAGGTCAGGAAGATCCAGGCACGCATCCTCATTGCGCTCGCGTACGCGGCCCACGTCGGTGCAGGCCGCCGATGTCCAGCGGAATTGCGACACGCCAGTCAAGATGCCCTCCGTCAGTGGAAGCGCTTGCTCGCATCTGATCAGCATAGAAGCTGTTGCTGGTCTCGTAAAAGCGGATCACCCGGCCCCGCCCGATACCTCTTTGCCCGTGGCGAACGGATGGTCCTGCCAAAAACCCGCTGTGTGCAGTTGGCCCGGAGCGTAATGGTGGCGCCCGGCCAACAACCTGGCGGCAATGTCGTTGGTCGCCAGGCAACAGTCGACGCGCCTCCACGACGCCACATTGGCCGCAAACGTCGAGCTGGCGCGACCAGGGGGCACTGGCACGTGTCATGCAGAGGGTCTGGCAACGACGCAGCAATGACTGCAGCGACCAGACACCCCGAGGCCAGCCATGCCACACCAGCACGCACCACAAAACGAACGTCGCCACGATGATGGAAGCCTGGCCGCTGAGCTATCGCCGGGTGCCCACCTGGTGACGAGGCGCTACGGCTATGTGCATCACGGCATCTATGCCGGACACGGCCGCGTCATCCACTATGCCGGCTTCGCCCGTACGCTGCAGGCTGGGCCGGTCGAGGAAACCAGCCTGGAAGCGTTTGCCGCCGGTTGCGCGGTCGCAGTCCGGGCGGAGCCGTGCGCCAGCTTTGTCGGTATCGAGGCGGTGGCCCGTGCGCGTTCCCGCCTGGGCGAGAACCGCTACCACCTGTTTTCCAACAACTGCGAGCACTTCTGCTCGTGGTGCCTGTCCGGCGAGAGTCGCAGCGAACAAGTGGAAACCTGCCTGCGCCACCCCCGCGCCGCGCTGTGCGCCATGTTGCGGCTTGCGGCCAGCATCTTGCAGGTCAGCCTTCGGGTGGCCTGAAACGTTTTCGGTACAGAACACGAAGGAGCCAGCCATGTCCGGACTGATCGTCAGAGCAGATTGCGCCGTGTATCGCGGTCGCCAGAGCCACCGCAACGGCCACGCTGCCGTCGCCTCGGCAGGAGGCCGGCACGCCGGCAGCAGGGTGGGGCGCCACGCGCCGCGCCGGGCGCGACTGGCCTCGCAGGGGCGGTCCCTGGCGGCGGGCGAATGTCGGCGGCGATGAATGGCAGTGGTGTCTGGGGAAGATCCGGTACGGATGAAGCGAGGGCTTGGTCCCGCCGACAGGAATCGAACCTGTATCTAGCGCTTAGGAGGCGCTCGTTCTATCCATTGAACTACGGCGAGGGACAGAGTTGTCAGGACCATGGTTCCGCAGGGCTGCGGTGATCCTGAAGACGGGGCGGAGTATATCAAAATCCTCTCGCCCGGAGCGTGTTCCAGCGGCGGGGAAGGCCGATCGGCCGCGGCCGGGGGATGGACAATGCCGGTCCCGGCGGGGAGCATTTCGCCGAAATTCGCAAGTTTGCGGTAGCCAGCGCGGGTCGGGTGGCACCGCTGCACGGCGGCTTCCATTGCTTTGCCGCCGCGCGGTACCCGGCAACTACTTCTTGTGATGCACCAGCCGGTTCCACCAGTACTGCACCGGATGTTCGTGTTCGGGGTAGAGCGGCGACTTGTGGAAGAACTCGGCCCTCACGGCAAGGATGTACAGGGCGATGATGGCTGCGGCGAAGAGCAGGGCGGTAAGCATGGCGGTCTCCCGTGGCAGGAACCAAATCCATTCTAGGCGCCGCCGCTGCTAGTGCCCGCTGGTTTTCGAGAAAAGCTGGATCACCGCCACGCCGGCGATGATCAGCCCGATGCCCAGGCAGGCCGCCACGTCCGGCACCTGGCGGTACAGCACCATGGCGATCAGCGTGACCAGCACGATGCCGGCGCCGCTCCAGATGGCATAGGCGACCCCGACCGGCACGGACTCCATGACCAGCATCAGCAGGTAGAAGGCGCAGGCGTAGCCGGCCACGACCAGCATGCTGGGCACCAGCCGCGTGAAATTCTCCGCAGCCTTCAGGCTGCTGGTGGCAATGACCTCGGCCACGATGGCCAGCGTTAGCAGGAGGTATCCGTTCATATGTGAAAAAGGGTTATATGGGCAAGCGGACGGAGCGCGCCGGGGCGGGCAAGTGTTGCGCAGACACCGCAGCGGACAGGTATGCCCTCCCTTGCGGTGGTTGTGCGAAGCAGTATTGCAGTTTTGAATGCTATTGTGCGCTTCAAGCGACATGCAGGCGGTCGCGGCAGTACCTGACCAGGCCGGGCCATCCAAAACAACGTACGGCGGCGGGTGTTTTCAGTTTCCGGGGGAGCGGAATGAGCAATCAAGTCATTGACGGGGCAACGGTCTGGCAAGACACGCGTATGGCGGCCGCCGAGGCTGACGAATCGGGCGTCTGGCAGAACACAATCGCGGCGGCGGATTATGCCCTGGAGGAGGCGACCCGCATTCATCGCGGCGTGCAGAGCAATCTCAAGCTGGTTCAGGAAGTCCGGGCGCTGCGCGAGGAACTGCGCAAGGCGCACGCGGAAGCCGACCGCTACCGCGGCATGCATGCGCGCGTGGTGGTCAGCATGCGCCAGCTCGAGGAGGAGCATGCCGCCGAGATCGGCCGCCTGCAAACCGAGAACGAAATGCTGCTGGTGCGCCACCGCGTCTACAAGCTGCTGGCCGAGCACTACGGTCTGGCGGCGCTTCGCTTTGATACTCCGCAATTCTGCGAACATCGCGACCGTGTGCTCCAGCACGTGCTGTTCCAGCGCCGCAAGGGGGTGGCACTCGAAGATATCCGGTTTCGCGATATCGCCTTCCTGCTGCTCTAGGCTGGTCCGGCCTCAGGCGATCTTGCGGCGCAGCACGAACAGCGCCAGCATGCCGCCTGCCACGCCCCAGAAGGCCGAGCCCACGCCGGCCAGCGTCATGCCGGACGCCGTGATCATGAAGGTGAGCGGGGCGGCTTCGCGTTCGTCCGGCGTCTGCATGGCCACGGTCAGGCCGTTGGCGATCGACCCCAGCAGCGCGAACGCGGCCAGCCGCACCACCACGGCCTGCGGAGGCCGCGGACAGCACGCGCATCAGCTTGTCGAACCAGCCGGGCCCCGTCCCCTCCCCCCTCTCCCGGATGGGGCCGGTCTGGTCGTGTCGCCCTGGTCGGCTACCTGGCCGCCGCAAGCGGAACGCGTCGCGGCCCGCTTGCGGCGTGGGGTTCAGTCCGCGACCTTGTCGCTGGGGAACTTGAAGGAATCGCGCAGCAGGTAGCTCATGGGGATATCGAGCGTGATGCCATGCGGAGGAATCGGTGCCTGGAACCACTTCCGGTAGAGCTTAGGCGTTTCCTGCTCGTAGACGGAGGCGACCAGGGTCCTGTCCACCAGCTTCTTGAACTCGGCATCGCCCTTGGGCAGCATGATGGCGTAGGGCTCGATGGTCAGCATCTCGCCAGTCACCTTGAAGTCGGCGGGCCGGCTGGCGTTGGCGCGCAGGCCGTACAGCAGCACGTCGTCCATCACGAAGGCGTCGGCCTTGCCGGCTTCGACCATGGCAAAGGCCTGCGCGTGGTCCTTGGCCTCGACCAGGCGCCACTGCATCACGCCGCCTTCGTCCATCTTGCGCAGCATGGCCAGCGGCGTGGTGCCGGACGTGGACACCACGGTCTTGCCGCGCAAGTCGGCCCACCGGGCGATGCCCGAATCGCTCTTGACGATCATGCGGCTGCCGGCGATGTAATGCGGGATGGTGAAGGCGACCTGCTCGCGCCGCTCGCGGTTGTTGGTAGTGGAGCCGCACTCCAGGTCGGCCTTGCCCCCGGCAATCGCGGCAATGCGGTTGGCCGGCGTGACCGGCACCCATTCGACGCGCAGGTTGGGCAGGCGCAGCGAGGTACGCACGGCGTCGGCGATCCTCAGGCACAGGTCCACCGCGTAGCCGACCGGCTTGCCGTCGACCACGAAGGAAAACGGCACCGAGCTTTCACGGTGGGCAATGCGGATGACGCCGCTTTGCTGGATGTGCTGGAGGACCGGCGCGGTGGCGGATTCGGCGGGACCGGCTCCCGCGGCCAGCAGCCCGGCACATGCCAGGGAAGACAAGACAAAGGCGACATTGGAGCGCGAAGCCCGGCGCGACAGACCCTTCTGGATCATGGAAACCCCCGTCAAAGGAAAGCAAAAAAACTAATGGCGGCCGTCAGGTGTGGTTCCGTGCGGCTCTGCTCTGAGTTGTCGTTGTCGTGCTGTACCCCGCGGGCTATTGTTCCATGTGCGCCGGGTTGCCGACAACCTGCGGCAAGACCGCCGTGCGACGTACGCAACGGCAGGCCGCCACCCCAGTTGACGGGGCTTTCCCTTACGGATATTTCCGAACTGGAGCGGCGTGCCGGCGATTGATATGCTTGCTTCCGTGTCCTGCGAGCAGGGCACCGAGGAGAGACTCTTGGGCCCGCGCTGCGGGCCCTTTCTTTTCTGCCTGATCCGAGGGGCGGCGCTTTCTTCTTTGGCTCCGGTCACCTGACACAAGACCCGCAGACGGGTTCCGGCGCCGTTGTTCTACAATGCGGCCTGCCTTGCGCCGAAGCCGCCAGCCCCCGCGGTTGCCGGTGCGCGTTCCGATCCTGCACTTATGCCGCCCGATTTCCTCCCATGGCCCTGTTTTCCATTACCGATGCCCAGCTTGCTTTCGGGCACGTGGCCTTGCTCGACCACACCGATTTTTCGCTGGAAGCCGGCGAGCGCGTCGGCCTGATCGGCCGCAACGGCTCGGGCAAGTCCTCGCTGCTGAAGATCGTGGCCGGCCTGGCGGCGCCGGATGACGGCCTGATCGCTCGCCAGTCCGGCGTGACGTCGGCCTACGTGCCGCAGGAGCCGCAATTCGAGCCCGGCATCACGGTGTTCGACGCCGTGTCGCAGGGCATGGGCCAGGCGCATGACCTGCTGGTGCGCTATGAAGCCGCGGCCGAGAGGCTGGCCGACAGCCATGACGAGGCTGCGCTGGCGGAACTGCACCGGCTGCAGTCCGAACTCGACGCCGCCGGTGCCTGGCACCTGCGCACGCGCGTGGAAAGCACGCTGGCCCGGCTCGGGCTGGATCCGCATACGCGCGTCGACGCGTTGTCCGGCGGCCTGCAGAAGCGCGTCGCGCTGGCGCAGGGCCTGGTCGCGGAGCCGGATATCCTGCTGCTGGACGAGCCGACCAACCACCTCGACGTGGAAGCCATCCGCTGGCTGGAAGACTTGCTGCTGGGTTTCCGCGGCAGCGTGCTGCTGATCACCCACGACCGCGCCTTCCTGGACCGCGTGGCGACCCGCATCGTCGAACTCGACCGCGGCCGCCTGCTGTCCTTCCCAGGCAACTTTGCCGCCTACCAGGCGCGCAAGGAGGAACTGCTGGCCGCCGAACAGGTGGAGCAGGCCAAGTTCGACAAGCTGCTCGCCCAGGAAGAAGTGTGGATCCGCAAGGGCGTGGAGGCGCGCCGCACGCGCAGCGTGGCGCGCATCCAGCGCCTGGTAGCCATGCGCAGCGAACGCGCCGCGCGGCGCGAGGCGCAGGGCAACGTCAAGCTGGAAGTCTCGCAGGCCGATCGCTCCGGCAAGATCGTGGCCGAGTTGACCGACGTGAACAAGGGCTACGGCGACAAGATCGTGGTGCGCGACTTCAGCGCCACCATCATGCGCGGCGACAAGGTCGGCCTGATCGGCCCCAACGGTGCCGGCAAGACCACGCTGCTGCGGCTGATCCTGGGTGAACTGCCGCCCGACAGCGGCACCGTGCGCAATGGCAGCAACCTGCAGGTCGCGTACTTCGACCAGATGCGCACCCAGCTCGACCTGGAAAAGTCCCTGGCCGACACCATCAGCCCGGGCAGCGACTGGGTCGAGGTCAACGGCCAGCGCAAGCACGTGATGAGCTACCTGGGCGACTTCCTGTTCGCGCCGGAGCGCGCGCGCTCGCCGGTCAAGTCGCTGTCCGGCGGCGAGCGCAACCGGCTGCTGCTGGCGCGCCTGTTTGCCCGCCCGGCCAACGTGCTCGTGCTTGACGAACCGACCAACGACCTCGACATCGACACGCTGGAATTGCTGGAAGAGCTGCTGCAGGACTACAGCGGCACGGTGTTCCTGGTCTCGCACGACCGCGCGTTCCTGGACAACGTGGTGACCTCCACGATTGCCGCCGAGGGCGACGGCCAGTGGCGCGAGTCGGTTGGCGGCTATTCCGACTGGGTCGCGCAGTCCGAGCGCAGCGCCGCGCTGCAGGCAGCGCGCAAGCCCGAGCAGAAAACGGCCGAGCCGGTGAGGGCAAAGGACTCCCGCGAGGCGCGCGGCGCCAACCGCACGGTCAAGCTGTCATACAAGGAGCAGCGCGAGCTGGATGGTTTGCCCGAGCGGATTGCGTCGCTGGAAACCGAACAGAAGACGATCTCGGCGCAGCTCGAAGACGGCTCGCTTTATGTCAGCGACGCGGCCAAGGCCGCCACGCTGGCGACCCGCCACGACGAGATCGAGATGGAATTGCTGGAAGCGCTGGAGCGCTGGGAAGTGCTGGAGGCGAAGTCGAAGGGCGAGGCGGGCTAACCGCACCACGCCAGCACCATATTGGTCAGGTCGACCATGAACGAGGGCCGCAGGTAACCGATAAACCCAAGTACCAGCGCCGCCGCCAGCACCAGCAGGCCGGCAGCGCGCAACACGTGCTCGCGGGCGGCGGTAGTCATGCCGCAACCGGCTGCGGGCGCGCCAGCGCGTGCTCGCGGATCGGCAAGTTGACCAGCGCGGCCATCACGCCCAGCGCGATCGCGATCATCCACACCGTGTTGTAGCCGCCGGTGCGGTCATACAGGTAGCCGCCCAGCCAGGCGCCCAGGAAGCTGCCGATCTGGTGCGAGAAGAACACCACGCCGGACAGCATCGACAGGTATTTCACCCCGAACACCTGGGCGATGATGCCGTTGGTCAGGGGCACGGTCGACAGCCACAGGAAGCCCATCAGCGCCGCAAACATCCAGGTGCTGGCGGTCGAGAGCGGCAGCAGCAGGTAGCCGGTAATCACCACCGAGCGCGTCAGGTAGATGGCCGACAACAGATAGCGCTTGGGCATGCGCTGGCCCATCGCGCCGGCGGTGTAGGTGCCGAACACATTGAACAGGCCGATCAGCGCGAGCGCCACGGTGGCGATCTTCGGATCGGTCAGGCCCTGGTCCTTCAGGTAGGGGGCCAGGTGCACGCCGATGAACACCACCTGGAATCCGCATACGAAGTAGCCCAGCGTCAGCAGCTGGAAATTGCGGTTGCCGAAGGCCTCGCGGATGGCCTGGCCGATGGTCTGGTGATGCCCGCCGTCATGCGCGGCCATCTTCGGTTCGCGCAGCGTGAACGCCAGCGGCAGCATGACGCAGGCCATCAGCGCCATCACGAACAGCGCGTTCTGCCAGCCAAGCCCCGAGATCAGCGTCTGCTCGACCGGGATCATCAGGAACTGGCCGAAGGAGCCCGCCGCGGCGGCAATGCCCATGGCCCAGACGCGCTTCTCGGCGCTGGCCACGCGGCCGATCACGCCGTACACCACGCTGTAGGTCGTGCCCGACTGCGCGATGCCGATCATGACGCCGGCGCCGGTCGCGAAGGCCGTGCCGCTGGTCGACAGCGCCATCACCACGAGCCCGCCCACGTACAGCGCCACGCCGATCAGCATGATGCGCAGCGCGCCGAACTTGTCGGCCAGCGCGCCGGCGAAGGGCTGGCTGGCGCCCCACATCAGGTTCTGCAGCGCCAGCGCGAAGGCGAAGGTCTCGCGGTTCCAGCCATGGGTTTGCGTGATCGGCAGGTTGAACAGTCCGAAGCCATGCCGGATGCCCATGGAAAGGGTGACGAGCAGGCCGCCGCACACGAGCACGGTGGTCAGGGAGAGTGGTCGGTTCTGCATATCGGGCTCGCTGCGGGCGGCGGGGTGCCGTAGTTGTTGTCGTTCTTGCTGAGCTGGCCGGGAGCGGCATTGGGGGTGCCGGGCCGGTCTGCGCGAGTTTACCCCGGCTTTCCGGAACGCGTCGGGCAGGGCCCGCAAGTCCGGACGGGCAGCATGGTAATCCGGATGGCCGGCAAGCAAGCGCGCCGGCGCCGCTGCCTTTTTGCCACGATTGCCGGTCCGGGCTTCCATTACAATGCAGTGCCCGGCACCCCGGCGCAGCCACGAATGCGCGCCCGAACCGCCGGGATCTCCACTTTCGTAGCGACTCCATGGCGAGCAAAACCAGTCAGTACAGCGAATCCTCCATCCGGGTCCTGAAGGGCCTGGAGCCGGTCAAGCAGCGTCCCGGCATGTACACCCGCACCGACAACCCCCTGCATATCGTGCAGGAGGTGATCGACAACGCGTCCGACGAGGCGCTGGGCGGCTTCGGTTCCGAGATCCTGGTCACGCTGCACCGCGACGGCAGTGTCAGCGTGGAGGACGACGGCCGCGGCATCCCGGTCGGCATCCACCCGGAAGAAGGCGTGCCGGTGGTCGAGATCGTCTTCACGCGGCTGCACGCCGGCGGCAAGTTCGACAAGGGCAAGGGCGGCGCCTACGCGTTCTCGGGCGGCCTGCACGGCGTGGGCGTGTCGGTGACCAATGCGCTGTCGACGCAGCTCGACGTGTCGGTCTGGCGCGACGGCATGATGTCCACGCTGACCTTCTCCGGCGGCGATGTGACCACGCCGCTCAGCTCGCGCAAACTCGAGCGCGGCGAGAAGAAGAACGGCACGCGCGTCCAGGTATGGCCGGACGCGAAGTATTTCGATTCGGCCGCGATCCCGCAGGCCGAACTGCAACGCCTGCTGCGCAGCAAGGCCGTGCTGCTGCCTGGCGTGAAAGTGACGCTGGTGATCGAGAAGACCGGCGAGTCCCAGACCTGGCAGTACGACCAGGGACTGAAGGGCTACCTGGTCGAGGCGCTGGCGCAGGGCAGCGGCGCCGAACTCGTGATCCCGATGTTCGAGGGCGAGCATTTCGCCGACCCGGACGCCAACCCCGGCGAGGAAGGCTTTGCCGATGGCGAAGGCGCCTCGTGGGTGGTGGCCTGGACCGAAGAAGGCGCGCCGGTGCGCGAGTCCTACGTCAACCTGATCCCCACGCCGGCCGGCGGCACGCACGAGTCCGGCCTGCGCGAAGGCCTGTTCCAGGCGGTCAAGAGCTTTATCGAGATGCACGCGCTGCAGCCCAAGGGCGTCAAGCTGATGAGCGAGGACGTGTTCGCGCGCGCCTCGTTCGTGCTCTCGGCCAAGGTGCTGGACCCGCAGTTCCAGGGCCAGATCAAGGAGCGCCTGAACAGCCGCGACGCGGTGCGTCTGGTGTCGACCTTCAGCAGGCCGGCGCTGGAGCTGTGGCTGAACCACCACGTCGAGTACGGCAAGAAGCTGGCCGAACTGGTGATCCGCCAGGCCCAGGCGCGCACGCGCGCCGCGCAGAAGGTGGAAAAGAAGAAGGGCTCCGGCGTGGCCGTGCTGCCCGGCAAGCTGACCGACTGCGAGTCGACCGACGTCACGCGCAACGAGATCTTCCTGGTCGAGGGCGATTCCGCCGGCGGCTCCGCCAAGATGGGCCGCGACAAGGAATTCCAGGCCATCCTGCCGCTGCGCGGCAAGGTGCTCAATACCTGGGAAACCGAGCGCGACCGCCTGTTCGCCAACAACGAGGTGCACGACATCGCGGTGGCGATCGGCGTGGACCCGCACGGCCCGCACGACGAGCCCGACCTGTCCAACCTGCGCTACGGCAAGATCTGCATCCTGTCCGACGCGGACGTGGACGGCGCGCACATCCAGGTGCTGCTGCTGACGCTGTTCTTCCGCCACTTCCCGAAGCTGATCGACGCCGGCAACGTCTGCGTGGCACGCCCGCCGCTGTTCCGCGTCGACGCGCCCGCGCGCGGCAAGAAGCCCGCACAGAAGCTGTATGCGCTCGACGAAGGTGAGCTGGAAGCCATCCAGGACAAGCTGCTCAAGGATGGCGTCAAGGACGGCAGCTGGCAGATCTCCCGCTTCAAGGGCCTGGGCGAAATGAGCGCCGAACAGCTCTGGGAAACCACCATGAACCCGGACACGCGGCGCCTGCTGCCCGTGGCGCTGGGCGAGTTCGACCTGCCGCAGACCGTCGAGATGATGAACATGCTCATGGGCAAGGGCGAGGCCGCGCAGCGCCGCAGCTGGCTGGAAGAGAAGGGTAACGAAGTCGAGGCCGATATCTGACGGGCTGTCTGTGCGCGGACGGACAAAGGGGGATAATGCCCGCTTTGGCGTCCTCGCACCCAAGCCGGATCGCATGATGACAATGAGACCGACACGCAAACCATGGCATTCAGCGGCCGCGGCCGTGCTGATGGTGGCCGGTCTCGCCTGTGCGCCGGCGGCGCATGCCGAACTCTACGGCTTCATCGACTCGGATGGCATCGCCCACTTTGCCGAACGCAAGCTCGATGAGCGCTACAAGCTCTTCATGAGGAACGGCGGCAGCTTCGATACCTCGCGCGACGCGAATGCCGCGGCGACCGATCTCGAACAGAACAAGCTGTACCGCTACGTCGTCAACCATCCGAATATCGCCAAGGTCGAGCCGATGATCCGGCAGATCGCGGAGAAGCAGGACGTCGACCCGGCGCTGGTCAAGGCGGTGATGGCGGTGGAGTCCGGCTTCAACCCGTCGGCCGTGTCGCCCAAGGGCGCCATCGGGCTGATGCAGGTCATTCCCGACACCGGCACGCGCTTTGGCGTGAGCGCCGACGCGCGCCGCAGCGTGGAGGAAAAGCTGGCCGACCCGCGCACCAACATCTCGGCCGGCGTGCGTTACCTGCGCTGGCTGATGGAGCTGTTTCCCGACAACCTGGAACTGGTGCTGGCCGCCTATAACGCGGGCGAGGGCGCGGTGCAGCGCTACAACAACCGGATTCCGCCGTACCCGGAGACGCAGCAATACGTGAGCACCGTGCTGCAGTTCTACCGGCTTTACAAGCCCGGCGGCGGCCCGGTCGTGACCCGTACCAGCGCGGCGGCCGGCGCGCCGTCGCGCGTGAAGATGGTGATCGGCGGACGGCGCAGCATGCCCTGACCTGAATTCCCGATAAACAAGCCACCCGGCGCGCCGGCTTCACATCATGGCGCGCCGTCTTCTTGCCAATCCATGGAACAACAAGACATCACGTTTCAACCTGAAGAGCCCGCGGATTCGCTGACGCTGGCGCGCTACGCCGAGCGGGCCTACCTCGACTACGCCGTCAGCGTGGTCAAGGGCCGCGCGCTGCCCGAGGTCGCGGATGGCCAGAAGCCCGTGCAGCGGCGCATCCTGTTCGCCATGCACGAGATGGGCCTGCGCGCCGACGCCAAGCCGGTCAAGTCCGCGCGCGTGGTGGGCGACGTGCTCGGCAAATACCACCCGCACGGCGACCAGTCGGCCTATGACGCGCTGGTGCGCCTGGCGCAGGACTTCTCGCTGCGCTATCCGCTGATCGACGGCCAGGGCAACTTCGGCTCGCGCGATGGCGACGGCGCCGCGGCGATGCGCTACACCGAAGCGCGCCTGACGCCGATCTCGCGCCTGCTGCTCGACGAGATCGACGAGGGTACGGTCGACTTCATCGCCAACTACGACGGCTCGATGGAGGAGCCGAAGCTGCTGCCGGCGCGCATGCCGTTCGTGCTGCTCAACGGCGCGTCGGGCATTGCCGTGGGCATGGCCACCGAAGTGCCGCCGCACAACCTGCGCGAAGTGGCCGGGGCCACGGTGGCGATGATCCGCAACCCGAACATCTCGCTGGCCGAACTGCTGGCGCTGATGCCCGGCCCGGACTACCCGGGCGGCGGCCAGATCATCTCGCCGGCCGCGGATATCGCCCAGATCTATGAATCCGGCCGCGGCAGCCTGAAGGTGCGCGCGCGCTGGACCATCGAGGAAATGGCGCGCGGCCAGTGGCAGCTGGTGGTGACCGAACTGCCGCCGGCCACGTCGGCGCAGAAGGTGCTGGAAGAGATCGAAGAGCTGACCAATCCGAAGGTCAAGACCGGCAAGAAGGCGCTGACCCCGGAACAGCAGCAGCTCAAGGCCACGGTGCTGGCGGTGCTGGACGCCGTGCGCGATGAATCGGGCAAGGACGCACCGGTGCGGCTGGTGTTCGAGCCCAAGAGCAAGAACATCGAGCAGCAGGAATTCATCCAGACGCTGCTCGCGCATACGAGCCTGGAATCGGGCGCGCCGGTCAACCTCGTGATGATCGGCACGGACGGCCGTCCGCGCCAGAAGGGCCTGCGCGAGATCCTGCGCGAATGGATCGACTTCCGCTTCGCCACCGTCACGCGGCGCACGCGCCATCGCCTGGGCAAGGTGGAAGACCGCATCCACATCCTCGAAGGCCGGATGCTGGTGCTGCTGAACATCGACGAGGTGATCCGCATCATCCGCGAAAGCGACGAGCCCAAGCCCGCGCTGATCGAACGCTTCGGCCTGAGCGACCGGCAGGCCGAGGACATCCTGGAAATCCGCCTGCGCCAGCTGGCCAGGCTGGAAGCGATCCGGATCGAGAAGGAACTGAAGGAGCTGCGCGAAGAGCAGGCCGACCTCGACGTGTTGCTGAAGTCCGACACCATGATGCGACGTCGCATCATCAAGGAGATCGAGACCGACGCGAAGCAGTACAGCCCGGAAGACAAGGACCCGCGCCGCACGCTGATCCAGGAAGAGCGCCGCGCCGCCGCCGAGATGCGCGTGGTGGACGAGCCGGTCACGGTGGTGGTGTCGCAGAAGGGCTGGGTGCGCACGCGCCAGGGTCACGGCCACGATGCGCAGCAGTTCACCTTCAAGGCCGGCGATGCGCTGTACGGCACCTTTGAGTGCCGCACGGTGGACGTGCTGCTGGCCTTCGGCACCAATGGCCGCGTGTACTCGGTGCCGGTGGCCGGCCTGCCGGGCGGGCGCGGCGACGGCGTGCCGCTGACCACGCTGATCGAACTGCAGCCGGGCAGCCAGATCGCCCATACCCTTGCCGGCAGTGCCGAGCAGCGCGTGCTGATCGCTACGCAGGGCGGCAATGGTTTCCTGACCAAGGTCGGCGATATGACGGGCCGGCAAAAGGGCGGCAAGTCCTTCCTGACGCTCGATGACGGCGATGCCCCGCTCGCGCCCGCGCCGATCGGCGACGAGGCCACGCACGTGGCCTGCCTGTCCGGCAACGGCCGCATGCTGCTGGTGGCGCTCGACGAGGTCAAGGTGCTGTCGGCCGGCGGCCGCGGCGTGATCCTGATGGAGCTGGAGCCGAAGGAGACCTTGCTGCAGGCGGTTGGCGTGGGCGCGCCGGGGCTGCTGGTGTCAGGCACTACGCCGCGTGGCGGCAAGCCTGACTCGCAGAAGCTGGCGGGCGCGAATCTGCTGCCGTATGTCGGCAAGCGCGCGCGCAAGGGCAAGGCGCTGGAAACGAAGCTGAAGGGCGTGCGGATTGATCCGGTGAAGGTTGTGGCGCCTGCGGGGAACTGAACCCGCGAGGGTTTCTGCCCTCTCCCGCCAGCGGGAGAGGGCAGACCCGCAGCGGCAGATTTCACGCTGCCGCAGTTGCTTGCCGTTGTCGCAATTCTTCTTCCCCATGTCTTCCCTCGCCCCGCCCCCCACCCCCCGCACCCTGTTCATCGAGTTCGCCCGCATGGGCCTGTCCGGCTTTGGCGGCGTGCTGCCGTTCGTGCGCCGCGCGGTGGTGGAGCGCAACCGCTGGATGGATGACCGCGATTTTGTCGAACTGCTGAGCCTGGGCCAGGTCCTGCCCGGCCCCAATGTCATCAACCTGGCGTTGATGCTGGGCTTGCGCTTTGCCGGCTGGCGCGGCGCGCTGGCCGCGTTCGGCGGCCTCGTCATGGTGCCGATGGGACTGGTGCTGGGTTTGCTCCTGTTGTACCAGCACTACCAGGATGTGCCCGCCGTGCAGCGCATGCTGGCCGGCATGACGGCGGTATCGGCCGGCCTGATGCTGGCCATGGCCATCCGGCTGGCGCAGAGCCTGTCGCCGACCCTGCGCGCCGTGCTGGTTGGCGGTGCGGCTTTCCTGGTGATCGGACTGCTGCGCTGGCCACTCGTGCCGGTCATGGCGGTGCTCGTGCCGCTCGCGCTGGTGCTGGAATGGCGCGCGAGCCGCGGAGGGCAGTCGTGAGTCCGGCCGAAGTGCTGGGCAGCCTGTTCGCCCATTTCAGCGCGCTGTCGCTGCTGGCCATCGGCGGCGCCAGTTCCACGCTGCCGGACATGCACCGCTACCTGGTCGAGGCCAATGGCTGGCTGACTGATGCGCAGTTCTCGGCCATGTACGCGATTTCGCAGGCGGCGCCTGGCCCCAACGTGCTGTTCGTCTCGCTGTTCGGCTGGCAGGTGGCGGGCTTTGCCGGTTCGCTTGCGGCCATGTTCGGCATGTGCGGGCCGTCCAGCCTGATCGCGCTGGCGTTCGAATACTTCTCGGGCCGTTCGCCGCATGCGAACTGGCCCGGCCTGATCCGGCGCGGGCTGGCCGCGCTGACGATCGGCCTGCTGGCCTCGTCGGGGTGGGTGCTGGCGCGCAGCGTCGACCACGGCTGGGGCGCGGCGGCGATTACCGTGGCGACTGTCCTGCTGATGCTGAAGACGCGCGTGCACCCGCTCGTGCTGGTCGCCATCGGCGGTCTGGCCGGCCTGCTTGGCTTGCTCTGACCGGAGTCGTTCAGTCCACGCCGACGAAGCCGCCGGTCTGGTGCGCCCACAGCCGCGCATACAGTCCGCCATGCGCGAGCAGCTCCGCATGCGTGCCGCTCTCGGCGATATGGCCCTGGTCCAGTACCACCAGCCGGTCCATGCGCGCGATGGTCGAAAGCCGGTGCGCGATCGCGATCACGGTCTTGCCCTGCATCAGCGTTTCGAGGCTTTCCTGGATCGCCGCTTCCACTTCCGAGTCGAGCGCCGAGGTGGCCTCGTCCAGGATCAGGATGGGCGCATTCTTCAGCAGCACGCGTGCAATGGCGATGCGCTGGCGCTGGCCGCCCGAGAGCTTCACGCCGCGTTCGCCGACCAGCGCTTCCAGCCCGGTGTTGCCGCTGGCATCCGCCAGGTGCGGGACGAACTCGTCGGCGCGCGCCCGGTGCAGCGCTTGCGCGATCTCGGCGTCGCTGGCGTCCGGTTTGCCATAGAGCAGGTTGTCGCGGATCGAGCGGTGCAGCAGCGAGGTGTCCTGCGTCACCATGCCGATCTGCGCGCGCAGGCTTTCCTGCGTCACGCCCGCGATATCCTGGCCGTCGATCACGATGCGGCCACGCTCCAGGTCGTAGAGCCGCAGCAGCAGGTTGACCAGCGTCGACTTGCCCGCGCCCGACGGGCCGACCAGCCCGATCTTCTCGCCCGGCCGCACCGTCAGGTCCGCGCCTTCGATCACGCCCGAGCCCTTGCCGTAGTGGAAGCCGACCTGCTCGAAGCGCACCGCGCCATCGGTGACGCGCAGCGGCTGCGCGCCAGGCCGGTCGGTCACGGTGCGCGGCACGGAGATGGTCTTCATGCCGTCCTGGACCTGGCCGACGTTCTCGAAGATGCCGTTGACCACCCACATGATCCACCCCGACATATTGTTGATGCGGATCACCAGCCCGGTGGTGAGCGCAATGGCCCCCGTCGTGACCCGGCCCTGGCTCCACAGCCACAGCGCCATGCCGGTCGTGCCGGCGATTAGCGCGCCGTTCATCGCGGTGATGGTGATGTCCATCGCGCTCACCATGCGCCCGGCCAGGCGCGACTTGTCGGTCTGGTCGGCCATGGCGTTGCGCGCGTAGTCCTCTTCCTTGCGCGTGTGGGCGAACAGCTTGAGCGTGGCGATGTTGGTGTAGCCGTCGACGATGCGGCCCATCAGCCGCGAGCGCGACTCGGTGGCAACGACCGAGCGCTGCTTGACGCGCGGCACGAAGTGGAGCAACGCCGCCACGTAGCAGGCAATCCACAGCAGCAGCGGGATCATCAGGCGCCAGTCGGCCTCGGCGAACAGCACCAGCGAGGTGACCGCGTAGATCAGCACGTGCCACAGCGCGTCGACGGCCTGAACCGCCGAGTCGCGCAGCGAAAAGCCGGTCTGCATGATGCGCTGCGCGATGCGGCCGGCAAAGTCGTTCTGGAAGAACGACAGGCTCTGCTTGAGCACGTAGCGGTGGTTCTGCCAGCGGACCAGGTTGGCCAGGCTCGGGTTGATGACCTGGTGCACCAGGACGTCATGCAGGCCGAGGAACAGCGGCCGCAGCACCAGAGCGACCAGCGCCATCCACAGCAGTTCGTTGTGGTGGCGGCTGAAGAAGCCTGCGGCGGGCGAGGTCTGCGCCAGGTCCACCAGGCGGCCGAGGAAGCTGAACAGCGATACCTCGATTAGCGCGCCGACCAGCCCGACTACCAGCAGGGCGCCGAACACCGGCCAGACTTCGCGCAGGAAATAGGCGTAGAAGCGCCATACTTCGCCCGGCGGTTTATGGTCGGGCATATGGCGGAAGGGATCGATCAGGCGTTCCAGGCGGCGTATCGGCATGGCGGTTCCATGGCGTCCGTTCGGGCCGGCGGCATCCGGGTGGGGTGGCGCGGCCGGAATCGGAGGTGCGTCGGTGCGGTGGATCAGACGCAACATGATACGCCCCAAAACAAACAGCCCCGCCGGGGCGGGGCTGCAAGGGGCAGGCGAATCAGCCGGCGAATCGGCTGCCGGGTTTGCGGCCTGGCCAGGTCAGTGGATGACCATCTGCGTGAACGGATGCACGTAGGCCTGCAGCGTCACGAAGATGCCGACCAGGATCGCCAGCGCGATCGAATGGAAGAACACGTAGCGCAGGATGTCGCCTTCATGGCCGTACCACTTGGTGGCGGTGGAGGCCACCACGATGGACTGCGCGTCGATCATCTTGCCCATCACGCCGCCCGAGCTGTTGGCCGCGGACATCAGCACCGGCGACAGGCCAAGCTGCTCGGCGGTGGTCTTCTGCAGGCCGCCGAACAGCACGTTGGAGGCGGTGTCCGAGCCCGTCAGCGCCACCCCCAGCCAGCCCAGCATGGTGCCGAACAGCGGGTAGAGCACGCCGGTCTGCGCGAACGCCAGGCCCAGCGTGGCGTCCAGGCCCGAGTAGCGGGTCAGGTAGCCGATGCCGAACATGGCGCTGATGGTCAGCAGCGAGTACTTGGTCAGCTTGATGGTTTCCCAGTACTCCTTGATCATGCGCGGCACGGAATAGCCCATCACCAGGCCGCCCACGATTGCCGAGACCAGGATCCCCGTGCCGGCCATCGACAGCACGTTGAAGGCGAATATGGCAGGCTCGGCGATCTCCTTGGGCGTCACCGGCGGATGCTTGAGTACCGCCTTGTCCAGGCCAGGGATCGGGAATTTCCACTGCCAGACGGCATCCATGAACTTCTTGAACTCGGGGATGCCCCAGACAAACACGAACACCGTCAGGATGATCCAGGGCACCCAGGCCTTGGCCACCGAGATGCCGGCCGATGCGGCGGTGGCCCGGGCGTCGGCTTCGAGCGCTTCGGGGTGGTCGACCTTGGATTCGTCGTGGCGGCCCAGGATCTTGGTGGTGGTCCAGATTTCCTTCGGATGCCAGATCTTCAGGAACAGCGTCAGCGCACCCAGCGAGATCAGGGCCGAGATCACATCGACCAGCCACGGACCGTGGTAGTTCGACACCAGGAACTGCGGGACGGCGAAGCTCACGCCTGCGACCAGGATCGCCGGCCAGATCGCGAGCATGCCGCGGAAGCCGGCAAAGGCCCAGATCAGCCAGAACGGCACCAGCACGGAGAAGAACGGCAGCTGGCGGCCGATCATGGCCGACAGCGTGACCTGGTCGATGCCGGTCACCGAAGACAAGCCGATGATCGGCGCACCGAGCGCGCCGAAGGCCACCGGCGCGGTGTTGGCGATCAGGGCCAGGCCCGACGCGGCCAGCGGCGAGAAGCCCAGGCCGATCAGGATGGCGCCGGTCACGGCCACGGGCGTGCCGAAGCCGGCGGCGCCCTCGAAGAACGCGCCGAAGCTGAAGGCCACCATCAGCAGTTGCAGGCGGCGGTCCTCGGTCACGCCGGAGATCGAGGTCTGCAATACCTTGAAGGAGCCGTTCAGCGTGGTGAGCCGGTGCAGGAAGATGATGTTGAGGACGATCCACCCGATCGGGAACAGGCCGGAGACAATGCCCAGTCCGGCCGCCTTGCCGGCCATGGCCGCGGGCATGCCGAAGACCGCCGAAGCCACGACGACACCCACCACCAATGCCAGGCCGGCGGCCAGGTGCGCCTGCATGTGAAAGAAGGCCAGCGCTGCCAGCAGCACGGCTACGGGGATGCCCGCGGCAATGGTCGACAGCGCCATATTGCCTAGCGGGTCATAGACTTGACTCCACACGATTGAAATCCTCCTCAGGTTTGGCTCGGGCAGCCCGGGCGATCTCCGTGCCCTTGGCTGCCGTTGTACGTCGCGTACAGACGTGCGGCGTCTGCCGCACACGCGAGTCGAACAAGGATTGTAAGGATGGGCTCCCACCACGCCGCCTTAAATCCGGTCATGGCATACATGAACCGGATTCAGGGATCAGGGTTTGCCTGGGGGCAGCATGGAGCATGTGCTGCCCAAAGCGCAGAGTACCCTAAACGGCGCCTCTTCGAAATGTATGCCAACCAGGGAATGACCATAATGTCAGCTTGGCAGCGGTGCGCGGTGTGCGTAGCCTGTCTGCCGAATGCCGATGGATCCGACAATCCGACAAAGGGAGACACCATGCCCGAGTTCCTTCCCCCGTGGCCGCTGCTTGGCGCCTTCGTGCTGGCCAGCCTGGCGCTGGCCGTGACGCCAGGCCCGGCGGTGGTCTATATCGTGACGCGTACGCTGGCGCAGGGCCGGCGTGCCGGGCTGGCGTCCGTCGGCGCCGTCGCGCTGGGCAATCTTGGTAATGCCGCGGGCGCCGCGCTCGGACTGGCCGTGCTGTTCTCGGTGTCGGCGCTCGCTTTTACCGTGGTGAAGTACGCGGGGGCGGCGTACCTGATCTGGCTGGGCATCCGTACCTTGCGCGCCGCGCCGGCAGTTGCCACGGATACGCCGCCGCCGGCGCGTCCGCTGCGCCAGGTATTGCGAGACGGCTTCGTGGTGGCCCTGCTGAATCCCAAGACCGCGATCTTCTTCGCCGCCTTCCTGCCGCAGTTCATGAACCCGGCCGGTTCTGCGCTGACGCAGAGCCTGGCGCTGGGCGTGGGCTTCGTGCTGATCGCGGCGACCACCGACGTCTGCTACGTGACCGCGGCGGCCGCCGTGATGCCGGCGCTGCGCCGTGCCGGCCGGGCGCGGGCGGCAGGCCGCTACCTGACGGCTGCAGCCTTCATCGGACTCGGGGTGTTCACGGCGGCGTCGGGCTCGCGCGCCGGCAAATAAGCGGGTCAGCCGCCGCGTGCTCAGCGCAGCGGCAGTTCCAGGATGCCTTCGGCGGCCGGGCGCGCGCGCATGGCGGCCAGCCAGCGCTCCAGCTCGGGGCGCGGTTCGTGGGCGACCGGCGTGCCCATCCAGCGATGGGCGGCGCAGGCCAGCGAGATGTCCGCCATGGTGAAGCGGTCGCCGCCGATGAACTCGCGCCCGGCCAGGGCCTTGTCGAGCAGCGCGGCCAGCGGCTCGGTGCGTGCGCATGACGCGGCCACGGCGGCATCGTCGCGCTTCTCGGGTGCTACGCGCACCATGTTCAGGAAGGCGGTGACCATGGCCGGGCTGAAGGTGGTGGTCTGCCAGTCCATCCAGCGGTCGGCCGAGGCGCGCGCCTTGACGTCTTCCGGCCACAGCGTGCCCTCGCCATACCGCGCGCACAGGTAGCGCACGATGGCATTGGATTCCCACAGCACGAAGGGCTCGCCGCCCACGTCCGTGCCGCGGAAGTCCTCGATCACGGGGATCTGGCGGTTGGGGTTGAGGCGGACATAGGCTTCGGTGTCCAGATCGCCCTGGTTGACGCCGATGTCCACGCGCTCATGGTCCAGGTGCAGCTCGCGCGCGCACCAGACCACCTTCTGTACATTGATCGACGACAGTCGACCCCAGATCCGCAGCATGAAGATTCTCCCCTGATCTTTTGCGGTTGTTTTTCAGGCCACGCGGGCCTGCGGCGCCGAGGCGATGGCTTCGCGGAACAACTTGCCCAGGATCGCCACGCCTTGTTCAATACGCTCGGGCGGCACGGTGACGAACGCCAGGCGCAGCGTGTTGCGCTGCGGGTTGCTGGCATAGAAGGGCGCTCCCGGCACATAGGCGACATTGCGCTTCACCGCTTCCTCCAGGATCGCCATGCTGTCCAGCCCCAACCCTTGAGGCAACTGCACCCAGATGAACATGCCGCCCTCGGGCTGGTTCCAGCTTACGCCTTCGGGCATGTGGCGCGCCAGCGCGTCGAGCATGACCTGGCACTGCTTGCCGTACAGCGCGCGGATGGTCGGGATGTGGCGATCGAGCAACCCGTCGCGCACGGTCTCGTAGGCCACGCGCTGGGTGAAGCTCGGCGTATGCAGGTCGGATGCCTGCTTGGCCTGGCACAGCTTGAAGTGCAGTGCCGGCGGTGCGATCACGAAGCCCAGGCGCAGGCCCGGTGCCAGGATCTTGGAGAAGGAACCCATATAGATCACGCCGTCGGGGTTCATCGACAGCAGGGTCGGGAGCTGGTCGCCGGTGTAGCTCAGTTCGCCATAGGGATCGTCTTCGACCAGCAGCACGCCGAACTCCTTGGCGCGCGCCACCAGGGCCTGGCGGCGTTCCAGCGGCAGGCGGCGGCCGGTCGGGTTCTGGAAGTTGGGCAGGGCGTACAGGAAGCGCGCGCCGGCGGTCAGCTCGGCGGTCAGCGCTTCAGGCTGCAGGCCCTTGTCGTCGGTGGGCACGGAGGTGAACTCCGGCTCGAACAGCGAGAACGCCTGCAGCGCGCCGAGGTAGCTAGGCGTTTCCACCAGCACCTTGCTGCCCGGATCGATCAGCACCTTGGCAATCAGGTCCAGCGCCTGCTGCGAGCCGGTGGTGATCAGCACGCGCTCCACGGCCACATTGTGGCGCCTGGCGATGAATTCGCGCAGCGGCAGGTAGCCTTCGGTGGCCGCGTATTGCAGTGCGGCGGCCGGGTTGTCGGCAAATACACGGGCCGTCGCCGCCTCCAAGGCCGCTACCGGGAAGGATGCCGGCGAGGGCAGTCCGCCGGCGAAGGAAATGACTTCCGGACGCTCGGTCACCTTCAGGATTTCGCGGATGGCCGAGCTGGTCAGTTGCTGTGCCCGGCGGGAGATGGCCCATTGCATGATATTTCTCTTTTGTCTGGGGAGAACCGCCTGGCGGGCGGTTCAGTCAACGATGAATAGTCTGGCCCCGGTCGGCGTGGACGATCGGTGCGGTTCCGCCTGGTCGGCGACCTGGTAGCTCGTGCCCGCGCGGAGCACGAACTGGCGGCCGTCTTCCAGTTCGGTATGCAGTTCGCCGTCCAGGACGAACAGGATATGGCCCTTGGTGCACCAGTGGTCCGCTAGGTAGCCGGCCGAGTACTCGACCATGCGCACCCGGATGTCGCCGAACTGGCGCGTGCGCCACAGCGCCTCGCCCCGTTCTCCGGGGTGGCGCGTGGGTTCGACCGCGGACCAGTCGGTGGTGCCGAAGGGCAGGTTGTCGATGCGCATCGCGGCAGCGGCAGTCCGTTCAGTTCACTTCGACGATCATTTCGATCTCGACGCAGGCGCCCAGCGGAATCTGCGCCACGCCGAACGCGCTGCGCGCGTGCTTGCCCTTGTCGCCGAAGACTTCGGCCAGGAACTCCGAGGCGCCGTTGGTCACCAGATGCTGCTCGGTGAATTCCTGCGTCGAGTTCACCAGGCTCATCACCTTGACGATGCGCGTGACGCGGTTCAGGTCGCCCACGTGCGCATGCAGCGTGGCCAGCAGGTCGATGGCGATGGAACGCGCGGCGGCCTTGCCGGATTCGGTGTCGATGTCCTTGCCGAGCTTGCCGGCCCATACCTTGCCGTCCTTGCGGGCGATATGGCCCGACAGGAACACGGTATTGCCGGTCTGCGCGGCCATGACATAGGCGGCAGCCGGGGCGCCGGCGGTGGGCAGTTCCACGCCAAGGCGTGCAAGGGTGTCATAGACGGACATGTGATCTCCTGTCAGTGAGTGCGTTCGGAAAGGATAGGGGGCGTTTGTGCTGCGGTTGTGGGGACCGTGGGGACGGCCTGTTGCACGGCGGCGCGGCGGCCCAGTGCCACCACGGCGATCACGGCCACCGCGAAGGCGATGGTGGCGGGGTCAAGCGGCTCGGCCAGCAGCAGGGTGCCGCCCGCCAGCGCCAGAAACGGCTGCAGCAATTGTATCTGCCCGACACGCGCCACGACGCCTTTTGCCAGGCCCGCATACCAGAAGCCGAGCAGCATGCCGCTGAAATGCGGCGGGTGCGAAGCGGAGGGGAGCGTCAGTACAGAGGTCATGGCAATGTTGGCGGTCATGGCCGGATCAGGCCGCCGCGGGTTGCACGCTTACGGCGATCCACGCGGCGGTGAGTGCCAGCGCCAGGCCCATGGCGCGGTTGAACCAGCGCACGCGCTTGCCCTGCATCAGCCATTGCCGCAACGAAGCGCCCAGCACGCCGTACACGCTGTTGCTGACGAAGCCGAAGATGCCGAAGGTCGTGCATACCAGCAGCACCCGTTGCGCGGGCGAGGGCGCACCGGCCATGTACGACGCCGCGGTGGCCAGCGCCATCATCCACGCCTTGATGTTGGCGTACTGCAGCACGGCTGACTGCCACACACTGAGCGGGCGCAGGACCTGTTTCTCCGCGAGCACGGTGCTGCGCGCGAGCCTGGCCGCCAGCCACAGCAGGTAGCCCACGCCGGCCATGTGCACGATGGTGGCCAGCGCCGGATTGCTCAGGATCAGCGCGCCGACGCCGACCGCGCACAACGCGAGGATGCTGGCAAAGCCGAAGGCCACGCCCACGCAATGGGGCAGCGTCGCGCGCAAGCCGAAATTGGCGCCGGTCACCGCGGCAATGGTGGTATTGGGCCCCGGTGTGAACGAACCCACCGCAAGCAAGGTGACGAGCGCCAGGAATTGCGCGGCCGAGAGGCCGGTCAAAAAATCTCCGGTCATGGCGCTCAGGCGAAATTGACGACCACGCGCCGGTTGGTGCGGCTCTTCTTCTCGATCTTGGTGACGGCCACGGTGCCGATCTCGCCGGTGTTGGCCACATGCGTGCCGCCGCACGGTTGGCGGTCCACGCCCGGGATCTCGACGATGCGGATGCTGCTGGTGCCGGCCGGCGGCGCGGCGCCGATGGTGCGTACCAGCTCGGGCTGCGCAGCCAGCTCCTGCGGCGTGATCAGCGTGATGCGCACCGCGGTGTTGGCACGGATCAGCGCATTGAGCTGTTCGGTCAGCTCGGCCTTGTCCAGCGTCGATTCGGGCAGGTCGAAGTCGATGCGCGCCGAATCGGGCGAGATGCCGCAGCCCGTTACCGGCACCGGAATCAGCGAGCCCAGCAGGTGCAGGCAGGTGTGCAGGCGCATGAGCCGGTGGCGGCGTTGCCAGTCAATGGCTACCGTGACGCGCTCGCCCGGCCGCGGCAGCTGCGCCCCCGCCACGGGCACGTGCAGGATGCGGGCGCGGTCGTCGGCATAGACGGTGTCCGCGATCCCGATGGTGCGGCCATCCGCCAGGGTCAGCGTGGCCGTGTCGCCGGCCTGGCCGCCGCTGCGTGCATAGCAGACGGTCTCGTCGAGCTCGATGCCGGCCTCGCTCGCCGACAGCACGGTCGCGCTGCAATGGTCGAGGTAGGGATCGTCGTCGAAGCGTTTGCGCGTGGCGGTCATCGGTGGGTCTCCGTGGTCTTGTTCTTGTCGATGTTCGGGTCTAGCGCAGGGTACGGATGCCCTGCGGCGTTTCGATTTCTGCGATGAGCTGCGGCGGACCGTCGCTTTGTTCCAGCGTCATCAGAGGCTCGCCGCCCAGCCACGCCAGGCCCTGGCGCAGCAATTCGGCATTCGGGTGCCGGCCGGTGAGCCGGCGCAGCGCCAGGTCCTGCCGCGGCAGGCTTGCGCCCGGGGGCGGCGCCACGTCCCACTGGATCAGGCTCGGCAGCAGGCCGTCGCCGGCGCTGGCGGCTTCACCGTGCCATGCCGGCAGGCTGCCGTCCTCGGGCACCGTGATGCGCCAGTGCAGGTCGCCGCGCTGCATGGCAATGACCGGCGCGATCCGGTCGGGATACTGCGCCTGCCAGCGCGTCAGGTCGGCGGGCCGGGTCACGCGTGCTGCCCAGTGCAGCAGGCAGGGGCCGCCCTCCAGGCGCTTGCGCACGCTGTCGCTGTCGAGCCCGAACCAGCGCGGGCGCCGCGGCGCGGGGGCGTCCGGGTCGATCGCGATCACTTCCAGGTACATCCCGCCAAAGAGTCCGAGCACGCGGTTGTGCGTGCCCATGGCCGCATGGGCGCCGCCACCGTGCGGGGCAACGCCGAGCACGTCGGCGACGTATTCCGTGCCGGCATCGAGCGTCTGGGCGGCAATGACGAGGTGATCGAGGGCGAGCTTCATGTTGGCTTGATGGTAGACAAGGTAGTCGGTACAGTACCGGTACAGTTATGCGGATCGTATTCAGTACAGTTGCGGGAGCACTACATGGATGGCAGCCACCAGCAGGATTCCTCCGCCGCGCCCGAGCGCAAGGATAGCGAAGGCGGCGCACAGGACACGTCGGCGCGCCCGTTGCGGCTGGTCGTGCCGCCAGGCGCGGCCGGCAGCACCGAACGCATGCCGGACCCGGTGCCGTCGGCGCAGATGACGCTGGTCGAGCAACTGACCGAATGGGCCCGCATGCGCATCGACGAACGCGTGTTCCGCGCGGGCATGCGCATGCCGTCGATCCGCCAGCTGGCGCAGGAGAAGGGCATTTCGCGCTTTACCGTGGTGGAGGCCTATGAACGCCTGGTGGCGCTGGGCTACCTGGAATCGCGCCGCGGCTCGGGCTTCTACGTGCGCGAACGCGTGGCGCAGGCCTCGGCCGCGCCGGTGGCACCCGTGGCGGTGGCCGCGCGCAATATCGACGTGACCTGGCTGCTGCGCAGCATGTTCCATACCGCCGAGACCCACAAGGCGCCGGGGCTGGGGTTCCTGCCCAACGAATGGCTCGATGGCGAACTGATCGCCAGCGCGCTGCGCGGGCTGGGCCGCCAGCCCGGCAGCCATTTCCTGGCCAGCGGCACGCCGCAGGGCTTCCTGCCGCTGCGCCAGCAGCTGCGCACGCGGCTGGAGGAACTGGAGATCGGCGCCACGGCGGAGCAGATCGTGCTGACTTCGGGCATCACGCAGGCGCTGGACCTGATCGCGCGGCTCTACCTGCGCCCGGGCGACACCGTGCTGGTCGGCGACCCGGCCTGGTTCGTGATGTTCGGCCGCTTTGCCGCGCAGGGCGCGCAGGTGACCGGCGTGCCCTACACGGCCGAAGGTCCGGACCTGGAGGCGCTCGAGCGCATCGTCCAGGCGCACCGGCCGCGCCTGTTCGTCATCAACTCGGTGCTGCACAACCCGACCGGCACCTCGCTGTCGGCCGCCAAGGCGTTCCGGCTGCTGCAGATGGCCGAGCAGTACGATTTCCTGATCGTCGAGGACGACATCTACTGCGACCTGTGCCCGCCGGGCCACGCGGCGACACGGCTGGCCAGCCTGGACCAGCTGCGCCGCGTGATCTACCTGGGCAGCTTTTCCAAGACGCTGGCGGCGAACCTGCGCGTGGGCTTTGTCGCCGCGCACCCGGACCTGGCCGCGACGCTGACCGACAGCAAGCTGCTGGCCGGCCTGGCCACGCCGGAAATCAACGAGCGCGTGCTGTACAAGGTGCTGACCGAGGGCCACTACCGCAAGCACGTGGAGCGCGTGCGCGGCCGCCTCGACCGGGCGCGCGACGAAACCCGCCGCGAGCTGGAACGCCGCGGCCTGCGCCTGTTCCCCGGCCAGCATGCGGGCATGTACCTGTGGGCCGATACCGGCCGCGATACCAATGCCATCGCCACCGCGGGGCACGAGGAGGGCTACCTGTTCGCGCCCGGCAGCCTGTTTTCCCCGTCGCAGATGCCGTCGGGGTGGATGCGCTTCAATGTCGCCAGCAGCGGCGATCCCGACATGCTCGATTTCCTGTCCCGGCAACTGGACCGGCGCTGAACGGCAGGCCGGCCTTGAAATTGGCCGGAACCGGCCCTATTTCCGGGAGCATTGGCCCTGCGCCGACCCCAATTCCCTGATTTTCCGGATTCGAAAAGGAGAACCATGTCCGCACCGCACGAAACGATGAGCTTCCAGGCGGAAGTGAAGCAACTGCTGCACCTGATGATCCACTCGCTGTACAGCAACAAGGAAATTTTCCTGCGCGAGCTCATCTCGAATGCTTCCGACGCCACCGACAAGCTGCGCTTCGAGGCGATCGCGAACCCCTCGCTGCTCGAAAACGACGCCGACCTGGCCATCCGCATCGAAGCCGACGCCACCGCGCGCACGCTGAAGATCACCGACAACGGCATCGGCATGAGCCGCGACGAGGCCATCCGCAACCTGGGCACCATCGCGCGTTCGGGCACCAGGGAATTCTTCCAGCAGCTGTCCGGCGACCAGCAGAAGGACGCCGCGCTGATCGGCCAGTTCGGCGTGGGCTTTTACTCGGCCTTTATCGTGGCCGACAAGGTCACCGTCGAAACCCGCCGCGCGGGCGTGGCCGCCGACGAAGCCGTGCGCTGGGAAAGCGCGGGTGACGGCGAGTTCAGCGTCGACGCCATCACGCGCGCCGAGCGCGGCACCACCATCACGCTGCACCTGCGCGAAGGCGAGGACGATTTCCTCTCGGCCTGGCGCCTGAAGAGCATCATCCAGAAGTACTCGGACCATATCTCGCTGCCGATCCGCATGCCCAAGGAAGTGTGGGATGCCGATACCAGCGCGTACAAGCGCACCGACGAGTGGGAAAGCGTCAACCAGGCCAGCGCGCTGTGGACGCGTGCGAAGTCGGACATCACGGAAGAGCAGTACGCCGCGTTCTACCAGCACATCGCGCACGACAACGAGGCGCCGCTGGCCTGGACGCACAACCGCGTGGAAGGCCGCAGCGAATACACGCAGTTGCTCTACATCCCGTCGCGCGCGCCGTTCGACATGTGGGACCGCAACCACAAGCACGGCCTCAAGCTCTATGTGAAGCGCGTCTTCATCATGGACGACGCCGAGCAGTTGCTGCCTTCGTACCTGCGCTGGGTCAAGGGCGTGATCGATTCCGCGGACCTGCCGCTGAACGTCTCGCGCGAACTGCTGCAGGAAAGCCGCGACGTCAAGGCGATCCGCGAGGGCAGCACCAAGCGCGTGCTGTCGATGCTGGAGGCGCTGGCCGACAGCGAGGACGAAGCGGAGCGCACCAAGTACGCGACCTTCTGGCAGCAGTTCGGCCAGGCGCTGAAGGAAGGCATGGGCGAGGACCAGGCCAACCAGGAGCGCATTGCCAAGCTGCTGCGCTTCAGCTCGACGCACAACGACAACGCCGAGCAGACCGTGTCGCTGGCGGCCTATGTCGGCCGCATGAAGGAAGGGCAGGACAAGGTCTACTACGTGACGGCCGATACCTGGGCCGCCGCGAAGAACAGCCCGCACCTCGAAGTCTTCCGCAAGAAGGGCATCGAAGTGCTGCTGCTGACCGACCGCGTCGACGAGTGGATGCTGTCGTTCCTGCGTGAGTTCGATGGCAAGGAACTGGTTTCGGTGGCCCGTGGCGACCTCGACCTGGGCACGCTTGCCGACGAGGCCGAAAAGGCCGAGCAGGAGAAGGCCGAGACCGAATGGAAGGATGTTGTCGCTCGCGCCAAGACCGTGCTCGAAGGCAAGGCCAAGGACGTGCGCGTAACGCTGCGCCTGACCGAGTCCGCGTCGTGCCTGGTCTCGGACGAAGGCGACATGAGCGGCTACCTGCAGCGCCTGCTGAAACAGGCTGGCCAAAAGGCGCCGGACGCACAGCCGATCCTGGAACTCAATCCCGAGCACGCGCTGGTGAAGAAGCTGCGCGACCTGCCGGAGGGTGATGGCTTCAATGACCGCCTGCTGGTGCTGTTTGATCAGGCACTGCTGGCTGAAGGGGGCATGCTCGATGATCCGACTGCCTACGTGCAGCGTGTGAACAAGCTGCTGGCCTGAATGCAGGCGTGAGCAAAAGGGCCGGGTGACCGGCCCTTTTGCTTCCGGCTGCGGATACAACCATAACGACTCATGACGCTGAAGCGCTGCTTTCCTCCAGTGGTCGACGCCGAGACGCGCGTATTGGTCCTCGGCAGCCTGCCGGGCGAGGCGTCATTGGCGCAGGTTCAGTATTACGCCCACAAGCAGAACCAGTTTTGGCGCTTGGTCGGCGACATTCTTGGCGAAGACCTGGTTCACATGGACTACGCTGCGCGGTTGCAAACGCTTCTGGCGCGTCACGTTGGTCTATGGGACGTCGTGGCTGAAGCCAAGCGCGAGGGTAGCTTGGACAGCAACATTCGCAGTCATGCGGGAAATGATTTGGTGGGATTGATCGAATCGCTGCCGAAGCTGAGTGTGATTGCGTTCAATGGGGGTACGGCTGAGCGTATTGGCTTGAAGGCTCTCGGGCGGTATGGCGGCAACCATCGCATTCTCAGGCTTCCTTCAAGTAGTCCTGCCCATACTATGCCGTACCCGGAAAAACTGCATGCCTGGCGGGAGCTGCGGGCATGGTTGGTCAAGGCTGGCTGACGCCCCTCGACTAATGCTCAAGCATTGCGCCCAAGTTGAGTTCGTCGGCAACCCTCTTCAATCGCTTGTCGCGAGTCCAGATGGTGGCGCCGGGATGCAGACGTGCGGATGCCAGCAGCGATGTATCGACATAGCCGATCCCACGATTGAATAATCCTTCTCGTTCGATCAGGTAGAACGTCTCTTCTGGCGTTGCAATCGGGGCCTGGGGCAGATCGAGCAAGGCACCGAGCACAACTTCCCGGTTGCGCAGACTGCCCAGCGATATCTCGCCAATCACGAATGGATGAGCCAGGACACGCTCCTCGACAAGCAGACTGACCAGCAAAGGATCGGACGCATTAATGTGGTCGATCCAGACCGAGGTGTCGACAAGAATCATTCGACGTCCTGCCGGCGACGCGGCACCCCCTGTATGCCGGGTTGGCTACCGCCAAGATTCGCGAGCCGCCTCGCGGCCTCACGTTGGATCAAGGCTTTGAGCGCTTCGCGCACAAGCGCCGACTTTTCCTCCAAGCCCGTATAGGCTTGAGCCTTGGCGATCAATTCGTCATCAAGAGCGATGGTGGTACGCATGGACGGCTCCACAAGTGGAGCACCTATATTAGCATCGTTTGATGCCTTATTTCGTGCATTGCTCTTGCTGGTGCATCGGTTGGAGCCAAGTTGGCGGTGTCGCCTCTTCAATGGAGACAGAGGCCCCCCTTATAGGAGCCTCTGCTCTTGAACGGTCAGCCGAGATCCGGTTGCGTGGCCGCGTAGCTCGGCCGCGCGCGCATGACGGAGTGGGCACGCCGGATGTTCGGCCGTGCCTCCAGCATCGCGGCGCTTTCCGGGAATCGCCCCAGATACTCGACGATCGGCGCGAAGAACAGGTCGGCCATCGACAACGCATTGCCGACCAGGAAATCGCGCCCGCCGTAGGCCTGCTCGAGGGCGTCAAGATTGCGCGCGATATCGGGCAGGGCCCCCTCGATGGTGGCGCGATCGGGCTTGCCGTCCGGGCCCTTCGGGAATACGTACTGCAGCACATAGCGGCGCACCATCGCATCGTAGGCGTGGCAGTTGATCAGGCTGATCCACTGCTCGCAGCGTGCGCGCGCAGTAGGGCCGGTTTGCGGAATCAGGTTCGGGCCGCCAAAGACCTCGTTGATGTAGCTCAGGATGGCGCGCGTTTCATAGAACTCGATCGGACCGTCGGCGAATGCCGGAATGCGGCCGAACGGGTTGTGGGTCAGCAGTTCGTCGCTGTGCGGCGCAACCGGCTTGAGCGTGTAGCGCACGCCTTTCTCTTCGAGCGCCAGGCGCACGGTGCGAACGTAGGTGCTGCGCGCGTCGCCGTAGACGGTCAGCGTGCCGGCGCTGCCTTCGGCATCCAGGTAGTCGCTGAGGTTGTTGAAGACGGATTGCCAGCCGCTCTCGTGCGAATCGCGCGTGGCGGCATCGGGGAAGCCGCTATGGCGCATGTGCAGGTGGGTGCCGCCATCCTTGTCGGTCAGCGTGATCTCGATCAGCGTGCGTACGCCGGCGGGTAGTTCGCTGCCTTCCCATTGCCACGTATAGGCCAGGAAGTTGGCGCGATCGATTGCCTGATACTCGCCCCCGACAATGTGCTGTTCGCCGTCCTTCGCTCCCATCACCAGCCGATAGCGGCCACCCACGCGCGCATCCGCGCTGGCTTCCCGCACCTGCATGCCACGCGGGCAATGCCAGGCGGCCAGGGCGGCCTGGTCGGTGAATGCATCAAACACCCGCTCGCGCGGCGCGCGGATCTGGCGGGTCATCTCCAGGTGAAACGTTGCAGCTTCAGTCATGACTTGATCCCCTTTTTCGAATGGGTGACAGCGGTCTCGCCTTGCGTTTGCTCGACAAAGGCCACCAGCCTGTCGAGATTGCCTTCCCAAAGCCGGCGATAGGTCTCCAGCCAGCCGTGCGCATCGCGCATGGCGCCAGGGCGCAAATGGCAGATGCGCCAGCGTGCGTCGATCTCCCGCTCGATCAGTCCCGCCTCCGCCAGCACACGCAGATGCCGGGAGATGGCCGGACCGGAGATATCGAACGGGCGCGCCAGTTCGCTGACCGGGGCGTCGCCCTCGGACAGCCGCGCCAGGATCGCGCGGCGCGTCGGGTCGGCCAGGGCGGCAAAGATGATGGAGAGCGGGTCGCTGGTGTTCGGCATGTTGTCATTTAACGTGTTGGTTAAATGAACATCAAGGGCTGTTACAACTCGCATGTGCCATGCCGGTCGTGGCTGCGGGTCTCGGCACTCCTGTACGATGGCGGCACGCCCCACCGCCCCGGCCTCTGAGCAGACCGGGCCTGTCACTCGCAGTATTGCCGGGGAAGCGCCATGCCGCATTCAGACTGGACCCACGAAGCGATCCACAGGATCGAGGCCGATTTCAACCGGTCTTCCGACACCCACTTGATTCCCCTGGACTTGCCCGGCTATCCGGACATCCGCTTCTACTTCAAGGACGAATCCAGCCACCCGACCGGCAGCCTCAAGCACCGGCTCGCGCGGTCGCTGTTCCTGTATGCGTTGTGCAACGGATGGCTGCATGCCGGCAGCACGGTGGTGGAGGCCTCCAGCGGCTCGACCGCGATTTCCGAGGCCTATTTCGCGCGCCTGCTCGGTCTGCCGTTCGTGGCGGTGATCCCGGCCGGCACCTCGCGTGCGAAGGTGGAGGCCATAGAGTTCTACGGCGGGCGCTGCCACCTGGTCGACAACCCGTCCGAGATCTACGCCGAGTCGCACCGCATTGCGCGGGAATCGGGCGGGCATTTCATGGACCAGTTCACCTACGCCGAACGCGCGACGGACTGGCGCGCCAACAACAATATCGCCGAGTCCATCTTCAAGCAGATGGCGCAGGAGGTGCATCCGGTGCCGGCGTGGATCGTGGCGAGCGGCGGCACCGGTGGCACCGTCGCCACGCTGGGGCGCTACGTGGCCTACCGGCGGCACCAGACGCGCATCCTGTGCGCCGATCCGGAGAACTCCGTGTTCTTCGATTACTTCTGCGGCTGTCTGGCGGGGAAGCCAGATCAGGCGCTGACACTCGAGACGGGCTCGCGCATCGAAGGCATCGGACGCCCGCGCGTGGAGTGGTCTTTCATTCCGACCTGCATCGACGCCATGCTCAAGGTGCCCGACGCACTGTCGTTTGCCGCCATGCGCTATCTGGCGCAGCGGTTCGGACGCCGCGTGGGCGGCTCGACCGGCACCAACTTCGTTGGCGTGCTGTACCTCGCGCAGCGCATGCGCGCGGCCGGGCAGGCCGGCGCGATCGTGACCCTGTTGTGCGACAGCGGCGAACGGTACGCGACGACCTATTATGACGACGACTGGTATCAGGAGCAGCGCATCCACGTGGATGCCGGGGACGTCCTGATCGGCCGCGCCGTCAATGGCGAACCGGTGCTGACGCCGCAGACCGTGGACGGGCTGGCGGCCGCGGGTGCCGGTATTCCCGGCGGCGCCGGACAATGATCGCGCGGGTTTCTGTCACAATCGCGGCTTTCCTGCGCTGGCTGCTGGCCTGCCCGAACAAGCAAGACATGACCCTACTGAAACGCAAATCGATCGAGGCCGTCGCCTCGCGCCGCCCCGCGCGCGGCATCCGTACCCGCGGCGAACGCCCGGCCCGGGAAGAAAAGCGCATGACGCCGCGCTTTGCACCGGTGACTTTTTCCGAGCTGGACGGCGTCCGCTACCTGCACTTCGGCACCGAGTGGGTACAGGGCGCGATGCGCCTGCGCAAGCCCGATGCCATCGAACTCGAATACGCCCAGCAGATGATGGCCTGGCTGCTGTTCCTGTCGCCGTCGGCGCCGGACTTCCACGTGGTGCAGCTCGGGCTGGGCGCGGCGGCGCTGACCAAGTTCAGCCACCGGCACTTCGCGCGGGCCCGCGTGACCGCGGTGGAGCTGAATCCGGCGGTCATCATTGCCGGCCGCAGCATGTTCGGCCTGCGCGAGGACGACGCGCGCCTCAGCGTGCGCGAGCAGGATGCCTGGGACTATGTGATGGACGCCACCAGCACGGACTCGGTCGACGCATTGCAGGTGGACCTGTACGACGCCACGGCGCGCGGCCCGGTGCTTGACACCACCGCCTTCTACCGCGCCTGCCGCCGTACCCTGAAGTCGCCGGGCGTGATGACCATCAACCTGTTCGGCGACCACGACAGCTTCCCGAAGAACATCGAACGCATCTGCGATGCCTTCGACAACCGCGTGCTGGTGTTCCCGGAAGTCCATGACGGCAACGTCATCGCGCTGGCCTTCAACGGGCCGGCGATCGACGTGTCGTGGGAAACGCTGGAAGCCCGCGCCGACGTGGTGGAAAAAGGCACCGGGCTGCCCGCGCGCGACTGGGTGAACAAGCTGCGCGCTGCCAATGCGCGCCAGGAAGAGAGGCTGGTGATCTGAGGTACTGGCCTGATGCCCGGCGCACGGCTCCGGGCATCAGCGGGCCGTCACTCCTTGTGGAAGAACTGCGCGAGCGACCACTCGTCGGTGCGCGCTTCGTACTTCAGGCCCTTCTTCATCGCCCACATGGCCAGCTGGCTGTGCGACGGAATGATCGCATGGTCGTCCAGCGCGAATTTCGCGGCGGCCTTTGCGTTCTCCTCGCGTGCCTTGTCGCTGCTCACCGTGGTGAGCGACTTTTCGATCAGCTTGTCCAGCTGCGGGTTGCTGTACTTGCCCCAGTTCCAGGTGCCGTAACCGGTCTTGGCGTCGGGCGTGCCGGTGATCGAGCGCAGCGCCACGTCGGCGGCGGCGGAGCCCCAGCCAAGCATCTCGAACGAGAAATCGCCCTGGCGCGCGCGTGTGAAGTACACGGCCACGGGCATGGTTTCCACCTTGGTCTGGATGCCCACGCGCGTCAGCATGCTGGCCGTGGCCTGCGCGACGGCGGCATCGTTCAGGTAGCGGTTGTTGGTCGCATGCAGCATCAGCCCGAAGCCGTTCGGATAGCCGGCGGCGGCCAGCAGCTTCTTCGCGCCTTCCGGGTCGTAGGGCTCGGGTTTGGTCCCTGGGTGCCCGAAGATCTGTGGCGACACCAGTGACGATGCCGGCACCGCCAGGCCCTCCATGATGCGGCTGACGATGGCGTCGCGGTTGATCGCCCTGGAGATCGCGGCGCGCACGCGCGCATCCTTGAACGGATTCTTGCCCAGCGGCTTGCCGGCCTTGTCGGTGACGTACGGCGGATTGTCGCGCGACTGGTCCATCTGCCAGAAGATCGTGCGCCATGACACGGTCTGCTCGATGCGGAACTTCGGGTTCTGCTTGAGCTTGGCCACGTCGGCGGCGGGCACGCTTTCGATGACGTCCACATCGCCGGCCAGCAGGGCGGCGGAGCGTGCGCCGTTGTCGGTGATGATGCGGAAGACCGCGCGGTCCCATTCCGGCTTGGGGCCCCAGTAGTCGGGATTGCGCGCCATGACGATCTCCTGGCCGCGCGCGAAGCGCACGAACCTGAACGGCCCGGTGCCGATCATCGCCTTGCCCGAATCGAACTCGGCCTGCGTGAGCGTGGCGGCCACCTTCTTCGGCATGATCGGCACGCTGTTCAGGTCATTGGCCAGGTTGGCATAGTTCGGCACGTTCATGGTCAGGCGCACCGTGAGGGCGTCGGGCGTGTCGATGCGTGCGATCGGCTTGGTGTAGCTCGTGAACGAGCCAGGGCTGTTGTCCAGCTTCTCGGGCCGCTCCAGCGAGGCCTTGACGTCTACGCTTGTGAACGGCGCACCGTCATGCCATTTCACATTGGGGCGCAGCTTGATTTCCCAGGTGGTCGGATTGAGCGGTTTCCAGGACAGCGCGAGCCCCGGAATGTAGCGTGCGTTCTTGTCCATGAACACCAGCGACTCGAAGATATGCAGCGCAATCGCGTTGTTCGGGCCGGCGTTGTTCCATTGCGGGTCCATGGATGTGACGTCGGCCGCCAGGCCTATGCGCAAGTCTTCGGCGCTCGCGTTGCCGGTGGGCGACAACGCGAAGACCGCGCCACACCATAGCGCGGCGCCTGCGGTGCGCAACGCGGCGCGCGTGGAGCGGGTGGTAGTGGAAGGATGGCGGAAAGGCATGGCGCTAGGCTCCTCATGCTGGCCCGGGCGACCGCGGGCGAGGAGGGCGCGCGGTCATGGGCCGTTGTCAGGCACGTTATCAGGCAATTTGCCCGCATTGTGCAGGCAAAACGACATCCATGCAGGCTTTCCGGGCAGGCGTGTGTGACCGGCACCGTTAAAATGACTGCCATGTTTGCCAATTCCCCCACCATTGTTTCGGCACAGTCCGATGTACACGAACACCTCGCGGCACGCGTGGCGCGCCATCTTGCCGAGCCGTTTCGCAAGCCGATCGGCGAGGTGAGCCGGCGCGCGCTGGACCAGGCGCTGGCGCGCTGGCGGCAGGCCGGCGACGTGCCGCTGATCCTCGACGCCGGCTGCGGCGTGGGCGAAAGCACGCTCCGGCTCGCCACGGCATTTCCGGATCATTTCGTGATTGGCGTGGACCAGTCGGAGAAGCGCCTGGGCGCGGGCAAGGACTGGTGGGGCGATGCCCCCATGCCCGGCAACTTTTGCTGGGCGCGCGCCGACCTTGTCGACGTGTGGCGCCTGCTGCAGGATGATCGCGTGCCCGTGGCGCGACACTATGTGCTCTATCCGAACCCCTGGCCGAAGATCGGGCACCTCGGGCGGCGCTGGCAAGGGCATGCCGTGTTCCCCGCGCTGGCAGCCTGTGGCGATTATCTGGAGTGCCGCAGCAACTGGAAGGTCTACATCGACGAGTTCGTGACGGCCCTGGGCATGGTCGGTCGTTCGTCAGTGACCGAGGCGTGGCAGCCCGAAACAGCGATGACGCCGTTCGAGCGCAAGTACGGGGCGTCGGGCCACAGCCTGTGGCGCTGCGTGACGCAGCGCTAGCCACAAAGCACAACGGCCCGCAGTGCGGGCCGTTGCGTTGATGGAAGCGAGGCGCCTTGGCCCCGTTACTATCTTCGTGTCCCGATGATCGGGGCTTTGGCCAGCCAGGCCCGGCATGATTCTCGCCCCCAGTCGCCCATGATCCGGGGGGTGTTGTCACCGGGCCTGGTGGGTGGCTGGTGATCGCTAATAGGGGCTCGGCTGGAACATCTGGAGGCCGTCCGTAACGTGGATGCCGAGACTTGCCACCGTTGTTGCAGGCCAAACCGCTCAATCTGCAAAACCTTCGATGCAAGACAACCAACAACATAGCTCCGTCGATGTATTCGTCGGCGTCGATGTCGGCAAAGGCCACCATCATGCCGTCGCTCTCGATCGGAACGGAAAGCGCCTGTACAACAAAGCGCTGCCCAACGATGAGGCCAAACTGCGCGCGCTCATCGCCGAACTCAAGGCACACGGCCAACTTCTGTTCATCGTCGATCAGCCCGCCACCATCGGCGCGCTGCCTGTGGCAGTCGCCCGTGATGAAGGTGTCCTGGTCGCCTATCTGCCGGGTCTGGCCATGCGCCGCATCGCCGATCTGCATGCAGGTGAAGCCAAGACTGACGCCCGCGATGCCGCCATCATTGCAGAAGCCGCCCGCTCAATGCCGCATACGCTGCGCTCGCTTAGACTGGCGGACGAGCAACTTGCCGAACTCACCATGCTGTGCGGCTTCGATGACGATCTCGCCGCGCAGATCACGCAGACTAGCAACCGCATTCGCGGACTGCTCACCCAGATCCATCCCGCTCTGGAGCGGGTTCTGGGGCCGCGCCTCGATCATCCAGCCGTGCTTGACCTGCTTGAGCGATATCCGTCGCCCGCCGAACTTGCAGCCGCCAGCGAGAAGACGCTCGCTAACCGCCTCACCAAACTCGCACCCCGCATGGGCAAAAGCCTCGCGGCCGAAATCGTTCAGGCGCTCAGCGAGCAGGCGGTAATCGTACCTGGCACTCAGGCAGCAACGATCGTCATGCCGCGTCTGGCACAGCAGCTCGCTGCCTTACGCAAGCAACGCGACGAGGTTGCCAGCGAAGTTGAACGCCTGGTGCATGCGAACCCTCTTTGGCCAGTCCTGACCAGCATGCCGGGAGTCGGCGTCAGGACCGCCGCCAGACTCCTCACTGAAGTCGCCCACAAAGTCTTCGCTTCGGCCGCGCATCTTGCCGCCTACGCTGGCCTGGCGCCAGTAACTCGACGCTCCGGCTCATCCATCCGTGGCGAGCACCCGTCCAGGCGGGGCAACAAGGTCCTTAAGAGAGCACTCTTCCTCTCTGCCTTTGCCGCCTTGCGGGACCCTGTCTCACGGGACTACTACGCCCGCAAGGTCCAACAGGGCAAGCGCCACAACCAAGCGCTCATTGCTCTTGCCAGACGTCGCTGCGACGTGCTGTTCGCCATGCTGCGTGACGGCACCTTCTATCAACCGAAATCCGCCCCTAATGCTTGACGAACCACATAGGGGCACCCCCCCTCGTTAGTGGAACAGCGGCTGCTGCGTCGGTGCATCCTCAGGCAGCTCGGCGTGGACGATCTCGCCGTTGCGATCAGCGTAGAGCGGCGTGCCGCAGTCTTCGCAGTATTCCGGATCGAACAGCGCGGCGTGGCGGAAGATGTCCTCGACGCCGGCATTGCGCAGCTCCTCGCAGATCTGCTCGAGAGGGTTGCCCTTTTCGTCGGCATCCACTTCGCCGGCTTCGCGGCCATAGACCGGCCAGACGATCCCGTAGATCACATCCTTTTCGCCGCGCATGGTGAAGCCGACACGGTACTCTTCCACCACTTCCTCGCCGAACGCCGCCACCACCGCCGCGAGTTGGCCGGCGGGAACGTCCAGCGTGCCGCTCAGGTAATTCACGGCCGCGCGCACGGTCAGCGGGCGGATGCTCTTGTCGGATTCGCGGCAGGACAGGAAGAACGCGTCCGGCAGCAGCAGCTCGAATTCGCAGCCCGGCAGCAGCAGGGCCACCGTGGCCTGCACCTGGCTGCGCCACTGTTCGAGGCAGGTCGAGCGCTCGGCATGGTGCTCCTTGGCATCCTCCTGCCAGCGGAACAGCGCCTGCTCGTGCGGTGCGACCACCACGGCCAGCAGGTAGCGCGGATCGGCCAGGATCGGCGCCGTTTCCGGCAGGTCGCGCAGGTCCACCTTGGGTACGGCAGCGCTCAGCGCGGCGGCCGCGAGCTTTTGCGTCAGCGCGAAGGTGTCGCTGTGCGTGCGCGGCAGCTGGTCGATGCTGTACAGATACGGCGACAGTGCGACCTTGGTGCCCGTGGCCAGCACGTGCGCCTGCAGGTGCACGGCGAGGGTCTGCGCCAGGTCCGGCTTCAGCGAGCCGGACGGAATCGCGTAGCGCGTATGCGCGAGGATGGGGGCGGCTACCAGCAGGGCATCATAGCGCACGCCGTCGACTTCCAGCGTGGCCGATTCGGCCAGCGTCTCGGCCTGCTCGGCCAGGACGTCGGAGGCGTCAGCATTGTGCTTGAACAGGTGTTCGAGCGCCGCGTCCAGCGCGGTCTGGCTGCCGTTCTTCAGCAGCCGGCCCAGGCGTTGCGAGAGCCGCCGTTCCCAGTACGCGTCCTCCATGCGGCTGCCCGATGCGTCGAGGGCGAGCGCATCGGCGACCAGTCGCTCGGCATCGGGCGAAAGACGCGGGGAAGCCTTGGGGCGAAAACCTGCCATATAGAGAAACCATCCGTTTTTTCGTAAAACGGTATTCTACTCGCTGCGTTGACAGGAATGACGCCAGTCCGGCCCGACTGGCAGACATGTCCTGCCGGCAGCCTTATTTTTGCTCGGCGGCAGCCGGAGCGTGGATTTCGGTGCCGTGCTGCTCGCCGCCCATCGACACCTCGCCGCCGCCCTTGCTGAGCAGGTAGAAGGCGGCGCCGGCGAGGACGACGAACGCGATGATGATCTTGACCATGGTGTCTCCTGGAGGGTGGTCTGGGGGACGATGGCCTGGATGGCTGTCCTCCGGGCGTTGAACGCCGTTCTTGTGAGGACAGTGTGGCAGCGCTGGCTTGCGTGGAACTTACACGCTGGCAGGCCGAAAAGTGACGGATGTAGCGCGTCTTGCACCAGTGAAAACCGCCCGCCATCCCCGGCACGGGGCCGGGGCGTGGCGGGCGTTGGCGTCAGTGCGCGGGCTGGTCAGGCAGCCAGGAGCTGGCGCAGCACGAACGGCAGGATGCCGCCGTGGTTGTAGTAGTCGACTTCGATCGGCGTGTCGATGCGCAGCAGCACGGGCACGCGCTGCACGTCGCCACTGGTGCGCCGGATCACCAGCACCACGTCCTGCTGCGGCTTGAGATCCCCTTCGACGCCTTCGATGTCGAAGGTTTCGTCGCCCGTGATGCCCAGCGTCTGCGGGCTGTCGCTGCCCTTGAACTGCAGCGGCAGAACGCCCATGCCGACCAGGTTCGAGCGGTGGATGCGCTCGAAGCTGCGCGCGATCACGGCCTTCACGCCGAGCAGCTGCGTGCCCTTGGCCGCCCAGTCGCGCGACGAGCCGGTGCCGTATTCCTCGCCGCCGAACACCACCGTGGGCGTGCCCTCGGCGATGTACTTCATGGCGGCGTCGTAGATCGACATTTCCTCGCCGCTCGGCTGGTGGATGGTCAGGCCGCCTTCCACGCGCGAGCCGTCGGCCTTGGGCGGGATCATCAGGTTCTTGATGCGCACATTGGCGAAGGTGCCGCGCATCATCACCTCATGGTTGCCGCGGCGCGAGCCGTAGCTGTTGAAGTCGGCCTTCAGCACGCCGTGCGAGAGCAGGTACTTGCCGGCGGGCGAGGTGTCCTTGATCGAGCCGGCCGGGGAAATATGGTCGGTCGTCACGGAATCGCCGAAGATGCCGAGGGCCCGCGCGCCGCGCACGCTGGCGCTCGCGCCGGACGGCTCCAGGCTGAAGTCCTGGAAGAAGGGCGGCTCGGCGATATACGTCGATTCGGGCCAGTCGTAGACCTGGCCCTTGGTGCCCTTGATCGCGCCCCACAGCTTGCTCGGCTTCTTGACCTGCTCGTAGTTGCCCTTGAAGGTCTTGGCGTCCATCGCGAACTTCATCAGCGCGTGGATTTCCTCCGAGCTCGGCCAGATGTCGCCAAGCCAGATGTCCTTGCCGCCCTTGCCCTTGCCGACCGGTTCGGTCATCAGGTCGCGCGTGACGTTGCCGGCGATGGCATAGGCCACCACCAGCGGCGGCGAGGCCAGGAAGTTGGCGCGGATGTTCGGGTGGATGCGGGCCTCGAAATTGCGGTTGCCCGACAGCACCGCGGCCGCGACCAGGTCGTTCTTGACGATGGCCTCGTTCAGTTCGGGCGTCAGGTCCCCAGCGTTGCCGATGCACGTGGTGCAGCCGTAGGCAGTCACGCCGAAGCCGAGCTTTTCCAGGTACGGCAGCAGCCCGGCGGCCGTCAGGTATTCGGTGACCACGCGGCTTCCGGGCGCCAGCGAGGTCTTGATGTGCGGCGCCACCGTGAGCCCGGCTTCCACGGCCTTCTTGGCCAGCAGGCCGGCGCCCAGCAGCACGCTGGGGTTCGAGGTGTTGGTGCAGGAGGTGATGGCCGCGATCAGCACGTCGCCGTTCTTCACGTCGATGCCGTCGGCGGTCTGATACGTGCGGTCCAGCTCGGCCGGCGCCTTGTTGAAGCCGTTCTCGGCCACGGGCTTGCTGAACAGCGAGCTGAACGTGCTCTTGACGTTGCCGATCTCGATGCGGTCCTGCGGACGCTTCGGGCCAGCCAGCGACGGGGCCACCGTGCCAAGGTCCAGCTTGACCACCTTGCTGAAGTCGATCTCGCCAGTCTTGGGGATGCCGAACATGTTCTGCGCGCGGAAATAGCCTTCGAATGCGGCGATTTCCTCTTCGGTGCGGCCGGTGCCCTTGAAATAGTCGATGGTCTTTTCGTCCACCGGGAAGAAGCCCATGGTGGCGCCATACTCGGGCGCCATGTTGCCGATGGTGGCGCGGTCCGGCAGTGCCAGGCTGGCCGTGCCTTCGCCAAAGAACTCGACGAACTTGCCGACCACCTTTTCCTTGCGCAGCATCTCGGTGATGGTCAGCACCAGGTCGGTCGCGGTCACGCCTTCGCGCAGGCGCCCGGTCAGTTCCACGCCCACCACGTCGGGGGTCAGGAAGTACACGGGCTGGCCGAGCATGCCGGCTTCCGCCTCGATGCCGCCCACGCCCCAGCCCACCACGCCGATGCCATTGATCATGGTGGTGTGGCTGTCGGTGCCGACCAGGGTGTCGGGATAGTACACGCCGTCCTTCTTGTGGACGCCGCGTGCCAGGTATTCCAGATTGACCTGGTGCACGATGCCGAAGCCCGGCTGCACCACGCCAAAGGTGTCAAAGGCCTGCATGCCCCATTTCATGAACTGGTAGCGCTCGTTGTTGCGCTGGAATTCCAGTTGCATGTTCAGGTCCAGCGCCTTCTTCTCGCGGAAGTGGTCGACCTGCACCGAGTGGTCGACGACCAGGTCCACCGGCACCAGCGGCTCGATCTGCTTGGGATTCCTGCCCATCTTCTCGGCCACATTGCGCATCGCGGCCAGGTCGGCCAGCAGCGGCACGCCGGTGAAGTCCTGCAGGACGACACGGGCCACCACAAACGGAATCTCGTCGACGCGGTCCGCATTCGGCTTCCAATTGGCAAGCTGGCGGACATGTTCCTCGGTCACCTTCTTGCCGTCGCAGTTGCGCAGCACGGACTCGAGCACCACGCGGATCGACACTGGCAGGCGTTCGACCGCCACGCCCAGTTCCTTGCCCAGCTGGGGCAGGGAATAAAACTGGCCCTTGCCTGAAGAGCCGATCTTGAATTCTTGTAGCGTCTTATTGAGGTTGTGGGGCATTGCCATACTCCAGTCGAGGAATGAATGCGGTGGCATTGACTCGGACCTGACCCCGGCGAGCGCCGTCACGGCGATCACCGCGGTCCGATATCGGTTGCGACTGATACTCTAACCTCCGCGAACGCTGCCCGCCAGCGCCTGGCCGGCGAGCGCCGCGTTCGCGCAATGACTGCCATGCCGGCAACCATCCCCCGCCGGCATGGCGCCCGGCCCCGGCCCGGATCGGGCAGGGTCGGGAGCCGCCGGATTTACTGCTTCGGCGCAGCCGACTGCTGGGTTGCGTCGGGCTGTTGCTGCTGCGGCGGCGCCGCCAGCAGCGGCGCGATCACCGGCGCGCGCAGGCCGCCGGCCTGGGTCGGTGCGGCACCGCCGGCCTGCATGTCGGCGTTCTGGCATTCGTCGGCCAGGCGCTGGCCCAGGTTCTTGTTGAACAGCATGGCCTTGCTCGGAATCACCACCAGGTCCAGGCCGGAGCGGGCGTCGAAATAGCGGTCGGCACCGGTCACGGTGGACTGGCGCGGCAGCTTGTAGTCGCGGCCCTGCCAGTGGACGGACAGGACTTCATCGCGCTGCATATTGCCCGAGATGTAGAGGACATTGCCGAGTTCGCACTGCCATTTCTCGCCGGTCGGCGTCACGGCGGCGGCGGCCGGGGCCGCCTTGCTGCTCTTCTTGGCGGGCGCCTTCTTGGTGGTGGTCTTGTGGGCCGGTTCCTGGGCCATCACGGTGCCGGCGGTGCCGAGGGTGAACGCGCCGATGCACGCTGCGAGGATGAGCTTCTTCATAGGAATAACCTTTCAGAGTGTGTGTCTTTTGTGGTCTGGCGCCCCCCGGTGGAGTCCGGGGCGCTGGCGAGAGTCCGCCGCTATTCTCTACGATTTGCGAGACAGGGCAAGCAGGCTGGTGTTTCGTTACATAATCGGGCCCAAGTTCCGGGAATGTGACGGACGCGAGCCTCACATGACCTTTACTTTTGCTTGCCCTTCACTTTCGCTTGCCTTTACTTTCGCTTCCCGATCGGGACGAACTTCAGATTTTCGGGTCCGGTGTAGTTGGCGCTCGGGCGGATGATCTTGTTGTCGATGCGCTGCTCGATGATGTGCGCAGCCCAGCCGGAGGTACGCGCGATCACGAACAGCGGCGTGAACATCGCGGTCGGCACGCCCATCATGTGATAGCTCACGGCGCTGAACCAATCCAGGTTCGGGAACATCTTCTTGATGTCCCACATCACCGTTTCCAGGCGCTCGGCGATGTCGAACATCTTCATCGAGCCGGCGTCCTTGGACAGCTGGCGCGCGGTTTCCTTGATCACCTGGTTGCGCGGGTCGGCAATGGTGTACACCGGGTGGCCGAAGCCGATCACGACTTCCTTGTTCTCGACGCGGCGGGTGATGTCGGCCTGGGCTTCGTCGGGGCTGTCGTAGCGCTTCTGGATCTCGAAGGCCACTTCATTGGCGCCGCCGTGCTTGGGGCCGCGCAGCGCGCCGATCGCGCCGCAGATGGCCGAGTAAATGTCCGAGCCCGTACCGGCGATGACGCGGCCTGCGAAGGTGCTGGCGTTGAACTCGTGCTCCGCGTACAGGATCATCGAGGTGTGCATGGCGCGTTCCCACAGCGCCGTCGGCTTCTTGCCGTGCAGCAGATGCAGGAAGTGGGCGCCGATCGAGTCGTCGTCGGTCTCGACCTCGATGCGGCGGCCATTGTGGCTGTAGTGGTACCAGTACAGCAGCATCGAGCCCAGGCTGGCCATCAGCCGGTCGGCGATGTCGCGCGCGCCCGGGGTGTTGTGGTCGTCCTTCTCGGGCAGCACGGTACCGAGCACGGACACGCCGGTGCGCATCACGTCCATCGGGTGGGCCGAGGCGGGCACCCATTCCAGGGCGGCCTTGACGTTGGCGGGCAGGCCGCGCAGCGACTTGAGCTTGGTCTTGTAGGCGGCCAGTTCGGCCTTGTTCGGCAGCTTGCCGTGGACCAGCAGGTGGGCGATTTCCTCGAACTCGCAGGCGTCGGCCACGTCCAGGATGTCATAGCCGCGGTAGTGCAGGTCGTTGCCGGTACGCCCGACCGTGCACAGGGCGGTGTTGCCGGCGGTCACGCCCGACAGGGCAACGGACTTCTTGGGCTTCGGCCCGGTCGGTTGCGGGGTTTCAGCGGGTGCGCTGTTCTTTGCTGCGGACATCCTGTTCTCCTGTGGTCTTGGTATTTGCCGGATGCTGTGCGGGCGCGGGCCAGGCCGCGGGCTAGTCGAAGAACAACTCGGCCACGTTGCCCGGCAGCGGCGTGCCCGTCGCATGAGCGCGCTGCAGCAGCGACCAGTAGTACCGGTAGCTGGCGCGGTCATGCAGTTGCCCGTCGTGCCGGATCGGGGCCCAGTTGTTCTCGTGGGCGGCCAGCAGGATCTGGCTGGCCGCGCCAATTTCCTCGATGCCGGGCCGGAACGCGGCGACGATCGGCTCGATCTGGCCCGGGTGGATGCTCCACTTGCGCAGGTAGCCGAACTCTGAGCGCGCGCGCAGCGCGTCATCGCCCGCGTGCTGCGGTGCCTGGACATCGGTGCTGACATTGTGCGAAGGCACCTTGCCGTGACGGTGGCAGGCGGCCGATATCTCCAGCATGGCCCGGCGGATCAGCGGGTGCTCGAACTGCTGCGGCGAGCGCATGGCTTCGCCCGGAATCGCGCCGTGGTGGGCCGAGACGAAATCCATCAGGCCGAAGCTCAGGCATTCGACCTGCACCAGCGAGGCAATGTCGAAGGCCTGTTCGAGCGCGGCATGCGTCTCGACCAGCACATGAATCGGGATGTGGCGTGCAATGCCTGCCGCGCGCGCCACCTGGTTGACATGATCGGTCACCCGGGCCACTTCGACGACATCGGTGACCTTGGGCACGACCACGTAGGCCAGGCGGGCGCCGGCCGCGCGCACAAGCACGTCGACATCCTGCTTCCAGCATGGGTGCGCCGGATCGTGGATGCGCACGCCCACGCGGTTGTGGGCGTTGAGCGGACTATTGACGAGGCTGGCGCAGAGTTCGGCGTGCTCGCGCTCAAGCCCGACGGCGGCGCCGTCTTCGCAGTCGAAGGTGATATCGAAGACGGGACCAAGCTCTTGCTGCAGCGCCAGCGACTTGAGCATCAGCTTTTCGCTGCCTGCGTAGTGGTCGCAGACCGGCAGCTGGATGGGGATGGCTTCGCCCTGGAACAAGACCTCGGATGGGTGCACTTGGAGACTGGTCAGAAGAAAGGGTTGGTGGGCAGGGGCCCAAGAAAAAAACCGGAGCCCGCGCCGATTCTTGAATCGTTGCGGTGCTCCGGTTTCCTAGCGGACAGGATCCGAGGATCAGCCGAGCAGATGCTGCACGCCGGCCTTTTCTTCTTCCAGTTCGTTCAGGGTGATGTTGATCTTTTCCTGGCTGTAGGCGTCGATCTCCAGGCCCTTGACGATTTCATACTTGCCGTTGGCGCAGGTCACGGGGTAGCCGAACATGGTGTCGGACGGGATGCCGTATTCGCCGTTCGACGGGATGCCCATGGTGACGACCTTGCCGTTGGTGCCCAGCACCCAGTCATGCACGTGGTCGATGGCGGCGTTGGCGGCCGAGGCAGCCGACGACAGGCCGCGTGCCTCGATGATGGCGGCGCCGCGCTTGCCGACGGTCGGCAGGAACACGTCGTTGTTCCAGACCGGATCGTTGATCATGTCCTTGACGCTCTTGCCGTCGACGGTCGCGTAGCGGTAGTCGGCGTACATGGTCGGGCTGTGGTTGCCCCACACGAACATCTTCTCGATCGACGACACCGGCTTGCCGGTCTTGGCGGCGATCTGCGACAGGGCACGGTTGTGGTCCAGGCGCAGCATGGCGGTGAAGTTCTCGCGCGGCAGGCTCGGGGCCGACTTCATGGCGATGTAGGCGTTGGTGTTGGCCGGGTTGCCGACCACCAGCACCTTGACGTTGCGGCTGGCGACTTCGTCCAGTGCCTTGCCCTGCACCGTGAAGATCTGGGCGTTGGCTTCGAGCAGGTCCTTGCGCTCCATGCCCTTGCTGCGGGGACGTGCGCCCACCAGCAGGGCGACGTCGGCGTCCTTGAAAGCGACCTTCGGGTCATCGGTGATCACCACGCCAGCCAGCAGCGGGAAGGCGCAGTCTTCCAGTTCCATCACCACGCCCTTGACGGCCGCCTGGGCCTGGGGCAGGTCGAGCAGTTGGAGGATGACCGGCTGGTCTTTGCCCAGCATATCGCCGTTGGCGATGCGGAACAGCAGGGAGTAGCCGATCTGGCCAGCGGCGCCGGTCACTGCGACGCGCATTGGGGCTTTAGCCATGAGTAAATCTCCAAACGAAAAGATGGGGGAAACCGGTGGGTGGCGCGCCGCGTAGGGGGAGGCTCGTCACCACGTGCTGGTTGTCGCCACAGCGGGGAGCGGCAGTCCGCCGGTACCAGGTGGCGGGGCCACGGGCGGAACCGGTGAGGAGGAGCCACAACGGGTCATGGTGAGGCAACGAAGCGTAAGTCTACTGCGAAGCGGGGCGCATTAGCCAGTTTGGAGCATCAGCCGATTGGGGGCGGCTTTCATGCCTCTGTCACGCGCGCCGCCGGCGTGGACCAGCGCGAGTGTAGGTCGGGGTTCCGGTGATTGTCAATTCATATGTCTTATATAAGACATAAGACATTTAACGTCGGGCTGGACGGGGCTCGCCCTTTTGTGGTGAAATCCCGCTATGTCCTCCCTGCCTACGTCCCTGACCGGTGCCTCCGTACCCGGAGCGCAGGATTCTGGTGCTGCCAATACCGGCGCCGGGACGCAGTCGCCGTCATCTTCATCGCCTTCCCAGCAGCCACAGGCTCCCGCCGTTGCCCACGCCGTGCCGTCGCCCACCTTCAGTCCGCTCTACCAGCAGATCAAGGCCCTGATCACGCGCAGCCTGCAGTCGGGCGAGTGGAAGCCAGGCGAAATGATACCCAGCGAAATGGAGCTGGCCTCGCGCTACAAGGTCAGTCAGGGCACCGTGCGCAAGGCCATCGATGAGCTTGCCGCCGAGAACCTGGTGGCGCGCCGGCAGGGCAAGGGTACCTTCGTCACCACCCACCACGAAGACGTGGTCAAATTTCGCTTCCTGCGGCTGGTGCCGGACGAGGGAGAGCCGCATTATGGCGCCAGTCGCGTGCTCGAGTGCAAGCGGCTGCGTGCGCCCGCCGAGATCGCGCGCCTGCTCGACATCCGCACCGGCGACAGCGTCGTGCAGATCCGCCGCGTGCTGACATTCTCCGCCGAGTCGACCGTGCTCGACGAGATCTGGCTGCTCGGCGCCAACTTCAAGGGGCTCACGGCGGAAAAGCTGACCGAGTGGAAGGGCCCCATGTATGCGTTGTTCGAGGCCGAATTCGGCACCCGCATGATTCGGGCCTCTGAGAAGATTCGTGCGGTGGCTGCCGATGAGACGGCTGCCACCTTGTTGTCCGTCCCGTTGGGGTCGCCGTTGCTGTCGGTCGAACGCGTGTCCTACACGTATGGCGATCGTCCTGTCGAGGTGCGGCGCGGCCTGTATGTGACCACGCGCCACTATTACCAGAATGACCTGAGCTGAATATCGCGGGCACCGTGCGGCTCGGCGCCTGGATTATTGCGATATTCGTCATGATGGTTGCGGCTATTGCGAGATGCGGATGGTTTTGACGCATCTGGAAGTGCTGTGTGCGATTGTCGGGCGCCGCGTGTCGGGGCCTGATAGCTGAAAATTATTGGTGCGGCGCGCAACAAAGGCGCTAAAATCTCATGGATTTGCCCCAATGCATTCCTTTGCATGCAGGGCAATGGCAGTTTCGTTTTTTGTTTACCGCAAAATGGGGTCTCGCATGGCTGAAGCCGTCAAACAAGCCAGGCCGGAGTTCCGGAATATCGGTATCTCGCAGATCGCGAAATACCGGTTGCCCTGGGCCGGCAAGGTATCCATCCTGCATCGCGTAAGCGGTGCCTTGATGTTCCTCCTCCTTCCCTTCGTTCTGTACCTGTTTGAGCAGAGCATTACCTCCGAACTGAGCTTCGCAAAGTTCTCGGCACTGTTGTCCGGTGGCTTCGTCAAGCTGGTTGTGCTGGCCCTGATCTGGGGTTATCTGCATCACTTCTGCGCTGGTATCCGCTTCCTGCTGCTGGATGTGCACGTTGGCGTCACCAAGCCCGCTTCGGCTAAGTCTGCCATCGGCGTGCTGGTTGTCAGCCTGCTGCTTACCCTGATTTTCGGCCTGAAGCTGTACGGCCTGTTCTGAGGAGAATCAAGGTGGCAAACAATAATATCGGTCCCAAGCGTCTTGTCGTCGGTGCCCACTACGGCCTGAAAGACTGGCTCGCGCAACGCGTCACGGCCTGCATCATGGTGGTCTTCACCGTGGTCCTGGCCATTGCTTTCCTGCTGTCGAACGGCGCTTCGTACGAAGCGTGGGCAGGGCTCTTCGCCAACCAGTGGATGAAGATCATCACGTTCCTGACCATCCTGTCGCTGCTGTATCACGCCTGGATCGGCGTACGCGACATCTGGATGGACTATGTGAAGCCGATGGCAGTGCGCCTCGTGCTGCAAGTTCTTACGATTCTGTGGCTCGTCGGTTGTGCGGGCTACGCTGCTCAGATTCTCTGGAGGGTGTAATAAATGGTCGCAGTCAAGACTGGATTGCCGCGTCGCCGCTTTGACGTGGTCATCGTCGGTGCTGGCGGCGCCGGGATGCGCGCATCCCTCCAGCTCGCGGAAGCCGGCCTGAACGTCGCCGTGCTGTCCAAGGTGTTCCCGACCCGCTCGCACACGGTGGCGGCGCAGGGCGGTATCGGTGCTTCGCTGGGCAACATGAGCGAAGACAACTGGCACTATCACTTCTACGACACCATCAAGGGCTCGGACTGGCTGGGCGACCAGGACGCCATCGAGTTCATGTGCCGTGAAGCTCCGAAGGTCGTGTACGAGCTCGAGCACTTCGGCATGCCGTTCGACCGCAACCCGGACGGCACCATTTACCAGCGTCCGTTCGGCGGCCACACCGCCAACTACGGCGAGAAGCCCGTGCAGCGTGCCTGCGCCGCGGCCGACCGTACCGGCCACGCGCTGCTGCACACGCTGTACCAGCGCAACGTGCGCGCCAAGACCCACTTCTTCGTCGAGTGGATGGCGCTGGACCTGATCCGCGACCAGGACGGCGACGTGCTGGGCGTGACCGCGCTGGAAATGGAAACCGGCGAGGTCTACATCCTCGAAGCCAAGACCACGCTGTTCGCGACCGGCGGTGCCGGCCGTATCTACGCGGCTTCCACCAACGCCTTCATCAACACCGGTGACGGCCTGGGCATGGCAGCGCGCGCAGGCGTGCCGCTGGAAGACATGGAGTTCTGGCAGTTCCACCCGACCGGCGTGGCCGGCGCGGGCGTGCTGATCACCGAAGGCGTGCGCGGCGAAGGCGGTATCCTGCGCAACAAGGACGGCGAGCGCTTCATGGAGCGCTATGCCCCGACGCTGAAGGACCTGGCGCCGCGCGACTTCGTCTCGCGCTCGATGGACCAGGAAATCAAGGAAGGCCGCGGCTGCGGCCCGAACGGCGACTACGTGTTGCTCGACCTGACCCACGTCGGTGCCGAGACCATCATGAAGCGCCTGCCGTCGATCCGCGAAATCGGCCTGAAGTTCGCCAACGTCGACGCGATCAAGGAACCGATCCCGGTGGTCCCGACCATCCACTACCAGATGGGCGGTATCCCGACCAACTATCACGGGCAGGTCGTGGTGCCGAAGAACGGCAACCCGAACGAAGTCCTGAACGGTTTCTACGCGATCGGCGAATGCTCGTGCGTGTCGGTGCACGGCGCCAACCGCCTGGGCACCAACTCGCTGCTCGACCTGGTGGTGTTCGGCCGCGCCGCCGGCAACCACATCATCGCGCAGAACCTGAAGCAGAAGGAGCACAAGCCGCTGCCGGCCGACGCCGCCGACCGCGCGCTGTCGCGCCTGGCCAAGCTGCAGGGCACGACCTCGGGCGAGTACACGCAGGACGTCGCCAACGACATCCGCAAGAACATGCAGTCGCATGCCGGCGTGTTCCGTACGCAGAAGCTGATGGACGAAGGCGTGGAGCGCATCCTGGAAGTGTCGGAGCGCGCCAACAACATCCACCTGAAGGACAAGTCCAAGGTCTTCAACACCGCGCTGGTGGAAGCCCTGGAAGTGGCCAACCTGGTGGAAGTGGCCAAGGCCACCATGATCTCGGCAGCCGCCCGCAAGGAATCGCGCGGAGCGCACGCGCACAGCGACTTCCCGAACCGCGACGACCAGAACTGGCTCAAGCACACGCTGTTCTACAGCGAAGGCAACCGCCTCGACTACAAGCCGGTGAAGATGGAGCCGCTGACGGTGGAAAGCGTTCCGCCGAAGGCCCGTACTTTCTGAGCACCGCATCGTAGAGAAAACAGGACCCACAGAAATGAAGCGTATTTTCGAAGTCTACCGCTACGATCCGGACAAGGACGCGGCACCTCGCATGCAGACCTACGAGGTCGAGCTCGACGGTCACGAGCGCATGCTGCTGGACGCGCTGGTCAAGCTCAAGAAGCTGGACGAAACCATCTCGTTCCGCCGCTCGTGCCGTGAAGGCGTGTGCGGTTCGGACGCGATGAACATCAACGGCAAGAACGGCCTGGCGTGCCTGACCAATATGCGCGAGCTGCCGGACCGCATCGTGCTGCGTCCGCTGCCTGGCCTGCCCGTCGTGCGCGACCTGATCGTCGACATGACGCAGTTCTTCAAGCAGTACAACTCGATCAAGCCGTTCCTGATCAACGACGAGCCGCCGCCCGAGAAAGAGCGCCTGCAGTCGCCTGAACAGCGTGACGAGCTCGACGGCCTGTACGAGTGCATTCTGTGCGCGAGCTGCTCGACGTCGTGCCCGTCGTTCTGGTGGAACCCGGACAAGTTCGTTGGCCCGGCCGGCCTGCTGCAGGCTTACCGCTTCATCGCGGACAGCCGCGACCAGGCCACCGGCGAGCGTCTGGACAACCTGAACGACCCGTACCGCCTGTTCCGTTGCCACAGCATCATGAACTGCGTCGACGTGTGCCCGAAGGGTCTGAACCCGACCAAGGCTATCGGCAAGATCAAAGAGTTGATGGTCCGCCGCGCGGTCTGATCCGGCGGAGTTTGCAGTAAAGAGCAGTCGTTGTAAGAGGCGCGTCAGCCTGAGCGGCTATATCAGGCGGGCGCGCCGAAAAGCAGGAAGCCATGACCGAGAGTCTCGCCACCAACTTCTCCCACCAGGCCGATCCACACAAACGCGCGCGTCTGCGCTGGCGTGCGCGCCGCGGCCTCCTGGAGAACGACATCATCGTCGAGCGATTCTTCAACCGTTACGAGGAGAGCCTGTCCGACGAGGATGTGGCTTCGCTGAGCACGCTGTTCGAACTCAGCGACAACGAGTTGATGGACCTGCTCCTTGCCCGCAAGGAGCTGGACGGTGAACTCGACACGCCCCCGATGCAGCGCATTATTGGCCTGCTGCGTTCGGTCTGAGTTTTTGGTCAATATTATTATTCACAGCATTTGAAGGATCCGACATGACGCCGTCCGATGTGAAAGCCACGCTATCGTTCTCCGATGGTTCCCCCAGCGTTGAGCTGCCGATCTACAAGGGCACCGTGGGCCCGGACGTGATCGACATTCGCAAGCTGTACGGCCAGACCGGCAAGTTCACCTACGACCCCGGTTTCATGTCGACGGCTTCGTGCAACTCGAAGATCACCTACATCGACGGTGACAAGGGCGAGCTGCTGTACCGCGGCTACCCGATCGAGCAGCTGGCGCAGAAGTGCGACCACCTCGAAACCTGCTACCTGCTGCTGAAGGGTGAACTGCCCAACGCCAAGCAGAAGGAGGAATTCACCGGCCACGTCATGAACCACACCATGGTTCATGAGCAGCTGCAGTTCTTCCTGCGCGGTTTCCGCCGCGATGCCCACCCGATGGCCGTGCTGACCGGCCTGGTGGGTGCCATGAGCGCGTTCTACCACGACGCGATGGACATCGATGATCCGCACCAGCGCGAGATCTCGGCCATCCGCCTGATCGCCAAGATGCCGACCATGGTGGCCATGGCGTACAAGTACAACATCGGCCAGCCGTACATCTATCCGCAGAACGACCTGTCCTACTCGGGCAACTTCCTGCGCATGCTGTTCGGCACGCCGTGCGCCCCGTACACCGTCAATCCGGTGCTCGAGCGCGCGCTGGACCGCATCTTCATCCTGCACGCCGACCACGAGCAGAACGCGTCGACCTCGACCGTGCGCCTGGCCGGTTCGTCGGGCACGAACCCGTTCGCAGCCATCGCCGCTGGCGTGGCCTGCCTGTGGGGTCCGGCTCACGGCGGCGCCAACGAAGCCGCGCTGAAGATGCTGGAAGAGATCGGCAGCGTCGACAACATCAACGAGTTCATCAAGCAGGTCAAGGACAAGAATTCGGGCGTGCGCCTGATGGGCTTTGGCCACCGCGTGTACAAGAACTACGATCCGCGCGCCAAGCTGATGCGCGAAACCTGCCATGAAGTGCTGGAAGAGCTGGGCCTGCACAACGACCCGCTGTTCAAGCTCGCCATGGAGCTGGAAAAGATCGCCCTGGAAGACGAGTACTTCGTCAGCCGCAAGCTGTACCCGAACGTCGACTTCTACTCGGGCATCGTCCAGCGCGCGCTGGGCATCCCGACGTCGCTGTTCACCTGCATCTTCGCGCTGGCTCGTACCCCGGGCTGGATCTCGCAGTGGGAAGAGATGATCACCGATCCGGAGTACAAGATCGGCCGTCCGCGCCAGCTGTTCAACGGCGCCGCTTCGCGCGACGTGCCGGACATGGCCAAGCGCTAAGCGCAGGCTTTTCCATCGGCTGCGCACTGCAGCAAACTCAGACGCCCCGGCTCGCCGGGGCGTTTGTCTTTCTGGTGCCATGCGTCTTGTGCGATGCAGCGCGGGCGAGGGCAGGAAATTGCAGGCTAAGTGGTCAGAAGCGCAATTTGTGGAGAATTGTGTCGCGATCAGCCAATCAGGTTCCGCATTTATTGTGCGATTTTCGCATCCGGCAGGAGATTTGACCCTATAATGCGGGCTGCTCTGCCGATGGCAGCCGGGCCACCCTTCCGGCAAGCCGTGCGGCAAGCGGGGCAGGCGACAGCGCTTGCGCAATAGAGAACGCATTAAACGTTGTCTTTCCGAACCATGCTCCCCTGATCCCATCCGGGGGCTGACACATGCCGGGCCCCGCATTCGCTGTCTTCTTGCCGGGCCCGACTACCGCGTCTCGGGCCTAGTTTCTCTGTCGTCCGCGGGTGTAGTTCGATTGCGCAGGTCATGCCGTTCTGCCCGTATGACCACAATACCAATCGAGGAGCTCCTGATGACGCTTTCCCGCCTTACGTCCATTTCGCTGGCCGCCGTGCTGGCTACCCTTGGCGCTGCCGCCAACGCCGAAACCGTGAAGATCGCCATTGCCGGCCCGATGAGCGGCTCGGTGGCCCAGTATGGCGACATGGTCAAGGCCGGTGCGCTGACCGCAATCGAGCAGATCAATGCCGCTGGCGGCGCCGGTGGCAACAAGTTCGAAGCGGTGATGATGGATGACGCCTGCGAGCCGAAGCAGGCCGTGGCAGTGGCCAACAAGATCGTCAGCCAGGGCATCAAGTATGTGATTGGCCATGTATGCTCGGGCTCGACCATCCCTGCTTCGGACATCTACGAGAACGAAGGCATCGTGATGGTCACGCCGTCGGCCACGGCGCCGCAGCTGACCGAAGCCAAGAAGCGCAAGTTCATCTTCCGCACCATCGGCCGCGACGACCAGCAAGGTCCCGCTGCAGCCCAGTACATCATCGGCAAGGTCAGGCCGAAGAAGGTTGCCGTGCTGCACGACAAGCAGTCGTACGGCCAGGGCATCGCCACCTCGGTGAAGAAGGACCTGGAAGCCGCCAAGATTCCGGTGGCCGTGTTTGAAGGCATCAACGCCGGCGATTCGGACTACTCCGCCGTCATCACCAAGCTCAAGTCGCAAGGCGTGGACTTCGTCTACTTCGGCGGCTACCACCCGGAAATGGGCCTGCTGATGCGCCAGGCACGCGAGCAGGGTGTGAAGGCCACCTTCATGGGCCCCGAGGGCGTGGGCAACAAGGACGTGACCGCGATTGCCGGCCCGGCCTCCGAAGGCATGCTGGTGACGCTGCCGGCCGACTTCTCGGCCGACCCGGCCAACGCCGGCCTGGTGAAGGCGTTCGCCGACAAGAAGCGTGACGCCAACGGTCCGTTCCAGATGCCGTCCTACGCCGCCGTCAAGATCATCGGCGACGCCATCGCCGGCGCCAAGAGCACCGATCCCACCAAGGTCGCGGCGTACATGCACAAGAACGCCTTCCAGACCCCGATCGGCAAGGTCGAGTACGACGACAAGGGCGACCTGAAGTCCTTCAAGTTCGTCGTCTACACCTGGCACAAGGACGCCAGCAAGACCGCCGCCAACTGATCCTGGCATTTCGTCCGCAGCCATCCCGCGCCCCCATAAGGGGCGGCGGGATGGTTTGCTATCGGGCTTCGGCACGGGCTTCAATCCGGGCTTCGATTTCCTGAGGCTTCTCCCATGAACGAATTTCTTCCACAGTTCACCCAGCAGCTGGTCAACGGCCTGACGCTGGGTGCGATCTATGCGCTGATCGCCATCGGCTACACGATGGTCTACGGCATCATCGGCATGATCAATTTCGCCCACGGCGAGATCTACATGATCGGCGCCTACGTGGGCCTGGTCACGCTGACCGCCATCGGCGTGCAGGCCGGCTATCCCTTGCCGCTCGTGCTCGGCGCCGCGCTGCTGCTGTCCGTCGCGATCACCGGCTGCTATGGCTTCGCGGTCGAGCGCGTGGCGTATCGCCCCTTGCGTGGCGGGCCGCGGCTGGTGCCGCTGATCTCGGCCATCGGCATGTCGATCTTCCTGCAGAACTACGTGCAGATCGGGCAGGGCGCACGCGACGTGTCCGTGCCGATCCTGATCTCGGGCGCCATCGAATTCCAGATGGGCGGCGACTTCACCGTCACCGTGCCGTATTCCCGCTTGCTGATCGTCGGCGTGACGCTGGCGCTGATGATCGCGCTGACACTCTTCATCGGCCATTCGCGCATGGGCCGTGCCTGCCGCGCATGTGCTGAGGACATGCGCATGGCCAACCTGCTCGGCATCGACACCAACCGCGTGATCTCGTTCACGTTCGTGCTGGGCGCCATGCTGGCCGCGGTCGGCGGCGTGCTGATCGGGCTGACCATCGGCAAGCTCAATCCGTTCATCGGCTTCATCGCCGGCATCAAGGCGTTCACCGCCGCGGTGCTCGGCGGCATCGGCAGCATCCCGGGCGCAATGCTCGGCGGCGTGCTGCTGGGCCTGGCCGAAACCTTTGCCTCCGGCTACATGCCGGCCGAATACAAGGACGTGGTGGCATTCAGCCTGCTGGTGCTGGTGCTGCTGTTCCGCCCGACCGGCCTGCTCGGCAAGCCGGACGTGGAAAAGGTCTGAGGGAAAACGCGACATGACAAACCAGACTTCTGCAATGCCCGCCGCAATCGCAATGCCTGCCGGGCAGTCCCTGAAAAATGCGGTGACGGCCGCCGTGATGACGGCCATCCTGACCATTCCCGTACTTGGCCTGCAGCTCAAGCTGGACGGCTACAAGGTCGTGCTGGAGCCGCACTGGCGGCCGGTGTGGATCGCCGTGGCGGCGGTCTTCCTGTTCCAGCTGTTCAAGCCGCTGCTGTCGCGCGCCGGCAGCGCCGTGCGCATGCCGGCCATGCCGCAGCTCGGCGTGGGCCAGCAACGCGCGGCGGTGTGGGTGCTGCTGGCCGTCGGGCTGGTGTGGCCGTTCTTCGGCTCGCGCGGCGCGGTGGACGTGGCCACGCTCGCGCTGATCTACGTGATCCTGGGGCTGGGCCTGAACATCGTGGTCGGCTTTGCCGGCCTGCTCGACCTGGGCTACGTGGGCTTCTACGCGGTGGGCGGCTACACCTACGCGATGCTGAACCAGTACTTCGGGCTCGGCTTCTGGGAATGCCTGCCGATCGCAGCCGCAATGTCGGCCACCTTCGGCTTCCTGCTTGGCTTCCCCGTGCTGCGCCTGCGCGGCGACTACCTCGCCATTGTGACCCTCGGCTTCGGCGAGATCATCCGCCTGCTCGCGCGCAACCTGACCGAGTACACCGGCGGCCCTGACGGCATCTCCGGCATTCCGAAGCCGACGGTGTTCGGCTTCGAGATGGCGCGCAGCGCGACCGTGGAAGGCGTGCGCACGTTCCATGAGCTGATCGGCCTGGATTACAAGGGCGAGCACATGGTGATCTTCCTGTACCTGCTCGCGCTGCTGCTGGTGGGCTTCACGCTGTTCGTCACCAGCCGCCTGATCCGCATGCCGATGGGCCGTGCGTGGGAAGCGCTGCGCGAGGACGAGATCGCCTGCCGTTCGCTGGGCCTGAACCCGACCCGCATCAAGCTGTCGGCGTTCACGCTGGGCGCGGCCTTCGCCGGCATCGGCGGCGCGTTCTTCGCGGCGCGCCAGGGGCTGGTCAACCCGGAATCGTTCACCTTCATCGAATCGGCGCTGGTGCTGGCCGTGGTGGTGCTGGGCGGCATGGGCTCGCAGCTGGGCGTGATCCTGGCGGCGATCCTGCTGACCGTGCTGCCCGAAGTGGCGCGCGGCTTTGCCGAGTACCGGATGCTGATATTCGGCCTGGTGATGGTGCTGATGATGATGTGGCGTCCGCAGGGCCTGCTGCCCGCGAGCCGTCCCCACGTGGAGTTGCCGCGATGAGTGCAAATGCGGAATTGCTGAAGGTTTCCGGCCTGCAGATGCGCTTCGGCGGCCTGCTGGCGGTGGATGGTATCGAATTCGACGTGAAGCGCGACGAGGTCTTCGCGATCATCGGCCCTAACGGCGCCGGCAAGACCACCGTGTTCAACTGCGTCGGCGGTTTCTACAAGCCGACCGCGGGCGAGGTCACGATGGACGGTCACGCCATCGCCGGCCTGCCGAGTCACATGGTCGCGCGCAAGGGCCTGGTGCGCACGTTCCAGAATATCCGCCTGTTCAAGAACCTGACCGTGGTCGAGAACCTGCTGGTGGCGCAACACCTGCAGGTGCAGTCCGGCATCCTGCGCGGGCTGTTCGCCACGCCGGCCTACCGCCGCGCCGAGCGCGAAGCGCTGCAGCGTGCCGCGCAATGGCTGGAACGCATGGGCCTGACCAAGGTTGCCAACCGCGAGGCGGGCACGCTCTCGTACGGCCACCAGCGCCGGCTGGAGATCGCGCGCTGCATGATCACCAGGCCGCGCCTGCTGATGCTCGACGAGCCGGCCGCTGGCCTCAACCCCCAGGAGAAGATCGAGCTGTCCCAGCTCATCGACCAGCTGCGCAAGGAGTTTGGCATTGCCGTGCTGCTGATCGAGCACGACATGAGCCTGGTGATGGGCGTGTCCGACCGCATCCTGGTGATGGAGCATGGCAAGCCGATCGTGATCGGCAAGCCCGAGCAAGTGCGCAATGACCCGCGCGTGATCAAGGCCTACCTGGGAGAGGACTGATGCTGAAGCTGGAACAGGTCCATACCCACTACGGCGCCATCGAGGCGCTGTCGGGCGTATCGATCGAAGTCAACAAGGGGGAGATCGTCACCCTGATCGGCAGCAACGGCGCCGGCAAGACGACGCTGATGATGACCGTGTGCGGCTCGCCGCGCGCCTCGAGCGGCGGAGTGCTGTTCGAAGGGAAGGACATCACCGGCCGCTCCACGCACGAGATCATGCGCATGGGCATGGCCATCTCGCCGGAAGGGCGGCGCGTATTCCCGAGCCTGACGGTGCTCGAGAACCTGAAGATGGGCGCCTTCTTCGGCAAGCGCGACGAGATCGAGGCGGGCATCGAGCACGTGTTCAAGCTGTTCCCACGGTTGAACCAGCGCTCGGGCCAGCGCGCCGGCACCATGTCGGGCGGCGAGCAGCAGATGCTGGCGATCGGCCGGGCGCTGATGAGCCGGCCGCGCCTGCTGCTGCTGGACGAGCCCACGCTAGGCCTCGCGCCGCTGATCATCGCGCAGATCTTCGACATCATCCGCACCATCCGTGAAGAAGGCGTCACGGTGTTCCTGGTCGAGCAGAACGCCAACAAGGCGCTGCAGGTGGCCGACCGGGGCTATGTGCTGGAAACTGGCAAGGTGGTGCTGGCGGACACCGGCGCCAACTTGCTGGCCAACGACCGGATCAAGGCCGCCTATCTCGGCGGCTGACCCTGCGCGCCGGCTCCCGCCGGGGCTGGCGCGACCTGCTTTCGCCATCCGCGAAAGCCCCCTTTCGCCAATCACGGCGCAGCGCAAGGCTGTGCCGGGGCCGGCCGGCGCCGGCCCCGTGGCATAATCGCTTGAGAAGTCAAGCATCGCAAAAAGCGCTCGCTTCGGACGGCTTCCGGCGTCATCATCGCCGTTGTCGTCACCGTGTCCTGCCCCGGCAACGAGGCGGCCGGACAACAAAGATCCCTGCAAACAACCTGCGCGGTACCGCGCCATTTCCACCGGAACTGGACGCCGGCCGCCCCCTGCATCATGGCCAAGACGCTCTACGACAAACTCTGGGATGACCACACCGTCCACGTCGAGGAAGACGGCACCACGCTGCTCTACATCGACCGCCACCTGCTGCACGAAGTCACCAGCCCGCAGGCGTTCGAAGGCCTGAAGATGGCGCAGCGCCCGGTGTGGCGCATCAGCGCCAACCTGGCGGTGTCGGACCACAATGTGCCGACCACGGATCGCACGCAGGGCATTGCCGACCCGGTGTCGAAGCTGCAGGTCGATACGCTGGACGCGAACTGCGACAGCTATGGCATCACCCAGTTCAAGATGAACGACCATCGCCAGGGCATCGTGCACGTGATCGGGCCGGAGCAGGGCGCCACGCTGCCGGGCATGACGGTGGTGTGCGGCGACTCGCATACCTCGACGCACGGCGCGTTCGGCGCCCTTGCACACGGCATCGGCACGTCGGAAGTCGAACACGTGCTGGCCACGCAGACGCTGCTGGGCAAGAAGGCGAAGAACATGCTGGTCAGCGTGGAAGGCAAGCTGCCGCGCGGCTGCACCGCCAAGGACATCGTGCTGGCGATCATCGGCAAGATCGGCACGGCTGGCGGCACCGGCTACACCATCGAATTCGCCGGCTCCGCGATCCGCGACCTGACCATGGAGGGCCGCATGACGGTCTGCAATATGGCCATCGAAGCGGGCGCGCGCGCGGGCCTGGTGGCGGTGGACAACGTCACGCTCGAATACGTGAAGGGCCGCCCGTACGCGCCGCAGGGCGTGGAGTGGGAGCAGGCCGTGGGCTACTGGCGCACGCTGCATTCGGACGCCGGCGCCAAGTTCGACCAGGTGGTGGAACTGCGTGCCGAAGAGATCCGCCCGCAGGTGACCTGGGGCACCTCGCCCGAGATGGTGGTCAGCATCGAAGACCGCGTGCCGGATCCGGAGAAGGAAAAGGACCCGACCAAGCGCAACGCCATGGAGCGCGCGCTCGAGTACATGAACCTGCAGCCCAACGTGCCGATGGAAAGCATCAACGTTGACAAGGTGTTCATCGGTTCCTGCACCAACAGCCGCATCGAGGACATGCGCGCCGCCGCGTGGGTGGTGCAGAAGCTGGGCCGCAAGGTCGCGTCCAACGTCAAGCTGGCGATGGTCGTGCCGGGCTCGGGCCTGGTCAAGGAACAGGCCGAGCGCGAAGGGCTGGACAAGGTCTTCAAGGCCGCGGGCTTCGAATGGCGCGAGCCGGGCTGCTCGATGTGCCTGGCCATGAATGCCGACCGCCTCGATCCGGGCGAGCGCTGCGCGTCCACGTCGAACCGCAACTTCGAAGGCCGGCAGGGCGCGGGTGGCCGCACCCACCTGGTGAGCCCGGCGATGGCCGCCGCGGCTGCCATCGAAGGCCATTTCGTCGACATCCGCAAGCTCGGCTGAGCGCAGCGCGACGATGAAACGGATCCTGATCGTGCTGCTGGCATGCCTGGGCATGCTGCAGCTTGCCGGCTGCAACACCATGGCCGGCCTTGGCAAGGACACGCAGGCCGCCGGCAGCTCGCTCGAGCGCGCGGCCAAGAAGTAAGGAAAGAGACATGGACAAGTTCACTGTACACAGCGGCCTCGTGGCACCTCTCGACCGCGAGAACGTCGACACCGACGCCATCATCCCGAAGCAGTTCCTGAAGTCGATCAAGCGCACCGGCTTCGGCCCGAACCTGTTCGACGAGTGGCGTTACAAGGATGTCGGCGAGCCCGGCATGGACAACAGCAAGCGTCCGCTGAACCCGGACTTCGTGCTGAACCAGCCACGCTACCAGGGCGCGTCGATCCTGCTGGCGCGCCGCAACTTCGGCTGCGGCAGTTCGCGCGAGCACGCGCCGTGGGCACTGACGCAATACGGCTTCCGCGCCGTGATCGCGCCGAGCTTTGCCGACATCTTCTTCAACAACTGCTACAAGAACGGGCTGCTGCCGGTGGTCCTGAGCGAACAGCAGGTGGAGCACCTGTTCAACGAGACCAACGCGTTCAACGGCTACAAGCTGACCATCGACCTGGACAAGCAGGCCGTGATCACGCCGTCAGGCCAGGGCTATGAATTCGACATTGCCCCGTTCCGCAAGTACTGCATGCTGAACGGCTTCGACGATATCGGCCTGACCCTGCGCCACGCCGACAAGATCAAGGCGTACGAGGCCGAACGCGTGGCGAAGATGCCGTGGCTGAACAACCGCCTGGTCGGCTGAGCGCGGAAGCAGACATCAAACGAGGAAAAACAGCATGAAGATCGCAGTCCTGCCGGGTGACGGCATCGGTCCGGAAATCGTTGCGGAGGCCGTCAAGGTCCTGAACGCGCTCGACGAGAAGTTCGAGATGGAAACCGCCCCGGTGGGCGGTGCCGGCTACGAGGCCGAAGGCCATCCGCTGCCGGAAAACACGCTGAAGCTCGCCAAGGAGGCCGACGCCATCCTGTTCGGCGCCGTGGGCGACTGGAAGTACGATAGCCTCGAGCGCGCGCTGCGCCCGGAGCAGGCCATCCTGGGCCTGCGCAAGCACCTGCAGCTGTTCGCCAACTTCCGCCCGGCCATCTGCTACCCGGAACTGACCGGCGCATCGAGCCTGAAGCCGGAACTGGTGGCGGGCCTCGACATCCTGATCGTGCGCGAGCTGAACGGCGATATCTACTTCGGCCAGCCGCGCGGCGTGCGCGAGGCGCCGGACGGCCTGTTCAAGGGCGCCCGCGAAGGCTTCGACACCATGCGCTACAGCGAGCCGGAAATCCGCCGCATCGCGCACGTGGCGTTCCAGGCCGCGGCCAAGCGCGGCAAGAAGCTGTGCAGCGTGGACAAGGCCAACGTGCTGGAGACCTTCCAGTTCTGGAAGGACATCATGATCGACGTCAGCAAGGAGTATCCGGACGTCGAGCTGTCGCACATGTATGTCGACAACGCCGCCATGCAGCTGGTCAAGGCGCCCAAGAGCTTCGACGTGATCGTCACCGGCAATATGTTCGGCGACATCCTGTCGGACGAGGCCGCCATGCTGACCGGCTCGATCGGCATGCTGCCGTCGGCGTCGCTCGATGCGAACAACAAGGGCCTGTATGAGCCGTCGCACGGCTCGGCGCCGGACATCGCCGGCAAGGGCGTGGCCAATCCGCTGGCGACGATCCTGTCGGCCGCCATGATGCTGCGGTACTCGCTGAACAGGGCCGAGCAGGCAGACCGCATCGAGAATGCCGTCAAGAAGGTGCTGGCCCAGGGCTATCGCACCGGCGACATCCTGACTCCGGGCTGCAAGCAGGTCGGCACGCGTGAAATGGGCGAGGCCGTGCTGGCCGCTCTGTAAGTCACAATCCGGAAAAGGCGCTGCGCGGCAGCGCCTTTTCTTTTATTTGTCCCCGATTTTCCACGCTGCGGCGGCGCCGCAAAATCGTGTAGACTCTGCAGATGGCCCGATTTTCCCAGTCCACCCTGACTGCTGTTGCTGCCCTGACCGCTACCCGCGGCCCGGTCGGCACGATTTCGCTCGGCCAGACCGCAACGACGATTAAAACGATTACCAAAACCGCGATCGCCTAGATCCGTTCGTCGTGCCTGCCCGTCTTCCCCGCGCAGCCACGCCGGGCGAGGAAAATGGCGGGGAAGTAAAAATCACATCCGAGGTAAATCATGATTGTAGGTCTCGTCGGTTGGCGGGGAATGGTCGGCAGCGTCCTGATGCAGCGCATGCAGGAAGAGCGTGATTTCGACCATATCGAGCCCGTCTTCTTCAGCACGTCCAACGCCGGCGGCAAGGCGCCCGCCATGGCCAAGAACGAAACCACGCTCAAGGATGCCAACGACATCGAGGCACTGAAGAAGTGCGACGTGGTGCTGACCGCCCAGGGCGGCGACTACACCAATGAAGTCTTCCCGAAGCTGCGCGCGGCTGGCTGGAAGGGCTACTGGATCGACGCGGCTTCGTCGCTGCGCATGAAGGACGATGCCATCATCGTGCTGGATCCGGTCAACCAGGGCGTGATCAAGGATGCCCTGTCCAAGGGCGTGAAGAATTTCATCGGCGGCAACTGCACGGTCAGCTGCATGCTGATGGGCCTGGGTGGCCTGTTCGAGGCTGACCTGGTCGAGTGGATGACCTCGATGACCTACCAGGCCGCCTCGGGCGGCGGCGCGCAGCACATGCGCGAGCTGCTGACGCAGTTCGGCACGCTGAACGCGTCGGTCAAGCCGCTGCTGGACAATCCGGCCTCGGCCATCCTGGAAATCGACCGCCAGATCCTGGCGACCCAGCACGGCCTGTCCGCCGAAGAAACCAAGCAGTTCGGCGTGCCGCTGGCCGGCAACCTGATTCCCTGGATCGACAAGGACCTGGGCAACGGCCAGTCGCGCGAAGAATGGAAGGGCGGCGCCGAGACCAACAAGATCCTGGGCCGCGGCGAGGGCTTCCTGGGCGCGACCGGCGCCACGCCGATCGCCGTGGACGGCCTGTGCGTGCGTATTGGCGCGATGCGCTGCCATTCGCAAGCGCTGACCATCAAGCTGCGCAAGGATGTGCCGCTGGACGAGATCGAAGGCATGCTCGCCGCCCACAACCCGTGGGCCAAGGTTGTGCCGAACACCCGCGAGGCCAGCATGACCGACCTGACTCCGGCTGCCGTGACCGGTACGCTGAGCATTCCTGTCGGTCGCCTGCGCAAGATGCAGATGGGCGGCGAGTACCTGTCCGCGTTCACCGTGGGTGACCAGCTGCTGTGGGGCGCGGCCGAGCCGCTGCGCCGTATGCTGCGCATTTTGATCGAGTCCTGATCCCGGCTCTGAGCCGGCTGGAGCCTGGCGGCTTTCGTTGCAGCCAGGCAACAGAAACTACGGCTTTGCCTGCGACGCCGCGCCCATGCGCGGCGTTGTTACACCTGGGCGCCTATTTCTCCGGGCGATCAGTCACAATACGGCGGCATACGCCCGCCCGCCGACCTCGTCGGCTCGGGGGGTAATCCGGCAACGGGCACGCAAGAATGCACGCTAGCCGGGGTGAATGCTTTGGGGTCGGTTTCTATCGCTACTAAAACATAACGGAGCACAAGGTGAGTGTGAGTCAACATCGCCGGAAAGATGCGCCAACCGTCCGTCAGCGCTGGTCAACGCTGGCCGTCACGGCTATCGGCCTGCTGCTCGCGCAGCCGGCTGCTTACGCCGCGGGGTTCGGGCAATTGCGGGTACAGTCGAATCTGGGGCAGCCGCTGCAGGCCGAGATCGACATCAGCGGGGTGAGTGCAGAAGAGGCAGCCGGGCTCAGCGTCAAGCTGGCCTCCCCGGCGGCGTATGCCCGCGCGGGGCTGACCTATGCGCCGGCGGTGAGCAGCCTGCGGCTCGAGATCGAGCGCCGCCCCAATGGCAGCTACGTGGCCAAGGTCCGCTCGAGCCAGCCGATCAGCGAGCCGTTCGTCGACATCCTGGTCGACATGAGCTGGTCCAGCGGCAAGGTATCCCGCGCCTATACCTTCCTGCTTGACCCCGCCGGGGCCAAGCCTTCCAACCAGACTTTCTCGCCGACGACGGTGGTCCAGGCCGCGACGCCGGACGCATCGCCGGCTGCCGCACCCGCTCCCTCGCCGTTGCCGGAGCCTGCGCCGGCCGTCGCGCAGGGCACGCAGCCGGCTGCCCAGGCGCCGGCAAGGCCCGCGCGGCAGCCCGCCGCCCGCCGCGCGCAGGCAGCCCAGCCTGCCGCCGAGGGCGAGGCAGCGGCTAGCGGTGCCTATACGGTCAAGCGTGGCGATACGCTGTCGTCGATCGCCGGCGATGCCGTGATGGATCAGGAGGGCGTGTCGCTGGACCAGATGCTGGTCGCGCTCTACCGGAACAATCCCAATGCCTTCATTGGCGGCAACATCAATCGCCTGAAATCGGGCGCGGTGCTGCAGGTGCCTTCGCGACAGCAGGCGCAGTCCGTCGCGCCCAAGACGGCCCGCCGCGAAGTGGTCGCGCGTACGCAGGGGTTTGATGCGTACCGCAGCCGTCTGGCAGGTGCCGCCGCGGCCAAGTCGGTCGAGCCGGACAGCGGCCGCCAGCAGTCGGGGAATGTCACGGCGCGCGTGCAGGATCAGGCGGTGCCGGCCGCAGGCCCGCAGAACGAGCTCAAGCTGAGCAAGGCGGAGCGTGCGGGACAGGCCAACGCCGCGGCACAGGCCGAAGCCAGCGTCGCCCGCGAGCGGCAACTGAAGGAAGCCGAGGCGCGCCTGGCACAGCTCGAAAAGAACGTCGGCGATATGCAGAAGCTGATCGAGCTGAAGAACAGCGAGATCGCCAAGCTGACGCAGGCCAACCAGGCTGCGCTGGCCGACAAGGACAAGGCCGAGAAGGCAGCTGCCGACAAGGCCGCGAAGACCGAAGCCAAGGCGCCGACCGTGGTCGCGGCCGAGCCGCCGAAGGCGGACGCGCCGGCTGAAGCCGCGCGGGTCGCGCCAGCCGCGCCAGTGGCGCAGGCTGCTGCAGCCAGCGCCGCGGAAGCTCCGGCTGCGGTCCCGGCAGCCGCAGCGGCGGCCGCCGCTGTGCCTGGCGCGGCAGCCAGCGCCGCGCAGGCTGCGGCCCCGGCATCGGCCCCGGCCCCGGCCGTCAAGCGTCCGCCGGTGGTGGTGCAGGCGGCGCCCGCGCCCGAGCCATCATTCCTCGACGGGCTGCTGGCCAACCCCATGCTTCTGCCGGGCGGGGGCCTGCTGGTCGCGCTGCTGGGTGGTTACGTGATCTACCGCCGGCGCCAGCAGCAGAAGTCGGCCGACGGCGGTGCCTTTGGCGACAGCGTCCTGTCTCAGGAAAGCACCGTGATGGCGGGCGCCAATTCACTGTTCGGCGCCGCTGGCGGCCAGAGCGTGGATACCTCGCAGCACAGCGTGTTCGGTGCGGACTTCCGCATCGGCAACAATATGCCGGAAGCCAGCGAGGTCGACCCGATCGCCGAGGCGGAGGTCTATATCGCCTACGGGCGTGACGTGCAGGCGGAAGAAATCCTGCGTGAAGCGCTCGAGAAGGATCCGGAGCAGCAGCCGATCAGGCTCAAGCTCCTGGAGATTTACAGTAATCGTCAGGATGTGGAAGGTTTCCGCGTGATTGCAGAAGAGATGTTCGCCCAGACCGGCGGACAAGGCGCGGAATGGCTCAAGGCCGCGGAAATGGGGCGCGCACTCGATGCGGGCAATGCGTTGTTCCTGTCTGTGACGCCGGATACCAGTGGTGGCCCCGAAACGGCCACGGCGCCGGGCGATCAGTGGCGCACCCAGGATCCGTCGCACGACCCGGCCGCGCCGCGCCAGGCCGCGCTCGCCGATCTGGCCCTGCCGCTCGACGCCTTCCCGGCGCCGGCAGCCGGTGACCCGATCGTCGCGCCGGAATCGGCTGCGCTGGTATTCGGCGACACCGCTATTCACGCGGACGCGCAGCTTGAGCCGGCCGCGAAGTTCGATGATGCGTTGGACCTGACCCTGCCGGTCACCGATGGCGACGCGCTGGCGGACGTGCCGCGCCTGGACACGCCGACGCGTTCGCGCGGGCTGGATTTCGACATGTCGGGCATCTCGCTCGACCTCAATGCCGGATCCGCGGCCGAGTCCTCGGTGCCGCTGCCGTCGCCGACCATGATCCGCGACGGCAAGTTGCCCGAGCCGATCGACCTGGCCGGCATCGGCGTCAGCGACAACGACCGGGGTGCCGACACCACGCCGGGCGTCTCGCCGAGCACGCTGTCGACGGACGGCATGGATGGCGGGCGCGACATGCAGATCAAGCTTGACCTGGCGCGCGCCTACATCGAAATCGGCGACAAGGAAGGCGCGCGCGAACTGCTGCAGGAGGTTGTGGAGCAGTCGCAGGACGCCCTGCAGGCGGAGGCTCGTTCGCTGCTGCTAGAGGTAGCCTGAGTTATCATCGACGGTCCGGACAGGCGGCACGCTTGCCGCGGTCCGAAGCGATGCGCCGGAAGCGTCCCTTCCGGCGCATTTGTTTTTGTCGGCCCCAGTCCAACTGACCGGCCAGTCTTCCGCTCCATGAACCGCATCGCCATCGGCCTTCACTACGACGGTGCCGCCTTTTCCGGCTGGCAGTCGCAGCCGCATCGCAACACCGTGCAGAATCACCTCGAGGACGCTATCGAGCGTTTCGCAGGTGTGCGCTTGCTTACCACCGTGGCCGGTCGTACCGATGCCGGCGTGCACGCGCTGGGCCAGGTGATCCATCTCGACACCACGCTGGATCGCGAGATGTTCTCGTGGGTGCGGGGCATCAACGCTTTCCTGCCTCCATCGATCGCGCTGCAATGGGCGCGCCCCGTCGACGAAGGGTTCCATGCCCGTTTCCTGGCGTTCGAGCGCATGTACTACTACGCGCTCTACACCGGGCCGCACCGTGTGCCGCTCGCCCATGGCCGGGCCGGCTATCTGATGCTGCCACCGGGCCGCCGGCTCGATGTGGAGGCCATGCGGGCCGCCTCGCGCTGCCTGCTGGGCGAGCATGATTTCTCGTCGTTCCGCGCGGCCGAGTGCCAGGCCAAATCGCCGGTCAAGACCATGTACGACGTAACGCTGAAGGCGGACGGCAACTGGGTCTTTGCGCGCTTTCGCGCCAGCGCCTTCCTGCATCACATGGTGCGCAACCTGATGGGTTGCCTGGTGGCAGTGGGGCGCGGGCGTTACCCGGCGGAATGGCTGGCCGAAGTGCTGGCCAGCCGCGACCGCCGCCTGGCCGCGCCGACATTCATGCCCGATGGGCTTTACCTGGCCGACGTGAAGTATCCTGAGGCTTTCCAGATTCCGGCGGCCGACCCTTCCGCCAGCCTGTTCCACGGAGTGTTTCCCAATGACGCAGCCTGAGCGTGCCGATGCAGCGGTTGCGGCCCGCACCCGCATCAAGATCTGCGGCCTCACGCGCGAGGAAGACGTGCGCGCCGCGGTTGACGCGGGCGCCGATGCGATCGGGCTGGTGTTCTACCCGCCGAGCCCTCGCTACGTGGACCTCGCCCGGGCCGCGGAACTCGCCGAAGCCGCCGGGCCGTTCGTGTCGGTGGTCGGCCTGTTCGTCAATGCGGACATGGAGGAAGTGGCTCATGTGGCCGAGCGTGTGCCGCTTACGCTGCTCCAGTTCCATGGCGACGAGACCCCGCAGTACTGTACCCAGACCGCCCAGCGCTGCCGCCTGCCTTTTCTGCGCGCGGCGCGTGTGCGCCCGGGTCTCGATTTGATAGAATTCGCCAGTCAATACCGCGATGCCGCCGGCTTGCTGCTCGACGCCTTTGTCGAAGGCTACGGCGGTGGCGGCCACGTCTTCGACTGGACCCTGATTCCCCCGGCATGGCTCGCTTCCAACCATCCGTCCACCGGCAACCCGAACGCAAGCGACGCTCCTCGCATCGTTTTGAGTGGTGGGTTGAACGCGCAAAACGTCGCTGGCGCGATTGAACGCGTGCGGCCCTACGCTGTTGACGTCAGCAGTGGTGTCGAGGCCGCCAAGGGCGTGAAAGACCACGCCCGCATTGCCGCGTTCGTGCGCGCTGTCCGCAGTGCCGAGGCAGGATGAGCAGGGCCGCAAAGACCGGCACCTGGGCCATGCTCCCGGCGGCCCGCTGGCCGCGCCACCCGCATCGCAGTCACAATTTGCGCCCTTGCCCGCGTGAGGCAAGGCCGCTGACCTGAAGAGCCCAGACATGTACGACCTGCCCGATTCCCGTGGCCATTTCGGCCCTTATGGCGGCACCTTCGTCTCCGAGACGCTGGTCCACGCGCTCGACGAGCTGCGCGAGGCCTATGCCCATTACCAGAAAGACGCCGATTTCGACGCCGAATTCCGCCGCGAACTGAAGCACTTCGTCGGCCGTCCGTCGCCGATCTACCACGCCCAGCGCTGGAGCGAGCTGCTCGGCGGCGCGCAGGTCTACCTCAAGCGCGAGGATTTGAACCACACCGGCGCCCACAAGATCAACAACGTGATCGGCCAGGCGCTGCTGGCCAAGCGCATGGGCAAGAAGCGCGTGATCGCCGAGACCGGCGCCGGCCAGCACGGCGTGGCCACGGCCACGATTGCGGCGCGCTTCGGCATGGAGTGCGTGGTCTACATGGGCTCCGAGGACGTCAAGCGCCAGGCCGCCAACGTCTACCGCATGAAGCTGCTGGGCGCCACCGTGGTGCCGGTGGAAAGCGGCTCGCGCACGCTCAAGGACGCGCTCAACGAAGCGATGCGCGACTGGGTGACCAACGTCGAGACCACCTTCTACATCATCGGCACGGTTGCCGGCCCGCATCCGTATCCGATGATGGTGCGCGATTTCCAGTGCGTGATCGGCGAGGAAGCCAAGGTGCAGATGCCCGAAATGACCGGGCGCCAGCCGGATGCGGTGATCGCCTGCGTGGGCGGCGGCTCCAATGCGATGGGCATCTTCTACCCGTACATCGAGCACAAGGACGTGCAGCTGATCGGCGTGGAAGCCGCCGGCGATGGCCTGGACACCGGCCGTCACGCGGCCTCGCTGACCGGTGGCACGCCGGGCGTGCTGCACGGCAACCGGACCTACCTGCTGCAGGACGAGAACGGCCAGATTATCGAGACGCACTCGGTATCGGCCGGCCTGGACTATCCGGGCGTGGGTCCCGAGCATGCCTGGCTCAAGGACACCGGCCGCGCGCAGTATGTACCGATCACCGATGAAGAGGCGCTCAAGGCCTTCCATGACTGCTGTCGCATCGAGGGCATCATCCCGGCGCTGGAGTCGAGCCACGCCATCGCCTACGCGTGCAAGCTGGCGCCGACGCTGCCCAAGGACAAGCTGCTGCTGGTGAACCTGTCGGGCCGCGGCGACAAGGACATGCACACCGTGGCCGAACGCTCGGGGCTCAAGCTCTGATGCGCGCGCTGCCACCTTCCGCACCGTCGGAACTGGCCCTGGGCGGGGCTTCGGACCTGCCCGGCGCGCCGGACGCACCCGCGCTGCAGCTGTTCCAGGAGGACATGTTCGAGGGCATCGCACGCCTGCCGGACGGTTCGGTCGACCTCATCGTCGCCGATCCGCCCTACGGGCTGGGCAAGGACTACGGCAACGATTCCGACCTGCTCTCGGGCCAGGCCTACCTGGAGTGGTCCGAGCGCTGGATGGATGCCGTCTGCCCCAAGCTGTCGCCGAAGGGCACGCTGTACCTGTTCTGCACCTGGCAGTACTCGCCCGAGCTGTTCGTGATGCTCAAGCGCCGCCTGACCATGATCAACGAGATCATCTGGGACCGCCGCGTGCCGAGCATGGGGGGCACGACGCGCAAGTACTCGTCGGTGCACGACAACATCGGCTTCTTTGCCAAGGCGCGCGATTACTACTTCGACCTGGACCCGGTGCGCATTCCGTATGACCCGGAGACCAAGAAGGCGCGCAGCCGCCCGCGTTTTGAAGGCAAGAAGTGGCTCGAGATGGGCTACAACCCCAAGGACCTGTGGAGCATCTCGCGCATCCACCGGCAGGATCCGGAGCGCGCCAACCATCCCACGCAGAAGCCGCTGGAGATCGTCGAGCGCATGGTGCTGTCGAGCTGCCCGCCGGGCGGCCTGGTGCTGGATCCGTTCGCCGGCAGCGGCACGACTGCCGTGGCGTGCCTGCGCCACGGGCGGCGCTTCGCGGGCTTCGAGATCAACCCCGAGTATGTCGAGGTGGCGCGCGGACGCGTGGCAGCGGCTGTGCAACTGGCCAGGCCCGAGGCGGACCCCATCCCGAACCCAAGCCCAACATCGCCGGCTGCCAATGACGAGGATTCGTCGGCGCAGCGGCCTCACCTGATTCCCTGATATGTCCCGCATCCAGAAGACATTCGCGGCGCTGGCCGCGCAGAACAAGAAGGGCCTGATTCCGTTCATCACCGCAGGCGACCCGGAGCCTGGGCTGACCGTGGAACTGATGCACGCGCTCGTCGCGGGCGGCGCCGACGTGATCGAGCTGGGCGTGCCGTTCTCCGACCCGATGGCCGATGGCCCGGTGATCCAGCGCGCTTCGGAGCGTGCCCTGGCCAATGGCGTGTCGCTCACGCAGGTGCTGCAGTGGGTGCGCGAATTTCGCCAGACCGATGCCGACACGCCGGTCGTGCTGATGGGCTATGCCAACCCGATCGAGCGCATGGGCGAAGCGGCGTTTTCCACGGCCGCACGCGAGGCCGGCGTGGACGGCGTGCTGGTGGTCGACTATCCGCCCGAAGAGTGCGAGTCGTTCGCCGCGCTGATGCGCGACAACGGCATCGACCCGATCTTCCTGCTGGCGCCGACTTCCACCGACGACCGCATCGCGGCCGTGGGCAAGGTGGCGAGCGGCTATGTCTACTACGTCTCGCTCAAGGGCGTGACCGGTTCGGCCACACTGGACCTGGACAGCGTGGCGGCGCGCATGCCGCTGATCAAGCAGCATGTGAACCTGCCTGTTGGCGTGGGCTTCGGCATCCGCGATGCGCAGACCGCCCGGGCCATCAGCGGTGTGTCCGATGCGGTGGTGATTGGCAGCCGGCTGGTGCAACTGCTCGAAGATGCGCCGCGCGACCAGGCGGTCGCATCGCTGCGCTCGTTCATCGCCGGGATTCGCCAGGCGCTGGACGCCTGAAGTGATGATTAATCGGCCTAAAAACCGTCGAAAAGTGCCGAAGCGTGCGCGCGGTGTGCGTTCTGCTTCGGCCGAACCTTGCCGGCGTGGTAAATTCGCAGCTTGATTCCCTGCCGTTCCCTCCGGTTTCACCGGATCGATGCGTAGCGCAAGCCGAACGGCAGTCATCCGAAAGGAGCTTTCATGAGCTGGTTGGATAAACTCCTGCCCCCCAAGATTCAACAGACCGACCCCCGTACCCGCAAGGGCATTCCCGAGGGGCTGTGGGTCAAGTGCCCGTCGTGCGAGTCCACCCTGTACCGGACCGACGTCGAGGCCAACCTGCACGTCTGCCCGAAGTGCGACCACCACATGCGCATCAGCGCGCGCGCGCGCCTGGACGCGCTGCTCGACGCCGAGGGCCGCTACGAGATCGGCCAGGAGATCGTGCCGGTCGACGCGCTCAAGTTCAAGGACAGCAAGAAGTACCCCGATCGCATCAAGGCCGCCATGGATGACACCGGCGAGACCGATGCGATGGTCGTGATGGGTGGTGCGATCCACACCATCCCGGTGGTGGCGAGCTGCTTCGAGTTCGAGTTCATGGGCGGCTCGATGGGCTCCGTGGTCGGCGAGCGCTTCGTGCGCGGCGCCCAGGCCGCGCTGGAGCAGAAGGTGCCGTTCATCTGCTTTACCGCCACGGGCGGTGCGCGCATGCAGGAAAGCCTGCTGTCGCTGCTGCAGATGGCCAAGACCACGGCCATGCTGAACCAGCTCTCCGCATCCAAGCTGCCGTTCATCAGCGTGCTTACCGATCCGACCATGGGCGGCGTGTCCGCGAGCTTCGCGTTCCTGGGCGACGTGGTGATCGCCGAACCGAAGGCGCTGGTCGGCTTTGCCGGCCCGCGCGTGATCGAGCAGACGGTGCGCGAAAAGCTGCCGGAAGGCTTCCAGCGGTCGGAATTCCTGCTGCAGAAGGGCGCCATCGACATGATCGTCGACCGCCGCAAGCTGCGCGCCGAGCTGGCGCAGCTGCTGGCGCTGCTGCAGAAGCAGCCGGCTGACGCGGTCGCGTAGGACCGCAACGGTGGTACAAGCAAGGGCGCGGGCGGTTGACGCGCCTTTTGCTTTTGCTGGCGCCGCCGCGCCAACAGCGAGCTTGACTTTCGGGCCGGCTGGCCAAATCTAGTAGCAAAGCTTTTTCACCCCCTCATGCCTGTCTTCCACACCCTTCCCGAATGGCTTGCCCATCTCGAAACCGCCCATCCCGTGGGCATCGACATGGGCCTGACCCGTATCACGCGCGTCAAGGAAGCGCTGGGCCTGCGTATTGATGCCGTGGTGTTCACGGTCGGCGGCACTAATGGCAAGGGCTCGACTTGCGCCATGCTGGAGCGCATCCTGCTGGAAGCGGGCTACAAGGTGGGCTGCCATACGTCGCCGCACCTGGTGTCGTTCAACGAGCGCGCCCGCATCAATGGCGAGTTCGCCACGGACGCCCAGCTGCTGCCGCACTTCGAGGCGGTGGAACGTGCCCGCACGAGCTTTGCCGATCCGTTCAGCCTGACGTACTTCGAGTTCACCACGCTCGCGATCATCCACATGTTCGCGGCGGCCGGGCTGGATGCCATGGTGCTCGAAGTGGGGCTGGGCGGGCGGCTCGATGCCGTCAACGTGATCGATACGGACTGCGCGGTCGTCACCAGCGTCGATATCGATCACACGCAGTACCTGGGCGACACGCGCGAGAAGATCGGCTTCGAGAAGGCCGGCATCTTCCGTCCGGGCGTGCCGGCGATCTGCGGCGACCCGGTGCCGCCGCAGTCGCTGGTGGACCATGCCGAGACGATCGGCGCCGACCTGTGGCTTGTCGGGCGCGATTTCCGGCACCAGGCCGCCAAGGGGCAGGAACGCCAGCAGTGGGACTGGAGCGGGCGCGAGCGCAAGCTCAACGGCCTAGGCTATCCGGCGCTGCGCGGCGCCAACCAGTTGCTGAATGCATCGGCGGCGCTGGCTGCGCTGCAGGCGATGCGTTCGCGACTGCCTGTGAGCGCCCAGGAAGTGCGCAACGGCCTGGCGTTCGTGGAACTGCCGGGGCGCTTCCAGGTACTGCCTGGACGTCCGGCCGTGATCCTGGACGTGGCGCATAACCCGCATGCGGCGGCCACGCTCGGGCAGAACCTGGAGAACATGGGCTTCTTCCGCTACACCTACGCGGTCTTCGGCGCCATGCAGGACAAGGACATTGCGGGTGTGCTGAGCCAGGTGGCCGACAAGATCGACCACTGGTGCCTGTGCGACCTGCCGACCGAGCGCGCCGCCTCTGCCGCCGACCTGCTGCAGAAGCTGGAAGAGGGTGGTTTCCAGCCCGGGCCGGATGCCACGGCTGCCTGCTTTTCCAGCCCGGAGGCGGCTTACAGGGATGCCATCGAGAGAGCGACCGAGAATGATAGAATTCTGGTCTTCGGATCGTTCTATACCGTTGCCGGCGTGATGGCTTACCGCGCCACGCAGGCAAACTAGCCAGCAAACCAGCGGTACCGCCGCCGGTACGACCACGTGATAGCGCGGCGGTCGTGCGGCAACCGAGCGACAAACCAGCGGTCGACACCGACGCAAACGGACGGCCGCCGCACCGAACCAATCTATGGGCCTGCTTTCGCTGTTTTCTTCCCGCAAGGGCAACGACCCGGCACCCGAGCGTACGCGCCGCCAGCGTACCGACCCTGGTGCGGGCATCGCCTCGTCGCGCCGGCTGGCGGAGGAATATGCCGATGACACGCTGGATCCAGAATTCCCCCAGAAGCAGCGCGCACGCCGCCGCCTGATCGGCGCCGTGGTGCTGGTGGTGGCCGCGGTCATCGTGCTGCCGATCATCTTTGAGACCAAGCCGCGTCCGGTGTCCGAGGACGTGTCGGTCAAGGTGGCGGGCGGGCAGGGCACGCAGAAGCCGAAGGTCGAGGCGCGCAAGGCGGATCCTCTGCCGCCGGCCCCGCAGTCCCAGCAGGCCCGCGGCGACAGCGCCGAAGCGCTCGATGCCGGCGAGGAACTGGTGAGCACGCCGGCCAAGCCTGCCGCCGTGGCGGACAAGCCCGCTGCCCGCGCGGAAACCAGGCCCGCCGAGAGCAAGACGGCGGATGCCAAGCAGCAAGGCAGCGGCAAGTACCTGATCCTGATCGGCGCCTTCTCTTCGGAAGAGCGGGCGAAGAACTGGCTGGCCAAGCTCAAGGCGAGCAAGGTGCCGGCGTATGTGGAAAAGAAAGTCCTGGCCGATGGCGAGCGTATCCTGCTGCGCGCGGGCCCCTTCAGTGACCGCGATGCCGCCGATGCCGCCGACAAGCGCGTGCGCGCGGCCGGTCTGACTTCGAAGGTGGTGGAACAGTGAGCCCGCGCGGCCGCGCGTGACGCGGCCCGCTTGCAACGATGCAGCCGACTTTCTTCGACTACGCTGTCGTCTTCATCCTGCTCGCTTCCGGCCTGATCGGCGTGCTGCGCGGACTGGTCCGCGAGGTGCTGTCGCTGATGGGCTGGGTCGTGGCGTTCTGGGTTGCCTACCGTTTCGGCGGCGTGGCCGCCGGCTGGATGCCGCAGTCGCTGCCCGGCGGCGAGATCGCGCGTCATGCGCTCGGTTTCGTCACCTTGCTGATCGGCACCGTGATCGGTGCGGCGCTGGCGGGCACGGTGATCGGCCAGTTGCTGGAAAGCACCGGGCTGAAGCCGGCGGACCGCGGACTGGGGCTGGTGTTCGGGCTGCTGCGTGGCGCGCTGCTCGTGATGCTGCTGGTGACGCTGGCCGGATTGACGAAATTGCCGGAAGAGGAATTCTGGCGCGACGCGGTGAGCCGCCCCTATGTGATGCAGGCCATGGAATCGCTCAAGCCATGGCTGCCACCGGAGCTGGCGAAATACGTCAAGACATGACACTGAGGCCCGGCAGCCATGCCTGGCCGGTACGAAACGCAGGCCTTGTCCTAAGGACCGGGCTGCGCCCCTGAATCAAAGCCTTTCCTGGGAGCTTGGCATGTGCGGTATCGTCGGCGTGGTCTCAACCTCGCCTGTCAACCAACTGATTTACGACAGCCTGCTGTTGTTGCAACACCGCGGACAGGATGCTGCCGGCATCGCCACCGCCAACGGCAGTACCTTCCACATGCACAAGGCCAACGGCCTCGTGCGCGACGTGTTCCGCACGCGCAATATGCGTGGCCTGCCGGGCACGGCCGGCATCGGCCAGGTGCGCTACCCGACTGCGGGCTCGGCCTCCAGCGAGGAAGAGGCGCAGCCGTTCTACGTCAACGCGCCGTACGGCATCATCCTGGCGCACAACGGCAACCTGACCAACTGGCAGCAGCTGCGCGAAGAAATGTTCCGCCGCGATCGCCGCCACATCAACACGCACTCCGACACCGAAGTGCTGCTGAACGTGCTGGCTGACGAGCTGCAACGTGCCAGCCACGGCATGGCGCTTGATCCCGAAACGATCTTCACCGCCGTGGCCGGCATGCACCGCCGCGTGAAGGGTTCGTACGCGATTGCCGCGCAGATCGCCGACTATGGCATGCTGGCCGTGCGCGACCCGTTCGGCATCCGTCCGCTGTGCCTGGGCAGCATCGATACGCCCACCGGCAAGGAGTGGATGGTGGCGTCGGAGTCGGTGGCGCTCGAAGGCATCGGCTACCGCATGGAACGCGACGTCGCGCCGGGCGAGGCTATCTTCATCGACCTGGACGGCAAGCTGTACAGCAAGCAGTGCGCCGACAATCCGGAGCTCACGCCCTGCATTTTCGAGTACGTCTACCTGGCGCGCCCGGATTCATGCATCGATGGCGTGCCCGTCTATGATGCCCGCCTGCGCATGGGCGATTACCTGGCCGAGAAGATCCGCCAGGAAGTATCGGCCGGCGACATCGACGTGGTCATGCCGATTCCCGATTCCAGCCGCCCGGCGGCCATGCAGGTGGCCAACCGTCTGGGCGTGGGCTACCGCGAGGGCTTCTTCAAGAACCGCTACGTGGGCCGCACCTTCATCATGCCGGGCCAGGCCGTGCGCAAGAAGTCGGTGCGCCAGAAGCTCAACGCCATGGGCGTGGAGTTCAAGGGCAAGAACGTGCTGATCGTCGACGACTCGATCGTGCGCGGCACCACCTCGTTCGAGATCGTGCAGATGGCGCGCGACGCGGGCGCCAACAAGGTGATCTTCGCCTCGGCCGCTCCGCCGGTGAAGTACCCGAACGTGTACGGCATCGACATGCCGACGCGCAGCGAACTGGTGGCGCATGGCCGCACGCACGAAGAGATCGCGAAGATCATCGGCGCCGACAAGCTGGTGTACCAGGACGTGGAAGCGATGAAGCAGGCCGTACGCGACATCAATCCCGCGCTGAAGGACTTCGACGCTTCATGCTTCGACGGCCGCTACATCACCGGCGATATCGACGAGGCCTACCTGGAGCGCCTGGAAACGGCGCGCAGCCAGGCCGACCGCGAAGGCACCGGCGATATGGAGCGCTCGCAACTGCACCTGCAGCGTTCGGGCGGCAACGAGTAAGCCGCGCCGGCCCCGCGTGCGTTGACGAACGCGGGGCCCGGCCGTAACATGGCCGGGCGTCGATTTGATCGTCAGCTTGCGGACGCGGGTCCTGCCCGAAACAGCTAAAGAGATTGCCGTCAGGAGATTGCCGTCAGGAGATAGCCGTCAGGAGATTGCCAAAGGGAAACAACCGGCTGCTGCCGCGCCGTCCCAGGGCTCCCAAGGCTCCCAAGGTATCCGCAGAACACGCAAGCCCGTCGATCCGACCACCCGATCGCACGGGCTTTTTTCATGGCCGGCCGCTTGCTGCCGGCTTGTTGGAACCACTGCATTCACGCGGGTACGACCGCGCCACCAGCATGAACGAACCGCTCAATCCTGAATCGCTTGGCATCGATACCCTCGGCGTGCGCGCCGGCACGCTGCGCAGCGAATACATGGAGCACTCCGAGGCGATGTACCTGACCTCGAGCTTCTGCTTCAACAGCGCCGCGGAAGCCGCCGAACGCTTCGCCAACTCGGAAGAGGGTTTCACCTATTCGCGCTTTACCAACCCCACGGTGTCGATGTTCCAGTCGCGCCTGGCGGCACTGGAAGGCGCGGAGTCCTGCATGGCGACCGCTTCGGGCATGAGCGCGATCCTGTCGGTGGTGATGTCGCTGCTGCAGGCGGGCGATCACCTGGTGAGCTCGCGCGCGATCTTCGGCTCGACCATGACGCTGTTCGGGAACATTTTCTCGAAGTTCGGCGTCGAGACCACCTTTGTCGATCCGGGCGACCTGAATGCATGGCGCGCGGCAGTGCGCCCGACCACGAAGATGTTCTTCCTGGAGACGCCGTCCAACCCGCTCACCGAAGTGGCCGACATTGCCGCCGTGGCCGAGATCGCGCACGATGCCGGCGCGCAGCTCGTCGTCGACAACTGCTTCTGTTCGCCGGCGCTGCAGCAGCCGATGAAGTTCGGCGCCGATATCGTGGTGCATTCGGCGACCAAGCATATCGACGGGCAGGGCCGCGTGCTCGGCGGTGCCGTAGTCGGTTCGCGCGACTTCATCATGGGCAAGGTATTCCCGTTCGTGCGTACCGCCGGCCCGACGCTGTCGGCGTTCAATGCCTGGGTGCTGCTCAAGGGCATGGAAACGCTGGCCATCCGCATGGAGCGGCATTCGGCCAACGCGCTCGCGCTGGCCGAATTCCTGGAATCGCACCCCGCCGTGGCGCGTGTATTCCACCCCGCGCTCAAGTCGCATCCGCAGCATGAGATCGCCATGCGCCAGCAGAGCGGCGGTGGCGCCATCGTGTCGTTCGAACTCAAGGGCGCCACGCCCGAGCAGCAGCGCGCGAATGCATGGCGCGTGATCGACAACACGCGGCTGTGCTCGATCACCGGCAACCTCGGCGACACGCGCACCACGATCACGCATCCGTACACGACCACGCACGCTCGCGTCACTCCCGAGGCCAAGGCGGCTGCGGGAGTTGGCGAAGGACTGATTCGACTGGCCGTGGGGCTGGAGTCGGTGGCCGACCTGAAGGCCGACCTGCTGCGCGGATTGGGCGAGTAAGACGAAGGCGCGGTGCCGGCTCAGGGTGTCTGGGCCGGTGTCTCGCTGTCGCTGCCGGCCACGGCCTTGACGCCGGCCTTGGTCACGTCATAGGTGGCTTCGACCGCCGTCGACGCAACGCTGACGGCGGCAGAACCCACCGTCGCCACGGTCGATACGGCAGCACTGCCAACGGCCACGGTTGCCCCGACGACGCTGCAACCTGCAAGTATCGCGCTGGCCAGGAGGGCGCCGGACAGGCGGACAGCCTGACGTGAAGATCGGGAAAAACCGGAAAACGAAAACGGCATGCAGGATTGCCCGGCGGGCATATGGATAAGCGCCAGGTCAACGGGCCCGGGCAACCGGCCGCCCGCGTTTCTCAGCGCAGCAAGCGGCGCCGCAACAGTACCAGCGAAAGTACCAGCGCGACAATGGCGTAGGCGGCCAGCACGGCGAGATGCAGGCCGATGCTGTCAACCGGACGGCCCAGCATGAGCGGCCGGATCAGCGCCACCGCATGCGCCAGAGGCAGGACATTGGTGGCAGCACGCGCACCGTCCGGCAATTGCTCCAGTGGAAAGAAAACGCCTGAGAGCAGCAGCATCGGCGTCATGACCAGCGTCTGGTAGAACATGAAGAAGTCATAGCCAGGGGCCAGCGCCGTCACGATCATCGCCAGGCTGGCGAAGGCGATGCCCGCCAGCACGATCACCGGCAGCGCCAGCAGCGCGCCCGGCATGTGCGCATAGCCGAGCGCGCCCGCCACCAGCATGATGGCCAGCCCCGACAGCACGGCCTTGCTGGCCGCCCACAGGATCTCCCCGAGCACCACGTCGCCGAGCGTCAGCGGCGCATGCATGATCGCCTCCCAGGTGCGCTGCACGTGCATGCGCGAGAACGCCGAGTACATCGACTCGAAGCTGGCCGACATCATCACGCTCGATGCCGTGGTGCCGGCCGCAAGGAAGGCGATGTACGAGACGCCGTGCACCTGCCCGACCAGCAGGCCGAGCCCGAGGCCAAGGCCGAACAGGTAGATCATCGGGTCGGCCAGGTTGCCGATCATCGACGGGATGGCCAGCTTCTTCCACACCATGTAGTTGCGGTACCAGACCATCATCCAGTTGCGCACGTTGCGCGGCAGCAGCGGCTGCGGATAGTGCTGGCGCAGTTCGATGCCGCCGGCCTGCCCGCGGGCGTGGCCGGTCTCTGCGGTGGCCGCTTCCGGGCGCGGATCCTGTTCGCTCATCTCAGTCCCTCATCTCGCGGCCGGTCAGCTTGAGGAACACATCCTCGAGGTTGGCCGGCCGGTGCAGGTAACGTACGCCGCTCTTGCCGTGCAGGGCGGCCAGCAGCGGGGCGGGCTCGCGCACATAGCAGAAGAGCGTCTCGCCGCTCATCTCGGTACGCTCGGCCAGCGGTGTCAGGCTGTCGCGCAGCGTGTCCAGCTCATCGCCGTAGACCTCGACCACGTCGCACCCGATCTGGCTGTCGATCAACTCGTGCGGCTTGCCTTCGGCAATCTTGCGGCCGCCGTCGATCACGCACAGGTAGTTGCACAGGCGCTCGGCCTCTTCCATGAAGTGCGTGGTCAGCAGGATGGTCTTGCCGCTGGCCATCAGCGACTTGAGCCGTTCCCAGATCAGGTGACGGGCCTGCGGGTCGAGCCCGGTGGTGGGCTCGTCCATGATCAGCAGGTCGGGGTCGTTGATCAGCGCGCGCGCCACGGTCAGGCGCCGGCGCATGCCGCCGGACAAGTCGCGCACCTGCGCATTGGCACGGCTCTCGAGCCGCGCGAATTCAAGCAGGGCCGGCACCCGCTGCTCGATCACCGCCGAGGACAGGCCGAAGTAACGGCCGAAGATGCGCAGGTTCTCGATGACCGAGAAATCCGGGTCGAGGTTGTCGAATTGCGGCACCACGCCCACGCGCATGCGTGCCTGCGGTGCGCGCTCGGGAATGGGCTCGCCGCAGAGCGTCAGCGAGCCGCCTGCCGGCGTGGTCAGGCCCAGCAGCAGCCGCAGCGTGGTGGTCTTGCCAGCACCGTTTGGCCCGAGCAGCCCGAAGCATTGGCCCCGGTGCACCTGCAGGTCCAGGTCGTTGACGACGACCGTATCACCATATTGCTTGCGCACCTTGCGCAACTCGAGGATGGCAGTCAAGGCAGGAAGACGGTTGGCGCGCCGGCGGGCGCAATATCCGCCATTATGCCGGTCATCGCCGCGCATGACCTGTGGTGCACTGCACTATGACCCGGGCGGCGCTTCAGTGCGGGTAACGCGAAATGTGGCGCATAAAGAAAGCGGCGCATAAAAAAACCGCCAGCATGCTGGCGGTTTTTTATGCGGTGCGAACCGAATCAGTAGAGCTTCTTCGGCAGCATCTGCATGCGCAGGCGCTTGCGCAGGCGCGCTTCGGCAGCCTTCTTCTTGCGCTTGCGCTCGGTCGTGGGCTTTTCGTAGGCGGTGCGGCTCTTCAGTTCGACGATCAGGCCAGTCTGCAGGATCGAGCGACGGAAGCGACGCATTGCAACTTCAACCGGCTCACCGGGTTTCAAGACGATCTTGGTCAATTCAGTCCTTTAGGGGATTGCTGCCGCGCAAGCGGCTGGTTCAAACGAGGGGGAAACTGCGGCCGCCGAAGCGGCTGGTATTGCACACAAGGCAGACACTGCCCTGAGTGCACCCCCGCGAACCTGAAAGATGTGGACCGATGAGTCCGTGCAACCAGTGTCAGGGGTGATAGCGCCGGGTTCCTTGTACAAGGGGCCTGGCAGTACCGGTTTCCGTAAAAAGCTATACGCCCGTAACTATGGCACGTATACGACGCAAATGTCAAGAATGTGCCGTGATTCGGAATGCGTCGGGCGGTACGTTGCCAGCAAAAGTGGAGCCCCAATCGCTCCGGAGTCGCGGTGCCAGGTTCAGAGCGGCCCGCGAGTTCGAGGATGTGAATGTACACGAAATTGATGTCGCGGCCATATCGGGCCTGTAGCTGCTGCGTCTCCGGAGCTGGCGCCGTTTTTATATCTTCTTTATCTGCCCTCGGTCTCTTTCTACCCCGTTTTTAGCGGTCGATCCATAAGCTTCCCGGTGTCAGTCACTCTTGGATCGATTGTCATGGACGGGGTCTTCCTGATCGTCTTGATCGTATTCGCCGCCGCCAGCGCGGCATTGCTATGGCTGTGCGCCGCCTTGGGCGCCAACGGGCCGGGAGCCGCCGCGGAGCACGGCGGCCTGCACAACGACGCCGCGCTTGGCAAGCACAGCGCTGCCGACAAGGGGTTGTGATGGATTGGGCTGACCTGCTGAGCGCCGCCCTGGCCGCGCTGATTTTCATCTACCTCCTGATTGCGCTGTTCCGCCCGGAGAAATTCTGATGTCGACCCAATTCCTGGGCCTGCTGGCCCTGTACCTGGCAATCCTGTTTGCCATGGCGCCGTTCCTGAGCCGTTACATGCGGCGCGCGATGGAGGATGGCACCTACAAGCTGACCGCGTGGGGGCGTCCGCTCGAACGCGTGCTCTACAAGCTTGCCGGCGTGCGCGCCGATGCCGAAATGGGCTGGAAGCAGTACACGGTCGCCGTGCTGGCGTTCAATCTGCTGGGTGTGGTGGTGGTCTACGCGCTGCAGCGGCTGCAGAGCTACCTGCCGCTCAATCCGCAGGGGTTTGGCGCGGTGACGCCGGACTCGGCCTTCAATACGGCTATCAGCTTTGTCACCAACACCAACTGGCAAGGCTACGCGGGCGAGTCAACCATGGGCTACCTGACGCAGATGCTGGCGCTCACAGTGCAGAACTTCTTTTCCGCGGCGACCGGCATCGCAGTGGTGTTCGCACTGATCCGCGGCTTCGCGCGCCAGAGCAGTGCGACCATCGGCAACTTCTGGGTCGACATGACGCGCAGCACCCTGTACGTGCTGGCGCCGATTGCCACCGTGATCGCGCTGGCGCTGGTCAGCCAGGGTGTGATCCAGAACTTCGACAGCTACAAGGAAGTCAGCCTGGTCACGCCGGTGGAGTACAGCCAGCCCAAGGTCGACGCGGCGGGCCAGCCGGTGCTTGATGCCCAGGGCAAGCCGGTCACCGAAGACCTGAAGACGGACAAGCAGACGCTGGCCATGGGCCCGGTGGCTTCGCAGGAAGCCATCAAGATGCTGGGCACCAACGGCGGCGGCTTCTTTAACGCGAACTCGGCGCACCCTTACGAGAACCCGACCGCGCTCGCCAACATGATCGAGATGCTGGCCATCTTCCTGATTCCGGCCGCGCTGTGCTTCACGTTCGGCGAGATGGTGAAGGACCGGCGCCAGGGCGTGGCGGTGCTCGCCTCGATGACGGTGATCTTCGTCGGCATGGCGTGCGTCGCCTCGCTGTCCGAGTTGCAGGCCAGCGCCGCGTTGGCCGGACTGCCGATCGATCATGCCGCTTCCGCGTTGCAGGCCGGCGGCAACATGGAAGGCAAGGAGACGCGCTTCGGCACGGCGGCATCGGCGCTGTTCGCGACCATTACCACGGCGGCCTCATGCGGCGCGGTCAATGCGATGCATGACTCCTTCACGGCTATCGGCGGGCTGGTGCCGATGCTGCTGATCCAGCTTGGTGAAGTCGTGTTCGGCGGCGTCGGTTCCGGTCTCTACGGCATGCTCGTGTACGCGGTGCTGGCAGTGTTCATCGCCGGCCTGATGATCGGGCGCACGCCGGAGTACCTGGGCAAGAAGATCGAGGCGTACGAAATGAAGATGACCGCGGTGGCCATCCTAGTGACGCCGCTGCTCGTGCTGGTCGGCACTTCCATCGCGGTGATGACGGAAGCGGGCAGGGCGGGCGTGTTCAACCCGGGCACGCACGGCTTCTCCGAGATCCTCTATGCGCTGTCCTCGGCGGCCAACAACAACGGCAGCGCCTTTGCCGGCCTGTCCGCCAACACGCCGTTCTACAACACCCTGCTGGCGGCCGCCATGTGGTTCGGACGCTTCTGGATCATCATCCCGGTCCTCGCGCTGGCCGGCTCGCTGGCGGCGAAAAAGCGGCTGCCGGTTACGGGCGGCACCATGCCTACTCACGGCGCGCTGTTCGTGGTGCTGCTGGTCGGCTCGGTGCTGCTGGTCGGCGCACTGACCTATGTCCCGGCTCTGGCGCTGGGCCCCGTTGCCGAGCAGCTGCAGGGCGCGGTGACGGCGATTGCCAAGTAAGCGTATTGCGGAGAAACGCATGCAACAAGAATCCATGGCGACGCGCAGCAAGGCTGGCGGCGCTGCATCCAGAACCGATGCATCGACGGCGAATGCCGCCACGACGTCGGGCGGTGCGCCCCGTGCGCATGAGCACCACCATCGCTCGCCACGCAGCGGCATGTTCGCGCCCGAACTCGTCAAGCCGGCCCTGCTGGCCGCGCTGAAGAAGCTGTCACCACGCGAGCAGGTACGCAATCCGGTGATGTTTGTGGTGTACGTGGGTAGCATCCTCACTTCCATCCTGTTCCTCAAGGCCCTGGCTGCGCCCAAGGCTGCAGGCGGAGAGAGCGCCGGCTTCATCCTGGCCGTTTCGGTCTGGCTGTGGTTCACGGTGCTGTTCGCCAACTTTGCCGAAGCGCTCGCGGAAGGCCGCAGCAAGCAGCAGGCGGAATCGCTGCGGGGACTGAAGACGACCGCCACGGCGCGCGTGCTGCTCGACGGCAGGCGCGGTGGCGCGACGGAAACGCGGGCGGCCACCACCCTGCGGCGCGGCGATATCGTGCTGGCCCAGGCCGGTGACATGATCCCCGGCGACGGCGAAGTCATCGAAGGCGTGGCGTCGGTCGACGAGAGCGCGATCACGGGCGAATCCGCACCGGTGATCCGCGAATCGGGTGGCGACTTTTCGTCGGTCACCGGCGGCACGCGCGTGCTGTCGGACTGGATCGTGATACGCATCACCACCAATCCGGGCGAAAGCTTCATCGACCGCATGATCAGCATGGTCGAGGGCGCCAAGCGGCAGAAGACGCCCAATGAGCTGGCGCTGACGATCCTGCTGGTGGGCCTGACCATCGTGCTGCTGCTGGCGACCGCCACGCTGCTGCCGTTCTCGCTCTACAGCGTGCTCGTCACCAAGGCCGGGCTTCCGGTGACCATCACGGTGCTGGTGGCGCTGCTGGTGTGCCTGATCCCGACCACCATCGGCGGACTGCTGTCGGCCATCGGCGTGGCTGGCATGAGCCGCATGATGGAGGCGAACGTCATTGCCACCTCGGGCCGCGCGGTGGAAGCCGCGGGCGACGTGGATGTGCTGCTGCTCGACAAGACCGGCACCATCACCCACGGCAACCGCCAGGCCTCGCGCTTCGTGCCCGCGCCGGGCATTCCGGCCCAGCAGCTCGCACAGGCGGCATGGCTGTCGTCGCTGGCCGACGAGACGCCCGAAGGGCGCAGCATCGTGACGCTGGCGCGCCAGCAGCAGGGTGTCGCGGCACCGGACATGGCGGCGCTGCGGCCGGTGTTCATCCCGTTCACGGCGCAGACGCGCATGAGCGGCGTGGACCTGCGCAACGGCGAAGGCGAGCGCATCGTGCGCAAGGGTGCGGCCGATGCGGTGCGGCGCTTCGTGGCCGAACGCGCCGGCAAGTTTCCCGAGGCCGTGATGCAGGCGGTGGATGACGTGGCCCGTGCGGGCAGCACGCCGCTGGTGGTGGCGGAGGAAGCCGACGGCAGCGTGCGCGTGCTCGGCGTGGTGGAACTCAAGGACATCGTCAAGACCGGTATCCGCGAGCGCTTCACGGAGCTGCGCAAGATGGGCATCAAGACCGTGATGATCACCGGCGACAACCGGCTCACCGCGGCGACCATCGCGGCCGAAGCCGGCGTCGATGACTTCCTGGCCGAAGCGACGCCGGAAGCCAAGCTCAAGCTGATTCGCCAGTTCCAGGGCGAGGGCCGCCTCGTGGCGATGACTGGCGACGGCACCAACGATGCGCCGGCGCTGGCCCAGGCCGATGTCGCGGTGGCGATGAACAGTGGCACGCAGGCGGCGAAAGAGGCCGGCAACATGGTCGACCTGGACAGCAACCCGACCAAGCTCATCGAGATCGTCGAGATCGGCAAGCAGATGCTGATGACGCGCGGATCGCTCACGACGTTCAGCGTGGCCAACGACGTGGCCAAGTACTTCGCCATCATCCCGGCCGCGTTTGCCACCACCTACCCGCAGCTGAACCTGCTGAACGTGATGGGGTTGAGCACGCCGGCGTCGGCCATCATGTCGGCGGTGATCTTCAACGCGCTGATCATCGTGGCGCTGATACCGCTGGCGCTCAAGGGCGTGGCCTACCGGCCGCTCGGCGCGGCGGTGCTGCTGCGGCGCAACCTGCTGGTCTACGGCCTGGGCGGCATCCTGGTGCCGTTTGCCGGGATCAAGCTGATCGACATGGCGCTGGCCCTGCTGGGCTGGGTCTGACCGTACCTCCGCATAGAGATGGCAATCATGAATACGCAAGTGCAATCCACGCAATCCGCACCCATCGTGCCGCAGCAGGGCGGGCTGCTGCGGCCGGCGCTGGTCGTCTTTGCCGCGCTGTCGCTGCTGACGGGTTTGCTCTATCCCGGCGTGATCACCGCAATTTCGAAGGCGGTGTTTCCACAGCAGGCAGCGGGCTCGCTGATCGTCAGGGACGGCAAGGTCGTGGGCTCTGCCCTGATCGGGCAGCCGTTCTCGGACCCGAAGTATTTCTGGGGCCGCCTGTCGGCCACGGCGCCCATGCCCTATAACGCGGCGGCATCGGCTGGTTCCAACCTTGGGCCAAGCAACCCGGCGCTGAGCGATGCGGCGCGCGCGCGCATCGAGGCACTGCGCGCGGCGGGCCCGGACAACAAGGCGGCGGTGCCGGTGGACCTGGTCACGGCTTCCGGCAGCGGGCTGGATCCGCACATCAGCATCGCGGCGGCCGACTACCAGGCGCCACGCGTGGCGCGGTTGCGCGGGCTGCCGCCGGAGAAGGTGCAGGAGCTGATCCAGGCGAACACCGAATCGCCGTCGCTGGCCGTGCTGGGCGACCCTGGCGTCAATGTGCTCAAGCTGAACCTGGCGCTGGATGCGGTATCTGGTAAATAGGCAGGCCGGGCGGGCGTGCGGCGCCGCGCGCGTGGCACAATCTGACAGCGCCTGCCCCTGCGCCGGGCGGCGCCGCTGACCATGCCCGAATTGCGATCTCCCACTGAACGTCCCGACCCGGACAGCCTGCTGCAGCGCATGCAGGAGGAGGGCGCGCGTGCCGCGCGGGGCAAGCTGCGCGTCTACTTCGGCGCCTCGGCCGGCGTGGGCAAGACCTTCGCGATGCTGACCGCCGCACGGTCACTGAGGGAGCAGGGCGCGGACGTGGTCATCGGCGTGGTCGAGACGCATGGCCGCGCCGAGACCGAGGCACTGATCGACGGCATCGAGCGCCTGCCGATGAAGGACGTGCCGTATCGGGACCGCGTGCTCACGGAGTTCGACCTCGACGGCGCGCTGGCACGGCGACCGGCACTGGTGCTGGTCGACGAACTCGCCCATTCGAATGCGCCGGGCAGCCGGCACCCCAAGCGCTGGCAGGACATCCAGGAGCTGCAATCGTCCGGCATCGATGTCTGGACGACCGTCAATGTGCAGCACCTGGACAGCCTCAACGAGGCGGTGGGCGGCATCACCGGCATCCGTGTCTGGGAAACCGTGCCGGACGCCGTCTTCGACAGCGCCGATGAGGTGATCCTGGTCGACCTGCCCGCCGATGAGCTGCTGCGGCGCCTGCGCGAAGGCAAGGTCTACCTGCCGGAGCAGGCGCGCCACGCAGTGCGCAATTTCTTCCGCAAGGGCAACCTGATCGCGCTGCGCGAACTGGCCCTGCGGCGCACCGCGGACCGGGTCGACGATGATGTGCGCGCCTATCGCCGCGCCGAGTCGATCCAGTCGGTCTGGCGCACGCGCGAGGCCGTGCTGGCCTGCATCGGCACAGGCAGCGATGCCGAGCAGGTCGTCAGGAGCGCGCGCCGCCTGGCCGGCCAGCTCGATTGCGACTGCCACGTGATCACCGTGGCCGCGCCGCGGCTTGCGTCCGTGCCCGATGGCGAACGCGCGCGGCTGGAGTCGGCGATGCGCCTGGCCGAGGAACTGGGCGCGCGCACCGAGACACTGGCCGGCAGCGACATGGTGCAGGCCGTTGCCGGTTATGTCCGGCGCCATAACCTGACCAAGGTGGTGCTGGGCCGCACGCCGACGCGATGGCGGCGCATGGACGAGTCGCTCGTGAGTCAGGGGCGGTCGTTGCTGGTCTGGGCGCTTTCGCCGTTTCTTGGCGCGCGGGCCTGGCTGTTCGGGCGCAAGAGCTTTGCCGATGCGCTATCGGCCGCGTGCCCGGAGATCGACGTCATACGCGTGGCCGCGGATACCACGCGCATGGACGTCAAGCCCGCGAGCGTATCGGCACCGGCCGAGGAAAGCGAGGCCGTGCAGGCGCAGGAGCGCCGTGTGCGCATGCAGTCCTACCTGTGGGCGGTGGCCTGGTGCGCCGGCGCGACGGCGGTATCGACGCTGGCCCGGCCGTGGTTCGACCTGGTCAATATCGCCATGCTGTTTCTCGTGGCGGTGGTTGGCGTGGCCTTGCGCCACGGCCGCGCGGCGGCGGCGCTGGCCTCGGTGGTTGCCGTCGCTGCCTTCGACTTCTTCTTCGTGCCGCCCAGGCTCTCCTTTGCCGTGAGCGATGTGCAGTACCTGCTGACCTTCCTGGTGCTGCTCTCGGTCGGGCTGGTGATCGGCCAGCTCACCGCCGGCCTGCGCGAGCAGGCAGAAGTGGCGGTGCAGCGCGAGACCGATGCGCGCACGCTCTACGAGCTCGCGCGCGAGCTGTCGTCGACATTGATGCCCGAGCAGATCGTCTCGATCGGCAGCCGCTTCCTGCGCGCGGCCTTCGACGCGCGCTCCGCCTTCTTTCTGGTAGGGCCCGATGGCCGCCTGCTGCCGCCCGCAGTCGAGCAGGGGCAAACCGACGCGCACAGTGACGCGATCGACCGCGTGCTTGCACAATGGGTGTTCGACCACGGCCAGCCGGCGGGCACCGGCACGCACACGCTGCCCGCCGGCACCGTGCTGTACCTGCCGCTCAAGGCGCCGATGCAGACGCGCGGCGTGCTCGCGGTGGAACCGCGCGCGTGGCGCGCGTTCGCCCAGCCGGCACTGCGGCGCCAGGTCGACGTGTTCGCGACGCTGATCGCCATCACCATCGAGCGGCTGCATTATGTGGACGTCGCCCAGCAGGCCCTGCTGTCGATGGAATCGGAGCGGCTGCGCAGCTCGTTGCTGGCCGCGGTCTCGCACGACCTGCGCACGCCGCTGACCAGCCTGATCGGCATGGCCGAGACCTTGCAGCGCGGCGATCCGCCGCTCGCGCCGCGTATTGCCGATACGGTCGCCGCGATGCGCGACCAGGCCAGGCGCATGAGCACCATGGTGGTCAACCTGCTCGACATGGCGCGGCTGCAGGGACGCGACGTGCGCGTGCAGAAGGAGTGGCAGTCCTTCGAGGAGCTGGTCGGCGCGGCGCTGGGTGCCTTGCGTGATGCGCTTGCCGGGCATCGTGTCATGGTGGCCGACCTGTCCGCGATGCCGCTGGTGGAATGCGATGCCGTGCTGATGGATCGCGTGCTGTGCAACCTGCTGGAGAATGCTGCCAAGTACGCGCCGGCCGGGACCGAGATCCGCATCCGCGCCCAGGCCATGGATGACGAATTGCGCCTAGTGGTGGAAGACGATGGCCCCGGCGTGCCGGCCGGCAGCGAACGGCAGATTTTCGAGAAATTCACGCGGGGCGAGCGCGAATCGGTGACGACGGGCGTGGGCCTTGGGCTCGCGGTCTGCGATGCGATCGTGCAGGCCCATGGCGGACGCATCTGGGTCGAACCAGTGCGCGAAGCGGCCATGGCGGGCGCAGGCATCGGTGCGCGCTTCGTGGTGGCCCTGCCGCGCGGCAATCCGCCGGTGATCGAGCCGGAGGCGGCGGACATCCCCGCGTAATCCCATTCAGACGGAGAGCAACAGATGCCTTTCGAGTTTTCGCCCACGGTGCTGCTGGTCGAGGACGAACCCCATATCCGCCGCTTCGTGCGCACGGCCCTGCAGGCCGAAGGCTGCACCGTGCACGAGGCGGAAACGCTCAAGCGCGGCCTGATCGAAGCGGGCACGCGCCAGCCGGACCTGGTGGTGCTTGACCTTGGCCTGCCCGACGGCGACGGCGTCAACCTGATCCGCGAAGTGCGCACCTGGACCGAGGTGCCGATCCTGGTGCTGTCCGCGCGCAGCGGCGAGGAGGACAAGATCGGCGCGCTCGATGCCGGTGCCGACGACTACCTGACCAAGCCGTTCGGCGTGGGTGAACTGGTGGCGCGCCTGCGCGTGCTGCTGCGCCGGCATGCGCGATCGAATCCGCATGGGTCGACGCAGATTGCCTTCGGCGAGGTGCAGGTCGACCTGGCCAACCGCATGGTCACGCGCGCCGGGGAGACCGTGCACCTGACGCCGATCGAGTATCGCCTGCTGTCGGTGCTGATCGCGCATCGGGGCAAGGTGATGACCCATCGCGAACTGCTGCGCGAGGTATGGGGGCCTTCGCATTCCGAGAGCAGCCAGTATCTGCGGGTCTATATGGGCCACTTGCGGCACAAGCTCGAAGCAGATCCCGCGCAGCCCGTGCATCTGCTCACTGAAGTCGGGCTCGGCTACCGCTTTGCAGGGTAAGGCGCGGGGCAGGGCGGAATCTTTATTCCAATTCCCTCATCACGCGCAAGTTTCTTGATACCGAATTTAGGTGCTGGTCCTTATCGTGGCAGACAGTCCCGCGGGGTTCCGCGGGCAGTTCCTCAACTCTGCCTCGATAACAATGACAGCTTTGCGCAAACCGGCCGCGTGGATTGCGGCCGCGATTCCTTCCTTCGCCTTCTTCAGCGCGAGTCCGGTGCTCGCCCAGTCCGCGCCTGAATCAGCGGACGGGCCCGCATCGGCGTGGACGGTCACCGCGAATGTGGCGCTGGCCACCGAGTACCGCTACCGCGGCCTGATGCAGACCAACCGCCGTCCGGCAATCCAGGGCGGCTTCGACGTCAGTCACGAATCGGGCTTCTACCTGGGCAACTGGAACTCGAATATCAGCTGGCTCGGTGACAGCAATCCTGATGTCTCGGCGCCGATCGAGATGGACTTCTATAGCGGGTTCAAGAACACCTTCGGTGGCGGTGACTGGAACTACGACGTCGGCGTGCTGCAGTACTACTATCCGGGCGACTATCCGGCTGGCTATGTGCGGCCCTATACCACGGAGTTGTATGCGGGCATCGGCTATGGGCCGGTGTTCCTGAAGTACTCCTATGCGCCGACCAACCTGTTCGGCTTTGCCGACAGCAAGAACAGCTGGTATGCCGACCTGTCGGCGAACGTGCCGCTCAATGTCTGGGGCCTGACGTTGAACGCGCACGTGGGCTACCAGAAGGTGCAGTTCACCGATGCCTCCTACACGGACTGGAAGCTGGGCCTGACCAAGGACATCGGCAAGGGTTTCGCAGTATCGGTGGCCTACATCGACACCAATGCCGACAAGGCGGTCTACACCAACGCAAAGGGACGCTACATGGGCAAGGCTACGGCCTGGGCGTCAATCAGCAAGACGTTCTGAGCCGTACCACCGTGATGTGGATTCAAGGCTTGGGCCTGGCATTGCCGCATTACATCCGGGCCGCCAGGCCAAGCCTGGGCGCTGCCGCGCAAAGACAATGCCGGAGCGAGAAAAAGAAAAAGGCCGATGCTTGCGCATCGGCCTTCGTCTTGTATCGGATGGCTCCCCGACCTGGGCTCGAACCAGGGACCTACGGATTAACAGTCCGGCGCTCTACCGACTGAGCTATCGGGGAACAGCAGAGAAGGAAATTATAGCCAGCTTCTCGATTCCTCGTCAATACCCTCCGCCAATTTTATTGCTGCCGGCGAGTCTGGCGAAGCGGCTGGCTGCCGTGGGCTGCGTAGCAGGCACGAACTGACTGGTGGCGCTCCGGGGCTTGGCGTTCAACAGGGAGGCCGAATAGATACGCTCCTTGTATTCAAGAGGCTTTGGTCTCGCGAGGCTTGGTTGCCCGTTCGGGCCTGCTACGCATAGTGATTCAGAACCAGTGCCTGCGATAACCGGCTTGTGTACGATCCCCATGTAGGGCTCGGGTACAGCGTTCCAACAGCGTCAGTGGTGGGACGCCTTCGGCTGCGCTGCGCGCACGTCCTAGTCGGTCTGCGACGGGCATCATCATCGCCAGTGCCAATGATTCGGTTTCTCTGCTTCGCTGCGGCGCGGTTTGCCTGCGGCCCGGGGGCTCAGACTAGGGCTCTGCGCGTAGCGCAGCCGAAGGCGATTACACGATGTCGGTAGCAGCAGGGACCACGGACAGTTTCGGGGCTCGTTCAATCATTGCTTGAAAGCCTACCGGCGGACGCGCACCACGCGGCAGGCAGCCAGGCAGACTCTGAAGCCCATCCCCGTACAACACCCGCAGTACACTACGATCAATATTCGCCCGCTAGGGCAAGTAAACGCGCTTTTTGGTTACTTTTTGTAGCTCGGACAAAAAGTGACTCGCCGGCTACGCCGGCGAAACAGCAGCGCCTGCCAGGCACGACAACCCCATCTTCCCCATCCCCCGCAGTCTGGCGAAGAACCAAGAAAAAGCCGCCATTCCGGCGGCTTTTCATTCGATCGCTATTGTCCGGACGATGATCAGTCGAACACCGGCGACTCCACGCCGAGCACCTTGTGCAGCTTCGGCGAGGTGGTGGTGTACTGCATGTGGATCTTCTTCTCGGGGAAGATATACGGCGCAGCACCGAACGCGGCCAGCGCGGCCTCGTGGAAGCCAGACAGGATCAGCTTCTTCTTGCCGGGGTAGGTGTTGATGTCGCCCACCGCGAAGATGCCAGGGATATTGGTCTGGAACTTCTCGGTGTCCACCTTGATCTGCTTGCGCTCGAGGTCCAGGCCCCATTCGGCGATCGGGCCGAGCTTGGGCGACAGGCCGAAGAACACCAGCAGGTCGTCCACCGGCAGGCGGCGGGTCACGCCGTCGGCGCCCGTCACCTTGATCTCGGTGAGCACGCCATCCTTTTCTTCATAGCCGCCAATCTGGCCGACCAGGAACTGCATTTCCATCTGTTCGCACAGGTCCTTCATCTTGGCGACCGAGGCCGGAGCCGCGCGGAAGCCATCGCGGCGGTGGATCATCACCACCGACTCGGCCTTGCCGACCAGGTCCAGCGTCCAGTCCAGCGCCGAGTCGCCGCCGCCCACGATCACCAGGTTGCGGCCGTGGAAGCGGCTCGGATCCTTGACGCGGTAGAACAGCTGCTTGCCGTCGAACTTGTCGATGCCATCGACCTTCAGCGTGCGCGGCTGGAACGAGCCCACGCCGGCGGCGATGAAGATGGTCTTGGTGATGAAGCGGGTTCCGAGCGAGGTCTCGACGAAGAAGCGGCCATCTTCACGGCGCTCGACCACGGAGACTTCCTGGCCCAGGTGGAAGGTCGGCTCGAACGGCTCGATCTGCTTGAGCAGGTTGTCGGTCAGTTCCTGGCCAGTGCAGCTGGGCACCGCCGGGATGTCGTAGATGGGCTTGTCCGGATACAGCTCCACGCACTGGCCGCCAACTACCTTGAGGGAGTCGATGACGTGCGCCTTGATTTCGAGCAGGCCCAGCTCGAACACCTGGAACAGGCCGACCGGGCCGGCACCGACGATCAGTGCATCGATTTCCAGCGGCTGGCCGCCGGCGGTGTTGCTGGCGGCGGCTTTGGTCGTGTCGGCAACGGGATTGGGAATGCTCAAGTCCATATTCGTCCTGATACGTTGTGGGCATCGCGTGCCCGGCATTGCGGAAAGCGCGTGGGGACGGCTTTCTAGTCGGTTCAGCGCTGCAGGTACTGCAGCTTGTCGGTCGCGTCCTTCCACTCTTCGGCCTCGGCCAGCGGGGCCTTGGTCTTGGTGATGGACGGCCAGTTGCGCGCCAGCTCGGCATTCAGGTCAATGAACTGCTGCTGGTCGCCCGGAACGTCTTCCTCGGCGTAAATGGCGTTCACCGGGCATTCGGCCACGCACACCGCGCAGTCGATACACTCATCCGGGTCAATGGCCAGGAAATTCGGGCCTTCACGGAAACAATCCACCGGACATACGTCAACGCAGTCTGTGTAGCGGCAACGGATGCAGGATTCGGTGACAACGTGAGTCATTTCGGTTCCAGGAAAACGGGTCGGCTTTTGATGGGAAACTGGTTTCGGACACTTGTTTGCCTGCGCCGCAACGAGCATTTCCGTCAATGGCGGTCTGCAGGGGGCGAGCGCGGGCCGTGGCCTTTCAGAAACCGATATTGTATCTGAGCCTTCTGGCAAGGATAGCGGGTCTATATAGCCAGATCAGATAGTTTTCTTATTTCTTTATGTATATTTGATTGCGAACAGGTCTGTGCCATTCGGGCCGGCAATGGCACGATGCGATGTGCCGGACGCACTTTCCGTCGCAGGACCCGCCGCCTTCGACCAACCATGAGGAGATCGCCATGCCGTGCCAGCTGCGCTTTGGTCCGTGGGATTTCGGCAGGCGGGCGCGGCGCCGAGCGCTGTCCGGGCTGCTGGGGCTGTTCGGACTGCACATGCTGGCGGCTCTCTTGCCCGTTGGCGCGAGCGCGCAGATGCTGTCGGAGCCCGCCATGGCCGACAGCGTGGTGTCCCGCCTGGTGGCATGGCGCACGCGGTCCGACCAGCCTGTGACGCTGGCGGCACTGACTGGTTTCGATTGGGAGAGCTTCAGCGTCACCCGGGCCCCGGCCGGAGACGCCATGGCCAACTGCGGCCGTGCCGGGCTGCTGCCTTGCGGCCCGGAACTGCAGCCCGAAGCCGGCCAGATGGTGCAGGTGCTGAGCTTCCAGCGTGCGGGACGCGATGTCTACGCCGAGCGCATCATGGCGCAGAACGGCGCCTTTGCCGACCCGTTGCCGGTGCAAGTGCCGCGCGCGGCCGCCACGCTCGTATCGTGTCGGGCCGGCGATGGCCGTCCCTTGTGGTGTGTGCAGGGCATCCGGGCACTGCGGCGCCCGCAGCCTTTTCTCGATGGTGGCTGAGCGGGCTCTCGCCCGCCCGCCGGCAAGGGCGAACATCGGTTAGCATGTGTGCCTGAACCGGCATCGCCGTCTGGCCCGTTATGATCATCCCATCCCTGCTCGACACCGACCTGTACAAGTTCACGATGATGCAGGTGGTACTGCACCATTTTCCGCAGGCGCAGGTCGAGTATCGCTTCAAGTGCCGCAACGCTGGCGTCGACCTGACCCCGTATATCGAGGAGATCCGCGCGGAGGTGGCGCAGTTGTGCAGCCTGCGCTTCACGGAAGAGGAACTCGCCTACCTGCGCGGCATGCGCTTCATCAAGAGCGATTTCGTCGATTTCCTCGCGCTGTTCCACCTGAACCAGAGGTACGTGTCGGTCGAGCCCGCGCCACAGGGCAACGGCGAGATCGAGATCGCGATCCGTGGGCCGTGGCTGCACACCATCCTGTTCGAGGTGCCGCTGCTGGCCATCGTCAACGAGGTGTATTTCCGCCGCACGCAGCCCAAGCCTGACTTTGCCGAAGGCCGGCGCCGGCTGGAGCAGAAGCTCGCGCTGCTGCTGGCGCCGGAGTACCGCGACTGCGTGATTGCGGACTATGGCACCCGCCGGCGCTTCTCGCGTGACTGGCAGGAAGAGATTTTGCTGGCGATACGCAACACGCTGGGGCCGCAACTGGCTGGCACGAGCAACGTACATTTCGCGCGGCTGCACAATATGGTGCCGCTGGGCACCATGGCCCATGAATACGTGCAGGCGTGCCAGGCGCTGGGCCCGCGCCTGCGCGACTCGCAGGTCTTTGCGCTTGAGAACTGGGCGCGCGAATACCGCGGTGACCTGGGCATTGCGCTGTCGGACACCTATGGCTTCGACGCGTTCCTGCGCGATTTCGACCTGTATTTCTGCAAGCTGTTCGACGGCGTGCGGCACGATTCCGGCGACCCCTTCCTGTGGGGTGAGCGGATGCTGGCGCACTATGCGGCCAACCGCGTCGATCCGCTTGGCAAGACGCTGATCTTCAGCGACAGCCTCGATATCCCGCGCGTCATTGAACTGTATGAACGCTTTCACGGCCGCTGCCGGCTGGCCTTTGGCGTGGGCACGAACCTGACCAACGACCTTGGCTATACACCGCTGCAGATCGTCATCAAGATGGTCCGCTGCAACGGGCAGCCGGTGGCCAAGCTGTCGGATACGCCGGAAAAGACCATGTGCGACGATGCCGGCTACCTGGCCTACCTGCGCCAGGTGTTCGAGGTTCACGCGCCTGCGTAGCAATTTTCAACGTATTCGCGGCGGGAGCGGAGCAGGGTGCGCCACTATAATGGCGTGCATTGCCCCGCATTTTCGTGACGCCAGGCCCTATGGAAACCAACCAAGCCCGTGACCGCATCTTTGCCCGTATCCGCGCCGCGCAGGGGCGTTCGCCCAAGGTGACCAGCGGCGAGCGCGAAGCCGTGGCCGACTACCTTGCGCGTCATCCGCAGGGGCCCCGTCCAGGCGCCCAGCCGGACCGTACCGAAGCCTTCATGGCCCAGGCGCAGCGCATGGCGTCTACGGTCGATCGCGTTGCGCGGCTGGCGGATGTGCCTGCTGCAGCGGTGCGCTACCTGGACAGCCTGAATCTCGAGCATCGAGCCGTCGCCTGGGATGCATTGGGCGCGCTGTCCTGGCAGGACTGCGGCATGGCCGTCGAGTGCCGGCCTCCCGTGCGCGATCCGCAGGCCGACCGCGAGCACGGCGACCTGGTCGGCATCACGGGATGTTTCTGCGCCATTGCCGAGACCGGTTCGCTGATGCTGCTGTCGGGGCCGGAAACGTTCGCGTCGGCAGCGCTGTTGCCCGAGACGCATATCGCGGTGGTGCCGGTATCGCGCATCGTCGACAGCCTCGAAGATGCCTTTGCGCTGGTGCGCAGCGAATGCGGCGAACTGCCGCGCGCGACCAATATCATCAGCGGCCCGTCGCGTACCGGCGACATCGAGCAGACCATCGTGCTGGGGGCACACGGGCCGTACCGCGTCCACGTCATCCTGGTCGACCAGGCCTGACCGCGCGTTCCGGTCGTCGCCGCGCGGGACGCTGCGGCGCCTGCATTACACTGGCACGCTTACCGCGCGAGGCACGGAGCCTTGCTGCGAGTCTCATACCTGTGCGGCGGGTCTGTCCGTCCCGCCACTGCGCACACTGTCCAAGGAGAGTCCGTCTGATGCAACGCGCCCGCATGCTGTTGCCGCTGCCGGCCATGCTGGCTGTTTTTCCTTCGCTGTCCCACGCCGCCGACATCGATGGCGCAGCCCTTGCCGCATGGTGGGGGTTGCCATTCGCCGGCGTATTGCTGTCGATTGCGCTGTTGCCGCTGCTCGTGCCGCGTTTCTGGCATCACCACTACGGCAAGATCGCGGCGGGCTGGGGCCTGCTGTTCCTGCTGCCATTCGCGGCGGCGTTTGGCGTGCACGCGGCGCTGGCAGGAGCGGTGCATGCGTTGCTGGCCGAGTACATTCCGTTCATCGCGCTGATCGCAGCCCTCTACATCGTCGCGGGCGGCATCTGCGTGCGCGGCAACCTGCATGGAACGCCGCGGCTCAATACCGGCATCCTGGCACTGGGCACCGCTCTGGCCAGCTTCATGGGCACGACGGGCGCGGCCATGCTGCTGATCCGGCCGCTGCTGCGCGCCAACGACAACCGCCGCCATGTGGCCCACGTGGTGGTGTTCTTCATCTTCCTGGTGGCCAATGCCGGCGGCGCGCTGACGCCGCTCGGCGACCCGCCGCTGTTCCTCGGCTTCCTGCAGGGCGTGGACTTCTTCTGGACCATGCGCAAGATCCTGCCCGAGACCTTGTTCATCTGCGTGGCGCTGCTGGCCATCTTCTACGTGCTGGACCGGCACTACTACTACAACAAGGAGGAGGAACTGCCGGCGCGCGGCGATCCCACGCCGGACACGCGCGGCATCCGCATCGAAGGAAAGATCAACTTCGTCCTGTTGCTCGCAGTGGTGGGGCTGGTCCTGATGAGCGGATTGTGGAAGCCGGGCATTTCGTTCGATGTGCTTGGCACCGACGTGCCATTGCAGGCAGCCGTGCGCGACGCGATGCTGGTGGCGGTGGCCATCGTCTCGCTGCTCGTGACGCCGCATTCGGCGCGCAGCGGCAACGAGTTCAGCTGGGAACCGATCCTGGAGGTTGGCAAGCTTTTCGCCGGCATCTTCCTGACCATCATCCCGGTCATCGCGATGCTCAAGGCGGGCACCGATGGCGCGTTCGCGGTCGTGGTCCGGGCTGTGAGCGACGCCAACGGCCAGCCCGTCGACAGCATGTACTTCTGGGCGACCGGCCTGCTTTCGTCCTTCCTGGACAATGCCCCGACCTACCTGGTGTTTTTCAATACAGCAGGCGGAGATGCCGCCACGCTGATGACGCGTGACGCGTCGACGCTCGCGGCCATCTCTGCCGGCGCGGTCTTCATGGGCGCCAATACGTACATTGGCAATGCGCCGAACCTGATGGTGAAGGCTATCGCTGAAAACCGGGGCCTGCGCATGCCCAGTTTCTTCGGCTACATGCTATGGTCTGTCTCGATCCTGTTGCCGCTGTTCCTGGTGATGACGTTCCTCTTTTTCCATGTGTGATGCCATGAAGCCGTCTGTCCTTGTCACCCGCGCCATTTTTCCCGACGTCATTGAACATCTTTCCCGGTACTTCGACGTCGATGACAACCAGCAGGATGCCGTGCTCGACGCCGCCGCGCTCAGGTCACGCCTGGCCGGCAAGGCGGGCGTGCTGACCAATGCCGCGGACCGTATCGATGCTGGCCTGATCGCCGCCCTGCCTGGCCTGCGAGCCGTCTGCAATATGGCGGTCGGCTATAACAACCTCGACATTCCGGCGCTGACGGCGGCGGGCATTGTTGCAACCAACACGCCCGACGTACTGACCGAGACCACGGCCGACTTCGGCTGGGCGCTGCTGATGGCGACCGCGCGCCGCGTGACCGAGTCCGAGCACTACCTGCGCGATGGCAGGTGGCAGCGCTGGAGCTACGACATGATGGTCGGCATGGACGTGTACGGCAGCACGCTGGGTATCCTGGGCATGGGCCGCATCGGCCAGGCGCTGGCTCGTCGCGCGGCCGGGTTTGGCATGACGGTGCTATACCACAACCGCAGCCGGCTGCCGGAGTCCACGGAGCAGTCGCTCAATGCGCGCTATGTCAGCAAGGCCGAGTTACTGCAGCAGTCGGATCATTTGGTGCTGGTGTTGCCGTACGGCCCGCATAGCCACCATGCCATCGGTGCCGCCGAACTGAATCAGATGAAGTCCACGGCCACGCTGATCAACCTGGCGCGCGGCGGTATCGTCGATGACGCCGCATTGGCGCAGGCGCTCAAGGCACGCCGTATCTTTGCCGCAGGCCTCGACGTGTTCGAAGGTGAGCCCGATGTCCACCCGGACCTGCTGACCGTGCCCAACGTGGTGCTGACGCCGCACATCGCCAGCGCATCGGAGAAGACGCGCCGCGCCATGGCCATGCTGGCCGCCGACAACCTGATCGCGGCGCTCGATGCCGGGCCCAGCGCCGGACATCCGTTGTCGGTCATCAATCCCGCGGTGATGGGGCATCGCCGCTGAAACGTTTCCCATGACCTGGATTCCCTTGCTCACGCTGGGCGTTGCGCTGCTGGCGCTCGCCCTGTTGCTTGTTCTGGTACTGCGCCAGCAGGCTTCTCCCGCCGCCACCGGCGACCTGTATCGCCAGCTTGCCGATTTCCGCAACGAAAACCTGCGCGGCATGGAGCGGCTCGAGCGCGAACTGCGCAACGAAGTGGCCGAGACCGCGCGCGGCAGCCGTTCGGAGTCGGCCCAGCAGATGCTGCGCTTCCAGCAGACGCTGTCGTCGCAGCTCACGAGCATCGCCACGCTGCAGAACAACCAGATCGACACCTTTGCCCAGCAACTGGCCAAGCTGACCGAATCGAATACGCAGCAGCTCGAACATGTCAGGCAGAACCTGCTGCTGCAGGGCCAGCAGGCGCGCGACGAGCAGGCCGTGTCATTGCGGCGCTTCGGCGACGGCCTGCAGCAACAGCTTGCGCAGATGTCGGAGGCCAACGAGCGCCGGCTGGCCGAGGTGCGCGCCACGCTGGAGCAGAAGCTGCGCGACATCGAGGCCAACAACGCCGCCAAGCTCGACGAGATGCGCCGCACCGTCGACGAGAAGCTGCACGCCACGCTGGAGCAGCGTCTGGGCGAGTCGTTCCGGCTGGTCTCCGACCGGCTGGAGCAGGTGCATCGCGGACTCGGCGAAATGCAGATGCTGGCGCAGGGCGTGGGCGACCTGAAGAAGGTGCTTACCAATGTGAAGTCGCGCGGCACCTGGGGCGAGGTGCAGCTCGAGATGCTGCTCGAGCAGATGCTGACGCCAGACCAGTACGGCAAGAACGTGGAAACCGTGCGCAATTCGGGCGCGCGCGTGGAGTTCGCCATCCGCCTGCCAGGCAAGGATGCCGCCCAGGGTGCGGTTTGGCTGCCGATCGATGCCAAGTTCCCCAAGGAGCAATACGAGCGGCTGCTCGACGCCCAGGAGCGTGGCGACGTCGACGGCGTGGCCGCGTTTGGCCGCGAACTGGAAATGGCGTTGCGGCGCGAGGCGCAGACCATCTCGGAGAAATACCTGTCGCCGCCTGCCACCACCGATTTCGCCATCCTGTTCCTGCCGACGGAGGGGCTCTACGCCGAGGCATTGCGCCGGCCGGGCCTGACCGACGTGATGCAGCGGAACTACCGCGTCACGGTGGCCGGGCCGACCACGCTGACGGCACTGCTCAACAGCTTGCAGATGGGCTTTCGCACGCTGGCACTGGAAAAGCGTTCCAGCGAGGTCTGGGAGGTGCTGGGCGCCGTCAAGACAGAATTCGGGAAATTCGGGGAAGTGCTGGCCAAGACCCGCGACACGCTCGAGCGCGCGGCACGCAATATCGAGCAGGCCGAGGTTCGCACGCGCCAGATGGCGCGCAAGCTGCGAACAGTGGAAGCGTTGCCCGGCGAGGCGGCACGGCAGTTGCTGGGCACTGGTGTGCCGGAAGTGCCGGAAGTGCCGGAAGTGCCGGAAGTGTCGGAAGACGGGGTTGGCTGAAGCTGGCGGCGCAGCGCGCGCCAGCCCGAAATTGGATCAGTTCGGCTCTTCGGGAGCCAGTTCGCGCACGTGGACTTCGATACCGCCGAAGCGCGCGGCAACCCAGTTATAGGCCTTGCAGGCCAGCCACAGCAGCCCGAATCCGATCAGCGCGTTCAGGATCAGCGCAGTGAATACGGTGATGCCGGGCAGGTCGCCGTAGCGCACGAACGCGACAAACAGGCCCAGCGAGACGATCGGTACCGAAAAGCACAGGTAGACCAGCACCAGCGCGCGCGCGGTCTTGACCGGGTGGAGGTAGGCAATCTCCTGATTCATGACTGGGGAGGGCAATGTTTCAAAATCGTGCGGCAAGTGTAGCGACTGCCCGGACCGACGCATAGCCCGACAGCGGCGTGGCGTGCATTTCACACGCAGCAGGCCCATGCCAGCCGCCAATATGCAGCGCAAAAACGACACATTGGCGCCGCCCGGGCCACCCGTTGGCAGGGGCTCAGACCAGTCCGTCGAACAGCATCACGTCGACCATGTCCCCGGCGCGGACCGAATCCTGCTCATGGGCCAGCACGATGAAGCAGTTGGCTTCGCTCATCGAGCGCAGCACGCCCGAGCCTTGCTGTCCCGTAATCCGCACCTCCCAGTCGCCACCCTGGCCCGGCGCCAGGATGCCGCGCTGGTATTCGGTCCGGCCCGGCTTCTTGCGGATCGCCTGGGCGCTGCGCACGCGCATCAGCGGCAGCGGCGGCACGCTAGCCCCCATTTGACGGTGCAGCGCGGCGCGCACGAAGTGGTAGAAGGTCACCATGACGGCCACCGGATTGCCCGGCAGGCCGAACAGCAGCGCATCGCGCCCGCCCGAGGCGATGCGCCCGAAAGCCATTGGCCGCCCGGGACGCATCGCGATTTTCCAGAACGTGACGTCGCCCAGGCTGGCCATGATCTGCTTGGTGTAGTCCGCTTCGCCGACCGAAACGCCGCCCGAGGTGATGACCGCGTCGGCGTTCTCGCAGGCCGAGCGGAACGCGGCTTCCAGTGCAGCGGGGTCGTCGCGCACCACGCCCATGTCGATCAGCTCGACGTTCAGGCGTCGCAGCATACCGTGCAGGGTGTAGCGGTTCGAGTCGTAGACGCAGCCGGCATCGAGCGGCTCGCCGATGGAGCGCAGCTCGTCGCCGGTGGAGAAGAAGGCCACGCGCAGGCGGCGGCGCACCCGTACTTCGGCAAAACCCAGCGAGGCCAGCAAGCCCAGGTCCGCCGGCTGGATGATGCGTCCGGCCGACAGCGCGGCCTGGCCGCGCGCCAGGTCTTCGCCGCGCAGGCGGCGGTTGTCACCGGCGCGTACCGTGTCGGCGGCAAAGCGGATGCGGCTGCCGTCGGCTGACGCTTCCACAAACTCCTGCGGCACCACGGTGTCGCAGCCCTCTGGCATGACCGCGCCGGTCATGATGCGCACCGCCTTGCCCGCGCCCGGCTGGCTGCTGGCGCCGCCCCCTGCGAATGCGGTCCCTGCGATTTCGAGTTCCACGTGCCCCGCAGCCGACTGCAGTGCGCTGCTGGCGAAGGCGTAGCCGTCCATCGCCGAGTTGTCGTGCGAGGGGACATCGATCGGCGAGATGATGTCCTCGGCCAGCACGCGATCCAGCGCGCTGCGGATGGGCACTTGCTCGATGCCGCGCACCGGTTCCACCACCTCGCCGATGATGCGGTTGGCGTGGGCCACGGGCAGGGCAGTGGGGTCGTAGTCGGAGAGACAGGAAATGACGGTTTGCAGGGATGGCATGGTGGGAACGGGCCGTTAGCGGGCTTCGTGCGTGCGCAGCTCGTCGAGGGTGTTGATATTGGCAAAGGCGCCGGCGTCATCGAACAGGACTTCCGCGAGCCGGTGCGAGGTCGCCCAGGTTTCGATCTTGCGGCCGCCGCCGTTCAGGTAGGCGACCATGCTGTCCAGCATGCTGACCGGCATCAGGCAGAAGACCGGCTGGAGCTGGCGGCGGCCGGTCTCGTCGAGCGTGACCGGGATCGCCAGTTCGGCGCCTTCAACCTCGATGGCGTCGCCGAGCCGCTGCACCAGATCGGTGGGCAGGAACGGTGAATCGCAGGGCGCGGTGACCATCCAGCCGGTTTGGCATTGCTCGAGCCCGGCCAGCATACCGGCCAGCGGCCCGGCAAAGTCGGGCACCGAATCGGTCACCACCGGCACGCCGAACGATTCGTAGGCCGACAGGTTCCGGTTGGCATTGATCATCAGCGCGCCGGTCTGCGGCGTCAGCCGCATCATGGTGTGCATGGCCATGGGCGTGCCGTGCAGGGGCTGCAGGCCCTTGTCGGTGCCGCCCATGCGGCTGCCCCTGCCGCCTGCCAGGACCAGGCCGGTAATGTCGTCGCGTGCAATCATCGGAAGGATTGGGTCCGGCGGGGTGTCATCCGCCGATGTATGACATTTCGATCTTGCGTTCGGCGCGCGCCTGCCGCACCGCGGGGTTGCTGCGCTGCTCGGAGTAGTTGTCGGTGCGGCCCTGCCATACCTGCGCGATGGCGTTCGACACCTGCAGGTCGCTGTAGCCGCCGCGCAGCAGGGCGCGCAGGTCATAACCCTCGGTCGCGAACAGGCACAGGTAGAGGCGGCCTTCGGTCGACAGCCGGATGCGGCTGCAGTCGCCGCAGAAGGCGTGGGTCACGCTGGAGATCACGCCGATCTCGCCGCCGCCGTCGCGATAGCGCCAGCGCTCGGCGGTTTCGCCGGCGTAGTTGGCCTGTACCGGCTCCAGCGGAAAGGCCTCGTCGATGCGGCGCACGACTTCGGCGGACGGCAGCACTTCGTCCATCTGCCAGTGATTGCTGGCGCCGACATCCATGAACTCGATATAGCGCACGATGATGCCGCTGCCGCGGAAGTGGCGGGCCATCGGTACGATCTCGGCATCGTTGGTGCCGCGCTTGACCACCATATTGACCTTGATCGGCGCGAGCCCCACGGCCTGGGCGGTCTCGATGCCGTGCAGCACGTCTGCCACGGCGAAGTCCACGTCGTTCATGCGGCGGAAGGTGGCGTCGTCGATGGCGTCAAGGCTCACGCTCACGCGGCTCAGGCCGGCATCGCGCAGCGAGCGCGCCTTGCGCGCCAGCAGCGAGGCATTGGTGGTCAGCGTCAGGTCCAGCGGCTTGCGAGAGGCGGTTTCGATGCGCGCCAGCATTTCCACCAGCTTTTCGATGTTCTTGCGCAGCAGCGGCTCGCCGCCGGTCAGGCGGATCTTCTCTACGCCGAGGCTGACGAACAGGCGCGCCGTACGCTCGATTTCCTCGAAGCTGAGCAGCTCCGAATGCGGCAGGAAGGTGTAGTCCTTGTCGAAGACTTCCTTCGGCATGCAATACACGCAGCGGAAGTTGCAGCGGTCTGTCACCGAGATGCGCAGGTCGTGCAGCGGGCGCGCCCGGGTATCGGCGACCAGCCCGGAAGGCTCAAGCAGCGTTTCGGGGATGCTGGGCGTCATCGAGCGGTAGCGATGATCGCGCAGATCGAAGATCGGAATGACGGTTTCGGTCATGGCCTGTGGGTGGGCGACGCGTCCGGAGAGCGGGGCTCGGGGACCGGACGCATTCTGTTGCCATTCTATCCGAGGCCGGCTGCCGGCATCCGGATTGACCATGCATGAAAAAAGGGGACGGCCTGAGCCGTCCCCTTCGATTCCTGCTGGCAGGAAATGTGGCGCTTACTGCTGTGCGGCCATTTCGACTTCGCGACCGCCGGTTTCGACCAGGATCATCGGGCCTTGCTGCATCGGCGGCAGCGGCTTGCGCTCACGCGGCACACGCGGAGCGGGCACGATGCGTGCGGCGGCCTCCTGGGCTGCGCGCAGCTTTTCGCTGTCCGTGTTGACCCATTCCAGGCCGGCCGTGGCCAGCATCGGTTGCAGGCTTTCCATCGCTAGCGGCGACGCGGCCGACGGGCTGGTCACCACGGCAGGAGCCGGGGTTGCCGGTGCAGCGGCCGCGGTGGCTACGGGTGCCACCGGCGCTTCAACCACCGCGGGTGCGATGGCGGCTTGCACGACCGGCGCGGCCGGCTCGGCTTGCGGGGCCTGTACGGGCTCGGCGGCCACGGCCACCGGCTGGACGACCACGGGCGCCGGCGTAGCTTCAATGGCCGGAGCCTCTGCAACCACAGGGGCAGGCGCCTGCGTCACAACCGGTTCGGCCGCGGCTTCGGCCACGACGGCGGCAACAGGTTCGACGGGCTGGGCGGGCACTTCAGCGACCGGCGCGGCGGCTTCCGTTTCACGTACATCGGCTACCGCAGCGGCCGGAGCCGGCGCGGAGACAGCCTCGGCGGCGACGGCCACGGTCGCCTCAGCGGCGATGTCCGAGGCCGTGGCGGCTTCGGCGTCATCCTGCGAGGCCTGCACCGAATCGTCGCGCTCGCGACGATAGCGGTTGCGGCCGCGACGGTTACGGCGGCGGCGTTCTTCGCCGTCTCCACCTTCGGTCGCTGCTTCAGCGCCTTCCGGCAGGTCGGCGCGCAATGCCTCGGCTTGCGGTTCCTCGAGCGCTGCCCGCGGCAGGTTGGCGGCGGCCTGGATCGCGGCAACAGCTTCCGCCGGTGCGGCTTCGCCGGCTTCGGCTTCACGCGTGTCGCCGCGTTCACGCTGGCGCTCGCGCTGCCGTTCACGGCGCTCCTGGTTGCGGTCGCGACGGCCTTCCTGGCGGCCTTCCGTGCGTTCGCCTTGAGCGGCGTCGGCCTGGCGGGCTACTGCGGGGGTGGCTTGTGCGTCACCCTGGCGCGGCTGGCGGCCCTGACGTTCGCCGCGCGGCTCGCGTTGCTCAGGACGCTCGCCGGTCTGGCGCTCTGCACGTTCGCCGCGCGGACCGCGTTCGCCACGCTGGCGCTCACCACGCTCACCGCGCTCGCCGCGTTCACCACGGTCGGCGCGTTCGCCACGCTGACCCTGGCCGCGGCCTTCACCGCGCTGGCCACGTTCACGACGCCCATCGGCGCTGCGCGTTTCACTGGCAACAGGCTTGGCCGGCTCGACCACCACCGGTGCCGCCGGGCGGGCACCAAACAGGCCCTTCAGCCAGGCGATGAAGCCGCCACCTTCCACCGGCCTGGTTGCCGGGACAGGCGGGGCTGCGGGAGCGGCTTCCGGGCGCGGGGCGCGCTCGGGGCGCGGTACCGACACCGGTGCCGGTTGTTCCGGCGTAATGCCCTTGACCGCGGCTTCCTGGCGCGGCTTGGCGTCTTCCTTCTTGCGGCTGCTGTAGCTGGTGTCGGCTTCCAACTCCTTGGCGGCGGCTTCCGCCATGCGGTAGCTGGCCATGCCTTCTTCCAGGCGCGGATCGTCGTGGCGCAGACGTTCCAGCTTGTAGTGCGGCGTTTCCAGGTGCTTGTTCGGAATCAGCAGCACATTGACCTTGAAGCGCAGCTCGATCAGGTTGATTTCCTGGCGCTTCTCGTTCAGCAGGAAAGCGGCAACCTCGACCGGCACCTGGCAGTGGATGGCGGCGGTGTTTTCCTTCATCGCCTCTTCCTGGATGATGCGCAGCACCTGCAGGGCGGACGATTCGGTATCGCGGATATGGCCGGTGCCGTTGCAGCGCGGGCAGGTGATGTGCGAGCCCTCGGACAGGGACGGACGCAGGCGCTGGCGCGACAGCTCCATCAGGCCGAAACGGCTGATCTTGCCCATCTGCACGCGTGCGCGGTCGTGGCGCAGCGCATCCTTCAGGCGGGTTTCTACATCCTTCTGGGCCTTGCCCGACTCCATGTCGATGAAGTCGATCACGATCAGGCCGCCCAGGTCGCGCAGGCGCAGCTGGCGGGCGATCTCGTCGGCAGCCTCGAGGTTGGTGCGCAGCGCGGTTTCCTCGATGTCGGCGCCCTTGGTGGCACGGGCCGAGTTCACGTCGACCGAGACCAGGGCCTCGGTGTGGTCGATCACGATGGCGCCGCCGGACGGCAGCATCACCATGCGGGAATAGGCCGACTCGATCTGGTGCTCGATCTGGAAACGCGAGAAGAGGGGCACGTCGTCCCGGTACTTCTTCACGCGGTTCATGTTGTCAGGCATCACCACGCTCATGAAGGCGCGGGCCTGTTCGTAGATCTCGTCGGTATCGATCAGAATCTCGCCGATATCCGGCTGGAAGTAATCGCGGATCGCGCGGATGACAAGGCTCGATTCCAGGTAGATCAGCAGCGGGGCCTTGTTGTCGCCGGCGGCGCCGTCGATGGCCTTCCATAGTTGCAGCAGGTAGTTCAGGTCCCACTGCAGTTCCTCGGCCGAGCGGCCGATGCCGGCGGTACGGGCGATGATGCTCATGCCATCGGGCACGGTCAGCTGCGCCATGGTTTCGCGCAGTTCCTGGCGGTCTTCGCCTTCGATACGGCGCGACACGCCGCCGCCGCGCGGGTTGTTCGGCATCAGTACCAGGTAGCGGCCGGCCAGCGAGATGAACGTGGTCAGGGCAGCGCCCTTGTTGCCGCGCTCTTCCTTCTCGACCTGGACGATCAGTTCCTGGCCTTCATGCAGGGCATCCTGGATGCGCGCATTGCGCACGTCGATGCCTTCCTTGAAGAAGGCGCGGGCGACTTCCTTGAAGGGCAGGAAGCCGTGGCGTTCCTCGCCATAATTGACGAAGCAGGCTTCCAGCGAGGGTTCGATGCGGGTGATGACACCCTTGTAGATGTTGCCCTTGCGCTGTTCGCGCCCGGCGGTTTCGATGTCGATATCGATCAGTTTCTGACCGTCGACGATGGCGACGCGCAACTCCTCCTGTTGCGTCGCGTTGAACAGCATGCGTTTCATCGCAATACCTCACTCCAGTGTCGCGGATGGCACCGTCAAGCGGTGTCCGCGGCGATCGATGAAGCACGCAAGGGAGCGAAGCGAGGCGCGAGAATTGCCGAAAAGCGCCAGATTGCGTCAAGACGCAACCGGCTGGGCGCGGGTGAAAGAAAGGCGACGACGCCTGCGAGGACGTCCGCATGGCGGGAGAGAACACCGGCTGCTGCTCTTGTCGCAGAAATCCGGCGTGTTCCCGGATGCCGGTGGCGATGCGGGGCCGGCGCAACGGGCGCCGGCGGCATCGCGGCCGGCCACGGAAGGCCTAGACGCGTCAAAGAGCAAGTTTTTCGGACGCGGCACGGCGATCCATTGCTACCTGACATCTCCTGGCGGGCGCACCTACTACTTCTTGGAGTTCTGCGACCGGGCGCCGGTATTTCTAGTCAGGTGGCAGGCTCGCCTGCCGGCCGGCACCGTTTCCTGGTGCGGCGGGACTTTCTCTCACCGAAGCGGATGCCACCTGGCATCCGCCTTCAAATTCTGTATTACCTGAACACTTTGTTCCCACGAAATTGCCGGCCTTGCCGAAGCCACCTATGGGCGACTTCCTGCGCGCCGGCAATTGCGCGCGTGCTGCTTTGCCGCCATTTGCCCGTCTGGCGCCTGCGGGTTACGCGAATAAGCGGGAGACGGAAGGGCTGACGGCGACCCCAAGTGTAAAATGCGATAAATCGCTTACACAGGCCTTGTGCTGCCGGTCATTGGCCGAAACAGCGAGGAAATTATATTGAAAATGAATGAGTTACGCCATCAAATTGAAACAGGGGCAAAGTCTGCGCCGGCGAGTCCCCAGGTGGCGTATGTCACGATCGACGAAGGCGCCGAAGGGCAGCGCATCGACAACTTCCTGCTGAAGATTTCCAAGGGGGTGCCGAAGAGCCATCTCTACCGGGTGCTGCGCTCTGGCGAGGTGCGTGTCAATAAAGGGCGCGTCGACGCCACTTATCGCCTGCAGATTGGCGACGTGGTACGCATTCCCCCGATGCGGGTGGCGGAATCTTCACAGGCGGCCGGCCGGCAGCCCGTCCCGGCGGCCGATTTCCCGGTGCTGTTCGAGGACGCGCACCTGCTTGTCATCAACAAGCCGGCGGGCGTGGCCGTACATGGTGGATCCGGCGTGGCCTTCGGCGTGATCGAGCAACTTCGCAAGGCGCGGCCGCAGGCCAAGTTCCTGGAGCTGGTCCATCGCCTGGACCGCGAGACCTCCGGCATCCTGGTGCTGGCCAAGAAGCGTTCGGCGCTGGTCGACCTGCACGAGCAGATCCGCGGCAACAGCATGGACAAGCGCTACTTCGCTTGCGTGGCCGGGGCGTTCCCCAATAACCGCCAGCATGTCCGGTTGCCACTATATAAATACAGCACGCCGGACGGCGAGCGTCGCGTGCGCGTGCAGGCGGACGGCCTGGCGTCGCACACGGTATTCAGCCGGGTCGAGGCATTCCCCGGCTTCACGCTGCTGGAGGCCGAACTGAAGACCGGGCGCACGCACCAGATTCGCGTGCACCTGGCGCATTCCGGCTTTCCCATCGTCGGCGACGAGAAGTACGGAGACTTTACGCTCAACAAGCAGTTGGCCCGGGCGGGTGCGCGGCCGGGCATCAAGCGCATGTTCCTGCACGCGCACAAGCTGACGTTTGTCCATCCGGCGACGGGCGAGCCCCTTGTGGTGGTGGCGCCGCTGCCGGACGATTGCACCGGATTCCTGCAACAATTGCGCAGCCAGAAAAACCAGGACGCCCCGGAGTCGGGCGGCCGTCACGCCAACAAGGAAACCAATGGCCAGGCAACGATTTGACCTGATCGTCTTCGACTGGGACGGAACCCTGATGGATTCCACCCCGACCATCGCCAAGTGCATCCAGCTGGCCAGCCGGGATCTGGGGCTGCCGGTACCGGACGACAGCGCTGCCAGCCATGTCATCGGCCTGGGCCTGAAAGATGCCCTGTCCTATGCTGTCCCGACCCTGGATCCGGCCGATTATCCCCGCCTGGCCGAGCGCTACCGCTTCCACTTCCTCACGCGAGACGCCGAGCTGGTGCTGTTCGATGGTGTGCGCGAGATGCTCGAGGCGCTGCACGGGGAGCACTATTTCCTCGGTGTGGCGACCGGCAAGACTCGCGTCGGCCTGCAGCGTGCGCTGGCCGCCAGCGGCCTGACGCAGCGATTCGACGCCACGCGCTGCGCGGACGAGAGCTTTTCCAAGCCGCATCCGGCAATGTTGCAGGAACTGACCCGGGAACTGGGTCAGGACATGGGTCGCACGGTCATGATCGGCGATACCACGCACGACTTGCAGATGGCTGCCAATGCCGGCGCCTACGGCATTGGTGTGTCGTACGGGGCGCATCCCGGGGATTCGCTGCGTGCCATGGCTCCCGTCCACTGCGCGGGTTCGATCGGCGACCTGACGGAATGGCTGCTGGCCAATGCCTGAGGCCATGATTGACGGCATCGCTGCGCAGTTCCTGTGCTCCGCAGAGACATTGGTCGACGGCGGTGCCGGCGTGCGTTTCACCGTCGAGTTCAATGCCCGCCGGTTGGCAGCCTTTGCGGTGCGCTTTGATGGCGCGGTGCACGGCTACCTGAACCAGTGCGCCCACGTGCCCATGGAGCTGGACTGGCAGGAGGGACAGTTTTTTGAGTCCTCGGGCCTATACTTGATCTGCGCGACACATGGGGCGATGTACGAGCCCGACAGCGGCCTGTGCGTCGGCGGCCCGTGCCGGGGTGCCTCCCTGGCCAAGCTGCGTATCGAAGAGCGCGACGGCAAGGTATTCTGGGTGCCGGACGCGCCATACCGCCTGGCGGAGCCGGCGGATAATGCGTAAACGGGTCACCTTGATCATTGCCTGACATCCGCCCCTTCCAAGAGCCTTTCCACGAGCCACTTGCATGACAGAACAGCAAAAGCCGCCTTTGGGCGAATCGGGTCAGCCGGATGAACAAGGGGGTGCCGGCCCTGCCGCGGCGCCAGGTCCGGCGAGCGGTACGGGCGAGGCGGAACGCCTCGAGACCGCGCAGAAGGCGGACTATCCGCTCGAGCGAGAACTGCGTGCCTCCGATGATGCGGCACGCCGTGAGGCCGGCGAGCGCAAGGCGCGCATAGAGGGCAGCAAGGGCAGCGGGCCGGTCGGCGGAGGTGCTGGCTGGGAGCGCGATGTGCTCGAAAAAGTGCTGATGGCGACATTGCGCGAACAGCGTGCCGCCCGCCGCTGGCGTATCTTCTTCCGGTTTGCCGGGCTGGCGGTCCTGCTGGTGATCTTCCTTGCCGTGTTTGATTTCAAGGGCGAGAGTGCCATCGGCACCGGCAAGCACACGGCCATGGTCTCCCTCGAGGGCGAGATCGCTGCCGGGACGCCAGCCAGTGCGGAATCGATCAACGCATCGCTGCAGGCGGCCTTTGCCGACAGCAATGCAGCCGGTGTGATCCTCAAGATCAACTCGCCCGGCGGCTCGCCGGTCCAGGCGGGCATCATCAATGACGAGATCCATCGTCTGCGTACGCTGTACCCGTCCAAGCCGTTCTATGTGGTCGTCGAGGAAATCTGCGCGTCTGGCGGCTACTACGTGGCCGCCGCCGCGGACAAGATCTACGTCGACAAGGCCAGTATTGTCGGCTCGATCGGTGTGCTGATGGATGGATTCGGCTTCACGGGGCTGATGGACAAGCTGGGCGTGGAGCGCCGCCTGTACACGGCAGGTGCCAACAAGGGCATGCTGGATCCGTTCTCGCCGCAGGTGCCCAGGCAGAAAGCCTATGCGGAAACCATGCTCAAGGAGATCCACCAGCAGTTCATCGACGTCGTGAAGGAAGGGCGCGGCGATCGCCTCAAGGATGATCCGGAGCTGTTCTCTGGCCTGTTCTGGTCGGGTGAGCGCAGCGTCGAACTGGGCCTTGCCGATGGTCTCGGGGGTGCCGACTACGTGGCGCGCGACCTGTTCAAGGCCGAGGACATCGTGGACTATACCGTCAAGGAGAACATCGCCGAACGTGTGGCCAAGCGCTTCGGCGCCGCGGTGGGCACGGCAGCGATGAAGACGATGCTCTGGAGCACCGGTCTGCAGGGTATGCGGTAAGCGCGTACTCGCGGACGGCCGGTATCCGCCAAGCGCTGGAGCCCGCCAGGAACCTGCGGGCCCGTTCCATCACGGTCCTTCCCGTTTTTGCGCCGTTTCAGCCGGCGAGCAAGGAAAAGATGGCGGGGCGCTTGTGCAGGTCCAGCCGGTCCGGCCGCCACTGCGCAAGCGGCAGCGTGACGATAGTCTCGGTCGGCAGTGTGAGATCCACTGCCACGGACAGCAGCGTGGCGCCGGCACAGTGCTGGCGCAGCGCGTCGAGCAGGGCGCCGTTGCGATAAGGCGTTTCAATCCAGACTTGGGTCTGGCGGAACTTGCGCGAGTGCTGTTCCAGTTCGCGCAGCCGCTTCGCGCGCTCGTCGGGGTCCACCGGCAGATAGCCGTTGAAGGCGAAGCTCTGGCCGTTCAGCCCGGAGCCCATCACGGCGAGCAGGATCGAGCTGGGGCCGACCAGCGGGCGTACGCGGATGCCGCGTGCATGGGCCAGCCGCACCAGTTCGGCTCCCGGGTCCGCAACGGCGGGCACGCCGGCTTCGGACAGCAGCCCGCCGTCACGGCCGCCGGCCAGCGGCGCGAGCAGTTCGGCCAGCGCATCGGCGCGGGTGTTCACGTTCAGTTCACGAATTTCGATCTGCTGGATCGGCCGCGCCAGCGGGCATGTTTCGCCCAGCTTCTTGAGGAAGGCGCGTGCGGTCTTGGCGTTTTCGGCCACCAGGTAGTCCAGCCGCGCGGCGACCTGCTGGACGCCCGCCGGGATGACGTCGGGCAGCGGATCGGCGTCGTCGCGCTTGCCGAGTGTATTGGGGATCAGGTAAAGGGTGCCGCTCATCGTGTAGGTGCCGCTCATGCGGCAAAGAATGGGTAACCGGCCTGGCGCAGCATCGTCGTGAGCGCGATCAGCGGCAGGCCGACCAGCGCGGTGGGGTCGTCGGACTCAACCCGCGACAGCAGCGCAATGCCCAGGCCTTCGGACTTGGCGCTGCCGGCGACATCGTACGGCCTTTCCAGGTGCAGGTAGGCATCGATCTCGGCGTCGCTGAGGTCGCGCATGGTGACGCGCGTCTGCACATCGGCAAGCTGCGACTGGCCGGTGCGTCCATCGAGCAGGCAGAGCGCGGAGTGGAAAGTGGCGGTACGGCCCCGCATCAGGCGCAGTTGCTCCCGCGCCTTGTCGTGGGAACCGGGCTTGCCCATCTGTCGGCCGTCGAGTGTCAGCACCTGGTCCGAACCGATGATCAGGGCTCCGGGCTGGCGTTGCGCGATGGCCTGGGCCTTGTTGAGCGACAGGCGCAGAGCGGTAGCCTCCGGCGTTTCGCTGTCCAGCGCGGTTTCGTCGATGTCGGGTACCGCCACCTCGAAAGGCAGGCGCAGCCGCTCCAGCAACTCGCGACGATAGGGCGAACTGGAGCCCAGGATCAGTCTGGGAAGCGGTTGTGAGTGCATAAGTGATTGAAGCGGAACAGGAATTCAAAGGGTAACGCACTCAAGGTCTTTGACCAGGGAGCAATTTTCATCTTATAATCCCGCGTTTCGCTGCATCCGAGCATGGCTTGCCATGCCGCCCGAGGGCCAGTTGGTCCAGGATGTGGCGAGCCAAGCATGAGCAGCCATATGACCCAGTCGATCGACCTGCGCGAGCTAGATCTCTTTGCTTTCTGCCGCAAGGGCGGTAGCGCAGCTGGCGAGGTGGCGGTGCGGGATTTGCCGCGCATCTTAGCCGAGACGGCCGCGCAAGCGCCAGCTTCGGCGGCAGGTGAGGTTTTCGCCTATACGGCTACCGGGTTTGCGCGCGAAGAGGCTTCCGAGCCCGGTGCGCCGGTGGCGCAGCGCCTGTTCCTGGACCTTGCCGTGAATGGCCACGTCTGGCTGAACTGCCAGCGTTGCCTGGAGGTTTATGCGGAACCCGTCGCTACGTCCATGCGCTTTGAGGTGTTCGTCAGCGATGTGGCGGCCGACAGCGCGCCGATGGACGATGACGAGCTTGACGCGATTGTCGGCTCCAAGCGCTTTTCGTTGCTTGAACTGATTGAAGATGAGGTGTTGCTGGCGCTGCCTGCGGCACCCAAGCATGCCGTCTGTCCGGTAGTGCACGAGAGTCTCGTGACTGGCGCCGACGGCGAGGTGGAGCCTGAGGCTGCACCGGAAGAAGAGGAAAAGCGGCCGTCGCCCTTTGCGGCGCTGGCCGGCCTGAAGACCAAGCATTGATGCCGCGCGGCGGTGTCACGCAAAGTCTTGCGGGTAGTGGTTGAAGCATCCGGCCGGGCCCCGGCTACGCCTAGTGCAGGGTGCGTGTGTTAATATTGAAAAATTCTCGAAGGAGTCATCATGGCTGTTCAACAGAACAAGAAGTCGCCGTCCAAGCGCGGCATGCATCGCTCGCACGACCACCTGTCGGTCGCCCCGCTGGCAGTCGAGCCGACCACCGGCGAAACCCACCTGCGCCACCACGTGAGCCCGAACGGCTACTACCGTGGTCGCAAGGTCATCAAGACCAAGAACGACTGATCGCTTCGTTCGGCGTGACGTTGCGTCTCGCTCGCGCATGCCTGTAGGTCAGAAACAAAAAAGCGGCAAGATCGTTGCCGCTTTTTTGTTGGGCGCTTGCGATGCGAACCGGCTTGTCGCCGGCGCCGATGCGTAATCCGTACCCGGAACAATGACGATCAAAATCGCTATCGACTGCATGGGCGGCGACCACGGCGTATCCGTGACTGTCCCGGCGGCGATCAGTTTTCTTTCCAGCCACGACGATGCCGAGGTGGTGCTGGTCGGCTTGCCCGATGCCATCCAGGCGCAGCTGAAGAAGCTGCACGCACAGGACCATGCGCGCGTCAGCATCGTGCCGGCGACCGAGGTCATCACCATGGATGACCCGGTGGAGGTGGCGCTTCGCAAGAAGAAGGATTCCTCGATGCGGGTCGCGGTGACCCAGGTCAAGGAAGGCCTGGCGGGTGCCTGCATTTCCGCCGGCAATACCGGCGCGCTGATGGCGGTGTCGCGCTACGTGCTCAAGACGCTCGAAGGCATCGAGCGCCCGGCCATTGCCACCACCATTCCCAACGAGAAGGGCTGGGGCACCACGGTGCTGGACCTCGGCGCCAACGCCGATTGCGAACCGGAGCACCTGCTGCAGTTCGCGCGCATGGCGGAGGCCATGGTCGCTGTGGTGGACCATAAGGAACACCCGACGGTAGGCCTGCTCAATATCGGCGAGGAAGTGATCAAGGGCAACGAGGTAGTCAAGCGCGCGGGTGAACTGCTGCGTGCCTCGGGGCTGAATTTCCATGGCAACGTGGAAGGCAACGACATCTTCAAGGGTACGACCGATATCGTCGTATGCGATGGCTTCGTCGGCAACGTAGCGCTCAAGAGCACCGAGGGCCTGGCGAAGATGATCGGTGGCATGATCAAAGAAGAATTCACCCGGTCCTGGTTCACCAAGCTGCTGGCGGGCATTGCCATGCCTGTGCTGTCCCGCCTGGCCAAGCGGCTGGATCCCGCGCGCTACAACGGCGCCTCGCTGCTCGGCCTGCGCGGGCTGGTGATCAAGAGTCACGGGTCGGCCGATGCCCATTCTTTTGAATGGGCGATCAAACGCGGGTATGATGCCGCCAAGAACGGCGTCATCGAACGCATAGCAAGGGCATTTGCCGACAAGACCAGCGCTGCGGGCGCTGCGCCGGCCAGCCCGGAGACCACACCGACCCCGCACCCCAGCACCCGCGCCGCCTGATGGACCGGGCCGGCGCCTGAGGCTGTCATACGGACAAATCGATCCGACACTACATGACCAAGTACGCAAAAATCATCGGTACCGGGAGCTACTTGCCTCCGCGGCGCGTGACCAACCATGATCTGGCGGTGCAGTTGGCCGAAAAGGGCATCGAGACCAGCGACGAGTGGATTTTCTCGCGCAGCGGCATTTCGGCCCGGCATTGGGCCGAGCCCGACGTGGCAAGCAGCGACCTGGCCGTCAAGGCTGCCGAGAAGGCGATCGAGGCGGCTGGCATTGACCGCCAGAGCATCGACCTGATCCTCGTGGCGACGTCGACGCCTGACTTCGTGTTCCCGAGCACTGCGTGCATCGTGCAGAACAAGCTTGGTATCGACAACCAGTGCGCAGCATTCGACCTGCAGGCGGTCTGCTCGGGCTTCGTGTATGCGCTGGCCACCGCTGACAAGTTCATCCGGAGTGGCTCGCATCGCAATGTGCTGGTGATCGGCACAGAAGTATTCTCGCGGATTCTCGACTTCAACGACCGCACGACATGTGTGCTGTTCGGCGATGGTGCAGGCGCGGTCGTGCTGACGGCCTCTGACGAACCGGGCATCCTGTCGACGGCCATGCACTCTGACGGCAGCCACGTGGGCATCCTGTGCGTGCCGGGCAACGTCGCCGGCGGCGCCGTCACCGGGAATGCTTTCCTGCACATGGACGGCCAGGCAGTGTTCAAGCTTGCCGTGAACGTGCTGGACAAGGTGGCGCGCGAGGCGATGGCCGCGGCGGAGATCCAGCCCGAGCAGGTCGACTGGCTGATTCCCCACCAGGCCAATATCCGCATCATGCAGGGCACCGCGCGCAAGCTCGGCTTGCCCGCCGAACGCATGGTGGCTGTCGTCCACGAGCACGGCAATACCTCCGCGGCATCGATTCCGCTGGCGCTTGATGCCGCCGTACGGGACGGCCGCATCCGCCCGGGACATACCGTATTGCTGGAAGGCGTGGGTGGTGGATTCACCTGGGGTGCTGCGCTGCTGCGCATGTAACAACGGCTGGCGCGGCAGGCAAGGCCGGCCGCGCGGCTACCGGTATTCAAATTCTGGGATAGCACTTCGATGAAATTTGCTTTCGTATTTCCTGGCCAGGGCTCGCAATCGGTCGGCATGCTCAATGCGTTCGCCGATAACGCGGTGGTGCGTGCGACCCTGGAGGAAGCCTCGACCGCCCTGGGTCAGGACATCGGCCGCATGATCGCCGAAGGTCCGGCTGAAGAACTGAACCTGACCACGAACACGCAGCCGGTCATGCTGACGGCCGCCGTGGCGATTTACCGCGCCTGGCTCGACGCCGGTGGCCCGGTGCCTGCCCTGGTGGCCGGGCACAGCCTGGGCGAGTACTCGGCGTTGGTGGCGGCAGGCGTGATCCCGTTTGCGGATGCCGTGCCCCTGGTGCGCTTCCGCGCGCAGGCCATGCAGGAGGCCGTGCCGGTTGGCGAGGGTGGTATGGCTGCCATCCTGGGCCTGTCGGACGATGACGTGCGCGCGGCGTGCGCCGAAGCATCGGTCGCCGGCGTGGTCGAGGCCGTCAATTTCAACGCGCCGTCGCAGGTCGTGATTGCCGGCAGCAAGGCAGGCGTCGAGAAGGCGTGCGAAGTCGCCAAGGCCAAGGGCGCCAAGCGTGCGCTGCCGCTGCCTGTGTCGGCACCGTTCCATTCGTCGCTGCTCAAGCCGGCGTCGGACCGCCTGCGTGAGCGCATGGCCGGCCTGACGTTCTCGGCCCCTGCCATTCCGCTGGTCAACAACGTGGATGTCGCCATCGTCAACGATCCGGACGCCATCAAGGACGCGCTGGTGCGCCAGGCCGCCGCGCCGGTGCGCTGGGTGGAATGCGTGCAGAAGATGGCCGCCGAAGGCGTCACGCACGTGATCGAATGCGGTCCGGGCAAGGTGCTGGCTGGCATGACCAAGCGCATCGACGGCAACCTGGTTGGCGGCGCGATCTTCGATCCTGCCTCGCTGCAGGAAACCCTGGCGCTGCTGAAGTAAGCGATCGCAAGAAAGGACAATTCGCATGACCAAACTCCTCGACAACCAGATCGCGCTCGTCACTGGCGCCTCGCGTGGCATCGGCCGCGCCATCGCGCTGGAGCTGGCCCGCCAGGGTGCCACTGTGATCGGCACCGCCACCAGCGAGTCTGGTGCTGCGGGCATCACCGAATACCTTGGCGCCGAAGGACTGAAGGGCAAGGGCGCGGTGCTGAATGTGAATGACGCTGCCGCCTGCGATGCCCTGATCGACGAGATCGTGAAGGGCCACGGCGGCATCAGCGTGCTGGTCAACAATGCCGGTATCACGCAGGACCAGCTCGCCATGCGCATGAAGGACGAGGACTGGCTGGCGGTCATCCAGACCAACCTGACCTCGGTTTTCCGCCTGTCGCGCGCAGTGCTGCGCCCGATGATGAAGGCGCGCCAGGGCCGCATCATCAATATCACTTCGGTAGTGGGCTCCGTGGGCAACCCGGGCCAGATGAACTACTCGGCTGCCAAGGCAGGCGTGGCGGGCATGACCCGGTCGTTGGCCGCCGAAATCGGCAGCCGAAACGTGACGGTCAATTGCGTCGCGCCGGGCTTTATCGATACCGACATGACCAAGGCGCTGTCCGAAGAGCAGCATGCTTCGCTCAAGCAGCAGATTCCGCTCGGCCGCCTGGGGCAGCCGGAAGATATCGCCAATGCGGTGGCCTTCCTGGCGGGTCCGCAGGCGGCCTATATCACCGGCACCACGCTGCATGTGAACGGCGGCATGTACATGAATTAATGGATTTTTGGGCGGCTTTTTCGGAGAAGAAGAAGGAAGAAGCTGCCTGAAGTAGTAGTTTTCCGAACCAATCGGGCGCGATCCTTGCAAAGCTTGGCAGGCGGCATTTCTGACGCCTCAAACCTGCTAAAATGCGCCCACTTTTTGTCGAACTTCCCTGGAGGGTTACATGGACAATATCGAACAACGCGTCAAGAAAATCGTGGCAGAACAGCTTGGCGTGGCCGAGGCAGACATCAAGAACGAATCGTCGTTCGTGAACGATCTCGGTGCGGACTCGCTCGACACGGTTGAACTCGTGATGGCGTTGGAAGATGAATTCGGCATGGAAATTCCTGATGAGGAAGCCGAGAAGATCACGACCGTGCAGCAGGCTATCGACTACGCCACCGCGCACGTCAAGGCCTGAGCCAGTCGTATCTGAATTCCGAGCCACAGAAGGCGGGTGGGCGCACCATTGCGGTGGCGCCTTGCTGTTTTCTGTGGCTTTCGTCTGTTCGAAGACGCAGAATCAAGAAGCGCGCTGCGCGGCGCTGACCTGCTGGTCAGAGTTGCCGCCAGCATTTGTTTCTGATCCTGCATCACGCACCCGTAGGAAATCATAGTGAGCCGTCGTCGCGTCGTTGTCACTGGGCTTGGCCTTGTGTCTCCGGTCGGAAACACGGTTGCCGAAGGCTGGGCCAACCTGGTTGCCGGCAAGTCCGGCATCGCCACCGTCACCAAGTTCGATCATTCCGCGCTTTCCGTGCACTTTGCCGGTGAAGTGAAGGGCTTCAATGCCGAGGATTACATCCCCGCCAAGGAAGCCCGCAATATGGATACCTTCATCCACTTCGGCATCGCGGCCGGCGCACAGGCGCTGAAGGATAGCGGCCTGGAAGTGACCGAGGCCAACGCCGAGCGCGTCGGCGTGCTGGTGGGCTCGGGCATTGGTGGCCTGCCGATGATCGAGGACACGCATGCCACGCTGACCGAGCGGGGTCCGCGCCGCATCTCGCCGTTCTTCGTGCCGGGCTCGATCATCAATATGATCTCGGGTCACCTGTCGATCATGCACGGGCTGAAGGGTCCGAACCTCGCCGTGGTGACGGCGTGCACGACCGGCCTGCACAGCATCGGCCTGGCCGCCCGCCTGATTCAGGCCGGCGATGCCGACGCCATGCTGGCTGGCGGCGCCGAGTCGACGGTGTCGCCGCTGGGCATTGGCGGCTTCGCTGCCGCGCGAGCCCTGTCGACGCGCAACGACGATCCGGCTGCGGCTTCGCGTCCGTGGGACAAGGATCGCGACGGCTTCGTGCTGGGCGAGGGCGCTGGCGTCATGATGCTGGAAGAGTACGAATCGGCTAAGGCGCGCGGTGCGCGTATCTATGCCGAACTCGTGGGCTTCGGCATGAGCGGAGACGCTTTCCACATGACCGCGCCGAACATGGACGGCCCGCGCCGCTGCATGGTCAACGCGCTCCGGGATGCCGGCATCAATGCGGACCAGGTCCAGTACCTGAACGCGCACGGCACGTCGACCCCGCTTGGCGACAAGAACGAATCCGACGCCATCAAGGCGGCCTTTGGCGACCAAGCCTACAAGATGGTTGTGAATTCGACCAAGTCGATGACCGGCCACCTGTTGGGCGGCGCCGGCGGCCTGGAATCGGTCTTTACCGTGCTGGCCCTGCATCATCAGGTGTCGCCGCCGACCATCAACATCGATAACCAGGATCCGGAATGCGACCTGGATTACGTGGCCAACACGGCACGTGAAATGAAGATCGATGTAGCCGTGAAGAACAACTTCGGCTTCGGTGGCACCAACGGCACGCTTGTCTTCCGCCGCGCCTGATCCGGTGCTACGGAAGCGCCTCGCCGGCCTTCGACCTGGCGGGCTCACTCGCTTGCAGTGGGCCTTGCTTGTTTTTTGGGCCGGCGAGGCAGTTGCACTGAGCCTGATGGCACGGCTGTGCCTGGGCGAGCCAGGCCGCTACGGGCCGGGCGGCGTTTTCTCCCTCTTGATTTGTGTGGCGTGGCTGGGCGCGCTCGTCCTGCTGATCCGGGCTTCGCGCGGCTGGTGGTCATGGACCGGGCAGTCATGTTCCGCAGTATTGCCGTCGCCACAGCGGTACGGCATGCCCCGCGTCGTAGTGCGCAGGCCCGGTGCCGGTAGCGAAACCGCCATCGTGACGGGCAGCTGGAATATCGGCGGCATTCTTTTGCTGTGCCTGGCATACGGCCCCGGCAGACGCCGCGGGCTGCTGGTATTGCCTTTTCAGGCGCGCTCGTCGCGTGTGGTGCGCATGGCCAGGCTGGCGTTGGCGAGTGCGCGAGCGGTGCAGCCTGCGCAAAGTGATCGGGAACGTTATTGTTAGGCAGCGGTCACAGGATGCACTTTGAAGCACCGGACGCTCGGTGGTTCGTAGGTAAAATACAACGTTCGTCGTGACGACCAAACCAAGAGATACACTGCAGGTGAGCCATACGTGAGCGAACGCGAAGCCGATCAGCTCCTAGTTGAACGCGTCCAGCAGGGCGACAAGCGGGCCTTTGAGCTGCTGGTGGCAAAGTACCACCGGAAGATCATCCGCCTGATTTCGCGCCTCGTGAGGGATCCCGCCGAGGTCGAGGATGTGGCGCAGGATGCCTTCATCAAGGCGTACCGTGCCTTGCCCCAGTTCCGCGGAGAATCCGCCTTCTACACGTGGCTGTACCGGATCGCCGTGAACACGGCGAAGAACTACCTGGCTATCCAGGGCCGGCGGCCCGAGGCGTCCAGCGACATCGATACGGAAGAGGCTGAAACTTTTGCGGACGGTGAGCAACTAAGGGATATCAATACGCCGGAGTCGATGCTTCACACGCGCCAGGTTGCCGAGACGGTGAACCGCGCCATGGAGGCACTACCGGAAGAATTGCGTACCGCCATCACCCTGCGCGAGATCGAAGGCCTCAGCTATGAGGAAATCGCCGAGGCGATGGGTTGCCCGATCGGGACGGTGCGGTCGCGCATCTTCCGTGCGCGCGAGGCGATTGCCGAGAAATTGCGCCCGCTGCTGGGAACGGCAGAGGGCAAGCGATGGTAGTGAGAAGAATGTCGTGCGGCCAGCGTTGCAGCCTGTTCCTGCATCGATAAGCGACAGCAAGTGACGGGATTATCGGTGTTCAATGGAATTGGAATGTCTTGGGGTGGGAAATGGGTCAGGCTCATAAGCAGTCGGTTCATGTAGTCGAAGCGGCGGAGCAGATCTCCGTCCTGATGGATGGCGAGCTGTCGCCGCATGAGGTCGATGCCGTGGTGGCGCTCGCCAAGAGCGAAACCGGCATGGCGAACTGGACGGTGTTCCAGATGATCGGCGATACGCTGCGCTCGGAAGAACTGAGTCATGCGGGTTCGACCGACGATTTCCTTGCCCGCTTCTCCTCGCGTCTGGACGACGAACCTCATGTGCTAGTGCCGGCTGTGGCCCAGGCCGCGGGCATACGTCAGCGCCTGTTGGTGCGTCCGTCCTGGGTGCGTCGTGTCATGCCCGGCACGGCCATCGCCGCGGCGGTGGCGGCAGTAAGCTGGGTCGTGGTGCCGCAACTGCGCGGACCGGCTGACCTGGGCACGCCTGATGCCGTGGTCGCGCGAGCCGACCAGCCTGCGGCCGCCAAGCCCGCGAACCTCGTTACCGTCGCGGCGGAAAGCACCCAGATGATCCGCGATCCCCGGCTGGACGAATACCTGCGTGCCCATCGCACCTCGGTCGCAACAGAGGCGTTCGTGCCGACCATGCGTACGGTCGCCAACGGCGCCAACTTCTCTCAGGACAATTCGCAGGAATAATGCCGGACATGCACAAAGGATGGTCGCCCGCCAACGTAGCGGGCGCACCGAGAATGAGGGCCCTGCGTAGGTCCTTTTTTCTGGCCTTGTGTCTGAGCGCGGCGGCGGCAACGGCCCAGCCCTCGGACAGTTCGCTGAACCGGCGCGATGCCTCCGCCTGGCTCAGCAAGATTCACCGCGCCGCGCAGCGCGAGAACTATGTTGGCACGCTGATCTACCAGCGCGGCAGCGTGATGCATGCGTCCAAGATCCAGCACTACAGCGATCTCGTGCACAACGAGTATGAACGCCTGGAAACGCTGGACGGCAAGCCGCGCGAAGTGCTGCGGCAGAATGACGTGGTCCACAGCCTGATTCCCGAAGCCAAGCTGGTGGTGGTGGAGAAGCAGGAGGCGAAGGACCGCTTCCCGGCGCTGCTGGCCACCAACAAGAGCGATGTGCTCGATCTCTACGACATGCGCAAGCTGCCCGGCGAACGTGTGGCCGGGGTGGAATGCGAGGTGTTTTCGCTGGAGCCGCACGACACGGCACGCTATGCCGTACGCTTGTGGGCCGAGAAGAATTCGGGCCTGCTGATGCGCGCGCAGACCATCGGCGAAGGCGGCAAGGTGCTGGAGCAGGTTGCCTTTTCGCAGGTCGATATCGGCGTGCCATCCGACAAGCAGCGCATTCTGGGGGCGATCAAGAATTCCAGCTCCTGGAATCACTATGAGGTCAATTATCAGCCGACCAACGTAGCGGACGAAGGCTGGAACATCACTGTGCCATTGAAGGGCTTTCAGAAGATCCGCGAAGTGCGCCGTCCGCTCGGCGAACTGCGCGCGCCTGCGCAGGGTAACGGGCGCGGGCAGGTATTCGAGGTGCTTCAGGTGGTGTACAGCGACGGGCTGACCGGATTGTCAGTGTTCATCGAACCCGTGTCCGAGCAGCGCGTACGCCGTGAAGGGGTCGCGTCGCTTGGCGCCACGCAGGTTGTGGTGCGCCGTATTTCGGATTACTGGATCACTGTGGTGGGCGAGGTGCCCGCCAGCACGGTACGGCAGTTCGCGTCGGCCGTGGAATATCGCCCTCCCAAGGCGTTACACTGAGTGCGTACAAGTGCCGGATGCGGGGCTTCTCTCGCCCTCGCTTCGGCCCGCCTAGTGGGCGGCTCCCGGCTTCTTGTCCCAATCAGTACCTCATCATTTGCTGAATCCCGGGAGTTGTCGATGACGTTCAGATCCCCAGCCCTGGCGCGTGCCGTGGTCATGGCTGCCATGTTGATTCTCGGCCCGGCCGTTGCCGAAGTGGGCCACGCCCAGGCCGCGGCTTCCAACTACAACCTGCCCGACTTCACCGACCTTGTGGAAAAGGCCAGCCCGGCCGTGGTCAATATCCGGACCACCGAACGCGTGCGCTCGCGCGGCGGCCAGGGCAGTGAAGACGATGAGATGGCCGAGTTCTTCCGGCGCTTCTTTGGCGTTCCGATGCCAGGTGCCCCGGCGCCGGGCGCGCCACGGCGCGGCCAGCCGCCGCAGGGTCAGCCGCCGCAGGGCGAGGAGCAGAGCCGCGGTGTCGGTTCAGGCTTCATCATCAGCCAGGACGGCTACGTGATGACCAATGCTCACGTGGTGGCGGATGCGGAAACCATTTACGTCACGCTGCCCGACAAGCGCGAATTCAAGGCCAAGCTGATCGGCGCCGACAAGCGCACGGACGTCGCACTGCTCAAGATCGATGCGACGGGTCTGCCTCGGCTGGTACTGGGAGACTCCGACAAGGTTCGCGCGGGCGAGTGGGTACTTGCGATCGGGTCGCCGTTCGGTCTGGATAACAGCGTGACGGCCGGCATTGTGTCGGCAAAGGGCCGGGATACCGGCGATTACCTGCCGTTCATCCAGACTGACGTGGCGGTCAACCCCGGCAACTCGGGTGGGCCGCTGATCAATCTGCGTGGCGAGGTCATTGGCATCAACTCGCAGATCTACAGCCGCAGCGGCGGCTACATGGGCATTTCGTTCGCCATTCCGATCGACGAGGCGATGCGCGTCACCGAACAGCTGAAGCTCTCGGGTCGCGTCACGCGCGGGCGGATTGCCGTGGCGATCGGCGATGTGACCAAGGAGGTGGCTGATTCGCTTGGCCTCGGCCGTGCGCGCGGCGCGCTGGTCGGCAGCGTCGAGCCGGGCGGTCCGGCGGAGAAAGCCGGCATCGAGCCGGGCGACATCATCCTGAAGTTCAACGGCCGCGAGATCGAAAAGGCGTCCGACCTGCCGCGCATGGTCGGCGATACCAAGCCGGGTACGAAGGTGCCGTTGCAGCTGTGGCGCAAGGGCGCTACGCGCGACGTAACGATCACGGTGACGGAGCTGGAGCCGGAAACCCGCGCGAAGGCCCGCAGCACGCCGTCGTCCAAGGACGAGAGTATCGCCCAGGCGCCCAAGCCCAATGCGCTGGGGCTGATCGTCAACGACATTCCGGATGCCCGCCTGAAGGAATTGAAGGTGAAGTCGGGGGTGGAGGTCGAAGTCGCGGATGGCCCGGCCATGCGTGCCGGTATTCGTCCGGGCGATATCATCCTGCGCCTGGGCGATACCGATGTGACCGGCGCGCGCCAGTTCAACGATCTGGTCAAAGGGCTGGACAAGAATCGTATTGCCGCCGTGTTCGTGCGCCGTGGCGATGCGACCCAGGTCCTGACGCTGCGTCCGGGAGCCACTGCCGCCCGCTGATCGTCCGACATGCTGCAGCTCACGTTGTACGGCAGGACGTATTGCCATCTGTGTGAGGATATGCGGGTCGCGCTGGAGCCGCTCCAGCGCGAATTCCCGTTTATCGTCCACGAAGTGGATGTGGACGCCGATCTGGAGCTGGAGTCCCGTTTCGGCGAGCGCGTGCCTGTGCTGGTCGCAATGGGACCGGAAGGGCCCCGCGAACTTTGCCACTACTTCCTGGACGCCCTGGCGGTCCGCACATGGCTTGCGGCACAGGCGTGCGCCGGAACAGCCACATCCGGTCGCGCATAAGGGCCCGGCAATTCGCCCATTCACGGCCCGGAAGTCATTGAAAATCCGGTAAAATTCCAGTTTGGCGCAAAATCCGCGCCCCAAGACCCGCGGCCTTCCCACGGGCGTTCCCTATGAGAGCGCCCGCGGCGGGCCGTTCACGAATCCGCTGCTGCCAGGGCGAAGACACTGGCGCTTGCCCGAAGATTAGATGGACCATATTCGCAATTTCTCGATCATCGCCCATATCGACCATGGGAAATCCACCCTGGCCGACCGGATCATTCAGCTGTGTGGGGGGCTGTCCGATCGCGAAATGGAGGCCCAGGTCCTCGACTCGATGGATATCGAGAAGGAGCGCGGCATCACCATCAAGGCGCAGACGGCCGCGCTGACCTACAAGGCCCGTGACGGCAAGGTCTACAACCTGAACCTGATCGACACGCCGGGGCACGTCGACTTCAGTTACGAAGTGAGCCGATCGCTGTCGGCTTGCGAAGGCGCGTTGCTGGTGGTCGACGCTTCGCAGGGGGTCGAGGCGCAGACCGTGGCCAATTGCTACACCGCGATCGAGCTCGGCGTGGAAGTGGTGCCGGTGCTCAACAAGATCGACCTGCCGCAGGCCGACCCGGCCAATGCCATCCAGGAAATCGAGGACGTCATCGGCATCGACGCGCAGGATGCCACGCCGTGCTCGGCCAAGACCGGCCAGGGCGTGGAAGACGTGATCGAGGCGCTGATCGCCAAGGTACCGCCGCCCAAGGGCGATGCCGACGCGCCATTGCAGGCGCTGATCATCGATTCGTGGTTCGACAACTACGTCGGCGTGGTCATGCTCGTGCGCGTGGTCAATGGCACGCTGCGTCCGAAGGACAAGGCGCTGCTGATGGCCACCGGCGCCCAGCATCTCGTGGAGCAGGTCGGCGTGTTCTCGCCGAAGTCCGTGCAGCGCGACGCGCTGACCGCGGGCCAGGTGGGCTTCGTCATCGCCGGCATCAAGGAACTGAAGGCCGCCAAGGTCGGCGACACCATTACCACGGTCGCGCGCAAGGCCGAGGCGCCGCTGCCGGGTTTCAAGGAAGTCAAGCCACAGGTGTTCGCCGGCCTGTATCCGGTCGAGGCCAACCAGTATGAGGCGCTACGCGAATCGCTGGAAAAGCTGCGCCTGAACGATGCCTCGCTGATGTTCGAGCCGGAAGTGTCGCAGGCGCTGGGCTTCGGCTTCCGCTGCGGCTTCCTCGGCCTGCTGCACATGGAAATCGTGCAGGAGCGCCTGGAGCGCGAGTTCGACATGGACCTGATTACCACGGCGCCGACCGTGGTGTACCAGGTGCAGATGCGCGACGGCACCACGGTGACGGTGGAGAACCCGGCCAAGATGCCCGACCCGAGCCGGATCGAGGCCATCCTGGAGCCGATCGTCACGGTCAACCTGTATATGCCGCAAGAATATGTCGGCTCGGTGATTACGCTGTGCACGCAGAAGCGCGGTACGCAGATCAACATGAGCTACCACGGCAAGCAGGTGCAGTTGACCTATGAGATCCCGATGGCGGAAATCGTGATGGATTTCTTCGACCGCCTGAAGTCGGTATCGCGCGGTTATGCCTCGATGGACTACGAGTTCAAGGAATATCGCCCGTCCGACGTGGTCAAGGTCGATATCCTGATCAACAGCGACAAGGTCGATGCGCTGTCAGTCATCGTGCACCGTTCCAACTCGCAATACCGCGGCCGCGAAGTGGCGGCGAAAATGCGCGAGATCATTCCGCGCCAGATGTACGACGTGGCAATCCAGGCCGCGATCGGCTCCAACATCATTGCGCGCGAGAACGTCAAGGCGCTGCGCAAGAACGTGCTGGCCAAGTGCTACGGCGGCGATATTTCGCGCAAGAAGAAGCTGCTCGAAAAGCAGAAGGCCGGCAAGAAGCGCATGAAGCAGGTCGGCACCGTCGAGATTCCACAGGAGGCGTTCCTTGCCATCCTGCAGGTCGACGACAAGTAAGCGGCTGCACAGGCAGGAACGGGACCGCGGCGCAAATGGCGCAGTGGCAGAAGAAGAAGCTGTAGCAGGACATCCAAGAACCAGAAGCCGTCATGAATTTTGCACTGATCCTTTTTGTGCTGGTGGTGATCACGGGTATCGCGTGGATCGCGGACAAGCTTGTGTTTGAGCGGCAGCGGCGCGCTTCGGCGCGCCTGGCGCTGGCCGAATTCGATTCGCGCCAGTCGGACCTGCAGGGCCGTTTCGGATCCGGCGAGATCGATTCCACGCGCAAGCGCCTGGCGGAGGAAAAGCTGCGCCAGCCATGGTGGCTCGAATACTCTGCCAGCTTCTTCCCGGTCATCCTGGCAGTGTTCGTGCTGCGCTCCTTCGTGGTGGAGCCGTTCAAGATTCCGTCCGGTTCGATGATTCCCACTTTGCTGATCGGCGATTTCATCCTGGTCAACAAGTACGACTACGGTATTCGCCTGCCGGTGGTGAACAAGAAAGTCGTTGACGTTGGCGAGCCGCAGCGCGGCGACGTTATGGTGTTCCGTTACCCGAAAGATCCGTCGCTCGACTACATCAAGCGTGTCATCGGTGTGCCCGGCGACGTGGTCCAGTATTCGAACAAGCACCTGACCATCAATGGCAAGCCGGCCGACTACACGCCGCTGCCCGATTATCTCGACGAGGAGCGCCTGGCCTATTCCAAGCATTTCACCGAGAAGCTGCCGGGTGGCGTGGAGCATGGCATCCTGAACGACGTGGACCGGCCGGCGTTTGTTGCCGGCGCTGATCCTGATTTCCCGTTCCGGGAAAACTGCACTTACAATCAGCAGGGCGTGACCTGCAAGGTGCCCGCAGGTCACTATTTCGTGATGGGTGACAATCGCGATAACAGCCTGGATTCCCGCTATTGGGGATTCGTGCCGGACCAGAATATTGTCGGCAAGGCCTTCGTGATCTGGATGAACCTCGGTAATTTCGGGCGCGTCGGGGCATTCAAATAAAACACCCGCGCGGCGCAAGAACGCTCAACTAGAAGAGGGAAGCGCAAATGGGTCAGATGGGGCAATTGGGTCGGGTCAGGAATGATGGCCGGGGACGGGTTAGCCCGGGCCGACGGCGGGCGCAGGGGTTTTCCCTCTGGACGCTGCTGGTGGTGATTTTTTTCGTGATCGGCATTGCGCTGCCCGCACTGAGGGCAATACCGAGCCTGACGGAGTATTTTTCCGTCAAGCGCGCTGCCAGCTACGCCAAGCAGAAGGCCACCAACAAGCGAGAGGTGGTGGAGTATTTTGATAAACAGGCAAGCATCGACCGGATTGCCGCGGTGCGAGGTGAAGACCTCCAGATCCGCGAAGACGAGAACGGAACGATCCAGTCGGTCGATTTTGCCTACCGGACCGAGGTCCCCGTCTACGGTCCATTGAGCCTACTGATTAGCTATTCGGGAACGCAGCATTGATATGAACCTCGACGCCTTGCAGCAACGTCTCGGCTACCGCTTCAGCAAGCCTGAGTTGCTGCAGCAGGCGCTGACGCACCGCAGCCACAGCGCCCAGCACAACGAACGCCTGGAATTCCTTGGGGATTCGGTGTTGAACTGCGCTGTGGCAGACATGCTGTTCGGCATGTTTGGCAAGCTGGATGAAGGCGACTTGTCCCGCGTGCGCGCCAATCTGGTCAAGCAGCAGGCGTTGTACGAGATCGCCCAGATGCTGCAGCTCTCCGAGGCGCTGCGCCTGGGCGAAGGCGAGTTGAAGAGCGGCGGTTTCCGTCGTCCCTCGATCCTTGCCGATGCGCTGGAAGCCATCGTCGGCGCCGTGTTCCTGGACTCGGGCTTCGAGGCCGCGCGCTCGCTGATCCGCAAGCTGTATATCCCCATCCTGGAGCAGGTGGATCCACGCACGCTTGGCAAGGACGCCAAGACGCTGCTCCAGGAATACCTGCAAGGCCACAAGATTGCCTTGCCTCAATATAACGTAATCGCCACTCACGGCGCCGCGCACAGCCAGCAGTTTGAAGTCGAGTGCATGGTGCCTAAACTGGAAGTCCGGGTGTTCGGCACCGGTGCCTCGCGCCGTGCAGCGGAGCAGGCGGCGGCCAAGCTGGCGCTCGATGAAGTCCAGAAGCTGGTGCCGCAGCTGCTCAAGCGCAGCCGCGCCGAGCGTACCGGCAAGACGCGCAAGCAGCCGGTGCCGCAGGACCCACAGTTGTCTCTCAGGTTGAAGGAATGACCGAATCCAATCATCCGCAGCAGCCTGCCGCGGATACCCCAGCCGAGGCGTTTCGCTGCGGCACCGTGGCCATCGTCGGCCGTCCCAATGTCGGCAAGTCCACGCTGATGAACGCGCTGGTCGGCCAGAAGATCAGTATCACGTCGCGCAAGGCACAGACCACGCGCCATCGCATCGTCGGCATCCAGACCACCGAGGATGCGCAGTATGTGTTCGTCGACACGCCCGGCTTCCAGACTCGCCACGCCAGTGCGCTGAACCGCTCGCTCAACCGCGCGGTCACGTCCACGCTGTCGTCGGTGGACCTGGTGCTGTTCGTGGTCGAGGCCGGCTACTATGGCACGGATGATGAAAAGGTGCTGGCGCTGCTGCCGAAGAACACGCCAGTGCTGCTGGTGACGAACAAGCTCGACCGTGTGACCGGCGACGACCGTGCCGCGGTGATGATGCCCTTCCTGGAAAAGATGGGGCAGCTCTTTCCGTTCCGCGAGGTGGTGCCGATGTCGGCCAAGACGCGCGACCATATCGCGCGCCTGTTCGAGATCATCCGCCCCTACCTGCCGGAAGGCGAGCCGATGTACGACACGGATGCGATGACCGATCGCAGCGAGCGTTTCCTGGCCTCGGAGATCATCCGCGAGAAGGTGTTCCGCTGGACCGGTGACGAACTGCCGTACACGAGTACCGTCATCATCGACAAGTTCGAGACGGAAGGGCGCCTGCGCCGTGTGTTCGCCACCATCCTGGTCGAGCGCGACGCGCACAAGGCCATGATCATCGGCAACAAGGGCAACAAGCTCAAGCAGATTTCCACCGAGGCGCGCCTCGACATGGAAAAGCTCTTCGACGGCAAGGTCTACCTGGAAATGTGGATCAAGGTGAAGAGCGGCTGGGCCGACAACGAAGCCGGACTGCGCGCCTACGGCTACGAGTGAGCAAGATGCCTGAGTTCGCGCGCTGGCCCGCCAAGGCCCGCCGCGCCGATCCGGTAGTGGACGAAGCCGCCGAGTTGCTCGACAACCGCGCGCTGCCGGGTATGGCCGATGCCGCCGGTCGTGCGATGATGGATCGGGCCATGCGGATCGTTCCGGCGCGCAGCGAGTCCCGCGTGTCGGAGCAACCGGGCTTCGTGCTGCACGCGTGGCCGTATCGCGAAACCAGCCTGATACTCGATGTATTCACCCGCGACCACGGCCGGCTGTCGATGGTTGCCAAGGGTGCCAAGCGGCCGCATTCCTCCCTGCGCCCGGTGCTGCAGCACTTTCATCCGATTTCCCTCTCCTGGAGCGGCCGTGGCGAGGTCAAGACGCTGACGCGCGCCGAATGGGTCGGCGGCATGCCGCCGCTGTCCGGCGACGCGCTGCTGTCCGCGTTCTACCTCAATGAGCTGCTGATGCGGTTCTGCCCGCGCGAAGACGGCCATCCGGCGCTGTTCCGCCACTACATGGCCACGCTCACGCGCCTGGCGCATGGGGAGCCCGCGGGCCTGGTGCTGCGCAGTTTCGAGCGCGTGCTGCTGCAGGAAACGGGTTTCGCCGTGGCCTTCGACCAGTGCCTGAGCACCGGCGAGAGCGTGCAGCCTGGCCTGGACTATGTCTACCAGCCCGAGCGCGGCGTGCGCAGGGCCCAGCCGAGCGACCCGTCGTCGTGGCCCGTGGTCTCGGGCCAGACCTTGCTGGACATGTCGCAGGACGATTACGGGCGCGCGCAGACCGCGCTGCAAAGCCGCGCGCTGATGCGCTTCCTTCTGCATTATTATCTGCAGGGTGCGCCGCTCAAGACGCGGCAGATCCTGATCGACCTGCACTACCTCTGACCTGCCGGGCTACCGGCCCATTGCTGATTCCGCAAGCATGATCTTCCACGCAAATCCGGGCGTCATCGACCTTGGCGTCAACATCGACCACGTTGCCACGCTGCGCAATGCGCGCGGCACGGTGTATCCCGACCCGATCCAGGCTGCGCTGCAGGCCGAGGAGGCCGGCGCGGACCTGATCACGCTGCATCTGCGCGAAGACCGCCGCCATATCCGCGACGCCGATGTGCGCGCGCTGCGTCCGCAACTGACCACGCGCATGAATCTCGAATGCGCGATTACGCAGGAGATGCTCGACATTGCCTGCGAGATCCGTCCGCAGGACGTATGCCTCGTGCCCGAACGGCGCGAGGAGGTGACCACCGAAGGCGGCCTGGACGTGGCGGGGCGCTTCGAGCAGGTCAGTGCGGCATGCAGGCAACTGGCCGCGGCGGGTATCCGCGTGTCGCTTTTCATCGACGCCGATGCCGACCAGATCGCCGCTGCCGCAGCCTGCGGCGCACCGGTGATCGAACTGCACACCGGACGCTATGCCGATGCGCATACGCCCGACGAGCAGGCCGTCGAGTTCCGCCGCATTGCCGATGGCGTCGATGCCGGCATCCGTCATGGCCTAGTGGTGAATGCGGGCCACGGCCTGCACTACACGAACGTGCAGCCCATCGCCGCGCTACCGGGCATCAAGGAACTGAACATCGGCCACGCGATCGTTGCGCACGCGGTGTTCGCCGGCTGGCAGAACGCCGTGCGCGAGATGAAGGCCATCATGGTGGCCGCGCGCCTGGGTACCCGCTATCCCGCTGCAGGCAGCCCGGCGTGATCTACGGCGTCGGCACCGACATCATCGAGATCGCGCGCGTCCAGGGCGTGATGGAGCGCACGCGCGGCCGTTTCGCCGAGAAGGTGCTGGGGCCGGACGAGCTGGTCAAGTACCACGCGCGCAAGGCGCGCTCGGAGCGGCGCGGCCTGGCTTTCCTGGCAACGCGCTTTGCCGCCAAGGAAGCCTTCTCCAAGGCGATCGGACTCGGCATGCGCTGGCCGATGACCTGGCGCGCGATGGAACTGATGAACCTGCCATCGGGCGAGCCGACACCGATATGTCACGGCGAACTCGCCCAATGGGTCCGGGAACGCGGCCTGACGATACGTGTCAGTGTCAGTGATGAGCATGACTACGCGGTTGCCTTCGCAATCGCCGAGCGGGGCGGCCATGCGGCCATCCCGGAAAATCCAGCCTAGCCTCGAACCATATCCATGACCAAGAAGCTCTCCGGCAAACGGCCGGGACCGGTGGTGCTCGACGTCGTCGGCAAGCAGCTCGATGCCGAAGACGCGCGCCGCATTGCACACCCGCTGACCGGCGGCGTGATCCTGTTTGCGCGCAATTTCGAATCGCGTGCGCAACTGCTGGCGCTGACCCGCGCCATTCGCGCCATTCGCGACGACGTGCTGATCTGCATCGACCATGAAGGCGGGCGTGTGCAACGCTGCAAGACCGATGGTTTTACGCACCTGCCTGCCATGAGCAAGCTGGGCGCGCTCTGGGATCGCGACGTGCTCGCTGCCACCAAGGCCGCGGTGAGCTGCGGCTACGTGCTGGCCGCCGAGCTGCGCGCCTGCGATATCGACCTGAGCTTCACGCCGGTGCTGGACCTCGACTACGGCCGCAGCGCCGTGATCGGCGACCGTGCTTTCCACGCCGACCCGCGCGTGGTCACCATGCTGGCGGGCCACCTGAACCATGGGCTGTTGCTGGCGGGCATGAGCAACTGCGGCAAGCATTTCCCAGGCCATGGTTATGTCGAGGCTGACTCGCATGTCGCGATTCCCGTGGACGAGCGGCCCCTGGAAGAGATCCTTGCACAGGACGCGCGCCCGTACGACTGGATGGGCCTGTCGCTGGCGTCGGTCATGCCCGCGCACGTGATCTACCCGAAGGTCGACCCCAATCCGGCGGGCTTCTCGCCGTTCTGGCTGCAGGACATCCTGCGCGCGCAGCTGGGCTTCGAGGGTGTCATCTTCAGTGACGACCTGAGCATGGAAGGGGCCAGCGTGGCCGGCAATGTCACGCAAGCCGCGCGTGCCGCGCTCGCCGCCGGTTGTGACATGGTGCTGATCTGCAACCACCCCGAGCGTGCCGATCAGTTGCTGGCCGAACTGGATGCCGGCATCGACAAGACTTCGCAGCGCCGCATCCGCAAGCTTTTCGCGCGCCGCAAGCCGCTCGACTGGAACAAGCTGCAGCAGGAGGGGGAGTATCGTGCCGCGCTGCGCCTGCTGAAGGAGCACGACCTGATCGCCTGAACGGGCGGCCGCGTTTGCGGCGGACAGCAAAAAAGGCAGCCGGGGCTGCCTTTTTCCGTTACCGGCCCCGCTGGTGCGGCGGGGGCGAGCCGTGCGCTTAGTTGGCGCGGCTGCGGTATTCGCCGGTGCGGGTGTCGATTTCGATCTTGTCGCCGATGTTGCAGAACAGCGGCACTTGCAGTTCGAAACCGGTGTTGATCTTGGCGCCCTTCAATACCTTGCCCGACGAAGTATCGCCCTTGACAGCCGGCTCGGTGTAGACGATTTCGCGCACCAGCGTGGTGGGCATTTCGACCGAGATCGCCTTGTCGTTGTAGAAGACCACTTCCACGGCCATGCCGTCTTCGAGGTAGTTCAGCGAGTCGCCCATGCTGTCCTGCTCGACTTCGTACTGGTTGTAGTCAGCGTCCATGAACACGTACATCGGGTCGGCGAAGTACGAGTAGGTGCATTCGCGGCGCTCGAGCACCACGACTTCGAACTTGTCGTCAGCCTTGAACACCGATTCGCCCGGGGCTTCGGTGAGCAGGTTCTTGTACTTCATCTTGACCACGGCGGCGTTGCGGCCCGACTTGTTGTACTCGGCCTTCTGCACAACCATCGGGGCGCCGTTCATCATGAACACGTTGCCGACGCGGAGTTCCTGTGCGATTTTCATCTGAACTGTTTTCCTGAAAAAGAAAGTCTCGGAAATTGGTATGGCGAGGTGTGGCGGAGGCGCGGCCTGCAGGAAGCCCTGTCGCCTTGCCGTTTTGGCGCCTGTTGGGCCCGTGCCCACGCGCGCCTGACCCCGTGCTCAGTGTTCGCTCAGGTTCCCGCGCTGCGGCGCGCGTTGCAGCGCTGCCGGCTGGGAGCCTTGGTTACCCGGCCCGGTCGCCATCAAATCAACCGACTATTTTACCCGATTTTCACAGAACGCCACGAGATTTGCCGCCAGGTCACCCAAGCCGAGCAGGCGCGTCTGCCATTGTCTGGCGGCTTGTGTCAGCACGGGCAGTTTGCTGCGCAAGGCGGCCCAGTCGGGTGCATTGCCATACGCATTCCAGGCGTGCCAGAAATCCGCCAGGGCCCGGGCTGCGGCGGTGTCCACGCCACTGCGGCTGAACAGCCCGAGCCACGCGTCCAGCTTGTCGCGGTGCGCGTCCTCATCCTGCGGGTAGATATGCCACACGAGCGGCCGCGCCGCCCACTGCGCACGGACGAACGAGTCTTCGCCGCGCACGAAATTCAGGTCGCAGGCCCACAGCATTTCATCGTAGTGCTCCTGCCGCACGAAGGGCACGATATTGACCTGCAGGTTGCCCCGCACCAGCGCCTTGCCAGGCGCGGCGGTTTCGCCCGACCATGCCGCCAGCTGCTCCGCCGCCATGCCGTGCGGAATCAGGCACTGGACCGGTTCCGCGCCATCGCGCCATTGCTCGAGCAGCGCGGGCAGCGCGGGGTTCTGGTAGGAAAACAGGCTGACCTTGAGCGCACTGGCATCGGGCGTCACTTGCAGCCGGTGCCACAGGGCGGCTTGCGCGGCTGGTCCGGCCAGGAACGTATCGCGCTGGTCGCCCAGCATCGACTCGCGCAGCAGGCCGCCAGTCCCATGCTCGAAGCCAGGAAAGAAGAAGTGCTTGATCAACGGCAGCCGCGGATGCGGCGAAGGCATGCCGTGGTGCTCGCGTACCCAGGGCTCGGCGCTCAGGTATTCCAGGTTGATCCATGCCGGTGCGTGCTCGCGCGCCACCATGCGTGCAAGGAACGCATCCGGCAAGTGGCAGGCAAACGCCTCGATGACGGCGTCGTTGACGGCAAGGTCGGCAAAGCGGGCTCGGTCATCGGCATCGCCACCGGGGCGCCACGTGAGGATTTCCACGCCGGACAGGTGCTGCTGGCGGGCCGTCGTGTCCAGCGCGGGCGCAAGCCGGGAAAAGCTATGCAGGTCATCGACCCACAGGCGCACCAGGTGGCCGTGTTCCTGTGCAAGCTGGCGCGCCAGCCGCCAGCAGACGCCGATATCGCCGAAATTGTCGATGACGGTGCAGAAGATGTCCCAGGAACGGATTGGCATGGCAGAGGTGGCAGGAAAGGCAGCGAGCGCGGGCAAAGCGGGGTGCGGCAGTGAATTGCTCTAAACTTCGGATTTTAGAGCCGTTGCCGCGAATCGCGAGCCGGCCACATCGATTTGGTCATCGTCCCTCATGTCCGACCAGCTTCCAGACGCTTCGGCCCAACCGCCTGAAGCGGCACCGGCAGAACCCTTCGACCCCAAGCCCGTCATTGCCCGCCTGCCGGGCCTGCCCGGCGTGTACCGCTATTTCGACAGCGCCGGCAACGTGCTGTATGTCGGCAAGGCGCGCGACCTCAAGAAGCGGGTATCGAGCTACTTCAACAAGACGCAGCTGTCGCCGCGCATCGCCATGATGGTGGCCAGGATCGCGCGGATGGAAACCACCGTGGTCCGCACGGAGGCCGAGGCGCTGCTGCTCGAAAACAACCTGATCAAGGCGCTGGCGCCGCGGTACAACATTCTGTTCCGCGACGACAAGTCCTATCCATTTCTCAAGCTGACCGGCCACCGCTTCCCGCGCATGGCCTATTACCGCGGCGCCACGGACCGCAAGCACCAGTACTTCGGGCCGTTCCCAAGCGCCTACGCGGTACGCGAGAGCATGCAGATCCTGCAGAAGGTGTTCCAGCTGCGCACCTGCGAAGACACGGTCTTCAACAACCGGACGCGACCCTGCCTGTTGCACCAGATCCACCGTTGCACGGGCCCGTGTGTCGGTGCGATCAGTGAGGCGGACTACGCGCGCGACGTCGGCAACGCGGCGCGTTTCCTGCAGGGCCGCGAGACCGAGGTGCTGGAGGGGCTGCAATCGAAGATGGAAGAGCATTCCATGCGGCTGGAGTTCGAGCAGGCGGCAGCGGTGCGCGACCAGATCGCCGCACTGTCGACCGTGCTCAAGCGGCAGGCGGTGGAGGAGGTTGGCCAGGCGCGCGACATCGACATCCTGGCGGTAGTCGTGGAAGGCGGGCGCGCGTGCGTCAACCTGGCCATGGTGCGTGGCGGCCGCCATCTGGGCGACAAGGCTTACTTCCCCGCGCATGCCGACGAAGCGGCAATGATCGTCGAGGACAGCGACGACAGTGCCGGGAGCACGGAAGGCGATCCGGCGCCGGCCGGGCCGCCGGGCGTGGAACGCATCGCGGCGCGCGTGCTGTCGGCCTTCATGGCGCAGCACTACCTGGATCAGGCGGCGCCGCCCATCATCGTCGTCAGCCACGTGCCCGACGATGCGGCGTTGCTTGACGCGCTCGCGCTCCATGCGGGGCGCAAGATTGCGCTTGTGCGGCAACCGCAGGGCCAACGCAAGGCATGGCTGGAAATGGCGCAGCAGGGCGCGGCACTGGCACTCGCACGGCGGCTTGCGGAGCAGGGCAGCCAGGAGGCGCGCACCCGCGCGCTGGCGGAGACGATCGGCATCGACCTGGAAGACCTGGCGCTGCTGCGCGTGGAGTGTTTCGACATCAGCCATACCGCGGGCGAGGCGACGCAGGCGTCCTGCGTCGTGTTTCACCATCACGATATGCAGAACGGCGAGTACCGTCGCTACAACATCCAGGACATCACGCCGGGCGACGACTACGCGGCCATGCGCCAGGTGCTGACCCGCCGATACCAGAAGCTGGTCGAGCAGATGCAGGAGGAGGGCGGGCTTGACACTGCCGGCGAGGCGTCGTCGACGGTGCCGCACGTGGTGCTCATCGACGGCGGCAAGGGGCAGGTGGAAGTGGCGCGCCAGGTGTTCGAGGAGTTGGGTCTCGATATCGGACTGCTGGTCGGCGTGGCCAAGGGAGAGGGCCGCAAAGTCGGGCTCGAGACCCTGGTGTTCGCCGACGGCAGGCCGTCGCTTGAACTCGGTCAGGGCAGCGCGGCGCTGATGCTGGTCGCGCAAATCCGGGACGAGGCGCACCGCTTTGCCATCACAGGCATGCGCGCGCGCCGGGCCAAGGCCCGCACGACCTCGCGCCTGGAAGAGATCGAGGGCGTGGGCGCGCGCCGGCGGCAGAAGCTGCTGACCCGCTTCGGCGGCCTGCGCGGCGTGATGGCGGCCAGCATTGACGAACTGGCCAGCGTCGACGGCATTTCCCGTGTCCTCGCCGAAGAGATCTATCGCCAGCTTCATTGATGCCTTAGACCCGGCGATTTAACCCGCCGGGCGTGCATTGGCGCCGAAATCGGCGACAATCGCGGAATTCGCCATTGCCCAGTCGGTCTTCCAGCCCCATGCCCTTCAATATCCCGATCCTGCTGACCTGGTTGCGCGTCGCCATGATTCCCCTCGTGGTGGGCGTGTACTACCTGCCGGAAGCATGGCTGCCGATGCACACGAAGAATGTCACCGCGGCGTCCTTCTTCATCATCGCCGCAGTCACGGATTGGCTGGACGGCTTCCTGGCGCGGCGCTGGAACCAGACTTCGGCGTTCGGCGCGTTCCTGGACCCCGTGGCGGACAAGCTGATGGTCACGGCCGCGTTGCTGTCCCTGCTGGCGCTGGGCCGCGTGGCGGACCTGGTTGCGCTGGTCATCATCGGCCGCGAGATTACGATCTCGGCCTTGCGGGAGTGGATGGCGCAGATCGGCGCTTCCAAAAGCGTGGCGGTGAACTTCCTCGGCAAGCTGAAGACCACGGTGCAGATGATTGCGATCCCGATGCTGCTCTACGGCGATCGCCTGTTCGGCATCGACGCGCAGGTAATGGGCACATGGATGATCTACGTGGCCGCGGTGCTGACGCTGTGGTCGATGTTCTATTACATGAAGCTTGCATGGCCGCAGATCCGCGAGCGTGCCGGTGTCCTCAATGAGGCGCGCGCGCAAAAATGATGCTGCGCGCAAAAAGGGGTTGACGAACGGAACCGTTCTTTGCAATAATCTCGTTCTCGCTGCTGACGACGCAAACGAAAGCAGCAAGATAAGCCGGTTTAGCGCAAGAAGCTGTTATTTGCAGCCAGTTGCGTAGCTCATAGGGCTGATCGGCAGGAAGTATCTCCATGCGGGAGTAGCTCAGTTGGTAGAGCGCAACCTTGCCAAGGTTGAGGTCGCGAGTTCGAGACTCGTCTCCCGCTCCAGGTTGGTTCCGGGTTGGATGGCAGGCAGCTGCTTGCAGTCGGGCTCGTAGCAGTAAAAGTTGTACGCGGGAGTAGCTCAGTTGGTAGAGCGCAACCTTGCCAAGGTTGAGGTCGCGAGTTCGAGACTCGTCTCCCGCTCCATCCCCGAAGGGAAGCAGCGCTTCCCTTTTTGTTTGGGTTGGTAACCGCAGGCGCTGCCAGCAGCGTTTGGTGAATGCGGATACAATCCAGCAGCACGTCACCTGGCGGGGTGGCAGAGTGGTTATGCAGCGGCCTGCAAAGCCGTGTACGCCGGTTCGATTCCGACCTCCGCCTCCAGTTGAGGAAAACAGCGCCCATCGGGCGCTGTTTTCGTTTGTGCATCGTCTATGTCTGTGCGCCAACCTGTTTGGCGGTGACCCGCAGATATTCGGTAAAGGCTAACAGCCCACGTGTCGGGAACTTGTCCTGGTGCACCACCAATTGCAGCGGACGGACGATATGAGGCAGGCCCTGTCGCACCGCCACCAGCGTGCCGCGTTCCAGTTCATCGCGGACCACGTGCAGCGACAGGCAGCTCACGCCGAAGCCGCTCATCACCGCGCGCTTGATGGCCTCCGCGTTGCCGAGTTCCAGTGCGAAACGCAGCTCGCCAAGCAGCGGCATCAGTCTTTCCTCAATGATCTCGCGCGTGCCGGATCCGGGTTCGCGCACGATCCATTCGGCATCGCGCAACCCATCGAGCGGCGCATTCGCGGCCGCAAGCGGATGGGAGGGACCAACCACTACGACCATCTCGTCGTCGCACCACGGCATGCTGCGCAGTTCGCGCTCATGGCTCGCGCCTTCAACCAGCCCGATGTCGGCATCGAACTGCAGCAGCGAGCGCAATACGTCGCGCGTATTGCCGATTCGCAGGTCCAGCTGGCATGGTCCGCCCTGAGAGGCGCGGAAGCCAGCCATCAGCGCCGGCAGGATATAGCTGCCGATGGTATTGCTGGCGGCAATGCGCAGTTGCACCCCGGTTTGCGTCGCGAACCGCTCAAGCTCCTGTGCCTGGTCGATCAGCGACAGGGCGCGCGGAAAGAACTGTCGCCCGGTCTCGTTGATGCTCAGGCGCCGTGCCACGCGATCGAACAGGGGCCCGTCGAGCGCACGTTCCAGTTCCGCCAGCGAGGCGCTGACGGCCGACTGGGACATCGAGAGGGCGTCCGAAGCCGCAACCGTACTGCCGTGCTGTGCCACAGAGACGAAGACCTGCAGCTGGCGCAACGTCAGGCGAAGGGGTCGCTGATCCATATCGACATTTCAGGTAATTCATACCGATATTACCCGTTTTGCAGATTAAAGGGGGCGGGGTACGCTTCATACACCTAATCAAAACCCCTGCCGCCATGTCATCCGTGTCCGCTACCAACTCCGCCCAGGCGGTTTCTTCAGCCGCCGTGCTGCCTTGGCACCAGCGCCTGCTGCCTTTGCTGCCCCTGGGGGGCGTGGCGTGGCTGGCCATGGTCCTGGCCGACCATCCAGCCATTTCGCGCTATGGCCTCAGTGCGCTGACGCTGGCGATGTGTGCTGGCATGGTCGCAGCCAACACGCTGCCCAAGCACTGGCTGCAACCGCTGGCCCCCGGCATGCAGATTGCGCGCCACTACCTGCTGCGTCTTGGCGTGGCCCTGTACGGATTGCGGCTGACGTTTGCATCGATCGCCGCGCTCGGCCTGCCCGGCATCGTGGTACCGCTTGCCATGCTGCTCGGCACCCTCCTGTTCGGTACGTTGATCGGTACAAAAGTATTCGGCCTGAGCCGCCGCGAAGCTATCCTGGTCAGCTCGGGGAGCGCCATCTGCGGCGCAGCCGCGGCGATCGCGGTGTCTTCCGTGGTGCGTACCGACGACAAGCAGACGGCGGTTGCCGTGGCCACGGTCGTGCTGTTCGGTACCGTGGGCATGCTGCTCTATCCGTACCTGTTCGAGCTGGTGACGGGCGCATGGCACTGGAATGTCAGTGAGCGCATGTTCGGCATCTTCACCGGCGCGACGCTGCATGAAGTTGCACAGGTGATTGCAGCGGGCAAGATGATCGGCGACACCACCGCAGACGCCGCCGTGGTGGCCAAGATGGTACGTGTGCTGGCACTCGGCCCGGTGCTGCTGGTGATGGCCCTGTGGCCGAACAAGGATGCCAAGGCCCAGGGCGGTACTCCGCGCCTGAGTGGCCTGCTGAAGTCGGTGCCGTGGTTTGCCGTCGGCTTCGTGGCTGTGATGGCAGTGAACTCTGCCGGCGCCGTCCCGCAGGAATGGAAGGGTGGCCTGATCGCTCTGGACAACTGGATGCTTGCCTGCGCCATGCTGGCCATCGGCCTGCACACGCGGATCGGCGACCTGCTGCGCGCGGGGCGCAAGCCGCTCGCCCTGGCTGGTGTGCTCTTTGTCTTCCTGATGGTCGGCGGGGCTTCGCTCTGCTACCTGATGGCCTGAGCGGAAGGGCGGGATGAGGCGTCGGCCGCAGCCAGCCTGGTGCGGCCGACGGGACTCGAACCCGTAAGCCCGTAAGGGCGGCAGATTTTAAGTCTGCTGAGTCTACCAATTTCTCCACGGCCGCGCGGAAAGCCCAACATTGTGGTGGCTGCGCATCCGGGATGCAAGTGCGGGCTGCCAGGACTTCTCCGCAAAGCCCGTTTTCCAGCAAAAGACAGCAAAAGTGATTCTTCTGTTACGGCTCGTAACAATGTCGTGGGCGCCGTTGCACTCGGAAAGTTCCGAGCCACTAAAATAGAGTCATCAGGAAATCCGGGACAGAGGGGCAGGAAATGAAACGTTGGTGGCTCGCAGCATTCGGTATCGTCGCTGGCCTTGCGTCGGGTGCGGCAATGGCCCATGTGAGTGTTGGCGTTGCGATCGGTGTGCCTGGCGTGGTTATCGGCGCGCCGGCTTACTATCCTCCGGCTCCGGTGTACTATCCGCCCGCACCGCCGGTCGTGGTGGCGCCGGCTCCGGTGTACTACGCGCCGGCTCCTGTGTACTACGGTCCGCGCTACTACGGTCCGGGTCCGCGTTATTACGGCCCGCGCTACTATGGCCCGCGTCCGTACTACGGCCCCCGTGGCTACCACGGTCATGGCCACTGGCGCTGACAGGCAGGAAGGTTTTTGAAAGAAAGAGCCCCGATTCGGGGCTCTTTTGTTTTGTTCGGTTCGCCTGAGGTGGGTGGCAGGCCGTTCCTGGCAAGTTCCCTACGCCGTCCGTGCAGTCAAATTTTCTGAATAGACTGCTCAAAGGCTTGTTGATGTTCGTATTAGGGTTTTCCCCTAAACTGCATGTGTGGCGCCGCGATGTCATACGAAGAGATCGTGTCCCGCGCGGCGCCTGTCTGTCACTGAGATAAAGGGGAATCTCTCATGAACATCAAGCGTAGTTTGGCGGCAGCCGCCGCCCTGGCGGCGCTTTCCGCTATGTCGCTGCCGTCGTTTGCCGGCACGGGCAAGGTCGATCCGTTCCTGGATGGTGCCAAGGTCGGCAAGGTTGATGCGTTCACCGATGGCGCGCGCGTCGGCAAGACCGATCCCTATACCGATGGCGCCCGGATCACCAAGCCTGATCCGTTCACCGACGGTGCCCGCACCAGCAAACCGGATCCGTTTACCGACGGCGCCTGACGCATACCAGTTCCCGGCGTCTCGCGACGTCGACTGATCTGCAACCTGACCCGCCTATCGTGCGGGTCATGTTGTTTTTGGCAATTGTGTTTGACCCTTGCCAACGCGCCCGGCGCGGTGACTGTGACATTTGCGCGGCGCTATACTTCCGCCTCACACCGTATGAACATCAGGAGAGTGGTATGCAGCAAAAGACCGTGCTGACGGCAGAAGACGTGAAAAAGATCATGGCCGCAGCAGAGGCCGAGGCAAAGGCGCACCAGTGGGCTGTCTCGATCGTAGTGGTGGACGATGGTGGCCACATGCTCGCCATGCAGCGCCTGGACGGCACTGCACCGATCTCGGCCTATATCGCGACGGAGAAGGCCCGCACTTCGGCCCTGGGCCGACGCGAATCGAAGGTCTACGAAGACATGATCAACAACGGCCGCTATTCCTTTATGACTGCCCCGACGCTGCAGGGCATGCTGGAAGGCGGCGTGCCCATCGTCTGCAATGAGCAGGTCGTCGGTGCGGTAGGCGTATCGGGTGTCAAGTCGACCGAAGACGCCCAGATCGCCCGTGCCGGAATTGCCGCGCTGGGCCTCTGATCCGTTTCGCCGGAAGTCCCGCAGCTGGCTGCGGGGCTGGCAAACGCGATACTGCCATCGGCAGGCCGTTCGGCCGGCCACCCTCTCACGTCTTGTGACGGCCCGCACTGCAGTGCCGGCGCCGTGTCATTCCCTTACTTCGTCAGGATCAGCTTGCCGTAGCGCGTGACGCGCAGTGTGTAGATCTCGCCGTTATGGCGGATCGGCAGCGTCGTGGCACCACGCATGATGGTTTCCAGTGCGACAGGCTCGCCCGCAGGCGCATTCGGACGGCTCTCGCGAACGAGGGCCTCCAGGCGGGCGGGAATGGCCGCCACAGCGGATTTCACGGATTCGAGCGCTGATGACGCAGGTGTATCGCGCCGGCCCTGAGGGGCAACTTCCACGCGCCGCAGCGACAGGCGGCGGCGGGTAACTTCACGGGGTTGCGACAGCGGCAGGGAAAGGGTGCTCATTATCTGGCTCCGTTCGGCAATGAGGGATTGGCTCGCACGCCGGGCGGCCGAGGTATGGCGCGTCACCGGGGCCGTGCTTGCGATGGGATGATCATAAATGAGAACCGTTATCATTTCAACGGTGGCGACCAATCGTTACATACTTGGCCCAGCGATACTGCCAAAGAAAAAAGGCATCCCGCGGGATGCCTTTTTTTGCATAGCAAGGTCAGACCATGCCTACTGTTTCGGTTCCGTGATGAAGCCGATCTTGCCCAGTCCACCATGCTGTGCGGCGGCCATGACCTCGGCCACGCGCTCATAGCGTACCTCGCGGTCCGCGCGCAGGTGCAGTTCAGGCTGCGGCTCCTGCTGGGCGGCCAGGGCAATGTTGTTCGCCAGCGCGGCATCGTCTACCTCGGTCTGGTTCCAGTAGACCTTGCCCTGGGCATCGATCGAGACGTTGATGCTCTGCGGCTTGGAATCGTTCGGCGTATTGCTTGCGCGCGGCAGATCGATCTTCACCGCATGATTGATGACCGGGATCGTGATGATGAAGATGATCAGCAGTACCAGCATGACGTCGACCAGCGGCGTCATGTTGATTTCGCTCATCACCTCGTCATCGTCGTCGAGGGTGCCAAATGCCATGATGACTTCCTTGATGCGGTGGTGTTACTGCCGTGCCGCGGCGAGCCGCACGGCGTTGTCTTCGGCTCGGGCGCCGGTCGGGCGGACGCGGGCGCCGGTCACGAAGTAGGCGTGCAGGTCGTGGGCAAAGCGGTTCAGCTTGGAGATGACCGACTTGTTGCCGCGCGTCAGCGCGTTGTAGCCGAGCACTGCCGGAATGGCCACGGCCAGGCCGAACGCCGTCATGATCAGTGCTTCACCGACCGGCCCGGCGACCTTGTCGATCGTCGGCACGCCCGAGGCGCCGATGCCGATCAGTGCATGATAGATGCCCCACACCGTGCCGAACAGGCCCACGAACGGCGCCGTGGAACCCACCGAAGCCAGCACCGCCAGGCCCGACTGCATGTGTGCCACAGCGTCGTCGATCGAGCTCTTGAGCGAACGCGTCAACCAGTCGGAAATATCCATGACGTCATGCAGCTGCGGCTGGCTGGCGCGGTGGTGCTGGGCGGCGTCCTTGCCGGCGATGGCCAGCGTGCGGAACGGGTTGGCGTCGCTGGCACCCAGCGTTTCCAGGGCATGGTCGAAGTCGTCCGAGTGCCAGAAGCGCTTTTCCGCGCCATGCGCCATCTTCTTCAGGCGAACCAGATCCCACGCCTTCGTAAGGATCACGATCCACGACAAGAGCGACATGATCAGCAGAATGATGGCCGTCGCACGCATGACGAAATCGCCTTGCGACCAGAGGTGGGAAAGTCCGAGGTCCTGCATGTTGGTTCCTGGTGAGTTCGTTGTTAGGTTGAGATCAGTTGAGTTCGAAGCCGATCGGCTGCTGCGCGGTCACGGCGATGGCGCGGCCGTTGTCCATGTACGGCTTGCAGCGCATGCGCTGGACCGCGTCCACGGCAGCCTGGTCCAGGCGGGACGATCCGCTGGAGGATACTACGGACGTCTTGACCACCTTGCCGGATTCATCCGTTGTCAGGCGCACCACGGTCTTGCCGGTCTCGCCCATGCGGCGGGACTGGGCCGGATAATTCGGCTGCGGCGGCGAGCACTGGATCTCGCCGATGCCCACGGCGCGCGGCGCGGCGGAGACCGGTGCCGGCTCGGGCGCGGGTGCCGCGGCAGCAGGGGGCGTCGGCGGTGTCGGTGGTGCTTCGATCGCAGTGGGCGACGGCGGCAGCGCGGCAACCGGTTGCGGAACCGGCTTGGGCTGGGGTGGCGTCGGCCGCGGCGTGGTGACCTTCACCTGCCTGGGCGGCGTTTCCGTCTTGGGCTTGGGTGGCTCCGGCGCGGGCGCGGGCGGCTTGGGCTGCTCAAGCGGAATGATGCGGGCGATGATCTCCGGGGCGATCACCGCCTCGGTCATCTTGCGGCCCAGGCCACTCTGGATGAGGTAAAGCAGGCCGGCGTGGAACAGCAGGACGGCGAGCGTAATCTTGAAGAAGCGTTGATCGAACATGAGGTGAACAACAGAGTCTGCCAGCCGGCACAGAGTCACTTGCGATAGAACAGGATCAGCGAGATACCACATCCGACCAGCAAACTAACAAGCAATTCCATGATAAACGCTCCTGCAACAGGGTTTGCCGGGGAGCGCCACTCTCTGGCGGCGTGTCAGGTTGCGAGTATAAACGATAATGATTCTTATTTGTTGTGATTTGTGCGTCGCAGCTGGAAATTTATCCGAAGGCCAGTTATACCCCCAAATCCAGACAACGTTGCGAGTGGGTGGCCGGTAGCACAGAGACTGGCCAGTCGCGGGGCCTGCGGAATGGGCCGCAAGCCGCAAAGCGCGCTAGCATAGGAAAAAGACTGCGAGCGTGGTGGTACGCCCGTTGCGGTGTCGCAATCGGGTGCACGGGGATGAGGCCATGGACTTCACACGTTTTGCTGACGAGGACCGCGCGAAAATACTGCGCCCCGGCCCGGGAATCTCGGCCAGTTCGGCCCTGGACTGGATGTGCGCCCAGTTTGCCTTGCGGGTCGTCTGTGCGCTGGGTCCGCGCTTCAATCTGCGCAGCAATATCAATGACGTGCTCACGGTCAGCGCCCAGGAGATGGTGTGGCCGTATGGTGTCGTGCTGCGCGTGCAGCGCTTCCTGTCTGCCCGTTGCGCCGATATGCCCGCGTGGAAAGGGGCGGGGCGCCTGACGCCCGAGGAGTTCCTGGAACGCCACGGCCAGTGGAACAGCGCTTTCGACGAGAGTGCCCTGTTCTACTACCTCGACGAGTACGTCAAGCACCATGCCAAGGATATGTTTGCGGTGTTCGATGCCTCGGCTGCGGCGATCGCATCGCGGCTCGATGGCGAACGTGTGCTGCTGGTGCGCAACATCGACATGCTCAGCCATGTGCTTGACCTGCCCGAGCACGAGCGCAAGCTGTTGCTGTTCGCTGCATTGGCCAAGTACAAGCGCGACCTGCGCGCCGTGATGGTGGACTGCAAGGTGGCCCATAGCCAGGAGGCATTCCAGATCCTGTCCGGACTGACCGGCGCGAGCCCGGCGGACGTAGCCGCCTCGCTGCGGCCCGGCTCGCGCCTGGAGACGCTGAACCTGATCGAGCAGCCATTGCCCGAGAACAGCGTGACCGACCTCGGCGACCTGATGCGCCTGTCCGACCGCCTGCTGCATGTGCTGCTTGGCAACTATGCCAATGAGGCCGAGATGATGGCGGTGTTCACGCGCCCGGCCGCACCGCCTACGCTGGCGGTTTCGGACTATCCGCATGTCGAGACCGATGCTCGTTACCTCACTGCACTGCTTTCGAATGGCACGCGCCAGCATGCCGCAGGCGTGAACGTGCTGATCTACGGCCCGCCCGGCACTGGCAAAACCGAGTTCGCGAGGCTACTGGCGTGCGAGGCCGGTTGCGAGCTGTACGAGGTCGACTGCCTGGACCGCGACGGCAACAGCCTGTCGGGCAAGGATCGCTACCGCTCGCTGCAGGTGTCGCAGGCCTTCCTGCGCGGACGGCCGCGTACCGCGCTGCTGTTCGACGAAGTCGAGGACGTTTTCCCTGGCAGCTCGCGCGAGCTGATGAGCCTGTTTGGCCAGGAGGACGCGCGCGCCTCGGTGAACGGCAAGGCCTGGGTCAACCAGACGCTGGAGCAGAACCCCGTCCCTGTGATCTGGATCTCGAATTCGATCCGGCAGATCGACCCCGCCTACTTGCGCCGCTTCCAGTTCCACCTGGAACTGAAGATCCCGCCGCCACTGGTGCGCGAGAACATCATCCGCAAGCACCTGGGCGGGCTGGACGTCAGCGATGGATTCATCACCGCGCTGGCGGGACGCAAGTCGCTGACGCCGGCGCAGGTACAGTCGGCCGCGCGCTTCGTGCAGCTCGCGCGGCCGGACGTGGATGAGCCGGTCGAGGCCCTGATCATGCGCCAGCTCGAACATGCCGACCGCGCCATGGGGCTGCGGCCGGAAGCCGAGGCCAGGCCGGTCGTGACGCACTACCGTCTCGACAACCTGCATCTCGAAACACGCTACGAAGTCGCCAAGATCATCGAGGCGCTGCGCGTGCGGCAGCGTGGCACGCTGTGCTTCTATGGTCCGCCGGGTACGGGCAAGACCGCGCTGGCCGAGCATATTGCCGCGGCGCTGGACCTGCCGCTGATGATCCGGCGCGCCTCGGACCTGATGAGCAAGTACGTGGGCGAGACCGAGCAGCAGATTGCTGCCATGTTCGCCCGGGCCGAGGAAGACGGCGCCGTGCTGCTGCTGGACGAGGCCGACAGCTTCATGCAAAGCCGCCAGCAGGCCGTGCGCAACTATGAGGTATCGGAAGTCAACGAGATGCTGCAGGGCATGGAGCGCTTCAACGGCATCTTTATCTGCACCACCAACCTGTTCGACCGCATCGACGAGGCCGCCTTGCGCAGGTTCTCGTTCAAGATCCGCTTCCTGCCGCTGAAGGCCGGTCAGCGCGCCACGATGTTTGTCGATGAAGCGCTGGACGGTGACGAGGCCCGGCTGACGGACGCCATGCGGCACGAGCTGGACGCCATGGACTGCCTGACCCCCGGCGACTTCGCCACGGTCAAGCGCCAGTGCGTGCTGCTCGGCGATTCGCTCACGCCGGAAGAGTTTCTCGCGCAATTGCGGCACGAGCACGCGGTCAAGCCCGACGTGCGCGCGCACCGTCCGCTGGGCTTCCTGAAGTAGGCGTCAGAAAGCAGGGGCGGGTTCGATCGTCACCGTTTCCGCCTGCGCCTCGATATGCAGCAGCGTGGCCGCCATCTGCCGCAGGTGGGCGGCATCCTTGGTCGAGGCGAAGCGGTCTTGCGGGACGGCGTCGGGTGCGGTCGCCAGCGCGTGCTCCACCAGCTTGCGGGCCAGCTGGCGCGCAATGGCACTGCCGGTATCGACCAGGGCCAGTTGCTCGCCAACCATCTCGCGGATGGTGTCGGAGAGGAAAGGGTAATGGGTGCAGCCGAGTACCAGCGTGTCGGCGCCTGCCTCCAGCATCGGCGTCAGGTAATTGTCCAGCCGCCCGCGTATGTCCGGGCCATTGATGTCGCCTTGCTCGATCAGCGGCACCAGCCCCAGGCCGGCTTCGCAGATGAACCGGCTTTCGCCGTCCAGTGATGCAAGCAAGCGTGCGAACTTTGCACTCCTGAGCGTATTGGCGGTGGCAAGCACGCCTACCACTTTGCTGCGGCTGGCCGCCGCGGCTGGCTTGAGGCCGGGCTCCACGCCGATGATCGGTACTGCCAGCGCCTGGCGCAGCAGCTCCACGGCGTGGCCGGTGGCGGTATTGCAGGCGATGACGAGCGCCTTGCAGCCTTGCGCCAGCAGCCATTCGCAGGCCTGCAGCGTGCGTGCCTGCACGAACGACTCCGGCTTCTCGCCATAAGGCGCGTACTTCGAGTCGGCCAGGTAGAGCAGCGACTCTTGCGGCAGCAATGCGCGGATCTCGCGCAGCACGGACAGGCCGCCAAGGCCGGAATCGAAGACGCCGATGGGAGCGGGGTTCACGTTGGGCAAGGGGAAAGGCGGGGGTGGAAAAAAAGCCGGGGAGAACCCGGCTTTTTCATGCAAGCGTGCAATCTTACAGCGCCGCGACCGGAATCTTGCCGATCTTGGCCTGCCATTCGGCAGGGCCGGTCTTGTGCACCGAGGTGCCTTCGCTGTCCACGGCGACGGTCACCGGCATGTCCTTGACGTCGAACTCGTAGATAGCTTCCATGCCGAGGTCTTCGAAGCCGACCACCTTGGCTTCCCGGATCGCCTTGGCCACCAGGTAAGCGGCGCCGCCCACGGCCATCAGGTAGGCCGACTTGTGCTTCTTGATGGCCTCGATCGCCACCGGGCCGCGCTCGGCCTTGCCGATCATCGAGATCAGGCCGGTCTCGGCCAGCATCATCTCGGTGAACTTGTCCATGCGCGTGGCGGTGGTGGGACCGGCCGGGCCGACGGCTTCATCGCGCACCGGATCGACCGGGCCGACGTAGTAGATCACGCGGTTCTTGAAGTCCACCGGCAGCTTCTCGCCCTTGGCCAGCATGTCGGCGATGCGCTTGTGCGCGGCGTCGCGGCCCGTCAGCATCTTGCCGTTGAGCAGCAGGGTCTGGCCCGGCTTCCACGAGGCGACTTCTTCCGGCGTCAGCGTGTTCAGGTCGACGCGCTTGGAGGTTTCGGTGTTCGGTGCCCACTCGACCTTCGGCCATTGCGACAGGTCAGGCGCTTCGAGCTTGGCCGGGCCGCTGCCGTCCAGCGTGAAGTGCGCATGGCGGGTCGCGGCGCAGTTCGGGATCATCGCCACCGGCTTGGACGCGGCGTGCGTCGGGCTGGCCATGATCTTGACGTCCAGCACGGTGGCCAGGCCGCCCAGGCCCTGTGCGCCGATGCCCAGCGCGTTGACCTTCTCATACAGCTCGACGCGCAGTTCCTCGATCCAATCCTTCGGACCGCGGGCGATGATGTCCTGGATATCGATCGATTCCATCAACGATTCCTTGGCCATGACCATCGCCTTCTCGGCGGTGCCGCCGATGCCGATGCCCAGCATGCCCGGCGGGCACCAGCCGGCGCCCATGGTCGGTACGGTCTTCAGCACCCAGTCGACGATGGAATCGGACGGGTTCAGCATCACGAACTTGGACTTGTTCTCCGAGCCGCCGCCCTTGGCCGCGACCTGGATGTCGACGGTGTTGCCCGGCACGATCTCGTAGTGAATCACGGCCGGGGTGTTGTCCTTGGTGTTCTTGCGGGCGCCTTCGGGCGGGCTGACGATCGAGGCGCGCAGCACGTTGTCCGGATGGGTGTAGCCGCGGCGCACGCCCTCGTTGATCATGTCCGTCAGGCTCATGGTGGCGCCATCCCAGCGCACGTCCATGCCGACCTTGACGAAGACCGTGACGATGCCGGTGTCCTGGCAGATCGGGCGCTTGCCTTCTGCGCACATGCGGCTGTTGGTCAGGATCTGCGCGATCGCATCCTTGGCGGCGGGACTCTGCTCCAGCTCATAGGCGCGGCCCAGGCTGGTGATGTAGTCCATCGGATGGTAGTAGCTGATGTACTGCAGGGAGTCGGCGACGCTCTGGATGAGGTCTTCTTGCTTGATGACGGTCATTTTGTGGGGGGTGGCAGCGGTGAAACACAGCCCGAAATCATACACCGAGCCGGGGCGCTCTGCCCGCCTGCATACAGGCGTCCACAAGGCTCCGCGTGCTTTTTTCACCATATGGCGACGTAGGCGGCGTCCCAAATGAAGAACCGCGGCGCCAGGCCGCAGTCCGGGTGAGGCCAGCGTGGTTCGCTGCCTTAGTGTGCTTCAGGCGCCATATGAACGCTGACTGGATGGGAAGTCATGCGATCCACCCAGGCCATTGCCAGGGCGGACAACAGGAAAGCGAGGTGGATGGCCACCTGCCACATGATGGTATGGGTCGAGCGCTGTTCCGCGTCGATGAAGGTCTTGAGCAGGTGGATCGACGAGATGCCGATCAGCGCCATCGATAGCTTGACCTTGAGCACGCCGGCATTGACGTGGTCGAGCCATTCGGGCTCATCGGGGTGGTTGTCGATACCCAGGCGCGAGACGAAGGTCTCGTAGCCGCCCACGATCACCATGATCAGCAGGTTGGAGATCATCACCACGTCGATCAGGCCCAGCACCACCAGCATGATCTTGTTCTCGTCGTACTCGGTCACGTGCGACAGCAAATGCCACACCTCGACCATGAAGTGATAGACGTAGACGCCTTGCGCGACGATCAGGCCGAGGTACAGCGGCAGCTGGAGCCAGCGCGAGGCAAAGATGAGGCGGGGGATGGGGCGCATCGAAGATTGGGCCATGGGCAATCGGGCAGAAAAGTCTATGTAACAAGACAATCGAAATAGCGTTCGATTGTACCGTGCCCATATTGTGCGCTGCGATGCCTGTCACTTCCTGAAACGTTTCAGGCCGGGTCCCGCAATCCCCGGCGGGCCAATGGCCCCGGCCAGCTCGCGAGCACGATGCCGCCTAGCACGCAGCCCAGTGCCACGGCGTGCGGCCAGCCTGGCGTCTCGCCCAGGAAGACGATGCCGTAGGCGGCAGCGGCCACCGGCAGCACCGACGTGAATACGCCCGCGAGCTGGGCCGGTACGTGCCGGATGCCCTTCATCCACAGCCAGAACGAGAACACGCTCGCGGACAATGCGTACCACAGCAGCATGAGCCAGGTTTGCATCGGCACGGTGGACAGGTCGAAGTCGAGCAGGGGGATGAAGCCCAGCGGCAGCATCAGCAGGCCGCCAATCAGGTGCGTGTAGGCACAGATCTCGATGGCAGCCAGCGTCTGCGTCAGTCGGCGCGACAGGATGACGTAGGTCGATTCGCAGACCACCGCACCCAGGATCATCAGGTTGCCGAGCAGGGCCTGGCTGCCTCCGCTGCCCGCGCCATGCGAACTGCCGCGCGCCACGTTCAGTACGGCCACGCCGGCCACTGCCAGCAGCACCGATGCCACCGTCCGGCGCGATAGCCGTTCGCGCAACCACAGCCAGGACAGGATAGCCACCGTCGCGGGGATGGTGCTGGTAATCACGCCAGCGGCCATCGCGCTGGTCAGGCGCACGCCATTGAGCATCAGCAGCGTGAACAGGAAGGTGCCGAAGAACGCCTGCAGGAACAGGTTGCGCCATTCGGCACGCGACACCTGGCGCATGCGCGCAGGCCGGTACCACGGCGACAGGCAGACGATGGCGATGACAAAGCGCAGCAGCGCGAACAGCAGCACCGGCACATGCGCGATGATCGATTTGCCCAGGCCGACGTTGCTGCCGACGAGTGCCATCGAGGCGATCAGGAAGAACGGGTAGATGGACACGGATGCTGCCTCGGGAGTGAGCACGAAGCCCTTTGTGCGGGCAGGGTGCGGGCAGGGTGTGGGCGATCCGCAGACACCGGCGTCGGCGCGCTGTGGACGCTCAGGCGCCCGAATATCGGGCCGAGGGATTATAGCTGTGCTAGCCTAATGAAGAAGGCTGCACATTCCTTGCTGGGCATCCGACGCGCAGGTTTATTGCTTTGCAGCAAAGATCCGGCGGCGATGCCGCAGCGTGGGGAGCGTCAGGTTTAAGTAAGCCGCTGCGCGTAATTTGGCAGCCAAGCCGTTCAGTCAAATACCAGGAGACCCGCCTATGTCCACCATCGAATCGGTGATGCAAGAGCATCGCGTTTTCAATCCGCCCGAGTCCTTCGTCCGGCAAGCGACGATCTCGGGCATGGATGCCTACCACGCGCTGTGTGCCGAGGCGGAGCGCGACTACGAGGGCTTCTGGGGCAGCCGCGCGCGCGCCCTGCTGCACTGGAACAAGCCGTTCACCAAGGTGCTCGACGAGAGCGATGCGCCGTTCTACAAGTGGTTCGAGGATGGCGAGCTCAATGCCTCGTACAACTGCCTGGACCGCAATCTGCAGAACGGCAATGCCGACAAGACGGCGATTGTGTTCGAGGCTGACGATGGCGCCGTGACGCGCGTGTCCTACCGCGATCTGCACGCCAGGGTCTGCCACTTTGCCAATGGACTGAAGGCACTCGGCATCAAGACGGGCGACCGCGTGGTGATCTACATGCCGATGTCGATCGAAGGCGTCGTGGCGATGCAGGCCTGCGCCCGCCTGGGCGCCACGCATTCGGTCGTGTTCGGCGGCTTCTCGGCCAAGTCGCTGCAGGAGCGGCTGGTGGACGTTGGCGCCGTGGCGCTGATCACCGCCGATGAGCAGATGCGCGGCGGCAAGGCGCTGCCGCTCAAGGCGATTGCCGATGACGCGCTCGCGCTTGGTGACTGCGAGGCGGTGAAGCACGTGATCGTCTATCGCCGCACCGGCGGCAAGGTCAACTGGACTGAAGGCCGCGACCGCTGGATGGAAGACGTCTCGGCCGGCCAGCCCGATACCTGCGAGGCCGTGCCCGTGAGCGCCGAGCATCCGCTGTTCGTGCTCTACACCTCGGGCTCGACCGGCAAGCCCAAGGGCGTGCAGCACGGCACCGGCGGCTACCTGCTGTGGGCGCTGATGACGATGCAGTGGACCTTCGACATCAAGCCCGACGATCTCTTCTGGTGCACCGCCGATATCGGCTGGGTCACCGGCCACACCTACATCGCCTATGGTCCGCTGGCCGCGGGCGCGACCCAGATCATCTTCGAAGGCGTGCCGACCTATCCGAACGCCGGCCGCTTCTGGGACATGATCGCGCGCCACAAGGTCAGCATCTTCTACACCGCGCCGACGGCGATCCGCTCGCTGATCAAGGCCGCCGAGGCCGACGAGAAGATCCACCCGAAGCAGTATGACCTGTCGAGCCTGCGCCTGCTCGGCACGGTGGGCGAGCCGATCAACCCCGAAGCGTGGATGTGGTACCACAAGAACATCGGCAACGAGCGCTGCCCGATCGTCGACACCTTCTGGCAGACCGAGACCGGGGGCCACATGATCACGCCGCTGCCGGGCGCGACGCCGCTGGTGCCGGGTTCGTGCACGCTGCCGCTGCCGGGCATCATGGCGGCGATTGTCGACGAGACCGGGCAGGATGTACCGAATGGCGCGGGCGGCATCCTGGTGGTCAAGCGCCCTTGGCCGGCGATGATCCGCACCATCTGGGGCGATCCGGAACGGTTCAAGAAGAGCTATTTCCCCGAAGAGCTGGGCGGCAAGCTCTACCTGGCCGGCGATGGCTCGATCCGCGACAAGGAGACGGGCTACTTCACCATCATGGGCCGCATCGATGATGTGCTGAACGTGTCGGGGCACCGCATGGGCACGATGGAGATCGAGTCGGCGCTGGTTGCCAACCCGATCGTGGCCGAAGCCGCGGTGGTGGGCCGTCCGGATGACACCACTGGCGAGGCGATCTGTGCGTTCGTGGTGCTCAAGCGCGCGCGTCCGTCGGATGCCGAGGCGCAGAAAATCGCCACGGAGCTGCGCAACTGGGTGGCCAAGGAAATCGGCCCGATCGCCAAGCCGAAGGACATCCGCTTCGGTGATAACCTGCCGAAGACGCGCTCGGGCAAGATCATGCGGCGTCTGCTGCGTTCGCTGGCCAAGGGGGAGGAAATCACGCAGGACACCTCCACGCTGGAAAATCCCGCAATCCTTGATCAACTCAAGCAGGCGCAGTAACCGGATCATCCGGTAGCGCCCAGCCCGACCGAACCCGCCGCCGCGCTCAGCGCGCCGGCGGGTTCTTCACTGTCGTTCCCCCTCAACTGCCAGACCGCTCTGCCTATGCCCGACGCCCAGTCGCGTTTCCGCCGCCGGCTGATGCTGTACTACGGCCTGTTCACGCTGGGTTTGTTCGGCTTCGTCGGCATGATGGGGCTGCTAGAGAAATCCAATGCCGATGCGCTCTGGCTCGGCTATGTCTTTCTCTTTATCACGATCGCGATCTACGCCTGCATCGGCCTGATCTGCCGCACCTCGGATCTCAACGAATACTACGTGGCCGCGCGGCGCGTGCCCGCCATGTTCAACGGCATGGCGATCGCGGCCGACTGGATGAGCGCGGCATCTTTCATCGGCCTGGCGGGCATCCTGTTCGCGTCCGGCTATGAAGGCCTGGCCTACGTGATGGGGTGGACCGGCGGCTATTGCCTGGTCGCGTTCCTGCTCGCGCCGTATCTGCGCAAGTACGGGGGTTATACCATTCCCGATTTCCTGGCGGCGCGCTACGGCAATGGCAAGCCGGGCGGCAATCTGCCGGTGCGCGCCATCGCGGTACTGGCGGCATCGCTGTGCTCGTTTGTCTACCTTGTCGCGCAGATCCAGGGCGTAGGCCTCGTGGTCACGCGCTTTATCGGCGTGGAGTTCGCGGTCGGCATATTCTTCGGGCTGGCCGGCATCCTGGTCTGCTCGTTCCTGGGCGGCATGCGCGCCGTGACATGGACCCAGGTGGCGCAGTACATCATGATGATCGTCGCCTTCCTCGTCACGGTTTCGATGATTGCGTGGAAGCACCATCAGGAAGTCGTGCCGCAACTGAGCTATGGCCCGCTGCTGTCACAGCTGGACCAGCGCGAGCGGCAACTCGAGCGCGAGCCGGCCGAGCAGGCAGTACGAGAGTACTACCGGCAGCAGGCCATCCAGATGCAGGACCGCATCGCGCGGTTGCCGGAATCGTTCGCCGAAGAGCGCGACGCGCTCGACGCGCGGCTTCGGGACCTGCGCGGGCGCAATGCGCCGCTGCGGGAGATCAAGGCGGTAGAACGTGAACGCATCGAATTCCCCGCCGATGCGGCCGCCGCGAAGCAGCAGTGGAACCAGATGCGCGAAGACGCGCTCGCGCGCAGCCAGCCTTCCACGCCATCGACCGAGCCCTATCCCTCGGCCTCGGAACACGAGCGCGGGAACAAGCGGCTGAACTTCGTATTGCTGGTGTTCTGCCTGATGGTGGGGACTGCCAGCCTGCCGCACATTCTCACGCGCCTGTACACCACGCCCTCGGTGAAGGAAACGCGCAACTCCGTGGCGTGGGCTGTGCTCTGCATCGCCTTGCTATACGTATCAGCCCCCACGCTGGCGGCATTGGTCAAATACGAGTTCTTCCAGCATGTGGTCGGCACGCCTTATGCCGAGCTGCCGCAGTGGGTCGTGCAGTGGCGCAAGGTCGATCCGCCTGTGTTCGCCCTGCGCGATGTCAATGGCGACGGCATCGTGCAATGGGCGGAAATCCTGCTGCAGCCCGACATGATCGTGCTGGCGGCGCCGGAGATTGCCGGGCTGCCTTACGTGATATCCGGGCTGATCGCCGCCGGCGCGCTGGCGGCCGCGCTGTCCACCGCGGACGGCTTGTTGCTGACGATCGCCAATGCCCTGTCGCACGACGTTTTCTATCACATGGTCGACCGCCAGGCGAGCCACCAGCGGCGCGTCACCACGGCCAAGATCGTGCTGCTAGGGGTAGCGCTGTTCGCGTCGTACGTCACCTCCCTGCGTCCTGGCAATATCCTGTTCCTGGTCGGCGCTGCCTTCTCGCTGGCAGCCTCCAGCTTCTTCCCGGTACTGGTGCTGGGCATCTTCTGGCGCCGCACCACCGCCGCCGGCGCGGTAGCGGGCATGGCCGCGGGGCTTGGCATCTCGGTCTACTACATATTCGTCAACTATCCGTTCTTTACCCGCATGACCGGGATTTTCGGCGACCGGTGGTTCGGCGTGGACCCGATTGCGTCTGGGGCATTCGGCGTTCCGGCGGGCTTTGCCGCGGCCATCCTGGTCAGCCTGGTCACGCCACGGAACGCGCCTGTGATCGACCGCCTGGTGAGCTACTTGCGAAAGGGGTAGGGCGGAAGATCACGAAACGCTGGACGCGTTGCCGGGCTCTGCTATAATCGCTGACTTCCCGGAGAGATGGATGAGTGGTTTAAGTCGCACGCCTGGAAAGCGTGTATAGGTTAACAGCCTATCGGGGGTTCGAATCCCCCTCTCTCCGCCACACATTCTGTAAGGCTTTGCGGGTTAGCGACAGCTGACGGCAGGGTTATAAAAAGGGCTTGGGTCATCGACCCCAGCCCTTTTTGTTTGCCTGCACGATTGCAATTCCGAGGAGGGGCGTAACGCTTTGATACAGCTGCCCAAAGCCGCTTTCGCTATTCTGGCGCCCCCGATGCCGCACATCTGCCTAATGTCCCGAACATCCCGAACAGCCGGCCTGACCCTGTTTCTCTGCTTCTTCCTGGTCTCGCCAGTGACGCGCGCCGATAGTACCGAGTACAAGGAAAAATTTCGCGACGGCCCGTGCAAGGTCGAGCGCAAGCAAAAGGGCGATGGCGAGTACAAGGAGAAGCGAAAATGCAAAGGCGGTCCGCCTGGCTATGAGCAAAAGCAGAAGTACCGCGAAGGCCCCTGCCTGATCGAGCGCGAGTGGAAAGACAACGGTGACTATGAGGAGAAGGTCGAATGCAAGCGCTCGTGAGTGCATGCGTTGACGGCCGGTGATCCAGGTTGGCGGCCAGCGCAGGCTCACTATTCGACTATTCGAACCTGCCCGCGCGCAGTGAAGATTGACCCGGGTGGGTGATGCGGCCAGCCTGCCCGCGACGTAGACTGGCCTCACGTAGGTGCCGGATCTCCTCCAGCCTACAGGTCCTTCAGCCCCTCGAGGCCCCCGCACCGAGGGGCTTTTCTCTGCGCGCAGATTTTATTGGCCTCGACACCTCTCCGTTCCTTGTCGGACTTCCTCCGATACCGGACGCCTCGCGCAAGAGCTATCACCAAGTCATGGCAGCATCTGCAAGGAGGCCATCATGCAAGCACGATTGGCGCCTCGGAACATCCAGGAGGACCTCAAGGAGCTGGATGACACGGAACGGTCCATTGAGCGCCTGGGGCAGCGCATTCACGCGCAGGAGCGACGGATCGCGGAACTCAAGCGGGACGGCATTGAAAGCAATAGCGCCGAGCAAATCCGTGCCAGGCTATGCGATAGCCTCAGCGATCTGGTCAAGCATCGAGCGCTGATTTTGCATGACATGACCTATCCAGGTTAAGGGGACGGGCGCCGTTTGCAAACGACGGCCAGGCGCGTCAAGGCGTCTGACGGCCAACCGGCCTCACGCTCGGCATGCCGCCGATGTTCTCGATGCGCGGCAGTGCGCCCATGGCAATATGCTGCCTGACTGCATCCATCAGTTCCGCAGTGTTCCACTGGCCCTTGCCGATTGCCGAAGAGGCGTCGCCTGTGACGGAAAAGCGCCCGCCGCAGCGTGCGCAGCGATACACGCAATCGCCATGGAGCTGATCGCGACGGTCACGCCAACGTCGCGCAAGATCGCCGCACAGCAAGCAGGGCACGGCTGTGATCGAGCTCACGATATGACCTTCAGGTCGCGCCTATCCTCGCCAGGAGTCGCTTTCTCATTCCGTGAAGTCCTTGCTGGCGCGTCCTCCGTCCCTGCGCTGCGTAGCCGGACCGTCCCGCCCTCCCTGCATATTTCCAGCACGGCGTGCTCCTTCCTGGCGTAGTGCCAGCCAGCAGCAATAGCCGCATCCAGCGTAGCGAAATGAAGCGGGGCGGGCAGGCCAGCTGATTGCATGGACCACCCCAAGGCAGCTGGCGAAACGCGAACAATTCGCGAAGGTATGCCCGTCTCCTTGAACAGGGTAGCGGAGTACTGTATCGGAAGTCTTCGCAGCGAGTCCCTGTTCAGAAAGGAAGGATTTTGGCCGCGTTGTTATGAATTCGAGGGGCGGACGACATTCATCGCTTTCGCTTTTCCTGGCCACCTTATGCGCCATTTGCATAGGCTGCCGTCTCGCACTGTGAAAGAATCGGACATCCCTTCCAACGCGCCCGCACCATGTCCGAACCCACCGTCTACCTCAATGGGGAATTGACTCCCTTGTCCGAAGCCCGCATCCCTGTGCTGGACCGCGGCTTCATCTTCGGCGATGGCATCTACGAAGTCATCCCGATCTACCACGGCAAGCCGTTCCGCGGCGCCCAGCACCTGGCGCGCCTTGCGCGCAGTCTGGCAGCAATCGGCATTCCCGATCCGCACAGCGAATCCGAATGGCTGGCGCTGATTGCACGCGTGGTGGAAGCCAATGGACTCTCCGACCAGATGGTGTACATCCAGGTCACGCGCGGCGTGGCGCGGCGGGCGCACGCCTTTCCCAAGGCGGTCACGCCGACGGTGCTGATCATGACCAATCCAATGGTGCTGCCGTCGGCGGAGGCCGTTGCAAAGGGCGTAGCATGCGTGACGATGGAGGACCGCCGCTGGCTGAATTGCCAGATCAAGTCGACCTCGCTGCTCGGCAATGTGCTGGCTGCGGAACACGCTGCCGAGCATGGCGTGACCGAGGCTATCCAGTTCCGTGATGGCTGGCTCACGGAAGCCTCGTCGTCCAATGTGTGGGTGGTGCGCAAAGGCCGGGTATTGGCGCCGCCCAAGGACAACCTCATCCTGGAGGGCATCCGCTACGGCCTGATGGAGGAACTCTGCGAGACGTTCGATATCTCGCTGGAGGCGCGCCGTATCTCGCGTGACGAGGTCTTCGGCGCCGATGAGGTCTTGCTGTCGTCGGCAAGCAAGGAGCTGCTGCCGGTGGTGTCCATTGACGGGCAGGTTATCGGCACCGGCGTGCCCGGGCCGGTATTCCGCAAGCTCTACGACGCCTATCAGGCTGCGAAGGCCTCGCTTTGAGCGGCCGGGTACGCACGTGCTAGCATGGCTGCCGAACCGCTCCGGGAGATTGCCATGGCCAAGCGCGAGCGCGGCCGCCGCGCCTTGCAGGACGAGGTGAGCCGGCGAGTGCAGCAGATCGACGAAATCGGCGAGGATGGCGCCAGGATTCGCGTGCCGATGCCTGAGCCGCACCCGCGTGATGCACGCGGACGTAACTGGGATATGAAGGGCTTCGGCAAGGGCACCGGCTACGAGGCCGGCATCCGCGCCGTGGTCGACAAGGTGCGCGACGAGTTCGATCTGTCGGACTCGATCGAGAACCGCGCGCCGAATCCATTCGGCGGCTGAGCCCTGGACGCCTGCTCCACGGTGTCGCTGTGGAAGGCACGGGTCATGACTGGTCCTGGATGGTCTCCAGGCGTGGCTCCGCACTCTGCCAGGCCCCGCCAGACCGGCGCTTGGCGCCGTACATGGCTGCGTCGGCCGCGTGCAGCAGCCCCTGGCTGCCCCGCGCATGCACCGGGAACACGGCTATGCCAATGCTAAGTGATGCGGTGATGCAGGTGCCATCGGGCAAATGGACAGGCTCGGGGATCCGTTGCAGGACCTGCTCGGCGATCTGGACGGCGTCTGCGGGCGCGCGCAAGGACGTGGTCAGCACGGCGAACTCGTCGCCCCCCAGGCGGGCGACTACATCGCCCTCCCGCACGCCTGCGCGGATGCGTTGCGCCAGGGCTATCAGCACGGCGTCTCCGGCAGCATGGCCAAAGCGGTCATTGATGCCCTTGAAGTCATCACTGTCGAGATAGAGCAGGGCTGCATAGCCGGTGCTTGCAGCCGCGGCGCGTACGGCGAGTTCCAGCAATTCCTCGAACGCTGACCGGTTGAGCAGGCCGGTCAGCGAGTCATGGCTGGCACGATGAGCGAGCGACCGGTTCTCGTGCTGCATCTGGTGTTGCCAGGTTTCCAGTTCGTCGAGCAGGCCGTTGAAGTCGTCGCCAAGCGCATTCAACTCCTCGATGCGGGCGGGTGGCGTGCGCTGGGCAAAATCGCGCTCCGAACGCACGGCGTGGGCCACGCGCATCAGGTTGCGCAGCGGTTCGACGATCTGCGCCAGCATGCGGCTCGACATGTAGTGCGCGCTGACCGCCGTCAGCAGCAGACAGGCGAGCAGGCCCAGCCCGCCCTGCAGCAGGAAGTGCAGCAGATTGGAAGGGTCGCCGGTCATGCGCAGGATACCGACCGGCCTGGCGTCATGCAGAATCGGCTGCTCGATCACGCCAGTACTGAGCAGTTCCCCGATGGTGTGCCGCAAGCCGTCACGGCGTTCGTGGCCCGGACGCTGCCAGTCCGCCAGGACGCGGTTATCCGGGTCCAGTACCGTGGCGCGCGACACATCTTCGGACTCGGCAATCAGGGCCAGGGTCTCGCTGGCGGCAGCCTTGTCGTGGAACACCACGGGCGCTTCGAGCGTATAGGCGATCGAGCGCGCCACCAGCCGCAGGTTGTGGTCGGCATAGACCCGCAATGCCGTGAGGCCCAGCGCGGTCAGCGAGAGCCCCGCCGTGCAGACCGCCAGCAGCGCCACGCCAAGGTGGATGCGGCGCAGCGCACCGTAGAGGGTAGGGCGTTGCCGGCCATTGGCAAGCCGCGATCCAGGCTTCATGACGATGCGCCCCGGCGCCGGCCCAGTTGCAGCACGGCCGGATGGACATGGACACCGCTGCGGGCGAGCGAATCGAGATTTACGCGGAACGACACCTGGCTCTCGCGGATGTTCAGGCAGAACATGCTGCCAACCTCACACTCGAAGTCCTCTTCGCTGATGACCAGCACTGGCCGGCCCGTCAGTTCCGCGGCAAGGCGCTGGCGCCGGGCGTCGGTCATGGTGCCAAGATAGAGCGCATCGCACTGGCTCGCGAGCGGTTCCGACATGACATCGACTTCGCGCGTGCGCACCTGGCGGCCGTTGCTCAGCGCCCCGCCTTCGAGCAGGCGGGCCGGATACTGGCTGGTATTGTCCACGCAGAGGCGAATCGACTCCCGCTCGGCCGGCCAGTGCGCGTAGCCGAGCAGGCTGAAGACGACCCGCGCCACCATGTCGGCGCGTTGCGGGGCGGGTTGAGCGATCGCGCCCGGCGGCAATACGGCTGGCACGATAGCCAGCACGGTAGCCGCCAGCAGGCGCAGGCAGTAGCGGAAGGGGCTTCGGTTCCGCCTGGGGCGGATTCTGGCGGGGGCGCGAGCCATGAGGTGGGTGAAATGTGCGTACGGCCTGATCGGGTTGTCCTGGGCCCGCTCTTGCATGGAACGCAGTGCGTTCCATGGCGTTCTCGTTTTGATCGGGCCGGGACGCAGGTTGGGGGCGGTTCCCGGCATTGTCTGAGGCGGTTATCGGCAGGATCGACGCAATCCTGAATCGTCAGCGGGCCTGCGGGCATCCTGTGCGCGTGAATGCGCGCGGCGCATAGAATGCAGGCTTTGGTGCGCAGCGCCGATTCCCCCCACACCGCATGATGACCTTCCTGCCGCTTCTACTGTTCCTGCATGTGATCGCTGCCGTCGTCTGGGTGGGCGGCATGTTCTTCGCCTATCTGTGCCTGCGCCCGGTCGCGGGGCAGGTACTCGATCCACCGTCGCGCCTGCGCCTCTGGCGCGGAGTCTTTGACCGCTTCTTCCGATGGGTCTGGGCGGCACTGGTGCTGATCCTGCTCAGCGGCGGTGCCATGATGGCCCATGCCGGCATGGCCGCGGCACCGCCGAACTGGCACCTGATGGCGGGCGTCGGCGTGGTGATGGCCGTGGTCTTCCTCTTCGTTTTCTTCGGGCCCTATCCCGCTTTGCGGCGCAATGTGGACGCTGGCGAATGGCCAGCCGCCGCCGCCGCGCTCAACCGGATCCGGCAAGCGGTTGGTATCAATCTGGTGCTGGGTTTGTTCAATGTCGCGGTGGCGACGCTCGGTCGCATTGTCAGCTGAAGAACTGGACCGTGACGGGTTCAGGGAACTGTCGCCATGCTGTGCTAGTCTTTTCAGACACGCATTGCAAGGAGGTGGATCATGGCGAGCGAGTCCCATTCCGGCCTGAAGTCTTTCGTGCAGACGGCGCCCCAGGCGGGCCGCTATGTCTGGATCATTTCACTGGTCGATTTCAATGCCCAGCAAATTCGGCGCACCATTGTCTCTGACGATACGTTCACCACGTCGGATGCGGCGCGAGTCGCCGGCGATGCCGAACTGAAAGCCATGGTCGCGGACCATTAGTCCGTCACGCCGTCTCGGGTCCGCACCGGGATACCGTTTCTTACAATGGATGTGCCCACTTCGGAGTTAGACTTGGGCCACATCTACAAGATAGGGTATCCATGAAGACTCGTTTTCGCGTCCTGCCGCGTGCGGTCCTGCTTGCGGCCTTTGTTTGCGGCGGACTTGGCGCCGGCCTCCCGGCGCAGGCCCAGGTCTCGGTCAACATTGCCATTGGCGTGCCGCCGCCGGCGCCGGTCTATGAGGTCGTGCCCGCGCCGCGCCCCGGCTATGTCTGGATGCCGGGCTACTGGGACTGGGACGATCATCATCACAAGCACGCGTGGAAGCAGGGCCGCTGGGAGCATGAGCGGCCCGGTTATGTCTATGAGTCTCCGCGCTGGATCCAGTCGCGCGATGGCTGGGTTCTGGTACCTGGCCGCTGGGACGATCACCGCGGCAAGGGGCCAAAGGGGTATCACTGCCCGCCGGGCCACGCCAAGAAGGGCGAATGCTGAAGCAATGCCGGATGTCAGGCTGAGCCGGCAGCCTTCACGGTGACCGGCGTGCGGCATGCCATGCTACGATCCCCGCCGGTAGTGCGAAGCGCCTGCGGGCCATCTGGCCCGCCCGCAGCCGACACGGAGAGACGGACCATGGCAAAGCATGTTTTCACGCGTGCTCAGTATCTCGACATCCTCAATGACAGCTTGCGCAACCACCCGGGCTGGCGGCCCGGCATGGCCTTCGTATTCCTGCCGCCGGGCGCCGATGCGAGCCAGGCAACGGCCGTGGGATGTACGGGCCCGCTCGATGCCATTCCCGTCTATGCCGAGATCCAGCGCGTGGCGGCGGATCTCATCGAGGTAAGGGAAGCGGTCTAGCGCAGCGCGGGCGGCAGGCCTGACCGCGCTGCACCCGGGCCTTACTCTTCGTCGCCCTCGTCGTCCTCATCTCCCAGGAATTCGCGGCGCAACATCCAGTTGGCGATCGCTTCGTCGCAGATCTTCTTGAACTTCTGGCGGTCCGGCATCTTGTCGAACAGCGAAAAGTTGACCAGTGCCATGCCGGCATCGGTGATGTAGAACATGCGGCGCGGATCGTCGGGGTGGACGATGCGTCCGTCGATGCCGCCTTCGTCACTGTCGGCCGGCATGTCCTCGAGTTCGACCACGCGGCACGTGAAGCGCGGGCTGCGCGTGTGGGTCAGGTACTCGAATTCGTCGTGCAGGACCTCTCCGCCCCGGCCGGCGGCGATCGCGAAGCCCCAGATGAAGCGTGGCATCGGCAGGTCGGACAGGTCTTCAATCTCGTCCATGGTGTTCTCCGTATTGCAATGGCCCGCATTATCTCCCGGAATGCCATTGCCTCAAATGGGGGGCGATAACAGGCCGCGCTATGGCACGGCGCGACAGCCGCCGGGCATGGGAGGATTCCTGTCCGTCTGCTCCAGGTCGCGCAAGGCGATGTCGGTGGTCCTGTCTGGTATGGAAGGCAGCAGCCGGCCGGCTCAGCCGAGCATATATCCGGCGGCGAGCTTGCGGAAGCTCGCCACTTCGGCGGCCTGCCAGGCGTCGTCGTGGCCGAGCTCTTGCGCCAGGATCGCTGCCACGCGCGGCGCGGCCTCCACGGCCGCGCGGGCATCCAGGAAGAGCGCCCGGTTGCGCCGGGCCAGCACGTCCTCGACACGTCGCGCGAGTTCGTGGCGCGCGGCAAAGCGCACGTGGGCCTCGGTCAGTCCCGCCGTGGGCGCCAGGAAGTTCTCGTTGCCGGGCAGGGCCCGCAATGCCGGCAACTCATTGCCATAGTAACGGTCCGGCGAGACCGAGTTGGGCGCCGGCAGGTCTGCGGGCAGGCCGCTGGCGCCATGCAGGGCAAGGTCAGCCGTCACGCACGGCGCGGCGCGCAGCATCTGGCGCTGGATCGCCGTCTGGATGACATCTTCCGCCATCTTGCGATAGGTGGTCCATTTCCCGCCTGTGACCGTGATCAGCCCGGCGCGCGACACCACGATGGTGTGCTCGCGCGACAGCGAAGCGGTCGATGCCTCGCCGGTTGCCTTGACCAGCGGCCGCAGGCCGGCCCAGACGCTGGTGACGTCGGCACGGCTCGGGTCCCGCGCCAGGTAGCGCGAGGCGGTATCCAGGATAAAGTCGACATCGTCGGCGCTGGCATCGGGTTCCAGCGGCAGGTCCTGGCGCGGCGTGTCGGTGGTGCCGACGATCGTGTGCCCGTTCCACGGCACCACGAACAGCACGCGGCCGTCATCGGTCTTCGGGATCAGGACGGCCCGGTCCCCCGGCAGGAAGCTGCGCGGCAGCGTCAGGTGCACGCCCTGGCTGGGCGCGACCATGGTGCGGGCGTGGCCGCCCTCCATCTGGCGCACGGCGTCTACCCATACTCCCGTGGCGTTGACCACGCAGTCGGCGCGCAGGCGGAAGGTGGCATCGCCGAGCGCATCGCGAACCGTCACGCCATTGACCACGCCGCCCTGCTGCGACAGGCCGGTCACCGGCAGGTAGTTGATGGCGGTGCCGCCCACGTCGAACAGCGTGCGCATCAGCGCAATGGCCAGGCGGGCGTCGTCGAACTGGCCGTCGAAGTACAGGTTGCCGCCGCGCAGCGGGCGTCCGCCCACGTGCTCGGCCAGTGTCGGCGCGGCGGCCAGCACCTCGCGGTGGCTCAGCCAGCGGCTCCCGTCCAGGTTCAGGCTGCCGGCCAGCATGTCATAGAGTTTCAGGCCGATGCCATAGAACGGCTGGTCGAAGAGCTGGTAGGCCGGCACGACAAAGCCGAGCGGCCAGACCAGGTGCGGGGCATTGCGGGCCAGCAGTCCGCGCTCATGCAGGGCCTCGCGCACCAGGCTGATATTGCCCTGCGCCAGGTAGCGCACGCCGCCATGCACGAGCTTGGTGGCCTTGCTCGACGTGCCCTTGGCAAAGTCGGCGGCTTCCACCAGCAGCGTGCGGTACCCGCGCGAGGCCGCGTCGACGGCCGTGCCCAGGCCGGTGGCGCCGCCGCCGATGACAATCACGTCCCAGCGGGGCTCCCGTTCCAGACTTGCGAGCAAGGCGGCGCGGGACGGTGGCTGGATCGGGGTCGGGACTTTCTGCATGACAAGTTCGGGTGGGGGGTAGGGCGGGCGCGGCTGCAATCAGGACTTCGCGGTGCCGGTGGGCTCGTCATCTTCGCGCGCCCAGTCGCGGGCCCGGTCGACGGCGCGATGCCAGCGGTTCAGCCGGTGCGCGCGTTCGTCACTCGAGAGCCTGGGCTCGAAGCGCCGTTCCACCTGCCATTGCCTGGCGATCTGTCCCGGATCACTCCAGTAGCCGGTGGCCAGCCCGGCCAGGTAAGCGGCACCCAATGCCGTGGTTTCCGTGACGCGCGGGCGCACCACGGTCGTGCCTAGCAGGTCGGCCTGCATCTGCATCAGCAGGTCGCTGCGCGAGGCGCCGCCATCGACGCGCAGTTCGGCCAGCGAGATGCCGGCATCCTTTTGCATGGCCTCGAGCACGTCCACGCTCTGCAGCGCGATGGATTCCAGCGCGGCGCGCGCGATCTGCGGGCGGCCGGTGCCTCGCGTCATGCCGACCAGCGTGCCGCGCGCGAACGCATCCCAGTGGGGCGCGCCCAGCCCGGCAAACGCCGGCACCAGTACCACGCCGCCGGTGTCGTCGCACTGGCGCGCCAGCGGCTCGACCTCGGGGGCGCTTTCGATGATCTTCAGGCCGTCACGCAGCCACTGGATGGTGGCGCCGCCCATGAAGACGCCGCCCTCCAGGCAGTATTGCGTCTGGCCGTCAATCTGCCAGCCGATCGTGGTGAGCAGCCGGTTGCGCGAGACCACCGGCTGCGGGCCGGTGTTCATCAGCAGGAAGCAGCCCGTGCCATAGGTGTTCTTGGCCATGCCCGGCGACAGGCAGGCCTGGCCGAAGGTGGCGGCTTGCTGGTCGCCCGCGATGCCGGCAATGGGCACTTCCACGCCAAACAGGCGCGGTGCCGTGCGCGCGACTTCGCCACTCGACGGCACCACCTCGGGCAGCACCTTGTGCGGGATGTCGAGCAGCGCCAGCAGTGCGTCGTCCCATTCGAAGGTGTGGATGTTGAACAGCATCGTGCGCGACGCGTTGGACACGTCGGTCACGTGGCGCGCGCCGTCGGTGAGCTGCCAGATCAGCCAGCTGTCCACGGTGCCGAAGGCCAGCTCGCCGCGCTGCGCGCGTTCGCGTGCGCCCGGGATGTTGTCGAGCATCCAGCGCAGCTTGGTGCCGGAGAAGTAGGCATCGACGACCAGCCCGGTCTTCTCGCGGATCATCCGCTCATGGCCGGCATCCTGCAGCGCTTCGCACATCGGCGCGGTGCGGCGGTCCTGCCAGACCAGCGCGCGGCCCACGGGCTCGCCGGTCTTGCGGTCCCACAGCACCGTGGTCTCGCGCTGGTTGGTGATGCCGACGGCGCGCAACTGCGAGGCGGAGATGCCGGCGTCGTTCAGGGCCTCGTGCGCGACCGCGAGCTGCGACTGCCAGATTTCGTACGGGTCGTGCTCGACGTGGCCGGGATGTGGGTAATATTGGCGGAATTCGCGCTGGGCAAGCCGCACCGGATTGCCGGTGTGATCGAACAGGATGGCACGCGAACTGCTGGTGCCCTGGTCGAGCGCCAGTACGAACTGCTGCTGCCCGGCGGGCGTGGTCTGCTGGTTCATGCCTGTCGTCCCTGAAGTCCCTGAAGTCCCTGAGAAACCTCAACTTGCGTCTGCCGATGCCTATCGACACCCTTGCCGCCATCGACGCGTCCCTTGCCGCGCGCAGCCCCTTTGACTACGCCACCAAGCTGCGCCTGATGGTGTCGGGCCAGCAGGTCGGCTGGCTGCCGCGCGATCATGCCGAGATCCTGCGCGGCATGGGTTGCTTGCTGGGGCCTGAAGAGGACACGCCGCTCGGCCCCGGCGTTGACCTGCTGCCGGGCCGTGGCGACTTCGCGGTGCGCAGCGCGGCGCTGGAGGCGCTGGCCAGGCAGCTTGCCGACGCCGGCCACGTACGTGGCTGGCGCAATGAACTGTTCGCCGTGACGCCGGCACTCGACGCCCCGGCGCTGGCCGTGGTGGAGCGCGCCGCCGCGCGCTTCCTCGGCCTGCTCACGTTCGCCTCGCACATGAACGGCGTGATCCGAGGCGAACCGGATTTCTGGATCTCGCGGCGCAGCCAGGCCAAGGCGGTCGACCCCGGCATGTGGGACAACCTGGTGGCCGGCGGCATGCCGCACGGCAGCGACCCTCTGGCCACGCTGGTGCGCGAATGCGAGGAAGAATCGGGCATCCCGGCCGCGCTGGCGCGTGGTGTACAGGCCCATGGCCGCATCGAAGTGCTGCGCGAGATTCCGGAAGGCGTGCAGTGGGAGCACGTCTATATCTATGACCTGGAACTGCCCGCCGACTTCATTCCGCACAACCGGGACGGCGAGGTCGCCGAACACCGTCGCATCGATCCCGCTGCATTGCTTGCTATCATGTCGGCCGGCACCATGACGGTCGATGCGACACTGGTGACGCTGGATGCCCTCCGCCGGCGCGGCTGGCTGGCATCCGCGGGCGATTCCGCCTGACGCCGGGCCCCGTGCCCCGCCTGCGCCCTCGCGGCCCCTTGCCGCACGCACCCGACAGAACAATTCACGATGAGCAACACCGGATTCATTCTCACTCTTTCGTGCCCGGACCAGCCGGGCATCGTCCATTCCGTATCGGGCCTGCTGTTCCAGAACGGTTGCAATATCGTCGACTCCGACCAGTACGGCGATGAATTCACCGGCCGCTTCTTCATGCGCGTGCATTTCACCCCGCCGGCCGGCGGCCCGGGACTGGACACGCTGAAGGCTGCGTTCGCGCCGGTGGGCGACCAGTTCGGCATGCAGTGGGAACTGTTCGACGCCGCGGCCAAGCCGCGCGTGATGATCATGGTGTCGAAGATCGGGCACTGCCTGAACGACCTGCTGTTCCGCGCCAAGGTGGGCGGGCTGCCGGTCGAGATCGCGGCCATCGTGTCCAATCACCGCGACTTCTACCAGCTGGCGGCGTCCTACGACGTGCCGTTCTTCCACCTGCCGCTGATGAACGCGTCGGCAGAGCAGAAGGCCGCGCAGGAAGCCCGCGTGTTTGAAGTGGTGCGCGACCAGAACATCGACCTGGTGGTGCTGGCGCGCTACATGCAGGTGCTGTCCGACGACCTGTGCCGCAAGCTGGCCGGGCGCGCGATCAATATCCACCACTCGTTCCTGCCGAGCTTCAAGGGCGCCAAGCCGTACTACCAGGCTCATGACCGCGGCGTGAAGCTGATCGGCGCGACCGCGCACTACGTGACGGCCGACCTGGACGAAGGCCCGATCATCGAGCAGGAAATCGCGCGCGTCGACCACAGCATGGATCCGGAGCAGCTGACCTCCGTGGGCCGCGACGTCGAGTGCGTGGCGCTTGCCCGCGCGGTCAAGTGGCATGCCGAACACCGCATCCTGCTGAACGGCCACAAGACGGTCGTGTTCAAGTAATCCCCGCGGCTTGCCGCCGGCGCGCATGGCGCCGGCCGGACAGCGCACACCGGGGCGCGCCGCCGCCCTGGCGGCAGCTTCAGTCCTGGTCCGCCACCACACAGTTCACTCCGCTGTCCGCCACGATCTGCCCGAACGGGGCCGCCAGCGGCTGGTCGGTGAACAGCCTGTCCACCTGCGACAGGTGCGCCAGTTCCACCATGGCCTGGCGGTGGAACTTGCTGGCGTCCGCGGCCAGCCATACCTCGCGCGCATGCTCCATGATGGTCCGTGCCACCTTGACCTCGCGGAAGTCGTAGTCGCGCAACGTGCCGTCGGCCTCGATCCCCGAAATGCCGATCAGCCCGATATCCACCTTGAACTGGCGGATGAACTCCACGGTGGCTTCGCCGACGATGCCGCGATCGCGCGAGCGCAGCACGCCGCCGGCCACGATGACTTCGCAGTCGGGATTGTCGGCCAGGATGCCGGCCACGTTCAGATTGTTGGTGATCACGCGCAGGCCGCGGTGATGCATCAGCGCACGGGCGATCTCTTCCACCGTGGTGCCGATGTTCAGGATCAGCGAGCAGCCTTCGGGCACCGCCTTGGCCACCGCGCGCGCAATGCGCACCTTGCCTTCTGCGTTGAGCACCTGCCGCTGCCGGTAGCCGATGTTCTCCGTGGTCGAGCCCTCGACCCGTACCCCGCCGTGGAAGCGCGCCAGCATGCCGCTTTCCGCCAGCAGGTTGACGTCGCGCCGGACGGTCTGCAGCGTCACGCCGAACTTGCGTGCGAGCGCGTCGATGGAGGCAAAGCCCTGGCTGCGGACTTCCTCGAGAAGGGCGGTCTGGCGCGGATTGAGGGTCATGCGAGGCATTCTAGTTCAAACACAAACGAAAACAAATGATGCGCTGCACTATTGTTTTATGTTCGTTCATTTACTAAAACGAGCATAAAGCCAAGCATCGTGCGCGTCAGGCGCGCGTTGGGTTCCTGTGATGCAAAGGGCATTTCGAACATTGGAGATCGGATGCAGCTGAGTCTCGAGGGCATTGCGCAGCAGGCGGGCTCGCAAGCCTGCCTATACCCGATGTCGCTGATGCCGGAGGCGGGCGCGGTGACGGTACTGCTTGGCGCTACGCAAGCCGGCAAGACTTCCCTGATGCGCGTGATGGCGGGCCTGGACCGCCCCAGCGCCGGCCGCGTACTGGTGGACGGCGCCGACGTGACCGGAGTGCCCGTGCGCGCGCGCAACGTCTCGATGGTGTACCAGCAGTTCATCAACTACCCGTCGCTGCGTGTCTTCGACAACATCGCGTCGCCGCTGCGGCTGCGGCGCCAGGCAGACCGGGATGACATCGCTGCCCGGGTGCGGTCGCTGGCTGCCAGGCTGCATATCGACCATCTGCTGGACCGCTACCCGGCCGAGCTGTCGGGTGGCCAGCAGCAGCGCGTGGCGCTGGCTCGCGCGCTGGCCAAGGGCGCGCCGCTGATGCTGCTGGACGAGCCGCTCGTCAACCTGGACTACAAGCTGCGCGAGGAACTGCGCGAAGAGCTGACCCACCTGTTCGCGCAGGGCGAGGCCACCGTCGTCTACGCCACCACCGAGCCGGCCGAGGCCCTGCTGCTGGGCGGATATACCGCGGTGCTCGACGCCGGCGAACTGCTGCAGTACGGCCCGACGCCAGAAGTCTTTCACTATCCGGATTCGCTGCGCGTGGCGCGTGCCTTCAGCGATCCGCCCATGAACCTGATCGAAGGGTCGTTGCAGGACGGCCGGGTCACGCTGTCAGACGTCATCTCCGTGCCCGTTCCCGAAGCCGGCCGTCACGGCGGCCCCGTCACCGTCGGCGTGCGCGCCGCGGCGCTGCGTCTGGAGGGTTCGCCGGGATCGGTGCCGGTGCCCGGCCGCGTGGCGCTGGCCGAGCTGTCCGGTTCCGATACCTTCGTGCATGCCGACACGCCCGTGGGCAACCTGGTCGCGCAGTTCGCAGGCGTGCTCGACTTGCGGCTGGGCGCGCCACTGACACTGCATCTGGTGCCGGAGCAGCTCTATGTGTTCGATGACAGCGGCCGGCGCATCTGCGCGCCGCGCCGGCCCGGCGCCCTGGCCGCCGGGATCCTGCCATCCGGCGCTGTAGCAGGGGGCTGACATGGCGCGCATCGACCTGGACCTGGCCCATGCCTACGCCGCCAACCCGCGCTCCGACGACGACTACGCGCTGCTGCCGCTCAGGTTCAGCTTCGAGGATGGCGGCGCCTATGCGCTGCTGGGCCCGTCCGGCTGCGGCAAGACCACGCTGCTGAACTGCATTTCCGGGCTGCTGCGGCCGTCGCACGGACGCATCCTGTTCGACGGCCGCGACGTGACCGCCGACTCGCCGCAGGCGCGCAATATCGCGCAGGTGTTCCAGTTCCCGGTGATCTACGACACCATGACCGTCGGCGAGAACCTGGCTTTCCCGCTGCGCAATCGCGGCGTGCCGCCCGCGCAGGTGCGCGAGCGGGTAGGGCGCGTGGCCGAGATGCTGGACCTGTCGGGCTCGCTCGACCGGCGCGCGAGCGGGCTGGCGGCCGACGCCAAGCAAAAGATCTCGCTGGGCCGCGGGCTGGTGCGACAGGACGTGTCGGCGATCCTGTTCGACGAGCCGCTGACCGTGATCGATCCGCAGCTCAAATGGCAGCTGCGGCGCAAGCTCAAGGAGATCCATCATGAATTCCGGCTGACGCTGGTCTACGTGACGCATGACCAGACCGAGGCGCTGACCTTTGCCGACCAGGTCGTGGTGATGTCGCGTGGCAAGGCCGTGCAGGTCGGCTCGGCCGACGCGCTGTTCGAGCGGCCCGCGCATACCTTTGTCGGGAACTTCATCGGTTCGCCCGGCATGAATTTCCTGCCGGCAAGCTGGCGCGACGGTGCCGTCGACATGGCGGGGCGCCGCTATCTGCCGGCCCTGCCGGATGCGGTGGCCGGCGCGCTGCAAGACGCCGGCAGTTTCCGCGTCGGCGTGCGGCCCGAGTACCTGCGCCTGGCCGGCAATGCGGACACGCAGGCCGTGCCGGTGCGCGTGGAGCGCGCGCAGGACATCGGCACCTACTGGCTGGTGACCGGCACCGTGCAGGAGGCTGGCAGTCAGGCAGGCACGCTGCGCGCGCGCCTTGGCCCCGAGGCCGCGGCGCTGCGCCCCGGCGATACGGCGTGGCTGTCCGTGTTCAACCGCCATACCTGCTACTACGTGAATGAAGTGCTGGTGCCAGGGAGTCAGCCATGAAGCCCATCAACCAGAAGGCCTGGCTGCTGGTGTTGCCAGTCGTGCTGTGCGTGGCGTTCTCGGCCATCCTGCCGCTGATGACCATCGTCAACTATTCGGTGCAGGACATCATCTCGCCCGAGCGGCGCGTGTTCGTGGGCACGGAGTGGTTCCGCAACGTGCTGCGCGACGGCGAGCTGCACGATGCGCTGCTGCGCCAGCTTGGCTTCTCGCTGGCGGTGCTGGTGGTGGAGATACCGCTTGGCATCCTGCTGGCGCTGTCGATGCCTGCGAGAGGGTGGAAGTCATCGGCCGTGCTGGTTGTCGTTGCGCTGTCGCTGCTCATCCCCTGGAATGTGGTCGGCACGATCTGGCAGATCTTCGGGCGCACCGACATTGGCCTGCTCGGTGCGGCGCTCGACGCGCTAGGGTTTGACTACAACTACACCGGCAGCGCCTTCGATGCCTGGGTGACCGTGCTGGTCATGGATGTCTGGCACTGGACACCGCTGGTGGCGCTGCTCTGCTACGCCGGCCTGCGCGCCATCCCGGACGCCTACTACCAGGCCGCGCAGATCGATGGCGCGAGCCGCTTCGCCGTGTTCCGCTACATCCAGCTGCCGAAGCTGCGCGGCGTGCTGATGATCGCGGTCCTGCTGCGCTTCATGGACAGCTTCATGATCTACACCGAACCCTTCGTGCTCACCGGCGGCGGCCCGGGCAACGCCACCACCTTTCTGTCGCAGTACCTGACGCAGAAAGCCGTCGGCCAGTTCGACCTGGGACCGGCCGCGGCCTTCTCGATCGTCTATTTCCTGATCATCCTGCTCATGTGCTTCATCCTCTATAACTGGATGCAGCGCGCGGGCACCGCCGGCAGCGAGGACATGCCCCATGGCTGATACGCGCCCTGATACCCGTTCTGATACCCGCAAGCGCGCCACGGCGTGGCGCACCACGTTCCTGCTGGCCTACCTGCTGTTCGCCATCCTGCCGATCTACTGGATGGTGAACATGTCGTTCAAGACCAACGAGGAGATCCTCTCCACGCTGTCGCTGTGGCCGGCGGCATTCACGCTGGAACATTACCGGACCATCTTCACCGATGCCTCGTGGTACTCGGGCTATATCAACTCGCTGATCTACGTCGCCATGAACACGGTGATTGCGATCACGGTGGCGCTGCCGGCGGCGTACGCGTTCTCGCGCTATCAGTTCATCGGCGACAAGCATGTCTTCTTCTGGCTGCTGACCAACCGCATGACGCCTCCGGCGGTGTTCCTGCTGCCGTTCTTCCAGCTCTACAGCACCATCGGCCTGATGGATACGCACCTTGGCGTGGCGCTCGCGCACCTGGTCTTCAACGTGCCGCTGGCCGTGTGGATCCTGGAAGGCTTCATGTCGGGCGTGCCGCGCGAGATCGACGAGACCGCCTACGTGGACGGGTATTCGTTCCCGCGCTTCTTCCTGACCATCTTCCTGCCGCTGATCAAGGCCGGCGTGGGCGTGGCCGCGTTCTTCTGCTTCATGTTCAGCTGGGTGGAGCTGCTGCTGGCGCGCACGCTGACCTCGGTCAACGCCAAGCCGATCGTGGCCACCATGACGCGCACGGTGTCGGCGTCGGGCATGGACTGGGGCGTGCTGGCCGCGGCCGGTGTGCTGACCATCGTGCCGGGCGGCATCGTGATCTGGTTCGTGCGCCACTACATCGCGAAGGGCTTCGCGATGGGCCGCGTCTAGTCCGAAGAGCGAGGAGATCGCCATGCTGAGCTGGATGGTCTGGACCACGCCGGTGGCCGTGTTCTTTGCCTGCATCGTCGCCATGCTGGTTGCCATGACGGCGTGGGAAGTCCGCTCGCCGGCGGAGCAGCGCAAGGGCTTCCTGCCGATTGCCACCACCCGCGGCGACCGGCTGTTCATTGGGCTCATGTGCGCCGCCTGGATCAACCTGGCATGGGTGGGGCTCGGCGAAAGCCTGATGCAATGGTTCTCGCTGGCGGAGGAGCCGTCCATCTGGATCAGTTTCGGCCTGTCGATGCTGGTCTTGCTGCTGGTCATGCGCAAGGGCTGAAAGCGGGCCCGCTTCAACCTTCATGGGACATGCGGCTTATCCCTTCCCCGGGGCCGCGCCCGGACAGCAAACGGGGAGGGGATTCTCGAGGAGACACTGATGAACGTGCACGTGAAGTCAGCAATGACGGTCCTTGCCTGCGCGGCCGCGCTGGCATGCGGCCATGCCCGGGCGGGCGAGGCCGAGGCGAAGAAGTGGATCGACAACGAGTTCCAGCCCTCGTCGCTGTCCAAGGACAAGCAGCAGGCCGAGATGAAGTGGTTCATCGATGCCGCCGCCAGGCTCAAGGCCAAGGGCATCACGCAGATCAGCGTGGTGTCGGAGACCATCACCACGCACGAGTATGAGTCCAAGACGCTGGCCAAGGCCTTCGAGGAGATCACCGGCATCAAGGTCAACCACGACATCATCCAGGAAGGCGACGTGGTCGAGAAGCTGCAGACCTCGATGCAGTCGGGCAAGTCGATCTATGACGGGTGGATTTCCGATTCCGATCTGATCGGCACCCACTACCGCTACGGCGCGATCCTGCCGCTCTCCGACTATATGGCCGGCGCCGGCAAGGAATGGACCAATCCCGGACTCGACGTGAAGGACTTCATCGGCACCAAGTTCACCACCGCGCCGGACGGCAAGCTGTACCAGCTGCCCGACCAGCAGTTCGCCAACCTGTACTGGTTCCGCGCCGACTGGTTTGCGCGCAAGGATCTGCAGGACAAGTTCAAGGCCAGGTACGGCTATGACCTGGGCGTGCCGACCAACTGGTCCGCGTATGAGGACATCGCCAACTTCTTCACCAACGACGTGAAGGAGCTGGACGGCAAGAAGGTATATGGGCACATGGACTACGGCAAGAAGGATCCGTCGCTCGGCTGGCGCTTTACCGATGCCTGGCTGTCCATGGCCGGCACGGCCGACAAGGGCCTGCCCAATGGCATGCCGGTCGACGAGTGGGGTATTCGCGTGGCCGAGGACAAATGCACGCCGGTGGGCGCTTCGGTGTCGCGCGGCGGTGCGACCAACAGCCCGGCGGCGGTCTACGCGTTGACCAAGTACATCGACTGGATGAAGAAGTTCGCGCCGCCGCAGGCCATGGGCATGACTTTCTCGGAAGCGGGCCCGGTGCCGGCGCAGGGCCAGGTCGCGCAGCAGGTTTTCTGGTACACGGCCTTCACCGCCGATATGACCAAGAAGGGGCTGCCCGTGGTGAACGCCGACGGTTCGCCCAAATGGCGCATGGCGCCATCGCCATACGGCCCGTACTGGAAGCAGGGCATGCAGAACGGCTACCAGGACGTGGGTTCGTGGACGTTCTTCAAGAACACCGATCCCAACCGGCTGGCCGCCGCATGGCTCTACGCGCAGTTCGTGACCGCCAAGACGGTGTCGCTGAAGAAGTCGCTGGTGGGCCTCACGTTCATTCGCGACAGTGACATTCATCACGACTACCTGACCAGGAACGCGGCCAAATACGGCGGGCTGATCGAGTTCTACCGCAGCCCGGCGCGCGTGGCATGGACGCCGACGGGTACCAACGTGCCCGACTATCCGAAGCTGGCGCAGCTCTGGTGGAAGAACGTGGCCACGGCGGTGACTGGCGAGAAGACGCCGCAAGCCGCCATGGACAACCTTGCCGAAGAGATGGACCAGGTCATGGCGCGCCTGCAGCGCGCGGGCATGAGCAATTGCGCGCCCAAGCTTAACGCCAAGGGCGATCCGTCCAAGTGGCTGTCCAGCGACCATGCGCCGTGGAAGAAGCTCGACAACGAGAAGCCGAAGGGCGAGACCATCTCTTACGACAAACTGCTGCAAGCGTGGAAGGAGGGGCGCGTGCGCTGAGGCGTTGAGCCGGGGCCTGCCTGACGGTGCGTGGCAGGCCCTTCGTCTTTCAGGCTAGGCTGGCGTGTCCTCCAGCGGCGCGGCATAGCGCGCCTTGCCTTGGCGCTTGGCTTCATACAGAGCCATGTCGGCCCGCATGAACAGCTCGCTGACGGACATGCCTTCGCCGGGACGGTGAATGGCCGAGCCGACGCTGACGGTGGCGGCGTGCTCTTGCCCGTCGATGACGACCGGCGCCAGCGCCGTCTGCACGATGGTGTTGGCGATACGCTCGACCGCCCGGACATCGTTGACGTTCTCCAGGATCACCGCAAACTCATCGCCGCCAATGCGGGCCACGGCGTCGTCCTCGCGTACGCTGCAGGTCAGGCGCTGGGCCAGGGCAACCAGAAGGCGGTCGCCAATGGCGTGCCCGTAGCCGTCATTGACGGCCTTGAAGTCGTCCAGGTCGACCAGCAGCAGCGCTGCCGCCTGCCCGCTGGCGTCGGCGCGTGCCAGGGCTTCGGCAAAACGCCGGTCGAAGCCCTTGCGGTTGAGCAACCCGGTCAGGTGGTCGGACACGGTCTGCGCTTCCAGGCTGCGCAGCTTCTGGCGCTCGCTGGTGACATTGCGCGCGAACAGATGCAGCCCGAGGATGGTGTCCTGTGCATCGTTCCAGGCCGGCTGGCAAGTGAACTGCATGCATTCCGATCCGTCCGGGCTTTCGCGTGTGAACTTGACGGCCTTGCCGGCAAAGGCTTGCTCCAGATGCGGGCGCGAGGCCAGATAGGCCTGCGTGCCCCACAGCTCGCGCAGCGAGAGGCCGATGATCTGCTGTGCCGGCAGCCCGAAATGGCGCGCATAGGCCTGGTTGACGAAGACAAAGCGCTCGTTCATGTCGATGAACGAGACAAAGTCCGGCACATGGTTGGCAATGGCCTCGATGCGCTTTTCGCTCTCGGCGGCGTGGTCCTTGGCCGTTTTCAGCGCGGCTTCGCGCTCGGAGAGCTGGCGCATGACGTCGGCGAAGGTCGCGGAGAGCTCGCCGATCTCGTCCTCGCGGCCCACCGGCAACTCCGCGGCGGCGGCCGGGTTGGTGGCGACGCGGCGCACGGCACGGTGCAACCGCTGCAGCGGCGCGAGCAGCCGCCACATCACCAGCCACATCAGCGCGGCTGCGACCACCAGCGAGAGCGCGGCAATGGCGAGCACGCGAGGGCGCGCCGAGAACAGCGGTGCATAGGCCTCTTTGGCTGGCAGCACGGATACCAGTTCCCAGCCGTTGGATTCCAGCAGGTAGCGCGCAATCACCGGCTGGCGCGGGCGGATGGGCTCCCAGAAGGATTCGGGCTGGTCGACGCCGCACGTCTCGCCGATGGCCCTGGCCGAGGCCAGGAGCTTCGAAGGATCCGGGTGCATGGCGTAGCGCGGGTTTGGGCCGGCGGAAACAAGGCAGAAGCTGCCCGTGACGCCGGCAGGGCTGCGCGCCAGTTCGTGCAGGAAATTGTCCAGCGACAGGTTGATGACCCCGCCCACCACCGCGCGCAGTTCGCCACCCGGCCCATGCAGCGGAACCGCGAGCACCACGCCGGGCGACTTGGTCAGCTTGCCCTGGAGCAGGTCGGAAACCGCAAATGGTGCGCCATTGACGATCGCGCGGAAATAGTCGCGGTCACCCAGGTTGATGTGCACGCCCTCCGGCACCGCGGTGCTGAAGATCATTGCCCCGTTGGGGCCTGCCATGAACACGGCGTTGAAGGTCTCCGGCAGGTCTGGCATCTGCGTGGCGATGCGCTTGAGTTCGGACGGACGGCTGCCCAGCGCGGGCGCCAGCTGCTGGGCGATGTGGCGCAGGACGGAGGCACGGTTCTCGATCTTTTCGTCGAGCTGTTCGGCGACCAGCCTGACCAGGGAGTCCTGGTGGTTCTGCTGCTGGTCTTTCAGGCTGTAGTACGCGTAGTACTGCGAAGCGAATGCCCGCAGCACGATGATCAACGTAACCACCGTGGCGGTCGCGACCGCCATCCGCAGTTTGATTGAGTGACGCATGATTTGCTTCTTCTTCCGCGCACTGACCCGTTTCCGGCCCCAGGGCATTTGGACTGACGACCCCGCCCTTCTTGTACGGAACCAGGCGTTCAGGGTAGCAGATGCGCCCATCATCGCCATAGCCGTCGATATAAGTGGCGCGGCATTGTGGTGCGGGCTGCACTCCGTTGGCGCGTGTTGGTGGCAACGGCGCGACGGTATCGCGGTTATGGCGGTGTGCCAACGGGCCATTGCCGGATGCGCAGAATGACCCGGTCGGAGAGTCGGACAGCCAGTTCCAGCAAGGCGGGCTGCCGCTTGCGGCTGATGCCGACGGTACAGCGCACCGAGGCGGCTTCGGCGTCGCCCGTTGGGGCTTCACGGCAGCCGCATCGCATCGCCAGCCGCAGGATATGCAGTGGGACGAAGCGCTCGGCCTGTTGCATGTCCGCCAGCGCCTCGGCGGTGAAATGCAGCGGCAGGCGGGACAGTCGGATGAATCGCTCGCGCAGCTTGCCGCAGGTGCGCGCGTCGAGTGCGGCGCCTTCGGCGTGGAAGCCGGCGCGCGTCATGCCGCAGGCTTCCGGTTGCCACAGGGCGCCGATGGCGAGGTAGGGCGGGGCCACCTGCCGCGGGCTGGCTTCGTGCGCTTCGTCGATCTTGACGAAGCTGCCAAGCAGGTCGTACGTGAGGGCTGTGGGGCCAAAAATGCGGTGGTAGCCGGTGATGCAGTCCAGGTCTTCGTCATAGACGGGCCTGGCGTCGCGTGGAACGCGGACCGGGCGGATTTCGAACCAGCCCGGTGACACAGGGTAGCGTCCGGCCCAGGCGAACACCGCTTGCGTGGGGATCGGTTGCAAAGGAGGGCGAAGCGACGACTGCGGCATGAACCCGCTCCTGCTCGATGGTGGAGCGGTCTACCGTATTGGCGCAGGGTTCGTGCCGGAATGAGACGGTACCGTTTAATCGGTACCGGGGCGTTGCGGGAACCGGCGTGAGTACGAGGCGAGTGCGGAAATGGAGCGCGGAAATGAAAAAAGCCAGCACAAGGCTGGCTTTCCTGAATCTGGTGGGTGGTACAGGGATTGAACCTGTGACCCCTGCCGTGTGAAGGCAGTGCTCTACCGCTGAGCTAACCACCCCAGCTGCTGCGTCGCTTTCGTGTTGACTACGGCGTTGACTTCGTCGTGCAGCGGAGAAATGAGATTATGCAGACCTTCTTGTATCTTGTAAAGCCCTTCCGTCAGATTTTTTCCTGGGCCGGACGCACAAGGGTCATGTCGCAGCAGCAGATTCCTGCCATACCGTCTTGCCGCCGCTCGCCTTGTCCAACTGCTTGAGCACACCGAGGTGTGCGGCTGCCTCGGCTTCGCTGGCGCGCAAGACGGGCAGGACGATGCTGGACAGGTCTATGGCCGTGACGGAGCCATCCGTGGTTTCCGCGCCGTCCAGCATGTCGATGACCAGCGAGTTCTGGCCGCGCGTCATGGCCAGGTAGACCTCGGCCAGCAGTTCGGCATCGAGCAGGGCGCCGTGCAGCGTGCGGTGGGCGTTGCTCACGCCGAGCCGGTCGCACAGCGCATCGAGTGAATTGCGCTTGCCAGGGAACATCTGGCGCGCCTCGAGCAGGGTATCGATCACGCTGCCGACGTGGCTGCGGAACGGCGGCAGTCCCAGCAGGCGGAACTCCATGTCCAGGAAGCCAAGGTCGAACTGGGCGTTGTGGATGATCAGCTCGGCGTCCTGCACGAAGTCGCGAACCTCGTTGACAACCTCGGCGAACTTCGGTTTGTCGGCCAGGAATTCGATGGTGATGCCGTGGACGGCGACGGCGCCTTCGTCGATGTCGCGCTCGGGGTTGACATAGAAGTGCAGGTGGCGGCCGGTGAGTCGCCGGTTGACCAGTTCGACACACCCGATTTCAATCAGGCGGTCGCCGCTGGCGGCATTCAGGCCGGTGGTTTCGGTGTCGAGAACGATTTGTCGCATGGCGGGCATTCTAGCGGACGCTCGGGCCGGCTCAGCCGCTGAGCGATTCGACGCCGCGGTTGGCCAGCGCGTCGGCGCGTTCATTGCCCGGGTGGCCATTGTGGCCGCGTACCCAGTGCCAGCTGATCTGGTGCCGCTGCACCAGCCCGTCGAGGACCTGCCACAGGTCGGCGTTCTTCACCGGCTTCTTGTCGGCGGTCTTCCAGCCGCGTGCCTTCCAGCCGGGCAGCCATTCGCTGATGCCCTTCTGCACATATTGCGAGTCGGTGTAGACGCGCACGATGCAAGGGCGCTTGAGCGCGCGCAGCGCTTCGATGACCGCGGTCATCTCCATGCGGTTGTTGGTGGTGTTGGCTTCGCCGCCGAACAGCTCCTTCTCGCTGGTGCCGGCGACCAGCACCGCGCCCCAGCCGCCACGGCCGGGATTGCCCTTGCAGGCGCCATCGGAATAGATCGTAACTTCTTGCATGAGTCGTTCGTCAGGGCAGCCCGCTTGGGCCGCCGCAGGGTTGATAGGTGCGCCCCGGCGGGGTCAGTTGTCGTCGCCGGGGGTTTTGCCGTGTGTGCCGGTCGGTGTCGCCACCGGGCTGGCTACGGGTGTGAGCGCTGCCTTGGCGGTCTTCCAGGCCGGGCCGACCAGGCGGATATTGCGCACGCGCTTGACCGCGGAAATCATGTATACCGCGCCAAAGATCGGCCACCAGCGGTCGCCGGCCTTTTCCATGAATGCGGCACGCTGCAGCCAGCGGTCGGTGCGGTACGGCGGGCAGTAGCAGCCGAAGCGGCCACGGATGATGTCAAAGCCCAGCAGCTTGAGCCAGTCCTTGATGCGCACAAAGCCGATCGACTGTGCGTCAGTGGGCAGGAACGGCATGGCGCCCAGCCGGTTCAGTCCCTGGCGCGCGCCCCACAGGCTCATTGGGTTGAAGCAGGTCACCACCACGCGGCCTTCGGGCATCAGCACGCGCGACACTTCGCGCAGCACTTCGTGCGGGTCCTCGGCGAACTCGAGCACATGGGGCAGGGTGGCAAGGTCGATGCTCTGCGTATCGAACGGCAGTTCGTCGAAACGGCACAGCAACTGGCGCGCGTCGGGGTGCGCGGCGCGCGGCCCGTGGGGGCCGCTGGCGGGATCGAGTGCGAGCGCCGAGAACGGCATCCGGTTCTCGCGCAGGGTATCGATGACGGGCAGGCCCATCTGGACCGCGTGATAGCCGAAGATGTCCGTCACGGTCCGGTCGTATTGCTGCGCCTCCCACCGGAGCATGTATTGCCCGGGAGGCGAAGCCAGCCAGTCTTCCCAGCTTACAATCGGACGGTCAGCCATAGGAGTACACGCATGTTGAAAGTGGAGCCGATCCCCGCATTTCAGGATAACTATATCTGGGCCATCCACGACGGCCGCAATGCTGCCGTGGTCGATCCCGGCGAGGCGGCGCCGGTGGAGCGGTTCCTGGTGGACAAGGGCCTGGCTCTGGGCGCTATTGTAATCACCCATCACCATGGTGATCACCAGGGTGGTGTGGCCGAGTTGCTTGCCGCGCACCCGGCCACGGCCGACGGCTCGCCTATGCCCGTGATCGGCCCGGCCGCGGAGCGCATTGGCGGCCGTACCCAGGCCGTGCGCGAAGGCGATACGGTGACGCTGCAGGCGCCCGCGCTGCAACTGCGCGTGCTCGATGTGCCGGGCCATACTGCAGGCCATGTCGCCTATGTCGGCGAACTGCAGGGAGCGGGGCCGGCCGTGTTCTGCGGCGATACGCTGTTTGCCACGGGCTGCGGCCGACTGTTCGAAGGCACGCCCGCGCAGATGCTGGCGTCGCTGGACAAGCTTGCATCGCTGCCAGGAGACACGCGCGTGTACTGCGCGCATGAATACACGCGCAGCAATGTACGATTTGCGCGCGCGGTGGAGCCCGGCAATGCCGCGCTGGCTGCCTGGGATGCGCGCGTCGAGGCGTTGCGCGGGCAGGGCCAGCCGACCGTGCCGTCCACCATCGCGCTCGAGCGCGAGGTCAATCCCTTCCTGCGTTCACGCGAGCCGGCCGTGCGTGCGGCGGTGCAGGCGCAGGGTGGCAATGTGGCGGGCGATGCCGAGGCGTTTGGCGCACTGCGGGGCTGGAAGGACAATTTCCGCTGAACCGCATCGGCGCGAGTGCGGCGGCGACAGGGCGCGCGCCGGCATATTTGTCGCTTGGAAAATCTCATTGACGCGAAAGCCCGTTTTTTTTAGCATCACGCAACCTTTTAGCGTCACAATTCGAGAACTTAATGAAATTTGGTCGATTACTGGCGGTGTTTGCAAGCGTGGTGCTGCTCGCAGCCTGCGCCAGCACGCCCACACCGCCCGGCGCCGATGCGTCCGGCGCCCCGACCGCCCTGACTTCCACGCGCAGCGGCAAGGATCCGCTGAACACGCTCAGCGTCGACAAGACGCTCGCACCTGGCGCCGCCAAAATCAACGCCGATCAGCCTGGCCTGGACTGGCTGCGCGGCCCGTCCTCCGATATCTGGGACCGCATCCGCCGTGGCTTCGCCATGCAGGACCTGGAGGGGACGCTGGTGGACGACCGCACCCAGTGGTACGCGCAGCGCCCGGAATACATGGAGCGCATGGTGGCGCGGTCGAGCCGCTACCTGTATCACATCGTGGAGGAACTGGAGCGGCGCAATATGCCGACCGAGCTGGCGCTGCTGCCGTTCGTCGAGAGCGCGTTCAATCCGCAGGCGCAATCGAGTGCCAAGGCGGCGGGCATGTGGCAGTTCATCCCGAGTACAGGCAAGACCTACAACCTCAAGCAGAACATGTTCCGGGACGAGCGCCGCGATGTGCTGGCCTCGACCGATGCCGCGCTCGACTACCTGGCGCGCCTCTACGACATGTTCGGCGACTGGCACCTGGCGCTGGCGGCGTACAACTGGGGCGAGGGGGCGGTTTCGCGCGCGATCGCGCGCAACCAGGCGCGTGGCCTGCCCACCGACTACGCCAGCCTGACGATGCCGAACGAGACGCGCTACTACGTGCCGAAGCTGCAGGCGGTGAAGAACATCATCGCCAACCCGGCCGCGTATGGCGTCAGGTTGCCCGATATCCCGGATCATCCATATTTCGTCACGGTCACCACGAGCCGCGATATCGACGTCACGCTGGCGGCCAAGCTGGCCAATATGTCCCTCGAAGAGTTCAAGGCGCTGAACCCGTCGTTCAACCAGCCAGTGATCCTGGGCGCGTCGAACCCGCAAATCCTGCTGCCGTTCGATAACGCCGAACGCTTCCAGTACAACCTGAACACCTACCGGGGCGGGTTGTCGAGCTGGACAGCGGTGACGGTGGATAACCGCGAGCGCGTGGAATCGCTCGCGGCACGCCTGAACATTGATCCGGATACGCTGCGCGAGATCAACAGCATTCCGCGCGGCATGCGGCTGAAGGCCGGCTCGACGGTGATGATCCCGCGTTCGGGCCACCATGATCAGGACATCAGTGCGACGCTGGCGGACAGCGCCATGCTGGCCATGGAACCTGACCTGCCCGATGCGCGCCGCGTGGTGGTGCGCGCCAGCCGCCGGGACACGGTGGCCACGGTGGCGCACCGCTATGGCGTGTCGCCGAGCCAGGTGCAATCGTGGAACAAGCTTTCCGGCACCAAGCTGGTTGCGGGACAAAGCCTGGTGCTGATGGTGCCGGTCCGCGCTGGTGGAGCGACCAGGGCCGCGCGCACGGCGCGCGCGGAGCCGGCCACCGAGAAGCCCGAAGTGGTGCGCGTATCGGCGCCCGCCAGGGGCAAGGCCGAAGGGCGCAAGCGCATCACGGTGGAAGCCGCGCCGCGCCAGGCGGTCAGCAAGGGCTCCGGGGCTTCGCGTTCGGCGGCGGCCAAGTCGGCGCCGGCGGTGAAGGCCTCGGCCAAGGGGGCGTCTAAGGCAGGTAAGGCACGGTAGGCGGGGAGGAAGGTGGTTGGGATTGGGGTGTCGTTCTTCGCGGGCGCCGCTGTTTCGCCGGCGCCGCCGGCTAAACAGCGGCGCCTGCCAAGCACAACGGACGGGGGGCGCACAGGACGCCGTGCCGGTGGCAAACTAGCACGACAATAACTACCCGCAAGACGCGGAGGAGACCTGCCATGATGGCAAGCCATGCCGTGCATGCCCGTTCGCTGGCCGACCCCGAGGGGTTCTGGGCCGAACAGGCGCAGCGCATTGACTGGGAAACCCCGTTCGGACAAGTACTCGACAACAGCCGCGCGCCATTTACGCGCTGGTTCGTCGGCGGGCGCACGAACCTGTGCCACAACGCCGTGGATCGCCACCTGGCCACGCGCGCGCAGCAGCCGGCGCTGGTCTGGGTGTCCACCGAAACGGAGCAGGAGCGCACCTACACCTACGCCCAGCTGCACGACGAGGTCAGCCGCATGGCGGCCATCCTGCTAGGGCTTGGCGTACGCAAGGGCCACCGCGTGCTGGTCTACATGCCGATGATTCCCGAGGCGGCGTTTGCCATGCTGGCGTGCGCGCGCATCGGCGCGATCCACTCGGTCGTGTTCGGCGGCTTTGCCTCGGTCAGCCTGGCGGCGCGCATCGACGACGCGCAGCCGCGCGTGATTGTCAGCGCCGACGCCGGTTCGCGGGCCGGCAAGGTGGTGCCATACAAGCCGCTGCTCGACGAGGCCATCCGGCTTTCCGGCCACAAGCCCGAAAAGGTGCTGCTGGTCGACCGCCAGCTCGCCGACATGCCGCGCGTGCAGGGCCGCGATGAAGACTATGCGGCCTGGCGCGAACGCGTGGCCGGTACCGAGGTGCCATGCACCTGGCTGGAATCGTCCGAGCCGTCCTACGTGCTCTACACGTCGGGCACCACCGGCAAGCCCAAGGGCGTGCAGCGCGACACCGGCGGCTATGCGGTGGCGCTGGCTACCTCGATGGAGTACATCTTCTGCGGCAAGGCCGGCGACACCATGTTCACGGCGTCGGACATCGGCTGGGTCGTCGGGCACAGCTACATCGTCTACGGTCCGCTGCTGGCGGGCATGACCACGCTGATGTACGAAGGCACGCCGATCCGCCCGGACGGCGGCATCCTGTGGCGGCTCGTGGAGCAGTACAAGGTCAACCTGATGTTCAGCGCGCCCACCGCGATCCGCGTGCTGAAGAAACAGGACCCCGCCTTCCTGACGAAATACGACCTCTCAAGCCTGCGGCTGCTGTTCCTGGCCGGCGAGCCGCTCGACGAGCCTACCGCGCGATGGATCCAGGATGGCATCGGCAAGCCCGTGGTCGACAACTACTGGCAGACGGAATCGGGCTGGCCGATCATCGCCATCCAGCGCGGCATTGCCGTGCTGCCGCCCAAGCTCGGCTCGCCGGGCGTGCCGGCCTATGGCTATGACCTGCGCATCGTCGACGAGAACACGGGCGAGGAATGCGCCCCCGGTCAGAAGGGCGTGGTGGCCATCGACGGCCCGTTGCCGCCCGGCTGCATGAGCACGGTGTGGGGTGACGACGAACGCTTCGTGCGGACGTACTGGTCGGCGGTGCCGAACCGGTTGTGCTATTCGACCTTCGACTGGGGCGTGCGCGATGAAGACGGCTACGTGTTCATCCTGGGCCGTACCGACGACGTCATCAACGTGGCCGGCCACCGCCTGGGCACGCGCGAGATCGAGGAGAGCCTGTCGTCCCACGCGGGCGTGGCCGAAGTCGCGGTCGTGGGCGTGCAGGACGCGCTCAAAGGGCAGGTGGCGATGGGCTTCTGCATTGCCCGCGACGCCACGCGCACCGCGACACCCGAGGCGCGGCTCGCATTCGAGGGCGAACTCATGAAGACGGTGGAGCAGCAGCTTGGGGCCGTGGCGCGGCCGGCGCGCGTATTCTTTGTGAATGCACTGCCTAAGACCCGTTCCGGGAAATTGCTGCGGCGCGCCATCCAGGCGGTGGCGGAAGGGCGCGATCCGGGCGACCTCACCACGATCGAAGATCCCACTGCGCTGGAACAACTGCTGTCGGCCCTGAAGGGCTGACGAACCTGCGATGTGCGCCGTTCGGGGCACATCGCAGATTCGACTTGCACCGCCCACGCTTGCGGGCTAATATTTGAAGCATAAAATATTTAGACATGATTTAGATGCGCTCCCGCCGCTGGCGGGCAGCCCGGGCAGGAGACGACAGATGCGAGTGCTTTGTATTGGTGGCGGGCCGGCAGGCTTGTACTTCGGCCTGTTGATGAAGCTGCAGGATCCGGCCAACGAAGTCATCGTGGTGGAGCGCAATCGGCCCTACGACACCTTTGGCTGGGGCGTGGTGTTCTCAGACGCCACCATGGATAACCTGAAGCAGGCCGACCCGGTCAGCGCCGTCGAGATCAACGAAGCCTTCAATCACTGGGACGACATCGATATCCATATCGGCGGGCGCACCATCCGCTCCGGCGGGCATGGCTTCATCGGCATTGGCCGCAAGCGGCTGCTCAACATCCTGCAGGCGCGCTGCGAAGCGCTCGGCGTGAAGCTCGTGTTCGAGACCGATGTAACGGACGACCAGACCCTGGCCATGCAATACCAGGCCGACCTCGTCATCGCCTCGGACGGCCTGAACAGCCGCATTCGCACGCGCTACGCCAACACCTTCGAGCCCGATATCGATACGCGCCAGTGCCGCTTCGTCTGGCTTGGCACGCACAAGCTGTTCGACGCCTTTACCTTTGCCTTCGAGAAGACCGAGCATGGCTGGTTCCAGGCACATGCCTACCGCTTCGACGATAACACCTCCACCTTCATCGTGGAGACGCCGGAAGAGGTCTGGCGCGCTGCCGGCATCGAGCAGATGAGCCAGGAAGAGGGCATAGCGTACTGCGAGAAGCTCTTCGCCAGGTACCTCGACGGCAACAGACTGATCAGCAATGCCACCCACCTGCGCGGCTCGGCAAACTGGATCCGCTTTCCGCGCGTGATCTGCAAGCACTGGGTGCACTGGAATACGCTGCCCGATGGCCGCCGCGTGCCGGTGGTGCTGATGGGCGATGCCGCGCACACAGCGCACTTCTCGATCGGCTCGGGCACCAAGCTGGCGCTGGAAGATGCGATTGACCTGGCAACCGAAATCGCCAGCTCGGGCCCGTCCGCGCATGACTCCCTGCCTGCGGCGCTGACCCGCTACGAGGCTACCCGCAGCGTGGAAGTGCTGAAGATCCAGAACGCCGCGCGCAACTCCACCGAGTGGTTCGAGAACGTCGAGCGCTATGCGGGGCTGGAACCGGAGCAGTTCGCTTATTCGCTGCTGACGCGTTCGCAGCGGATCTCGCACGAGAACCTGCGCGTGCGCGACGCTGGCTACGTGCAGAAGTTCGAGCACTGGCTGGCCGGCCAGGCTGGCGTGCCGCCCGAGGCGCTGCGCCTGCGTGAAGACAAGCCGGTGCCGCCCATGTTCACGCCATTCCGCGTGCGTGGCGTGACGCTGAAGAACCGCGTGGTGGTGTCGCCCATGGCGATGTATTCGAGCGTGGATGGCGTGCCGGGCGATTTCCACCTCGTGCACCTCGGCTCGCGCGCGCTCGGCGGTGCCGGCATGGTGGTGGCCGAGATGACCTGCGTGTCGCCCGATGCGCGCATCACGCCGGCCTGCCCGGGTTTGTGGAACGACACGCAGCGCGATGCCTGGAAGCGCATCGTCGATTTCGTCCATGCCAACAGCGATGCGCGCATCGCCATGCAGCTTGGCCATGCCGGGCGCAAGGGCTCGACGCAGCTCGGCTGGGAGGCGATGGACCATCCGCTGCCGCAGGGCAACTGGCCGTTGCTGTCGGCCTCGCCGATTCCATACCTCGTTGATGAGTCCCAGGTGCCACGCGAAATGACGCACGCCGACATGGAGCGCGTGCGCGATGATTTCGTGGCCGCTGCACGCCGCGCCGCTGAGGCCGGGTTCGACTGGCTCGAGCTGCACTGCGCCCATGGCTACCTGTTGTCGAGCTTCATTTCGCCGCTGACCAACCAGCGCACCGACGAGTATGGCGGCGCGCTCGCCAACCGCCTGCGCTACCCGCTCGAAGTGTTCGCGGCGGTCCGAGCGGTATGGCCGGCGGACAAGCCCATGTCGGTGCGCATTTCCGCGCACGACTGGGTCGAAGGCGGCATCACGCCCGACGATGCGGTGGAGATCGCGCGCGCGTTCAAGGCAGCCGGTGCGGACATGATCGATTGCTCTTCGGGGCAGGTCAGTCCGGACCAGGCGCCAGTGTACGGCCGCATGTACCAGACGCCTTTCGCCGACCGCATCCGCAACGAGGCGGGCATCCCGACCATTGCGGTGGGCGCGATCTTCGAGGCCGACCATGTCGACAGCATCATCGCGGCCGGCCGCGCCGACCTGTGTGCCGTGGCGCGCCCGCACCTGGCCGATCCGGCCTGGACGCTGCATGAAGCGGCAAAGCTTGGCTACCGCGACGTGAGCTGGCCGCGCCAGTATGAAGCCGGCAAGCGCCAGCTCGAAACCAACCTCGAACGCGCCGCGGCCCTGGCCCGTGGCGTGGTGGAGCATTGACGATGACGGTCGATTCCCTGCGAGGCCGGCACGCGCTGGTGACCGGCGGCGGACGCGGCATTGGCGCGGCCATTGCGCGCCGGCTGCTGGCCGAAGGCGCCAGCGTCACGCTGGTGGGGCGCGACGTGCAGGTGCTGGAACGTGCCGCCGGCGAGCTGCGTCCGCTGCTGACCGATGGCGCCGTGCTGACGGCGGTGCCGGCGGACATCAGCGATGCGGACAGCGTTGCCGCCGCCTTCGCCACGGCCGAGGCCAAGGCCGGCCCGGTCGGCGTGCTCGTGAACAACGCCGGGCAGGCATACAGCGCGCCCTTCGGCAAGACCAGCCTGGCGCTGTGGCAGCGCATGCTGGACGTCAACCTGACCGGCACCTTCCTGTGCACGCAGGCCGCGCTGCCCGCCATGATGGCGGCGGGTTGGGGACGTATCGTCAACGTGGCCAGCACCGCGGGGTTGGTCGGTTATGGCTACGTCAGCGCCTATTGCGCGGCCAAGCACGGCGTGATCGGACTGACGCGCGCGCTGGCGCTGGAGACCGCGCGCAGCGGCATTACGGTCAACGCGGTTTGCCCGGGCTATACGGAGACCGATATCGTGCGCGACGCCGTGGCCAATATCGTGGACAAGACCGGTCGCAGCGAAGCCGAGGCGCGCGCCGAACTGGCCTCGCGCAATCCGCAGCGGCGCCTGGTGCAGCCCGACGAAGTGGCGGACGCCGTCGCGTGGCTGTGCCGCCCATCGGCCAGCGCGGTGACGGGCCAGGCGATCGCCGTGGCGGGCGGGGAAGTCATGACAGGGTAAGCGCGCAGCGCCAGCGAACACGGCAGCGGATGGCGCTGCTGACAGAACCAGACAGAGAGAGAACATGACCGACATCGCACTCGACATGCGCCACCACAAGCGCAGCTTCGCGGACTATTCGCCGAAACACTTCCTGTGGTCCGTCTCGGACGACGGCAAGGTGGGCACCATCACGCTGAACCGCCCGGAACGCAAGAACCCGCTGACGTTCGATTCCTATGCCGAGCTGCGCGACCTGTTCCGCGCGCTGTGCTATGCCAGCGACATCAAGACCGTGGTGGTCACGGGCGCAGGCGGCAATTTCTGTTCAGGTGGCGACGTGCACGAGATCATCGGCCCGCTCACGAAGATGAGCATGCCTGAACTGCTGGACTTCACGCGCATGACCGGCGATCTCGTCAAGGCCATGCGCGCCTGCCCGCAGCCCGTCATCAGCGCGATCGACGGCATCTGCGCGGGCGCTGGCGCGATGATGGCGCTGGCCTCCGACATGCGCGTGGGCACGGCGCAGGCCAAGACCGCATTCCTGTTCGTGCGCGTGGGCCTGGCCGGCGCCGACATGGGCGCGTGCTCGCTGCTGCCGCGCGTGATCGGGCAGGGCCGGGCCAGCGAACTGCTGTACACCGGCCGCGTGATGACGGCCGAAGAGGGCCTGCAGTGGGGCTTCTTCAACGCGCTGCATGCGTCGGACAAGGTACTGGCCGAGGCGCACGCGCTCGCCGCGCAGCTTGCAGCGGGCCCGACCTTCGCGCACGGCGTGACCAAGAAGCTGCTGCACCAGGAGTGGAACATGGGGCTCGACGAAGCCATCGAGGCGGAAGCCGAAGCCCAGGCCATCTGCATGCAGACGCGCGACTTCCGTCGTGCCTACGAGGCCTTCGTCGCCAAGGGCAAGCCTGTGTTCGAAGGCGACTGACCGCTATCCAAGGCACGAACCCAAAGGGATTCCCGATGTCCGACAAGACCTATCTCGAACTGCCGTTGTTCGACGACTCGCACCGCGCGCTGGAGCGCGACCTCGACGCGTGGTGCGCGGCCAGCCTGAAGGTGGACCACAGCGATACCGACGCCGCCTGCCGCGCGCTGGTGCGCCAGCTTGGCGAGGCCGGCTGGCTGCGCTACTGCGTGCCGCAAGCGCACGGCGGCGCCTTGCCGAAGCTCGATTCGCGCTCGCTGTGCCTGCTGCGTGAAACGCTGGCCCGTCATGATGGCCTGGCCGATTTCGCGTTCGCCATGCAGGGCCTCGGCTCCGGCGCGATTTCGCTCGCCGGCAGCGCCGAGGTGCGCGAGCGCTACCTGCCGCGCGTGGCGCGCGGCGAGGCCATCGCGGCCTTTGCCTTGTCGGAGCCGGACGCTGGTTCCGACGTGGCGGCAATGCAATGCAGCGCGCGGCTCGATGCCGACGGCAGCCACTATGTGATCGATGGCGCCAAGACCTGGATCTCCAACGGCGGCATCGCTGATTTCTACTGCGTGTTCGTGCGCACCGGCGAAGCGCCGGGAGCGCGCGGCATTTCAGCCTTCGTGGTGGACGCTGACACGCCGGGCCTGAGCATTGCCGAACGGATCGACGTGATGGCGCCGCACCCGCTGGCCACGCTGCGCTTTGACAACTGCCGCGTGCCGATGGCCAACCGCCTGGGCGAGCCCGGGCAGGGCTTCAAGGTGGCGATGATGACGCTGGACATCTTCCGCGCCTCGGTCGCGGCGGCGGCGCTCGGCTTTGGCCGTGCCGCGCTCGACGAAGCGCTGGCGCGAGCCCGTGCGCGGCCGATGTTCGGCGGCGTGCTGGCCGATCTGCAGCTCACGCAGGCGGCCATCGGCGACATGGCAACCGCGATCGACGCAGCGGCGCTGCTGACCTATCGCGCGGCCTGGCTGCGCGACGTGAAGGGCGTGCGCACCACGCGCGAGGCGGCCATGGCCAAGATGGTGGCCACCGAAAACGCGCAGCAGGTGATCGACCGCGCGGTGCAGATGTTCGGCGGCCTTGGCGTCAAGGTCGGCACACGCGTGGAAGGGCTCTATCGCGAGATCCGCTCGCTGCGCATCTACGAAGGCGCGACCGAGGTGCAGAAGCTGATCATCGCACGCGAAACGCTCGCGGCGCAGGCAGGCTGAACCTGCGCGGCAGCAACCCGGCATCGCACCATCACCAAGTCAGCGACACAGCAGACAGGAGGCAAGTCATGGCGACCACCGCCCACCTCGATACCTTCGCCCGCGACCGGCTGCCGCCGCCGCAGGCATGGCCAGAGTTCTGCTTCAATGCGGACACCGACTACCCCGAGCGCCTGAACTGCGCCGTGGAACTGGTTGACCGGCATGTGCGCGAAGGCCGCGGCGAGCGCGTGGCCATCCGTCACCGGCGCGATGGCGGCATCGAGACCGTCACCTATGCCCAGCTGGCGGCGCTGAGCAACCGCATCGCCCATGTGCTGACCGAGGATATGGGGCTGGTGCCGGGCAACCGCGTGCTGCTGCGCGGGCCCAACAACCTGATGATGGCCGCGAGCTGGCTCGCGACCATCAAGGCAGGCCTGATCGCGGTGCCGACCATGCCGCTGCTGCGCGCGAAGGAACTCAAGCAGATCCTCGACAAGGCCCAAGTCACCGCGGCGCTGTGCGATGTGCGGCTGCGCGAGGATCTGGAGGCCAACCGGCAGCAAGGTGGCGAATTCCACTGCGCGAGCCTGACCCAGGCGCTGTACTTCAACGGCGAAGGCGAGGGCTCGCTCGAGGCCGCCATGGAGGGCAAGCCCGACACCTTCGATGCCTGCGACACCGCGGCCGACGACATCTGCCTGATCGCATTCACGAGCGGCACGACCGGCCAGCCCAAGGGCACCGTCCACTTCCACCGTGACGTGCTCGCGATGTGCGACCTGTTCCCGCGCCACGTGCTGCGGCCCGAGCCGGACGACATCTTCTGCGGCACGCCGCCAATCGCCTTCACGTTCGGTCTTGGCGGCATCCTGTGCTTCCCGTGGCGCATCGGCGCGAGCACCGTGCTCGCCGAGAAGCTCACGCCGGACGGACTGCTGGAACTGATTGCGGACTTCCGCGCGACCATCGTGTGCACCGCGCCGACCTTCTACCGCCAGATGGCCGCGCTGGCTTCGCGCTACGACCTGAGCAGCCTGAAGAAGAGCGTGTCGGCCGGCGAGGCGCTGCCCGACGCTACGCGCCAGGCGTGGAAGGCGGCGACGGGCATCGAGATGACCGATGGCATCGGCGGCACGGAGATGATGCATATCTTCATTTCGAGCGCGGGCGCCGAGGTGAAGCCGGGCGCCATCGGCAAGGTCGTGCCAGGCTATGTCGCGCAGATCGTCGACGAGGACATGCAGCCGGTGCCTCCGGGGACGGTGGGCAAGCTAGCGGTGCGCGGCCCGACGGGCTGCCGCTACCTGGACGACCCGCGCCAGGCCAACTACGTGAAGGCCGGCTGGAACCTGCCCGGGGACACCTTCTACATGGACGAGGACGGCTACTACTTCTACCAGGCCCGTTCCGACGACATGATCATCTCCGCCGGCTATAACATTGCCGGCCCGGAGGTGGAGAGCACGCTGATGCAGCACAAGGACGTGGCCGAATGCGGCGTGGTCGGGGCGCCGGACGCGGAGCGCGGCCACGTGGTGACGGCCTACGTCGTGCTGCGCGAAGGCGTGGAGGCCAGCGACGCCACGCGCGCCGCGCTGCAGGATTACGTGAAGCGCCAGATCGCGCCTTACAAGTACCCGCGGCGCATCGTTTTCGTTCCGGCGCTGCCGCGCACGGAAACCGGCAAGCTGCAGCGCTTCCGGCTGCGCCAGATGGCGGAACAGGCCAACGGCGACGCGCCCGCTGCGGGGAAGCCATGAGCACGGTATTCCGCAATACGGTGCTGGTGCGCTTCGGGCATTGCGATGCCGCCGGCATCGTGTTCTATCCGCGCTACTTCGAGATGCTCAATGACTTCATTGAAGACTGGTTTGCCCAGGCGCTGGACTGGCCTTTCGGTGCCATGCACGGCGCCGGGCATGCCGGCGTGCCGACTGCCGAGCTGCACTGCCGTTTCGTCGCGCCCAGCCGCCTGGGGGAATCGCTCACGCGTGAGTTGCGCGTGCTCAAGCTGGGGCAATCGAGCTTCACGGTGCAGGTGCGATTCGTGGGCCCCGACGGCGGGCTGCGGCTGGAAGTGACGCAGCGGCTGGTTTGCGTCGATACGGGAAATATCGCGCCAAGGCCGTTGCCAGGCCCCGTGCGGCAGGCCATGGAGCAGTATCTGGATGCCAGACCGGCCGCGCCCGGTGGCCGGGGTATCTGAAGCATCAAAGCCATTCGAACAACCGAGACATCAGGAAGCAATCATGAAGATTCTGCAGCCGCCCGACTGGGCCGCACCGCGCGGATATTCCAACGGCATCATGACGGAGGTGCAGGCCGGCAGCCGGCTCATCTTCGTCGGAGGCCAGATCGGCTGGAACAGCCAGTGCGAATTCGAGACAGACGACTTCGGCCTGCAGGTGGCCCAGACCCTGCGCAATATCGTCGCCGTTCTTGCCGAGGGCGGCGCGAAGCCGGAGCACATCACGCGCATGACGTGGTATGTGAAGGACAAGGCGGAATACGTGGCGGCCTACCCGGTCATCGGCCAGCATTACCGGGACACCATCGGCCGGCATTTCCCGGCGATGACCGCGGTGGAGGTCGCGGACCTCGTGGAGCCGCGCGCCAAGGTGGAGATCGAGGTGACGGCGGTGGTGCCGCCGGCTGCATAAGGCGCTGTGTCCGGGGTGGCAGCGGCTTGACAGCGCGGCGCGGGCATCGCCCGTGCCGCTCGCAAGTCCTTGAAAACTTGAGAAATTGCCGGGTGCGAGATATAATTCGAAAGTTTCGCTTTCAGAACCCTTCACCCTAGCGCCTACCGCTTTCCACCTTCCGCCGCCCCCCGTCCGCGCAGCTTTGCCAGCATTGAAGTTTGTGATGCAAAGTGCATGCTGTGACCGAGTCGCGCCGCAAATGGCAACCTGCCAATGCAGCCGTACCGGACATCTCCAAGGGGCACGAGGCGTTGATCAGGTCGGTCACGGGGTGAGTCCAGCAGGAGCCTACCCGTGTTACCGTCTTTCCCGTCCGCCATTCTCGCGCTTGCAGACGGCACGGTCTTTCGTGGCTATTCCATTGGCGCATCCGGCCATACCATCGGCGAAGTGGTGTTCAACACCGCCATCACCGGTTACCAGGAAATCCTCACCGACCCGAGCTATTCCCGGCAGATCGTCACGCTGACGTATCCGCACATCGGGAATTACGGCGTCAACCGTGAGGATATTGAAGCCACGAAAGTCCATGCCGCCGGCCTGATCATCAAGGACCTGCCGATCCTGGCATCGAATTTCCGCAAGGAACACACGCTCGGCCATTACCTGAAGCAGGAAAAGGTCGTCGCCATCGCGGGCATCGATACCCGCAAGCTGACCCGCATCCTGCGCGAGAAGGGCGCCCAGAACGGCTGCATCCTGGCCGGCGAGGACAACGTCCAGAAGGCCATCGACCTGGCCCGTTCGTTCCCCGGCCTGGCCGGCATGGACCTGGCCAAGGTGGTGTCGGTCAAGGAACCGTACGAGTGGACCCAGTCGGAATGGGCGCTCGGCGAGGGCTACGGCAAGCAGGACAAGCCGCAGTTCCACGTGGTCGCCTATGACTATGGCGTGAAGTACAACATCCTGCGCATGCTGGCCGAGCGCGGCTGCAAGGTGACGGTGCTGCCGGCCCAGGCCAGCGCGGCCGATGCCCTGGCGCTGAATCCGGACGGCATATTCCTGTCGAACGGCCCCGGCGACCCGGAGCCGTGCGATTACGCCATTGCCGCGACGCGCGAGTTCATCGCCCGTGGCATCCCGACCTTCGGCATCTGCCTGGGCCACCAGATCATGGCCCTGGCCATCGGTGCCAAGACGCTGAAGATGAAGGCCGGTCATCACGGCGCCAACCATCCGGTCAAGGACCTGGACGATGGCCGTGTGATGATCACGTCGCAGAACCACGGTTTCGCGGTGGATGCGGAAACCCTGCCGGCCAATGCGCGCGTGACTCACGTGTCGCTGTTCGACGGCACGCTGCAGGGCTTCGCGCTGACCGACAAGCCGGCCTTCTGCTTCCAGGGCCACCCGGAAGCGTCGCCGGGCCCGAACGACGTGGCTTACCTGTTCGACCGCTTCACGAAGATGATGGCGGACGCGCGCAAGTAAGCGCGAGGCCATTCGAGAAACAGGGACGAGCAGGGAACCAGGACACGCCATGAACACCTTCATGCATACCGCCTTCGGCATCACCGATTTCTGGACCTATGTGCTGGGCACGATCTTCATCGTGCTGCTGCCGGGGCCGAACTCGATGTATGTGCTGTCCGTGGCGGCGCAGCGTGGCGTGCGCGCGGGCTACAAGGGCGCATGCGGTGTGTTCCTCGGCGATGCCGTGCTGATGGTGCTGTCGGCGGCGGGCGTGGCCTCGCTGCTGAAGGCCAGCCCGGCGTTGTTCTACGTGGTGAAGTACATCGGCGCGGCCTATCTGGGCTGGATCGGGTTCAACATGCTGCGTGGGGCGGTGCGCAACTGGACCAAGGCGGGTCAGGCGGGGCAGGCCATCAATGCCGCCGCGGCCATGCCCGTCGACCAGTCCAACCCGTTCCGCAAGGCGCTGGTCATCAGCCTGATGAACCCCAAGGCGATCCTGTTCTTCATCTCGTTCTTCATCCAGTTCGTCGACCCGGGCTTCGGCTATCCGGCGCTGGCGTTCCTCGCACTGGGCGTGGTCGTGCAGATCTTCAGCTTCCTGTACCTGACGACGCTGATCTTCGTCGGCGTGAAACTGGCTGCCGCGTTCCGCCGCCGCCGCCGCTTGTCGGCAGGCGTGTCGAGTGGCGTAGGCGCCATGTTCATCGGCTTCGGCGCGAAGCTGGCGACTGCCACCCTGAGCTGACTTTCCGAATCCCGCGGGATTCCTGATATTCCGGTGCGGCCGTCCCGAACGGGCGGCCGGCCAAAAAAGAGATAGTGCAATGCCAAAACGCACAGACATCAAGAGCATCCTGATCATCGGCGCCGGCCCCATCATCATCGGCCAGGCGTGCGAGTTCGACTATTCCGGCGCCCAGGCCTGCAAGGCGCTGCGCGAAGAAGGCTTCAAGGTCATCCTGGTCAATTCGAACCCGGCGACCATCATGACCGACCCGGCCACTGCCGACGTGACCTACATCGAGCCGATCACGTGGGAAGTGGTCGAGCGCATCATCGAGAAAGAGCGTCCGGACGCCATCCTGCCAACCATGGGCGGCCAGACTGCGCTGAACTGCGCGCTGGACCTGCATCGTCACGGCGTGCTGGACAAGTACAAGGTGGAATTGATCGGCGCATCGCCGGAAGCCATCGACAAGGCCGAGGACCGCCAGAAGTTCAAGGACGCGATGACCAAGATCGGCCTGGGCTCGGCCAAGTCCGGCATCGCGCACTCGATGGATGAAGCGCTTGCCGTGCAGACGCGCATTGCGCAGGAAACCGGCACCACCGGCTACCCGATCGTGATCCGTCCGTCGTTCACGCTGGGCGGCACGGGCGGCGGCATTGCCTACAACCGCGAAGAATTCGAAGAGATCTGCAAGCGTGGCCTGGACCTGTCGCCGACGCGCGAACTGCTGATCGAGGAATCGCTGCTGGGCTGGAAGGAATACGAGATGGAAGTGGTCCGCGACAAGGCGGACAACTGCATCATCATCTGCTCGATCGAGAACCTGGACCCGATGGGCATCCACACCGGCGACTCGATCACCGTGGCCCCGGCCCAGACCCTGACCGACAAGGAATACCAGATCCTGCGCAACGCCTCGCTTTCCGTGCTGCGCGAGATCGGCGTGGACACCGGCGGTTCGAACGTGCAGTTCTCGATCAACCCGAAGGACGGTCGCATGATCGTCATCGAGATGAACCCGCGCGTGTCGCGTTCGTCGGCGCTGGCCTCGAAGGCCACGGGCTTCCCGATCGCCAAGGTCGCGGCCAAGCTGGCCGTCGGTTACACGCTGGACGAGCTGAAGAACGAGATCACCGGCGGCGCGACCCCGGCTTCGTTCGAGCCGTCGATCGACTACGTGGTCACCAAGGTGCCGCGTTTCGCATTCGAAAAATTCCCGCAGGCCGACAGCCACCTGACCACCCAGATGAAGTCGGTGGGCGAGGTGATGGCCATGGGCCGTACCTTCCAGGAGTCGTTCCAGAAGGCCCTGCGTGGCCTGGAAGTCGGCGTGGATGGCCTGGACGAGAAGACCACCGACCGCGACGAGATCGTCGAGGAGATCGGCGAGGCCGGTCCGGACCGTATCTGGTACGTGGGCGATGCGTTCCGTATCGGCATGTCGCTGGAAGAGGTGCACGCCGAGACCGCCATCGATCCGTGGTTCCTGGCCCAGATCGAGGACATCGTCAAGACCGAAAGCCAGATCAAGGCACGCACGCTGGAAAGCCTGTCGACGGCCGAGTTGCGCTACGTGAAGCAGAAGGGCTTCTCGGACCGCCGCCTGGCCAGGCTGCTGAAGACCGACGCCAAGGCCGTGCGCGAGGCGCGCATCGCCCAGAACGTGCGTCCGGTGTACAAGCGCGTGGACACCTGCGCGGCCGAGTTCGGCACCAACACCGCCTACATGTACTCGACCTACGAGGCCGAGCATGGCGAGTGCGAGGCCAGCCCGACCGACAAGAAGAAGATCATGGTGCTGGGCGGCGGCCCGAACCGGATCGGCCAGGGCATCGAGTTCGACTACTGCTGCGTGCATGCCGCGCTGGCACTGCGCGAGGACGGGTACGAGACCATCATGGTCAACTGCAACCCGGAAACCGTGTCGACCGACTATGACACCTCGGACCGCCTGTACTTCGAGCCGGTGACGCTGGAAGACGTGCTGGAGATCGTCGCGATCGAGAAGCCGGTCGGAGTGATCGTGCAGTACGGCGGCCAGACCCCGCTGAAGCTCGCGCTGGACCTGGAGCGCAACGGCGTGCCCATCATCGGCACGACTCCGGACATGATCGACGCCGCGGAAGACCGCGAGCGCTTCCAGAAGCTGCTGCAGGACCTGGGCCTGCGCCAGCCGCCCAACCGCACCGCGCGTGCCGAGGACGAAGCGCTGCGCCTGGCCGAGGAAATCGGCTACCCGCTGGTGGTGCGCCCGTCGTACGTGCTGGGCGGCCGCGCGATGGAAATCGTGCACGAGCCGCGCGACCTCGAGCGCTACATGCGCGAGGCCGTCAAGGTGTCCAACGATTCCCCGGTGCTGCTGGACCGCTTCCTGAACGACGCGATCGAATGCGACGTCGACGCGCTGTCGGACGGCAAGCGCGTGTTCATCGGCGGCGTGATGGAGCACATCGAGCAGGCTGGCGTGCACTCGGGCGACTCGGCGTGCTCGCTGCCGCCGTACTCGCTGTCGGCTGAAACCGTGGCGGAACTCAAGCGCCAGACTGCTGCCATGGCCCGCGCCCTGAACGTGGTCGGCCTGATGAACGTGCAGTTCGCGATCCAGCAGAACAACGGTGTCGACACCGTCTACGTGCTGGAAGTGAACCCGCGCGCATCGCGTACCGTGCCGTACGTGTCGAAGGCGACCGGCATGCAGCTCGCCAAGATTGCCGCGCGCTGCATGGCCGGCCAGTCGCTGGACTCGCAGGGCGTTGTCGACGAGGTGGTGCCGCCGTACTACAGCGTCAAGGAAGCGGTGTTCCCGTTCAACAAGTTCCCGGGCGTCGATCCGGTCCTCGGACCTGAAATGCGTTCGACCGGCGAAGTGATGGGCGTGGGCAAGACCTTCGGCGAGGCGCTGTTCAAGAGCCAGCTCGCCGCCGGCTCGCGCCTGCCCGAGAAAGGTGCCGTGCTGATCACCGTGAAGGACAGCGACAAGGTGCGCGCCGTCGCCGTGGCCCGCATGCTGCACGACATGGGCTACCCGATCGTGGCCACGCGCGGCACGGCCTCGGCCATCGAAGCCGCCGGCATCCCGGTCAAGGTGGTCAACAAGGTCAAGGACGGCCGTCCGCACATCGTGGATATGATCAAGAACGGCGAACTGGCGCTGGTGTTCACCACGGTGGACGAGACCCGCGGCGCGATTGCCGATTCGCGCTCGATCCGTATCTCGGCGCTGGCCAACCGCGTGCCTTACTACACCACCATCGCCGGCGCCAGCGCCGCGGTGGAGGGCCTGAAGCACATGCAAAGCCTGGAGGTCTATGACCTGCAGGGCCTGCATGCGTCGCTCGCGTAACATTACGGACTGGCGGGGCGGTTACGCCCCGTCAAGGGCCATCGGCCTGCCGGTGTTGCTGCCTGCGGGCATCTTGGCCTAAACTACGTCGAATTCATTGATCGGCGCCCGGTTTCCCCGGGCGCCTTTCCCATCCGAAAGCCGCGGTCGAGCGGAAGTGCCCCGGGCCTATGTGCCGGGCATGGTTCCAGCTCCGCTGCGGCTCGTTTTTTTGTTGATCGAACACATGAGCACCATTCCGATTACCAAGCGTGGCGCCGAGCTCCTGAAGGAAGAGCTGCAACGCCTGAAGGCCGTTGAACGCCCAGCGGTGATCAATGCCATCGCCGAAGCCCGCGCGCAGGGCGATCTGTCCGAGAATGCCGAGTACGACGCTGCCAAGGAAAAGCAGGCATTTATTGAGGGGCGCATCCTGGAGGTCGAATCCAAGCTGTCGGCAGCGCAGGTTATCGACCCGACTCAACTCGACACCGATGGCCGCATCGTTTTCGGTGCCACGGTCGACCTCGAAGACCTGGAATCGGGCAGCCCGGTGAGCTACCAGATCGTTGGCGATGACGAGGCCGACCTCGATAGCGGCAAGATTTCCGTCAGCTCGCCCATCGCGCGTGCGCTGATCGGCAAGTTCGAAGGCGACGTTGCAACCGTCCTGGCTCCGGGCGGCGAACGCGAGTACGAAGTCATCACCGTCCGCTACATCTGAAGCCGGTACGCCGGCCGACTGGACCAAGCGGATCGTGTTCTCTTCTTCCTATTCAAGCCTGCCGCCGCTGCCCCACCGCATCTTCTTGCTTCTGACGGTCATCTGGGCCGGCAGCCTGTGGACGGTGGGCTATATGGTGGCCCCGACCTTGTTTGCCGTGCTGCCCAGCCGCGAGACGGCGGGCATGATCGCCGGACACTTGTTCCAGACCGAGGCGATCCTCGGCGTGACCGTCGGCGTATTGCAGCTGGTGCTATGTAATGTGCTGATCCGGCGCGGCGCCAACCGCTACCGGGGTCTGCGCTGGCTGGTGCTGGCCATGCTGGTTTGCGTGCTGGTGGGCTATTTCGGCACCCAGCCGTTCATGAGCAACCTCAAGGAAAAGGCGGCGGTACTCGGTGTCGGCGTGTCGGAGTCGCCGTTCCGGGCTGAGTTTGGCATGCTGCACGGCGTCTCCAGCGCCTTCTATCTGGTGCAGAGCCTGCTGGCGCTGGCGCTGGTGTGGCGCGCTTCGGCGCCGCGGTCGGCTGGCGAGTAGCCAGCCGGAGCAGGGCGGCCCTTAACCCGCACCCGGGCCGTCGATCAGGCCAGAGCCTTCTTTTTCTGGCTGGAGGGCCGGGCGCGCGAGCGCTTGACGTTGCCGCCGGCCGTGACGCGTTCATTGCCCAGCACCGTGACTTCCTTGCGGGTGGGACGGCGGTTGGGCGCGCCGCTGGGCTTCTTCACCGTCACGGTGCGAGGCGCGGCGCCACCGCGGCGGGCCGGTGCGTGGCGGCCGAGATCCTGGGGCTGGTTTTCCTTGAGGCGGGCCTCGCCCGGGCGCCAGACGACCAGCAGCTTGCCGATATGCTGGATCGGTGCGGCGCTCAGTTCATCGCAGATGGATTCATAGATGGCGACGCGAGCTTCGCGATCATCACCGAATACGCGAATCTTGATCAGGTCGTGGGCCGCCAGGCTGCGGTCGATTTCGGCCAGCACCGCGCGCGTGAGGCCTTCCGCGCCGATCATCACGACCGGATTGAGGCCATGGGCACGGGAGCGGAGTTCGGAGCGCTGGGCTGGAATAAGTTGAAGTGCGGACATAAATTGGCGCGGACTGCGCAGGAATAAGTGCTGCCAACGGCCCGAACGGGCAATGGCGGCCCGAATTGACCACCGCTGGCATGCGATTGGCGCGTATTATCCGCCAAATCAGTGCAGGTCGGCGGCAAAAAACGGCAAAACAGGCAAGAAATTGCGGCGCGCGCGATCGGCGGTGCTGGCAGACAGGAAACAGGCGTAATCAGAATGGCCAAAGGCAAGTCGAAGAACAAGTTCAACCAGTCGTGGCTGCACGACCATATCAACGACCCGTACGTGAAGATGGCGCAGCGCGACGGGTATCGTGCGCGCGCGGCCTACAAGCTCAAGGAAATCGACGAGCAGGACAACCTGATCCGGCCGGGCCAGGTCATTGTCGACCTCGGCGCTGCGCCGGGAAGCTGGAGCCAGTACGCCCGCAACAAGCTGGCTGCCTCGCCCCGGGCGACCGGTGGCAAGCCGGACGGAGCGGTCGTGGCCATCGATATCCTGCCCATGGAGCCGGTCGCCGACGTCACGTTTATTCAGGGCGATTTTCGTGAGGAAGAGGTATTTCGCCAGCTGGAGGAAGTGGTCATGGCCGCTTCCGGTGGCGCGAAAATCGATCTTGTATTGTCTGACATGGCCCCCAACTTGTCGGGTGTGGCGTCTGCTGACGCCGCGCGTATTGAGTATCTGTGTGATCTGGCATTGGATTTTGCCCAAGCCCATCTCAAGGCGGACGGCGCGTTGCTGGTAAAGTGCTTCCACGGCAGTGGCTACAGCCAGATCGTCGAGAAGTTCAAACGGCAGTTCAAGGTAGTCGCCCCGCGCAAGCCCAAGGCGTCGCGCGACAAATCCTCCGAAACGTTTATCCTTGGGCGTCACCTCAAAGTGATGAATTGATGGGTCCGGCAAAAGCCGGGGCAGTCTGGGCCCCGGGGGCTATCGGCACCATAGTTTTCGCTGTTACCCCTTCGGGGCGGGGGCTGCATTACAATGCAGCTATCCGTTGGCAAGGCAATCGCAAAGGAGTTCGGCCTTGAATAACAACCTGTTTCAAAAGGCGGCAATCTGGCTCGTGATCGCGCTGGTGTTGTTTACCGTCTTCAAGCAGTTCGACAAGCCCCGTGCGCAGGACGGCGTCACCTACTCGCAGTTCATGGATGACGCCAAGAACGGCAAGGTGTCGCGTGTCGACGTGCAGGGCCGCAACCTCGTGGTGTCGCCGAAAGAGGGCGCCAAGTACACCATCATCTCGCCCGGTGATATCTGGATGGTCGGCGACCTGATGAAGTACGGCGTTCAGGTGACTGGCAAGGCTGACGACGAACCCAACGTGCTGGTACAGGCCCTGTATTACCTCGGGCCGACCCTGCTGATCATCGTCTTCTGGTTCTACATGATGCGGCAGATGCAGGGCGGCGGGAAAGGCGGTGCCTTCTCGTTCGGCAAGTCCCGTGCGCGCCTGATCGATGAAAACCAGAACGCCGTCACGTTCCAGGACGTGGCCGGCTGCGACGAGTCCAAGGAGGAAGTGGTCGAACTGGTCGACTTCCTGAAGGATCCGCAGAAGTTCCAGAAGCTGGGCGGCCGCATTCCGCGCGGCGTGCTGCTGGTTGGCCCTCCGGGTACCGGCAAGACGCTGCTGGCGCGCGCCATCGCCGGCGAGGCCAAGGTACCTTTCTTCAGTATCTCGGGTTCGGACTTCGTTGAAATGTTCGTCGGCGTGGGCGCGGCCCGTGTGCGCGACATGTTCGAGAACGCCAAGAAGCAGGCGCCGTGCATCGTGTTCATCGATGAAATCGACGCGGTCGGTCGCCATCGTGGCGCCGGCATGGGCGGCGGCAACGACGAACGCGAGCAGACCCTGAACCAGATGCTGGTCGAGATGGACGGCTTCGAGGCCAACTCCGGTGTGATCGTGATCGCCGCGACCAACCGTGCCGACGTCCTCGACAAGGCGCTGCTGCGTCCGGGTCGCTTCGACCGCCAGGTCTACGTGGGCCTGCCCGATATCCGCGGCCGCGAGCAGATCCTGAAGGTCCATATGCGCAAAGTGCCGATCGGCAACGACGTGGACGCCTCGGTGATCGCGCGTGGCACCCCGGGCTTCTCGGGCGCCGACCTGGCCAACCTGGTGAACGAGGCCGCGCTGTTTGCCGCCCGCCGCAACAAGCGGGTGGTCGACATGCAGGACTTCGAGGACGCCAAGGACAAGATCTACATGGGTCCGGAGCGCAAGTCGACGGTCATGCGCGAGGAAGAGCGCAAGGCCACGGCTTACCACGAGTCCGGTCATGCGGTGGTGGCGAAGCTGCTGCCGAAGGCCGATCCGGTGCACAAGGTCACCATCATGCCGCGTGGCTGGGCATTGGGGGTGACCTGGCAGTTGCCGGAGCATGACAAGTATTCGAAGTACAAGGACAACATGCTGGAAGAGGTCGCCATCCTCTTCGGCGGGCGGGCGGCGGAAGAGGTCTTCCTCAATGCCATGAGCACCGGTGCGTCCAATGACTTCGAGCGCGCGACCAAGATCGCCCGCGACATGGTGACCCGCTTTGGCATGAGCGATGAGCTCGGCGCCATGGTCTACGTGGATACCGAGCAGGACGGCATGTTCGGCAAGCTGTCGTCGAAGACCGTGTCGGAAGCCACGCAGCAGAAGGTCGACGCCGAGATCCGCCGCATCATCGACGAGCAGTACGCGCTGGCCAAGCGCCTGCTCGAAGAGAACCGCGACAAGGTCGAGGCCATGACCAATGCGCTGATGGAATGGGAAACGATCGACGCGGACCAGGTCAACGACATCATGGCTGGCAAGCCGCCGCGTCCGCCGCGCGGTGTGTCGGGCCCGAATGGTGGCGGCAATGCCCCGTCCGGCGGCACGCCGGTGGCGCCTTCGAACGCGCCCGCCACGGCCTGACGGCACGGATCAAGGTCCGCAGGACCGTGATCGCCTGGTAGTTCCGAGAGCCGGTGCCTTCGCACCGGCTTTCTTGTTTCTGTGTGGTACGCCCGCAGAATCTTTTCATTTCGATTCCGTTTCCCTACCTTGCAGCAGACCTCGCCATCCCGTTATTTCCAGTGCGGCCGCTATCGCTTCGCACTCGATCGTCGCCCGCTCGTCATGGGCATTCTCAACGTCACGCCCGATTCGTTTTCGGATGGCGGCAAGCACGCCACCCGGGACGCGGCGCTGCGGCATGCCGAGCAGCTCATCGCGGAAGGCGCGGACATTCTCGATATCGGCGGAGAGTCGAGCCGACCGGGTTCCGCGGCGTTGCCGCTGGACGAAGAACTGGCTCGCGTGCTTCCGATCGTCGAGGCCTTGCGCGATTGCGGCAAGCCGCTGTCAATCGATACTTATAAGCCAGAAGTGATGCGTGAGGCGCTTGCGGCTGGTGCCGACCTGATCAACGATATCTGGGGCTTCCGCATGCCCGGCGCGGTCGAGGCCGTCGCCGGCGGACAGGCTGGGCTGTGCGTGATGCACATGCAGCGGGACCCGCAGACCATGCAAGAAGACCCGCAATACGCGGACGTGGTGACCGAGGTGGGTGACTTCCTCGAAGAGCGCGTGGCCATATTGCGTCAGGCTGGTGTCGACCCGGCCCGCATCACGCTGGACCCTGGATTTGGCTTCGGCAAGACTCCGGATCATAATCTGCGCCTGCTGGGGCAGTTGCCCGCGCTGGCGAAATCCGGCCTGCCGCTGCTGGTGGGCTTGTCACGCAAGTCGACGCTTGGCGCGATCCTTGGCGGCCGGCCGCCGCTGCAGCGTGTGGCGGCGAGCATTGCCGCGGCGGTATGTGCGGCAGAGCGCGGAACCTATATCGTGCGCGTGCATGATGTGCAGGATACGGTGGATGCCCTCAAAACGTGGTGGGCAGTCCGGAATGAGGCTGTGGCAGCGGTCCAGCAGCCATCGCAGTGAGCACAGCAATAGTTGCCAGACAGAGCAAGCAAGAAAGGATTAAGGAAATGACGCGCAAGTATTTCGGGACGGATGGCGTACGAGGCAAGGTTGGCGAATCGCCGATCACGCCGGATTTCGTGATGCGGCTGGGACATGCTGCCGGCAAGGTGCTTGCCCACGGCGCCGGCACGGTGCAGGGGCGGCCGACCGTGCTGATTGGCAAGGACACGCGAATCTCCGGCTATATGCTTGAGGCGGCACTTGAGGCCGGCTTTACGTCGGCGGGCGTGCATGTATTGCTGACCGGGCCGCTGCCGACGCCCGGCATCGCTTACCTGACGCGTGCGTTGCGGCTGTCGGCGGGCGTGGTCATCTCGGCCAGCCACAATCCGTATTACGACAATGGCATCAAGTTCTTCTCGGCCGATGGCGACAAGCTTCCCGACGAAGTCGAGTCCCAGATCGAGGCGGCCATCGAAGAGCCGATGATCTGTGCGCCGTCCGATGACCTGGGCCGTGCCCGGCGCATCAACGACGCTCCCGGACGCTATATTGAGTTCTGCAAGAGCACGTTCCCGAACAGCCAGGATCTCCGCGGCCTCAAGCTGGTCGTGGACTGCGCGCACGGTGCTGCATATCACATTGCTCCGCATGTTTTCCATGAACTCGGCGCTGATGTGATTGCGATCGGCAACCAGCCTGATGGCCGCAACATCAACGACGGCTACGGAGCCACTGCGCCCGGCAAGCTGGTCGAGGCAGTCCGGGAGCACGGTGCCGACCTGGGCCTGGCGTTCGACGGGGACGCAGACCGGTTGCAGGTCGTGGACGGCGAAGGTCGCCTGTACAACGGCGACGAACTGCTGTACCTGATCGTGCGGGACCGCATGGCCGAAGGGCAGGCAGTCGAAGGCGCTGTTGGCACGCTCATGACCAATATGGCCGTCGAGCTTGCGCTCAAGCGCATTGGCGTGGAGTTCGTTCGGGCCAAGGTGGGCGACCGCTACGTGCTCGAAGAGTTGAACAAGCGCCGCTGGACGTTGGGCGGCGAGGGCTCCGGCCACCTGCTGTGCCTGGATCGGCACAGCACCGGCGACGGCATCGTCTCGGCGCTTCAGGTGCTGGCAGCGTTGCGCCGCAGCGGCAAGACACTTGCCGGCCTGCTCGAGGGCGTCAGCCTGTTCCCGCAAAAGCTCATCAACGTCCGTGTCGAGAAGGGGTTCGACTGGCAGTCGCATGCCGGCCTGAAGGCGGCGCGCGCGGTGGTGGAGCCCGAACTGGCAGGGCGCGGCCGCGTGCTGATCCGTGCATCCGGTACCGAGCCCGTGGTGCGCGTGATGGTCGAGGCCGAGCAGGCCGAGACCGCCGAGCGCGCCGCGCAGACACTGGCAGAGGCCTTGCGTGCCTGAGCCTCGCTAGCCGAATCCAGTCATATCAACGCGCCGGGCATGTCCCGGCGTTTTTTTTGCCCGATAACGCAATTAACCGATAACCTCTCCGAGCACCGATCAGGGCTGGAAAGGCAAGCGTTATCCGCGTCCACTCTGGCTTCCAGGAAGATTTGAAGATGTCATGGAATTGTCATATGCGGAGCATAGAGTTCGTCTTGTCAAAAATTTGTCATTCCCAACCAATGTTCTCTGGAGGACATATGAAGCTGGTCAAGACTGCCGTGGCAGGCATCGTTTCGATGGTCGTAGCGGGTACTGCGTTCGCGGCGGAAATTACCGGTGCAGGCGCTTCCTTCCCGGCGCCCGTGTATTCCAAGTGGGCCGACGCATACCAAAAAGCAACGGGCAACAAGGTCAACTATCAATCCATCGGTTCGTCGGGCGGCATCAAGCAGATTGGCGCCAAGACGGTCGATTTCGGCGCTTCCGACGCACCCCTGAAGGACGAAGACCTGAACAAGCAGGGCCTGGTCCAGTTCCCGACCGTGATTGGCGGCGTGGTGCCGGTCATCAACCTGCAAGGCGTGAAGCCGGGCGAGCTGACCATCACCGGCGAGGTGCTGGCCAATATCTATCTTGGCAAGATCAAGAAATGGGACGATCCGGCCATCAAGGCGCTGAACCCGCATGCCAAGCTGCCGAACCAGGACATCCTGCCGGTGCGCCGCGCCGACGGTTCGGGCACGACCTTCATCTTCACCAACTACCTGTCGAAGGTCAGCCCCGAGTGGCAGAAATCGGTGGGCGAGGGCACCACGGTCAACTGGCCGGGCGGCGGCACCGGCGGCAAGGGCAACGAAGGCGTGGCAGCTTTCGTGCAGCGCCTGAACGGCGCGATCGGCTACGTCGAGTACGCTTACGCCAAGCAGAACAAGATGACCCACCTGAACATGAAGAACGCGTCGGGTGCCGTGGTCCAGCCGGGTGACGATGCCTTCAAGGCCGCTGCGGCCGGCGCGGACTGGAGCAAGAGCTACTACCAGATCCTGACCAACCAGCCGGGCAAGACTGCGTGGCCGATCGCGGGTGCCACCTTCATCCTGGTTCACAAGAACCAGGAGAAGGCTGCGCAGGGAGCAGAAGTGCTGAAATTCTTCGACTGGGCCTACAAGAGCGGCGGCAACATGGCCGCTGACCTGGACTACGTGCCGCTGCCGGAAGCGGTCGTGAACCAGATCCGCACTACCTGGAAGACCAGCGTCAAGGACGCTTCGGGCAAGGCACTCTACTAAGGCACTGTCTGCCTGTATGGCAGCCGGCCGCGGCGTGTGTGCCGCAGCCGGCTGAGTGGCCCGGCGGCTTGCCGCCGGCGCCTGCCAAATCATCGACCGCATTCTCTGCACCATGGCGATTTCGTCCGATCTCCCAGCCGTACGGCCGCCCAGCCGCCTCGGCGACATCCTGTTCGGCGGCCTGACACGCGGGGCCGCCATCGTGACGCTGCTCTTGCTGGGGGGCATCATCGTGTCGCTGGCGATCAGCGCCTGGCCTTCGATCCAGACATTCGGCGCCCGCTTCCTCTGGACTGCGGAATGGGACCCTCCCGCAGACGTCTATGGTGCGCTCGTGCCCATCTACGGCACGCTCGTGACTTCGCTGATCGCACTCATCATTGCCGTGCCGGTCAGCTTCGGCATCGCGCTGTTCCTGACCGAGCTTTCGCCGGCCTGGCTGCGCCGCCCGCTCGGCACCGCAATCGAACTGCTGGCCGCCGTGCCGTCGATCGTCTACGGCATGTGGGGCCTGCTGGTGTTCGCGCCGCTGTTCGGCGAGTACTTCCAGAAGCCGCTGGCTGCGACTGTCGGCCAGCTGCCGGTGATCGGAAAGCTGTTCCAGGGCGCTCCGCTGGGCATCGGCCTGCTGTGCGCCGGTGTCATCCTGGCCATCATGATCATTCCGTACATCGCCTCGGTGATGCGCGACGTGTTTGAAGTCACCCCGGTGCTGCTCAAGGAGTCGGCGTACGGCGTGGGCTGCACCACCTGGGAAGTGATGTGGAACGTGGTGCTGCCCTACACCCGCGCCGGCGTGATTGGCGGCGTCATGCTCGGTCTCGGCCGCGCGCTGGGCGAAACCATGGCCGTCACCTTCGTGATCGGCAATACCAACCTGCTCGACAACGCATCGCTGTTCTCGCCGGGCAACAGCATCACGTCCGCTCTGGCCAACGAGTTTGCCGAAGCGGGGGCTGGCCTGCACACCGCCGCGCTGATGGAGCTTGGCCTGATCCTGTTCTTCATCACGTTCGTGGTACTGGCGCTGTCCAAGCTGCTGCTGCTGCGACTGGCAAAGAATGAGGGCGCAAAATGAACCAGGCGAGCCACGCTGTGTCTTCCGCTTCGATCCCGGCCGTACGGCCCGACGCCGATGCCGTGCGCGCGCGCCTGCAAGCGCGCCGTCGCCGCACCAACCTGTTTGCGCTAACCGCCTCGCTGGGTGCCATGGGCTTCGGCCTGTTCTGGCTGGCCTGGATCCTGTTCACTACTGTCACGTTGGGCGTGGGCGGCCTGTCGCTGGACCTGTTCACGCAGATGACGCCGGCGCCGAACACCGCGGGTGGCGGCCTGGCCAACGCGATCTACGGCAGCTTCGTGATGGTGGCGCTGGCCACGCTGTGCGGCACGCCGCTGGGCGTCCTGGCGGGCATCTACCTGGCCGAGTACGGCAAGTCGTCGCCTCTGGCCAGCCTGATTCGCTTCATCAACGACATCCTGCTGTCGGCGCCCTCGATCGTGATCGGCCTGTTCGTCTACGCACTGGTGGTGACTCGCATGGGCCACTTCTCCGGCTGGGCGGGCGTATGCGCGCTGGCGCTGCTGCAGATTCCGATCGTGGTGCGCACGACCGAGAACATGCTGAACCTGGTGCCGAATGCCCTGCGTGAAGCCGCCTTCGCGCTCGGCACGCCGAAGTGGAAGATGGTGTTGTCGATCACGGTCAAGTCTTCCTACGCCGGCATCATTACCGGTGTGCTGCTGGCCGTGGCGCGTATCGCCGGCGAAACCGCGCCGCTGCTGTTCACCGCGCTGTCCAACCAGTTCTGGACCAGCGACCTGAACAAGCCCATGGCGAACCTGCCCGTCACCATCTTCCGCTTTGCCATGAGCCCGTTCACGGAATGGCAGCAACTGGCCTGGGCAGGCGTGTTCCTGATCACGATCGGCGTGCTCGCACTCAATATCCTCGCGCGCATCCTGTTCAAGAAATAATGACCGGCGCGCGATTCCAGGAATCGGACCGGAACCTGAATACCAAGCGAGAACCAGCATGACTTCGACTGTCATCGATATTGCCGACTCCGTGCGCGCCAAGATCGACGTGCGCAACCTGAACTTCTTCTACGGCCAGTTCCATGCCCTGAAGAACATCAACATGTCGATCCCCGATCGCAAGGTGACGGCCTTTATCGGCCCGTCGGGCTGCGGCAAGTCCACGCTGCTGCGCACATTCAACAAGATGTACGGCCTCTACCCCGAGCAGCGTGCCGAGGGCGAGATCAACATGGACGGCGAGAACCTGCTGACCAGCCGCCAGGACATCGCGCTGCTGCGTGCCAAGGTGGGCATGGTGTTCCAGAAGCCGACGCCGTTCCCGATGTCGATCTACGACAACATTGCCTTTGGCGTGCGCCTGTTCGAGAAGCTGTCGCGCTCGGAAATGGATGATCGCGTGGAGTGGGCGCTGTCCAAGGCCGCGCTGTGGAACGAGGCCAAGGACAAGCTGCACCAGTCGGGTTATGGCCTGTCGGGTGGCCAGCAGCAGCGCCTGTGCATCGCTCGTGGCATTGCCATCCGCCCTGAAGTGCTGCTGCTCGACGAGCCGTGCTCGGCGCTGGACCCCATTTCCACGGGCCGCATCGAGGAACTGATCGCCGAGCTGAAAGACGAATATACGGTGGTGATCGTGACCCACAACATGCAGCAGGCTGCGCGTTGCTCGGACTACACCGCCTACATGTACCTGGGCGAACTGATCGAGTTCGGCGAGACCGAGAAGATCTTCATCAAGCCGCACCGCAAGGAAACGGAAGACTACATCACTGGCCGGTTCGGCTGATACCGGTCGCCGTGCCACGCCAACGCACCGGAAACCCATAGCGGTCTGGAGAATCCCATGCCCGACAAGCACCTTTCCACTCAATTCGATGCCGACCTCAATGCCATCAACACCAAGCTGCTGCAGATGGGTGGCCTGGTCGAGTCGCAGATCGAGCTCGCCATGCGGTCGCTGGCCGACTTCGACAGCTCGCTGGCCGACCAGGTCATCGCGCGCGAACAGCAGCTCAATGCGCTGGAAGTCGAGATCGACGCCGACTGCGGCAATATCATCGCGCGCCGCCAGCCTACCGCGCGCGACCTGCGCCTGGTGATGGCGATTTCCAAGACCATCACGAACCTGGAGCGCGCGGGCGACGAGGCCGAGAAGATCGCCAAGCGCACCAAGCACATCATGGAAGACGCGGCGGCGCATAATATCAACTACGCCGAAGTGAAGCTGTCAGGCGAGATGGCCATTTCGCTGCTGCGCCAGGCGCTGGACGCTTTTGCCCGCCTGGACACGGTGGCCGCTGCGCGCATCGTCAAGGACGACAAAGCCATCGATGAGGAATTCCGCGGCTTCGTGCGCAAGCTGATCACCTACATGATGGAAGATCCGCGTACGATCTCGGTCGCGCTGGACTTCCTGTTCGTGGCCAAGGCGATCGAGCGCATCGGCGACCATGCCAAGAACATTGCGGAGTTCATCATCTACATCGTCAAGGGGACCGATGTCCGCCACGCCTCGCGCGAGGACATGGAGCGCGAAGCCCTGAGCTGAGCGGCGTCACCTCCGGAGAAACACACACATGCCAAGCAGCATTCTCGTTGTCGAAGACGAACCGGCGATCGCTGAGCTGATCGCCGTCAACCTGCAGCACGCGGGGCACTATCCGATCCGGGCCTATAACGCCGAGCAGGCGCTGTCGCTGATGAGCGACGTGCTGCCAGACCTGGTGCTGCTGGACTGGATGCTTCCGGGCAAGTCAGGCGCAACCTTCGCCAAGGAACTGCGTGCCAACGACCGCACCAAGCAGATTCCCATCATCATGCTCACTGCCCGCAGCGAGGAGCAGGACAAGGTGATGGGCCTCGAGGCCGGCGCGGACGACTACGTCACCAAGCCGTTCTCGCCGAAGGAACTCCTTGCCCGCATCAAGGCGGTGCTGCGCCGTCGTGCGCCGCAGCTCACGGATGACGTGGTGGCGATCAACGGCCTGCGCCTGGATCCGGCCACGCACCGCGTGACCGGCGAAGACAATGCAGGCCCGATCAAGCTGGACCTCGGGCCGACCGAGTTTCGTTTGTTGCACTTCCTGATGACGCATCCGGAACGCGTGCACAGCCGCTCGCAACTGCTGGACCAGGTCTGGGGCGACCATGTCTTCGTCGAAGAGCGTACCGTCGACGTGCATATCAAGCGGCTGCGCGCGGCGCTGACGCCTGGCGGCTATAGCAATATGATCGAAACCGTGCGCGGCAGCGGCTACCGGCTGGCCCGTACGCCGGGCAACTGAGCCTGGGCCTGGGCCTGGGCCTGGCCAGCGCTGCATGACCAGTCGTCACGAATTCGTGGCAAACTCTGCCGCAAAACGGCGGCGCTGCCGCCATCTGCCCGCAGTCCGGGCTTCCGAGTTTCTTTTGCGCGCATGAATGTCATCTGGGCCCGCTCCGTGGCCATCCTGATCAGCCTGGTGGTGGTTGCCGTCGGGACCTATTTCGTGGCGGGCGCGGTACTCGCGCTGGCCGTGATGAGTGTTTCAACGGTATCCCTGCTGGCGTTCCATCTCTACCAGATCAACCGGCTGTGGAAGGTCCTGGATGCGCCGGCATATGGCGAAATCCCCAGCGCGCTCGGCCTTTGGGGCGAAGTCTACTATCGCCTGCACCGGCTGGTGAAGCGCTGGCGCCTGCAGGTCCTGCAGGTGGAGCAGCAGCACACGCGCTTTATCCAGGCAATCCAGGCCTCGCCGAATGGCGTGCTGATGCTCGACGACGCCGACCAGATCGAGTGGTGCAATGATGTGGCCGAACAGCACTTCGGCCTGAACGCGCGGCGCGATGTGCGCCAGCGCATCACCCACCTGATCCGCCGTCCCGAGTTCGTCCACTACCTGACGCGCCAGCGCTTCGACGAGCCGCTGGCGATGCGCGACATGGGCGAGCACAAGCAGGGCGTGATCTCGGTACAGGTGCTGCCGTATGGCGACAACCGCAAGCTGGTCATCACGCAGGACATCACCAAGCTCGAGAATACCGAGGCCATGCGGCGCGACTTCGTGGCCAATGTGTCGCACGAGCTGAAAACGCCGCTGACGGTGCTGACCGGCTTTCTCGAGACCGTGCGCGACTTGCCGGTGTCCGAGGAAGACCGGCGGCGCTACGTCGACATGATGCTGGTGCAGTCCATGCGGATGCAGAGCATCGTGGAAGACCTGCTGGCCCTGGCCAAGCTGGAAAGCGATGAGCAGCCCCCGGGCCAGGAACTCGTGCCGGTCCGCGCATTGGTGGAGCACCTCGTGCACGACGCGCAAGCGTTGTCGCAGGAGCGCCACCACATCGTTGCCGAGATCGATCCCACCGTGGGGCTGCGCGGCACCGAGATGGAGTTGCTGTCGGCGCTGGGCAACCTTGTGTCAAACGCTGTGCGCTATACGCCGGCCGGCGGCCGTATCACCATCCGGCTCGGCTGGGACGACGGACATGCCGTGTTCTCGGTGTCGGATACCGGTCTGGGCATTGCCCCCGAGCATATTCCCCGCCTGACCGAGCGCTTCTACCGTGTCGACCGCAGCCGCTCGCGCGACACCGGCGGCACCGGCCTGGGCCTGGCCATCGTCAAGCATGTGGTCTCGCGCCACCATGCCGAGCTGCGCGTGAGCAGCGAAGTGGGGCGGGGCAGTGTGTTCCGCATCATCTTCCCGCTGGAGCGCAGCGTGCGCGAAGCTGGCGCGGCCGACCCTTCGCGCCGAGCTGCCTGACTTCAGCCATCGGCGACGCAAGTCCGACGCAAGAAAAATGGCCCGCTTATGCGGGCCGATTCATTTCAACCTGCTCGGGTCATGCGCCGCCGAACATGGCAAGCAGGTCGTTCTGGCTGACGTGCGGGTGCTTGGCGCGCGTCTCCTTGCGCACATAGGAGCCGTCGGGCTGCATGATCCACGCCGACGCATTGTCACGAAGATGCACCTGCAGGCTCTCCCTGATGACGCGTGCCTTGAGCGCTTTGTCCAGCACGGGGAAAGCCACCTCGACACGGCGGAAGAGGTTGCGGTCCATCCAGTCGGCGCTCGACAGGTAAAGCACCTCGTCGCCGCCCGCCAGGAAGTAGTAGACGCGATGATGCTCCAGGAAGCGCCCCACGATCGAGCGCACCGAGATGTTCTCGGACATGCCCGGCACGCCCGGCATCAGCGCGCAGACGCCGCGGACGATCAGGTCGATCTTCACGCCTGCGCGCGACGCCTTGTACAGCTCGTCGATGATGGACGGCTCCAGCAGCGCATTCATCTTGGCGACGATTCGGGCTGGCTTGCCGGCACGCGCATTGCGCGCCTCGGCGCGGATATGCTCGACCAGATTGCTTTGCATGCTGAAGGGCGACTGCCACAGGTGGTTCAGCCGGATCGTGCCGGCGGTTCCCGTCAGCAGTTGGAAGACGTGATGCACGTCCTCGCAGATGGCCTCGTTGGCGGTCAGCAGGCCGAAGTCCGTGTACAGGCGGGCGGTGCGCGGATGGTAGTTGCCGGTGCCGAGGTGGGCGTAACGGCGCAGCTTGACCTGCTTGGCCTTGGCGCCGGACGCCTCGCGCCGCACGATCAGCAGCATCTTGGCGTGGCACTTGTGACCGACCACGCCGTAGATGACATGGGCGCCGGCCGATTCCAGCCGCTCGGCCCAGTTGATGTTGGTTTCCTCGTCGAAGCGGGCCAGGAGTTCCACGACCACCGTGACTTCCTTGCCGTTGCGCGCGGCGGTCATCAGCGCTTCCATGACCAGCGATTCATTGCCGGTGCGGTAGACCGTCTGCTTGATGGCTACCACGTTCGGGTCGGTCGCGGCCTGCTGCAGCAGGTCGAGCACGGAGTTGAAGCTCTCGAACGGATGGTGCAGCAGCACGTCCTGCTGCCGGATGACATCAAAGATCGGTGCGGCAGTCGTGAAGGGCTTGGCCGGTGCCGGCACGTGCGGCGGAAACTTCAGCGCCGGGCGATCCACCATGTCCGGGATCTGCATCAGTCGAACGAGGTTCACGGGCCCAGAGACGCGGTACAGGTCCTGCTCGCCGAGGCCGGATTCCAGCAACAGCCGGCGCGCCAGCGCCGACGGTGTGTCCGAGGAGACTTCCAGCCGTACGGTGTCGCCGAAGTGCCGCGTTGGAAGTTCGCCCTGCAGCGCTTCGCGCAGGTCGGTGATTTCGTCTTCGGACACGAACAGGTCGGAATTGCGCGTGACGCGGAACTGGTAGCAGCCCAGGACTTCGATCGACGGGAACAGTTCATGCACGAATCCCTGCATGAAGGAGGACAGCATGACAAAGCCGAACGGGTAGCCCGACAGCTTCTCGGGCATCTTCACCACGCGCGGCAGCGCGCGGGGTGCCTGCACGATGGCCAGGTCAGCCTCACGGCCGAAAGCATCCTTGCCTGACAGCTCGACCACGAAATTCAGGCTCTTGTTCAGTACGCGCGGGAACGGGTGGGCCGGGTCGAGCGCGATCGGCGTGAGTACCGGACCCAGTTCGCGTACAAAGAAATCCCGGGCCCACTCGCGTTGCGCATCGGTCCAGGTGGTCGTCAGGTGAAAAAAAATGCCTTCCTTCTCGAGAAGGGGAAAAATGACGTTCTGCAGCATGTCATACTGCGAAGCCACGAGCTGCTGCGTGCGCGCCGTGACCAACTGATAGGTCTGCTGAAAGGAAAGGCCGTCAGGCGTAAGGCCGGAGGCGTTGTCACGCATCTGTTCCTTGAGTCCTGCCATGCGGATTTCAAAGAACTCGTCCAGATTGCTGGACACGATGCAGATGAACTTGAGTCTTTCGAGCAGCGGCACCTTGGGATCGGCAGCCTGGGCCAGAACGCGCGCGTTGAATTCCAGAATGCCCAGCTCGCGATTGAGCAGCGTGCTGGACGGTGTCGTCGACATGGTCATGACCTTCTTTTGGTAATGTGGCGACTTTTTCATACATTCATGTCACTTTTATGACACTTTGATTTTGTCATGATGTTGACATGGCGGGGACATAATTTTCTGGGGTTGTCAGCATACTGTCCGGGCGGACCACAAGTCTCCTGCGGCGCGGTAACCTGTACCCCATGTGTATCAGCTTTCCAGACACCGAATGAACAACACCCCACGCCTGCTGGCCGCCGTCGACATGGGCTCGAACAGCTTCCGCCTGATGATCGGGCGAGTGGACGAGACCCCCACAGTCAACGGCCCGGCCAGCCAGATCTTCCAGGTCGACGCCCTGCGCGAGCCGGTGCGGCTGGCAGCCGGGCTGACACCGGACAAGTACCTCGACCAGCCGGCACGCCGGCGCGGCATTGACGCCTTGCGCCGCTTTGGCGACCGGCTGCGCGATTTCGCGCCGGAGCAGGTGCGTGCCGTGGCGACCAATACACTGCGCGTGGCCAAGAACGCATCGGAGTTCCTGATCGAGGCCGAGGCCGCGCTGGGCTTCCCGATCGAAGTCATCGCGGGACGCGAGGAAGCGCGCCTGATCTACCTGGGGGCATCGCACGACGCGCCGGTCTGCCAGGGCAACCGGCTGGTGGTCGACATCGGCGGCGGCTCGACCGAATTCATCATTGGCAGCGGTTATCAGTCGAAGCTGATGGAGAGCCTCTACATCGGGTGTGTGTCGCACAGCCGCCAGTTCTTTCCGAGCGGCAACGTCGACGAGTACGCGATGAAGCAGGCTGAACTGGCCGCGCGGCGCGAGATCCAGGTGCTGGTGCGCCAGTACCGCGCCGCAGGGTGGGAGCAGGCAGTCGGTTCATCGGGGACGGCGCGTGCGCTGGCCGAACTGATCGAACTCAATGGCATGAATGACAACCCGGCCGAGCATGGCATCACGCGAGAAGGGCTGGAGCGGCTCAAGCGTGCGCTGGTCAAGGCCGAGAACACCAACCGGGTCAAGCTGACCGGCCTGAAGGCGGACCGCATCCCGGTGCTGCCAGGCGGGCTCTCGATCATGCTTGGCGTGTTCGCTGAACTCGACATCGATCGCATGGACGTGACCGATGGCGCGTTGCGCCTCGGCGTGCTCTACGACCTGCTCGGGCGCAGTCATCACGAGGACATGCGCACAGTGACCGTGGACCAGTTCATGCGCCGCTACGGCGTGGACCGCGCCCAGGCAATCCGTGTGCGACGCGCCGCGACCACATTGCTGTCGCAGTTTCCGGAGCCGACCCATGAGCGCCGCGAGGATAACCTCGGGTTGCTGGGCTGGGCCGCCAGCCTGCACGAGGTCGGCATGTCGATCTCCCACAGCGGCTACCACAAGCATTCGGCCTATATCGCCACGCACGCGGACATGCCGGGCTTCTCCAAGACCGACCAGGCGCGCCTGGCGGCCTTGCTGCTTGGTCATGCCGGCAAGCTCGGCAAACTCTCGGGCAGCGGCAAGTTCCTCGACTGGCGCATGCTCTTCAGCTTGCGGCTGGCATTCGTACTCTGTCGCCGGCGTTCGGATGCGCCGCTACCGGATATCCGTGTGTCGCAGCGTTCGGACGCGCTTGACGAGGGTTTCGAGGTTCGGGTGCCCAAGACCTGGATCGAAGCCAATCCTCTGGTCGAATACAGCCTGGCGCAGGAGGCCGACGAGTGGCAGCGCGTCGGCAAGCGGTACAAGGTGGTGTACGCCTGAGCGCCTGAGCGCCCGGGCGGCGCCGGGCACCAAACAAAAACGGCGGCCAGTGGCCGCCGTTTTCCTTGCGCCGGCGCGCTTCAGGCTGGGCGGTTCAGGCCGAGGAAGTGGCGGGCATAGCGCGGGTTCATGTCATTCACCCGCAGCAGCGTCAGGAAGTCGGCCACATTGAAGTCCGGATCCCAGGCGGGCAGGCCGCAGATGCGGGCGCCCAGGCGCAGGTAGCCCTTGATCAGTGCCGGCGGTTCGACGTCGAGTTGCTGGTTGAGGTCTTCGACGGGCAGCGGCAGGCGCGGGAAGGCATGGTACTCGATCGGCGCCAGCGAACGCTCGCTGAACAGCCGGTGCAAGCTGGCCGCATAGTGGCCGCCGTCGCTCATGGGCACGCTGGCGCAGCCGAGCATCGATTCGATGCCCCAGCGCTGCAGATACTCGCCCAGGCCACCCCACAGGGCCATGATGACACTGCCCGAGCGGTAGTCGCGGTGCACGCAGGAACGGCCGAGTTCGAGCATCTTCGGTCGCAGGTGCGAAAGGCGCACCAGGTCGAATTCCGATTCCGCATACAGGCAGCCGATACGTTTGGCCTGGTGCGGCGGCAGCACGCGGTAGGTGCCAACTACCTTGAGCGTGGCCATGTCCCGTACGATCAGGTGGTCGCAGTAGGCGTCGAACATGTCGACATCCAGCTCGGGCACCTTCGACGCCAGGCGCGCGCCCATCTCGTCGGCGAATACCTTGTAACGCAGGCGCTGGGCCTCGACTACTTCGTCCTGGTGGCGCGCCCACGCCACGCTGAGAACAGGCGATTCATTTGCCGGTGTATCCGACGGGCGATGAAGACGCCTCCGCGCCGACTGGCCACCGAGGCCATTGGGCAGGGAGTCGAAAAGCGGCTGGGTAGGCGTCGGGAGGTCTCGCATCAGAGTGTCCTTTGGGTGACGAAACTGCTGCGAAGCAATGTAGTGAGCCGCGGTGACAGTACCGTGACCCGGCGATGACGCTTCCATGACGCGCGCCGGCGCGGTGTGGGTGCCGGGGGCGACCGATGACGGCATGCCCTGGGCAGGATGGGAAAGCGGGGTGGGGCTGCGAGACATGCCTGGTTCTCCGGGTCACCAGCGCCGGACCTGCCGGCGAACCACGCGACTCTATTGAATGGAGAAACAGGGGGCTATCGCTCTTTGCTGAATTTTTCGGTGGCGTCCGGCTGGCTGCTTGCAGATGGCGTGCCCGTGCCCCAGCAGGTCGGAGAATCAGAGATTTCTTATCGAGGCATGTCAGAGGAATTCTGGATTCATGACCGCGCGCAGCACCGTTTGCGCCTCGCTTTCGCGGGTGCGGCTGGCCAGCCACCAGATGCCGCTCTTGCGCACGCTCCAGTTCATCTCCGTGCCGGCCAGCAGCAGACTGGCCAGTCTTCCGATCCAGGGCTGATGACCCACCACCACGACGTTTTCGTCGCCCTGAGGCCAGCCTATCGCGCCGAGAACGGCGCTGACATCCGCGCCGGGCGCGAGGGCCTCCACAACTTCAGGATGGCTGCTAAGCGCTGATGCGGTCTCTCGCGTGCGCAGGGCAGGACTGCACAGCACACGGGTGCCGGCTGGCAACTGGGCGCGCAGCCAGGCCGCGGAACTGTCCGCCTGCTTGCGCCCGCGGCGCGTCAGCGGGCGCTGCAGGTCCGCGTGCCGGCTCAGGCTCAGCGGATCAGGGAGCTCTTCGGCTTCGGCGTGACGCCAGAGGATCAGGTTCATGTCGGAGCGGGACAGGAAGCGTGCTTCGAGTATGGTGAAGCCGTCCGACAGGCGCAAGCGAGGCCCGCCAGCGCGATGGCGGCCCGCCCAAACAATACGGGCTGCCTGTCAGGCAGCCCGCAAGTGTCTCCGAGCGTGGTGTCAGGCGCGTGACACACGCTGGCGCGCAATCATTGCGCTGAGGCCGGGCCGGAAAAGCGTACCTGAACCCGGACCTGGTAAAGACTCAGGACTTGTGGCGGAAGTTGATGCGGCCCTTGGTCAGGTCGTACGGCGACATTTCCAGGGTGACGCGATCGCCTGCCAGAATGCGGATGCGGTGCTTCTGCATCTTGCCCGATGCATAGGCCCAGATCTCGACGCCATTCTCCAGCAGGACTCGGTAACGATTGTCGGGCAGGGCTTCCGACACCACACCGCCAAATTCAATGAGTTCTTCCTTAGCCAATCTATCTTCCTTTTCTGCAACCTGCGGGCTGCAATGGTTACGTTTTACATTCGATGTGACGCGACGCGCGGGCTTGCCGGTCCGGCGCATGTGCACGGGCTTGCCGCATGGCGGCGGGGCGCGCCTTGGGTTGTCCCCGGCAAGCTGACACGGTCCTGATGACGCCGCAAACCGCGTGCCATCCGGTCCAGTTAGGGAATCGTCCAGGGGGCGCTGTCTGCCCGGCCGATCTGTCTTGCCGATACGGCCGCAGAACCTCGGCCGTGCGAGTCGCGGGGTGCGCGGGCAACGTGTTACCGGTCGCTCGCCATGGTTGTAACGTTGCGGAAGGATCTGAAGGGCCGGCCTTCACGCTGGAGAGAACGCCCGGTGACAGGGATGCGCGGAACATCCCGGGGCTAACGATATATTGTACCACGGGAGCGGGTTTTCAATGAGGCGGACGAAACTCCGTGGCGCGGGCGGGAGCCTGGGCCTGGAAGGCGGTATTGAGCTCCCTAAAGTGATTCTTGAACATCTTTTGATCAGACCGCGGCCCTTGGCATTTGCCCGGGATGAGCTAGAACTAACTCACGGGCGTATCTTTGCAAACGGAGGTGGGCATGGAACTCCACATGCAATCGCATCACTATGTACGCTGCCGGCCTGACTGGCGGGCAGCGGTGGTGGCTGGTCTGATCGCCGGCACGGCATACATGGTGCTCGAACTGTTATCGGCGCGCTTCCTGCTCTACCTGGGTGCCTGGGACACGGTGAAGATGGTGGCGGCCATCATCCTGGGTCGGGACGTGTTGGCTTCGCCGGATACTTTCAACTGGACCATTGTGCTAGCTGCGGGGACGGTTCACTATGCACTGGCGATCATCCTGGCCTCGGCGCTGGCGCTGATCCTGGGCTCGTTTCGCCTGGATTCGAGCATGGGCCTGGCATCCGTCGTCGGCATTGTCTTTGGTGTCGCGGCTTACCTGGTGAACTTCTACGCGCTGGGGCGTTATTTCAACTGGTTCCATGACGCGCGAGGCTGGGAAAGCCTGTTTGCGCATGCGCTGTTCGGACTGGTTGCCGCCGACGCCTATTGCCATTTCGAGCGGCGCAATGCCGTGGCGAGAGCGCCGCAACCCGGTTCGCCCCCGTGATGACTAAGGGCGTGGAAAGAAAAAACGGCTTATGTCCTGCGACATAAGCCGTTTTTTTGTACTGGTCGGAGCGATAGGATTCGAACCTACGACCCTCTGATCCCAAATCAGATGCGCTACCAGGCTGCGCTACGCTCCGAAGCCGGCTATTGTAGCCGGCTCTGCGTGGCGTGGTCAATCCATCTTGAAAGGTGTCGTCCGCGGCGCGCCGAAAGCGCCCGAGCGTACGCACCCCGCTTCGGGCGGGCCAACTGCAGCTTGACTTGGATTCGGGCCCGGCGATAATCGCCAGACCGCCGCAGTCCGCCCCGTCGCTGCCGGCAATCGACGGTGATGCATCCCTTGTGCGGACTTTCCAGACCATCAAAATATGAAGTGCGCTCCCGTCCGCGGAGAGCGTGCCGGCCGTGCCAGTCCGTTCGCGCTTGCGTTGGCGGCCGGCGGTCGGGGACCGGTCTGGCGGCACATTGAAAACGACGGTCCCAAAGCAGGACCGACACAGAAAGGCGAGAGTGGCGACGTGCGGGTCGCTGCTTGTCGCTGGACGGGAATGAAGATGTTTCAGTCGCACATGATTGTGCTCATTGCAGGCCTGTTAGCCCTGCAAATGGCGGTGGTTTGTGCCGTGTTGCGCCGCTCGCAGGGAATGGAGCTGAGCGGCCTGACTTCGTGGGCGCTCGGCGGCCTCGTGGCCGCGTCAGGGGCCGCCATGCCAGCCGTTGCGGAGTTCGCGGGGTATTGGCTGGCCGCCGATGCTGTCGACATGGCTCTGTTCTCTGGCATTTCGCTGATGGTGGTGGGCACGCGGCATTTCGCCGGAAAGCCCGGCCGGGCCTCCATGCTGGTGGTTGTGAATCTGGTCCTCGCGGCAGCGATGGCGGGCGGCATCTGGTTGCCGCATATCGGCTGGCTGCAGGCGCTGCGCCCCTGGATGCCAGCGGCGCTGGGTCTCGGGCAGACGCTGCTGCTGCTGGACCTGGTTCGGAATGCTGTACCGTTGCTCGTGCACAAGCGAGGCACGGGACGGTTCGCTGCTCTGTCGCTGGTGCTGATTGCGGCGGGGTGTGCCGGGCTGAATGCCTGGAATCTCTCCGGATCCATCGCCCAGCCGGACGTGCCTGGTCCGCTGGCGCAGGACGGTTCGCTGGTCGTGCTGAACGTTTTTGCCGTGGTAGGGCTGTCGGTCAGCTTTGCCTTGATGGCGCACGACCGCCTGCGCCGGATGCTCGAGCGCAAGGCCAACCACGATGACCTGACCGGCCTGCTGGCGCGGGGTGCCTTCTGGCAGCAGCTGGAAGCGGCGAGCGTGCAAGCGGATCGGAGCGGCAAGCCGTTGACGGTCGCGTTCGTGGATCTGGATCACTTCAAGGCCATCAACGATGTGTACGGGCACATGGCCGGTGATAGCGTGCTCAGGCATTTCGCGGGTTTGCTGCGCAAGACGGTAGGTCCGCAAGACATTATTGGCCGGCTCGGCGGCGAGGAATTCGCCATTGCCATGCCTGAGACGACGCTCGAGCGGGGACGCGCGACGAGCCTGCGCCTGAGCACGACCGTGAGAAACACGCCGTGCCCCTCTGAGCCGGACGCGATTGCCTATACCGTCAGCATCGGCATCGCGCAGCGCGAGCCCACGGAGGCGGTGGAGAATTTGATGCGCCGTGCCGACCAGGGGCTCTACGACGCCAAGCACGCCGGCCGCAGTTGCGTGTCGCTGCACCGCACCGGCAAGCCGCAGCATGGCGCCGGCACGGGCGAGTCCGCGCATTGGCGACGCGCGGCATTCTGATCCGCCAGGCGGCATCGCACTGCGGTAGAATGCTGCCCTTCGCGTCCTTAGCTCAGTTGGATAGAGCACTCGCCTTCTAAGCGAGCGGTCAGAGGTTCGAATCCTCTAGGACGCGCCAATCCAATCAAGGGTTTGCGGGCGTGTGCTAGCTTGGCGCGCGCACGGCCTAGCGCCGGCGGGCAATCTGCGGGCAATTCTGGCAGGCGGGAAGCGGAGTAGGGTGGGCGGCAGCGGTAGCAGGCGTTCCGGACCGGTTCCACTGAGCCCAAAGGTTCCAGCATAGCCGATCCCTGTCGCCGGGCGAGTCGCTAGGCTTTCGCGCCGGACGTGTCGCGCGTACGTTGCCGTCGACGCCGTCCCGCTGTTAACGTCGCTGGCTTTCCGTCCGAATTGGGCTCTATCGCGACAGGCATGCAGCAAAGGCACATTCAATGTCCTATCACGAGATGCCGGGCGGAATGCGTGATGGGGGCGGGTCTGGGCCAGACGCGCAGGCCTCTCGCATCCCTTGTTGACGGTACGGGCCTTGGTGGCGCTGTCGTCATGGTTCGGAAGAATGACGCCTAGCGTTGCGTACGCCAGTGTGTCTGTCATAGCGCGGCGCGTTAGTTTATTGAATTGCAGACGGATTGCTCCGGGCACCGAGGAAGGGGGGAGAAGGCGTTGCCAGAGGCCCCAGTAGAAATCCGGCGCCCATCCGGATAGCCTACCCGTCAAGCCGCCAGCCGACGCACGGTCCCAGTGCACCTTGGGCGATGTCGTCACATCTATGGCCCGCGGGGGGCTGAGCCGCAGCACGAACGCTGGGCGTATGCCGCTGCCAATCAGAGGGCACCACGGGTGTTCACATACAGCGAATAGAGTGACTGGCTGCCAGCCATGAACAGTCTGTTGCGATGCCGACCGCCGAAGCAAAGGTTCGCGCAACGTTCGGGTAGTCGGATGCGGCCGATGCGCTCCCCTTGCGGCGAGAAGACCATTACGCCGTCTAGCTCGGGATCGCCCATGCCCCAGCCGCACCAGAGATTGCCATCTTCGTCGCAGCGCAGCCCATCGGGGATGCCCGGGCCACAGTCAATCAGCGCTCGCTGGTGGTTTAGGCGCGAGCCGTCGTCAACCACGTCGTAAACAACGATGTTGCGATAGGGCGTTGCGCGACTTTGCACGACGTAGAGTTGCTTCTCATCGGGGGAAAACGCCAAACCGTTTGGTGAGAGAAGGTCGTCGGCGGCTACAGAAAGCCGGCCTGAGCGTGTATCTAGGCGGTAAAGGTACGTTGGCAATTCGGGCTCGGCGCGGTTGCCTTCGTAGTCGCTCGAAATACCGAAAGCGGGGTCGGTGAACCAGATCGTGCCGTCGGACTTCACCACTACATCATTGGGCGAGTTGAGCGGCTTTCCTTCATAGGAATCGGCCAATACCGTGATCGAGCCGTTGTGTTCGGTGCGCGTGACGCGCCGCGTGCCGTGCTCGCAACTTACCAGGCGGCCCTGGCGGTCGCGCGCGTTGCCATTTGCGAAGTTTGATGGGGAGCGAAAGACGCTGACTGCGTCAGACTGCTCATCCCAGCGCATGATCCGGTTGTTTGGGATATCGCTGAACAATAGGCAGCGATGGTCACCAAACCAGACCGGCCCCTCGGTGAAGCGAAAGCCGGTGGCCAGGCGCTCTACTGCTGCCAGCACTATGCGATAGCGTTCGAAGCTCGGGTGCAGCACCTGTACTGCAGGATCGGGATAGCCGACATGGGGTTCCCACATGAGAGTGTTTCTCCTCGCGAAAAATCAGCGCTGTAGCGGGGCGGCGCAGAAGCGGACAAATTGAGCAAGTTCGTCAGCGATGGCTCGGGCACGCGGCACCCCGGAGGCTACAAGTTCGGCAACCGACATGCGATCGGCGTCGACGGTGAGGCTTACGCCGGCCACCGGCGCGCCCTGTGCGTCGAACACCGGTACGGCAACCGTGCGCAAGCCGTAGGCGTTCTCGCCATCCGAGACGGCATACCCTTGCTTGCGCACTTGGTGCAAGCGTTTGAGCAGAGCATCGACGTCCGTCAGCGTCCGCTCGGACAGCTTGACGCGCTCCGTACTTTCCAGTAGTTGCACTTGCTCGTGCTCGGGTAGCCAAGCGAGCATGGCATGCCCCAGCGCCGCACCATAGGCGCGAACGCGGCTACCCGGCCGGCGGTCTACGTTGCGGCGGGCGAGGCCGTTGTCGGCGCGTTGCAGGAAGACGACGTCTGCTCCGTCAAGCATGCCAAGCGAAGCGGCGTCCGCGGCGTCGGGCACGCATGCCTGGAGCAATGGCGCCGCGTGCGACCAGAGGTCCTGCGACGACAGGGTCTGGTAGCCTAGCTCCAGGCACTTCAGCCCGAGGCGAAAGCGGCGCACATCGACCGGCACTAGGTACCCAAGCGCGAGCAAGGTGTGGATCAGGCGGAATGTTGTGCCGCGGTCCATCCCGGTGGCGGAGGCAAGTTCACTCACCGTCATGGCTGGCATCTCTGGTGTAAAGGCGTGTAGCACGCTGAATGCCTTCATCACCGAGTTGACGACGTTCTTCGGATTGCTTGCCGGCGACGGCGCAGCAGTGTGGTCCCGCGTCGCGGTTGCCTTGGCAACAGTCCTCTTTGTCGCAGTTTTGCGCACTTCGCTGGCTTTATTCATGGGCAATGCTTTCACGAGCTGAAAAGCCTCAGGGAGGACAGACCACCGTCGAGCGTCAACACCGTGCCCACTGTGGATCGAGCGCCCGGATGGGCAAGGTAGAGAACCGCCTCGGCCACTTCCTCGGCGCTCAGCATGAAACCTGTCGGCTGTCGATGGTGGTAGATCTGCTCTTGTGCGGCCGGGTCGGGCGCCTGGGCGATCAGCGTCCGGATGAACGGTGTGTCCACGGTGCCCGGGCTCACGGCATTGACACGGATGCCTTCATGGAGGAGATCGGCCGCCATGGCACGCGTCATCGACTCAATTGCGCCCTTGGTGGCGGAGTACGCGACGCGCCTGCGCAGTCCGGTGCTAGCTGTGCATGACGACATATTGACAATTGACGCGTGGCGTGACCGGCGCAGGAAGGGAAGGGCTGCGCGTGTGGTGCGCACGTAGCCGAGCACGTTGAGGTCGAACAGCCGCTGCCAGTCGGAAAGCGGCCCGTCCTCGACAGTAGCCGGGTAGCTAACTCCGGCGTTGTTGACAAGGATGTCGATGCGGCCGTGGGACGCGCCGAAACCGCCTATGGCTTGCGCTACCGCTGCGTCGTCCGTCACATCGGCGGAAAGAGCGGTCACTCCGTGTGGAACTTCACCGGTATCGCGGTCCAGTATGGCGACGCGCGCAGCGCGTGCCAACAAAGCTTCGGCCACCGCGCGGCCTATGCCGGCGCCGCCGCCTGTGACCACAGCCACCAGTCCTTCAAATGCAGAATCCATTGCGCGGTTGTGCATCCCGTTTCAACTCCGACGCCAACTGACTGCGGCTGCGCGAAATCGGAATGCGAACATTTGTTGTGAACAAGACAATGATCGTCGCAGCGCGGCTCGCCGTCTGCCCCGGGTAAACCCCGTCCGTACTTCGCCTTGACTTGGTCGTGTACATCATCGAACAATACCTGCACAAACGACAACAAATGTTCGTATTCCGATCAAATTAAATTTACCATGAAGACACCTTCCAATCGATTTAAGCGACTATTACGCCAACGTCAGCAGATCGGCATGTTCTCAACGCTCGGCAGCTCCATGCTCGCTGAATTGCTAGGGGGCTGCGGGTTCGACTGGATCTTGCTTGACACTGAGCATTCGCCCAACGATATGCCGGAAGTGATCGCGCAATTACAGGCGATGTCGGCTTTCGAAGTTAGTCCCATCGTGCGTCCCGCGTGGTCGGATATGGTGCTGGTGAAGCGCTATCTCGATGCGGGAGCGCAAACGCTGCTCTTTCCTTGCATCCAGTCCGCGGCAGAAGCCGCCACTGCGGTGGGCTATACGCGCTATCCGCCACGCGGTGTGCGTGGAGTGTCAGGCAGCACGCGCGCCGCAGCTTATGGGCTAAATCCCGACTACCTGCGCAGCGCCGAAGAAGAGTTGTGTGTCATCGTGCAGATCGAAACTGTCGAGGGGCTCGAGAACCTGGAAGCCATTGCTGCGGTCGACGGCGTCGATGCCGTATTCATCGGACCAGCCGATCTCGCGGCCTCGATGGGGCATCTGGGTAATGGCCAGCACCCGATAGTACAAGCAGCCGTCGATGATGCTTTCCGGCGCCTACGCGCGATAGAAAAGCCGGCCGGCTACCTTACCCTGAACGAAAGCGAAGCTGAGCGCCGCATCGCCGATGGCGTGGACTTCGTTGGCGTGGCCACCGACACCTCGATCATCACGCGCGCCGCGACCGCTCTGGTCAAGCGCATGACTAAGCAGTGAGGCGCGATGGCTGCACGGATCGCCTTTGTCCACACCGTTGGCTTTCTCGTTGACGAGTTCAAGCGCTTGATGCGGGCGCAACTGCCTGACATTGATTGCTTTCATATCCTCAATGAGAGCTTATTGCAGGACTTGCTGCGCGGCAGTGAGCCTACTTTGATTCACCGCCGTGTCGTCAGCCAAGTGCATCTGGCAATCGACGCCGGCGCTGATCTGGTTGTGATGACCTGTTCCTCTACCTCACCCGCTATTGATATCGCGCGTCAGACGGCGAATCGGCCGATACTCAAGATCGACGATCCAATGGCCGCCGAAGCCGTCAACTGCGGCCCGCGTATCGGCCTGCTCTGTACGGCAACGAGTACGGTGGCCCCTAGCACCTCACTGCTACTTGCACATGCCGAACTGCAGGGCCGAACGGTCGCGATTCATCCGCACGTCAATGCCGATGCGTACAGGGCGCTCATGGCGGGCGACCGTGCCACGCACGATGTCTTAGTGCATGATGCCGCCGTCAGGCTATCCCAGGATGTCGACGTCCTGGTGCTGGCCCAAGCGTCTCTAGCCCCTTTGCGGGACAGCCTGGCCGCTGAATTGGACTGCCCCGTGCTTTCCAGCCCGCCTTTGTTGATGCGAGAACTTACTCGTCACCTGGCCCTGCTCGCGTAGCGTAGGCGACAATATTCGTAGGAGACAACCATGAACAACTTCCCCCAAAACCTCACCTCCCTGTGTATGTCATTGGCCCGACGCCGCTGCCAGCCACTGCAGCGCAGAGCTACGAGCAGGCGCATCGAGTCGCCGCTGCTCGCCTCGCTGATAACGGCAATGCTGATTGCTATCAGCCCGGCCAGGGATGCGAGCGCACAGGGCAAGACCTCCGCAGTGTTGCCGGACGGCCATGTCAACTTCATTGTGCCCGTCGCTGCGGGCGGAGGAACCGACCTTACATTCAGGGCGCTTGCGGAAGCGACCAAGCCGCACCTCGGTCGCACCATCGTAGTTCTCAACGTGCCAGGCGCAGGCAACGCAGTTGGGCTGATCCAAGCCGCTAGCAAGCCCGCCAACGGACTGAACCTCAGTTCGTACACTTCTGAGATTTTTACGCTTCCCATCTTTCAGCCGGTGAAATTCTCAGCCAATGACTTCCGGCCCGTCATTCTTGTGAATGAAGACCCCGCGTGCCTGGTGGTGCCGGCCAACACGAAGCTTGACTCCATCGATGCGTTCATCGCAGAGGCCAAGGCCAGGCGGGGCAAGGTAACCGTGGGCAACTCCGGCTTTGGCAACATCTGGCACCTATCCGCTGCGGCGTTCGAGAAGAAGGCGAACATCGAGCTGCTGCACGTCCCATACAATGGCGCGTCACCTGCATTGCAGGCTGTTCTCGGCGGACACATCGATGCCTTCGTCGCCAGCCCGCCGGAGGTCGCTACCTATGTTCAGGCAGGTAAGCTGAAGATCATCGCAGTGATGGCCGACAAGCGCAGTGCCGCGTTTCCCGACGTGCCGACACTGAAGGAAAAGGGGATCGACCTGTCGATCGGCACGTGGCGAGGTATCGGCGTGCCAGCGGGAACACCGGACGAAATCGTTAAGACTCTTCATGACGCGTTCGCTAAGGGAGTTCGGGAGAAGTCCTTCGTCGATTTCATGAATAGCCGTGGCCTCACCATCCATTACATGTCGACGAAGGAGTTCAACGACTTCGTCACGCATGAGCGTCCGATATATGAAGCGCTGGCTGCTGGAGTCAACAAGACGAAGCCGCAGCAGCAACCGTGAGAGCGAGTGTAGGGATAGTATGGCCGTCATCCCTTGCAAATCCCATGAGATAGATTCGATCTAGGACGTTGCTTTCCGGGCTGGGGCATCAGTCGCGGCGCCAAAGCGATTTAGTTCGATTTGGCGCCGTGTCAATGCATACCTAACCAGCCGGCGTCCGAGGCGACGAAGCCGACGATCCCGATCTCTCACTTGAGGAGCAAGCCGACACGATGTTGATGCAGAGCGAGGTCTCGAACCAATTTGCGATTCTCTACGAGGACCGCTTTACCCATCCTCATCGCCCACAGCATTGTGAGGAACCAGAATTCGCAGGAGTGGCTCTTGCCGACCGTCTCTGCCTTTCGGCGCAGCCCCATGTCAACGGCAGCTTTGAAGGGGCCAACAGTCATACACGGTCGCGGACTGCCGGCGGATTCCCGTCGGTCACGTTGGGGAGCCGCGTGCTCACGGCCTATCTGTTCACGGCACCAAGCCCGGCGGCAGTTCCATCACCTGCACATGGGTCTTCCGTTGCTGCTCACGTGAGCTTGCTGAAGATGACTGATATTCGGATCGCCTCAAACTCGGTCACGGCATCCCATGAAAACGACTTCCGTATCCGCCAACCCCGATGCAATAGCGATGGGATTGCTTGAACGCGTGGGTACGCCGTTTCGCCAAAGTGTAGTTCCACTTAACGTGAGGTCCTTGAGCGATTTGCAGACTGCCAGCGGCGAGAGGTCCTCGATGTCGTTGCATGAAATATCCAAACTCTCCAGGCACCTGGAGTCTGGTTCGCGTAGACCTGCGGTACACAGCCAAAGACGATATGCTCGCGGTCGGCGAATTGCTTCGCTGTGGCTCGGCCAATCCCTGAGGAAACCCCTGTGACGAAAGCAACGAGTGGCTTGGACATTTTGAAACTCCAATCTGATGGGCTAAATTTGTCTGGGTTTAATGGCTGACCGCTGCCACAGGCGAAAGAATGTCGGCAACTGCTTTCGGGTCATCAACTTGAGGCCAGTGGTTAAGCGGCAGAAGGTGAAGTTCGGCGTGCTTGAACTGTTTGGCTAGGTCTTTGGCAACACCTACATTTAGGAACGGATCGCCTTCACCCCAAATCAGGGTCACGGGCATTTCGAGGCTTGCCAGTTGGTCCACTGCTTTGCGGTTCTCCTCAACGTTCTTGTTCAGGTCTCCGGTCATCAAGTTAAATCCACGGATCGAATCGAGTTTTTCGAAGTTGTCTTCGATTATCGGTAGCAGACTGCTCTTGACTTTTGTTCGGATTTTTTCAGGCGCATCGGCCACGAATTGGTTGGCCTGGTAGCTCAACAGCCAGTTCCGTAGAGTCGTGCTGCTCATGACTGCTTCGGCGGCGGGCTTGAGCCATCCGGTAGAGCTCAGTCGGATCAACTGCGGCAGCTTCAAGGTCGGCGTATCGGTGTAGTAGGTGTTGAGCAAGACGATCGCGCTGACACGGTCTTGGTGCTTGCGTGCGTAGTTGATCACCGCCGGGCCACCTGCGTCATGTGCCACTGGAATGAAGGACTTCAGGTGCAATGCGTCGGCGACCGCCGCAAGATCGGATTCCTGCTGGTCAAATGAATACTGGAAGGTGCCTGATTTTTCCGAATCTCCAAAGCCGAGGAAGTCAAACGTGATGACACGTTGGCCGCGCTCGGAAAGGATGGGCGCCAACTCGTCATAAATTCGATGGTTGTCTGGAAAGCCATGAACCATGACCATTGCCGGCTCCGCACCGGGATAGTCTTTCACGTAGATGGACTGACCTGCTTTCTGGATGCGAAGCTCGGTGGCCTCACCTGCCGATGCGGTAAAAGCTGCGGCGCCCACGGTGAACGCGACGAAAGGGCTAAGAAATTTTGAAAGTTTCATGATGATTTCCTTTGATAGGGGTCGAGAGTTAACGTACTGACAGGGGAGAAACAGGGTTGGAATTGGCGTCTGCACGGCGGGTCAGGTGTCTGGCTAGGTCAGACTTCTTTTGCCCAAACGGATCCCCCTTGGCGAAAGCGATGGCATTGATGGCGCCGAAGATCCCGAGTGTTCCTGCCATCACCCAGTAGAGTTCTGTGACGGCACCGTTGGCTTCAGCCAGGAGATACCAACCTCCCAGCGTGGCCACAAGCAGACGTGTCAGGCTGGCGACGACTGGCCAGAGGACTTTTCCGGCCCCTTGGCTGGCGAAGTACAGCGACATGCCGAGTCCAAAGAAGACGTACATCGGCCCTGCGCGCCGGAGATAGCTCGCTCCGGCTTCTATCACTTGGGCGTCATTGCTGAAGAGTCCCATCCAGAGCTCGGGTACCAGCGCGGCAGCGATGCCGATCAGGCCCGTTACTGCCGCAGAGAGAGTGGCGGCAGTCCAAGCGATATGGCGGGCGCGCTCAATTTTTCCTGCACCGACGTTTACCCCAACCATCGTCACAGTCGCAGTTCCCACGGCGAACAACAGTGGGATGAGCAGGTAATCGAGGCGTGATGCCATGCCGTAGCCGGCGATCGCGCTCACACCGAACTTGCCAACGAGCCCAGTACATACGACCACCGTTGCGTTCGTTAGCAGAGTACCCACGGCGGAAAGTAGTCCTACACCCAAAATCGCTTTCATCAAACGCCACTCGATCCGTACGATTCGCAGACGAACCGGTGAGCGCGGGGTCAGCATGAATATGACGAACGCAATAGTTGCGACCAGGTAGTAAACAATCATGGCGTAGCCAGCCCCCGCGATGCCCAGGCGAGGAATGGGCCCCCATCCAAGGATCAGAGGCGGTGACAGCGCAAGCGTGAGGGCGGCGCCGACGGCCGTCAGTGTTGCTGGCACTTTGACATTGCCAGCCCCGCGCAACGCCGATGCAAGCAGGTTTGCGATCCAGATGGGTATTGCTGCGCCAAACACGAGGTTGGAGTACTCAAGCGCAGCGGCCAGCGCCGGCCCCTTTCCTCCCAGCGCCCTATACAGCGCCGGTCCACCAAGTGCTGCGGCGGCGGTAAATAGCGCTCCAAATGCGATGGCTACCACCACGGCATGCCAGACGAGGGCGTCTGCGTCATTGCGTCGGCCCGCACCCATGGCTCGGGCTATGGCCGAAGAGACGCCGCCGCCCAGGCCACCGTTGGACATCATGGTCATCAGCATCAGCAGGGGGAAGACCAGTGCGACCCCTGTAATGGCGTCGGTCCCCAAAAATCCGACGAAATAGGTCTCTGCGACACCGACGAGCGTTTGCACCGCAAGGACTACAAGAATTGGCCACGCCATTCGCAGAAGACGCGGGGTGATCGGGCCGGTCAACAGTGATTCATTCACGTCTGTTATCCTTGAATAGTCACTTGCATTTTGCAAGTAAATTGAACTGTAGCATGATGCTTGCAAAATGCAAGTAACTTTCTTGTAGCAAGGACAATGGCTATGAAATCGAGGAAAAGTGCGGCGGAGGTTGCGCGGCGGTCCGTTTGCCCAGTGGCCAGCTCGCTAGATGTCGTTGGCGACAAGTGGTCGCTGCTGATCGTGCGTGATATGCGCGAAGGCAAGCGCACCTACGGGGAATTTGCGGCCTCCCCCGAAGGGATACCGACGAACATCCTGGCCGATCGCCTGCGCCGCCTTGAGGAAGCGGGAATCGTGACGCGCGAAGCGTACCAGGAGCGCCCCGCGCGGTATGCCTATGCGCTCACGGACAAAGGCCAGGACCTGGGCGAAATACTGAACGCGTTTGTTCAGTGGGGCAAGAAGCATATTCCGGGGTCGTACACCTTCGAAGAGCTGGAGGCTCTGGGCCAATTTGGTCGCACGCCAACACCACAATCCAAAAAAATGCCGAAAATTTGAGAATTGGTGAAAGTCTGAGGCACGGAAAATCGAGTGACTGGTCCTGTCTCGGTACATCGGTCGTTAGTCGCTGACGGTTGGATGTACGATCATGATCGGCGCAGTCACCGCGGCCGCCAAAAACGAGTGACTCTGTTCAGCCTGAAACGGTCAACCAGCCAGCGGACCTGAAGGACTGCTCTTGGCCGGCAAGCGACCGCAAGCCGGCCACGCCCCTAACTACACTTCGGTCTGCTCTGCCATTTCGAGCGCGTCGTCCACTTCAATGCCAAGGTAACGCACTGTGCTCTCAAGCTTGGTGTCCCCGAGAAGCAGTTGAAGGGCACGCAGATTCTTGGTCCGTCGATAGATCAGCGATGCTTTGGTGCGTCGGATGGAATGCGTTCCGTAGGCTGAATCATCAAGGCCGATGGAGGCGACCCAGCCATGGACAATCCTCGCGTACTGTCGTGTCGACAGGTGAGAGGATGCGTGCAAACGACTCGGAATGAGATAGTCGTACAGCTTGAGCGCGCGAGCATGAATCCAACACTGTACGCTTTGACGAGTTTGTTCGGTAATCTCGAACTGCACCGGCCGCTGAGTTTTCTGCTGCATGACCGTTGCGCGGGTGCCAACCTGGCTGCCCACGCAGATGTCCTGCACGCGCAGGCGGGTCAGATCGCACGCTCGAAGCTTGCTGTCAATGGCAAGGTTGAACATCGCCAGTTCGCGAACGTTCGTCGTAAGCTGAAGCCGAGTTCGTATCGCCCATATCTCGTTCAACTTCTGGGCCCGTCGCCTCCCTTTGTTCCATGGAGCGTGACGCGTTTGGTCGAGAGGGGTAGTGACTTCCATGATGGTCTCCTTTCGGTTGAAGGGAAACCAGTCTGCGCCTCTGCCAGTGGTCGCTGATCGACCCTCACCCGTCATCCGTTGTCGCTTTAGCGAACGGCGGATGATGAGAAGCAAACACCCGTTGGGGCACTACTTCGTTTCTGTCAGCGCCGCGATCGGTCCCAATAAAGCTTTGCCTTTCAGGTATCCCCCCGAAGTACACCTTATGCCCGCACCATCCATCGGTTCTCAAAACTCTTGCTTTTTGGACAGCTTACCCTCGGCGGCAGTGCAGTAAAGTGGGGCAGGGTCAGGGAGAGGTGCTGCAATGGATGGCTTCGGAATGACGACAGCGATCAGCGATTTTTCCGTGCTGGCCGCCACCCTTCAAAATTTGGCCGACGATCCCGGTTCTATCGAACGAAAGAGCCTGCTAGCCGAAATCACCCGATTTATCGATCTGTTGGAACGCTCTTTCCCAGATGAGCCGGTGTGTCGAAGCTGGACCAGTGAGGCTCGCATTCTGATTGCGCAGGACCTTCCTGTCTGCGCATTGGACCGGATCGATGCATTGCTCGTCCGTTGCGGGGCAAAGCAGACCTTACCGCGGCCTTTTACTGGTTTTGCTCGTGAGCGGGCTGTAGCCGACCCACACCTGCCCTTCGGCCTGAAGCACGCGCTACGGCAGCTTCCGAAGTGAAATAGCCATCCCGGGTCGCCGTCTCGAACGCGAAGACGGGATGTGCGTCCCGATGCCGGTGGAAATGTCATACACCAACTGAGTGTCACGCTGGGAGCATTCCCGCGCTGTGTGGCGGACCATCCGCCGCTGGGCGACGTCGTCCGCCCATTCAAGCAGTGCGTTTCCCGTACCTCGCTCCCTTGCCAAGCCGATGGGCCGCTGGGCCGCCGAGCCATGACATCGCTCGAAGCGCCGATCCTTGCAATCGCCGGACGGCTATGTCCTCCGTCTTCTGACTGACGGCAATGGTCCGTTTAGGCGGCATCGCGGTATCTGCGACCCAACCCTAAACACTATCGGTGACGTCACACTACGACCGCCAACGCAACGCCGATGGCAGCCGAAGTATGGTCACGGGTGTTGCTGACTACAACCTGTCGAAGCGCACCGATGTCTACGCTGAGGTTGACTTCAATCGAATCCATGGCGGTTACGCGCTCCCTTCCTTCATGGGCGTCAAGGGCAGCAAGGCCGGTGGCGGTATCGGCTTGCGACCCGGACCTGCTACACGGGCTCGTGATTGATGCAGTTGGCGGATCAATCCATCGGAACTATGCATTTCCCTCCCTTCAGCGGGGAGACCAAAATCAATTCGCGTGCATGTGCCGCTCTGGCACGGACAGCAAGGAGAGAGCAGTGAACGAACAGGCAATGGACCCGCGGACATGGATCGGACGCAGGGAGCAGCACGAAGATACGATTACCGCGGTGCCGGTGACTGCTTTGCGGGCCACGCTGGACTATCCGGTGGCACCGCAGCCGACTGGTACGCCATTGCCGCCGCTGTGGCATTGGCTTTACTTTCTTCCCATGCACCGACAGAGCGAGATTGGTGCGGATGGTCATGCAAAGCGTGGTGGCTTCCTGCCTCCCGTGCCACTGCCACGTCGCATGTGGGCTGGTGGCCAGTTTGAATTTCGTGCTCCGCTTCGGGTGGGCGACCGCGTTGTGCGCACCTCGACCATCGATGACGTCTCGACCAAGGAGGGCAGGACCGGCAAATTGGTCTTCGTCAAGGTCCGTCATGAGGTGTGCGTCGAAGGGCTCCTTGAGCCCTCGCTCGTGGAGTTTCATGACATCGTCTATCGCGAGGCACAGCAACCGGGTGATGTTGCCGCCACGCCCCAGGCGGCGCCTTCTGAAGCGGCCTGGCGGCGCCAAATCGTGCCGGACGATGTACTGCTGTTCCGCTATTCGGCGCTGACATTCAATGGCCACCGCATTCACTATGACCGCCGCTATGTGACGGAAGTAGAAGGATACCCAGGCCTCATCGTACACGGACCGCTTATCGCGACGCTGCTGCTGGACCTGCTTCGGCGCGAGCTGCCGCAAGCTGACGTGGTGAGCTTCCGCTTTCGCGCAGTGCGTCCGACATTCGACCTGCACCCCTTCCACGTCAATGGGCAGCCTCAGGCTGACGGCAAGACCATTCATCTTTGGGCGTCGGACCATGAAGGATGGCTGACCATGGACGCCACTGCCGTCTTGCGCTGATTTGCCTCCCGGATTCTCACGATGCAACCACTTAAAGACATCACCGTCGTTACGTTTGAACATGCTATCGCGGCGCCGTTCGCGACCCGTCAGCTAGCCGATCTGGGCGCCCGTGTCATCAAGATCGAAAGGCCGGGCGTGGGCGACTTCGCTCGCGGATACGACGAACGCGTGCGCGGCCTGGCGTCGCATTTCGTTTGGACCAATCGTTCGAAGGAGAGCTTGACGCTGGACGTCAAGCATCCGGCGGCTGCTGGCGTGCTCGAGCGTCTCATCATGAATAAGGCGGACGTCGTGGTGCAGAATCTCGCGCCCGGGGCGGCCGCCCGCTTGGGACTGGGCTATGAGAGGCTCTCCGCAGTCAAGCCGGAATTGATTGTTTGCGACATTTCCGGCTACGGCGATGACCCGGTCAATCCGGGCCCCTATCGGGACAAGAAGGCCTATGATCTCCTGATTCAAAGCGAGGCCGGCTTCGTGTCGGTGACAGGGACCCCGGAGGAACCCTGCAAGGCTGGACCTTCCATCGCCGATATTGCCGCGGGCATGTATGCCTACACCAATATTCTGGCCGCGCTGCTCCAGCGCGGTCAGACCGGGCGCGGTCAGCGTATCGATATCTCGATGCTTGAATCGCTGGCGGAGTGGACAAGCTACCCGCTTTACTATGCGTTCGACGGCGCAGAGCCGCCGCCGCGCACTGGCGCAAGTCACGCCACCATCTATCCGTATGGTCCTTTCCCTGCAGGCGATGGCGTCACGGTGATGCTGGGTCTGCAGAACGAACGGGAGTGGGCGAGCTTCTGCCTGAAAGTGTTGCAGCAGCCCGAACTTGTCGAGGATCCGCGGTTTACCTCTAACTCGAAGCGGGTGGCTGCGCGTACAGCCTTGCGGCAGATTATCGTGGACGCCTTCGCTTCCCTGACCGGCGCGCAGGTGGTGGAGCGGCTGGAAATCGCGCAGATTGCCAATGCCCGTGTCAACGATATGAACGGGGTCTGGGAACATCCGCAACTCAAAGCGCGGGGCCGCTGGACCGAGGTTGGGTCGCCCCAGGGCACGCTGCCGGCCCTGTTGCCGCCCGGCACCTGGAACGAAGGGCCGCGTATGGACCCGATCCCCGCCCTTGGTCAACACACCGACTCCATTCTTGCGGAACTCGGATACGCCTCCCACGAGATTACGGCACTGCGTTCGGACAATGCGGTGTGAATCCGACTCCATCCGTCGACTCATTCGACAAGATTAAGCAGAGGTAGAACATTATGGCTTCCACAATTATTGACTCGCGCATCTTTGGCGACATGTTCAGTGATGCGCGCATGCGCGAGGTGTGGTCGGACGAGAACCGGACCGCCAAGTACCTTGACATCGAGCGCGCCTTGGCAAAGGTGCAGGGCGAACTCGGTATCATCCCGAAAGAGGCCGCCGACGAAATCGTGCGCAACTGCGAACTTTCGCAGATTGACTGGGTAAAGCTCAAAGCCAAAACCGAGCAAATCGGCTATCCAATCATCGCCGTGGTCAACCAGATTAACCAGAACTGCCGGGACGGCCTCGGCGAGTTCTGTCACTGGGGAGCCACGACCCAGGACATCACTGACACTGCGGCTGTGCTGCAAATGCGTGAGGGTCTCGCACTGATCGAGGCGGATCTGGACGACATTGCGGGGGCGCTCGCTAAGCTGGCGAAGACATATCGGGACACCCCAGTCATCGGCCGTTCTAACTTGCAGCAAGCCACGCCGATTACGTTCGGCTACAAGATGGCCAGCATCCTGGCTGGCATTGACCGTCACCGCGAGCGGTTGCAGCAGCTTAAGCCGCGTGTACTGATGGGAGAGTTCGGCGGCGCCTCCGGTACGCTTTCTTCCCTGCAGACGGGCGCTATGGAGACGCAAGCCGCGCTGATGAAAGAGCTGGGTTTGGCGCAGCCGCTCATCTCCTGGCACACGGTACGCGACACCGTAGCCGAGGTTGGCGCCTTCCTGGGTCTCGTCGGTGGATCGCTTGGCAAGATTGCCATGGATGTAAAGCTGATGATGCAGACGGAGGTGGCGGAGGTGTTCGAGCCATTCGCGCCCGGGCGCGGCTCGTCGTCTACCATGCCGCAGAAGCGCAACCCCATTTCGTGCCTATACATCCACGCGAACATTTCAGTGGCGCGACAGCACGCAGCGGCCCTGATGGATGCGATGGTCGCCGACCATGAGCGCTCCACCGGGCCATGGGAGATTGAATGGGTGTCGTTGCCCGAGATCTTCTGCCTGATCTCCGGCGCATTGAAACAGGCCAAATTTGTCCTGCAAGGGCTTGAAGTAGACGCCAACCGCATGCGCGCCAACATCGATATGACCAACGGGCTTGTGATGTCCGAAGCGGTGATGATGGGGTTGGGCCCGTACATCGGACGGGAATATGCGCATGACTTGGTCTATGACCTATGCCGCAAGGCCATCGACGAAGACCGGCCATTGATCGACATACTCGCGGCTCACCCGGAAATCAGCGGACATGTCACACGATCTCAACTCGAGGCGATGTGCGACCCCGCCAATAACTTGGGACAGGCTGGCGTGATGGTCGACCGCGTGCTTGCAAGCCGGCGTTGAAAGATCGACACGCTTGGCGAAAAAATTCCGGCAATTCTCATGCCGGTCGCAAGAATATAAGGAGACACCATTGTGAAACTACGGAGCCCATTCAAGCACTTATACGTCCAGGTGCTCATCGGACTGATGCTCGGCATCACTGTCGGGCACTACTGGCCAGATATCGGTGCATCCCTCAAACCGCTCGGCGATGGGTTCGTCAAGCTGGTCAAGATGATGATCGCGCCGGTCGTGTTCTGTACGATAGTGACCGGCATTACGTCGCTTAGCGATACCAAGGAGATTGGAAAGACTCTGCTGAAGTCGATGGGGTTATTTTATGTACTGACCATCATTGCCTTGCTAACCGGTCTCGTCACGGTATTTCTGATGCAGCCCGGCGCAGGTATGCACATCGACCCGAAGCAGCTCGATGCGAGTGTTGCGGCGCGCTTTGCCAACGACATCCAGATCCACGGCTTTGCCGACTTTGCATTGCACATCATCCCTAATGCGTTCGTCGGGGCGTTCGCGCAAGGTGAGGTCCTTCCCGTCCTGTTGCTCGCGGTGTTGTGCGGTTTCGGCCTCTCGCGCATTGGGTCCGCGGCTCGTCCCGTACTGGACACTATCGATGGCTTCTCCCACATGCTTTTCGCCGTCTTTGGCGTCATCATGCGGGTGGCACCCATCGGGGCTTTCGGGGCGATGGCTTTCACGGTCGGACGCTATGGAATCAAGTCGATTGGTTCTTTGGGGCTCCTCATCGGGACTTTCTATGTAGCCTGTTCCTTCTTCGTCGTAGTGGTACTCGGTCTCCTGTGTCGCCTGCATGGGTTCCGACTTTGGCAGTTGCTGCGTTATATCAAGGAAGAGCTACTTGTCGTCCTGGGTACATCGTCAAGCGAGCCGGTGCTGCCTCGGTTGTTGTTGAAACTCGAGCGCTTGGGCTGCAAGAAGGGCGTCGTCGGGTTGGTACTTCCGACAGGGTACTCCTTCAACCTGGATGGCACTGCTATCTATCTGACGCTTGCGTCGATGTTTATTGCCCAGGCGTGCGACATCCACCTGACCTGGCATCAGATTGCCGCCATGCTCGGCATCATGTTGTTGACCTCAAAGGGCGCAGCGGGGGTAACCGGGAGCGGATTCGTGGCACTGGTAGCTACGCTGACCGTCATGCCGGACCTTCCCGTTGCCGGCGTCGCTCTTATCGTCGGCATTGACCGCTTCATGTCCGAGGCTCGCGCCCTGACGAGTACGATTAGTAACGTCGTCGCCTGTATCGTGGTTTCGATGTGGGAAAAGGCTTGCGATCGTGAAGTACTGAAGCGCGAGTTGACATCGAACTACCCATTCACGGAGGAAAAACTTGAGGCGGGCGATACGCCGTCCGTGGTCATGGCCGGTCCGTCGCCGCGCTGAATGATTGCGGCCGCTCGCAACTATGCGCGGCGGCTCCCGCGCTTGCCCCGGGTTGACTTCATTTCGCTGAGGAAATCATAGAGTTGTTGTGCCGCGGGCGGCAACGAACGCCCCTTGCGGCGAATGAGTCCAATATTGCGCGTAATGACGGGGTCGGTCAGCGGAACGCTTACAAGTAGCGGATGATCCGGACCAGGCATGGCAATCGAAGGCACAGCCGCAACGCCGAGCCCGGCTTCGACTAGCCCCAGCGTTGTTGTGACGTGCTGAGTCTCATAGATGCTGTATGGGAGGCCGGATACGTTGGATAGCGCCTGGTCTAACAGCAGTCGGTTGCCGGATGCCTTGCTCACGGAAATATAGTCATACTCGGCCAGGTCTGCCCATTTGACGCGCCGATGCTTTGCGAGTGGGTGGTCGCGGCGGCATGCCGCCACGAATCTCTCTTCGAGAAGGGGGCGAAACTCGATTTCCGGCTCCTGGTTGCCCACGAAATTGAGTCCGAAGTCCGCTTCACCGCCCGATACCGCGGACAAGACCTCGTTTGCGCTGGCGTCAAGTAGCTTGACGCGAATCTTCGGATAGCGCTCGTGATAGCGCGAGATGACCTGCGACAAAAAGTAATAGACCGTTGAAGGCACGCAGGCGATAGTCACTTCCCCCATGCGCGTGGTCGTTACCCCTCGTATGCCAAGCAGTGTCTGGTCCAGGTCATCCAGAATCTGTTGTAGCTTGCGGTCGAACTCCCGCCCCACCGATGTGAGGCTAACGCGTCGCGTGGTGCGATCCAGCAAGCGGACACCCAGTGCTTCTTCCAGCTTTTCGATTCGGCGACTGAAGGCCGGCTGCGAAATATGCAGTGCGTCGGCCGCCTTCCGGAAGTTGTTCAACTCGGCAACTGCACGGAATGCCTGTAAGTCGTTGAGGTTGAAATTGATGGTCATCGGTGTGCCTTGCGTCGTCGTCACTGATCCATAGTGTGCATCAACCCTTCGCAATTATGCAATTCCATAGGTATCAGAAAAGTATGACGATACGTTTGCGGGCGGAGAGGCCCTATAGCAGGTCAGACACAAGTGATGATGTCGACGTTTCGAACGTCTGGAAGGCCAGGGCGCGGGGGTCGCGACGATGACGCCGGGTCAAATGCAAATTTTTATGCAACAGGAGCAAGTGAAATGGAAGGCGGTCGTGCAGGCGGCGAAGTTGAAGGCGGACTGAGATGAGTAAAACTATTCCCTGTGTCCTGATGCGCGCCGGCACCTCTCGCGGACCGTTTTTCCTGCGCGAATGGCTACCGGAAAGCGATGAGGAGCGTGACCAGGCGTTGATTGGCGCTATCGGAGCATCGGACCCCTTGCAACTTGACGGCGTTGGGGGCGGCAGCACGCTTAACAGCAAGGTAGCCATTGTGTCACGGTCCACGCAGCCCGATTGCGACTTGGACTACCTTTTTGTACAGGTGGGAGTCGGGAATTGCTCGGTGGATACACGCCCCAACTGCGGCAACATGCTGTCAGGCGTCGCGCCTTTTGCCATCGAGCAGGGTCTCGTCAAGGTCGAGCGGGACACGACTCGCGTACGCGTGCATAACGTCAATACTGGCGCTCGAATTGACGTGACCGTACGTACGCCGGATGGCCGGATAACCTATGACGGTGACACCCGCATCGACGGCGTCGCTGGAACCGGCGCTCCGATCTTGCTTGATTTTCTGGATGCCTGGGGTGCCGTGACAGGTCAGGTATTCCCGACGGGAAACCGCATCGATGTGATCGACGGCGTCGAGGTGACTTGCATCGACGCGGCCATGCCGCTGATGATTGTCCGGGCCTGCGACCTGGGTGTCAGCGGCCGTGAAGCACCGGCCACGCTTGACAGTGATGCAGCATTGCTGTCGCGACTGGAGACGCTGCGATTGCAAGCCGGCCTGCTGATGGGTCTCGGCGATGTGTCTGACAGCGTCATTCCGAAGCCAGTGTTGGTTAGCCCGGGCGACTCTCCGGATAGCATCACATCGCGCTACTTCACTCCGCGCAAGTGCCATGCCTCTCATGCCGTTACGGGAGCCATCGGCGTGGCCAGCGCCTTCGCATTGTCGGGTACCGTCGCGAGCCAGAACGAAAGGCACTCTGGCCGACATGCCCTCGTGGTGCTTCATCCTGCTGGGCGGATCGAAGTCGAAGTAGAACTGGAGGGCGAGGGTGATGCCACAAAAGTCACTCGTGCAGCGCTTGTTCGAACGGCCCGAAAAATCATGGCTGGTGAACTCCATCTGCCCGACTACGTTTTCTCCCGGCCCGAGCCAATGGCAAAGCCTTCGGTGGGATCGCGAGCGAAGCCTTTGCAAATCATCCTTCCTACACGCTCAGGCGGCGGCAATGACGCTGTGGCTCACCTCATCGGTCCCCGCATCGGGCGGCTGCTGGGGCAAGAGGTGGTCATCGATAACCGGGCCGGTGCGAACGGCGGCATAGCCTGCGAGTATGTTGCGCGGGCGGTCCCCGATGGACATACGTTGCTCCTTGGCTACGTGGGAACACATGCGATGAATCCCGCACTTCAGAAGGTTGGGTACGATCCCCTCCGCAGCTTTGCGCCGATAGGTCTCATTGGGTCTTCTCCGATATTGCTGGTGGCAAATCCGTCGAACGTGCCGGCTGACGTGGAGGCTCTGATTGCCCGCTTGAAACAAGAGCCACATGGTCTGCGCTACGCGTCCGCAGGCGACGGCACACCGCCTCATTTCGGTGCGGAACTCTTCCAGCTTGCCACTGGCACATCGATGCGCTCTCTCACCTTTGACGGCGCTGCGCCGGCAATTGCGTCCACCATCGAAGGGCGCACACAGGTGATGTTTTCTAGCCTGCTCACTGCGTATCGGCCGCTACGGGCCGGGCGCCTTCATGCGCTTTCGGTTGCCGGTCCGCAACGCCTCTCTTGTTTGCCGGATGTTCCTACCCTTGCTGAAGCGGGGATTTCCGGCGTGCAATTGACACAGTGGTACGCGCTGTTCGCGCCTGCTGGCACTCCCGCCGCTAAGGTGGATGAGCTAAATCAGGTCTTGAACGAAGTTTTGCGAGACCCGGACGTCATTGCAGGTTTTGAAAGTTATGGCGCGACGGCGGAGCCGAGCAGTCCCGAGGCGCTGACGGCAAAAGTAGAGTCCGAGCTGACGCGATGGCGGCGCGTCGTTACGGAGTCAAGGCTGGCGCCAGCACTTCCCGCTCCACATCCTCAATTAGCCGACTCGTGTTAACTGCGCTGTGAGGAGCCGGCCAAGGACTACCTACAGTCTTGCAACTGCATATCAGCCGGGTGACTCGGTCGTCGCAACATGGGCATGGCGGCGAATCCGACGTTTAAGCCAATGTCGGCGGCAAATTGAAATCCGCTTTAAGCCTTCTACGGATTCAGCAATAGGAGAAATCATGACCATAGTCGAAGCTCACTTGGGCAGCGAAAAGAGGCCGGAGCTGGTATCCCGGCCTTGCTACGCAGTCGCACCGGTTGCGGTTAAGGACCCCGATCCAATGGCCATTTCTTGGATACGGACACCGACCGAGGTGCTGATGGAGAATTTGAATGACCGGCAAGACGTGACCGATATCGCGTTCTTGGGATACAACTAGCCCTTCTCGACGATGGCGAGCTCGGAACGGTACGCCGCCGCTTCCGTGGCAAGCCATTGTCTTCATTTCTTGCATCAGGTCGACTGCCGCCGCAGTTCGCCGTACTGCGGCGCTGATCAACGGCGCCTCGTCGCACGTGGTTGAGGGACGACGTGCACGAAGACTCCGTGTTCCACCTTGCCGCCCGCTGAAAGGCACCGCCATGAACATTGCCACCACCTATCTCTTCGTGCCGGGCAACCGGCACGAGCGCTTCGACAAGGCCGTTGCCGCCGGCGCAGACGTCACAATCTTCGACCTGGAGGATGCAGTCCACCCCGACGGCAAGGACGCCGCCCGCGTGGCAATCGCCTCGTGGCTCGCGGCAAGGCAGCTTTCAGGGCAGGCGGCGAATGTCCTTGTCCGGATCAATGACGCCGCCTCGCCTTATTTCAGTGCCGACCTGGAGTGGCTCGCCGACCTGCCCGCCGGCACGCCGCTGGCCGGGCTAATGGTTCCCAAGGCCGAACAACCTGCGGCGTTGGGCGGCATCGCCGAGGCGCTGCGCAGGCTCAATCCGCACGGCGTACTGGTGGCGCTCATCGAAAGCGCCATTGGGGTGCATCAGGCCGACGCCATCGCCACGGCGCCTGGCGTGGCGCGGCTGGCGTTCGGCTCCATCGACTACGCCGTCGACCTCGGCTGCGAGCACACCCGTGACGCACTGGCCTACGCACGCAGCCGCCTCGTGCTGGCCTCGCGCGTCGCCCGCCTGCCGCCGCCCGTTGACGGCGTGACCACCGCGCTGAAGGATGAGACCGTTCTGGCCGACGACGTTGCCTATGCCCGGGAACTCGGCTTCGCCGGGAAGCTGTGTATCCACCCGTCGCAGGTGGCCGGCGTGCGAGCGGGCTTTCGGCCGTCCGCGCAGCAGACCGATTGGGCCCGCCGCGTGATCGAGGCCACCTCGTCCGGCAGCCATGCCGTGCAGGTCGATGGCAAGATGGTCGACAAGCCCGTCATCGAGCAGGCGAAGCGCATCCTGGCTCTGTCTGGCAACTAGTAAGCGCTATCCTCGCCGACGCGGAAGGCGACCGTTCCCTCTACACTGCACGGCAGTAGCATTGCGGAGTCCGCAGTGAACAAGGTCGTCAGCGCATGCCGTGGACGCGACAGATGCGTCGGACGGGCGGGGGAGTGCGCCGCGAAAAGGCTGTCGACCGCATTGCGATGTGGTGCGAGCGTGCCGGACAGTCGCGCGCGTCTTAAGGATAGAGCCAGAAGGAGGAAGCGAATGGAGCTCCGGCAGTTGCGGTATTTCCTGCAGGTGGTCGAACTCGGCAGCATGGGAAAGGCCGCGCAGAAGCTGGACGTGGGCACGTCGGCCCTTAGTCAGCAGATTAGCAGGCTCGAAGGGGAATTGGCGACACGGTTGTTGCAGCGCACATCCGCCGGCGTGGTGCCAACGGACGCTGGCCTGGCTTTCTGGCGGCAGGCGCAACTGGCCGTGCGCCATGCCGACGATGCCGTCCGTGCCGCGCAGCTTGCGAGACTGTCGGGCCATGTCAGCGTCGGTATGGCGCCGAGTACGATCTCCGTACTCGGCTTGCCCTTCATGCAGGCCATGAGGGATCGCTACCCTGACATCCGGCTCCATCTGGTGGAAAGTCTGTCGGGCAACCTGGCCACCATGATCGATACTCGCCAACTCGACCTGGCCATCCTGTTCCAGGCGGACGGACACCACCGCTGGAGCGTGGCGCCACTGCTCACCGAACGCCTTTTTCTCATCTCCCGGCGCGACATGCCCGGCATGCCCGCGGGAAAAACCGCGAAGCTGGCGCAGTTGCGCGACTTGCCGCTGATTCTGCCAAGCAGTCCGCACGGATTGCGGTCAGTGCTCGACGTGGCGTTTGCCAAGGGCAAGTTCCAGCCAAACCTGGTGGCCGAGATAGACGGACTGGCGATGCTAATGGATGCCGTACGGGCCGGCTTCGGGGCGACGGTGCAGCCCGGCGCGGCAGTCGCGCGACTCGGCGGCGAGCCGCTGGCCATGATCCCCATTGCGGACGCCGCGGCCCGTCGCCCCAACGTGCTGGCCAGCTTGTCGGACGAAGAACTGTCGCCGGCCGGGCTCGCTGCGCGCGGCACGCTGGCTTCCGTCGCGCGGGAACTGGTGCTGAGCGGAAGTTGGCAAGGGGCGACCCTTCACGATTTGTAAACACCTCTTTTCCGTTCCCTTCTGGCGGGCGCCCGCCCCGCTCAGTACAGTCGCAGCCAACAATCGGAGACTGTACTCATGTGGGACGTACTCGTAATCGGCGGGGGCAACGCGGCACTGTGCGCCGCCCTCATGGCGCGCGAAGCTGGCGCCAGTGTGCTGCTGCTGGAAGCGGCCCCCAAGGCATGGCGAGGCGGCAATTCCCAGCACACCCGCAATCTGCGATGCATGCACGATGCGCCCCAGGATGTGCTGGTCGACAGCTACCCCGAGGAGGAGTACTGGCAAGACTTGCTCAAGGTCACCGGCGGCATCACCAATGAGGCGCTGGCGCGGCTGGTGATCCGCGCGTCATCGACCTGCCGACCCTGGATGCGCCGCCACGGTGTGCATTTCCAGCCGCCCCTGTCGGGCGCGCTGCATGTAGCCCGTACCAATGCGTTTTTCATGGGCGGCGGCAAGGCTCTGGTGAATGCCTACTATCGCAGCGCCGAAAACCTCGGGGTGGAGATCTGCTACGAGACGCCGGTCGATGCCATCGAACTCGATGGCAGCCGGTTTGTGGCTGCGCGCAGCGGCGCACACCGCTTCGAGGCACACACTTGCGTGCTGGCGGCGGGCGGCTTCGAATCGAACCGGGAATGGCTGCGCGAAGCCTGGGGCCGCAACGAGCGCGGCGAATGGCCGGCCGACAACTTCCTGATCCGCGGCACCCGGTTCAATACGGGCGTACTGCTCAAGCACATGATCGAGGCGGGGGCGGACGCCATCGGCGACCCGTCGCAATCGCACTGTGTGGCTATCGACGCGCGCGCGCCGCTGTATGACGGCGGCATCTGCACGCGCATCGATTGCGTGTCACTCGGCGTGGTGGTGAACCGGGAAGCAGAGCGCTTCTATGACGAGGGCGAGGACTTCTGGCCGAAGCGCTACGCGATCTGGGGTCGTCTGGTCGCCCAGCAACCGGGCCAGATTGCTTACTCCATCATCGATGCCAAGGCCATCGGCCGCTTCATGCCGCCGGTCTTCCCCGGCACGGTGGCCGACACACTGCCCGAACTGGCGCGCAAGCTCGGCCTCCCGGAGCAGTCGTTCGTGAAAAGCGTGACCGACTACAACGCCGCGTGCCGCATTGGCACCTTCGACCATACGGCGCTGGACGACTGCCGCACCGAAGGGCTGATCCCGCCCAAGACGCACTGGGCGCGTCCCATCGACACCGCGCCTTTCTACGGTTATGCGCTGCGTCCCGGCATCACCTTCACCTATCTCGGCCTCAAGGTCGACGAGCACGCCGCCGTCCATTTTGGCGGTGAGCCGAGCGACAACCTGTTCGTTGCCGGCGAGATGATGGCCGGCAACGTGCTGGGCAAGGGCTACACGGCGGGCGTTGGCATGTCTATCGGCACCGCGTTCGGCCGGATTGCAGGCACCCGGGCCGCGCGCGCGGCCGCACAAGCGAAAGGAGTACAACATGAAGCAGCTTGAGGCGCTGGTGCGCGAGGCCGGCGAAACGGCGGTGGGGGCGGCGGCGGCCGTGGAGACGGCGGGCGACATCCGTCAAACCGGCGCTCGGAAGATCATTCCCATCCAGGTGCTGCCGCTGACCGGCAATGAAGCCGAAGTTGCCCGTCAGATGCAGATTTGCAATGCCTGTCGTTACTGCGAAGGCTTTTGCGCGGTGTTCCCGGCCATGACGCGGCGCTTGTCATTCGGCAAGGCGGACGTGAACTACCTGGCCAACCTCTGCCACAACTGTGGGGCCTGCTACCACGCCTGCCAGTACGCGCCGCCGCACGAATTCGCGGTGAACGTGCCGCAGGCCATGGCTCGCGTACGTGGGGAGACCTACGCCGAATATGCATGGCCGGCGCCGCTGGGCGCACTGTACCGGCGCAACGGCCTCACCGTTGCGCTCGCGCTTGCCTTCGGCCTGGCCTTGTTCCTGCTGCTGGCCATTTCGCGCCACGGCGTCTTGTGGCACGCGCCGCTGGCCGGCAATTTCTACGCGATCTTTCCGCACAACATGATGGCTGCGATGTTCGGGGCAGTGTTCGGCTTCGCGGTGCTCTCGCTGGGCATTGGCATACAGACGTTCTGGCGCGATGTATCGCCGGGCCGTGCCACCCCGCCCGCGCTGGGGGAGGCCGCGCGTGACGCGCTCACGCTCACCTACCTCGACGGCGGACACGGCCAGGGGTGCAACGAGCAGGACGACCGATTCACGCTGGCGCGGCGCCGCTTCCACCACCTGACGTTCTACGGCTTCATGGCCTGTTTCGCCTCCACTGGCGTGGCCACGCTGTACCACTACCTGCTGGATCTCCACGCGCCGTATCCGGTGACGAGCTTGCCGGTGATCCTCGGCACGGCCGGCGGCGTCGGGCTATTGATTGGGCCGGCCGGCCTGCTGTGGCTGAACCTGCGGCGCGACCCCAACCGGGGTGATGCCGCCCAGCGGCCCATGGATCGCGGCTTCATCGCGCTCCTGCTACTCACAGCGGCTACCGGGCTTGGCCTGTTGGCCGGGCGCGAGACCGGAGCCATGGCGATGCTGCTGGCTATCCACCTTGGCGTGGTGATGGCGCTGTTCGCCACGTTGCCGTTCGGCAAGTTCGCCCACGGCATCTACCGTTGCGCGGCGCTATTGAAGTCGGCCATCGAGAAGCGCCAGCCCAATACGTTGCAGCTCGGCTCCGACTGAGGCAGTGCAGCACTGAAGAACCGCAACGCCGACAAGAAAATCATCGAACCTCAAGGAGACCGTCACATGTCCGACATGACCCGCCGCACCGCCATCGCCTTTCTGGTAGGCGCCCTCGCACTCGGCAGCATGGTCCCGGCTGCCGCACAAAGTTGGCCGGAGAAGCCCGTCACTGTCGTGGTGCCCTTCGCTTCCGGTGGCACCACCGACATCATTGCCCGCACCATTGGCCACAAGATGGGCGAGTCGTTGCACCAGCCGGTGGTGGTGGACAACCGCCCGGGCGCAGGAGGCACGCTCGGCGCGAGCAACGTGGCGCGCGCTACGCCCGACGGCTACACGCTGCTGCTTGCCACCGTCGCGCACACGATGGCGCCCGGCATTTACAAGAAACTGCCGTACGATTTCACGCGCGACCTGGTGCCGGTCGGCCTGGTGGCGTTGACCCCGAACGTGCTGCTAGTCAGCCCATCGCTGCCCGTCAAGTCGGTGGCGGAGCTGATCGCGTATATCAAGTCGCATCCGGGTAAGGTGAACTACGGATCGGCCGGCCCCGGCAGCACCGAGCATCTTTCTGGCGAACTGTTCCGGTCGATGACTGGCACCGACATTGTTCACGTCCCATACAAGGGCGGTGCGCCGATGATGACCGACCTGATCGCCGGGCAGATCCAGATGGCGGTGGAGACGAGTCCCTCGGCAGCCCCGCACGTGCGCTCGGGCAAGCTCCGCGCGCTGGCGGTGACCACGGCGAAGCGTTCCTCGGCGTATCCCGGCGTGCCCACGCTGGACGAAAGCGGCATCAAAGGCTACGAGGTGACCACGTGGTATGCGCTGATGGCGCCTCGGGGCACGCCCGACGCGGTCACGCGGCGGCTTGGCACGGAACTGGCCAAGGCGCTGCAACAGCCGGACGTGTTGAAGCGCTTCGAAGAGCAGGGTGTGACGGCTGGCGACATGACGCCAGCGAAGCTTGCCGAGTTCATCCGCCTGGAGACCGAGCGTTGGGGGCGGGTATCCAAGACGGCTGGTGTGACCGCCGACTGATCGGGCCGCGTTCCAAATTTGCAGCCTGTCGTTTCAGGGGCACCCGCGGAGGGGGATTCTGCTTTGAGACCGTGGAATGGAGGTGTGCACTGAATGCAGTCGATGTCGCGATACCATCTCTCGGCGATCGAACGACCGCTTGCCGAGGGGAGCTGCCATGTGAGTGTCTCGGCGACGCGTCGGACGAAGGTCCCTTCCTGGCCGGGAACGGCCCGACGCTCAGCACAGCCGAGCGTTCCTCCTGGACTGGTCCGCGTAGGGCAGAAGACGCCCCAGTGCTGCCCCTCAAATGAGATTTACGACCGTCAGGTTCCGGCGCGACATGAGACGGTCGCGGATGAGACCACGTCGCCGACTTGCGAAATTGGATTCTGGATGACGGGCTGCTAGCCGCACAAGCTCGGCGCAGCCTACGGAAAGTCTTCACGGCGCTCCGCCCATGTCAGGATCGCATCCAGTGCCGGGCACAACGCCTGGCCCCAATCAGTCAGGCGGTAGTCCACCTTCGGTGGCACCTGATGATAGACCGTACGCGTCACGATGCCGTCCGCTTCGAGGCAGCGTAGCTGCTGGGCAAGCATCTTCTGTGTGATGCCGGGGATCAGTCTCTCGAGGTCCGAAAAGCGCTGTACCTGACCGCCGAAGAGGTGAAACAGGATCACCAGCTTCCAGCGGCCTTCCAGCAGCTTGAATGCGGCTTCGACATCGATTGCGGCAGCCGCGGGGGTGTAGTTTTTTCGGTTAGCCAAGGGGTTACTTACTTTTTTGTGCGTTCTTGCGATACGGTAACTGTAGCGCCATGATTGGGGCATGCAAACCTTCACGTTGAGGTGAACCCCGATGAACATGATGCTGCCTCCGCCACTGGATGCCTATCTGCTCGCGGAAACCGTCACGGACACCGCCCCTCTCTTGAACTGCTTTACCGCCGATGCCGTTGTGCGGGACGAAGGCCGCACGATCAAGGGGCTGGAAGCAATCCAGGCCTGGAAGAAAGACAGCAAAACCAGGTACCAGTACAGCATTGAGCCGTTGGACGTATCCCAGGACGGCGCCACTGTGACGATGCACGCACGACTCAACGGCACATTCCCCGGTAGCCCAGTCGAGCTGACCTACACGTTCGTCCTGGCCGGCGGCAGGATTGCGTCGCTGGAGATTCGCTAATGAGCTCCGCACCTGAACTTCTGGGGCTTCGGGCGCTCGTTACAGGCGGAACCAAAGGCGTCGGCAAAGCCGTCGTCGCACGCCTTCGCGAGGCAGGTGCGAACGTTCTGACGACGGCGCGTTCCCGTCCCGATGAACTTGCCGAAGAACGGTTCATCGGGGCGGACATCACGACGGCCGAGGGCTGTAAAGCTATTGTCGACGCCGTGCTAGAGCGGTTCGGTGGCGTCGATATAGTCGTGCACGTCGTGGGCGGCTCATCTGCACCGGCCGGTGGCTTCAGCGTGCTAGATGACGATGAATGGAACAAGGCATTGAGCCTGAACCTATTCCCGGCAGTGCGCATCGATCGCGCGCTGTTGCCCTCTATGGTCGAGCAGCATTCGGGCGTCATTATCCACGTCACGTCGATCCAGCGGCAATTACCGTTGCCGGAGGCGACGATTGCCTATGCCGCCGCCAAGGCTGCCCTGTCAAACTACAGCAAAGCCCTGAAGCGTCGGCGCGCCTGGATCATCAGGCATCGCGGTAGACGCGTGCGGGTTCGCTATCTGGACGAAAACGCCGCTCCGAAGACGGAAACGGCCGAGGTCAGCGCGGGTACAGGCTCAGCCAGATCGCCAGCGCGGCGCCGGCACTCGCCAAGTTCACCCGACATATCTGGGCGATCTTCAGGCGGCCTTCCAGCAGCATGCCAAGCGACCACAGCCCCGCCACCATCGGCGCAACCACTAGCACGGTCTGGCCGAAGGACAAGTCGTCGGCAAACCACAGGTAGCTGCCGGTGGCCGCCATCAGTTGCAGGAACTGCGCTGCGGCGAACCAGCGGCGGCCGCGCGATAACTGTGGGTCGTAGCGCTGGGCGGCAGCCTGCAGATCATAGGGCACGGTGCTGGCCGCGGCCTTCAGGTCTTCGGGCAGCCAGCCCGGCGGCTTGAACCACAGGCGCAGCTTGTCCGACCAGCGCCTGGTGCGGCGCGCCAGTTTGGCGATGTCGCTGTAGCCTACCGCCACCGCCCACAGCGGGTTCCAGTTGCGCAACTGGGTGCGGGTCCCGTAGACACAGGGCTCGCGTTCCTCGGCGAATGTGCCGAACAGTCGGTCCCAGATCACCAGCATGCCGCCATAGTTCTTGTCGAGATACTGGTCGTTCACCGCGTGGTGCACGCGGTGGTTGGACGGTGAAGAAAATACGCGGTCGAACCAGCCGAGCTTGCCGATGTGCTCGGTGTGGATCCAGAACTGATAGAGCAGCACGATGAGGCCGGCGAGCGCGAACTGCTCCGGTGCCACGCCCAGTACCGCCATCGGCAGGTAGAACGGCCAGCCGAGCAAGGCGACGGTACTCTCCTGGCGCAGCGCTGTGGACAGGTTGAAGTGCTGGCTCTGGTGGTGCACCGCGTGGGCGGCCCACATCACCGCGCTTTCGTGCCCCATGCGGTGCAGCCAATAGTCGCAAAAGTCAAACAGCACGATGGCGATCAACCAGCCGTACCAGGCGTGCCAGATCGGTGAGCCGGCGAACAGTGCCACGCGCCGGAAGACCAGCGTGTAAAGGCCAATCTGGAACAACTGGGTAATGCCGGCCGCCAGTTGGCTAAGCAAGCCCTGGCTCAGGCTGCTCAGCGAGTCGCTGAGCCGGTAGGTGTTCTTGCGCCTTGCAAGGCCGTAGGCGAATTCGCACGCCATCAGCACGAAAAACAACGGCAAGGCGTAGACAATGATCTTGTCCATTCAGTAATGCTGGCGCGCACGGACGCGCGGCAAAATCCGAATGATACACATAGCCGGTCGGTCTGGCGGCTCTGCAGTTTCACTGGCACCTCTGCCGAGATTGCGGCCCCCTCACGCAGTCCCATCCTGGCCTCAGGAAAGCACACCAAGCCACCGGATGGGGCGGCATCCGTCCCATGCGGCAGCATCGTCACAAAATCGAGCGTCCGTAGATGGTCGAACTCTGCCGTCGGACCATCGACCATTCCCGCAAATCAACGTGACGCAGAAAGAGAACACGGCTCCCCGCGAGAGCCGGTTTGCCGGTCTCACTGCGCCGGAACTGCACTTCGCCCAGCATTCGTCCGCACGCAGTCAGCTCGCCGGCTTTGGTCAGAATTTGAGACGCGATGCGAGCCGCTTGCCCTGGTTCAGGCGACCGGCCGCCAAGCGCAATTTGAGAGGATGGGTGGTTTCCAGAATGCGCGCACGCGCGAGCAGCGTGTCCAGCGAAGGGAGATCCCATGCGCCCTTCCAGGCGAACAGTATGAAATTGCAGCTGTCCTCCGCCAGCGAAATGGAGAACGACTCACCGAACACCGAGCGAACTTCCTCCAGATATATGGGGACGTCCTCGTCATTCCCCACGAAGTTGGCGACTAGTACGCCATCGTCGGCGAGCCGCGCGTGGCAGGCGGCATAGAATGCCGCCCTCCCAAATGTCGCGGGCATGCCGTGCGCCAGAAAGGCATCCACCAGAATCACCTCCGGCCGCGCATCGTGGCCTTTGACGTATTCGGCGCCATCTGCGCAGAGCACTTCCAGGCGGTCGTCATCGGGTGGGATCCGAAACATATCGCGCAAGGCGATCACTGCCGGATCAACTTCAATGGCGACAACCTTGGTATTCGGAAGATGGTGGTAACAGTACTTGGCGAGGGAGCCCCCACCCAGGCCAATCATGGAGACCCGGGCAGGCGTCGGGTGCAGCAGCAGAAAGCTCATCATCGACCGGGTATAGCCGAGCATCAGCTTATCGGGGTCGCGCCGAGACATGAGGCTCTGGGTCGCAAGCCCTTTGAAACGGAGCGAAAGCGTGCGCTCTGTCTCCAGCACCACCGGACTCCCCTCGGAGGTAGCCTTGGCAATCATGTTCAAGTACGCGTCGAAGGAAACACGGAAGGAATCCATTGCCCAGCTCATTCAATCGGTCCCACTGGATGACCCAGGTCGTCAGCAGCGCTGCGAGCGCCTTCAAGGCTGGACCTTCATCTGGGCCTGAAGCCTGAGTTTGCACCCTGGTGGGTCAGCAGATCTTGGTTCCACTATCGCCAAAGGATAGTGCTGTCGTGCATGGAATCAAGCCCTAAACGCGCATGGGCACGCAGTCGACCCTGCGGCCCAGCTTCGGCAAGCAACAGCGCACGGTAGCCCATGGGAACCAGCACCGGCGCGGCAAGCGCTGCACATGTCAGATCTGCCGCTGTGAAACGTCAACACCAGCATCGACGGCGTCACATGCGACACACACGCGCGGCGACGCGCGCGCTCGATCGCATCCGCATGGCGCGCCGGAACGTATATAGAAGTAGGAGGAGGTGATACACACCACTATCAGGAGATGCCGCCATGAAATTCATGATGACCTTCCATTGGGCTCCGGATACGGAGCAGCGCGCCGAAGCGATCGAGCGCTTTCTGCGAACCGGCGGGGTACCGCCGGAGGGCGTCCAGTTGCTTGGCAGATGGACCCGCGCCGATCTCGGGTCGGGCTTCGATCTGCTCGAAACCGATGATGCGGCCAAGCTCACCGAGTTCGCCTATCAGTGGAGCGATCTGATGGAGCTGGAGATCATGCCGGTGCTGGAGGATGCCGAGCTGGCCGCCGTCTTCGGGCGCGTAGCCAAGAAATAGGCCACGCGCTAGTTGCGAAGCAACACGACTCGAGCGACCGGCACGCTGGAAACCAGGATGTGGCGCTCGTACTCCGGGCATAGCTCGTGCGGGTCGTTGTCCACTGGGCCAGCCAAGTGGACACGGAGGCCTGGCTTACACCTGCCCGGCGTGGATGTAGGCGGTCTTCACCGTGGTGTAGAACTCGCGCGCGTAGCTGCCCTGTTCGCGCGGCCCATAGCTGGAACCCTTGCGGCCGCCGAACGGCACATGGTAATCGACGCCCGCGGTGGCAGTGTTGACCATCACCATCCCCGCCTGCACGTGGCGGCGGAAGTGCGTGGCGTACTTCAGCGATGTCGTGCAGATGCCCGCTGACAGCCCGAACGGCGTGTCATTGGCCACGGCCAGCGCTTCGTCGTAGTCCTTCACGCGGATCACGGAGGCCACGGGACCGAACACTTCCTCGCGGTTGATGCGCATGCCCGCCGTCGTGCCCGTCACCAGTGCCGGCGCCAGGAAGAAGCCCGGCGTGGCGCGTTCCAGGCGTTCGCCACCGATGACGGTACCGCCTTCTTCGCGCGCGACGGCGATGTAGCGCTCATCCTGTTCGAGCTGGCGCGCATCGACCACGGGACCGATCTGCGTATCCGCCGACAGCGCGTCGCCGATGCGCAGCGCGACCAGCCGGTTGCCCATGGCCTCGACAAAGCGGTCATGGATGCCGTCGGTGACGATCAGGCGGCTCGATGCCGTGCAGCGCTGGCCGGTCGAATAGAACGCGCCGTTGATGCAGGCTTCGACGGCTACGTCGAGGTCGGCATCGTCGAGCACGACCATCGGGTTCTTGCCGCCCATCTCAAGCTGGAATTTCTTGCCCGACGCCACACAGCGCGCGGCGATCGCGCTGCCGGTGGCGACGGAGCCCGTGAAGCTGATGGCATCCACGTCGGGCGACGCGACCATGGCTTCGCCGACCACCGCGCCGCGTCCCATCACCAGGTTGAGCACGCCCTGAGGGAGGCCGGATTCGACCAGGATATTGACAAGTTCCCACGCGCTGCCAGGGACCAGTTCGGCGGGCTTGAACACCACGCAGTTGCCGTACGCCAGCGCGGGCGCGATCTTCCACGCGGGAATCGCGATCGGAAAGTTCCATGGTGTGATGAGGCCGATCACGCCGAGCGGCTCGCGCGTGACCTCGACGGTCAGCCCGGGGCGCACGGACGGCAGGATCTCGCCGCCCAGGCGCAGGGCCTCGCCGGCAAAGAACTTGAAGATCTGGCCGGCGCGCGCGACTTCGCCGATGGCCTCGGGCAGCGTCTTGGTCGGCGCCGCGCTGCGCAGCCCGCGCGTCTGGCTGCTGACCTTCATCCTGCTCACGTTCAACACCGGCTTCTACGGCCTGGCCTTCTGGCTGCCGTCGATCATCCGCGCGTCGGGCGTGCAGAGCCCGCTGCATATCGGCCTGCTCACCGCCATTCCGTACCTGACAGCGATCTTCGCGATGGTGTGGAACGCATCGCACTCGCGCAAGACCGGCGAGCGCCGCCTGCACGCGGCCATTCCCGCGCTGATCGGCGGCGTCGGCCTGATCCTGAGCGCGGCGTGCGCGCAGAACGTGGCGCTGTCGATGCTGTTCCTGACCATCGCCACCTGCGGCATCCTGGCGCTGATGCCGATCTACTGGACATTCCCGGGGCAGATCCTGTCCGGCACGGCCGCGGCCGCGGGCATTGCACTGATCAACTCGGTGGGTAACCTGTCCGGCTTCACGGGCTCGATGATTACCGGCATCGCCAAGGAAATGACCGGCAACATCAACAACGGCACCTATGCGCTGGGTGCCTGCCTGCTGGTGAGCTGCGTGCTGATCGCGTTGATCCCGCGCGGTATTCTCAACCCTGCGGCCGAGCAGTAGGGCCTTTGCGGCGCCGCCACATGGTGGTGCCGTTCATGTCTTCCGGCGGTGGGGTACGAGGCTCGCGTTTCGCGAACTCGCCAGCGGTCGAACCTCGTCGTCGGCGGCCAGCCGGGCAGGGCGGGCCACTGGGCAGCCGCTTCGGGATCGAGGGGCCGTTCCACGAGGGCAGGTACGACTTCGTGCTGGCGGAGGGCGCATGACGGGCCGCTATTTTGCGGTGTTCGCCACCGACAAGCCGGACATGGCCACTACACGGGAGCGCGTGCGGCCGGCGCACCGCGCCTACCTGCGCGCGCCGGGCGAACATGCGGTGGTGGCGCGCCTGGGCGGCCCCACGCTATCGCCGGACGGCACGCGGATGACCGGCACGCTGCTGGTGGTGCACAGCGTAGTGGCGTAGTTGCGCGATCGAATAGACTCGGCGGTCCGTGCAGACGGGGGAGTCAATGGGAGACAGAGCGCGCACGCCTCGCTGTCAGCAAAGCGGATCGAAATCAGGGGGATTTCGGGTGCGCTTGTCGCCGGCGCGCCCAGGCAAATCTCCGAAGCGCCGGCAGTCGCAGACCGCGGCAAGACGCCGTCAGGCGCCATCGGTGAATGCGTCGACCGGCTTGGCGGCGCTGTCCACGTATGGGTCGAAGCTACGCAGGGCGCCATCCGTGTACGGATCGGTCTTGCGCGCGGCAAGCGTGCGGAACTGTTCGTCGGCCAGGGCAGGCGGTGCGCTGCGTACGGCCAGTTGCGTTGCGGACCTGTTCGACGAGCATGCGGCGTTCTACTTTCCGAAATGGGAATCGCGCGCGGACGCGCGCCGGGATTTCCGTATCCAGCGCTGCTATGTGTACCTGGATCCGGACATGGCGACAGCGACACCGAGCGCTATCCGTGGCTGCAGCGCGGGGCAGCAGGCGCGCGCAGCCAATGCACAGCGGCACGGCCGCCAGGGCCATGCCGCCAGTCTTGCCATTTGCACATCGACCGTCCGAGGCCCTTCCCGCCGGGCGCAACGCTCAGGCTCCTGGTCCCTCCTGCACGCCCGGTCTGGTCACGTACAGTTGGCGCGGTACGTCTCCTGCAATGCCTTGCGGCTCTTGTCCCGTTCGATCTTGGGGATCGGGCGGCCCTGTGCGTTGTGCGTGGCGGTACCCGATGACTGGTAGGTCCGCTGTTTCGAGGTCGCGTTGAACTCGTCCTTGAGCGCTTCGCACCTGGCGCGCCTGGCTTCCTCGGGATCGGTGCTGCCGCCCGAAGGCGGGCGATACGGGTTGCCGCCTTCCTGGACGGCCTCGGAGATGGCGTTCGCCGCGCCCTGGCCCGGGCCTGGCGCGGTCTGCGCCAGGGTCATGGAGGCGAGGCCCGTCAGCATCAGGCCGGTCAGCAACAACGGAAGGGGTTTGCGCATAGACTCTCCGGAGGACGGGAATGCCGCCGGCCTGCCCGGCGGACTAGACTAAGGGTAGCGATGCCGGGCTCGGTATGTCAAAGCGGTACGCCCGGACCGGATTCGAGAGGGGGGCCTCCATGCGTCTGATCCGTTCCCGCCATGCGCGGGCTGCTGCCGTGCTGGCGCTCGCCGCGGCGACATTGCCGGTTCACGCGTATTTCGACTACTTCCTGAGCGGCACCATCGTCGGGACCCTCCGTAAGGATGAGGTCCCGCAGTATGTCCGCCTCTACAAGGACGCCCTCGCCAATACGCCCGACGGTGGCACCGTGCCCGTCCGGTTCCCCGCCCTCGACCGGCGTCCGGCCATTGACGGCACCCTGACGCTGGAGCGCAGCCGGAACGACCCGGGCGGAAAGTGCCGCCGCGTGCGCTCGGACCTGACGCAGGCTGGCCGCAAGGAACGCTGGGCAGGATGGTTCTGCGAGACCCCCGATGGTGACTGGAAGCGGCAGAATTCAAAGAACTGAGCCGGCTTGTGCACATCAACCGCCTTGTACTTCACCAAAGATGATCTAGAACATACAAGGATGGCCGCGCACGCGGCCAGGAACGGGGGACTGACCATGGCAGTGTTGTTTCTGGGGAACATCGACGCCGCGACTACCGACGAGGAAGTTCGGGATTTCCTGATCAAGTATGGCTTGCCGGCCTATGACGAGATCGAGCATGTGCAAGGCGACGGCACCCATCCGGGCGTGACGCTGGTCTTCAACGAGCTGGATCCGGAGGCGTTGCGCAAGCTGCAGCCGCGCATCCACGGCATGTTCTGGAAGGGACACAAGATCAGTGCGATGGTGATGGCCGAGCGTTACAGGTAAGGCCGGGCACTCACCGGCAGGCGCCGCCATGGGCTTTCTGCGGTGGATCCAGCGGCAGGGCAGCCAGCCGCGGCAGCGCGACGACAAGGAACTCGTCGCGCTGACCGCGCGCGTCACGGCCCTGAACCCGCGCCTGCGGCTCGTCCCGCACTACGAGAAGCGGCTGGCGCCCCGGCTCGCCACGGCGCTGGCGGCGATCCGCGCCACCGTGGCAGGCCTGCCCGCGCCGCGCGAGGCAAGCGAGGCGGCCTGGGACAGCGATCCGCATATCCACGCGTACTTCGGTACGGGGGCCGACGTCGTCCACGCCTTCAGCCGTTCGCCCGACCTGCGCGAGTTCTTCGAGCGTACGCCGTCTGCCGAACACGCCTATGCCGTGCTCGGCATGGCCATGAACGAACGCCGCACGCTTGGTGTGGCGCTGGAAGGCGATGTCATGCGCACGGACGTGCCGCAGACGCTGGTGTCCTTCAGCGACCACCAGGTGAGGATCTGCGCCGAATCCGACGCGGCGTTGCGTGCGGAAATCCTGCTGCGCATGCTGGACCAGCTCGCGATCGAGGCGATGGCGCAGTATGCGGCGGGCAAGGGCCGGCGCGACGTGCTGGAGCGCGAGCAGGCCCTGCTCAAGGCGCAGCTCAAGCTCTATGAGCGGCAGGGCATGGGCCTGCGCTCGATGGTCGGCGGGGAGACGGCCGATGCAACATCGGTCCAGGCCGTCAGGGACGAGATCGCGCAGAACGACAACGCGCTGGCCGCGCTGGGCCACGGCGGCGACGTCCTCGCGCGTCAGCTCGAGTGCCTGGGCGAAATCCTGGGCGATGCCGCCAGCCGCATGCATGTCGAAAGGCGCCAGATCCGCCTGAGCCAGGTGAACGTGATGTTGTCCCCGGGCAGCACCGTGCCCGGTGTCGACCTGGAACTGCTTTGCGCCCACGTGCCCGGCGATCCGCCGCTCGTGCGGTGGTTTTCGATCGTGCGGTATGCGCGGGCCGACATGCTGTCGCAGGCCACGCTGCTGGACGAGGCAGCACGCATGTTGTAGCCCGCGGGCGGAATTCGCCGTCCGACTTTCAACACTGGCGCAAGGAGCCAAGCATGAACCCCAGCAAGGTACTGGTAGCAGCCGCCCTGGCCGCGGCATCCCACCTGGCCATGGCCCAGCCGGAGACCCGCGTGGAAGCGGCCTCCGGCGTGGGAGCTGCCATGGTGACCGGCACGGTCAAGTCCACGGCGACGATCACGGCGATCGATGCCGCCACGCGGACCGTCTCGCTGAAGAACAAGCAGGGCAAGGTCACCGACATCCATGTCGGCGACGAGGTGCGCAACTTCGACCAGCTCCGGGTCGGTGACGTGGTCACGGCGGAATACAAGGAAGCGCTGTCGGTCGCCCTGACGAAGCAGTCCGGCATGCGTTCCAGTACCGAGCGCGCGATCGAAGACCGCGCCGCGCCTGGTGCCAAGCCGGGCGGCGTGGTCGGGCGCGAAGTGACCGTGACCGCCGATGTGGTTGCCGTGAACGCCAAGACCGGCAAGGTGACACTGAAGGGCCCGAAGGGCCGGACGGTGGACCTCCATGTCGATGATCCGGAGCAACTGAAGGGCATTCGCAAGGGGGACCAGGTTCAGGCGGTATATACGGAGGCATTGGCGGTCTCTGTGACGCCCAAGGGCGCTCACTGAGCGCGCTCGACGGGAGCGCGCCAGGCGCGACGTGGGATCCGCGCCTCGGCGCGCGCTGGTAGTGCTCGCGGCGCACTAAAGATTGAGGAAGAGTTGGGGTTTGTCGAACAAAACGCCAATCCGGAACCCCCGCCGCCGGAGCGAGCAATCTTAAAGATTGCCCTCCGCAGCCTGCGGCGCGCGCGCCTCGCGCCTGCGCCGCCACACCACCGGCGCCTCGCCGAACTGCGACGAGAACCACCGCGTGAAGGAACTCGCCGAGCCATACCCAAGCAGTTCGGCCACGCGCAGCAGCGAGTACTGCGGATTCTCCACATAGCGCTGCGCGAGTTCGCGGCGCACCTCGTTCAGGATGTCCGTGAAGGTTTCGCCGGCCTCGTCGAGCTGGCGCTGCATGGTGCGCAGGCTCATGCCAAGCCCCTGCGCCACACCTTCGCATGTCGCGCGGCCCATCGGCAGCATCAGGTACACGGCACTGCGCACGTCGCGCCCGATCGACGGCGCGTTCACGCGCGGCAGCGTGTCGACGAAGCGCTGCGCATAGCGCGCCATGCCCGGGTCGGCGGTCGGGATGGGCGCATCGAGGTCGGCCGCCAGGCAGGTGATCCCGTTGAACTCGCAGTCGAACTCCAGCGGGCAGCCGAACAGGCGCCGGTGGACCTGCAGGTCGGCCGGGGCGGCATGCGTGAAACTGACATTGAGCGGATGCCAGTGCGGCCCGAGGAGCGCCCGGCACAGGCGGAACGTTACGCCGACCGCCAGCTCGCTGGCCTGCCGCGACGGTGTATCGAGAACCACCTCCTGCCGGATGATGACCACCTTTCCCGCTTCCTCGAGCAGGATTGCAAGCGACTCGTTGACCAGGTGCCGGTAGCGGATGATCGTGGCCAGCGCATCGCGCAGCGTGGGCTGCTGGCTGATCAGCAGGCTCATCACGCCGAAGTCGGACAGCTGGCGCGATTCGGCCATGCGCAGGCCGAAGGTCTCGCAGTGCGCCGCCTGCGCCGCCTGTTCCAGTAGCCTGGCGCAGGCATTGACCGAGACCCGCTGGTCCGGGTCGCCCAGCAGGGCGCGGCTCAGCCGGGCTTCGCGCAGCAGCGGTTGCGGGTTGAGGCCGAGTCCCTGGGCAACCTCAAAGAAATTGGTCACTGCGCCCGCGCGTACCAGCGTGTCCAAGGCTGTCTCCCAATCTTGTTCTGTGTGCGGCACGCGCCGATGCCGCGGCGCGCACTGTCTTGTGTTTTGTCTTCGCAGCAGGATGATAGGCGTGCGTGGCATGAAATGCAAAGTCGGTGGGGACCAATGCAAAGCGGTGCGCGCCGGCACATCCTACATTTCAGGGCATGAGCGGCGCCCCCTTGCGCCGACGCAGATCCAGGAGACGAGCAAATGGCAAAAGTCGTGCGCATGTACGAGACCGGTGGACCGGAAGTGCTTCGCGTTGAAGAGATGGACGTTGGCGAGCCCGGTCCGGGGCAGGTACGCATCCGCCACGTGGCGGTGGGCCTGAACTACGCCGACACGTACTTCCGCAATGGCACCTACCCGGTGCCGCTGCCGGCCGGCATGGGCGTGGAAGCCGCCGGTGTGGTACTGGCGGTCGGTCCCGGCGTCGCCAACGTTGCCGTGGGCGACCGCGTGACCTATACCGGCTTCATCAACACGCTGGGCGCCTACAGCACCGAGCGCCTCGTGCCGGCCGCGCCGCTGATCAAGCTGCCCGAGACCATCGGCTTCGAGACCGCTGCGGCCATGACCATGCGCGGGCTGACCTCGGCGTACCTGATGCGCCGCATCTATAACTTCAAGGAAGGCGACACCATCCTGCTGCACGCGGCGGCGGGTGGTGTCGGCCTGATCGTGTCGCAATGGGCGAAGCTGCTGGGCCTGACGGTGATCGGCACGGTATCGAGCGAGGCCAAGGCCGAAGTGGCGCGCGCGCACGGCTGCGACCACATCGTCAACTACAGCCACGAAGACGTGGCCAAGCGCGTGCGCGAACTGACTGACGGCGTCGGCGTGTCGGTGGTCTTCGACAGCGTCGGCAAGAACACTTTCATGGCTTCGCTGGATTCGCTCAAGCGCCGCGGCCTGATGGTGTGCGTCGGCACCGCGTCGGGCCCGATCCCGCCGTTCGATCCGGTGCTGCTGGCGATGAAGGGTTCGTTGTTCGTGACGCGTCCGGCCCTGGCCGACTACATCGCCGATCCTGCCGAGAAGGCGGAACTGGCCGGCGAAATCTTCGGCCATGTCGGCGCGGGCCGGATCAAGATCGAGATCAACCAGCGCTATGCACTGGAAGACGCGGTGCAGGCCCATCGGGACCTGGAGTCGCGCAAGACCACCGGTTCGTCGATTTTCGTCATCTGAGGGAGTTGAGCCATGCAAGTCAAGCAACTCACCTGCTCGCTGGGCGCGGAACTGGTTGGCGTGAACCTCGGCGATGCCGTCCGCAATGATGGCCTGTTTGCGGAGATCCGGGCATTGCTGCTGAAGCACCGCGTGCTGTTCCTGCGTGACCAGAACATCAGCCGCGCCGAGCACGTCGCGTTCGCGCGCCGCTTCGGCGAACTGGAAGACCATCCGGTTGCCGGCAGCGATCCGGAGCATCCGGGCCTGGTCCGCATCTACAAGACGCCGGACCAGCCCAACGACCGCTACGAAAACGCGTGGCATTCGGACACCACGTGGCGCGAGGCGCCGCAGTTCGGTGCGGTGCTGCGCTGCGTGGAGTGCCCGCCGGTCGGCGGCGACACCATGTGGGCGAACATGGCGCTGGCTTATGAACGCCTGCCGGAACACATCAAGACGCAGATCGCCGACCTGCGCGCGCGCCACAGCATCGAGGCAAGTTTCGGTGCGGCCATGCCGATCGAAAAGCGCCTGGCGCTCAAGGCCCAGTATCCCGATGCCGAGCACCCGGTGGTGCGCACGCATCCGGAGACCGGTGAGAAGATCCTGTACGTGAACGCGTTCACGACCCATTTCACCAATTTCCATACGCCGGACCGCGTGCGTTTCGGCCAGGATGCGAATCCGGGCGCGCCCGACCTGCTGCGCTACCTGATCAGCCAGGCCTATATCCCCGAATACCAGGTGCGCTGGCGCTGGGAACCCAACAGCGTCGCGATCTGGGACAACACCGCCACGCAGCATTACGCCGTGATGGATTACCCGCCTTGCCACCGCAAGATGGAACGCGCCGGCATCATCGGCACCAAGCCGTACTGAAGCTCCGGCCGGAGGAAGACTACATGCAGAACAATTTGATCGTATCCACGCCGTCGGCGTACTCCTATCCGCTGCTGGTCAAGCAACTGCTGACTCACTCGCTCAGCCTCTACGGCGACCAGGAGATCAGCTACCGCGGCGAGATGCGCTACACCTACCGCGACTTCCGCCGCCGCGTGGGCCAGCTCGCTTCGACGCTGGCTGCGCTTGGCGCCAGGCATGGCTCCACCGTGGCCGTGATGGACTGGGACAGCCATCGCTACCTGGAGTGCTATTTCGGCGTGCCGATGATGGGCGCGACGCTGTTCACGGTGAACGTGCGCCTGTCGCCGCAGCAGATCCTGTACACGCTCAACGATGCCGCCGCGGACATCGTGCTGGTCCATCCCGACTTCGTGCCGGTGCTGGACCAGATTCGCGGCGAGCTCACGTGCAATCCGCGCTTCGTGCTGCTGGCCGATGGCCAGGCCGCGCCGCAGACCGCGCTGCCGCTGTCGGGCGAATACGAGGCATTGCTGGCCGATGCATCGCCGGACTTCGAATTCCCCGAGTTCGACGAGAACACCAAGGCTGCCACGTTCTACACCACCGGCACCACCGGCGACCCCAAGGGCGTGTGCTACAGCCATCGCGACATCGTGCTGCATACGCTGACGACGTCCGCCAGCCTGTGCTCGCCGCGCGAAGGGCAGCGCATGCACCGCGAAGACGTGTACATGCCGATCACGCCGATGTTCCACGTACTGGCGTGGGGCATTCCGTACGTCGCGGTCATGCTCGGCCTGCGCACCGTGCTGCCTGGCCGCTACGCGCCGGACATGCTGCTCAAGCTGCGCGAGCAGGAGCAGGTCACGTTCTCGCACTGCGTGCCGACCATCCTGCAGATGCTGCTGCAGTCCTCGCAGGGCAGCGGGCAGGACCTGTCGGGCTGGAAGATCATCATCGGTGGCTCGGCGCTGCCGCCCGCGCTGTGCGAAGCGGCGCTGGCACGCGGCATCGACATCTTTGCAGGATATGGCATGTCGGAAACCGGGCCGATCGTCTCGCTGGCGCAGTTGCCGCCGCGCGTAACGCCCAAGGACCGCGCCGACGAAGTGCGCATGCGCTGCTCCACGGGGCGCCCGGTGGTGATGGTCGACTTCCGCGTCGTCAGCGAAGACATGCAGGACTTGCCGCGCGACGGTGCGAGCCGCGGCGAGATCGTGCTGCGCGCGCCTTACCTGACGCAGTCGTACTTCAAGAAGCCGGCGGCTTCCGAGGATCTGTGGGCGGGCGGCTACCTGCATACGCAGGACGTCGCGGTCATGGGCCAGGACGGCTTCGTGCAGATCGTCGACCGCATCAAGGACGTCATCAAGACCGGTGGCGAATGGGTGTCGTCGATCGAGGTCGAGAACCTCATCAGCGAAGTGCCCGGCGTGCAGGAATGCGCGGTGATCGGCGTGCCCGATGCCAAGTGGGGCGAGCGGCCGATGGCGTTTGTAGTGCGCAAGGCCGGCGCGGAGGTTGGAGCGGAATCCATTCGCGAGAAATTGCTTGGGCACGTGGATACGCAACGCATCAGCAAGTACGCGGTGCCTGAAGTGGAACGGATCGCGTTCGTGGCGGAGATTCCGAAGACTAGTGTAGGGAAGATTAATAAGAAGCAGCTGCGGGAACAGGCAGTCTGAAGGTAGGGAAGGGAGAGTTTGGGCGCTGGTTCTTGAAGGGGGACCAGCGTCTTTTTTTTATCGGATTGCGGGGAATGGGTGATGGTGGGGGTGTCGTTCTTGGCAGGCGCCGCTGTTTCGCCGGCGCAGCCGGCGAGTCACTTTTTGTCCGAGCCCTCCATGTCAGGATAGTTGTCGCCTCGCCGCCTTTCGATGAAGGACAATGGAGGGCGGAAGCGGTTTTGGGTAATGAAGCGCTATTCGGACGAGTTCAAGGAGTTGGTGGTCGAGCAGATGATGCCGCCCTTGAACCGATCAGTGGCGGAGCTAGCCAAGGAAACGGGTGTCACGACAGTGAGCCTGCGCACTTGGCGCCACGAGGCTCGAGAACAAGGAAAAGTTGTGCCAGGCAACGGCAAGCAGAGTGACAAATGGTCCAGCGCGGACAAGTTCCGGGTGGTGCTCGAAACAGCGCCTCTGAGTGAAGCGGAGTTGTCCGAATACTGCCGCAGGAAGGGCATTCAACCCGAGCAGATCCGGCAGTGGCGTGCTGCCTGCGAGCAGGCCAATGCGCCTGAGCGGGTCAGGTTGAGCCTGGCGCAGCGCCGCGAGGAACAAGCCGCCAAGAAGCAGATTCGGGACCTGGAGCGCGAACTCAAGCGCAAGGATGCGGCACTGGCTGAGACCGCGGCGCTGCTGGTTCTCAGAAAAAAAGCCGAGGCGATCTGGGGAAGGGACGAGGAGGACTGATCAACGTCTCGGATCGCCGCGAAGCCATTGCGTTGATCGATGAAGCGGTGGGCGGCGGTGCGCGCCAGTCCAACGCCTGCAAGGAACTGGGCTTGAACGAGCGCACCTTGCAGCGCTGGCGCCATACGCCGGAGGATGGCCGCCCGGGCGCGCAGCGCCCGGTGCCGGCCAACAAGCTCAGCGAGGGCGAGCGGCAGGCCGTGCTGGCCGCCGCTAACAGTCCCGGCTACGAGAGTCTGACGCCGCACCAGATCGTGCCAAAGCTGGCCGACGAGGGGCGCTACCTGGCCTCGGAATCGACGTTTTACCGCGTGCTTAAGGCCGAAGGCCAAGCGCACCGGCGCGGGCGCACCCACAACGCCAAGTCCCGTGCGCCGACCACGCACCGTGCCGATGACCGCAACCAGGTGTGGTGCTGGGATATCACGTGGATGCCCACCACGGTGAAGGGCCGCTTCTTCTACTGGTACATGATGCAGGACATCTACAGCCGCAAGCTGGTGGTCAATGAAGTGCATGAAAGCGAGTCGGAGGAACATGCCAAGCGGCTGCTCGAACTGGGCTGTCTGCGCGAGCAAACGGCTGGCCGGCCGCTGGTGCTGCACTCGGACAATGGCAGCGTCATGAAGGGGCTGAGTATGCGCGCTGCGATGCACGAATTGGGCGTGGTGCCCTCATACAGTCGTCCGCGCGTGAGCAACGACAACGCTTACGCCGAAGCGTTGTTCCGCACGGCCAAGTACTGTCCGCTATGGCCTGAGCGGCCGTTCGACACGTTGGAGCAGGCGCGCGACTGGGTATATCGGTTCGTGCGTTGGTACAACGAGGAACACCGCCACAGCGGGCTGAAATACGTCACGCCGAACCAGCGGCACAGTGGAGAAGCGAAGCCCCTGCTGGCACGACGCATGATGGTGTATCAGGCCGCCCGTGCCCGGCATCCGCAGCGCTGGTCGCGAGGGATCCGGAATTGGGAGTTGGATCCCGTGGTCTATCTAAACCCGGAACGGGCCGAGCAGGAACCTACGGAGTACAAAAAGGCAGCATAGCGGCGGACGCGACAACTACCTTGACACACACTGGGGTTGCCCCGTTTCATCGGACAGATTCGCATTGGAATTTTATGTCGATGGGTTTTCTCCTTGTGATGGGGCAGTGTATGCCCGGTGTAGCGCCGGATTCATGCCATTGACGGGAAGCTTTTCAAACTCCTGCGGAGACCGATATCCCAGTGCGCTGTGCAGGCGATGCGAGTTGTACCAACCCTCGATCCAGGTGAACAATGCCTGACGGGCGTCGTCGTGCGTGGCGAAGCGCGAACGCATCAGCAGCTCGCATTCGAGCGTTGCGAAGAAGGACTCGCACATGGCGTTGTCGTAGGCATCGCCCACCGAGCCCATCGAAGGCTGAACGCCGGCCTCGCGGCAACGTCGCCCGAAGGCAACAGACGTGTATTGGCAGCCCTGGTCCGAATGGTGAATCACTGCGCTGGGATGTCGCTGCGCCAGCGCCATGTCCAGCGCTTGCAGCATCAGTGCGGTGCGCAGATGACTACCCATGGCCCAACCTACGATGCGCCGGCTGTACACGTCCAACACGACAGCCAGATAGTAAAAGCCGGCAACGGTCGGAATGTATGTCGCATCGGCGACCCACAGCTGATTTGGCGCATCGGCAGAGAAGTGTCGCTGCACCAGATCGGGCGCGGGTCTGCCCGCTGGCGCACGGTGGGTGGTGCAAATGAAGCGCGGCCGGCAAGCCCCGCGCAGGCCGGCCTCACGCATCAGACGCGCCACGCGCTTGCGCCCGACGTGGATACCTTGGCGCAGCAGCATGGCATGCACACGTGGCATCCCATAGGTACCGCGCGAGCGGGCGTGAATCTCACGGATTTGCGCGAGCAACAGCTTGTCACTCACGGCATGAGCGCTCGGACGTCGTTCCATCCATGCATGGAAGCCGCTGCGCGAGACCTTAAGCAGCCGCGCCATGGTGGACAGCGGAAAGCGGTCCTGATTTGCCTTCATGAACTCGAACCCTTGTCGGGCAGCGTGTCGGTCTCCCGGGCAAACCAGGCCGCGGCTTTTGCAAGTATCTCCCTCTCCATTTTGAGTTGCCGGTTCTCACGGCGCAGCCGCGTGAGTTCCTGGCGCTCCGCCGTGGTCAGGCCGTCCTGACGAACGCCGGCATCGCGATCCGCTTGGGCAACCCAGTTGTAGATCGTCTGGGCCGTGGGTTCGAACTCCTTGGCCAGATCCTCCGGACGGCGACCTGCATGGACCAAGTCAACCATTTGCTGACGGAAGACCGCACTGTACGGTGGGCGCGTTTTCGGCATGGTGCACCTCCTGCTTACTCAAGATAGGCACTGTCCGAAAAAGCGGGTCACCTCCACACCGCGAGCGACAAAAAGTAACCAAAAAGCGCGTTTACTTGCCCTAGCGGGCGAATATTGATCGTAGTGTGCTGCGGGTGTTGTACGGGGATGGGCTTCAGAGAGTGCCTGGCTGCCTGCCGCGTGGTGCGCGTCCGCCGGTAGGCTTTCAGGCAATGATTGAACGAGCCCCGAAACTGTCCGTGGACCCTGCTGCTACCGCCATCATGTAATCGCCTTCGGCTGCGCTACGCGCAGAGCCCTGGTCTGAGCACCCAGGCCGCAGCCGAATGGCGCCAACGATCGTGCCGAGACACAGCTCGAAGCGCTTGCGACGTTGATGCCCGTGGTCTACCGACTAGGACGCGCGCGCAGCGCAGCCGTAGGCGTCCCACCACTGACGCTCTTGGAACGCTGTACCCGAGCCCTACATGGAGATCGTACAAGAGCCGGTTATCGGAGGCACTGAACGGGCAACCAAGCCTCGCGAGACCAAAGCCGCTTGAAAACAAGAAGCGCATCGTTGATGGCCAGCCGCCAGGCGACGCGCTTCTTGCCTACTTCTTGTCGCTCGGACAAGAAGTAGGTCGCCGGCTACGCCGGCGAAACAGCGGCGCCTGCCAAGCACGATAATCCGATCCTTCATTGAAGGGCCCCGCCGGCCCCGCCGGCGAAACAGCAGCGCGCAGCCCGCGAGTTCAGTGCGCTGCCGGCGAGCCCTGGCGATCAGGATAGATAAAAAAAAGCGCCCTCCACAGCGGAGAGCGCCTCCCAACCACCAGATACCAGTCAACCCATCCCATCAAGGCTTGATATCGAACGCCTTGACTATCTGCCCATTCCTCTCATACTCCGCCCGCAGCGACTGACTAAGCTGAGGCAGTGTCTGTGCCGCCATCGGCTCATAGCCGAGCGCTTCCATCCGGTCGTGCACCTTGGGGGTCGCAGCCGCCTTATAGGCCGCCGACTGGATCTTCTGCGCCAGTTCAACCGGAACCTGCGCGGACGTGATGACCCCGATCCAGTTGCTGAAGTCCATATCCGCATACCCAAGTTCGGCAAAGGTCGGCACCTGCGGCAGCAGCGGCGAGCGATTCCTGGAAGCCACCGCATAAGCCTGCACCTTGCCCGCCTTGATCATCGGCAACGACGTCACCATGCCGTCGTACATGACCGCGATCTGGCCGCCCATGACCTGGGCCAAGGCCGGCCCCGAGCCGGCGAACGGCACGTGCTGCAGGTCCATCCCGGCCTTCTGGTTCATGATCATGCCTGCATAGTGCGACGCCGTGCCCGCGCTGTAGGACGCGAAACTCAGCTTGCCAGGATTGGCTTTGACATAGCTGACGAGGGAGGGCAGGTCTTTGGCAGGCAGCGTCGGCGCACCGACCAGTACCATGCGCGAGCGCGCCACGGCGGCTACGGGACGGATGTCCTTCATGGTGTCGTATGACGCCTTCATTACGTGCGGGACTTCCGTCAGCACGTTGGTGGCGGTCACCATGATGGTCTGGCCGTCCGCCGGCGCGGCCAGCAGCGTGTTGATGGCGATGCCGCCGCCCGCACCCGGCTTGTTGTCGACGATGACCGGCTGCCCGAGGTCCGCGGATAGCTGGTCGGCCAGCAGCCGGGCCATGACGTCCATGGTGCCGCCGGCAGGGGCCGGCACCAGCATGCGCACCGGCTTGTTGGTCCAGGCCATGGCCGCGGGCATGGCCAGGGCCATGACGGTGGCGAGCGTGGCACGGCGCATGCGAAGCAGGGCTGGGCGTTTCTTCATGTTGTGTTGTCTCCGTTATTGGTATGCGACATGTGAAGGCGCCCGCGTCCCGCAACTGCGGGCGCGGGCGCGGGGTGCTGCGGATGATGTCGATGCGGGACTGACTTCGTCCCGTTCAGCAAGCGGCGATTCAGGCGGCGGCGCGTGTGGCGATCTGCTTTGCGCGCGCCAGCGCGCGCAGCATGGCTTCCAGCAGCGCGGCCGGCGGACGCGATCCCGACACGCTGTGCGTGCCGTTGAAGACAAAGTGCGGCACGCCAAGTCCGTTGCGCGGCGGCGCATCCTCGGGGCCGTGCAGCGCAGGCAGCCAGTCCAGGTCGTGCCGCACCGGCGTGCCGGCGTTGCCGGGCGTGTTGATGCCGCACTCGATCAGCGCGTCGCTCAGCACTTGCCCGTCGCCAATGTTCTGGGCACGGATGAAGTAGCGCGTGAACAGATTGTCGACCAGAGCCGTGGCCGCGTCCGCACCGTCTTGCTGGCGGACGAAACGCACCAGCCGATGTGCCAGCAGCGTATTGGGAAAGGTCTCGATGCGGTCCAGTGCCAGCGTCAGGCCGGCTTCGCGTGCCGCATGGCAGACCTGCGCCTGGCGCACGGCGACCGCCTGCGGGCTGCCTAGCCGCGCCACGTAGAAGTCGCGATAGGGAATGCCATCGGGCGGCGTGGCGGGAATGAGCGGATAAGAGCGCCATTCCACCTGCACGGTAACGTCAGGGCGCTCGCGCGCGAGCAGGTCGATGGCGGATTCAAGATGCCGTTTGCCGATCAGGCACCACGGGCAGATCAGGTCGAAGTAGGCTTCGACCGACAGGATGTTGGTTGGAGTCATGGCGACAGCGGGAATCCGCCGGAGAAAGGGGCGCGAGGGGCGCGGCGCGGTCAGGCGCGCGGCGCCGGCGCGCTGCGGTTCGGGCGGCGCGCGGGCAGCGACGCCATCACCTCGGCGCGCTGGCCATCGGTCATCTGTTCCCAGCGGCCGATCTCTACGAGGGTCCTGCCGCAGCCCTGGCAATACTTGCCCGCCTGGTCCATGCGGCAGATGTTGATGCAGGGGTTCGCGACGGAAATGGACGGGTTCATGGCTTGGGTCACTGGCGATGGCGAGCGCGAGGTGCGATGGCGAGGGATGCCGGCCGGCACAGGGCACGCGCCCTGGCCGGCCGGCAGTCCATCAGGCGGCCTTGCGCAGCGGCAGGTTCTTCTGGCCGGCCTTGCGGTTGGGCGCCATGCCGTTGGCTTCGAGCGTCTCGTCGGCGCTGTCGTACCAGGTGCCGATGCGGTAGATCTCGCGCGCTTCCTTGCCCGAAGCGATCTCGCGGCCCAGTTCCTTGGCCACGCGCACGCACTGCTCGATCTGCTGCACCGAGGTCATGCGGTTGCCGTGCTGGTCGATGATGGTGTCCTCGATGCCGCAGCGCGGGTGCAGGCCCATGGACATCGCCATCATGTTGAACGGCAGCACGTTCTTCAGCAGCGACTCGGCGGTCAGCGTGCAGCCGTCTGGCGCGCGATGCACGAAGTTGAAGAAGTTGAACGGGTTGGGGCCGTCGAAGCCGCCGCCGATGCCGATCCACGTCAGGTTCAGCGGACCCTTGTACAGGCCGGCGCGCACCATGCGCTCCAGCGTTTCCAGCGCGTGGATGCCGGTCAGCTGGAAGTGCGGCTGGATGCCGGCGTTGCTCAGGCGGCGCAGGTGCTCTTCGACCCAGCCCGGGCCGGCCGGCACCGTCATTTCGCGGTAGGCCTCGACGTAGGCGGGGTGCGACAGCGATGTACCCGCGAGGTATTCGGGGTACAGCAGCTCCATGATGTTCATCTGCGTGGTGTTGATCGCCACGGTGACCTGGTCCGGCTTCGGGTCGAGATCGGCCAGCATGTGGCGCGTATCGTCCGACAGCCACTTGGCTGCCTGGCCGTCGTCTTCCGGCGCGAACGAGATCGAGCCGCCGACCTGGATGATCATGTCCGGCACCGCGGCGCGCACGCCGGCGATCAGCTCGTTGAACTTGGACAGTCGCTTGGAGCCCTTGCCGTCGAGTTCGCGTACGTGCAGGTGCAGCACGGTGGCGCCGGCGTTGTAGCAATCCACGGCCTTCTGCACCTGCTCTTCCATGGTCACCGGAATGTCTTCCGGGAAGTCGGCGGGCATCCACTCGGGGCCGTACGGGGCCACGGTGATGACCACTTTGTCCTGGTTCTCGGGGTGCAGGGAATCGTCGAGGAATTGCATTGCGTTGCTCCTGAATGTGCGTGGCTGCGGACGCTCTGTGCTGCCGTCTTGCCTTGTCCTGGGAACTGTCGTTCCGGTGACCGAAGTATCGGCGAATGGTGTGGAGGAATTTGACGATTCGGGACGCACGATTTACATTTCGGGACAGTCAGGGAAAACGCGATGTCCTACTACCTTCGCAGTGCCAGCCTTACCAACTATGTGGAAGTGGCCCGCGCCGTGGGCCTCGATCCGCATCAGCAGATGCGCGCGGCCAAGATCAGCCGCGACGTGCTGCTGGATCCTGATATTCGCATTCCGGCGAAGAAGGTGGGCCGCCTGCTGGACGACTCGGCGCGCGCGGCGCAGGTCGACGATTTCGGGCTGCGCATGGCGGAGTTGCGCCAGTTCTCCAACCTCGGCCCGCTGGCTTTCGTCGTCCGTGAACAGCCGACGCTGCGGCGGGCGCTGGAGTCGATGGTGCGCTACATGGGCTTGCAGAACGAGGCGCTTGCGATGCGCATCGAAGAGTCCGAGGGCCTGCTGATGATCCGCCTGCATATCCTCAACGACGAGCCGGGGACGCTGCGCCAGGCCACCGATCTTGCGGTCGGCGTGATCTACCGCATGCTGAGCGTGTTCCTCGGCGCATCGTGGCGGCCGCGCAGCATCTGCTTCACGCATGCGGCGCCAGCGAGCCAGGCCACCTTCCTGCGGGTTTTCGGCATGCCGAGCCTGTTCAACCAGGACTTCGACGGCATCGTCTGCGTTGCTGCCGATCTTGAAGGGCCACTGCCTTCGTATGACCCGGTCATGGCGCATCAGGTAAAGCGCTACCTCGGCACGCTGCTGGCCCAGGCAAACACCACCTTGCCTGACAAGGTGCGTGAGCTGGTCCATGTGCTGCTGCCGTCCGGCATGTGCTCGGTCGACCGCGTGGCGCAGCACATTGGCGTGGACCGCCGCACGGTGCACCGGCGGCTGATGCAGGAAAACACCAGCTATTCGGATATCGTCAATGGTGTCCGTGCGACCCTGGTGGTGCGCTATATCGACAACCGCGAGCGTCCGCTGTCCGAAGTCGCCACCTTGCTGGGCTTCTCGTCGCTGAGCGCGTTCTCGCGCTGGTTTGGAAGCCAGTTCGGCTGCAGCGTGTCGAAATGGCGCGCGCGGCAGGAGGAAGCGCGGAACAACATGTAGCAGACCGGTTCTCACCACGTGGCGGCTGTGACAGAATGCACCAGCCGCCACCTTTTCATCGCACGCATTGCCAGCGCCCCCGCGTGAATGACGTGAACGACGTGAACGACTTCTCCGCCACCGTCCCCATTTCCGTCGTCAACGGATTCCTGTCCGGCGCCGATCCCGCGGCGATGGCGCGGATGGCCGAGTGCTCGGGCATTGCCTCCGAGTTGCTGGCCGAGCCGGCCGCACGGGTCACGCAGGAGCAGTTCTCGACGCTGTACCGCCTGCTTGCCAAGGAACTGGACGACGAAATGCCCGGCATCTTCAGCCGGCCATTGCGCAACGGCACGCTCAAGTACCTCTGCCTGAGCCTGCTCGATGCGCCAAGGCTGGAAGTCGCGCTGCGCCGCTTCGGGCAGTTCTTCCACCTGATCCTGGACGACTTCCGCATGGCCTCCCGGCGCGAGGATGCGAGCGGCATCGTCGAGCTGGTGGACAACCCGGCCGGCCCGGCCGCGAGCATGCTGGGGCGCGAACTGATGCTCAAGCTCGTGCATGGCGTGGCGTCGTGGCTGATCCGCCAGCGCATACCGTTGCAGGCGGTCGAGTTGCCGGACACGCGGCCGGCGCTCGCCAGTGACCATCTCTACCTGTTCCCGGGACCCGTGCATTTCGACCGCCAGCACACGCGGCTGGTCTTCGATGCCGCCTATCTCGACCTGCCCATCCGGCAACGCAAGCCCGATCTGGAGAAATTCCTCGCGCGCGCGCCGGAGGACTGGATCTTCGTCTCGTTCGCCGAGGAAATGACCTGCCACCGCGTGCGCCAGCACGTGGCCGACTGCCTGCCGGCGTCGCCAACCATCGATGCGGTGGCGCAGGCGCTGCACCAGTCGGTGCGCACGCTGTGCCGGCGGCTGTCGGCCGAAGGCACCACCTTCCAGGCCATCAAGGACGAGGTGAGGCGCGACATCGCGATCCGGCGTCTCACGCGCTCCGAAGACCCGATCGCGGCCATTGCCTTCGACGTTGGCTTCGACAATCCCACCGCCTTTCATCGCGCCTTCCGCCACTGGACAGGCAGCACGCCAAACGCCTACCGGCGCGCCTTGTGAGCGCGCGCGGCGGCTGGCAAGGCTGGCCGCCGACTGACAAATCCTGCCACCTCGGGCGCTTCTGACGCCGCACTCACTGTGCGCCGGCCGCGGCATTGTGCAATGCGGCAGGATTTGTCATTCAAAGGGCGGGTTTGGGTAATCGCTTTCGCTTGGATGCCCCTTACGATCAGGGTCATCAATGATGTCGCAGCGCCGCGGGCATGGAGCCGGAGCCGACGCTGCATCGCCGCGAGAGGAACGAGATGAGCTATACCGCGCCCACCAAGGACATGCTGTTCGCCATGCGCGAACTGGCCGGACTGACAAAGATTGCCACGCTGCCGGGCTACGAAGATGCCACGCCGGAGACGGTCGAGGCCGTGCTCGAGGAAGCCGCGAAGTTCCACGGCGAAGTGCTGGCACCGCTGAACGTTGCCGGCGACCGCCAGCCGAGCAGCTGGAACGGCGGCCAGGTCACGACCACCGAAGGCTTTCGCGAGGCGTTCCGCCAGTTCGGCGAGGGCGGCTGGCAGGGCATTGTGCATCCGGCCGAGTTCGGCGGCCAGGGTCTGCCCAAGCTGGTGGCCGCGCCGTGCATCGAGATGATGAACGCGGCCAACATGTCGTTTGCGCTGTGCCCGCTGCTGACCGACGGCGCTATCGAGGCGCTGCTCACGGCCGGCTCGGACGAACTCAAGCAGCGCTACCTGCCGCGCCTGATCGCCGGCGAGTGGACCGGCACCATGAACCTGACCGAGCCGCAGGCCGGCTCCGACCTGGCCCTGGTGCGCACCCGCGCCGAGCGGCAGGCGGACGGTACCTACAAGGTGTCCGGCACCAAGATCTTCATCACCTACGGTGAGCACGACATGGCCGAGAACATCGTGCACCTGGTGCTGGCGCGCACGCCGGACGCGCCCGAAGGCGTGAAGGGCATCTCGCTGTTCCTGGTGCCGAAGTTCCTGGTCAATGACGATGGTTCGCTGGGCGCGCGCAACGACGTGGAGTGCGTGTCGATCGAGCACAAGCTCGGCATCAAGGCGAGCCCGACCGCGGTGCTGCAGTTCGGCGACCACGGCGGCGCCACCGGCTACCTGATCGGTGAAGAGAACCGCGGCCTGGAGTACATGTTCGTGATGATGAACGCCGCGCGCTTCGGCGTCGGCGTGCAAGGCATCGCCATCTCCGACCGCGCGTACCAGCAGGCCGTGGCCTATGCGAAGGAGCGCGTGCAGAGCCGCCCGGTCGATGGCTCCGCCAAGGACGCCGTGGCGATCATCCGGCATCCCGACGTGCGCCGCATGCTGACCGAGATGCGCGCGCTCACCGAAGGCGCACGCGCGCTGGCCCTGGTGGCCGCGGGCTACTCCGACCTCGCGCACCAGTCGCCGGACGCCGAGACGCGTGCCCGCTTTGGCGCGGCCTACGAATACCTGGTGCCCGTCATCAAGGGCTGGAGCACCGAGATGTCGCTGGAGGTGACCAGCCTCGGCGTGCAGGTGCATGGCGGCATGGGCTTCATCGAAGAGACCGGCGCGGCGCAGCACTACCGCGACGCGCGCATCCTGCCGATCTACGAAGGCACCACGGCGATCCAGGCCAATGACCTCATCGGCCGCAAGACCGTGCGCGATGGCGGGGCGGCGGCGCGAGGCATTCTCGCCGAGATCGACAAGACGCTGGAGGCACTGAAGGAATATGCCGACGGCTGCCGGAACGCGGCATGCAGCGCCATGCTGATGCGCCTTGGCGTTGCGCGCCTGGCCCTGGGCAATGCGGTGGATCACGTGCTGGAGAACACCCGCAAGGACCCGAATGCCGTGTTCGGCACGAGCGTGGCGTACCTGAAGCTGACCGGCATCGTGCTGACGGGCTGGCAGATGGCGCGCGCGCTGATCGTGGCAACGCAGAAGCGTGCCGAGGACGAGGCGTTCTACGGCGCCAAGATCGCGACCGCGGAGTACTTCGCCAACCACATCCTGCCGCGTGCTTCCGCGCTGGAAGCAGCCGTCACCAGCACGACGGGCCAGGACGGCTTCCTGGCGCTGGACGAAGCCTGCTTCTGAGGCGGCAGGCCGGAATACAAGTCAAGGAAGGGAAGAAGATGGCAATCGAAGGCTACAGCATGGCCACGCTCGACGCGTTCGTCGGCAAGGAGCTCGGCGTGTCCGAGTGGGTGGACGTGGACCAGGCGCGCATCGACGCGTTCGCGCAATGCACGGGCGACCACCAGTGGATTCACGTGGACGTGGATCGCGCGAAGCGGGAAAGCCCGTTCGGCGGCACCATCGCCCACGGCTACCTGACGCTCTCGCTGGTGGCGAGCCAGCTGACCGAGATGGGCGTGGTGCCGCACGACGCGAGCGCGGCGGTGAACTACGGGCTGGAGAAGACGCGTTTCCTGACGCCGGTGAAGGCCGGGGCGCGCGTGCGCAACCGCGTGAACCTGCTCGCGGCGGACCGCAAGGGCGATGGCCGCGTGCTGCTCAGGACGGAGAACACGGTGGAAATCGAAGGCGAGGGCAAGCCCGCGCTGGTGGCCGAGGCGCTCGCGCTGCTGGTCGCCTGAGGCATAAGCAAGACACGTAACAAGCACGAACAAGGCAGGACGAGGAGTGGCAGCATGACAACAGCCGTGAGTACAAAAGCGCCGGCAAAGAAGGCAAGGAAGACAGCAGCAAGGGCGGCCGGTGCGGCGGCGAACATGGATCTTGCGCCGGCCGTGACGGGGCCGAACCCCTTCGTGGGCATGCGCCCCGAAGACCTCGTCAGCACCGCGCAGCAGATCGGCGCGCAGTGCGTGCAGGAACCGACGCTGCTGCTGGAGCAGCAGACCCGGCTCGCGCAAGACCTGATGGCCGTCGTGGACGGATCGGCACCCGCACCCGCCACGCGCGACCGCCGCTTCGGCGATCCCGCCTGGCAGGACAACCCGGTCTACCGCATGGCCCTGCAGGGATACCAGGCCTGGCGCGACGCGCTGACCGGCTTCGTCACCCGCTCGGTGATGGACGGGCGCAGCAAGGAGCGCGCGCAGTATTTCACCGACCTGCTGATGGATGCGGTGGCGCCGACCAACACGCTGCTGGGCAATCCCGCCGCGCTGCGCAAGACGTTCGAAACCGGCGGCCTGAACCTGGTCAGTGGCCTGGTCAACCTGCTGACCGATGCGCTGACCAACCAGGGCATGCCGACGCAGGTGGACAAGAGCGCGTTCCGCGTCGGCAAGGACCTTGCCGCGACGTCTGGCGCGGTGGTGTTCCGCAACGATGTGCTGGAGCTGATCCAGTACACGCCGACCACCGCGAAGGTGCATGCCCGGCCCCAGCTCATCGTGCCGCCGCAGGTCAACAAGTTCTATGTGTTCGACCTTGCGCCGGGCAAGAGCCTGGTCGAACACTTGCTGCGCAACGAGCTGCAGGTCTTCATGGTGAGCTGGCGCAACCCGACCGCGGCGCACCGCGACTGGAACCTCGACACCTATGTGGGGTCGCTGGTCGAAGCCATCCGCGCAATCCGCGAGATTACCGGCAGCGCCGATGTGAACCTGCATGGCGCGTGCTCCGGCGCGATGACGATGTCGGCGCTGATGGGCTACTGCGCGGCGCGCGGCGAAAAGCTGGTGCATGCAGCCACGCTGATGGTGTCCGTGTTCGGCCTCGATTCGCAATCGCAGCTGGGCCTGTTCGCCACGCCGGAGGCCATCGATGCCGCGCGGCAGGGCAGCCAGGCGCGCGGCGTGCTCGATGGCGAGGAACTGGGGCGTGTATTTGCCTGGTTGCGGCCGAACGACCTGGTGTGGAACTACTGGGTCAACAACTACCTGCTCGGCAAGGCGCCGCCGGCGTTCGACATCCTCTTCTGGAACAACGACACCACGCGCCTGCCGGCCGGCCTGCATGGCCAGCTGCTGGACATGCTGACGCTGAACCAGCTGGCGACGCCGGGCGCGCTGCGCGTCCTGGGCGAGCCGATCGACCTGGCGGCGGTGGACTGCGACAAGTACGTGGTGGCCGGCATGACCGACCACATCACGCCGTGGAAGGGCGTGTTCCGCTCCGTGCGCGCCTTTGGCGGGCAGACCGAGTTCGTGCTCAGCTCCAGCGGCCATGTACAGAGCCTGATCAACCCGCCGGGAAATGCCAAGGCGAAGTACTTCCTGAACGACGCGCAAGCGACGGATCCCGAGGCGTGGCTCGAAGGCGCCACGGCCAAGCAGGCGTCCTGGTGGGAGCACTGGGGCGAGTGGCTCAAGACGCGCTCCGGCGCGATGCGTGCCGCGCCGTCCGGCCTGGGCAGCGAGCGCCACGCACCGCTTGGCGATGCCCCCGGACGCTATGTGACCGAGGCCTGATCCCGGCCTGTCGATTTTTGCAACGCAACCTGTAAGGAGTAGTAAAGATGGAAACCACCACTGCCGCCGGCGCAACCGCCGTGCACAAGAAGCTGTTCGACTTCGTCAAGCAGAACCGCCTGGACCCGGCGGCGATCCTCGAATCGCGCCGCAAGGACATCGAGGCGATCGCCAGCGTCAACGCCACCCTGCTGGCTGGCCTGCAATCGCTGGTGCGCCAGCAGGCCGAGTTCCTGACGGACACCGCAGCCGATCTGCAATCGCTCGCGCGCCGCGGCCAGGCCGCAGACGGCGAGGCCGTGACCAAGGTCTCGGAAGTGCTGCCGCGCTCGCTGCAGAAGGCCGTGTCCGGCCTGCGCGGCCTGACCGATACTGTGTACAAGGCCCAGGCCGACAGCATCGCCACGGTGGGCAAGCGCCTGGCGGAAAACGTGGAAGAGGTGAAAGGCATCCTGCGCCCCAGGCAGTAAGCGCCAGGAAGCATGGCCGCCCCCGGCCATGCTTCGCCGCCAATCTCTCCGGGACACTCGATGACAACCAACAACGCCAGCATCGAAGCTGGAAAGATCATGCAGACCCGAACGGTAGACCTGGACGGGCAGTCACTCAGGGTCGGCATCCGGCCCGGCAGCGGCACGCATCCGCCGCTGCTCATCTTCAATGGCATTGGTGCCAACCTCGAACTCGTCGAACCGTTTGTCGACGCACTGGAGGACGTGGAAGTCATCATCTTCGACATTCCCGGCGCAGGCGGCTCGCCCGCGCCGCTGCTTCCCTATCGCTTCTCCAACCTGTGCGTGATGACCGACAAGCTGCTGTCGCGCCTCGGCTATTCGGGCCCCGTCGATACGCTCGGGGTGTCGTGGGGCGGGGCGCTCGCGCAGGAGTTCGCGCGGCTGTATCCGCGGCGCTGCCGCCGGCTGGTGCTCGCCGCCACGTCGCCCGGCGTCCTGATGGTGCCGGGCAGGCCTTCCGTGCTGTCGAAGATGATCGGCGTGCGGCGCTATTCCGATCCGCAGTACCTGAAGCGTGTGGGAGCCGATCTGTACGGCGGCGCCTTTCGCGACGACCCGTCGCTGATCGATGAGCATGGCCGCCACATGCATCCGCCGCGCGGGCGCGGCTACCTCTATCAGCTGATGGCCGCATGGGGCTGGAGCAGCCTGCCGTGGCTCGGGGCGCTGAAACAGCGCACGCTGGTGCTGCATGGCAGCGATGATCCGATCGTGCCGCTGGTGAATGCGAGGATCCTGGCAAAGTGCATTCCGAACGCCACGCTGCATGTGTTCGATAACGACGGCCATCTCTTCCTGTTGACGGCGCCGCGTGAAAGCGCGCGCGTGGTGCGGGAGTTCCTGCACGGCGGCGGGAACTGACACGGCCGCTCGCAGGCGTCTCAGGAACTCGGTATGCCGGGGGCCTGCTCCTCCTGCACGAAGCGGTCGCGGCCGGAGCGCTTGGCCTGGTACATGGCGCTGTCGGCGCGGTTCAGGAGATTGTCGATGCCTGGCATCTCGGGAACCGCGCAGACCGAGCCCAGGCTGATCGTGACGATCGGCTGGGTTGGCGTGCCGGTGTGCGGGATGCCAAGGCGGCGCACTGCCGCCACCAGCCGTTGCGCTACGGCACGCGTCTCGCGCAGGCTCGAATCGGGCAACACCACCGCAAATTCTTCGCCGCCGAGGCGCGCGCAGAACTGGCCCGGGCCCAGTTCGGCCACCAGGGCGCCCGCGACCTGGCGCAGGCATTGGTCGCCCATCGGGTGGCCGTAAAGATCGTTGAATTGCTTGAAGCGGTCGATATCGAGAATCATCAGGCCCAACGGGCTGCCCCGCGACAGCGCGCGCACCGCGGCGGCGTGGGCCTCGCGCTGGAAGTAGCGGCGGTTCGGAATGCCCGTCAGCGCGTCGACGTCCAGGTCCGCCTGGATGCGCGAAAGCTGGGCCTGGGTCTGCCCGAGACGCTGGGTCAGTGCGAGTTCGCGCTCGCGGTAGCGGCTGATATCACGCAGGAAGACGAGGGTGCCGATGCGCTTGCCGTCCATGCGCCGGACCGCTTCCGCGCGCAGTTCGAACGGCATGCCGGGCGGCACGACCGGCCCCGCGCCGCCAACCGTTTCGTGCAGCACGCCCGCCAGCGCCGCGGGCGCTGGCCGGTTCCGGGCGATCTCCGGCAGGAGCCGCGCGGACGCCGGATTGAAATCGACCACGATGCCTTCGGGGCTCAGGATCACGCAGCCTTCGCCGAGGGCGTCGAACACGCGCAGCCGCGCGTAATGGCCGATATCGCCAAGATGCGTGCGCAGCGCGCAGAACCACACCAGCACGGCCATGAGCGAGAACGTGGCGGGCGTCAGGTCGCCGCCCAGCGGGCCGGTCCAACGCAGAAGGTAGGCCACGTGCGCCGACAGCGGCAGCAGCAGGGCCCCGGCGAGGATGTTGCGGCCGCGTCGCGACAGCGCGTCGTTCGGCACTTCGGCCGTCAGCAGGAAGTACAGGCTGAGTGCCAGCAGCCCGTAGGTCCATGCGGCGGCCAGGCCGTAGCCAATACCATGCTCGAACACCGCGCCCGGCGCCACGCCAGGCGGCGACAGCGTGATGCGCGTCCAGATCCAGTGGTGGTATTCGTTGGTAAAGACCAGTGCGAGCGTCAGGACTGCCGCCAGCCATGGCAGGGAAAGGATCGACCATGGCACCACGTAGCGCGGACGGCTCAGGTGCACCATGGCCACCAGCCAGCCGATGGGCACGGCAACGATGCCGAAGTACTGGATCTTGGCCCAGAGGATGCGCCAGTCGAGCTCGGGCGAACTGACTTCGAGCAAGCGCCCGCCACTCCAGATGGCCACGCCGGCCGCCAGCGTCAGGAATGCCCGGACCGTGGGATCATCGCGCCGCGGCAGGGCGGTGAGGATCATGCCTACGGCACCTACCACGGCAATGGTCAGGCAGAGGACGAGAGGGTAAAGAGGCATGGATCTCGGCTGGCCCCGGGGGCGTCGCAGGTCGACTGGCCGGTATGGTGGCGCACATTATAGATGGGCGTTTGAGCATTTCTTCGCGTGAGGGGTGCGGTGCCGGCGAAGCAGCGGCGCCCGCCAAGCACGAAAAGCCCAACCCTTCCCCATTCCCGCAATCCGGCGGAGCCAAAAAAAAACGGCTGTGCCAGGATCGTCTCCCGACACAGCCGCAACGAGCATACGTACAGAAGTTCGCTCAGAACTTGTGGCGGACACCCAGTGCCACACCGACCATCGAGGTCTGCCCATTGGCCAGGGCGTAGCTATTGCCCGTGGCCAGGCTGGTGGCGTAGAAGTTGGATACCGAATCCATTGCCAGGCCGGCATGCTTGGAGTAAGCCGTGCTCAGGTACACATCGGTACGCTTGGAGAATGCGTAGTTGGCGATAAACGCGACCTGCCAGGGATTGGCGAGGCCGGTGTTGCCGAACTGGTTCTTGAGGTTGTCGTAGTCGTACTCAAGGGACAGTGCGACGGCCGGCGTCACCTGGTAGGCGGCGCCAATCCAGTAGAAGTCGTCGCGCTGGACCAGCACGTCCGCCGCATTCTTGTTCTGGCCCCAGCGATAACCGCCCATGACCTTGGCCGGACCGTAGGTATAGCTGGCGGCGATCACAGCCTTTTTGGCCGTACCGTTGCCGGTGCCAATGGTCGGATTCCATTGATCGTAACCGGCGGTCACGCCGAACGGGCCTGCCGAGTAGGCCAGGGCTGCGCCGTAGGCGGTGTCGCGCCGGAACTGGCCCGGGACTTCGCCATTGCCGCCGATCGGCGTGGCCACGCCAATGAAGGCAGGCAGGGCCAGGCCGGTGCCGAACGACCAGTGGGCCAGTGCCGTTACCGGGCCAAACTGGCCGGTGTACTTGACCGTGTTGTCTTCACGGAAGTTCGCGCCGGTCAGAAGGGCAGCCGGCTCGTACTGCGTGGCATAGGCACCCGGCACGAAGTTGGCGAGGGCTTCAAAGATCGAGGTGTACTGGCGACCCAGCGTGATCTGGCCGAAGGTGGCGCTCTGCGCGCCGATGTACGCCTGGCGGCCGAACAGGCGGCTGCTCTGCTGCAGCGTGCCGGAATCCAGGCTGAAGCCGTTTTCGAGCACGAACAGTGCCTTCAGCCCGTTGCCGAGATCCTCAGTGCCGCGCAGACCCCAGCGGGATCCGGAGATGCCGCCCGAATCCATGCGGTAGACGCTGTGGGCCGGCCCCGGGTTGAACTGGTTGGCAGCCTGCGGAATGGCGCCGACGTGATTGACGTATTCGAGGTTGATGTCAGCCACGCCGTACAGCGTGACGTTGGATTGCGCGAATGCGCTTCCCGAACAGGCAAGCAATGCGGCCAGGGCCGTGCTCCTGAATTTCATGGGGCAAATCTCCGTTTCTTCCTTTGGTTGTAATGCGGGTATTCCCGTCGAAATGGGTGCTGCGGGGGTGCTACGGGGGTGCTACGGGGGTGCTACGGGGGTGCTGCAGGGGTGGGTGCTCGGGGGTACTGCGAGGTACTGCGGGGGCTGGCCGGTGCGGGACCGTGCGGTCCGCTACCGGCTTCTTGTCGTAGACGTCAGCCCATGCGGAGCAGCTGGTCGATCAGCTCCGTGGCACGCGGCCACGGTCCGTAGCCGGCTGCCGGGTTGAGGTGGCCGACCTCGCCGAGATCGACAAGCTCGCTGCCCCAGTTGCTCGCCAGCTGCGCGGCGCGTTCGTACGTCGCCAGCGGGTCATTGCGGCTCGCGGCCAGGATGCTGGGGAAGGGCAAGGGCTTGCGCGGCACGGGCAGCCAGCCGTGCTCGGCCAGCGCTTCCTTTTGCGGATAGCCGGCCGGCATCGGCGTTTCGAGATCGGCCGGCGTCACCAGCAGCGCGCCGCGGATCTTGCGGTGGTGCTTTGCGGCCCAATGCACGGTGATCATCACGCCGGCGCTGTGTGCAACCAGCACCACGGGGCCGTGGATCGCCGCAAGTGCGGCGTCCAGGGCGGCCACGCGGGCGTCGCGGCTCAGCTTGTCGTGTTCCAGCGGCGCCACGGAGCGGGCGTTCGGCAGTTGCGCCTCGAGCAGTGTCTGCCAGTGCTCCGCCACGTGGTCGCGCAGACCGGGAACCAGCAGGACAGTGGTGTCGGGGGTAAGGCTCATCGGATCTCCAGAAAATCCAGTAGGTCAGTCGTTGGCTTACCCGGCGTCGCGCTGGTGTTCCAGGCGCTGCAGGTCAGCGGCGTAGTAGCGGCGGCCGGCGATGAAGCACGCTGCGGCGAGCAGGCCGGTCAGCGGAATCCACTGGAGCGCGCCGAGCAGGCCGATGCGGTCGGCGAGCACGCCGGTGACGAAGGGGCCCGGCGCCAGGCCCAGCAGGTTGTTGGCCAGCGTGAGCGTGGCGAACGCCGTGGCGTGGATGGCCGGATGGGTCAGGTTTGCCACCACGGCGCTGGCGGGGCCAGCCGTGCCGCCGACCAGCAGCATGCCGGCGCCAATCAGCGCAAGCTGGGCGGCGCCGGCCGGCAGCCGGAACGCCACGGCCAGCAGGGCGCAACAGGCAAGGCTATAGGCAATCGCCATCAGCCATTTGCGGGCGGGGCAACGGCGGGCAACCCAGTCGGTCAGCGCGCCGCACGCTACCATGCCGACGCCGGCTGCCAGGACAAAGGCAGCAGCGGTCACGCCGGCACGATCGGTCGCCATGCCGTAATAGCGCGACAGGTAGCTGGGCATCCACGCCAGCAGTGCGCCCATGACGAGCAGTTGCAGTGCGCTGCCAACGTAAGCGCAGAGGATCGATCGTGCCGAGAACAGGGCGGACAGCAGCGGGCGCAGGGCCAGGCCCTCGCGGCGGGTCTCGGTGGGCGCGTCCTCACCGAGCGCAAGGCGTTGAGCCTTCAGGCGCGGTTCGGTAATGAGGGCACGATAGATGACCACCAGCACCAGGCCGAAGATTGCCATGCCGGCAAAGGCCCAGCGCCAGCCGAACTGAGCCGACAGCGCGCCGCCGGCAGCCATGCCCAGCACCGAGCCGAACGCGCCGCCGGCGATGAAGGCGGAGCTGAGGCTGGCGCGCAGGTGGCGCGGAAATACCGACAGCACCACGGCGATGCCGACGCTGCCGTAGGCTGCTTCGCCGATGCCGACGCACAGCCGGGCGATGAACATTTCGCCGAAATTGTTGGCCAGCGCACAGCCCAGCGTGGCCAGGCTCCAGAGCGCGGCCATCAGCGTCAGGCTCCTGACGCGGCCCCAGCGGTCGGCAAGGATCGACAGCGGAAAAGTGAGCAGGCCGACCATCAGTGCGACGATGCCGCCCAGTGCCCCCAGCTCGGTGTCGGTGAGCGCCCATTCGGCCTTCAGCAACGGAAAGACTGCGTTGAGCACCTGGCGCGACATGTAGTCCGACAGCAGCAGGCCGAAGCTCAGCGCGAACACCAGCCACGGATATAGGCGCGAGGCGGTTGCGGCCTGCTTGCCGGTCAGCATGGTGGGGTGGGTGGAATGTTGTCCAAGCATGAATGTCTCTCTTCTGTAAGACTCGATCACTTGCGCCAGTGGCCGCAGAGCGTCGCCGCTGGTTGCCCGGGGGCTCGAATGGCTCCGGTCGCGACTGGCGAAGTATCGTGTATTGGCAAGTCGCGGTTTGACTATCCGGGACAACTTGTTTGCATCTCGGGACAGTCGGGGAAAACGCGTAGGGCGCGCGTAGGGCGCGGCCGGGGGGCGTCTCCAGCGTGCTCGAAGATGCATTCCGGCAGGACCGCCGAAGCAGAGAAGAGCCGCTGTTCACCCCATATTAGGCAGGCGTCCGAGGCTTGGCCGGATGCCGGAGCGGCGTTGCGATTGTGCTGATGAATCTGTTCGTCCCTCGATGCGCTTCATTACCCTCCGTGGCGCGCCGGCACGCAAACGCGGCGTGCGACTGGAACTCAAATTGGCTGGATTGGACGAGGCGGAAATTGCAAATGTGGCCATGACGCACTATCGTCGTATCGTGACCGTCACTCGTGCTGCCCGGACGGTTTGCGCGGGCACGGTTACATGCCTGCTTGATTCCGCTGACTTCAGCCGGGGAGAGTCGCCATGAATGTTTGGGGAAGGAGCCTGGTCCAAGCGGTTTGCGGCGTGCTCGTGACCAGCCTGATGTCAGGCGCAGGCACGGCCATCGCGCAACAACAGGCGCCCGCGCCTGCACCGCCGCAGGCATCCGCGCAGCCACAGGCGCCCACGTTCAAGCCCGAGGAGCTGGAGGCGCTGGTTGCGCCCATTGCGCTGTACCCGGATTCCGTGCTGTCGCAGGTGCTGATGGCGTCCACCTATCCGCTGGAAATCGTGCAGGCGGCCCGCTGGGTAAAGGCCAACCCCAAGGTCAAGGGCGATGCTGCCGTCAAGGCGGTGGCCGACCAGCCGTGGGATGTCAGCGTCAAGTCGCTGGTCGCATTCCCACAGGCGCTGGAGCCGATGAACGACAAGCTCGACTGGACCCAGAAGCTCGGCGATGCCTTCCTGGCGCAGGAATCGGACGTGCTGGCCGCGGTGCAGCGCTTGCGCGCCAAGGCGCAGCAGAATGGCAACCTGAAATCGAACGAACAGCAGCAAGTGACCGTCGAGCAGGGCACGGTATCGGGGCAGCCAGGGCAGACCATCGTCAAGATCGAGCCGGCCAATCCGGAAGTCATCTACGTGCCGTCCTACAACCCGACCGTGGTGTACGGGTCATGGGGGTATCCGGCCTATCCGCCGACGTACTGGCCGCCGTATCCGGCGTACTATCCGGGCGCCGCGCTGGCCACCGGCTTTGCCTGGGGGGTTGGCCTGGCAGCGGCGGGGGCCATCTTCGGCGGCTGCAACTGGGGTGGTGGAGACGTCAATATCAACGTCAACCGAGCCACCAATATCGACCGCAACTTCGACCGCACCAAGGTACAGAACGGCAAGTGGCAGCACGACGCCGGCCACCGCAAGGGCGTGGCCTACCGGGACAATGCCACGCGTGAGAAATTCGGCCGCAATGTGCCTGGCGCCGATCGGCGCAATGACTTCCGCGGGCGGGAGGGTGCCGGAGGCCGGCAGAGTGTCGCCGATCGCGGCGGCGTTGGCGACCGCGGTGGTGCGGGTGACCGGGGTGGCATCGGTGACCGTGGAGGCGCGGGCGATCGCGGCGGTGCCGGCAATCGTGGTGGCGATCGTGGTGGTGATCGCGCCGGCGTTTCGGACCGGGCGGGCACGGGAGATCGCGGCGGGTTCTCGGGCGGAGGCGAACGTGGCTCCGCGGCCGGTGCCGGAAACCGCGCAACGACTGCGAACCGGGGCGGAGGCGGAGGCCGCGATAGCGCGTTCCAGGGCGTCGGTAGCGGCGGTGCGTCGCAGCGCGACTTCGATCGGGGCCGCAGCAGCCTGCAGTCATCGCCAGCCAACCGTGGAGGCGGGGGATTCAGTGGCGGCGGTGGGCGTGGGGGCGGCGGCTTTAGCGGTGGTGGCGGCCGCGGGGGCGGCGCCCGTGGCGGTGGTGGCAGGCGCTGAAGGGGGGAACAGCCATGATCAAGCCACTTGTCTTTTCCGGTAAGGCGTTTGCGGCTCGGTGCCGGCAGATTGCCGTCGCGCTGGCCCTCGTCGCTGGCGGCGCAGGGTTCGCGCACGCGCAGAAGACCTTTCCTACGGCCGACGAAGCGATGGCCGCGTTTGGGTCCGCGGTCGAGAGCAGCGACGACGCCGCCATGAAGAAGATCTTCGGTGAAGGGTTCAAAAAACTGATCCCGCCTGTCGGTGCTGACATCCGCACCCGGTTCCTGACTGCCTGGGGCGCGTCGCACACGGTGCAGGCCGTGGATGACCAGCACGCTCGCATTGCCGTCGGTACGGACGGATGGACGCTGCCTGTCCCGCTGGTCAAGACCGCGCAGGGCTGGCGCTTCGACACGGCCGCCGGCCTGGAGGAAATGCGCGCGCGCCAGATCGGGCGCAACGAACTGGCCGTCATGCAGACCTTGCTGGCCATCCACGATGCGCAGGCCGAGTATGCGCAGGTCGATCACGACGGCAGCGGTGTGCTGGCATACGCTGCGAAGCTGGCCAGTTCACCTGGCAAGCAGGACGGCTTGTACTGGCCAACCAAGCCGGGCGAACGGCCGAGCCCGCTGGGCGAGGCTTTCCTGACCGCCGGCAAGCGCAGCTCCGGGGCCGAAGGCTACTACGGCTACCACTACAAGCTGCTCACGAAGCAGGGGGCGAATGCCCCGGGTGGGGCCTTCGATTATCAGGTGCGCGGCAAGCTGTTCGGCGGATTCGCCGTGATCGCCTGGCCGGTCCGCTATGGCCAGACCGGTGTGAAGACCTTCATGGTCAGCCATGCGGGCGAAGTCTTCGAGCGTGACCTGGGCACCGATACCGCGGCCAAGGCCGCGGCGACGACCTCGTTCGATCCGGGATCGGGCTGGACCAAGGTGACGCCATGAAGCGCATCCTCCTGGCGGTGCTCGCCGCCATGCTGATGGCCCTGCAGGGCGGATGCACCTACTATGGCGCGCCGGCGATGGTGCCGGCGAATTTCGATCGTTCTTTCGATGCCGCGGCTGGCGCCATGCGGGATGAAGGCGTGGCGGTCAGCGTGCAGGATCGCGCGAGTGGATCCATTGCCGGCAATTACGGCAATACGATGATCCGCGCCAGCGTGATACGGCAGGCCGACGGTTCGGTCCGGGTGCAGTTCGATTCCAGCGATTCGCGGGATCCGGGCCTGCTCGGACGTATCTCGAGCCGCTATGACCAGCGCATGGGGCGGTGAAGCACGCGTATGTGTTGCTGAGCTGCGCCAACGAAAAAGGTTCTTTCGCCGGGTTGCGGGAATGGGGGTTGGGGTTTTCATGCTTGCCAAGCGCGACCCCCCCCGTCATTACCCATTCCCCCGCAATCCAGCGAAAAACCACGAAAAAGGGGTGCCAGCAAGCGCTGGCACCCCTTCAGGGCTGATACGCGGGCAGCTGCTTACGAGGCGTCGGGCGGCATGGCGCCGACAATATTGAAGCCGGCATCGACATAAGTGATTTCGCCAGTCACGCCACTGGCAAGGTCCGACAGCAGGAACGCCGCGACATTGCCGACTTCCTCGATGGTCACGTTGCGCCGCAGCGGGGCCGAAGCCTCGAAGGCGTTGAGCAGCTTGCCGAAGTCCTTGATGCCGGACGCGGCCAGCGTCTTGATCGGGCCCGCCGAAATGCCGTTGGCACGGATGCCGCGCGGACCGACCGAGGCCGCCAGGTAGCGCACGCTGGCTTCCAGCGCGGCCTTGGCCAGGCCCATGGTGTTGTAGTTGGGAACCACGCGCTCGGCGCCGAGATAGGTCAGCGTCAGCAGCGAGGCCTTGTCCGACAGCATCGGCAGCGCGGCCTTGGCCAGTGCCGGGAAGCTATAGGCGGAGATGTCATGGGCGATGCGGAAGCCTTCGCGCGACAGGCCTTCCAGGAAGTCGCCGGCAATGGCTTCACGCGGGGCGAAGCCGATCGAGTGCACCAGGCCGTCGAGCTTTTCCCAGCGCTGGCCCAGGCCGGCGAAGGTGGCGGCGATCTGCTCATCGCTGCCGACGTCGCATTCGAAGACCAGGTCGGTGCCGAATTCCTTGGCAAAGTCGCTGATCCGGTCCTTGAACCGTTCACCGACGTAGGTGAAGGCGAGTTCGGCGCCTTCGCGTTTGCAGGCCGATGCGATGCCATAGGCGATCGAACGGTTCGATAGCAAGCCGGTGATGAGGATCCGCTTACCTGCCAGAAATCCCATAAATTCTCCAAGGTGTTATATCGGGCACGCTGCCTGGGTCGGCCCCGCAGCCGCGGGCATGCCCCTGGTGTCCGACGGCCGCTTTATTGCGCCGTGTAGAGGGAATGTCCGGATGGCTGGAGCCTACCCGGACGCATGTAAAATTGTCTCACAACTTGGCCCGGCCGCAGAACGCCGGACCCCAGAGTCATATTGGAGGAATCCAGCGGGATGCCTATTCAAGCACGTTGGCCGCTTCAGGCGGCATGGCAGTGCTTCCGTCGAGACACGGTACTGCGGGTTGGGCTGGCGCTGGCGCTCGCCGCGGGAATTCCCGCAACGGCGAACGCGGAGCATGGCTTTGCCCTGCACGGGGACCTCAAGTACCCGGCCGATTTCAAGCATTTCGATTATGTCAATCCGGACGCTCCGGTCGGCGGCACGCTGACGCTTGCCAACCCCGACCGCCGCACGAGTTTCGACAAATTCAATCCGTTTACGCTGAAGGGCACCGCCGCCCCGGGACTGAATGCCCTGATGTTCGAGTCGCTGCTGATCAGCAGCGCCGACGAGACCGCCAGTTCATACGGCCTGCTGGCAGACGATGTCACGGTGGCGCCGGATGAGCTGTCGGTCGTCTTCCATATCCGTCCCGAGGCGCGCTTCTCCAACGGGGACCCGGTGCTGGCCTCGGACGTGAAGTATTCCTACGACATGCTGATGAGCAAGGCGTCCAGCCCGGGCTACCGCAGCATGTGCACGGACGTGAAGTCCGTGGTGGTCACGGGCGAGCGCAGCGTGCGCTTCGATTTCAAGCAGCGCAACCGCGAATTGCCGCTGATCGTCGGATCGCTGCCGGTGTTCTCGAAGAAGTGGACCCAGACCGTCCCGTTCGAGAAGCTGACCTTCGAGGAGCCAGTCACCAGCGGCCCGTACATCATCGATCGTTATGACGCTGGCCGCGGCATCATCTTCAAGCGTGACCCCAACTACTGGGGCAAGAAGCTGGCGGTGCGGCGCGGCACCTTCAACTTCGAGCGCGTGGTGTACCGGCTTTACAAGGACGAAACCGCCAAGCTCGAAGCCTTCAAGGCCGGCGAGTTCGACGCGATCGTCGAGTACCGGGCCAAGAACTGGGCCAAGAGCTACCAGGGCACCCGCTTCAGCAAGGGCGAACTGATCAAGACGGAGTTCCCGCACCGCAACGGCGCGGGCATGCAGGGCTTCGTCATGAACATGCGCAAGCCGATCTTCAAGGACGTGCGGGTCAGGCAGGCGCTGATCCTCGCGCTGGATTTCGAATGGCTCAACCGCCAGCTCTTCTACGGCGCCTACAAGCGGCTGGACAGCTGGTTCTCCAACAGCGAACTGGCGGCCAGCGCCACCTTTGACGGCAGGCCCGGGCCGGGCGAACTGAAGCTGCTGGAGCCGATGCAGGCAAAACTGCCGTCGGAGGTCTTTGGTCCCGATGTCGTGCAGCCAACCACCAATCCGCCGCGCTCGCTCCGGGACAATCTGCGCGAAGCGCGCCGCCTGCTGGCGCAGGCCGGCTGGACATACACGGATGACGCCCTGCGCAACGCCAAGGGCGAGCCGATGGTGTTCGAGTTCCTCGATGATGGCGGCGCCATGAGCCGGGTGATCACGACCTATGTCCGCAACCTCGAGAAGCTTGGCATCCAGGTGAACCAGCGCACCACCGACTACGCCCTGTACCAGAAGCGGCTAGAGGACTTCGACTTCGACATGGTGTCGATCCGATTCCCCGACTCGCAGAGCCCCGGCAACGAACTGCGCGACCGGTTCTCGAGCGAGGCGGCGGACACGCCGGGATCGGACAACCTGTTCGGGCTGAAGTCGCCGCAGGTCGACCAGCTCGTGGACAATGTCCTGCACGCCAATACGCGTGAAGAACTCGTCACAGCCGGCCGTGCCCTGGACCGGGTGCTGATGCATGGCTATTACATCGTGCCAAACTGGTACAGTGCGTCGCATCGGGTGGCTTACCGCAAGGAACTGAGTTTCCCCAAGGATCGGCTGCCTTACTACTACACGGCCGAAGGCTGGATTCTGAGCAACTGGTGGCGCACGGATACTGTCGCGCGTTCCGCGGCTCGGTGAGGAAAGGGGACAGCCGATGCTTGCCTACCTGTTCAAGCGCATCCTGCTGATGATCCCGACGCTGATCGGGGTCATCACGTTGACCTTCGTTGTCATCCAGTTCGTGCCGGGCGGGCCCGTCGAGCAGATGATGCTGGAACTCAAGGGGCGCGGCGGCGGCAGCGCCGAAGCCAGCGGCGGCGGTGCCGAGTACCGCGGCCGGCGCGGCGTGGATCCTGAGAAGATCAAGGAAATCCAGGCCCTGTATGGCTTCGACAAGCCGCCCATCGAGCGTTACTTCCTGATGCTCAAGCGCTTTGCGCGGTTTGACCTCGGCCAGAGCTACTTCCAGCACCGCAGCGTGTGGGAGCTGGTGAAATCCAAGCTGCCGGTTTCGGTGAGCATCGGGCTGTGGACCTTTTTCCTGACCTATCTGATATCGGTGCCGCTGGGCATTTCCAAGGCCATCCGCGCCGGCAGCCGGTTCGATGTGGTCACCAGCATGATCGTGCTGGTGGGCTACGCCATTCCGGGCTTCGTGCTTGGCGTGCTGCTGCTGGTGCTGTTCGGCGGCGGCACGTTCGTGCAGTGGTTCCCGCTGCGCGGACTGACCTCCGACAATTGGGACCAGCTTTCGCTGATGGGCAAGGTCACGGACTATCTGTGGCACCTGGTCCTGCCGATCACCGCATCGGTGGTGGGCAGCTTTGCCGTGGTGACCATGCTGACCAAGAACGCATTCCTGGACGAGATCCGCCGGCAGTACGTGCTGACCGCCCGGGCCAAGGGTCTGGCCGAGCGCCGCGTGCTCTGGAAGCACGTGTTCCGCAATGCGCTGATCCCGCTGGTCACCGGGTTCCCGGCCGCGTTCATCGGCGCATTCTTCACCGGCTCGCTGCTGATCGAAACGCTGTTCTCGCTCGACGGGCTCGGCCTGCTGTCCTATGAGGCCGTGCTGCGGCGCGACTATCCGGTGGTGCTGGGGACGCTCTACCTGTTCACCCTGATCGGCCTGGTCACCCGGCTGATTTCCGACGTCTGCTACGTGCTGGTCGACCCCCGCATCCATTTCGAGGCCCTGCACCGATGAAATCACACTCGCAAGCGGTGCCGAACGGCTTGCCGCATTCGCCGTCTCCGCGCCAGCGGGCCTGGCAGCGTTTCCGGCGCAATCGCCTGGGCTACTGGAGCCTGATCCTGTTCGTCGCGATCTTTGTGCTGAGCCTGTGCGCGGAAGTCCTGTCGAGCAACCGCCCGCTGGTGGTGCGCTACAAGGGCGAGTGGTATTTCCCGATCGTCAAGGTCTATCCTGAAACTACGTTCGACGGCGATTTCGCCACGCCGGCGGACTACCTGGATCCCTATATCCGCGACCGCATCACGTCGAATGGCAATCTGGCGGTGTTCCCGCTGAACCGCTATTCGTACGACTCGCTCAACTACTTCGCCAAGGAGCCCAACCCAGCGCCGCCGTCCGCCGACAACTGGCTGGGTACCGATGACCGTGGGCGCGACATCCTGGCGCGCCTGCTCTATGGCTTCCGCGTGTCGGTGCTGTTCGGGCTGGCGCTGACGCTGATCGGCGTGCTGATCGGCACCCTGACCGGTGCGCTGATGGGATTCTTCGGCGGGCGCTTCGACCTGTTCTCGCAGCGGGCCATCGAAATCTGGAGTTCCATGCCGGAGCTGTACCTGCTGATCATCTTCGCGTCGATCTTCGAGCCCAGCCTGGCGCTGCTGATCATCCTGCTGTCGCTGTTCGGCTGGATGGGGTTGTCGGACTACGTGCGCGCGGAGTTCTACCGCAACCGCTCGCTTGACTACGTCAAGGCGGCGCGGGCGCTGGGGCTGTCCAACGTGCAGATCATGTGGCGCCATATCCTGCCCAACAGCCTGACGCCGGTGATCACCTTCCTGCCGTTCCGCATGAGCGCGTCGATCCTGGCGCTGACCAGCCTGGACTTCCTCGGCCTGGGCGTGCCGCCCACCACGCCGAGCCTTGGCGAACTGCTGGCGCAGGGCAAGGGCAACCTGGACGCGTGGTGGATCTCGCTGTCGACCTTCGCCGTGCTGGTGGTGACCTTGCTGCTGCTGACCTTCATGGGCGACGCGCTGCGCGATGCGTTCGACACGCGGCTGGGCCTGGCCGCGCTGCGTGGCCGCGTGGCGCCCAAGGTGCCGGCCGGTGCGCCTGCGGGGGCAACGCCATGAACGTGGTGCCCAAGCTCCGCGAAGCGGAGGCCATGCCGGCCAGTCCGTCGCCATCCCCGTCGCCGGGCGGCACGCTGATCTGCGTGGACAAGCTCTCGGTCACGTTCGGCCATGGCGACGAGGCCACGCGGGCCGTGCGCGAGGTCAGCTTCGACCTGCGTGCCGGAGAGCGCTATGCGCTGGTGGGCGAGTCGGGGTCTGGCAAGACCGTTACCGCGCTGGCCATGCTGCGCCTGGTGGAGGATGCCCACTACCATGGCGCGATCCGCTTCGAGGGCCGCAACCTGCTCGACGTGTCGGACCGGGAGATGCGGGCCATCCGTGGCGCGGAGATCGCCATGATCTTCCAGGAGCCCATGACCGCGCTCAATCCGCTCTACACGATCGGCAACCAGATCGTCGAGACGCTGGCGCTGCATGAGGGGCTCGACCGGCGCGCGGCGCGCGAACGCGCCATTGCCCTGCTGGAGCGCACCGGTATCAGCGACGCCGCGCATCGCTTCGACAGTTTCCCGCACCAGCTTTCCGGCGGGCAACGCCAGCGGGCCATGATCGCCATGGCACTGGCCTGCCGCCCGAAGCTGCTGCTGGCCGACGAGCCGACCACGGCGCTGGATGTCACCATCCGGGCGCAGATCATGGACCTGCTGCGCGACCTGCAGACCGAATTCGGCATGGCGGTGATGCTGATCACCCATGACCTGAACCTGGTGCGCTCGTTTGCCCAGCGGGTCGGGGTGATGGAGAAGGGGGTGATGGTCGAGACGGGCGAGACCGCGCAGGTGTTCGCCTCGCCCCAGCATCCGTACACCCGCAAGCTGATCGACAGCCGCCCGCGCCGCGAGGTGCTGCCGCTGGTGCCGCTGGCGCCGACGCTGCTGGAGGCGCGCGGGCTTTGCGTCAACTACTCGCGCAAGCGCAAGGGCATGGCGGGCTGGTTCGGCAAGGACCAGTTCGCGGCGGTCAAGGACGTCGATTTCCAGCTGCGCGAGGGCGAGACCATCGGCATCGTCGGGGAGTCGGGGTCGGGCAAGACCACGCTGGCCCATGCCGTGCTGGCGCTGCAGGGCAAGAGCGCGGGCACGATCCATTTTCTCGGACGCAGCTTTGACGGCGCTACGCGCAAGGACCGCTGCGAGATGCGGTCGCGCATGCAGGTGGTATTCCAGGACCCGTTCGGCTCGCTGTCGCCGCGCATGACGATCGAGCAGATCGTCGGCGAGGGGCTGGGGCTGCACCAGCCGGGCCTGTCCCGCGACGCCACGCGCCAGCAGGTCATCGATGCGCTGCGCGAAGTCGGGCTCGACCGGACCGCGCTGGGCCGCTACCCGCATGAATTCTCGGGCGGACAGCGCCAGCGCATCGCCATCGCCCGGGTACTGATCCTCAAGCCGCAGGTGCTGGTACTTGACGAGCCCACTTCGGCGCTCGATGTCTCGATCCAGCAGCAGGTGCTGGGGCTCCTCTCCCAGCTGCAGCACAAGTACAACCTTAGCTACCTGTTTATCAGCCACGACCTCGCGGTGATTCGTGCCATGGCGCACCGGGTCATCGTCATGAAGGCGGGAGAGGTGGTGGAGGCTGGCGAAACCGAGGCGGTTCTCGGCGCACCGCAACATCCGTATACGCGCAAGCTGATGGCTGCTGCCCAGATTGGTGCGGCTTGAGATCATTGCCATGCAGCAATCACACCGCCTTCGGGCGGTGTCATGCCTCTGTCATGCCGCTGTCATGCGGAAAACGACAATCCAGATGCGATAACTGAGGTAGGTCTTTGATTGGAAAGCACTTTCCGTCAAATTTGTAACGAACTTTGACAGAAGGGTGGCAAGCCTATACCATCCCGCGAGGACTATTTTTCGGGTGGCCGCTCGTCCGCTTTGGGACGGGCAATGCACGGTTTGTGTGCCTTTTTGACTGGCGCGGTTCTTGCACTCGGTCATCCCCGCAATGATTCAGGCATCACCATCCACCCGGGCGTTATTCGTCCGGCGTGATGGCGATGATTCGAACGATTCATCAGGAGAACCAATGCAGCGATCGGTACTTCATTCCCTGGCACGCGTTGCCGCCGGGATTGCCATTGCCTGCGGTGCGACTGTGTCGAATGGAGTGCTGGCGGATACGGTTTTCAAGGACCCCGATGCCCGCATCGATGCTTCGGCCCAACTGGGCGCGGAGACGCATGTGGAAGGCAAGCGCGGCTTGCTGTCGTCGGTCGTGAATTCCACCAGCAACGTCGCCAGCAAGGCTGGCGACCTGGTCATGAACGCGCTTGGCCTGATTGGCGTGCGTTACCGCTTCGGCGGCAACAGCCCGGAATCCGGCCTGGACTGCAGCGGCTTTGTCCGCTACGTGTTCCATGACACTTTCGGCTTCATGCTGCCGCGCCGTTCTGTCGAGATCAGCCAGGTCGGCACCAATGTGGCCGTCAATGACCTGCGCCCGGGTGATCTGGTGTTCTTCAACACCATGCGTCAGACCTTCTCGCACGTGGGCATCTATATCGGCGACAACAAGTTCGTCCACGCGCCGTCCACGGGCAGCAAGATCCGCGTCGACGACATGCGCGCCGCGTACTGGGTGACGCGCTACAACGGCGCCCGCCGTATCGAGGACGGCCAGTCTTCGAATCGCGGCGACAGCCTTGGGAACATGGTCGAGACGCTCAAGCGATTCGACCCGAACGCCAGCACGCGCACGCTGTACGGCGGCTGAAACATGCCTGCCGGGCAATAAGAAAAGGACTGCCTCGGCAGTCCTTTTTTGCTTGTCGGGGTTTGCCGGCTATTGAGCGGCCACGGTGCCTGCCGGCCGCAATCGGGCTTGCTCCAGCCGCTGGCGCAACGTGGCCATCATCGCGACAGCGGCCTGTTCGCCGGCCAGCACCGCGCGGTTGCGTGCATTGAAGTCGCTGCTGCCCATGTCGGGCAGTTCGGGGCGGATCACCACGTCCGCGCGTGCCAGGGCCATCTTGTTGATCGACTGGCCCATGATCGTAGTCGTCTGGAGGAGCACGCCGCTCTGGCCGCTATTTTTCTGGCTGGACGGGTCCGCAGAGATATTGACGGCGATGACGAAGTCCGCGCCCATGCTGCGCGCCGAATCCACGGGTACTGGCTCGACCAGTCCGCCGTCCACATAGTCCCGCCCCTGGATGGAGACCGGCTGGAACACGCCCGGCACGCTGCTGGACGCACGCACTGCCTGTCCGGTATTGCCGCGCCGGAACAGGACGCGCTCGCCGGTCTTGAGGTCGGTAGCGACGATGCCAAGCGGCAGTTTCATGGCCTCGATCGGGCGGTTCGATACCAGGCGGTTCACATAGTTCTGCAGCGCCTCGCCCTTGAGCCAGCCGCCAAACCGGGTGCCGAAGGGCAGGGCCCAGTCGGCGATGGCTGCCTCGTCCATGCTCAGCGCGAGCTTGTTGAGTTCGAAGCCACTCATGCCGGTGGCATAGAGAGCGGCGACCACCGCGCCGGCGCTGGTGCCGGTAACTAGGTCAGGGTGGATGCCCTGGGCTTCGAGCGCCTTGATCACGCCGATGTGGGCGAAGCCGCGCGCGGCGCCGCCGCCGAGCGCCAGGCCGATCCTGATCGGGCGCGTTGCCGGCTGCGTGGCCACCGGGTTTGCCGGAGTCGGTGGTGTGGATGGGCGCGGGCCAAACGAGCAGGCCGAAAGCAGGGCGGCTGCCGAGGCGCCGAGGAAATGACGTCGTTGCATGAATCAGGTTGCAGAGGCAGGCGGAGGCCGGAATGTGACTTGGGCGGCGCGACAACGGTACTTTTCCCGTGCCGACCGTTCCTGTGACCCGGCGAAGCATAAATGATTCCGTTCGGGCGGGTCGGCAAATGCCGGGCCGGAGGGGACGGCCGGCGGGCAGGGCGGCCGGCCGTGCTTGCTATAATGCAGCACCGACATATTCCAGCCTGCGCGCGTCCGCGCGGGCTTTTTTGTTTGTTCCCGACCGCCATGACCCAACGCGTCCGCACCCGCTTTGCGCCGAGCCCGACCGGCTTCATCCACCTCGGCAATATCCGATCCGCGCTTTATCCGTGGGCGTTTGCCCGCCGCATGAAGGGCGATTTCGTGCTGCGCATCGAAGATACCGATGTCGAGCGCTCTTCGCAGGAAGCCGTCGACGTAATCCTCGAAGGCATGGCGTGGCTCGGCCTGGATATCGACGAAGGCCCGTTCTACCAGATGCAGCGCATGGACCGCTACCGCGAGGTCCTGGCCCAGATGGTCGACTCCGGGCTGGCCTACCCGTGCTACATGAGCACGGAAGAACTGGACGCCTTGCGTGAGGCCCAGCGCGAGCGTGGCGAGAAGCCGCGCTACAACGGCTTCTGGCGCCCGGAACCGGGCAAGGTCCTGCCGCCACCGCCGGCGGGCGTGAAGCCTGTGCTGCGTTTTCGCAATCCGCTCGATGGCAGCGTCGTGTGGGACGACGCGGTGAAGGGCCGCATCGAGATCTCCAACGAAGAGCTGGACGATCTCGTCATTGCGCGCCCGGACGGCACGCCGACCTACAACTTCTGCGTGGTGGTGGACGACCTCGACATGAAGATCACGCACGTGATCCGTGGCGACGATCATGTCAACAATACGCCGCGGCAGATCAATATCATCCGCGCGCTCGGCGGCACGCAGCCGGTCTACGCCCACCTGCCGACGGTGCTCAACGAGAACGGCGAGAAGATGAGCAAGCGCCACGGCGCCATGAGCGTCACCGGCTATCGCGACGAAGGCTATCTGCCCGAGGCGGTGGTGAACTATCTAGCCCGTCTGGGCTGGGCACATGGCGACGCGGAGATCTTCAGCCGCGAGCAGTTCGTCGAGTGGTTTGACCTCGAGCACCTGGGCAAGTCGCCGGCGCAGTACAACCCGGAAAAGCTCGCCTGGCTGAACAATCACTACATCAAGGTCGGCGACAACGCGCGCCTGGCTGAACTGACCCGCCCGTTTATCGAGGCGCTCGGCGGCAAGGTCGAGGGCGCGGACCTGGCCGGGGTGATTGCCCTGGTCAAGGACCGGGCCAACACGCTCAAGGAAGTCGCGCAGACGGCGCTGCTTTTCTATCGTGGCGAGCCGCAAGCGGATGCCGCACTGAAGGCCGAGCACCTGACGCCTGAAATCCAGCCGGCGCTGAAGGCACTGGTGGCCCAGTTGGGTGCACTGCCCGAATGGAAGCGGGAAGCCATCAGCGCCACATTCAAGGCGGTGCTGGCGGAGTTCGGTCTGAAGATGCCCAAGCTCGCCATGCCGGTGCGCCTGCTGGTTGCCGGCCAGCTCCAGACGCCCAGCATTGACGCTGTGCTGGAGCTGTTTGGCCGCGAGACCGTGCTGCGCCGGCTTGCCGCTGGCCTGAGCGCGTAAAAAAAGTTGCGAAAATTCCTGGCGGGGACTTGCGCTCCTGCCAGGACTTCGCCATAATCTCGTTCTCCCTGCAGCGCGGTCAGCAAGCAAGACAAGCGGGCAATCTGAAAAGAATCTTGTGGCCGCCAGGCAAAAATCTGCGAAAGCAGGGCAAGACGAAAAACAGATTGGGGGCTTGCAAAAAATCGAGGTTGATATATAATCTCGGCTTCGCTTGAAACGGTGAATTAACCGGAGCTGCGAATAAGCAGGCAGTAGTAAATGGTAGCGCCAAGGGGCTATAGCTCAGCTGGGAGAGCGCTTGCATGGCATGCAAGAGGTCAGCGGTTCGATCCCGCTTAGCTCCACCAAAATACCGGAATTATCCGCGGTTCGGGATGGTTCCAGACGGAACGTGTTGAAAGACAAGTTTCTGTCCCCTTCGTCTAGAGGCCTAGGACATCACCCTTTCACGGTGAGTACAGGGGTTCGAATCCCCTAGGGGACGCCATAACATCGGGCGTAATCAAATGCCTGAATTGCTGCGTCGAACGAAGTTCGGGGTGGCAGCCGACTAAGGAGTGGTAGTTCAGTCGGTTAGAATACCGGCCTGTCACGCCGGGGGTCGCGGGTTCGAGTCCCGTCCACTCCGCCAAAACTAAACCCACATGGTTAATGCCATGTGGGTTTTTTCTTATAAGTGAGAGGATTATCTGATAATCGCCGCGGCAGAAAATAAATGTTGCGGTTTATATCAAGGCTGTATATAATCCTTTTATTCGCTGAGGCAGTGCAGTAATGCTGATGCGGAGAATAGCAGTATTGTTGTAAATGCCGTAATACGGGGCTATAGCTCAGCTGGGAGAGCGCTTGCATGGCATGCAAGAGGTCAGCGGTTCGATCCCGCTTAGCTCCACCAGAATTCAGGATGCATCGTAGTTAAAAGATGCTTCCAAAGCGAAGAAAAGTCTGTTAGAATGCTGGACTTCTCAACGCGAGACGGAACGTGTTGAAAGACAAGTTTCTGTCCCCTTCGTCTAGAGGCCTAGGACATCACCCTTTCACGGTGAGTACAGGGGTTCGAATCCCCTAGGGGACGCCATAACATCGGGCGTAATCAAATGCCTGAATTGCTGCGTCGAGCGAAGTTCGAGGTGGCAGCCGACTAAGGAGTGGTAGTTCAGTCGGTTAGAATACCGGCCTGTCACGCCGGGGGTCGCGGGTTCGAGTCCCGTCCACTCCGCCAAAACTAAACCCGCATGGTTAATCCCATGTGGGTTTTTTCTTTTGCGCTTGAGATTAGTCGTCAATGCCCACGCGCAGCGCTGATACGGGTGAAATAGCGCACCAGCAGGAATCCGGCGACGGCCAGGCTCGCGCTATTGGCGATCCAGAAACCGGCGGCGCCGCGCGTGAATGCGGGCAGCCCCCCGATCAGGCCAAAGCCCAGCACATAGCCGCCGCCAATGCCAATCCCCCACAGTGAACCGGCGTAGATCAGCGTCGGGATCAACGCGATCTTGTAGGCGCGCAGGATAAACGCGGTCATTACCTGGATGGCATCAAAGGCCTGGTAGAAGGCGACGAACAGTACCAGCGGCAACGCGGCGGCCACGACGTTGGCATCGTTGGTGTAAGCGTGCAGCACGGGCTCCCGCAGCAGCCATAGCAGGCAGTCGGTCAGCATGGCAAGGGAGGCTGCCAGGCAGATACCGCGCCATGCGAGCCGGCTGGCGCCATCCATGTCGCGCGCGCCGATCGACTGTGCCACGAGTGTCGACGTGGCAATGGCCAGCGATAGCGGCAGCATATAGGCCACGGCACCGAGGTTGGCAATGATCTGGTGCCCGGCAAGGGTGACCGTGCCCATGCGCGTGATGAAGATCGACATCAGTGTGAAGGACGTGATCTCGATCAGGTAGGTGAGCCCCATCGGCACGCCTAGCCGGAGCATTGCGCGCAACTGTGCCGGTACAGGCCAGCTCCAGGCGGAAAAAATCTTCAGGGGTTGATAGATCGCGCTATGGCGAAGGATCAGCAGGCCGGCAATGCACCAGCCCCAGCTGATCAGCGTCGACGCCAGCGCGCATCCCGGTCCGCCCATGGCGGGCATGCCAAGGCCTCCGTTGATGAACCAGGCGTTGAGCGGCACCTTCAGTGCCAGGCCGACGATCTGCAGCACCGTCACCATGACCGGGCGCGATAGCGCGTTATTGAGCGCGGAATAGATGCGAAAGCCAAGCGCCGCGGGCAGGCCGAATGCGCCGATATGCAAATACTGGCTGGCCTTGTCGACCAGTTCCGGCGGCGCCTTGGCAAAGGCGAGCAGCGGTTCCGGAAACATGAGAAGGAGCACGCCGGGAACGGACAACGCCAGTCCGAGCCAGGCGGCTTGCCTGACCTCGCTGCCGATCTGTTCGCTGCGGCCTGCGCCGTAGAGTTGCCCCGCGATCGGCGCAAGGGCCTGCAGCACGCCCATCAGGCTGATGTAGATCGTCACATAGATCGAACCGCCGAGCCCGACCGCGGCAAGGTCGCTCGCGGAGGCGCGCCCGGCCATGATCGTGTCCATGACGCCAAACGTGATGACGGCGAGCTGGCCGACCAGGACCGGCGCGGCAAGATGGGCGATACGCCGCAGATCGTGAAGCAGGTTCATGCCGTTTTTCGCGCAGGCGCTTCGATGCGCCTGAGAGTCAGCCGGCAGCGGCGGCGCGGCCGCCAGCCATGCCGCCGGCGGGAGGATTGAGGGTTACTGGGGCAGGCGGTGCCGAGGCAGTTCGGGCCGTGCGTGCGTGGCGCGCGAGGTATCGACCAGGCGATACATGCGGAAGCGCTCGTCACGGTCGGCGGGCCGGCGGCCTTCCCAGATCAGACGCCATTCGAAGTGCGAGATCTTGCTGGGTTCGCCGTAGTCGGCGCTGTCGTGCCGCAGCAGGATGTCGCAATCGTCTTCCGGGCCGCCGAAGCGGAAATGGCCAAAGTAGGCGAATGATGCAAGCTGGGCATTGCCCATGCGAATCGGTTGCACGCACTGGTACGTGGGCGGCAGCGCCATGGCGGCGGCCTCGACGACGTCGCGGTAGGTCTTGCCGTAGTTGATCGACGGCAGCCACAGCGTCATGGCTATGACCCACATCAGCGTGGTGCCGGCGGCGGAGATCACTACCGGGCGCCAGATCTGCTTGGGCGCCCGCGACAGCCGCCAGCGTACGACCAGCACCCAGGCCACTGTGACCAGCAAGGCGAAGATGACCGAGGAAAGCTTGAAGTGGTGCTGGAAGCCGGGCAATTGCCGGAAGACGTTGCTCGCGATGCGCGGCGGCCATCCCGTGGTCTTGGCGACCCACAGGAACCACACCGTGCCGCCGAAAATGGTGAAGAAGAGCAGCGCGAACCAGTCGATTGCGTTGATCACGCCGCGCGCGAGCGTAGGCAGTGCGAACGCGCCGAGCATCGCCATCGGCGGCAGCAGCAGGATGAACTGCGCATCGCTGGCATTGGTCTGCAGGAACAGCAGCACCAGTGTCGGCAGCAGCAGCGCCAGCGGCAGCGCGACATGCGGGGCGCGGCGCATGCCGGCCCACGCTACCCAGGCCCAGGCCGCGATTGGCCAGACCGGCCATGCGTACAGGAACAGGTTGCGCATATTGAAGCCGAACGTCTGCATGTTCGGCGCGCCGTAGCTGCGACGGTCATAGCGGGCCCACTCGCGGATGAACGTCACGGCCTCGCTCCGGTCCGGGGTGCCGAAATACGCGGCGGCGAGCCATGCCGCGACAATCAGCAGGGCCAGCGGCACGCCGATAGCCGCCAGACGCCGCCAGGGCAGCGGGGCGCAGACGGCTGCGCAGATCACCGCGGCAACCAGCAAGGCAAGGGGCAGGATCGGCCCGCTCGCCAGGGTCAGCGCGCCCAGGCCGAGCCCGAACACCAGGCTGCCATGTATGGGCTTGTCGAGGCTACGCACCAGTCCGTAAAGGATCATGGCAATCAGCGCGACCTGGCCGACCTGCGCGGTCGTCTCATGGCCGCGGACCGCCAGCCCCACGCAGGCCAGGAACACCAGCAGGGCGCCGTCAGCCAGCGTGCGGCCATAGTCGCGCGCGCTGGGCTGGCCGCCAAAGGCATAGGCGAACGGCTGGACCTCGTCTCGGCGCCCGAGCAGGTAGGTGGTGTACCAGATAAAAGCGCAGGTACCGAAGAAGCACAGCGCCGTAGCCAGGCGCGACGCATCGGGAGCGCCAAGCCAATTGCCGAACAGGCGAATCATGGCCGCGCCGATCCAGAAGACCAGCGGACCATCGTCGGTGAACGGGCGCCCGGCGATGTTGGGCATCAGCCAGTCATGCGCGCCGCCCGTCGCCAGTTGCCACATCACGCCGAAACCGGCCGCATCCTCGTTCTTCCACGGGTCGCGGTGGAACAGGCCGGTCAGCCCGTAGATGATGCAGATCGCCAGCAGCAGGGCGCGCGGCAACGCGCCCGTTGCGGCGGCGGTCAACTGAACGGGAGAAGTCTTGGCTTCACGCATCGGCGGATCGGTTCGGCAGCGCGGGACGGGCCCGGCAGCGGCAAGCGAGTGACGGCGCCAGGGCCGGAACGGTGGGAAGGCACAAATGCAAAGAGGCAGCCGCTGCTGCCTCTTTGCGGGTCTGCATGGCACCGGAACATCTGTCCGCTGGCGCCACGCAAACGGGTGTTCGCAGGAGCGATTACTTCGCAGCCTTGCCCAGCTTGCTGCCGAACTTCTGGCGGAACTTTTCGACGCGGCCGGCGGTGTCCATGATCTTCTGGGTGCCGGTGTAGAACGGGTGCGATTCCGACGAGACTTCGATCTTGGCCAGCGGGTATTCCTTGCCGTCCTTCACGATCGTGTCCTTGGTCTGGATGGTCGAACGCGTGATGAAGCTGAAGTCGCTCGACATGTCCTGGAACACGACTTCGCGGTAATTCGGGTGGATGCCTTCTTTCATGGTGATTCCTTTCTGGTTGGGTAGCCAGTCCGTTGCGCGCTGCCGGCACACTGCCGAGGTGCGAGACGAACCACTTGCCGATTACGGGCAAACCGGGATTATGGCAGAAAAGCAATGGCTTGGGGAAGCGCGGCCGCAATTCGCGTCGAACCGGCCAGCGCCGGAATCGGCAGCTTACACCGATGCGCCGGCGGGATCCTGCCGGAAGAACGTGGCCAGGCATTGGTAGATCACGGGCCAGTGACGTTTCAGGCCTGCTGGTTCGACGAAAAATGCTTCGGCCGTCACTGCAAAGAACTCGCTAGGGGCTTCGCAGCCATACGGGTCGATCAGGCGGAGCGCAGGAGGCAGCCGTTCGGGATGCTCCCAGGCTTCAGCAGGGTGCCGATCCCAGGTTTCGGCGAACCGGTCGTACTCGGTCAGGAAAGTCTCGGCCCAGGCTTCGGCGTCGACGCCCGGGTGCAATATCCGCGAAAACGGCGGAATGCCGTCGGGCTCGCCGTCGAGCATGTCCAGTTTGTGGGCAAATTCATGGACCACGACGTTGTACGTGTCGGCGGGCACATCGTGCCCGGTATCGGCACCGCCGCCGGGGGTGTCGACATCGGGCCAGGACAAGATGACCGGCCCATGTTCCCAGGCTTCGCCACTGGCTTCCTCGACGATGCCGTGAACCAGCCCGATTTCGTCCTGCACCGTACGCCGGATGATGAATTCGCCCGGGTACAACACGATGCCGTGCCAGCCACGATACCACTCGATGCCCAGACGCAGGATGGGCACGCAAGCCTGTACCGCGACGCTGACCACCATGTCGTCGGTCAGCGGCAGTTCGTGCGCGGTGGAGTATTCCTTCTCTGCGATGAAGAGCGTGGCCAGTTCGCGCAGCGCTCGCAGGTCGTCCTCGGCGTAGCGCTGCACGAACGGCAGTGCCGACACGGTGCGCTCCCACAGCGCATCGGGGATGGCGTAGTGCTCGAGCTTGCGGGCTTTCGAGCGGGTGCGCAGGAATTGGGTCAGTTTGCCAAGCATGGTGCGGTGAGGGCCGGAAGCCGGGGCCGGCCCTGGCAATGCGACAAAAAAAGCGACAAAACAAAAAGGCGTGCCGCGGCACGCCTTTTGTTCGCTGGGCGAAGATGCCGGAGGCTTAGCCGCCTCTGCGCATCATATCGAAAAACTCTGCGTTGTTCTTCGTTGCCTTCATCTTGTCCAGGATGAATTCCATGGCCTGGACTTCGTCCATGTCGGAGATGAACTTGCGCAGGATCCAGATCTTCTGGAGGATGTCCGGCTTGATCAGCAGCTCCTCGCGGCGCGTGCTGGACTTGTTCAGGTTGATCGACGGATAGACGCGCTTTTCAGCAAGGCGACGCTCCAGGTGCACTTCCATATTGCCGGTGCCCTTGAACTCTTCGTAGATCACGTCGTCCATGCGGCTGCCGGTCTCGATCAGCGCGGTGGCGATGATGGTCAGCGAACCGCCTTCTTCCAGGTTGCGCGCGGCGCCGAAGAAGCGCTTCGGGCGCTGCAGCGCGTTGGCGTCGACACCGCCGGTCAGCACCTTGCCCGATGCGGGCACCACGGTGTTGTAGGCACGTGCCAGGCGGGTGATCGAGTCCAGCAGGATGACCACGTCGCGCTTCAGTTCGACCAGGCGCTTGGCCTTTTCGATCACCATTTCGGCGACCTGCACGTGGCGGATGGCGGGTTCGTCGAAGGTCGAGGCCACGACTTCGCCGCGCACCGAGCGCTGCATTTCGGTCACTTCTTCCGGGCGCTCGTCGATCAGCAGCACGAACAGGTCCGCTTCCGGATGATTGTTGGCGATCGCGTGTGCGATGTGCTGCAGCATCACGGTCTTGCCGGACTTGGGCGAGGCCACCAGTAGCGCGCGCTGGCCGCGGCCGATCGGCGCGATCATGTCGATGATGCGGCCGGTGATGTTCTCTTCGGCCCTGATGTCGCGTTCGAGCTGGAGCGGCCGGTTCGGGTGCAGCGGCGTCAGGTTCTCGAACATGATGCGGTTCTTCACCGCTTCGGGCGGCTGCCCGTTGACCTTGTCGACCTTGACCAGTGCAAAGTAACGCTCGCCGTCCTTGGGCGTGCGCACTTCGCCTTCGATCGAATCACCGGTATGCAGGTTGAAGCGGCGGATCTGCGACGGGCTGATGTAGATGTCATCCGTGCTGGCCAGGTACGAGGTTTCCGGCGAGCGCAGGAAACCGAAACCGTCTGGCAGAACTTCCAGCGTGCCGTCTCCGTAGATGGTTTCGCCCATCTTGGCGCGCTTCTTCAGGATCGCAAACATCAGTTCCTGTTTGCGCATCCGCTGTGCGTTGTCGATCTCGAGCGTTGCCGCCATTTCGAGAAGCGCAGACACGTGAAGCGATTTGAGTTCTGTCAGGTGCATAGACAAGGGGTACAGAAGGCCCGGACGGGCGAGACCTAGAGGGAAGGGGGAAAGAAATGAGCGAACGCTCGGGGAAGTTGTTGGTGGCATCTTAGCACAATCCGACCGGGGCGCCAGAGGGTGGCGCACGCACATCGGATCGTGGGAAACCCGGAGCCCATGCCAGGGCTCCGGCAGGCAAGCGCTTACAGGTTGCCGTCGAGGAACGCCGTGAGCTGCGACTTGGACAGTGCGCCGACCTTCTGGGCCGCGACTGCACCATTCTTGAACAGGATCAGTGTCGGGATGCCGCGGATGCCGAACTTGGCGGGCACTTGCTGGTTCTCATCGACGTTGATCTTGGCGATCTGCAGCTTGTCGCCGTAATCCTTGGCCACTTCGTCCAGGATCGGGGCGATCATCTTGCAGGGGCCGCACCATTCCGCCCAGAAGTCGAGCAGGACCGGCTTGTCGGACTGGAGGACGTCGGCGTCGAACGAGGCGTCGCTCACATACTTGATTTGTTCACTCATGGCGGAAAACCTCTGGTTTCGCTCAGTTTATGTCAATGGTTGGGAATGGCCGAACTGCTACCTTACATGAGAATCTCCGGATTCGCCTGACGGCGCCTGGCGGAGATTCGCCGCGGCGGCCGCTGTCGCGCCCCGGTTTCGTCGATATGTTACCAGTTTGCGGATTTTCAAGACGGCTCCCCAAAGGCCCCGTTAGCGGCCCGGATAATCTCAGGCGGTGCTTATATTCTGCCTTGGATTTCCGGTTCGCATGAATGGTTGTTTCAATGGGGCCAAGAGATTCCGGCAATCGATCATGTGGGACAAGCGGCACTTTCGAGTGCGCTGGCGCTCTGCCCGGATTTGACCGACGTGTGCCTGATGCGCCCGCCGGACGCGTAGAATAGAAGGGCAGCAATTCCTGCGCGCCATGCGCCATTGACAAGGCCATCGACATGACTCCCGATTCCCGCAAGCCCACGCAGCCCGACGCCGAGCCGGCGTCTCCGGATGTGGAACACCTGAGCGACGCGCTGGATCACATCAGCAGCGCGGTCGAGACGGACAGCATCGCCAGCGGCGCGGCCAAGGGGCTGGTGTACAGCATCATCGAGACACTGGGCACGCTGGTCGGCGACCCGGACCTGCCTGAACACGCGCGCTCGGGCTACGAAGGCCTGCTCGAAACGGCGCGCGAGATCCGGGCGCGGCTGGAGCGTCGTTCGGACTGATCCGGCGCGGGGCCACCCGCTCGGACTTCAAATCGCGCCCCGAACCGTGCGTTGTGCGGGAAGCGGGGCTTCGTTGCTTTCGCCATTGCCGTTGCTTGCGTCCCTTGTTTCCACCCGTTCCCTTCCGCAGTCCGCGTAAGCCGCGGCGCCCGCGCCCATGACGCCGCTGCGCTTTCGTCCCGGTCCGGACTTCCTTGACCAGGCCGCTGCGGCCGCCTGGCATTTCCTGGACCACTGCGGCGTGCCGCAAGCCGCCGCACACGTCGTCGTTCCGACCGCGGCGCAGATTCCCGGCGTGCGCATGGCACTCGATGCCGTGGCGCGCGCGGCCGGGCGGCCGCGGCTGCTGCCCCGCGTCCTGACGCTCGGCCACTGGCTGCTCGACCTGCCGCCCGATGGCACGCCGGTGCGAAGCCATCCCGCGCGCCTGCTGGCCGTGCAGCAGGCGGTGCGCGCGCAGGACTGGCTGAGGCGATCGTTCGGCGCGCAAACGGAATCCGCGGCGTGGGGCCTGGCGCAGACCCTGCTGTCGATCTGCGACGAGCTCAATACGCGCTGGCTCGAGGACGCCGCCGTGAGCGACGGCGAAGCCTTGGACGGCATGGACCGGGCGTCGCTGCTGCAGGGCGCGCTGGAACGCACCTATGCGCACCTGTCCGAGCGGCTGCTTGGCGAAGAGGCGCGCATCGTGCTGGCGTTCTGGCAGGCGCTGTCAGGTCCGGACGATCCTCTGCCTTCGCGCCGGCGCGCATTGCGCCAGCTCGCGCAGCAACTCTCGGGGCCGGTGGTCTGGGTCGGTCCGACACCGCCTACGCCGATCGAGACTGCCTTTTTGCGCGATGCCGCCGAGCTCGTGCCCGTGCTGGAGATCGGCTACGACTGGTCGGGTGACGGCGACGCCGAAGCTGCCGGCTGGTATGACACGCTGGTCGCCCTGTGGCCCGAAGCGCGTATCGCGCATGACGATGATGCGCCGCCATTCGCGCAGGCCCTGCCAGTGCTGCCGCAAGCGCGGCCATCGATCCGCGTCATCGGCGCCGCCCGTTTCGAGGATGAAGCGGCGGCCGCGGCCGATCAGCTTGTGCAATGGCTCAACGCGGGGCGCCGCAATATTGCACTGGTCGCGCACGATCGCGTCGTGGCAAGGCGAGTGCGGGCGCTGCTCGCCCGTGCCGGCGCGCCGGTGCGCGATGAGACCGGCTGGAAGCTGTCCACCACGCGCGCGGCCGCCGCGCTGATGCGCTGGTTCGACTTGCTGGTGCGCGATGGCGACACCGCTGCGCTGCTCGACTTGCTGAAGAGCCCGTTCTGCCTGCCCGAATTCCCGGACCGCGGCGTCGCCATCGCACTGATCGAGCGCCGCGTCCGCCGCGACAATATCAGCGGCGGATGGGACCGGCTACGCCACCTGTCCGGTGCACTGCCTGCGGCGCCGGCAGAAGCTGAAGACGCGGAAATCGAGCGCGCGGAAGCGGTGCGCCGCAGCGCGGGTCAACTACTTGTCGTGCTCGCCGATGAGGCCGGCCGCTGGCCGCGCGGCGTCGCGCAGCACCCTTTGTCGGTCTGGCTGGGCTGCCTGGACGGTACCCTCGACGCGCTCGGCATGCGCGCCGCGCTCGCCGCGGATGAGGCCGGCCGCCAGTTGCTTGACGCGCTGGCGCGGCTGCAGGACCTGCCATCGGACGAGACCAGTTCGCACGCCACGCTGTCGCAAGCGGAATTCCGCTCGATGCTGTCCGCGTTGCTGGAGTCGGTGGCGTACAAGGAGCCTTCGGCCAGCAGCGCGGCCCGGATCACCATCCTGCCGCTGAACGGTGCTCGCATGCGTCGGTTCGACGGCGTCGTGGTGGTGGGATGCGACGACGCGCAACTGCCGTCGAGCGCTGCGGAGCTGATGTTCTTCTCCAACCAGATGCGCCGCGAACTGGAACTGGAAGACCGCGAAGCACGCTTTGCGCAGCAGGCCCGCGACCTGGCGGAAGTGCTGCTCAACAACGACGAGGTGGTGCTGACCTGGCAGCGCCTGGGCGGACGCGGCGAGCCCAGGCATGTGTCCGGCTGGATCGAGCGCCTGTCCGCGTGCTGCGCGCGCGCCGGTGTGACGCTTGAAGCGAGCATGGCGCCGCTCGTCCACCAGACGTTCGCCGACACGCGCGGCATGCCGGCGCCGTCGGCGCCGGAGCTGGTGCCGGCCCGTTGGAGCGCGCAGGCCTACAACATGCTGCGACGCTGTCCCTACCAGTTCTTTGCCGGCCGCATGCTGGGGCTGGCGGGGCTCGATGCCGTGAGCGAAGACCTGGAGAAGCGCGACATCGGCGAGCTGCTGCACCGCGTGCTGTTGCGCTACCACCGCGAACTGCAGGCGCGGCGCGAGCGCGGCGACGTGGTGCCGGAGGCGGCGCGGCTCGACCGGCTGCGCGAAATCTCGGACGACGTCTTTGGCGCGCTGATGGCCGAGGACGGCAACGCGATCGGCTACTACCGGCGCTGGTGCGAAGTGCTGCCGACCTATGTGTCGTGGCAGACCGGGCGCGAAGCGCAAGGATGGTTCTGGCGCGGCGGCGAGATCGACGCCGGCGTGGACTTGCCCATGCCCGACGGCAAGCCGATCCGGCTGAACGGCCGCATCGACCGGCTCGACCAGGGACCGGATGGCGCGCATGCCGTGCTCGACTACAAGACGCAGAGTGCGATGCGCCTCAAGCGCAAGACCAGCGAGGTCGAGGAGGATTGCCAGCTGCCGTTCTACGGCCTGCTGCGTGCCGATGCGGTCGGCGGAAGCTGGGTGGCGCTGGAGGGCGCGCGCGAAGGCGCCGCGGCGCCGCAGCGCGAAGTCGACCTGCCGGACTTCGACGCCG